>JAZKAV010000020.1:0-85140 GCA_040388965.1 Pseudomonadota bacterium | reverse complement strand
AGCGCAACCTTGCCAAGGTTGAGGTCGAGAGTTCGAGACTCTTCTCCCGCTCCAAACTCGAAAAGGGAAGCCAGGTGCTTCCCTTTTTCCTGTCTAGAATCTGCGATTGAGAGATGGCGCGATAGCAAAGCGGTTATGCACCGGATTGCAAATCCGTTCAGCCCGGTTCGACTCCGGGTCGCGCCTCCAAAGCTTCGCAACCGGAACGCCTTGTCCGGTGTGCTCACCGGCTCAGCCCCCCCCTGACATTGGTGCGCGGGACGGGAATCGAACCCGTACGCCCAAGGGCTGCGGCTTTTAAGGCCGCTACGTCTACCAGTTCCGTCACCCGCGCAACCGGGCGATGATAGCGACCAGTCCGATGGCTGTGCTTACTGCCTGCTGGCGATCACGATGAGCAAAGCCTTTACCCGAGAGCCCGACGCCGCCGAAGACGACGATGACGGCATCGCGCCTCCCGCGCTGCCCGCCGGTACAAAGAACTACCTGACCCCGGCGGGCTACAAGGGCCTGCGGGCCGAACTGCTGCAACTGCTCGACGCGGAGCGGCCGAAGATCGTCGACATTGTTTCGTGGGCCGCCAAGAACGGCGATCGTTCGGAGAACGGTGACTACCTGTACGGCAAGAAACGGCTGCGTGAGATCGACCGGCGCATCCGCTTCCTCACGAAGCGGCTCGACCTCGCCGAGGTCGTCGATCCAGCGCTGCACTTCGGTGGCGACCAGGTCTTCTTCGGCGCGACCGTGACCTACGTGAACCAGCGCGACGAGCAGCGCACCGTCACGATCAAGGGCATCGACGAGGTCGACAACCTGAAGGGCGAGGTGAGCTGGGTCTCGCCGATCGCGCGGGCGCTCCTCAAGATGCGGGTCGGCGATGAGGTGCAGTTGATGACGCCAGGCGGGCTGGAGCAGATCGAGGTGGTCGACATACGCTACCCGGCACCGCAGGGGTCGTGCGGGTCGGCTAAGGCTTGACGCGGGAAACGCGCAGCACGGCCGGCGAGCGTTTCAGGGTGCGCATCACGTCGGCCAGGTGCAGGCGGTCGCGCACACTGAGCAGCAACCGCAGTTCGGCGCTTTCGGCGGCCGGGTCGTTGCCCATGTCGATGTGGGTGATGTCGGCTTCTGCCTCGCTCACGGACTGAGCCACCTGCGCGAGCACGCCCTTGCCGTTCGTGACCAGCAGCGATATCGTGGTCTCGAACGGTCGCGAGGGTTGCTCGGCCCACTCGACGCCCATCCAGTGTTCGCTGTCGCGCGCGAACAGTCGCTTGCCGACGCTGCATTCCGCGGTATGCACCACCAAGCCCTCGCCGCGTCCAAGATAACCGACGATCGCGTCGCCGGGAATGGGTCGGCAGCACGGTGCCAGCTGCACGGAGGCGCCCTCGCTGCCGTCGATCAGCACCAGACCTTGCACAGGGGCGGCGTCGTCGGTCGCGTAGCGGCCCATCGTCAAGGTCAGTGCGTCGGGTTTGGCGCCACGCTCGGCCATCAGGCGCGTGAGCCGCTTGGCGACGATGCTGGCGATCTTGCGTCCGAGGCCGATGTCGGTGAACAGGTCGTCCCGGGTCTTGTTGCCGCTCCAGCGAACGAGCTGCTGCCACAAGGCGGCATCGGCAGGCTCGGCGCCGGGCAGATGCAGGCCTTCGGCGCGCATCGCCTGTGCGAGCATCTTCTCGCCCAGGTCCTGCGACTCTTCCTGCTCCATGTTCTTGAGGTAGTGGCGGATCTTCGAGCGCGCCCGCCCGGTGCGCACGAAGTTCAGCCAGGCAGGGTTCGGCCGCGCGCCCGGCGTGCCGATGATCTCGACGACATCGCCACTGCGCAGCTCGGTGCGAAGCGCGACCGGCTCGCCGTTGACTTTCGCGGCTACCGTGTGGTCGCCCACGTCGGTGTGGATCGCATAGGCGAAGTCCACCGGCGTCGCCCCGCGCGGCAGCGCGAGGATCTTCGACATCGGAGTGAACACATAAACCGCGTCGGGGAACAAGTCGATCTTGACATGCTCGAGGAACTCGCTCGCGTCGCGGGTCTCGTCCTGGATGTCGATCAGCGACTGCAGCCACATCGCGCCCAGGCGTTGCGCCTCCTGGACCTGCGCGCCGCCGCTCTTGTAGAGCCAGTGGGCGGCGATGCCTTTTTCGGCGACCGCGTGCATCTGCTCGGTGCGAATCTGGAATTCGACCGCGGTGCCGAGCGGGCTCACCAGCGTGGTGTGCAGCGACTGGTAGCCGTTTGCCTTCGGGATCGCGATGTAGTCCTTGAAGCGTCCCGGCAACGGCTTGAACAGCTGGTGCAGCACGCCCAGCGCGAGATAGCACTCCTGCAGCGTGGCGACGACGATGCGAAAACCGAAAATGTCGTTGACCTGCGCAAAGGTGAGGTGCTTCTCGCGCATCTTCTTGTAGATCGAGAACAGCGTCTTCTCGCGGCCGAACGCCTGTGCCGGCAGCTTCGCCTGCACGAACGCGCGTTCGACGTCGTGCTGGATCCGCTCGACGATGTCGCGCCGGAAGCCGCGGGCCTTGAGCACCGCCTTCGACAGCGCCGCGTGGCGCCACGGTCGCTGGTACCGGAACGACAGCTCCTGCAATTCGCGGTAGGTCTGGTTCAGTCCCAGGCGGTGCGCGATCGGTGCGTAGATCTCGAGCGTCTCGCCGGCAATGCGGGCGCGCTTGGCCGGCAGCATCGCACTCATCGTGCGCATGTTGTGCAGCCGGTCGGCGAGCTTGATCAGGATCACGCGCACGTCGCGTGCCATCGCCAGCAGCATCTTTCGGAACGACTCGGCCTGCGACTCCTCGTGCGTGGAGAACTGGAGCTTGTCGAGCTTGGTCAGGCCGTCGACGAGATCGGCCACCGGCGCGCCGAATTTCTCGATCAGCTCGGCCTTGGTGACGCCGCAGTCTTCCATCGCGTCGTGCATCAGCGCGGCCATGATGGCCTGGGCGTCGAGCTTCCATTCGGCGCACAGGCCGGCGACCGCGATCGGGTGCGTGATGTAGGGCTCGCCGCTGGCGCGGAACTGGCCGAGATGCACCTCGTCGGCAAAGCGATAGGCCTCGCGCACGCGCTTGATGTCGGCGGCTTCGAGGTAGTCGAGCTTGTGGGTCAGCGCCGCGAACGAGGCGGCGGCTGCGTCGACCGCGGCGGGCGGCGGCCGGGGTGGGATGCGCTTGCCTGCGCCAGCACTCGGTGCCGGTTCTCGCAGGGCGTTGGGGGCGCTGGCGCTCATGTTCCGAATTTAACTTGGAATGAGCGCATCCGCCGGGAGAGGCTTGCGGCGAGCCTGCCGCGCCGGCAGGACGCGGCCGGACTCAGCGGAAGGTCAGACCGGGACCTTGCGCAGCATCTCGATGCCGATCTCGCCGGCGGCAATCTCGCGCAGCGCGGTCACGCCGGGCTTGTTCTTGGTCTCGATCTTCGGCGCGTGGCCCTGGCTCAGCATGCGCGCGCGGTAGGTCGCGGCCAGCACGAGCTGGAAGCGGTTCGGGATCTTGACGAGGCAATCTTCGACGGTGATGCGGGCCATGAGACTTCTTTCGGGATCGGCTCAGCTCAGATCGAGCGCGGCAAAGACAGCGGGCTTGCTTCTTTGAAGTGCAGCGTACTTGAGCCGCTGCGAATGAACGATCGCTTTCAGATCGAAGAGCGCCGTTTCAAACAAGGCGTTGATTATAACGAAGTCGAAGTGGCGCGCCTGCGAGACCTCGAGGCGGGCGTTCGCCATGCGTGTGGCGATGACCTCGGGACGATCCTCGCCGCGCCGGTCCAGGCGCTGGCGCAGTTCTTCCCAGCTCGGCGGCAGGATGAAGATCAGCACCGCGTTCGGGAACTTCTGCTTGATCTGCAGTGCGCCCTGCCAGTCGATCTCGAGCACCACGTCCTGCCCACCGGTGATGTGCGATTCGATGGCCGCGCGCGAGGTCCCGTACAGGTGGCCGTGCACCTCGGCCCACTCGACGAATTCGTCCCGCTCGATCATCGCGCGAAAGCTCGCCTCGTCGCAGAAGTGGTACTCGCGGCCCTGCTGCTCCTGGCCGCGGGGCGCGCGCGTGGTGTGCGAGACTGCGACGACCAGGTGCGAATCGACCTGCAGCAGCGAACTGACAAGACTCGATTTGCCGGTCCCGCTGGGCGCGGCGACGACGAAGAGGTTGCCGGGATAGTCCACGCGCGGGCGATGAGTCGTTGAAGGTGCGGGGGAGTCTAGCAGCCGCGATAACACGCCAGCCCAGCATGGTGGTCACGACGAGTCCATCGCGCATCTGCCGGACGCGCGCCCTAAATGCAGGGGTTGACGCGGTCGACGTGACGTCCGGGTCGGCAGGTGCGTCGTCTGTCACGTTCATCGGTGCCGGTGTCAGGCCACCGCGACCGGGATCCTGCCGATGCTCGACTTGATCCGCGCCTGCCATTCCTTCGGCCCGGTCTCGTGCACCGACACCCCGTTCGAATCGACCGCGACCGTGACCGGCATGTCGGTCACGTCGAACTCGTAGATCGCTTCCATGCCGAGGTCTTCGAACCCGACGACGGTCGCGTGCTTGATCGCCTTCGACACCAGGTAGGCCGCGCCGCCCACCGCCATCAGGTAGGCGCTGCGGTGCTTCCTGATCGCCTCGATACCGGCCGGGCCGCGCTCGGCCTTGCCGATCATGCCGATCAGGCCGGTTTCGCCGAGCATCATCTCGGTGAACTTGTCCATGCGTGTCGCGGTGGTCGGGCCGGCCGGGCCGACCACCTCGTCGCGCACCGGGTCGACCGGGCCGACGTAATAGATCACGCGGTTCGTGAAGTCGACGGGCAATTGCTCGCCTTTCGCGAGCATGTCCTGGATGCGCTTGTGCGCGGCGTCGCGGCCGGTCAGCATCCTGCCGCTGAGCAGCAGCGTGTCGCCCGGCTTCCACGCGGCAACCTGTTCCTTGGTCAGCGTGTTGAGATCGACGCGCTGGCTTCTGTTGTAGTCGGGCTGCCACTTCACGTCGGGCCAGAGGTCCAGGCTGGGCGGCTCCAGGTAGGCCGGGCCGGAGCCGTCGAGCACGAAGTGCGCGTGGCGCGTCGCGGCGCAGTTCGGGATCATCGCGACCGGCTTGCTCGCGGCGTGGGTCGGGTAGGTTGCGATCTTCACGTCGAGCACCGTCGTCAGGCCACCCAGTCCCTGCGCGCCGATGCCCAAAGCATTGATCTTGTCGCACAGCTCGATGCGCAGCTCCTCGAGCTTGTTCTGCGGGCCGCGCGCCTTCAGCTCGTACATGTCGATGTCTTCCATCAGGCTCTGCTTGGCCAGCAGCATCGCGCGCTCGGCGGTGCCGCCGATGCCGATGCCCAGCATGCCGGGCGGACACCAGCCGGCGCCCATGGTCGGCACCGTCTTCATGACCCAGTCGACCAGCGAATCGCTCGGGTTCATCATCACGAACTTGGTCTTGTTCTCGCTGCCGCCGCCCTTGGCCGCGACCTGCACGTCGACCGTGTTGCCCGGCACCAGTGTCATGTGGATCACCGCGGGCGTGTTGTCCCGCGTGTTCTTGCGCTCGAAGTGCGGGTCGGCGACGATCGAGGCGCGCAGCACGTTGTCGGGGTTCAGGTAGCCCTGGCGCACGCCGTCGTTCACCGCGTCCTCGATGCTCCCCTTGAAGCCCTCGAAGCGCACGTCCATGCCGATGGTCAGGAACACGTTGACGATGCCGGTGTCCTGGCAGATCGGGCGCCGGCCTTCGGCGCACATCTTCGAGTTGGTCAGGATCTGCGCGATCGCGTCCTTCGCCGCCGGACTCTGCTCGGCCTCGTAGGCACGCGCGAGGTGCGCGATGTAGTCGGCCGGGTGGTAGTAGCTGATGTACTGCAGCGCGCCGGCGACGCTCTCGACGAGGTCGGCATAACGGATCGTGGTCATGGGGAGCATCTCGGTGGGGGAAAGCTGGGAAACAATGCGTGCGTGCCGCAGGGCGCCAGTTTACTGAAGCAGGGACCGCCACGTGATCACCAGCATCCGCCGTTTCATCGCCTCCGAATCCGCCGGCGGGGTCGTGCTCGCGCTCGCGGCGCTGGTCGCATTGGTCGTCGCCAACTCGCCGCTCGGGCCGCTTTACCGCGAGTTCGTCGGGCTGCGCGGCGAGGTCCGCATCGCGAACGACTGGCTGGTGCTGTCCAAGCCGCTGCTGCTGTGGGTCAACGACCTGTGGATGGCGGTGTTCTTCTTCCTGGTCGGGCTCGAGATCAAGCGCGAGGTGCTGGCCGGCGAGCTCGCGTCGGCGAAGCAGGCCGCGCTGCCCGCCGTGGCGGCGCTCGGCGGAATGGTCGTGCCGGCGCTGATCTACGTGGCGCTGAACCATGCCGATGCCATCGCGCTGCGCGGCTGGGCGATCCCGACCGCGACCGACATCGCGTTCGCGCTCGGCATCCTGATGCTGCTGGGCTCGCGCGTGCCGGCGTCGCTGAAGGTGTTCCTGACGGCGGTGGCGATCATCGACGACCTGGGCGCGATCGTCGTGATCGCGCTGTTCTACACCGCGCAGCTCTCGCCGACGATGCTGCTCGCGGCCGGCGGCGGCATCGTGCTGCTGGCGCTGCTGAACCGCGCCCGGGTCATGGACGTCGGGCCCTACGTGCTGATCGGGCTGGCGATCTGGGTCTGCGTGCTGAAGTCGGGCATCCACGCGACGCTGGCCGGCGTGGTCACCGCGATGGCGATCCCGTTGCGCACGGATGACCGACATGCGCGGCCCGGCTCGCCGCTCGAGACCGCCGAGCACGCGCTGCACCCCTGGGTCGCGTTCGCGGTGCTGCCGACCTTCGCGTTCGTGAACGCCGGCGTGAACCTGCAGGGCGTGTCGATCGATACGCTGTTGCAAGGCGTCCCGCTGGGCATTTCGGTCGGGCTGGTGCTGGGAAAGGCGGCCGGCGTGTTCGGCGCATCGTGGCTGCTGATGCGCGCCACCGGCGCGGGCCTGCCGGCCGGCGCGAGCACGCGGCAGTTCTTCGGCGTCTGCGTGCTGTGCGGGATCGGCTTCACGATGAGCCTGTTCATCGGTGGCCTCGCGTTCGCGGGGCACAACGCCGGCTACGATACCCAGGTCAAGCTCGGCGTGATCGGCGGCTCGCTGATCGCCGGGCTGCTCGGCGTCGCGCTGTTGCTCCGCGCGCCGGGTCGTCCCAGACATTGAGCAGCTTGCCGGTGCAGGCGATCATGGTCGCCGCATTCAAACACACAGGAGCAGACATGCACGAAGTCATCGTGGAAAAGAAGGACGGCATCGGCCGGATCATCTTCAACCGTCCGGAAATGAAGAATGCCCTGACGCCGCAGATGCTCGACAAGGTGATGACCACGATCGCCGAGTTCGAGCGCGACGACGAGGTGCGGGTGCTGCTGTTGTCGGGCGCCGGTGGCTCGTTCACGTCCGGCGGCGATCTGAAGTTTCTCGCCGACATGACGAGCAAGAAGCCGTTCGAGATCCGCAACACGGTCTACACCTACTTCGCCGGCACGGCCAAGGCCATCAAGCTGTGCAAGAAGCCGACGATCGCGGCAGTGGCCGGCCCGGCGGTCGGTGCGGGCTGCGAATACGCGATCGCCTGCGACTTCCGGGTCGCCGGCGAATCGGCGGGCTTCTGCGAAACCTGGATCAACATCGGCCTGATCGCCCCGCTCGGCGGCATGTTCCTGCTGCCCCGGATCATCGGTCTCGGGCGCGCGACCGACATGCTGATGCGCGGCACCACCGTCCGCGGCGAGGAGGCCTACCGGATCGGCCTGGTGCATCGGTGCGTCCCCGACGACCAACTGGAGGAGGCTGCGCTCGAACTCGCCCGCGAACTCGCCGCGGGCCCGCCGCTCGCGTACACCTCGATCAAGGAGGGCCTGCGCCGCGGGATGGAATCCAGCCTCAACGCGGAATGGGAGTTCAACCTGTACGCCCAGGCGATGCTGATCAATTCCGATGATTACGCCGAGGCCATGAACGCGCGCAAGGACAAGCGCAAGCCGAAGTTCAAGGGCAAGCGCTGACGCTGGTGTTCTTCCGGCTCGCCGGGCCGGCGGCGCTGGCGTTCAGTGCGCCGGGTCCTGCGAGGCGTTGAGCAGCCGGTCGGTGTAGGCGATCGCGATCGCCGAGAGCAGGAAGGTGATGTGGATGATCGTCTGCCACATCAGCACTTCCGGCTTCATGTTGGCGGCGCTGATGAAGCTCTTCAGCAGGTGGATCGAGCTGATGCCGATGATCGCGGTGCCGAGCTTGACCTTCAGCACCGAGGCGTTGACGTGGCTGAGCCACTCGGGTTCGTCCGGGTGGCCTTCGAGGTCCATGCGGCTGACGAAGGTCTCGTAGCCGCCGACGATCACCATGATCAGCAGGTTCGAGATCATCACGACATCGATCAGCGCCAGCACCGCCAGCATGATCACGGTCTCGGTCAGCTTCGGGCCCTGGCCCTCGGGGAACGCGTAGCCCATGCCCTGGGTCAGCGCGGTCAGGGCGGCCTGGTTGCCGAACGCAGCCTCGATCAGGTGCACCAGCTCGACCCAGAAATGGAACACGTAGACGCACTGCGCCAGGATCAGCCCCAGGTACAGCGGCAGCTGCAGCCAGCGGCTCGTGAAGATGAAGGCGGGCAGCGGGCGCAGCCGGACTGTCTTGGGCGCGGGAGAATCGGGGCGTTGGGCCATGCGGGTGCGTCGGGGGCAGTGAGACGATGGATACTGCGGGAAATTGTAGTTGTCGAAGGACGGCGGGCCGAGTAAGCCCTTCGTGTAAGAGCCACTCCCTAACCTGCGCGCCAAAGCAGTCTGGGGACCGACCCCAACACCCTTGGAGACAGACGATGAGCGCATCCGAGCCCCCCGTTTACCAGCCATCCGCCGCCGCGGTGAAGAATGCCTGGGTATCCGGCATGGATGCCTACCGGCGGCTGGTCGCCGAGGCCGACGCCGACCACGAGGCCTTCTGGGCCGCCCGCGCGCGCGAGCTGGTCAGCTGGAAGATGCCATTCACCAAGGTGCTCGACAGCGCCGACGCGCCGTTCTTCAAGTGGTTCGAGGACGGCACGCTGAACGTCTCGTACAACTGCCTGGACCGGCAGGTCGAGGCCGGCCTGGGCGCCAAGACCGCGATCGTCTTCGAGGCCGACGACGGCCGGGTCACGAAGATTGGTTACCGCGAGCTGCTCGAACGCACCTGCCGCCTCGCCAACGCGCTGCGCGCACGCGGAGTCCGCAAGGGCGACCGGGTCGCGATCTACATCGGCATGTCGATCGAAGGCGTGGTCGCGATGCAGGCCTGCGCGCGCATCGGCGCGATCCACACCGTGATCTTCGGCGGCTTCTCGGCGCAATCGCTGCGCGACCGCATCGCCGACACCGGCGCGGTGCTGGTGATCACCGCCGACGAACAGCTGCGCGGCGGCAAGCAGCTGCCGCTGAAGGCGATCGTCGACGAGGCCCTCGCGCTCGAGGGATGCGAATCGGTGAAGGACGTGATCGTCTACCGGCGCACCGGCGGCACCATCGCGTGGGATCAGGCTCGCGACCACTGGTTGCACGACGAGGTCAAGGCCCAGCCGGCGACCTGCGAGCCCGAGTGGGTCGGCGCCGAGCATCCGCTGTTCCTGCTCTACACCTCGGGCTCGACCGGCAAGCCCAAGGGCGTGCAGCACTCGAGCGGCGGCTACCTGCTGCACGCGGCGCTGACGACCAAGTGGACCTTCGACCTGAAGCCCGACGACGTGTTCTGGTGCACCGCCGACATCGGCTGGGTCACCGGCCACACCTACATCGCCTATGGGCCGCTCGCGCTCGGCGGCACCGAGATCGTGTTCGAGAGCGTGCCGACCTACCCGGACGCAGGCCGCTTCTGGAAGATGATCCAGGATCACAAGGTCACGATCTTCTACACCGCGCCGACCGCGATCCGCTCGCTGATCAAGGCGGCCGAAGGCAATGCCGCGGTCCACCCGGACCGCTACGACCTGACGAGCCTGCGCATCCTCGGCTCGGTGGGCGAGCCGATCAACCCGGCCGCCTGGGAGTGGTACTACAAGCACATCGGCGGCAGCCGCTGCCCGATCGTCGACACCTTCTGGCAGACCGAGACCGGCGGCCACATGATCACGCCGCTGCCGGGCGCCACGCCGCTGGTGCCGGGCTCGTGCACGCTGCCGTTCCCCGGCATCGCCGCGGCCGTCGTTGACGAGACCGGCAAGGACGTGCCGTGGGGGCAGGGCGGCATCCTGGTCGTCAAGCGGCCGTGGCCGAGCATGATCCGCACGATCTGGGGCGACCCGGAGCGGTTCAGGAAGAGCTACTACCCGGACGACTTCCAGGGCAGGTACTACCTCGCCGGCGACGGCGCGATCCGCGACGCGGCCACCGGCTACTTCACGATCACTGGCCGCATCGACGATGTGCTCAACGTCAGTGGTCACCGCATGGGCACGATGGAGATCGAATCGGCGCTGGTGTCGTGCACCGAACTGGTCGCCGAAGCGGCCGTGGTCGGCCGCCCCGACGACACCACCGGCGAGGCGATCTGCGCCTTCGTCGTGCTGAAGCGCTCGCGCCCGACCGGCGACGAGGCGAAGCAGATCGCCAGGCAGCTGCGCGACTGGGTCGCCAAGGAGATCGGTCCGATCGCCAAGCCCAAGGACATCCGCTTCGGCGACAACCTGCCGAAGACCCGCAGCGGCAAGATCATGCGCCGCCTGCTGCGCTCGGTCGCGAAGGGCGAGGCAATCACGCAGGACACCTCGACACTGGAGAACCCCGCGATCCTCGAGCAATTGGCGCAGGCCAATTGATCAACGCCCGCGCGAGCGGGCGGGCGCGCGTGGCGCCTGGCGGGGTTCCGGCGAGTGGAGACGTTGCGGGCACGCCGTCCCGGTCAGCGCGGCGCCCGGTCAGCCGTGCGCGACGGCGATCGCGGGTGCAGGCAAACCGGCATGCACCATGCCCCGGCCCGCGTTCTTGGCTGCGTAGCAGGCGGCGTCGGCGGCGTCGACCCACTCGTCGACCGTCGTCATCCCAGGGCTCAGGCACGAGACGCCCAGGCTGGCACCGATGCGCAGGGTGCGGCCCTCCCAGGGCAGTGAGATGGCATGGATCGCTTCGCGCACGGCCTCGGCGATGCGCATGCCGGCCGCCTCGGGGCAGCGTTCCAGCAGCAGCGCGAACTCGTCGCCGCCGAGGCGGACCACCAGATCGGTGGCGCGCACCGTCGTGCCCAGCGCCGCAGCCACGGCCCGCAGCATGGCGTCGCCGGCCGCGTGGCCGGCCGTGTCGTTGATGGGCTTGAAGCGGTCCAGATCGATCATCACGAGCGTGGCGGGCATCGACAGCGGCGCCGCCGCCAGCACCGCGCCGGCACGCTGCAGGAACAGCTTGCGGTTCGCCAGTCCGGTCAAGGGGTCGTGCGTCGCCGACCACGCGAGCTGTTCGGTTTGCGCGTGCTGCTCGGTGACGTCGGCGACCGACCAGATCGTGCCGGCGGCGGGATCGCCGGTGGCCACCGGATTGCCGCGCAGGCTGGCCCAGAAGGTCGATCCGTCGGCGCGGAGCATCTGCAATTCCTGCACGAAGGAATGGCCGGCGCCGAACGCCTCGCTGACCAGTGCCCCGAGGCGCTGGTACTCGTCCTCGGACGTGTAGATCATCTGCGCCGGTTGCCCGAGAAACTCGTGTTCCGCGCGCCCGAAGAGCCGGCAAAACTCCGCGCTGACGAGTTCGAAGCGCCGATCCCGGGTGAATGCGATGCCGATCGGCGCCGCGCTCATCACCGACCCGAGCTTGAGCAGAACCTGGGCGTTGAAGGCCTCCAGTTGGGCCCGCTCGGCGCCCACATGGTGCAGCACGCGCTGGAGTCGGCCGATCTCGCCGCGCGCCTGCGGCCAGGCAGTGTCGGCGTCGGGCCGCCCGTCGAACAGGTGCTGGGCGCGCCGTTCGAGCAGGACCAGCGGGCGCAGTTCGCTCCTGAGCAACGCGAACACGCCCAGCGACGTCAGCGCGATCAGCCCGGCGGCCCAGCCCAGCGCCGCGCGTCGCGCAATCCGCAGCGGAGCAAGCAGTTCGGATTCGGCCCGGGCACGCCACACGATCCAGTTCGGCGCGGCGGCACCTGCCGCGCTGACCACCTCGCCGGACTGAGGCAGCGTGAGTCCGGAGGGCTCCATCGGTCGGCCCATCGCGACCCAGGCTGCGAAAGCCTCGGCCAGGCGCGGTTCCTCGGCAATCGGCCGCAGCAGGCGGTTGCGATCCGGATGGGCCAGTATCACGCCGGTGGCGTCGGTCAGCACCGTCAGCGCATCGACGTCGGATTCCTGGTGTCGTACCTGTTCGGCAAGCAGGTCGCGGCTCGCCAGCTCCAGCGAGCCGCCGATGACGGCGACGACACCGCCCGGTCCGAACACCGGGTAAGTCAGGATGACGAGCGGCGCACCGTTGAGCCGTGCGACGATGGGCTCGGATACCACCGGGCGGCCCTGCGCCAGGGTCTGGCGGAAGTAGGGGCGGTCGCTCACGTCGAGATCGGGGTGCCGGATCCCGTTCGCATCGGCGACCAGGCGCGCGCGGCCGTAGCGGTCGAGGACGAAGACATTGGCGAAGTGCTCGCGCAGCACCGGCTTGTCGCGAATGAAGCGGTCGAGTTCGCGCTCGTTCGCGAGCAGGGCCGGGTCGAGCTGGGCGGCCACGCTTTGCAGGTCGCGCTGCAGGCCGGTCACGTTGCCCGACAGCAAATCCGCGGTGCGCGCGGCATCGTTGAGTTCACGCTGGTGTTGCGCGCGCAGCGTGTCGTGCTCGGCGCGGCCGACCAGCGCCGCCGTGATCGCCCCCATGCCGAGCACCAACGCGGCGGCCACGCCCAGCGTCACGCGCAGCTTGAGCGAGTCGAGGGCCGACGCGGCGATGGCTCGCCAACGGCTGGTCATGATTGGCGGTAGTCGCATGGCAGCGGGCCCAGTGGTTCAGGCGGCTATCGGCCGATCGCTGGCGAGCTTGAGACGATTCGATGTATCCGCCGCTGACCACCCCGGCGCGGCGGACATGCTGCGTGCGGTGTGCGTTGCCAGCGCGGGCCGGTCCCTACAATCGCCGCACTCCACGCACTCCAATCACCCGGCGACTCATGCACGTCAGCACCTCCTGCTTCAAGGCCTATGACATCCGCGGCATCGTCGGTGCCGGCATCGACGACGCCTTCGCCGAGCACCTCGGCCGCGCGTTCGGCAGTGCGGCCCTCGCGGCCGGCGAGCGCGCCGTCGCGGTCGCTCGGGACGGGCGGCTCTCCGGCCCGGGGCTGGTGGCCGCACTGATCAAGGGGCTGGCGTCGACCGGCCTGGATGTCGTCGACCTCGGCGCGGTGACCACGCCGATGCTCTATTACGTCGCCGCGACGCGCGGCCGGCACGGCTGCCGCAGCGGCATCATGGTCACCGGCAGCCACAACCCGAAGGACTACAACGGCTTCAAGATGGTGCTGGCCGGCAAGGCGATCTACGGCGACGAGATCCAGGCCCTGCGCCGGCGCATCGAGGCCGAGGACTATGTGCGCGGCACCGGCCGCTCGGCGCGCATGGACATCGGCACCGAATACCTCGGCCGCATCGTTGGCGACTGCACGCTCGCGCGGCCGATGAAGATCGTCGTCGACTCGGGCAACGGCATTCCCGGTGCGTCGGCGCCCGGCATCCTGCGCGCGCTGGGCTGCGATGTCGTCGAGCTGTATTCCGAGGTCGACGGCGATTTCCCGAACCATCATCCGGACCCGAGCCGGCCCGAGAACCTGGCCGACCTGATCCGCACGGTGCGCGAGACCGGCGCCGAACTCGGCCTCGCGTTCGACGGCGACGGCGACCGCCTGGGCGTCGTCACGAAGGACGGCCAGATCATCTACCCGGACCGCCAGCTGATGCTGCTGGCCACCGACATCCTGAAGCGCCAGCCGGGTGCCACCATCATCTTCGACGTCAAGTGCACGCAGCGCCTGGCGCCGCTGATCCGCCGCTGCGGCGGCAAGCCGCTGATGTGGATGACCGGCCACTCGCTGGTCAAGGCCAAGCTGCGCGAGGAAGGCGCGCCGATCGCCGGCGAGATGAGCGGCCACATCTTCTTCGCCGAGCGCTGGTACGGTTTCGACGACGCGACCTACACGGCGGCGCGGCTGCTCGAGATCCTGTCGCGGAGCAAGGACCCGAGCAAGGTGCTGAACGCGCTGCCGACCAGTTTTTCGACGCCCGAGCTGAACGTGCCGTGCGCCGAGGGCGAGCCGAGGCGCGTGGTGGACGACCTGCTGAAGGCCGCCGACTTCCCCGGCGCGAGCGAGATCGTCACGATCGACGGCCTGCGCGTGGACTACGCCGACGGTTTCGGGCTGATCCGCGCCTCCAACACCACGCCGGTGCTGGTGCTGCGCTTCGAGGGCCACACCGAGGCCGCGCTGAAGCGCATCGAAACCACGCTGATGGCGGCACTGCGCGCCGTCAAGCCGGACGCTCGGGTGGCCACCGCGGCGCACTGACCGGCGTGCGCATCCTCATCGTCAAGCTGTCGTCGCTCGGCGATGTGGTGCATGCGATGCCGGTGGTGCACGACATCCGCGCCGCCCTTCCGGATGCCCTGGTCGACTGGGTCGTCGAGCCGGGTTTTGCGCCGCTGCTGCGGCGTGTCGAGGGCATCGGCGAGGTCATCGAGTGCGCGCTGCGGCGCTGGAGCCGGCAGTGGTGGACGCGCGCGACGCGCGACGAATGGCGCGGCTTTCGCGCCCGGCTGCGGCGCGATCGCTACGACGCCGTGATCGATCTGCAGGGCCTGACCAAGTCGGCCGTCATCGCCCGGCTGGCGATGCTCGCCGACGGCGGCGCACGCTACGGGCTGGCCAACCGCACCGAGGGCGCGAGCCACGAGCCGCCGGCGCGCTGGCTCGTCGACCATGCGATCCGCGTCGAGCCGCACATCCACGTGCTCGACCGCTCCCGGGTGCTGGCCGCCCGAGCGCTCGGCTACGCGGTCGAGGGTCCGCCGCAGTTCGGGTTGCATATGTCGACGCTGCTGCCCGGTGGCGCGCCGACGCTGGTGCTGGTGCACGGCAGCTCGCGCGACGACAAGCTCTGGTCGGAAGCGTCGTGGATCGAACTCGGCCGGCGCGGGATCGCCGAGGGCTGGCGCATCGCGTTGCCGCATGCCGGCGCGGCCGAACTGGCGCGCGCGCAGCGCCTCGCCGGCGCGCTCGGCGAGGCGGCGCAGGTCTGGCCGGCGATGGGCCTGGACGCGCTGGTCGACCGGCTCGGCGCGACGCAGGGCGTGGTCGGCGTCGACAGCGGCCTGAGCCACATCGCCGTGGCGCTGGACCTGCCGCACGTGCAGATCTACAACTGGCCGACGGCGTGGCGCACCGGGCCGCAGGTCGCGCACGGGCACCGGCATCAGGTGTCGGTGGTGGCCCGGCCGACGCCGTCGGTCGAGGCGGTCTGGGCCGCATGGACCCAGGTGCGCGAGGCCGCCGCTTGAACACGCTGCGCGAGGCGCTGGCACGCGGCCTCTACACGCTGCTGCTGCGGTTGCTGATGCCGGCGTATGCGCTGCGGCTGTGCTGGCGCGGCGGCGCCGAGCCGCTGTACCGCGAGCGCATCGCCGAGCGTTTCGGCGTTTACCGGGACGCGGCCCGCGCCGGCTGGGTCTGGGTGCACGCGGTGTCGCTCGGCGAAACCCTGGCCGCGGCGGCGCTGATCGACGCGCTGCGGGTCGAGCGCCCCGGCATGCGGCTGCTGCTGACCCACGGCACCGCCACCGGCCGCGAGGCCGGGCGCGCGCTGCTGCGCGAGGGCGATCGCCAGACCTGGCTGCCCTACGACACGCCGGGTGCCGCGCGCCGGTTCCTGGCCCGTTTCCGGCCCGCCGTCGGCGTGCTGATGGAGACCGAGGTCTGGCCCAACCTGCTGCTGGCCGCGCAGGCACAGCGCGTGCCGATGGTGCTCGCGAACGCGCGCCTGAGCGAGCGGAGCCTGGTCCGCGGACGCCGCTTCAACGCGGTGCTGCGGCCGGCGATCGAGAGTGTCGCGCTGGTGCTCGCGCAGACCGACGACGACGCGCGCCGGCTTCGCGCCGCCGGCGCGCGTCCGGTCGAGGTCAGCGGCAACCTGAAGTACGACCTGACGCCCGATCCCGAGCAACTCGCGCGCGGTGCCGCCTGGCGCGCGCTGTCGGCCCGCGCCGTCGTGCTGGCGGCGATCACCCGCGAGGGCGAGGAGGCGCTGCTGCTCGACGCCTGGCGTCACCGGGCCCCGGACGGCGCGCTGCTGCTGATCGTGCCGCGCCACCCGCAGCGTTTCGACGAGGTTGCGGCCCTGGTGCGCGCGGGCGGCTGGACGCTGGCGCGGCGCAGCGACTGGGGCGACACGCCGCCGGCCGAGGCGCTGCAGGCGCAGGTCTGGCTCGGCGACTCGATGCGCGAGATGTCGCTGTACTACGCCGGCGCGACGGTGGCGCTGCTCGGCGGCAGCTTCGCGCCGCTCGGCGGCCACAACCTGATCGAGGCCGCCGCCTGCGGCTGCCCGCTGGTGATGGGGCCCAGCACCTTCAACTTCGGCGAGGCGGCGCAGCTCTCGCTGGCGGCCGGCGCGTCGCTGCGCGTGGCCGACATGGGGCAGGGCGTGGCACTCGTCGGCGAACTCCTTGCCGAGCCGCAGCGGCTTGCGGCGCTGTCGGCGAACGCACGGCGCTTCGCGTCGCAGCACCGCGGCGCGGCGCAGCGCATGGCGCAACGCATCGTTGCGCTGCTGCGCGGCTGAGGTCGATCGATGTCGGAGCGAGAGAAAGGGTCCGGACGGCGGCGTGCGCATGCGACCGGCAACGACCGGCGGCGCCCCGGTGTCCTTTAGCGCACCAGCAGGCCGTTGACCGAGGCCACGTCGTCGGCGGCCAGCCGGCCCGAGGCCTGGCGCAGCCGCAGGCCGGCCATGATCAGGTCGTAGCGCGCCTTGGCGAGCTGGGCCTGGGTGGTGTAGAGCTGGGCCTGCGCATTCAGCACGTCGATGTTGACGCGCACGCCGACCTTGAAGCCGAGCTGGGTCGCCTCGAGTGCGAGCTTGCTCGACGATTCGGCGGCTTCGAGCGCACTGACCTGTGCGCCGGCCGAACCGACCTGGTAGTAGAGCTGACGCGTCAGCTGCACCACGCCGCGCCGCGCGGCGTCCAGGTCGTTGAGCGACTTGTCCTCGAGCACCAGCGTCTCCTTGACCCGGTTCTGGATCTGGAAGCCGGCGAACAGCGGCAGGTTGAGGTTCACAGACACCGCGCTCACCGTGCTCGGCGTCGAATACCCGAACGACGAGCCCGGCGTTTCCAGCTGGTTGCGCTGGTGCCCGCGCCCGTAGCTGCCGTTCAGCGTCACGGTCGGCAGGTGGCCGGCCCGGGCCTTGTCGGTGTCGAGCCGCGCGATCTCGAGTGCGATCCGGGCCTTGCGCACCTGCGGGTGCTCGGTATCGGCGCGCGCGACCCAGTCGTCGACGCTCGCCGGCACCAGCGCCGGCATGACCAGCGGCGCCGCCAGCTGCTTCGGCTCGATGCCGGTGCGGCCGACGGTCTGGTCGAGCAGGATGCGTTTCGTCGTCAGGTCGTTCTCGGCCTGAATCTGCGTGAAGCGCGCCAGGTCGTAGCGGGCCTGGGCCTCGCGCGTGTCGGTGATGGTCGCGGTGCCGACCTCGAAATTGCGCTTCGCCGACGCGACCTGTTCCGAGATCGCGGTCAGGCTGGCGCGTGCGGTGGCGAGGTTGTCCTGCGCGGCGAGGACGTCGAAATAGGCCTGCGCGACGCGCAGGATCAGGTCCTGCTCGGCGGCGTCGAGGTCGGCGCGGAAGGCGCCGACCGCCTTCTCGGCCTGCACGATGGTCACGTCGTTGGCGCGGTTGAACAAGGTCTGCGAGGCGTTCAGCGTCGCCGTGCCGGTGCTGGAATTTGCCGTGATCGTCGACGGCGAATCCGGAGTGTTGTTGAGCTGGCGCGACGCGTTGACGCCGAGGCCGACCTGCGGCAGCCGCAGCCCGCGGGCCTGGTCGTGGCGGTACTGGGCCGCGTCGAGGTTGGCGCGTGCGGCGAGGTAGGCGGCGTCGTAACCGTGCGCCGCCTCGTAGAGTGCCTGCAGACTTTGCGCCTGCGCTGCGAGGGCAACCCCCAGGCCCAGCGCGAGAGCGATCACCGCCGCGAGGGCGCGCGGGCGCCTCGGGCGCACGGAGTGGAAGCGTCGGGTCGGTGACATGGGGCCCTCTCGTGCGGAATCGTGGTGTGTCGTTCAATAGCGCGGCACGCCGGCATCGACCTGCGTCGACCACGCGTCGATGCCGCCGGCGAGGTTGTAGACCGCCCCGAACCCCTGGCGCTCCAGGAATGCGACGACCTGCGCACTGCGGACCCCGTGGTGGCAGATGCACACGACAGGCTGCGCCGGATCGAGCTCGCCGAGGCGCGCGGGAACGCTGTTCATCGGCATCGGCAGTGTCCGCAGGCCGTCGATGCGGATCGCCGCGAGCGCGAACTCCCAGGGCTCGCGCACGTCGAGCAGCAGCGGGGCGGGCAGGCCCGCGGCGGCGCTCATTCCAATCAGATCGGGGCCGCTGAGCTGCTTCATCCGAAGTGGAAGCGCGTCGGCTCGTCGAAGCCCCGCAGGCGCTGCGCGACGGTGTCGAACAGCACCCGGCGCTCCAGGCCCTGGTCGCCGGTGCGGGTGATCAGCACGGCGCGCATCACCGGCTCGAAGCCGACGATCGCCGCCAGCCGCCCGCCGACCTTGAGTTGCGACAGCAGCATCTGCGGCACTTCGGCGACCGAGCCGGAGAGCACGATCACGTCGAACGGCCCGTCGGCGGCCGGAGCGGCCGAACCGTCGGCGTGGACGACGCCGGCGTTCGTCACACCGGCACGTTGCAGGTTCGCGGTCGCGAAGCGCGCCAGTGCGGCGTCGATCTCCAGCGAGCTGACCTGCTGCGCCTTGTGCGCCAGCAGCGCCGCCATGTAGCCCGAGCCGGCACCGATCTCGAGCACCCGCTCGTGCTTGCGGACGTCGAGTTCCTGCAGGAGGCGGGCCTCGACCCGCGGCGCCAGCATGCATTGGCCGCCCGGCAGCGGCACCTCGGTGTCGACGAAGGCCAGCGCGCGGTACTCCGGCGGCACGAAATCCTCGCGCTTGACGACGGCGAGCAACTCCAGCACGCCGAGGTTGAGCACATCCCAGGGGCGGATCTGCTGTTCGATCATGTTGAAGCGGGCTTGTTCGATGTTCATGGTGGTCACGGGTGGGGGAGCACGCGGATTCTATTTCGGGGCTGTGGCGGCGACGGCCGGAGCATCGCCCGCCAGCGGCGCCGGCGGTGGCGCCCCGAATCGCCGTTTCGCCCAGGCGGCCAGATCGTCGAGGTAGCAGTAGATCACCGGCACGACCACCAGGGTCAGCAGCGAGGAGGTGATCACGCCGCCGATCACCGCCTGGCCCATCGGCGCGCGCTGTTCCGAGCCCTCGGACAGCGCGAACGCCAGCGGCACCATGCCGAAGACCATCGCCAGCGTCGTCATCAGGATCGGGCGCAGCCGCACCTTCGCGGCGAGCAGCAGCGCCGCCTCGCGCGGCAGCGGCGCGGCGTCGTGCTGCAGCCCGTGCTCGCCGGCATGCTCGCCGGCGCGCGCGCGGATCGCGAAATCGACCAGCAGGATCGCGTTCTTCGTCACCAGTCCCATCAGCATCACGACGCCGATGATGCTGAACATGTTCAGGGTCGAACCGAACACCAGCAGCGTCAGCACCACGCCGATCAGCGTCAGCGGCAGTGCGCTCATCAGCGCCAGCGGCTGCAGGAAACTCTTGAACTGGCTGGCCAGGATCATGTAGATGAACACGATCGCCAGCGCCAGCGCGCCGATCGCGTACTGGAACGATTCGGTCATGTTCTTGGTCGAGCCGCCGAAGACATAGCGGTAGCCGGGAGGCCAGTGGATGCCGTCGAGCGCGGCCCTGATCTCGGCCGAGATCTCGCCCGAGCTGCGGCCGAAGGCGTTGGCGTCGAAGTTGATCTCGCGGTTCAGGTCGCGGCGGTTGATCTGGTTCGGGCCGGTCGACGGCACGACGTCGGCCACCTGGGACAGCTGCACCGAGCGCGGCGACCCGTCGGCGGCTGCGGCCACGCTGATCGGCATGCGCTGCAGGTCGGCGATCTCGACACGGCTGCCGGGCGTCAGGCGCACGTTGACGTCGTAGTTCTCGCCATCGGGGGCGCGCCAGTTGCCGACCGTGGTGCCGGCGACCATCGTGCGCAGGCTGGTCGCGAGCCTGTCGACGTTCAGGCCGACGTCGGAGGCCGCATCGCGCTTCACGGCGATCGCGACGGTCGGCTTGTCGGGCTTGAGCGTGCTGTCGAGGTCGACCAGGCCGCGGATCGCCTGCAACTTGGGCACGATGATGCGCGAGAGCCGTTCCAGTTCGGCCAGGTCCGGCCCCTGCACCGAGAACTGCAGGCTCTTGCCCCCGCCGAGGTCGGTCACGCCGATGTTGGTGACCGTGATGCCGGGGATGCGCGCGAGCCGCGCGCGCAGCGGCACCGCCATCTGGTCGATGCTGCGCGTGCGGTCCTTGCGATCGACCAGGCGCACGTAGACCGTGCCGTAGATCTTGCCGGCGGCCTGTCCGCTGTTGATCGTCGTGACGGTGTAGCTCACCTCCGGCAGTTCGCGCAGCGCGGCGTCGACCTGCTTCGCGCGTGCCTCGGTCTGCTCCAGAGACGAGCCGACCGGTGTGTAGAAGTTGACCTGCGTCTCGGAGAAGTCGGCCTTGGGCACGAACTCGGCACCGAGCAGCGGGATCACGAAGAAGCTGGCCACGAAGGTGGCGAGCGCGATCGCCAGCGTGCCGAGCCGGTGCTTCAGCGACCAGCCGAGGATGCGCTGGTAGGCGCGCGAGAGCGCCTCGGTGAGCCGCTCGAACAACTGCGTGACGCGGCCGATCGTCTTGTCGTACAGCGTCACCGGCGTGCCGCGCGGGCCGCCCGCGTGGGCGCGTCCGGCCTGCGGGTCGTGCCAGACCGACGACAGCATCGGGTCGAGCGTGAAGCTGACGAACATCGAGATCAGCACCGCCGCGACGATGGTCAGCCCGAACTCGTGGAAGAACTTGCCGACGATGCCGCCCATGAAACCGATCGGCAGGAATACCGCGACGATCGACAGCGTGGTCGCGAGCACCGCGAGGCCGATCTCGCTGGTGCCGTCCAGCGCCGCCTGGCGCGCGCTCTTGCCCATCTGCACGTGGCGCACGATGTTCTCGCGCACCACGATCGCGTCGTCGATCAGCAGGCCCACGCACAGGCTCAGCGCCATCATCGTGATGGCGTTGATCGTGAAGCCGAACAGGTACATGAACAGGAAGGTGCCGATCAGCGCGATCGGCAGCGTCAGGCCGGTGATCACGGTCGAGCGCCACGAGTTCAGGAACAGGAACACGATCAGGATGGTCAGCGCCGCGCCCTCGAACAGCGTGCGCTTGACGTTCGCGACCGAGACGCGGATCGAGCGCGAATTGTCGCGGTTGACCTCGGCGGTGACGCCCGCGGGAAACAGCGGCCTCGCTTCCTGCAGCGCCTGCTGCAGGCCGTCGACCACCGCGATCGTGTTCTCGCCCTGCGATTTCTGCACGCTCAGCAGCACGGTGCGCCGGCCGTTGTACAGGGCCAGGCTGTCGATCTCCTGCGGCCCGTCGGCCACGTCGGCCACCTGCCAGAGCCTGACCGGCGTGCCGGCGCTGCCGCCCGTGGCGCCCCGGCGCGCGACCACGATCTCGCGGAAGTCCTCGGGCCGTTTCAGCCGCGCGTTGATCTGCACCACGCGCTCCTGTTCGGGCGAGCGGATCGAGCCCATCGGCAGCTCCTGGTTCTCGCTCTTCACGACCGCGACGACCTGGTCGATGCCGATGCCCAGCGCGTCGAGCGCGGCCGGCTTCACGTACAGGTTGATCTCGCGCTCGACGCCGCCGACCACGCTGACCGAGCCGACACCGCGCACGTTCTCGAGCTTCTTCTGCAGCACCTGGGTCGCCCAGGTCGTCAATTCCTGCGGGCTCCTCGAACCGTCGGGCGACAGCAGCGCGACGTTGAAGATCGGCACGCTCTGCGGATCGAAGCGCGAGATGCGCGGCTCCTTGACCTCGTCGCGCAGCAGCGGGCGGATCAGCGCCACCTTCTCGCGCACGTCGTCGGCGGCCTTGCGGCCGTCGACCTCGAGGTTGAACTCGACGATCACGACCGAGGTGCCTTCGTAGGAGCGCGAGTACAGCGAGTTGATGCCGGCGACGGTGTTGACCGCCTCCTCGACCTTCTTCGTGACCTCGCTCTCGACGATCTCGGGCGACGCGCCGGGGTAGTCCATCGCGACCACGACGGTCGGGAAGTCGATATTGGGGAACTGGTCGACCGCGAGGCGCTGGTAGCTGAAAGCCCCCAGCACGACGAACGCGAGCATCACCATCACGGCCATCACCGGATTGCCGATCGAGACGCGCGTGAACCACATGCTCAGCGATCGCCGGCAGAAGCGCGCGGGGTGACTGGCGGCGCGGGCGCCTGCGGCACCGCGGCAGTCATCAGCGTCACCGGCGTTCCGTCGCGCAGCGTGCCGGCGCTGCTGCGCAGCAGCAGGTCGCCGGCGGCGGCGCCGCCGACGAGCTCGACCGCCGCTTCGGTGCGACCGTCGATCCGCGCCTCGCCGCGCGCGCCGAGTTCGACCGTGCGCTGGCGCGCCTGCCCGCCACGGATTGCCAGCACATAGGGCTGCGCCTGGTCGACGCGCACCGCCGACAGCGGCGCCACCAGCGCCTCCTTGCGCTGCAACTCGATGCCGCCGCGCGCGAACAGGCCCTGGCGCAGCCCGGGCTGCGGCTGCAGCGCGAGATAGACCATCACGGCGCGCGTGCCGGACTGCGTGCTCGGGTTGATGCGCACGACCTTCGCCAGCGCCGGCTCGGCGAGGCCGTCGACCGCCAGCCGCGCGGTCTGGCCGACCTGCACCGCGCCCACGTCCTCCGGCGCGACCGCGGCTTCGAGCTCGATGCGTGACAGGTCGACGATCTCGACGACCTTGGCCTCGACGCCGACCCGCTCGCCCGGCTGCGCGAACCGCTGCGAGACGATGCCGTCGATCGGCGCGACCAGGATCGAATCGGCCCGCGCCTTGCGTGCCAGTTCGGTGGCGGCGATCGCGGCCTGGTAACTCGCCTGCGCGCCGGCCTCGGTCGACACCGAGGTCTCCAGGCCGGTGGCCGAGATGAAGCCCTGCTCGACCAGCGCGCGGTTGTTCGCCAGCGTGCGCTTCGCGATGTCGAGCTGGGTGCGCGCCGCCAGGGCCGTCTGCTCGGCCTGCCGGACGCGCCAGTCGAACTCGGTCGTGTCGAGCTGGCCGATCACCTGGCCGGCCTTCACGGTGTCGCCTTCACGCACCGTCAGCGACTTGATCTCGGAAGCGATCCTGGCCTTCACGACGGCGCTGTCGACCGCCCTCAGGCCGCCCGAGACCGCGAGCGTGCGCGTCAGCGGCAGCAGGCGCACGCTGGCCACGTCGGCCGCGCCGAGCTGCAGCGCGAGCGGCGCGCTGGCCGGCGCGGAGCTCGCGTCGAGCTGCGCGCGCCTGGCCTTGATCACACGCGCGCCGGCCGCGATCAGCAGCAGCGCAGCCACCGCGGCGACCGTCCATCGGACCTGGCGTTTCATTGTTCGCTCGCGCGCCGCGCGCGCGTCGCGGTCGATCGGGGCGGCGCCACCGCCGCCGCTGGCCGGCGCAGGCCGTTGACGACGGTGTCGATGTGGGTGTCGATGAAGCGGTGCGGATCGAGTGCGCGGCTCGGCAGCTGGCAGGGACCGACTGCATGGCGGTGCAGACACAGCATCAGCGTCGGAAAGATCAGCAGGTGCACGGTCTCGAACAGAGGGACCGGCCGCAGTTCGCCGGCGTCGACGCCGCGCTGCAGCACCCGGGTGAAGAGATCGCGGCCCGGCTCGATGACCTCCTGCAGGTAGAAGCGGGCGAAGTCGGGGAAGGTGCCCATCTCGGTCAGGATGATCTTGAAGATGCCCGAGGCCGGGGTGTCGCCGATGCGGTCCCACCAGGTGTGCATCAGCAGCGCCAGCAGTTCCTGCGTGCCACCCTCGAAGCCGTCGGCGATGTCGGTGCCTTCGCGGATCAGCGCGCCGAGGTTCGCGCGCACCACCGCCTTGAGCAGATCTTCCTTGCTCGGGTAGTACAGGTACAGCGTGCCCTTCGAGACGCCGGCGCGCCCGGCGACGTCCTCGGAGCGCGTCGCGGCAAAGCCGCGCTCGACGAAGAGTTCGAGCGCCGCGTCGAGCAATTCCTGCGGTCGGGCCTCCTTGCGGCGCTGCCGCATCGAGGCGGGGCCGGTGGCAGCGGGGCGGGGGGCGGGAGGTGATTTCATACTGACTGATGAGTCAGTAATGTAGCGACGGTCGGCGAGGGGGTCAAGGCGCGTCGGCCTCGACCCTTGCACGGGTCCGGCGTCGCTAAGATCGCCGCTTTGCTGAGCCGTCGGGAGCTTTCTTGGATCTCATACTTCTGTTCAAGGCCGCGATCATGGGGATCGTCGAAGGGTTGACCGAATTCCTGCCCGTCTCCAGCACCGGCCACCTGATCCTCGCGGGCTCGCTGATCGGCTTCACCGACGAGACCGTCAAGTCGGCCAAGCTGTTCGAGATCGTGATCCAGGCCGGCGCGATCGTCGCGGTGATGATCGTCTACTGGCAGCGCCTTCGCGAGGCGCTCGCCGGGCTGGGCGGTGCCGATGCGCGCCAGCGCCGCTTCGTGCTCAACGTGCTGATCGGCTTCCTGCCCGCGGCGATCCTGGGCGTGCTGTTCGGCAAGGCGATCAAGGCGCACCTGTTCACGCCGGCGGTGGTGGCGGCCAGCTTCATCGTCGGCGCTTTCGTGATCCTGTGGGCCGAGCGCCGGCAGGCGGTCGCGGTGCGCGTGCAGTCGGTCGACGAGCTGACGCCGCTCGATGCATTGAAGGTCGGGCTGGCGCAGAGCTTCGCGCTCGTGCCGGGCACCAGCCGATCCGGCGCCACCATCATCGGCGGGATGCTGTTCGGGCTCAGCCGCAGGTGCGCGACGGACTTCAGCTTCTTCCTCGCGATCCCGACGCTGATCGGCGCGAGCGTCTACAGCCTCTGGAAGGAACGCGCGGCTTTGTCGGCCGCCGACCTGCCGCTGCTCGCGGTCGGCACCTTCGTGTCGTTCCTGGTCGCGTGGGTGGTCGTGCGCTGGCTGCTGCGCTACATCGCGACGCACAGCTTCGTGCCGTTCGCGTGGTACCGGATCGCGTTCGGGCTGGTGGTGCTGCTCACCTGGTGGCAGGGGTGGATCCACTGGGCGGAATGAGGGTGGGCGAGGTGTGGAGCCTTGCGCAGGCAGTCTTGGAGTCGGCCGTCTGCGCGGCAAAGGCGACCCGCCGCCGCACGATCGGCTACTCGGCAATCCTTTCGCCCGCCACCTTGACGAACACCAGGTCCCAGACCCCGTGGCCGAGCCGCAGGCCGCGGTTCTCGAACTTGGTCAGGGGCCGGTAGCCGGGCCGGGGCGCGTAGCCTTCCGCGCTGTTGCGCAGCGCCGGCTCGGCCGACAGCACGGCCAGCATCTGTTCGGCATAGGGCTGCCAGTCGGTTGCGCAGTGCAGGTAGCCGCCGGGGGCGAGGCGCTCGACCAGCAGGCGCACGAACCCGGGCTGGATCAGCCGGCGCTTGTTGTGCTTCTTCTTGTGCCAGGGGTCGGGGAAGAACACGTGCACGCCGGCCAGCGAGGCAGGCGCGATCATCCGCTGCAGCACGTCGACGGCGTCGTGCTGGATCAGCCGCAGGTTCGTCAGGCCGCGCTCGCCGATCTGCTTGAGCAGCGCGCCGACACCGGGCGCGTGCACCTCGACGCCGATGAAGTCGGTGCCGGGCAGGGCCTGCGCGATCGCGGCGCTCGCGTCGCCCATGCCGAAGCCGATCTCCAGCACCCGCGGCGCCTCGCGGCCGAAGCTCGCGGCGAAGTCGAAGGCCGCGTCCGCGTACGGCAGCACGAAGCGCGGACCGAGCTCGGCAAGCGCGCGCAGCTGGCCCGGGCCCATGCGCCCGGCGCGCACGACGAAGCTGCGGATGCTGCGGCGCGGCGCGGGCGGAGGGGCGGGGGTCGCGGGCGATTCGGTCATCACGGAGAAGCGGGACATTCGACTGGCCGAATTGTGACGGCGCGCCCGCAGAGCCCCCCGGCGCTGCCGTCGATCACACCGGATCGGGGGGTTCAGCCCGGCCGCACGTGCACCCGCCACCGGCGCGGGCGATCGCGGCGTCGGGCCTGCCGCCGCAGAGTTTGGGCCTCTGCGCGCAGGAGGTCGTCGGCCCGCGCAGGGTGCTGGCGCTGAACGCCGAGCAACCGTACACGATGGCGTCGACGACCAGGGCCTGCGCGAGATCGACGGCAACATCGTGCTCGACCGCGACGCCTTCCAGCTCGCGCCGTCGGATCACGCCGGCACGCCGCTGCCCTCGGCCGGCGAGCCGCGCCATGTGTGGCCGGACGCGATGACGCTGGACGAAGGGTTGATCAGGGTCGTGGTCCGGCCCGCGCGCGGGCCGCGCGCCGCGCTGTCGCTGCAGCCGGTGCTCAGCGACGTGACGCTCGACAACCGGGTCGCGACCGGCGGCGGCTGCAGCGCGACGCCGCGCTGGCAGGCCGGCCGCGACGGCCGTGCCACGATCGTCGTGCTGGGGCACTGGGGCGCCGCGTGCGGCACGCGCAGCGTGAGCTTGGTGCCGCAGCCCGACAGCGGCATCGCCGCACGCGCGCTGCCGGGGCTGTGGGCGGCCGCCGGTGGCGTGCTGCGCGCACGCGTGGTCTCGGCGCCGGTCGTCCCCGGCGTCAGCCCGATGCCGCTCGGGCCCGACGGCGAGGCGCTGCCGGCGCTGTCGTTCGACCGCTCCAAGCCGCTGACCGAGTTGGTGCGCGACATCAACAAGCTCAGCGACAACGTCGGCGCACGCAACCTGATGCTGTCGCTGTCGCCCGGATTTCCGGCCCGCCCGGCGACGCTCGCCGGGGCGCAGAAGGTCGTGCGCCTGTGGCTGCGCGACCAGGGCCTGGCCGACGGCGACGGGCACAGGTCGAGAATGTCTCGGGCCTGTCGCACAGCGAACGCGCCAAGCCGCGTGCACTGGTGACGGAGCTTCGGCTCACGGGCAATCGGGCTTACGATCGCCTGCCAATTCCAACGAAGGAGACAACCATGAAGTCCAGGTTCTCGATAGCGGTGTTTGCCGCGCTGGCTGCCTGCGGTATCGCCGCGGGCAGCGCCGGTCCCGCCTGGGCGCAAGGCTTTCCGAGCAAGCCGATCCGGCTGGTGGTGCCCTATCCGGCCGGTGGTGCGACGGACACCGCGGCTCGCACCGTCGCGCAGAAACTGACCGAAGCGCTTGCGCAACAGGTGGTGGTCGACAACCGGGCTGGCGCGGGCGGCAACATCGCCGCCGACCTCGTCGCCAAGGCACCGGCCGATGGTTACACCTTGTTCTTCGGGGTGCCCAGCACGCTGGTGATCAATCCCCACATGTTCAGCAAGCTCAGCTTCGACCCCCAGAAGGACTTCGTGCCGGTCGGGATGGTGACCGTGATGCCGCTGTTCGTCGCGGTTCCGGCGACGCTGCCGGTCACGTCCCTCAAGGAACTGGTGGCTCTGGCCAAGGCCAAGCCGGGCGCACTCTCGTATGGCTCCTCGGGTGTCGGCGGCACCAGCCACCTGGCGGTGGAGTTGTTCAAGTCCGTCGCGGGCGTGGACATCGTGCACGTGCCCTACAAGGGGACGGCGGCGGCGGTCGCGGACATCCTCACCGGCAACATCCAGCTGATCTTCGATGCCTACGCCACCTCCGCCCCCCAGGTGAAGGCCGGGAAGATGCGATTCCTCGCGGTGGGGACGGCCAAGCGCTCCTCGCTCGAGCCCGCCCTGCCAACGGTGGCCGAATCGGGCTACCCGGGCTTCGACGCGAGCTTCTGGTGCGTCATCGTCGCGCCCACGGGCACGCCCAAGGACGTCGTTGCCAAGCTCAACACGGAACTCAACAAGGTCATGGCCTCGCCGGACGTGCGCGAGCGCCTCGCCGGCCTCGCCATGGAGCCCTTGTCGGGCACCCCCGAACAGGCCGCCGCGTTCATTCGCAGCGAGGACGCGAAATGGGCCAAGGTGGTCAAGGATTCGGGCGCCAAGGCTGACTGAGGGCGCCCCAGGCCGACGACATACGTCGTCCCCCTCCCCCGCGGTCCGGAACGGGCCCCTTTGTGGCCCAGGGGGATGAGGAAACTTCGGGCGGCCGGGCGTTTCCTCGTGAGCCGTCGAAAGCCATCCATCGCGCCAGCCGTCTCGACCGGTCGCCGGGTGGTGCCATCGCGTTGCGCGCTACGCCGGCGCCGGGATCATTCTCGTCATGCGCCGACGCGCTGCCGAGCCGCTGATGCGCGGCATCACGCGATGCCTCGGGCACGACCTCAACCGCGAGGTCGACATCAGCTCGGATGGCCGTTCGCGCGACTCGAGCGACCCACGCTCACACGTCCATCGCCCGGTACGGGTCGAGCAGTCGCTCGAAGGTCTGGTGGCGGTACAGCGCCCGATCGAACCGTCGTTCCAGGAACTCGTACAGGTCGCCGACCTGCAACAGGATCGCCGCGCGCACAGGCACGGGCCTGGGGACGGGTGTTTGGGTGAACGATCAACAAGAACGGGCCGCAAAGGCCCGTGAATACTCGATGTCTGGCGGAGAGAGCGGGATTCGAACCCGCGGGGGGTTATTGGCCCCCACACGCTTTCCAGGCGTGCGACTTAAACCGCTCATCCATCTCTCCGGAGGCGGCGAGTTTAGCCTACCGGGTGCAGCGCATGCGCGCGCAGCCACTCGAGCGGGACGACGTCGAGCGCGCGTTCGTGGGTGGCTGCCAGCACGACGGCCGGCGCGGCGCCGGCCTCGAAGGCCTCGCGCCAGCGCAGCGCGCACAGGCACCAGCGGTCGCCGGGAACCAGACCACGGAAGCGGTACTCCGGCCGCGGCGTCGAGAGGTCGTTGCCGCGCCGCGCCGAGAACGCCAGGAAGTCGGCGCCGACCTTGACGCAGACCACGTGGCTGCCGCTGTCGTCGTCGGCCGTGTTGCAGCAGCCGTCGCGGAAGAAGCCGGTCAGCGGGTCGTAGGAGCAGGGCACGAGCGCGGTGCCGAGAACGTTGAAGGCCATGGGTCGCTCCGTCAGGCGGCGCCGGGCGCCTTGCCCTTCATCAGCGTCATCGCGGTGCCGATCAGCGCCGCCACCTCGGTCATGTTGCCGGGCACGATCATCGTGTTGTTCTTCTGCGCGAGCTGCGCGTAGGCCTCGACCGCCTGCTCGGCCACCTTGAGCTGCACCGCCTGTTCGCCGCCGGGCGAGCGGATCGCTTCGGCGATCTTGCGGATCGCCTCGGCCGTGGCGTCGGCAACCGCGACGATCGCCGCGGCCTCGCCCTGGGCCTTGTTGATCTCGGCCTGGCGCTGGCCTTCCGACCGGGCAATGAAGGCTTCGCGTTCGCCGGTGGCGATGTTGATCTGCTCCTGCTTGCGACCCTCGGAGGCCGCGATCAGCGCGCGCTTCTCGCGCTCGGCGGTGATCTGCGCCTGCATCGAGTGCAGGATCGCGGCCGGCGGCGTCAGGTCCTTGATCTCGTAGCGCAGCACCTTCACGCCCCAGTTGGTCGCGGCCTCGTCGAGCGCGGCCACCACCGACATGTTGATGTGGTCGCGCTCCTCGAACGTCTTGTCGAGCTCCATCTTGCCGATCACGGAGCGCAGCAGCGTTTGAGCGAGCTGCGTGATCGCCGAGATGTAGTTGCTCGAGCCGTAGCTCGCGCGCATCGGGTCGGTGACCTGGAAATAGATGATGCCGTCGACCTGCAGCTGCGTGTTGTCCTTGGTGATGCAGACCTGGCTGGGAACGTCCAGCGGCACCTCCTTCAGCGAGTGCTTGTAGGCGACGCGCTCGACGAAGGGCACGACGAACTTCAGCCCCGGCGTCAGCGTGCGGTCGTACTTGCCGAGCCGCTCGACGACCCAGGCATGCTGCTGCGGCACGATCTTGATCGTGCGGATGACGAAGAGCGCGGCAATGACCGCGATGATGAGGGCGACTTCCATGGCGTGTTTTTCCTGTCGAGGGTGTATGGGGGCAGCTCAGAGCGGTGCGACGACGAGCCAGTTGCCCTCGACCGCGACGACGCGATGCTCGCCGGCTGCGGCCACGGCGCCAGGCGCCAGGCGCGCGGTCCAGGCCGAGCCGCGGTACTGGACGCGGGCCGTTCGGTCCGCGCCCCAGGCGTCGACCCGGACACACTCGCCGATGTCGAGGTTCACGTCGCGGTTCTCGCGCGCCGGTGCCGATTGCGGCTGGCGGTAGCGCCGCCAGTGCCAGAACGCGGTCGCGCCGCCGCCGAGCACCGCGGCCGCGATCACCTGGGCGCCGACGGCGAACCCCAGTTGCGCGGCCACCGCGCCGGCGGCCAGGCCGAGCGCGATCATCAGCAGGTAGAACGTGCCGGTCGCGAGCTCGATCGCCACCGCGAAGCCGGCAGCGACCCACCAGAGCGTGGCCGTCGAGATGTCCATTGCGTTTCCTCCGCGCGGATGGCGCCGGCAAGTGTAGGCCGGTATCGCAACTGCCTGTCGCGGACTGGACCTACACTTCGCGCTTCGCATTTTTGCCCGCGCCCGTGCCCGCACGAACCGAGGTCCCGCCCATGCTGCGCTTCAACTTTCCGATCGTCATCATCGACGAGGACTTCCGCTCCGAGAACGCTTCGGGCCTGGGCATCCGCGCGCTCGCCTCGGCGATCGAGAAGGAGGGCTTCGAGGTGCTGGGCGCCACGAGCTACGGCGACCTGAGCCAGTTCGCGCAGCAGCAAAGCCGCGCCAGCGCGTTCATCCTGTCGATCGACGACGAGGAGTTCACCGCCGGCCCCGAGCTCGACCCGGCGGTGCTGAATTTGCGCAAGTTCATCGAGGAGGTGCGGCGCAAGAACGCCGAGGTGCCGATCTACCTGTATGGCGAGACACGCACCTCGCAGCACCTGCCGAACGACGTGCTGCGCGAGTTGCACGGCTTCATCCACATGTTCGAGGACACGCCGGAATTCGTCGCGCGCCACATCATCCGCGAAGCGAAGAGCTACATGGACGGCCTGGCGCCTCCGTTCTTCAAGGCGCTGGTCGATTACGCGCAGGACGGATCGTATTCGTGGCACTGCCCCGGCCACTCGGGCGGCGTCGCGTTCCTGAAGAGCCCGGTGGGCCGGATGTTCCACCAGTTCTTCGGTGAGAACATGTTGCGCGCGGACGTCTGCAACTCGGTCGACGAGCTCGGCCAGCTGCTCGACCACACCGGTCCGATCGCGCAGAGCGAGCGCAACGCGGCGCGCATCTTCAACGCCGACCACTGCTTCTTCGTCACCAACGGCACCAGCACCTCGAACAAGATGGTGTGGCACCACGCGGTCGCGCCGGGCGACGTGGTGGTGGTCGACCGCAACTGCCACAAGTCGATCCTGCACGCGATCATCATGACCGGCGCGGTGCCGGTGTTCCTGCGACCGACGCGCAACCACTACGGGATCATCGGGCCGATTCCCGAGAGCGAGTTCTCGCCCGCGGCCATCATGAAGAAGATCGCGGCCAATCCTCTGCTCGGGGGCGTCGACCCCAAGACCGTCAAGCCGCGCATCCTGACGCTGACGCAGAGCACCTACGACGGCGTGCTCTACAACACCGAGACCATCAAGCACGCTCTCGACGGCTACATCGACACGTTGCATTTCGACGAGGCCTGGTTGCCGCACGCGGCGTTCCACCGCTTCTACGGCGAGTTCCACGCGATGGGCAAGAACCGGACGCGGCCGAAGGATCAGCTCGTCTTCGCCACGCAGTCGACCCACAAGCTGCTCGCCGGCATCAGCCAGGCCTCGCAGGTGCTGGTGCAGGACTCGCAGGAGCGCAAGCTCGACCGCAGCCTGTTCAACGAGGCCTACCTGATGCACAGCTCGACGAGCCCGCAGTACGCGATCATCGCGAGCTGCGACGTGGCCGCGGCGATGATGGAAGCGCCCGGCGGCCCGGCGCTGGTCGAGGAGAGCATCGCGGAGTCGATGGACTTCCGCCGCGCGATGCGCAAGGTCGAGAAGGACTATGGCAAGAAGGACTGGTGGTTCACCGTCTGGGGCCCGGACAAGATCGCCAAGGACGGCATCGGCAAGAGCGAGGACTGGATTCTCGAAGCCGGCGCCAAGTGGCACGGCTTCGGCGACCTGGCCGAAGGCTTCAACCTGCTCGACCCGATCAAGTGCACGATCATCACGCCGGGGCTGGACATGTCGGGCAAGTTCGCGACCACCGGGATTCCGGCCGCGATCGTCACCAAGTTCCTCGCCGAGCACGGCGTGATCGTCGAGAAGACGGGCCTGTATTCGTTCTTCATCATGTTCACGATCGGCATCACCAAGGGCCGCTGGAACACGCTGCTGACCGCGCTGCAGCAGTTCAAGGACGACTACGACCGCAACCAGCCGCTGTGGCGCATCCTGCCCGAGTTCTGCACCGCGCACCCGCGCTACGAGCGCATGGGGCTGCGCGACCTGAGCCAGGGCATCCACCAGATGTACGCGAAGGGCGACATCGCACGGCTCACCACCGAGATGTACCTGTCGGACCTGCAGCCGGCGATGAAACCCAGCGACGCGTTCGCCTACATCGCGCATCGCAAGACCGAGCGCGTGCCGATCGACGAGCTCGAAGGGCGAATCACGACGGCGCTGCTGACGCCGTACCCGCCGGGCATCCCCTTGCTGATTCCGGGCGAGCGATTCAACCGCAAGATCGTCGACTACCTGAAGTTCACGCGCGAGTTCAACGCGGCGTTCCCGGGCTTCGACACCGACGTGCACGGCCTGGTCGAGTCCGTTGGTGCTGCCGGCGCGCACAGCTACTTCGTCGACTGCGTGCGGGCCGAATAGGCGCTACAGCGCGCGGGCGGCGCCGAGGAGCGCCGGCGACACCTCGGACAGGATCACGTAGACCGGGATCGGTTCGAGGTAGCCGCGAAACCGGCCCTTGGCCTCGAAGCAGGCACGAAAGCGCGAGCGCGCGAACGCGCTGCCCAGGCGCGGCACGATGCCGCCGCCGATGTAGACGCCACCGCGCGCGCCCAGCGTGAGCGCGAGGTTTCCGGCGACATTACCGAGGAAGGCGCAGAACAGGTCGAGCGCCTCGATGCACTGCGCGTCGGAGCCGGCCAGTGCGCGCCGGCTGATCTCGGCCGCGGTCAGCGGCGCGGCGTTCGGGTTGCCGCCCAGCACGCACAGCGCCGAGTACAGCGCCTCGAGGCCATGGCCCGAGACCGCGCGCTCCGCCGAGGCATGGCCGAAGCGCTGCCGCAGAACCTGCAGCACGGCCGCCTCGCGCTCGTTGCCCGGCGCCAGCGTCACGTGGCCGCCTTCGCCCTGCAACGCGACCCAGCGCCCAGGCTCGCCGGTGGGCACGAGCCCCGAAACCCCCAGTCCGGTGCCGGGCCCGATCAGCGCCAGCGGTGCGGCGGCGACCGCGGCACCGCCGCCCAGCTGGCGCAGTTCGCCGGGCGCCAGATCGGGCAGGGCCAGGGCCAGCGCCGTGAAATCGTTGACCACGACGAGGCGCTCGAAGCCCAGTTCGCGTCGCACCGCCTCGATCGAGAACGACCAGGGGCTGTTCGTCATCTGCACGTGGTCGCCGGTGACCGGGTTGGCGATGCCGATGGCGCACCACGGCGGCGCGGCCCGGCCGATGCTGCGCAGGTACGCGGCCAGCGCGGCGGCCAGCGTCGGGTGGTCGGCGGTCGGGATCGCCACCACGTCGCGCAGCGGCGCGCCGCCGGTGTCCTGCCAGGCGAAGCGCGCGTTCGTGCCGCCCACGTCGCCCAGCAGCCGCGCCGGCGTCATGACAACCGCCCGGGCGGCGAGTGCGCCGATCGAGTCCCCGCGGGGTCGCGGGCCGGCTTCGGAGTTGCCCGGGACGGGGCCCCGCCGTGCCGGCGACCGCCCATCCCGGCGGCGGCGTCAGGCATCCGCCAGCCCGCCCAGCGCCGCCTGGCTGAAGCCGCCGTCGACGTAGGTGATTTCGGAGGTGATGCCGGCCGCGAGATCCGACAGCAGGAAGGCCGCCGCGTTGCCCACGTCGTCGATCGTCACGTTGCGGCCGAGCGGCGAGTGGCTGCTGGCCTCGAGCATCTTGCCGAAGCCCTTGATGCCCGACGCCGCCAGCGTCCTGATCGGGCCGGCCGAGACCGCGTTCACGCGCACACCCCTGGGGCCCAGCGACGCGGCGAGGTACCGCACGCTCGCCTCGAGCGAGGCCTTCGCCAGGCCCATCGTGTTGTAGTTCGGCAGGCTGCGCAGCGCGCCCAGGTAGGTCAGCGTCAGCAGCGCCGCCCCCGGCCGCAGGCGCGGCGCGGCGGCCTTCGCGAGTGCCGGGAAGCTGTAGCTGGAGATGTCGTGCGCGATGCGGAACGATTCGCGCGACAGGCCTTCGAGAAAGTCGCCGGAGATCGACTCCTTGGGCGCGAAGCCGATCGAGTGGACGAAGCCGTCGAACGCGGGCCAGACCTGGCCGAGGTCGGCGAACATCGCGTCGATCTGCGCGTCGCTGGCGACATCGCAGTCGAAGACCAGCGTCGAATCGAACTCGGCCGCGAACTCGGCCACCCGGTCCCTGAACCGTTCGCCGACATAGCTGAACGCGAGCTCCGCGCCCTCGCGGCGGCAGGCCCTGGCGATGCCGTAGGCGATGGAGCGATTGGAGAGAACGCCCGTGATCAGGAAGCGCTTGCCGGCGAGGAATCCCATGTGGTCACCCGAATGATGTGAGGCGCCGGATTTTGGCATGCGCTCGGGCGTGGATTCTGCTGCTTGACAGCCCGCGCGCTTGCCTGTACCTGCGCGCCGGAGTACAATCTTCCTTTTGCTGGATAGCTAGAACTGGTGATATGCCAGCGCGATCTTGGGCGGATTTTTCCAGCCCATTTTTTTTGCTCGGACGGTTTCTTCGGGACCGGTCGGGGCACCAGGGAACATTCGACTTCGAGGCTGGATCGACTTTTGACGGTGATGACGAATTGGCAAGGTGCGGTGGAACGCACTGTGACGGGCTTGGGCTACGACCTTGTCGACGCTGAAAAGAGCGCCGGCGGCCTGCTGCGCGTGTTCATCGACCACCTGCCAAGGCCCGCCGGCCAGTCGTCATCGCAAGCGTTCATCAACGTCGACGACTGCGAGAGGGTCACGCGCCAGCTGCAGCACGTGCTCGAGGTCGAGGGCTGCGCCTACGAGCGCCTGGAGGTGTCGTCGCCGGGGCTGGACCGCCCGCTGAAGAAGGCTGCCGACTATGCCCGGTTTGCCGGCGAGCAGGTCGAGATCACGCTGAAGCTGCCGTTCAAGGGCCGCAAGAAGTTCAGCGGCCGCTTGCAGGCGCTCGGTGACGGCTGGCGCCTCGTGCTGGACGCGCCCCGTCCTGCCCGCGCGGCCAAGAGAGCCGCGGCGGCAGCCGTTGGCCGCGAATCCGACCAGGCGCTGGATTTTTCCCTGGACGAAGTGCGGGATGCGCATCTGGTGCCGGTGGTGGACTTCAAGGGCCGGCGTTTTGCCGCTCCGCAAGGCCAGCCTGCCGGCGCAGCGTTTCCCGAGAATGAGGTTGACGGAGGTCGTATTCAATGAACCGCGAATTGTTGATGCTGGTGGACGCCATCTCGCGCGAGAAGAGCGTGGATCTGGAAGTCGTGTTTGCGGCGGTCGAAGCGGCGCTCGCGTCGGCCTCGAAGAAGCTGCACGGCGGCGAGGTCGACATGCGCGTGTCGGTCGACCGCGAGACCGGCGAGTACGAGACCTTCCGGCGCTGGCACGTCGTGCCCAACGAGGCCGGCCTGCAACTGCCCGACTCCGAGATCCTGCTGTTCGAGGCGCAGGAGCAGATTCCCGACATCGAGGTCGACGACTACATCGAAGAGAGCGTCGAGTCGGTCTCGATCGGCCGCATCGGCGCGCAGGCCGCGAAGCAGGTGATCCTGCAGAAGATCCGCGACGCCGAGCGCGAGCAGCTGCTGACGGACTTTCTGTCGCGCGGCGAGAAGATTTTCGTCGGCACCGTCAAGCGCCTCGACAAGGGTGACGTGATCGTCGAGCAGGGCCGCATCGAGGGCCGGCTGCGCCGCAGCGAGATGATCCCGAAGGAGAACCTGCGAACGGGCGACCGCGTGCGCGCCTACATCGCCGAGGTCGATCCGACGCTGCGCGGGCCGCAGATCCTCTTGAGCCGCAGCGCGCCTGGCTTCATGGTCGAGCTGTTCGCCCAGGAAGTGCCCGAGATCGAGCAGGGCCTGCTCGAGATCAAGTCGTGTGCCCGCGATCCGGGCTCGCGCGCGAAGATCGCGGTGGTCTCGCACGACAAGCGCGTCGATCCGATCGGCACCTGCGTCGGCGTGCGCGGCTCGCGCGTCAACGCGGTGACCAACGAACTCGCCGGAGAGCGCGTCGACATCGTCTTGTGGTCCGAGGATCCGGCCCAATTCGTGATCGGCGCGCTGGCGCCGGCGAACGTGCAGTCGATCGTGGTCGATGAAGAGCGTCATGCGATGGACGTGGTGGTCGACGAGGAGAACCTCGCGATCGCGATCGGTCGCGGCGGCCAGAACGTGCGCCTCGCCTCCGAGATGACCGGCTGGCGCATCAACATCATGACGGCGGAGGAATCGGCGACCAAGCAGGCCTCCGAGTCCGACCACGTGCGCAAGCTGTTCATCGACAAGCTCGACGTCGACGCCGAAGTCGCCGACATCCTGATCAACGAAGGCTTCGCGAGCCTCGAGGAAGTGGCCTACGTCCCGATGCAGGAGATGCTCGAGATCGAGAGCTTCGACGAAGACACCGTCAACGAGCTGCGCACCCGGGCCAAGGATGCGCTGCTGACGATGGAACTGGCAAGGGAAGAGGGCGTCGGCGACGTTTCGCAGGACCTGCGCGATCTCGAAGGCCTGACGCCGGATCTGATCGGCAAGCTGGCCGTCGGCGGCGTGCACAAGCGCGATGACCTGGCCGACCTGGCGGTCGACGAACTCGTCGAGATGACCGCGGTGGACGAGGCACAGGCCAAGGCGCTGATCATGAAGGCGCGTGAACACTGGTTCACGACCTGAACGCCGCAGGCACGCCGGCCCGCTAGAACGACAGACCGCAGACTGCAACACCAAGGAACGCAACCCATGGCTTCGACCACCGTCGCCCAACTCGCCGCGGAGCTGAACCGCTCCGCCGCGGCGCTGCTCGAGCAGCTGCAGTCGGCCGGCGTCAGCAAGGCGTCGACGGACGATTCGCTGACCGAGTCCGACAAGGAGCGCCTGCTCGATCACCTGCGTGCCACCCACGGCACCGTGCCCGGCGCCGAACGCAAGAAGATCACGCTGACGCGCAAGTCCACCAGCGAGATCAAGCAGGCCGATTCGAGCGGCAAGGCCCGCACGATCCAGGTCGAGGTGCGCAAGAAGCGCACCTTCATCAAGCGCGATGACGCAGCACCGACCGTCGAGGAGCCGGCCGAGCCGGTGATCGACGACGGAGAACTCGCGCGGCGCGAAGAGGAAGCGCAGGCGCAGGCCGAGCTGCTGCGCCGCCAGGAGGCCGATCTGGCGGAGAAGCGCCGCCTGCGCGAAGAGCAGGAGGCGCGCGATCGCGAGCTGGCCGCCGCAGCGGCGCGCGAAGCGGCCGAGAAGCTGGCTGCCGAGCGGGCCGCCGCCGCACTCGCGGCTGCCGCGGCACCGCCGCCCAAGCCCAAGACCGTCGAGGAAGCGAAGGCCGATGCCGCGAAGGCTGCCGAAGCGCCCGCACCTGCGCCGGTCGAGCCGGTCAAGCCGGCACTGCGCGTGATCAAGGCTGCCGACGTCGTCGACGAGGAGAAGCAGCGTGCCGCCGACCTGGCGAAGCGCCGCAAGGCCGCCGAGGACGAGGCCTCGGCCATCCGGGCCATGATGAACGCGCCGAAGAAGGTGCTGGTCGCGAAGAAGCCGGAAGAGGTCAAGCCGGCTGTGGTCGAGATCAAGGGCACGATCCACAAGAAGGTCGGTGCGCCGGGAAGTGCGGCCACCACGGCCGCGAAGCCGGGCGACAAGAAGGCCGTCAAGTCCGAGAAGCTCTCGTCGAGCTGGGCCGACGACGCGAAGAAGCGCAGCGCGCTGAAGCCGGGCCAGCGCGCTCCGGCGGGCGGCAACCGGCCGGGCTGGCGGGCACCGCGCGTCGGTCGCCGCGGCGAGCGCAACGACGGCGCGCCGTCGACCTTCACCGCGCCGCAGGAAATGCAGGTGCAGGAAGTGCACGTGCCCGAGACCATCAGCGTGGCCGATCTGGCGCACAAGATGTCGGTCAAGGCCTCCGAGGTCATCAAGCAGCTGATGAAGCTGGGCCAGATGGTCACGATCAACCAGCAGCTCGACCAGGAGACCGCGATGATCGTGGTCGAGGAGATGGGTCACACCGCGCTTGCCGCCAAGCTCGACGATCCGGACGCCTTCCTCGAAGAGGAGGTCGCCGACGCGAGCCACGAGATGCTGCCGCGCGCGCCGGTCGTGACCGTGATGGGCCACGTCGACCACGGCAAGACCTCGCTGCTCGACTACATCCGCACCTCGCGCGTGGCGGCCGGTGAGGCGGGCGGGATCACGCAGCACATCGGCGCGTACCACGTCGACACGCCAGGCGGCATGATCACGTTCCTCGACACGCCGGGCCATGCCGCGTTCACCGCGATGCGGGCACGCGGCGCGAAGGCGACCGACATCGTGATCCTGGTCGTCGCCGCCGACGACGGCGTGATGCCGCAGACCAAGGAAGCGATCCACCACGCGAAGGCGGCCGGCGTGCCGATCGTCGTCGCGATGAACAAGATCGACAAGCCGGAGGCGAACATCGAGCGGCTGAAGTCGGAGCTGGTGGCCGAGCAGGTCGTGCCGGAAGACTTCGGCGGCGATTCGCCGTTCGTGCCGGTCTCGGCGCGCACCGGCCAGGGCATCGACAAGCTGCTGGAACAGGTGCTTCTGCAGGCCGAAGTGCTCGAGCTGAAGGCTGCGAAGGATTCGATGGCCAAGGGTCTCGTGATCGAGGCGCAACTGGACAAGGGCCGCGGCCCCGTGGCGACCGTGCTGGTGCAGAGCGGCACGCTCAAGCGCGGCGACGTGGTGCTGGCCGGCTCGAGCTTCGGCCGCGTTCGCGCGATGCTGGACGAGAACGGCAAGGCCATCACCGAAGCCGGCCCGTCCATTCCGGTCGAGATCCAGGGCCTGACCGAGGTGCCGCAGGCCGGCGACGAGTTCATGGTGCTGGGCGACGAGCGCCGGGCGCGCGAGATCGCGACCTTCCGCCAGGGCAAGTACCGCGACGTGAAGCTCGCCAAGCGCCAAGCCGCGAACCTCGAGAACATGATGGAGCAGATGGGGCAGGGCGCGACGCAAACCCTGCCGCTGATCATCAAGGCCGACGTGCAGGGCTCGCAGGAAGCGCTGGCGCAGTCGCTGCTCAAGCTCTCGACGGCCGAAGTCAAGGTGCAGATCGTGCACGCGGCGGTCGGCGGCATCAGCGAGTCCGACGTGAACCTGGCGATCGCCTCCAAGGCCGTGATCATCGGCTTCAACACGCGTGCCGACGCCGGCTCGCGCAAGCTGGCCGAGAACAACGGCGTCGACATCCGCTACTACAACATCATCTACGACGCGGTCGACGAGGTGAAGGCGGCGATGACCGGCATGCTCGCGCCCGAGCAGCGCGAGGAGGTCATCGGCACGGCCGAGATCCGCACCGTGTTCGTGGCCAGCAAGATCGGTACGGTGGCGGGCTCGATGGTGACTGCTGGGCTGGTCCGTCGAGGGGCGCGCTTCCGCCTGCTGCGCGAGAACGTGGTGGTCTACACCGGCGAGGTCGAATCGGTGCGCCGCCTGAAGGACGATGTGCGTGAAGTGGCGGCCGGCTTCGAGTGCGGCATCAAGCTGAAGAACTACAACGACATCAAGGAAGGCGACCAGCTCGAATTCTTCGAGGTGAAGGAAGTGGCCCGAACGCTTTGAACGAGGCCACCGGGCGGCGGTTTACCGCGGCCCACCCCCCGCGGGGGTCGCCGGCCGCTTCGGAGCGGCCGTGCGCTGGCCGGCGCGGCGGTTTTGGTCTCGTCCCGAACCCCGCCCTCCGAAAGACGGCGGGGTTTGTGTTTGAAGGCACCCATTCATGCGACACAAACGCTCCATCCCCAACCGCGGTTTCCGCGTGGCCGACCAGATCCAGCGCGATGTGGCCGAGTTGATCCGCGACCTGAAGGATCCGCGCATCGGCATGGTCACGGTCAACGCGGTCGAGGTCACGCCCGACTATGCACATGCCACCGTGCTGTTCTCGGTCCTGATCGGCGACCCGGTCGAGTGCGAGGCCGGGCTGAACGAGGCCGCCGGCTTTCTGCGCAACGGCCTGTTCAAGCGCCTGCAGATTCACACCGTGCCGACGCTGCACTTCAAGTTCGACCGCACGACCGAGCGCGCGCTCGAGCTGAGCGCGCTGATCGCGAAGGCGAACGCCACGCGGGCGAAGGAAGACTGAATCGTGGACGGGAACGCGCACATCTGCCCGCCGCCGGGCCACCCCAAGGCGGGCAGCTCCCCCTCGGGGTGGCGGGCCCCGAAGGGGACCCAGGGGGCTGTCGTCAAGCGTGCCGTGCACGGCGTGCTGCTGCTCGACAAGCCGCTGGGCCTGTCGAGCAACGAGGCGTTGCAGAAGGCCAAGCGCCTGTACCGCGCCGAGAAGGCCGGCCACACCGGCACGCTCGACCCGCTCGCGACCGGCTTGCTGCCGCTGTGCTTCGGCGCGGCGACCAAGTTCTCGCAGGTAAGCCTGGACGCCGACAAGCGCTACCTCGCCACGTTGAAGCTCGGCGTGACCACGACCACCGCCGACGCCGAGGGCGAGGTGCTCGCCACGCACGACGTCAGCGTGACGCGCGCGCAGGTGGAGTCCGCGTGCGCCGCATTCACCGGCCCGATCGAGCAGGTGCCGCCGATGCATTCGGCGCTGAAGCGCGACGGCAAGGCCCTGTACGAGTACGCGCGTGCCGGCATCGAGGTCGAGCGCGAGGCGCGCAGCGTCACGATTCACGGCATCGCCGTCACCGGCGGCGAACACGACCGCTGGACGCTGGACGTGCGCTGCAGCAAGGGCACCTACATCCGCACGCTCGCCGAAGACATCGGCCGGCTGCTCGGCTGCGGCGCGCACCTGAGCGCGCTGCGCCGCACCGGCAGCGGTGCATTGACAGTGGCCGACGCGCTGACGCTCGAGGCGCTGGCCGAGATGACCGAATCCGAGCGCGACGACGTTCTGCAACCGGCCGACGCGCTGCTCGCCGACTGGCCGGTCGTGCGGCTCGGCACGGAAGATGCGGGCCGCTTCCTGGCCGGCGTGCGCCGCCGCACACCCCTGCCCGACACCGCGCACGTGCGCGTGTATGGCCCCGAGCCGCGTGCCTTTCTCGGCGGCGCGCACATCACGGCCGGCGAACTGATTTCAACAAGGCTTCTGAGCCCGGTGGAGGTGCAAGGCCTTCTGAACACCAAAGAAGTGAAAGCTGCCGCACCATGACCCGCCAGATCCGCAACATCGCCATCATCGCCCACGTCGACCACGGCAAGACCACGCTCGTGGACCAGCTGCTGCGCCAGAGCGGCACCTTCCGCGAGAACGAGAAGGTCGCCGAGCGCGTGATGGACAACAACGACCTCGAGAAAGAGCGCGGCATCACGATCCTGTCGAAGAACTGCGCGGTCGAGTGGAAGGGCACGCACGTCAACATCGTCGACACCCCGGGCCACGCCGACTTCGGCGGCGAGGTGGAGCGCGTGCTGTCGATGGTCGACTCGGTGCTGCTGCTGGTCGACGCCGTCGAAGGCCCGATGCCGCAGACCCGCTTCGTGACCAAGAAGGCACTCGCGCTGGGCCTCAAGCCGATTGTCGTCGTCAACAAGGTCGACCGCCCCGGCGCGCGCGCCGACTATGTGATCAACGCGACCTTCGAGCTGTTCGACAAGCTCGGTGCGACCGAGGAACAGCTCGACTTCCCCGTCGTCTTCGCCTCCGGCCTGAACGGCTGGGCGACGCTCACGCAGGGCGAGGTCGGCACCGACCTGGCGCCGCTGTTCGATACCGTGCTCAGCCACGTGCCGGCGCACGCGGGCGAACCCGGCGCGCCGCTGCAGCTGCAGATCTGCTCGCTGGACTACTCGACCTACGTCGGACGCATCGGCATCGGCCGCATCAACCAGGGCACGCTCAAGCCGATGCAGAACGTCGCCGTCTACAGCGGTCCGGACAGCACGCCGTTCAACGCGCGCGTCAACCAGGTGCTGAAGTTCGAGGGCCTGGAGCGCCAGCAGGCGACCGAGGCCGGCCCCGGGGACATCGTGCTGATCAACGGCATCGAGAACATTGGCATCGGCGTCACCCTGACCGACATCGAGAACCCGGTGCCGCTGCCGATGCTGATGGTCGACGAGCCGACGCTGACGATGAACTTTTGCGTCAACAACTCGCCCCTCGCCGGCCGCGAAGGCAAGTTCGTGACCAGCCGCCAGCTCTGGGACCGGCTGCAGCGCGAGTTGCAGAGCAACGTCGCGCTGCGCGTCAAGGAAACCGACGAGGACGGCATCTTCGAGGTGATGGGCCGCGGAGAGTTGCACCTGACCATCCTGCTCGAGACGATGCGCCGCGAAGGCTACGAGCTGGCCGTGAGCAAGCCGCGCGTGGTCTTCCGCATGGAAGGCGACGAGCGGCTCGAGCCGATCGAGGCCGTGACCGCCGACGTCGAGGACCAGCACCAGGGCGCCGTGATGCAGGCGATGGGCGAGCGCAAGGCCGAACTCGTCAACATGGAGCCGGACGGGATGGGCCGCGTGCGCCTGGACTACAAGATTCCGGCGCGCGGCCTGATCGGCTTCCAGAACGAGTTCCTGAACCTGACCCGCGGCACCGGCCTGATCAGCAACATCTTCGACAGCTACGAGCCCTACAAGGGCGAGATCGAAGGCCGGAAGAACGGTGTGCTGATCAGCCAGGACGACGGCGAGGCGGTGACCTACTCGCTCGGCAAGCTCGACGACCGCGGCCGCATGTTCGTCAAGGCGGGCGACCCGCTCTACGAAGGCATGATCATCGGCATCCACAGCCGCGACAACGACCTGGTCGTGAACGCGGTGCGCGGCAAGCAGCTGACGAACTTCCGCGTTTCGGGCAAGGAAGACGCGATCAAGATCACGCCACCCATCATCCTGACGCTGGAATACGCGGTCGAGTTCATCGCCGACGACGAGCTGGTCGAAATCACGCCCAAGTCGATCCGCATCCGCAAGCGGCATCTGAAGGAGCACGATCGCAAGAAGGCGTCGCGCAGCGGCACCTGAGGCGGCACAGCCTGCGGTCGACGTAGCCAGGGCTCGAAGGGCGTCGGGCGACGTCAGGCGAAGCGACTGGCGCGCCACTTCATGCGTCGGGCGCTGGCCCGGTGGGTCGAAATAGCGCCGGGACACGAACCGCCGACGGGTAGGCGTTGCTACCGTTCGGTGACGAACCCGGCGCTGCTGCACGGTCTGTCTTCGTGGCGGCCGGCGTGCGGACGGTGGTCGCGACCGCCATCAGGGGTGACAACGCCGGAGAGGTCAGCCACGGCGGCACCCGATGCCGTGAAACCCTACTCGATGTTCTGCACCTGCTCAGAGAGATCGGCCGGGAAGGCGCATGGATGCTTGCTCTGCTGCATCGGAACCTTTGGCGGGTACACGTGTGGGTACACAGGAATTGGGTGGTGGACGGCTGTCGTGAGAATGCCACAAGCTCGCCATGGGGAGTCTATGCCGGTCGCCGTCTCGGCACGACTCTGCGATCGAGACCGGCCAAGTCACCATCCAAGGCCCACACCCAGACACGGCTCATGCGGTGTCGCCGGCAAAGCTCTTCCCACTCCTTCTTGATCGACAGGTCGCCCATGCCGATGCCATGGGTTGCCGAATCGGGGAAAGCATCCAGCCAGCTCAGCACTTCCTCGTTGGAGGGGAAGTTGATGGGCTTCCACGGCGCCTCATTGGACAAGGCCCTGCGGACCTCGAGCACGAACCGCTCGGCCGCCGCGCGCCGGTGTGCACCGTTGCCGACACGCGCGATGTGGTTGCCTACCTCGACTATGGCTGCCATCGGGATGAAGAGATGATCGCCTGAATCGATCAACTCGCCGAGCCGGTTCAAGACCACATCCCGATCCTGATTGCGGCCCGGCACGTCCAGGATGTTCAGCAGCACGGAGGTATCGACGATGACGATCGAACTCATCCCTCGACTCCGGGCTTGGCCGCGCGCAGCGAATCCAGCCAGGCCTTCGCCTTCTGCTTGCGTGCTTCAGATCCCTTGTGGGTCTTGACGAAGCGCTCCAGGGCGCCCGAAGTCATCAGATGGCCGAGCGGGCCTTGAACCAGCAGTTCGGGAACATCAGGAATCTCATGCATGCGGACCAGCTTGCTGGCGCCACTGGCCGGGTCTCGGTAGCAGAACACCACGTCGGGCACCGCCACGTCGGGCAGCGCATCCAGCATCGCCGGGTTGTGCGTGGACAGCAGCACGCGCAGCTTGCGGCGCTCGGCAATCGACCGGATGCTGTCGAGCAAATGGCGCGCGCGACTGGGGTGCACGCCGTTGTCGATTTCCTCGATGACCACCAGGCTGCCAACTGGCGCCGACAGCATGGCCGCAGCGATGGCCAACACCCGCAAGGTACCGTCTGAGAGGAGCGAGGCGTCATAGGCCGTCGGCTTGCCGCCGAAGGTTTCTTCCAACTGCACCATCACTTCACCGCGCGGGCCGTCCAGGAAACTCAAGCCGGCGATGTCCTGCTCGGGCAGGCTCTGGATGAACGCGAGGATCGCTGCGCGCTGCGTCGCAAAGGGCTCCACGCCTGCTTCCGTGTCGGCGCCCCACAGGCGATGGAGAACGCTGGACAGGTTCGTTCCATCCCCGAGCAGGCGCTTGTCGTTGGTGAAGCTGTACTCGCGCATGCGCGCGGGCACCGGATCGAGGAAGAGGATGTTCGACAACAGGCCCTGATACCGCCTGGCCACGTCCGGAATCGTCTCCTGCGCCTTCTTGTGACCGGCCTCGAAACGCACGGCGCTCTCGAACTGCACAAACACCGCCATCTGGTCGCTGACCGTGACGTGCGGCTTGTTGCCGCCGCGCGCGAAGTTGTTGTAGGCAACGCCCGCGTCGGTGCTCAGGCCCTTCGACGGCTGGTCCATGTCGTACAACGGCACTGTCGCCATGATCTCGTCGATCTTCTCGGCCGAGATGTGCAACTCGCTCTCGCGGATGCTGATCTGCATGTTCAGGCGGTTCCAGTGCGAGTCGTCGGTGACGCACCCCAGCCCGAACTGGCTCTGCCCGCGATGGCAGAGGTCTTCGACGCGCCCGCGCACCACGCGATCGGCGCTGTTGACGGCGTACTGGATCGAACTGAGATTCTGACCCTGTGCCAACCAGGACAGTAGGCGGAGCGCCTCAATGGCGTTGCTCTTGCCGGCGGCGTTGGCGCCGATCAGCACTGTAAGCGGCCCCAGCGGCAGACGTGCTTCGCGGAAGCTCTTGAAGTCTCGAAGCGTGAAGGTGGAAAGCATGGAACCTCCAATCAGTGAGGCAGCATTTCGCTCATCTCTGGCGCTTGCTGCTCTGCCGAGGGCACCACGGTGGCGAAGGACATACGGTCCGCCGCGGGTACCGGCGCGGCTTCGCCCCAGATGCGAGCGAGGGTGGCTTGGATCTTCTGCTCGAAGCGGGTAATCAGTTCGCGGTTGGCGGCCACCAGTGCTTGCTCGGCTTCGATCTCGGCCACGATCGCTTGCTGCGTGGCGAGAGGCGGGAGAGGCACTTTGAGTTCGTTCAAAATTCCTTGGGAAAGATTTCGAATGTTCGCGCCCTGGCCAACTTTCTTGATCATCTCGGCGAAGTCGCGGGACTTGAAGAAGTGGGCAAAGAAGATCGGCAAGGCCCGTGGTTCTTCGATTCGGCCGCGAATCGTGAAGCCGGAGAACGTTGTCGGCTCGCGTGGCGTTGGGACGAACAAGGAACGACCGACAAGATCCGGATTGCCGTTGGACCGGACGAACAGAATGTCTCCCGATTTGACGAGGTAATCGTCGCCGAGTGGCGAGGCCAGATGCACTTCGTCAAGGTCATCGAGTGGTGCGTAGAGGTTTGCCTTAAAGTCACTGACGCCAATGATCTTCACGGTGTGTCCCGACGAGGTCTTGTCGAAGTTCAGGCCGTTCTTGAACGAGCAGATTTCGCTCAAATGAATGATCGGCCAGTCGGGGTGGATGGGGATGTGGGGGCGATAGTGGTCGAGGACGGCGCGGGCGCCGTTGATAATTTTCTGGTACCCCTCGATCTCCGCCACGATCTCTTTCTGCAACTCCAGCGGCGGCAGGGGGATGGTGATGCCGCCGAACTCAAGACTGATTCCTCCGATGATGCCCTTGATCAAAGGTCTGAGCTTGTCCTGAAATGCCTCGGACCGAACGCATCTGTACAGGTAATTAGGGTCGATAGATTCCTTGGCTCGTAGGATGAAAACGTGCTCATTCACGGCTGCCGCAATGTCGTATCCGAAGAAGCCAGTCTTGCCGGTAGTAGCGCCGTCCTTGACGATGAGGACATCACCGCTCCGAAGTACACCCTTTGTCATTGCTTGAAAGTGTTCCTTCGAGACGTATTTCATTTTGTCGAAACGGATCTCTCCCTTTTCGTCAATCTGTTCTCCGCCAATACTTGGAATGCCTGCGTCAATTGCGCCACCTTTTTGTCGTGACCCACTTTCGATCCTCACGACGGCTTCAAGCGCCACCATCGGCCAATGGCCTATGTCAGCGACACCCTCCCGATACCGCTCGCCGCTTAGGTTGTAGTCGCCATTCGCAGCGATCTCTTCTTTCGGCACGACCTGCCCGGAGGATGTAAGGGGCAGAATGGACTCGATGGAAGCCTTGGAGCGAAGGGCTTGGAGGTAGGCGCCGAGCTCGGCTTGCACCTGCGGGAGATCGTTCTTCTCGATGGCTCGGCGCTGGGCACCAAGGCCGAAGCCGTCGTTCTGAACTTTGAAGAAGGCAATCGTGTCGCTCTGACGGGCGAGGGACTTGTCGAGAATGAGGATGCTGGTCTTCACCCCGGAGTAGGGATTGAAGCAACCTGCTGGAAGGGAGACGACCGCAACGAGGGAGTTTTCGACGAGCATTTTCCGCAGCTCTTTGTAGGCGGTCTGGCTCTGGAAGATGATGCCCTCGGGAACGATGATCGCGGCGCGGCCGGTGGGCGTGAGGTGCTCGGCCATGTAGTCCACGAACAGGACTTCGCTGCGCTTGGCCTGGATAGAGAAACGCTTGTGGGGCTTGATGCCGCCTTTCGGCGACATGAAGGGCGGGTTGGCGAGGATGACGTCGGCAAACTCGTTCCAGCGCTCCTCGGACGTGAGGGTGTCGTACTCGACGATGTGCGGATCGGTGAAGCCGTGCAGGTACAGGTTCACCAGCGAGAGGCGCACCATGTCCGGCGAGATGTCGTAGCCCTTGAAGTTCTTGGCGAGACGGCCCTTGTCATCGGGCGTCAGGGTGCTGTGGCCCGTGGCGTCCGTGTTGGTGCGCAGGATGTGCTTGTAGGCGGAGATGAGGAAGCCGGCGGTGCCGCAGGCCGGGTCGAGAATGGCCTCAAACTTCTGCGGGGCAACGACCTCGACCATGAAGTCGATGATGTGCCGCGGCGTGCGGAACTGACCGGCATCACCCTGCGAGCCCAGCACTGAGAGCAGGTACTCGAAGGCGTCACCCAGGCGCTCGCTGTGGTCGTACGCGAACTCGTCGATGACCTTCAGGAAGGCGCGCAAGGTCTCCGGGTCGCGGTAGGGCAAATACGCGTTCTTGAAGATGTCGCGGAAGAGCGTCGGGATGCCCGGGTTCTCGGGCATCTTGGCGATGGCCTCGGCGTACAGGTTCAGCGTCTCGTGCCCGCCCAGGCCCGAGCGCATGAGCTTGGCCCATCCGTAGCGGGCATAGTCACCTTCGAAGAACTTGCGCGTGCCGCCAAGTTCCTCTGATTCGGCGTCCATGTCGTCCATGAACTTGTAGATCAACGCGATGGTGATCTGTTCGACCTGGCTCTTCGGGTCGGGCACCTTGCCCACCAGGATGTCGCGGGCCGTGTCGATGCGGCGTTTGGTGTCGGTGTCGAGCATGTGTTCTTCTTATGCAGAAAACTGGTTCAGTGAAACGTAGTCCTTGACGTACTCCGGCACCAGTGCCCGGTACTTGGCCGGCACGGCCTTGAGGTCGCGAGTGGAGAACATGGGGTGCGTCGCCAGGTCGGTGAACTGGCGGCTGTCGATGATGTCGCGCACTCGGCCGCTGGTGACATAAGCCTTGAAGAAGGTCCTGATGGCCGGGACGGAAATGGCGTCTTCTGGCTTGGCATCGGCGACGAACTTCGAGAACTCTTCCTCCAGCAGTTCGTCCTTCGACTTGAATCGTGGGATCAGGCCGAAGACCTTCTCCAGGATCTCGCGCAGCGTGAGACGACGGTCCACCGCAGCCGCTTTGCGCAACTTGGCGAGCGTGTAGTACTCGTCCGGCTTGTCGAAGACCTCACGGTTCACATAGTCGATGACATGGTCCCACTGGCCGGCCTCGATTGCCTTGGCGATGGTGTCGTTCTTGCGCACCGTGTCTTCGAACCTGTCGAAGAACATGCGATCAATCTTCATGCCCTGCGCGGTGATCTCTTCGACACGAATCGATTCGAGGATGTCGTCACCCAGGTGCTCGTAGGTGCCCCCTGGCGGTGGGGGCGGATTGGGGCCTTCGCGCTTGCCGCCGGGCGGCTTGGGAAGCTTGAGCACCTCGTCGTACTTGAACTCCGTCTCGAAGTACTCGCACGAGGCGAAGAAGTCGAAAAGCTTGAAGGTGGTCTTGGACGGATGCGCAATGCCGTCCTTGAGGCTCTCGTCGAAAAGCAGTTCCAGAAAGTTGTGGGTGCGGGTGCCGCGCCCCTTGATCTGGATGAAATCGGTGGGCGAGAAGATGGGACGGAACAGCCCGAGGTTGAGGATGTCTGTGCAGTCGTAGCCCGTGGTCATCATGCCAACGGTGACGCACACGCGGGCCTTGCTGGTCTTATAGGCGGCGATGAAGTTGCCAGATCCCAGCAGCTTGTTGTTGGCGAAGTTGATGGTGAACTGCTGGGCGTCGGCAATCTGCGACGTCACCTGCACCGCAAAGTCGGACTGGTACTTGGCCGGGAACATGCGATCGGCCATCTGGTTGAGGATCTGCGCCAGCTTGGCAGCATGGTTCTGGCTCACCGCGAAGATCAATGACTTGCCAATCTCGCCGCTGACCGGGTCACGCAGCGCGTTCTCCAGGAACGTCTTGCAGAAGAGCTGATTGGTGGCGTCAGCAAAGAAGCGCTTCTCGAATTCGCGCTGCTTGTAGGTTTGCTGCTGATCCTCGCCCGTGTCGTCGGTGAACGCCACGACGAAACCTTCTTCCGAGAGCAATTCGGTGGTGATCTCGGTGCGGGCGTCCACCACCGTCGGGCTGATCAGGAAGCCCTCCTTCACACCATCGAGCAGCGAATAGCGAAAGGTCGGCTGGCTGTCCTCGCAGCCGAAGGTGCGATAGGTGTCCAGCAACAGCCGGCGCTCGGCCTCGCGCGGGTCGCGGCTGGTGGGCTTGTTCTGGTCGAAGCGCTTGAGGTAATCGCGCGGCGTCGCCGTCAGACCCAGCTTGTAGCCGATGAAGTAGTCAAATACGGCGCGGGCATTGCCGCCGATGGAGCGGTGCGCTTCGTCGGAGATGACGAGGTCGAAGTCGGTGGGCGAGAAGAGCCGCTGGTATTTGTTGTTGAACAGCAGCGATTGAACCGTGGTGACGACGATCTCGGCTCGGCGCCAGTCGTCGCGGTTCTCCTTGTAGATCACGGTCTGGAAGTCGGCAGAGAGCAGTGCCGCGAAGGCCTTCTTGGCCTGGTCTTCGAGTTCGAGGCGGTCAACCAGGAACAGCACCCGACTGGCGTTGCCCGACCGCAGGAACAACTTGATGACGGCCGCGGCAGTAAGCGTCTTGCCCGTGCCGGTGGCCATCTCGAACAGGAAACGGTCCTTCCCGTCCTTCACGGCGGACTGCAGGCTCTGGATGGCCTTGCGCTGGTACGCACGCAGGAAACGGAGCTTGTTGGCCTGGACGTAGGCGGATCGCTCGGCCTCGTTCTTCCAGCCCGCCTCTGCCTGGTAGTTGGGGCGCTGGGTCAGGACGATGTAGTCGTCGCCCACCTGTTCCGCGATCAGCCGCTGCGGGTTGGGCGTCATCTGCCGGTAGCCGCTGACGGAGTTCGGCGTGGGGTACGACGTGATGACGTAAGGGTTGCCGCGCTCCAGATCCCAGAAGTAGTGAAGGTTGCCGTTCGAGAGAATCACGAACCGGCAGTTCTGGGATCGGGCGTACTTGCGGGCCTGCTCCTTGCCGACGAGCGGATTCTTGTCTTCTGCCTTTGCCTCCAGCACCAGAAGCGGGAAGCCCTTGGCGTCGAGCAACAGGAAGTCCACGAAGCCGCGACCAGACTTCTCGAAGTTGTCCCCCAGGGCATCCAGATCGGTCGACTTGATCGTCACGCTGGGCTCGAGGCGGATGTTGGCCGGGCCGCTGGCATCGGCTAAGAAACGCCAACCTGCTGCTTCGAGCAGCTTGTTGATCTTGATCCGGGCGGTGGCCTCCTTCATCGGCGGCCCAACAGTCGACTTGCGGTGCCCACTTCACCAAAGGGCACCCACACGCGCCACGCGGTGACGAGGCGGTCCGCTGGGAGCGCGGGGTCAAGCTTGGCGTAGCCGCTCGACAGGTTGGCCCTGCAGGCCTCCAGCAAGGCCGTTTGGTCACGCTGGTCGCGCTGAAGCAAGTAGCCGAGGCGCTTGAAGACGGCGCCATTACCCGCTTCCGCGGCATAGGCGAAGAGCTTGCCGGCGTCCTTGGGCCGATCGCGCAGCAGGTTCATGAGCATGTCGGCCACGTGGCGGATGCCGCCGCCGAGCGCAGGATCGCCCAGCATCTGGGTCAGGGTGCGGGCCGGGTCCGATACCTGGACGCGGGTACCGCCGCGCCAGAGAGTCTTCAGGCCAAAGAACTGTTCGGCCGCCACAGTATGAAGCTCGAAGCGAGCCTTGCGAAGTTCGAACTGCCGATGGCGCGGACGGGTTGCCGTCATCACGCAGGTTGATCGAAATACCTGCTCGGTGAGCCCCCAATGCTCGGCAGCGGACCAGCCGCCAACGTAACACGGCGAGAACATCGCCGCGGCAACGGCCCAGGAGTCATCCAGCGCAACGTCGGCTGACTCGGACTCGATTGGCACTGGCACGTACGCACCTCGACGCACGCGAGCCAGCCAGCCTGACCGTGACCACGCTGCGAGCCGGCACGCTGCGACGTTCGCCGGCAAACCCAGCGTGGAGGCTGCCTGGCTTGTTGTCACGATGGGTGGGCTTCCGCGCAGCAGCCTGCTCAACTGGCGGCGGGAATCAGCGCTCAGACCGGTGGCTGTCATGTGCTACATGTTAGGCGAATGAGCGTGGGTTGATCGCACGTTTCCGCACTTTCAATGTAGTGGGCTGGTTGGCCGCAAGAGTCGACTGCCGAGGTGGCCGGAAGGCCTGTGGGTACACGTTTGCGTACACACAGATTGTGGGATGGGGTGGGATGCTGTTCAACCTCCAGAAACGCGAAACCCGCATAAACACTGGGTTTGCGGGCCGATCGTGGGCGGCACCGGATGCCTTGAATCCCTACTCGATGTTCTGTACCTGCTCCCGCAACTGCTCGATCGCCACCTTCATCTCTACCGAGATGTTGGTCAGCTCGAGCGCCGCAGCCTTCGAGCCCAGCGTGTTGGCCTCGCGCAGCAGTTCCTGGATCAGGAAGTCCAGGCGCTTGCCGACCTCGCCGCCGGCCTTCAGCAGCCGTGCGATCTCGTCGAGATGCGAGCGCAGCCGGGCCAGTTCCTCGGCGACGTCGATGCGGATCGAGTAGGCGGCGGCCTCGTTCAGCGCGCGCTCCTGCAAGGTCTCGCGCGAGATCGTGTTGGCCGCGCCGGTGGCTTCGAGCGCCTCGGTCCAGCGCTCCAGAAAGCGCTGCTGCTGGCGCTTCACGACGGCGGGAATCAGCGGCTCGGCCTGGGTCGCGAGCTCGCGCAGGCGGTTCACGCGTTCCATCAACACCTTGACCAGACGCTCGCCTTCGCGGGCGCGGGCCTCGCGCAGGGCGGCGATGCAGCGCCTTGCGGCGTCGAGCGCGGGCTCGTCGAGCTTCTCGGTCGCTGCGCCTTCCTGGCACCATTGCAGGACCTCGTGCACCGACAGGCCCTGCGCCTTTGGCAACCAACCCTGCACCGTGCTCTCCAGCCGCACCAGCCGGTTCAGCTGCTCGGGCTGCGGCTGCGGCCAGTGCGTTTCGCTCTCGCTGCGCGTGCTCAGGCGCAGTTCGATCTTGCCGCGCTTGAAGGCCCCCGAGAGCAACTCGCGCAGCACCGGTTCGAGCCCGCGAAACTCGTCGGGCAGTCGGAAGCCGAGGTCCAGGAATCGGCCGTTGACGGAGCGCAATTCGATGCTGACGCTGGCGTTGGCGGCGCCCGCCACACGGGCTGCCAACTTGTCCGCGGCACCCGCCGTTTCATGGGCGGAAACGGCACCCGCGGTGGCGCTGGCGAAGCCGGTCATGCTGTAGACTGCCATGCGCTGACCCTTCAGAAAATCGGATTATGTCAAAGCCCAAACCCGCCCCTTTGCCGTCCGGCACCGTGGTGGGTGGCTATCAGGTCATCAAGAAGCTGGCTGCAGGGGGCTTCGGCGTGGTGTACCTGTGCGAAGACACCGATCGGCACCTGGTTGCGCTGAAGGAATACCTGCCCTCGTCGCTGGCCGAGCGTTCGCCGGGCGAGTTGACGCCGCGCGTCAAGCCCGAGAAGCAGCCGCTGTACCGGCTCGGCCTGAAGAGCTTCTTTGAAGAGGGCCGCTCGCTCGCGCAGATCAGCCACCCCAGCGTGGTCTCGGTGCTGAACTTCTTCCGCGAGAACGAGACCGTCTACATGGTGATGAACTACCTGCAGGGCGACACGCTGCAGGATTTCATCGTCACCGCGCGCGACCTCAAGCGTGACAAGGTGTTCCGCGAGAGCACGATCCGGTCCCTGTTCGACGAGATCCTGCGCGGCCTGCGCATCGTGCACCAGCACAAGATGCTGCACCTGGACATCAAGCCCGCGAACATCTTCATCACGAACGAGAACAAGGCGGTGCTGCTGGACTTCGGCGCGGCGCGCGAAGTGCTCAGCAAGGAAGGCAACTTCATCCGCCCGATGTACACGCCCGGCTTCGCCGCGCCCGAGATGTACCGCCGCGACGGCACCCTCGGCCCCTGGACCGACATCTACGCGATCGGCGCCTGCATCTACGCCTGCATGCAGGGCTACCCGCCGAACGACGCGCCGCAGCGCATCGAGAAGGACCGCCTCGCGCTGAGTCTCTCGAGGCTGCGCAATGTCTACTCCGACAACTTGATCGAAGTGACCGAGTGGTGCATGTCGCTCGACCCGCTGTCGCGCCCGCAAAGCGTGTTCGCGCTGCAGAAGGAGCTGGCGCGCGAGACCGAGCGGCGCTACACCAAGCTCAGCTTCAGCGAGCGACTCAAGCTCCAGCTGGAAAATCTGACGACGGGCGCGAAAGCATGAACGTGCGCCCCCACGTCGCTGCGCTCCTGCCCCCCGGGGGGGCTCAGTCCCGCCTTGGGGCGGCCCGGCGACGGGCCTGACGACCATGCGCTTCACCGTCTACCAGGTCAGCCGCAAGGGCGGACGCGAAAAGAACGAAGACCGCATGGGCTACTGCTACACGCGTGACGCGGGCCTGTTCGCCCTGGCCGACGGCATGGGCGGCCACCCCGAGGGCGAGGTCGCTTCGCAACTGGCGCTGCAGACCCTGGCCGCGATGTTCCAGCGCGACTGCAAGCCCACCTTGCCCGACCCGCTGCGCTTTCTGCAGGAGGCCACCATCGCCGGCCACCACCAGCTGCTGCGCTACGCGACCCAGAAGGCGCTGATCGACACGCCGCGCACGACCGTCGTGGCGTGCCTGCTGCAAGGCAACGCGGCCTACTGGGCGCATTGCGGTGATTCGCGGCTGTACCTCGTGCGCGGCGACAAGCTGATCGCCCGCACCCGCGACCATTCCTACTCCGAACTGCAGCAGACCATGAGCCAGGTCGTGCCGATGCCCGACCGCTTCAACCGCAACGTGCTGTTCACCTGCCTGGGCAGCCCGGGCAAGCCGGTGATCGATACCGTCGGCCCGCTGCTGCTGCAGGCCGGCGACAGGCTGCTGCTGTGCTCCGACGGCCTGTGGGGCACGGTGGAGGATTCGGTGATCGTCGAGCAGCTGTCCAGGAACGTCATTTCGGATGCTGTGCCGGAACTGGTCGAACAGGCGCTGCGCAACGGCGGCGCCAAGAGCGACAACGTCTCGGTGCTCGCCGTCGAGTGGGAAGCCGCCGAAGACAACGACAGCACCACCGGCATCTCGACCGAGCAGCTCGGCGAAGAGGTGTTCGCTTCCACGATCCAGGCCAGCGTGCTGGGCAGCGACGCGCCCGACGATCTCGACGACGCCGAGATCGAGCGCTCGATCCGCGAGATCAACGAGGCGATCCGGCGCTCGTCGCAGCAGAAGAAGGGCTGACGGCGAACTGGGTACTGCCGTGGCGGTGGTCGTGCGAGTCGGGGCGATCGGGCGCCCCCCGGGGCGACAATACGCGCCATGACATTCCAACGCTCCGACAACCGCCCCGCCGACGCCCTGCGCCCGGTCACCATCACCCGTCACTACACCCGGCACGCCGAAGGCTCGGTGCTGGTCGAATTCGGCCACACCAAGGTGCTGTGCACCGCGTCGGTCGAGGAGAAGGTGCCGCCGCACAAGCGCGGCTCCGGCGAAGGCTGGGTCACGGCCGAATACGGCATGCTGCCGCGCGCCACGCACACGCGCAGCGACCGCGAGGCCGCGCGCGGCAAGCAGAGCGGCCGCACGCAGGAGATCCAGCGCCTGATCGGCCGCTCGCTGCGCTGCGTGTTCGACCTTCGGCTTCTCGGCGAGCGCACGATCTCGCTCGATTGCGACGTGATCCAGGCCGACGGCGGCACGCGCACCGCGGCGATCACCGGCGCCTTCGTCGCCGCGTTCGACGCCGTGAGCTGGCTGCAGGCGCAGGGCAAGATCGCGACCCCGGCAAACGCGTCGCCGATCCGCGAGTTCGTCGCTGCGATCTCGGTCGGCATCGTGCAGGGCACGCCGCTGCTGGACCTCGAATACATCGAAGACGCGAACTGCGACACCGACATGAACATCGTGATGACGGCCAGCGGCGGCTTTGTCGAAGTGCAGGGCACCGCCGAAGGCGCGGCGTTCTCGCACGCCGAGATGGCGACGTTGCTCGGCCTCGCCGACAAGGGCATCCGCGAGTTGGTCGCGGCGCAGCGCAGGGCGCTGGGGTTGTGAGGTGCGGCTCGTCCTGGCGTCCAACAACCGCAAGAAGCTGGCCGAGCTGCAGACGCTGCTGGCGCCGGCCGGCGTCGAGCTGATCGCGCAGGGCGCACTCGGCGTCACCGAGGCCGAGGAGCCGTTCCACACCTTTGTCGAGAACGCGTTGGCGAAGGCACGCCACGCCGCGCAGCACACCGGCCTGGCCGCGATCGCCGACGATTCGGGCCTGTGCGTCGACGCGCTCGGTGGTGCGCCCGGCGTGGCCTCGGCGCACTACGCGGGCGAACTGCCCCGCGACGGCGACCGCGAGGTCCGGCGCGCCCTGCAGGACGCCGCGAACAACGCCTTGCTGCTCGAACGCCTGCGCGGCGCGTCGGACCGGCGTGCGCGCTTCGTCGGCACGCTGGTTGCGGTGCGCTCGGCCGACGATCCGGAACCGCTGGTCGCGGTCGGCCGCTGGTTCGGCGAGATCCTGCCGGCGCCACGCGGCGCGGGCGGCTTCGGCTACGACCCGCTGATGTTCATTCCGGCGCTGCGCGCGGCCGTCGCCGAACTGGGCGCCGAGATCAAGAACGCGCACAGCCACCGCGCGCTCGCCGCGGCGCAGATGCGGACACTGATGCGCGAGGTCTGGCACCTTGGCTGAAGAAACGACGCCCCCGAGCTCGCCTGCGGCGCCCGTCCCCCGAGCGGAGCCCGGGCCGCTCGGGGCGGCCCGGCGCCGGCCCGAGATCATGCGGGTCGCGTCGGAGCCCGTCATCGCTGCGGCCGAGCCGGTCGCCGAGCGCCTCGCGCGCTACATGCGTGGCGGCACGCTGTCGCTCGCCGCGTTGCCGCCGCTGTCGCTGTACGTGCACCTGCCGTGGTGCCTGAAGAAGTGCCCGTACTGCGATTTCAACTCCCATGCGCTGACAGCCCCCCGACCGACGAGCACGTCGGTCGACCCCCTGGGGCGACGAGGGGCCCCTTCGTGGCCCTTGGGGAGCGGGCCGGCTTGGGAGCGGCCCGCGCGCGGCGAGGTGCCCGAGTCGCGCTACCTCGATGCGCTGTGCGCGGACCTGGAAGCCGCGCTGCCCTTCATCTGGGGCCGGCGCGTGCAGACCGTGTTCATCGGCGGCGGCACGCCCAGCCTGTTCACGCCGGCCGCGATCGACCGGCTGATCGGCGACCTGCGCGCGCGCCTGCCGTTCGAGGCCGGCTGCGAGATCACGCTGGAGGCCAATCCCGGCACCTTCGAGCGCGACCGCTTCCGCGGCTACCGCGCGGCCGGCGTCACGCGGCTGTCGGTCGGCGTGCAGAGCTTCGACGACGCCAAGCTCGCCGCGCTCGGCCGCGTCCACGACGCGCGCCAGGCACGGGCCGCGGTCGAGGAGGCGCGCGATGCGTTCGAGACCTTCAACCTCGACCTGATGTACGCGCTGCCGGGCCAGACGATCGCGCAGTTCGAGGCCGACCTGGCGCAGGCGCTGGCCTTCGAGCCGCCGCACCTGTCGGTCTACCACCTGACGCTGGAGCCGAACACGGTGTTCGCGAAGTTCCCGCCCCGGGATCTGCCCGAGGACGACACTGCGTTCGAGATGCTGGATCTGATCTGCGCCCGGACCCGCGCCGCCGGCATGGAGCGCTACGAGGTCTCGGCCTTCGCACGGCCTGGTCATCGCTGTGGGCACAACCTGAACTACTGGCAGTTCGGCGACTACCTCGGCATCGGCGCCGGCGCGCACAGCAAGCTGTCGTTCCCGCACCGCGTGCTGCGCCAGACGCGCTTTCGCGAGCCGCAGCAGTACATGGCGCAGGCGCTGGCCGGCGCCGCGATCGCACAGGACGAGGAGGTGCCGCGCGCGCAGCTGCCGTTCGAGTTCATGCTGAACGCGACGCGCCTGAAGGAAGGCTTCGAGCTGGCCCGTTTCGGCGAGCGCACCGGCCTGTCGCTGGCGGCGCTGCAGCAGGGGCTGGATACGGCCGAACGCCAGGGCCTGATCGCCCGCGACTTCGCACGCGTCTGGCCGACCGAGCGCGGCTTCGACTTCCTCAGCGACCTGCAGGCGCTGTTCCTGCCGTGAAGCGTCAGACGCGGTTGTGCGAGAAGCCCGCGCTGGCGCGCAGCCGCTCGATCAGGCGCGGCGCGATCTGCGCGAGCGGCAGCACCTCGTGTGCGGCGCCGGCGGCGATCGCCTCGCGCGGCATGCCGAAGACGACGCAGCTCGCTTCGTCCTGCACCAGGTTGTAGCTGCCGGCGTCGCGCATCTCCTTCATCGCCGCGGCGCCGTCGGCCCCCATGCCGGTGAGCATGATGCCGAGCGCGTTCGGCCCGGCGACGCGCGCGGCCGACCTGAACAGCACGTCGACCGACGGCCGGTGCCGGTTCACCGGCTCGCCCTCGGTGACGCGCGCGACGTAGTTCGCGCCCGAACGCTCGATGCTGAGGTGCGCGACCCCGCCGGGCGCGATGTAGGCATGACCCGGCAGGATGCGCTCGCCGTCGCGCGCTTCGGCGACGCGGATGCGGCACAGGCCGTCCAGGCGCGTCGCGTAGCTCTTCGTGAAGCCCGCGGGCATGTGCTGCGTGATGACGATTGCCGGACAGTCCGCCGGCAGGTTCACCAGCACTTCCCTGGTTGCCTCGGTGCCGCCGGTGGAGGCGCCGATGCAGACGATCTTCTCGGTCGACAGGCGCCCGATCGCGCCGATCGGTGGCGCCGCCCTGTCGTTCGCGCGGGCGGTGGCGCCGCCCGGCGCGGGCCGGCGCAGTTGTGCCTTCGACGCGATGCGCACCTTGTCGGCGATGTCGTCGGCGAGCATCCGCAGGCCGTCCGCGACGCCGATCTTGGGCTTGGCGACGAAGTCGATCGCGCCGAGTTCGAGCGCGCGCAAGGTCACGTCGGCGCCGTGTTCCGTGAGTGTCGAGACCATCACCACCGGCGTCGGCCGCAGCCGCATCAGCTTGCCGAGGAAGTCGATGCCGTCCATGCGCGGCATCTCGACGTCGAGCGTGATCACGTCGGGGTTGAGCGCGCGGATCATCTCGCGCGCGATCAACGGGTCGGCGGCGGTGCCGACGCACTCCATGTCGGCCTGGCGGTCGATGATCGCGCCGAGCAGGCTGCGCACCAGTGCCGAGTCGTCCACCACCACCACGCGGATCTTGGCCATGCGAAACGGGCTCCCGTGTCAGAAGAGGTCCACCGAACCGCCACCGGTGCTTTGCGGCAGGGCCCGCTTCGCCGCGGCGAGGTCCTGCGCGGCGAGCGCGGTGGTGTTCGCGCTGGCGAGGCGCTTCACCATCGCCTTGCCACTGGCGGGCAGGAAGCAGACCTTGCGCGGGTACGGGCCCAGCACATCCTTCGAGACGACCGGGATGCGTTCGGTCTTCAGGTAGTCCATCACGAACCCGGTGTTGCGCTCACCGACGTTCATCGTGTGCATGCCGTCGATCACCTGGCCGCCGCCGAAGACCTTGGCCTCCATCGTCGCGCGCGTGGCGCCGTGCTTCAGCATCTCGTTGATCAGCAGCTCCATCGCGTATGAGCCGTAGCGCCCCGAGCCGGCGTCGCCCTCGGGCAGCATGAAGTGGTTCATGCCGCCGATTCTGGCCTCGCGGTCCCACAGGCAGGCGGCGATGCACGAGCCCAGCGTCGTCATGATCAGGATGTCTTCCTGGTGGACGAAGTATTCGCCGGGCAGGATCTTCACCGCGTCGTTCTCGAAGAACGCGTCGTAGAAAAAGAACGAGGCCTCGCCGGGCTTGCGCGCCTGCGTCTTCAGGCGGTCCAGCCGCGAGACTGCGGCGGTGCTCACGGGCGCTGGCGGTCGGGCCAAGGGTCGACGCTGGGGGAGGGACATGGGCGGTGGCGGCGCGTCAGAGCCGTTCGTAGATGGTCTTGCCGCGCAGGCGGAACAGCTCGCGTGCGTCGGTGAAGTTCTCGGAGTGACCGACGAACATCAGCCCCGCGGGTTTCATCGCCGCGTGGATCTGGGCGAGCACGCGGCGCTGCGTGGCCTTGTCGAAGTAGATCATCACGTTGCGGCAGAACACGATGTCGAACGGCTCGCCGAGCGCCCAGCGCGGGTCCATCAGGTTGTGGGCGCGGAACTCGATCATGCGCGCGAGCTCGGGCTTGACCCGCATGAGGCCGCTGTTCGCGCCGGTGCCGCGCAGGAAGTGGCGGCGCTGCCGCTCCGGCGTGAGGCCGCGCGCGTCGGCGGCGTAGACGCCGCGGCCCGCCGCGGCGAGCACCTTGGTGTCGATGTCGCTCGCCACGATCTTCACGGTCGCGCCGTCGCCCAGCGCTTCGGCCACGGTCATCGCGATCGTGTACGGCTCTTCGCCTGTCGACGCCGCGTTGCACCAGATGCGCAGGCCCTGGCCGGCGCGTTCCTTCAGGTCGTGCGAGAGCGCGTCGAAGTGGTGGGATTCGCGGAAGAACGAGGTCAGGTTGGTGGTCAGGCAGTTGACGAACTCCTGCCACTCGTCGGCCGCCTGTGCGCCACCCGCAGCCTCCATCCACTGCAGGTAGGAGCCGAACGAGCGGTGGCCGGTCTCGCGCAGTCGGCGCGACAGGCGGCTGTAGACCATCGCCCGCTTGCCGGCATGCAGGCTGATGCCGGCACGGGCAAGGATCAGACTGCGAATGCGGTCGAAGTCGCGCGCGTCGAAGCTGAACTCGCCATGGCCCTCGGCGAACGCGGCCGGCGGCGGTCGGGCAGGGGCGAACGACAGGGCGGCGGCGCTCATGATGTCTCCGGTATCGGGAATGGTTCGGGTTCGGTCCGGCTTCTTGGGCCGTCGTTCGCCTTGATATCGGCGGGGTGGCCGCGGCCTTGAGCAGCGCGTCGGAGAACGCGGCGAGCGGACCGCGTCTGCCCGGCGATCCCGGTCGCCGCGGTGCGACCCGCTGCTAGACTCGGAACAGATTGTTTCACCCACACGCCGCCCCCCTGGTCGTGCCCCTGACCGACCCCGCCTCCCCCGATGCTGCCCGGCTGCGGCTGGCGGACGCCATGCTGCTGCTGCGGCAGTCGGGCCGGCAGTTGCCCGACCGGCGCGCGGTCACGCCGGTGGTCTGGCTGCAGGCGGTGATCGACGCGCTGTGCGAGCTTTCCAGTCGCGACCCCTTGACCGGCCTGTCGAACCGGCGCCAGTTCGAACTGGCCCTGGCCGCCGAGATCGACCGGGTCGCACGCGCCGGCGAGCCCGCGCTGGTGCTGATGATCGACATCGACCACTTCAAGAAGGTCAACGACAGCCACGGACACCCGGCCGGCGACCTGGTGCTGAAGGGTGTCGCGCAGGCGCTGCAGGACTGCATCCGCCCGATGGACACGCTCGCCCGCTTCGGCGGCGAGGAGTTCGCGATGATCCTGCCGAACTGTCCGCCGTCGTTCGGGCTGGCAGTCGCCGAGCGGGTGCGCACCAAGGTGCAGGACCGCGCGGTCGCGATCACGCCGGGGCAGCAGGTGCATGTCACGGTCAGCATCGGCGGGGCCTTTGCGCCGCAGTGGGTGCGTTCGTCCGCGCCGCTGTGGATCGAGCGCGCCGACCAGCAGCTCTACCGCGCAAAGGCCGAAGGCCGCAACCGCGCCTGCCTCGAGCAGCCCACCGTCTCGCTCGTCAGCGCCGAGGAAAAAGGCCTGCTGTTCGGCACCTCGAAGTTCTCGGAGTTCGAATGAGCCTGTCCCCGGGTACAACGATATGCGCGGGCCGAGCGCCGGGCCGCCCCAAGCTGGCCCGCATCCCCTCGGGGGATCGACAGACGTACCCGTTTGGCGAGGGGCCCCAGTGACGCGCGCCCGGATCGCGGCGCTGACCAGCGGCAAGGGCGGCGTCGGCAAGACCGTCCTGTCGGCCAACCTCGCCGCGGCGCTGGTCAGGCGCGGCCAGCGCGTGCTGGTGCTGGACGCCGACCTCGGGCTGGCGAACCTCGACGTCGTGCTCAACCTGTACCCGAAGTTCACCCTGCACGACGTGTTCACCGGCACGGTCGATCTCGAAGCGGCGATCCTGCCCGCGCCCGGCGGCTTCTCGGTGCTGCTGGCCGGATCCGGACTGGTCGAATACTCGCGCCTGACGCCCGAGCTGCGGGAGCAACTGCAGCGCATCATCGACACGCTGACGCCGCGCTTCGATCACATCCTGCTCGACACCGGTGCCGGCATCTCCGACGTGGTGCTTTACGCCGTCTCGCTGGCCGACGAGGTGCTCGTGCTCGCCACCCCCGAGCCGACCTCGATGACCGATGCCTACGCGATGATCAAGGTGCTGGCGACGCAGCAGCAGCGCCGCGCGATCCGGCTGATCGTGAACCAGGTCGGGCGCATCGGCGAAGGGCGGGTGATCCGCAACCAGCTGCAACTCGTCGTCGACAGGTTCGTCGTGCCGCTGCTGCCCGAGGGCGGCGCGCCGCCGGTGCTGGAGCTGGTCGGTGAAGTGCCGCTCGATCCGGGCGTGCGCGAGGCGGTGCAGAAGCGGCAACTGCTGCTCGAACTGCTGCCGGGCTGCGCCGCGGCGCGGGCGGTCGAGGCCATCGCCGCGAAGATCGCGCCGTGAGCGAGACCGAACCCGCCGGCGCCAGCCCGTTCGAGCGCCTCGGCGGCGAAGGCGCGGTGCGCGCGCTGGTCGACCGGTTCTACGACCTGATGGACCTGGAGCCGGCGTTCGCCGAATTGCGCGCGATGCATCCCACCGCACTCGACGGCTCGCGCGACAAGCTGTTCTGGTTCCTGTGCGGCTGGCTCGGTGGTCCGTCGCACTACACCGACCGCTTCGGCCACCCGATGCTGCGCGCGCGCCACCTGCCGTACCGCATCGGCATCAAGGAGCGCGACCAGTGGCTTGCGTGCATGCAGCAGGCGATGAACGACATGCAGGTCGAGCCGGCGCTCGCGCGGCGGCTGGCCGAATCCTTCTTCGGCACCGCCGACTGGATGCGCAACCGGACCGGCGCATGAGAGCGCCCCCAGGCCGACGACATACGTCGTCTGCCCCCGCCGAGGGACCTTGAGTAAACCCCGGGGCGGCCCGGTGTTTCCCGTTGACCGCCACCCGGCCCTGGCATTGCCGCCTCAAGGCCGCCGCGGTGCGCTCGGCCCCAGCAGTACCAGCAGCGCGCCGGCACCGCCGTCGCTGGCACGCGCCTGCGTGAAGGCGATCACGTCTTTCTTCTGCACCAGCCAGGCCCTGACCTTGCCCTTCAGCACCGGCTCGCGGCCGGGCGAGCCGTTGCCCTTGCCGTGAATCACGCGCACGCAGCGCAGGCCGCGAAGGCGCGCTTCGTGGACGAACAGCGCGAGCTGCTCGCGCGCCTCGTCGCGCCGCAGGCCGTGCAGGTCGAGTTGCGCCTGGATCGCCCAGACGCCGCGCCGCAGCTTGCGCACGACCTCCGCGCCGATGCCGGGGCGCCGGAACGACAGGCCCTCGTCGGTGTCGAGCAGCGACTCGACGTCGAACTCGTCCGAGATCGCCTCGAGCATTACCGCCGCCTCGTCGCGCTCGCGCTGGCGCGCGGTCGCCGCCGGTGGTGCACGATGCTGGGCGCGCGCGGCTGCATGCAGCGGCACGACCGCGCCGACCGTCAGCGCGAACAGGTCGCGCTCGCGCTGTGCGCGTGCGAGCTGCTCGCGTTGGCGCCGGGCGGCAAGCTGCGCCTCGCGCTGCGCGTCGAGCAGCGCCTTCTTGATCGGGCCGAGGTCGGCGAGCGTGCGCAGCTTCATCGCCGCCTGCGTCACAGCAGTCCGCGCTCGGCGAACGAGACCACCTCGCTGCGGCCGACGACGAGGTGGTCGAGCACGCGCACGTCCACCAGTTGCAGCGCGCTCTTCAGCGTCTGCGTCAGGTACTCGTCGGCGCGCGACGGTTCGGCCGCGCCCGATGGGTGGTTGTGCGCGAGAATCACCGCACCGGCGTGCAGGTCGAGCGCGCGCTTGACGACCTCGCGCGGGTAGACGCTGGTCTGCGTCAGCGTGCCGCGGAACATCTCCTCGAGCTTGAGCAGGCGGTTCTGCGCATCCAGGAACATCACCGCGAAGACCTCGAAGAGGTGGCCGCCGAGCTGCAGCTGCAGGTAGTGCTTGACCTTGGCGGGCGCGTCGAACAGCGGGCGCTCGGCGAGTTCCTGAACCAGCGCACGGCGCGCCAGTTCGATCACTGCGGCGATCTCGGCGCGCTTCGCCGGACCGAGGCCCTTGACGCGCTTCAGGTCGTCTGCGTGCGCGTGCAGCAGTCCCTGGATGCCGCCGAACGCGTCGAGCAGTTGCTGCGCGAGCTGCAGCACCGAGACGCCCTTCAGGCCGGTGCGCAGCAGCAGCGCGACCAGCTCGGCATCGGCGAGCGCGCCGGCGCCGCTGGCGAGCAGCTTCTCGCGCGGGCGGGCGTCGGCGGGGATGTCCTTGAGCACCACGATGCAGTCGTTTCAGGGGATTGGCGGGCGACTCGTAAAATCGCCCCAGTCTATCGGCTCCAACGCCGTCGTGAGCGCTCCGGGCCGCCGCCGTGCGGCAGCCGCCCCGAAGGGGGCAAGAAGGCTCGGGGCGGCCCGGCGCCTTCTTGTCAGGATTTCGCTTGAACCAAGTCCAACCGGGGTCGTTCCTGACCCTGCACTACCGGCTGTCGGGGCCGGACGGCGCCGACCTCATCAACACCTTCGCCGACAAGCCGGCGACGCTGTCGCTGGGCACCGGTGAACTCGCGCCGGCCATCGAGGCGCGGCTGCTCGGGCTGCCCGAGGGCACACGGCGTTCGTTCGAGCTTGCCGCCGGCGAGGCCTTCGGCGCGCACAACCCCGAGCTGCTGCAGCGCGTGAAGCGCTCGCTGCTGGACGAACTCGGCGACCCCGGCGAGCGCTACCACGTCGGCGACGTGGTGCAGTTCCCGACCCCGGACGGGCAGGGCGCCTACGCGGGCGTGGTGCGCGAGGTCGACGGCGAGGTGCTGGTCTTCGACTTCAACCACCCGCTCGCCGGCCGGCCGGTGACCTTCGAGGTGCAGCTGATCGGGGTGCTGTGATGAATGCGCTGATCGAGGAGATCGTGCTGGCCGAGCCGCGCGGCTTCTGCGCCGGGGTGGACCGCGCGATCGAGATCGTCGAGCGGGCGCTGAAGAAGTTCGGCGCGCCGATCTACGTGCGCCACGAGATCGTGCACAACACCTACGTCGTGGACGACCTGAAGGCCAAGGGCGCGATCTTCATCGAGGACCTGGCCGAGGTGCCGCCCGGCGCGACGCTGGTGTTCAGCGCCCACGGCGTGTCGCAGGAGGTGCGGCGCGAGGCTGCGCGGCGCGGCTTCAGCGTGTTCGACGCGACCTGTCCGCTCGTCACCAAGGTGCATGTCGAGGTCGCCAAGCTGCACAGGGAAGGCTACGACTTCATCATGATCGGCCACAAGGGCCACCCCGAGGTCGAGGGCACGATGGGGCAGCTGACCGAGGGCATCTACCTGGTCGAGGATGTGGCCGATGTCGAGACGGTGCAGGTCGCGCAGGCGAGCAAGCTCGCGGTCGTGACGCAGACCACGCTGTCGGTCGACGACGCGGCCCAGATTCTCGCGGCGGTGAAGCGGCGGTTTCCGAGTGTGCGCGAGCCCAAGCAGCAGGACATCTGCTACGCCACGCAGAACCGTCAGGACGCGGTCAAGCTGCTCGCGCCCAAGGTCGACATCCTGATCGTCGTCGGCAGCCCGACCAGCTCGAACAGCAACCGCCTGCGCGAGCTCGCCGACCGGCTCGGCACCGCCGCCTACATGGTCGATTCGCCCGACGACCTGAAGCTGGAATGGTTCGAGGGCAAGCGCAGCGTCGGCCTCACGGCGGGCGCGTCGGCGCCGGAGATCCTGGTGCGCCGGGTCATCGAGCGGCTGCGCGCGTTCGGTGCGGTCGCGGTGCGCAGCATCCCGGGTGTCGAGGAGACGGTCCACTTCCCGCTGCCGATGGGTCTGGGCGACAAGGCGATGGCGGCGGGCGGCCTCGGCCAGCCCTGACGCCGCGGTTCAGCGCCGCGCGCGCGGGTGGAACGAGATCGGCTGTGCGGCCGGTGTTCCGGCAGCCGGTTTCGTATCGGCATGGTCGCAGCCGTCGCAGCCGCAGCCCGACGAGGCCTGGGCGCCACGGCGCAAGCCCGCCTCGACCGGCCCCGGCAGGTGCGGCAGGCGCAGCAGTGCGACGGCCAGCCGCCGCCTGGCGCCCGCGGGCATCAGCTTCCAGGCGGCATAGACGGCGCAGCCGGGAACGAGCAGGGCGACGATCAGGTTCTGCCACGAGTGCATGAATCAGCCCCCCAGCCAGAGCGTCGTGCGGTAGGTGACGAATGCGGCCGCATACGCGAGCACGAACAGGTACGCGGCCATCAGCAGCGGATAGCGCCACGAGTTGGTCTCGCGCTTCACGACCGCGAGCGTCGAGATGCATTGCGGCGCGAACACGTACCAGGCGAGCAGGGAATACGCGGTCGCGAGCGACCAGCCCTTCGCGATCACCGGCGCCAGCGCATCGGCGACCTGGCCGCTTGCCGCGGACATCGAGTACACGGTGCCCAGCGCGCCGACGGCCACCTCGCGCGCTGCCAGTCCCGGCACCAGCGCGATCGAGATCTGCCAGTTGAAGCCGATCGGCGCGAACACGTGCTGCAGCGCCTGGCCGAGCCAGCCGGCGATCGAGTACTGGATCGCCGCGCCCGTCGCCCCTTCCGGCGGCGCCGGATAGCTGGAGAGGAACCACAGGATCACCATCAGCGCGAAGATGATGCCGCCGACGCGCGCGAGGAAGATGTGCGCGCGCTCCAACAGCCCGAGCGCGAGGTTGCGCGCGCCCGGCATGCGGTACGGCGGCAGCTCGAGCATCAGCGGCTGGTAGCGGCTCTTCATCCAGATGCGCTTGAAGACCCAGGCGACCAGCATCGCCGAGACGACCCCGGCGACATACAGGCCGAACAGCGTGAGGCCGCGCAGGTTGAACCACCCGACGCGGCGGTCCGGCACGAACGCGCCGATCAGCAGCGCGTAGACCGGCAGCCGCGCCGAGCAGGTCATCAGCGGCGCGATCATGATCGTCGCGAGACGGTCCTTCCAGTTCGCGATCGTGCGCGTGGCCATGATGCCGGGAATCGCGCAGGCGAAGCTCGACAGCAGCGGAATGAACGCACGGCCCGACAGACCGACCCGGCCCATCAGGTTGTCGAGCAGGAACGCGGCGCGCGGCAGGTAGCCCGAGTCTTCGAGGATCAGGATGAAGAAGAACAGGATCAGGATCTGCGGCAGGAACACGATCACGCTGCCGACGCCGGCGATCACGCCGTCGACCAGCAGCGAGCGCAGCGGGCCGGCGGCCATGTGCGCGGTGGTCTGTTCGCCGAGCCAGGCCATCGCCGCCTTGATCGCGTCCATAGGCACGTTGGCCCACGAGAACACCGCCTGGAAGATCAGGAACAGCACGGCCGCGAGGATCGCCAGCCCCCACACCGGGTGCATCACGACCGCGTCGAGACGGTGGTGGAAGCGCTTGGCGTTCGCGGCCTCGGTCGTGATGCCGGGCTCGACGAGGGCGAGGATGCGCCGCACCTCGCGCTGCAACTCGGCCGGGGAGCTCGGCGCGGACGCAGGGGCGACGGCAGCGGCGCTATCGGGCGGGGTTGCAGGTGGCGCAGGGGGCGGTGCTGCGGCGAACTCGCGTGCCATCAGCGCGAGCAGCTGCGCGTGGCCGTCGTGCCTGACCGCGATGGTCTCGACGACCGGGCAACCGAGCTCGGCCGAGAGTTTCCCGGTGTCGATGTTCAGGCCCTGCGCGCGTGCCATGTCGGCCATGTTCAGCGCGACCATCATCGGCCGGCCGATGCGCTTGAGTTCGAGCACCAGGCGCAGGTTCATGCGCAGGTTCGTCGCATCGACGACCGCGATGACCGCGTCCGGCGCGGACTCAAAGCGGCGCCGGCCCTCGATCACGTCGAGCGTGACCTGCTCGTCGGGCGTCGCGGGCGTCAGGCTGTAGGCGCCAGGCAGGTCGATCACCGAGACGCTGCGGCCGTCGGGCAGCCGGGTCGTGCCGACCTTGCGTTCGACCGTCACGCCGGCGTAGTTCGCGACCTTCTGGCGCGCACCGGTCAGCAGGTTGAACAGCGCGGTCTTGCCGCAGTTCGGGTTGCCGACGAGCGCGACGCTCCAGGGCGCGCTCGGGTGAGTTGGATTCAGCGCCTGCGACATGGCACGCTCAGCCGACCTGCACTTCGATGCACTGGGCTTCGAGCAGCCGCAGGCCGAACATCGTGTCGCCGATCAGCACGGCCAGCGGCTCCCGCCCGCCCGGGCCGCGGCGCAGCATCTGCACGGGTTCGCCCGGAATGAAGCCGATCTCCGCGAGACGACGCAGCGCGACCGCGTCCACCTCCGGCGACGCGGTGACGACGCCGGCCACCGTGGCACGGGCACCGTCGGGCAGTTCGTTCAGAAGCATGGTCAAGGCAGTGACGTAGGCGAGCGGGAAGGCGCGGTCAAGTGAGATTGTCTCTTGTCCGAATCGTCCGCCCGGCTGCCGACGGCATTTCCACCAATATCAGTAATGCGAACGATTTGCAATCATAACGCTTCCGGGCTGGCGAGCAAAGCCATCGACTTCTGCACCGCGGCGCGCTGCCTACAATCCACGCTCCACGGACTCACCCGGCGCGCGCGCGGCGCATGCCCTTCGTCATGCTCGACATCACCCTGCTGCGCAAGGATCTGGCTTCCGTCGTCGCGCGACTGGAACGGCGCAAGTCGCCGCAGCCGTTTCTCGACGTCGCCCGGTTCAGCGCGCTGGAGTCGGAGCGCCGCACAATCCAGGTCCGCACCGAGGAGTTGCAGGCGCGACGCAACAGCCTGTCGAAGCAGATCGGCGCGCTGAAGGCCAGGGGCGAAGACACCGCGCCGGTGATGAAGGACGTGGGCGCCATCGGCGACGAATTGAAGACCTCGGCCGAGCGGCTCGACCTGATTCAAGCCGAGCTGTCCGCGCTGCTGATGGCAGTGCCGAACCTGCCGCAGGACGACGTGCCCGTCGGCGCCGCCGAAGCCGCCAATGTCGAGGTGCGTCGCTGGGGCACGCCGCGTCAGTTCGACTTTCCGACCCGCGACCACGTCGAATTGGGCGCCCCGCTCGGGCTCGATTTCGACACCGGCGCGCTGCTCTCGGGCTCGCGCTTCAGCTTCCTGCGCGGCCCGGTCGCCCGGCTGCACCGCGCGCTCGCGCAGTTCATGCTCGACGTGCAGACGCTGGAACACGGCTACACCGAGTGCTACACGCCCTACATCGTCAATCGCGAGATTCTCGAAGGCACCGGTCAGCTGCCCAAGTTCAAGGAAGACATGTTCTGGGTCAGCCGCGGTGGCGACGAGACCCAGGCCGAGCAGTACCTGATCTCGACCTCCGAGATCTCGCTGACCAACAGCGTGCGCGAGCGCGTGCTCGCCGCCACCGATCTGCCGATCAGGCTGACGGCCCACAGCCCGTGTTTCCGCTCCGAGGCCGGCAGCGCCGGCCGCGACACGCGCGGAATGATCCGCCAGCACCAGTTCGACAAGGTCGAGATGGTGCAGATCACCCATCCGGACGACAGCAACGCCGCGCTCGAACAGATGGTCGGCCACGCCGAGGCGGTGCTGCAAAAACTCGGCCTGCCGTATCGCGTCGTGCTGCTGTGCAGCGGCGACATGGGCTTTGGCTCGGCGAAGACCTACGACCTCGAGGTCTGGCTTCCGGCGCAGCAGACTTATCGCGAGATCAGCTCGTGCTCGAACTGCGAGGCCTTCCAGGCGCGGCGCATGCAGGCGCGATTCAAGAGCGCGCAAGGCAGGAACGAGTTCGTGCACACCTTGAACGGCTCCGGCCTGGCGGTCGGGCGCACGCTGGTGGCAGTGCTGGAGAACGGCCAGAACGCCGACGGCTCGATCACCGTGCCGGAGGCGCTGCGCCCCTATCTGGGCGGCATCGAGGTGCTCGCGGCGGCGAAGGGGGCAACGTCATAGGCTAGAATGCCGGGCTCGGCACCGACCCGCCGAACAGGGCGCCCCGGATGGCCGGGGCCGCGGCCCGCACCGGAGAGGTGGCAGAGTGGTCGAATGTACCTGACTCGAAATCAGGCGAACCGCAAGGTTCCGAGGGTTCGAATCCCTCCCTCTCCTCCAGACATCCATCGAGAACGGGCCTCAACGGCCCGTCTTGCCGGCCCGCCGACCGAGCGATCGGTGCGACCAGGTCGATCCGCGCAGCGCCGTGCTTCCTACAATGGGCTTCTCGTCTCTGGGAGCCCGCGATGATCGTCGAGCGCATCTGGACCGGCAACGCCTACCGCAACTACAACCACCTGATCGCCTGCCCCGAGACCGGCGAGGCGCTGGCGATCGACCCGCTGGACCATCAGAAGTGCCTGGCTGCGGCCAAGGCCAGGGGCTGGCAGATCACGCAGATCCTCAACACGCACGAGCACCACGACCACACCGGGGGCAACGCGGCCGTGGTCGCCGCGACCGGGGCCAAGGTGATCGCGCATCACCGTGCCGGCGCGCGCATCGCCGGCGTGGACCGCGGCGTCCAGGCGGGCGACGTGATCAAGGTCGGCAGGACCGTCGAGCTCGAATGCATGGACACGCCCGGCCACACGATGTGCCACATCTGCCTGCGTTCGCACACCGAGCAGCCGGCCCTGTTCTCCGGCGACACGCTGTTCAATGCCGGCGCCGGCAACTGCCACAACGGCGGCAACCCGGAAGACCTGTACGCCACCTTCGTCGAACAGCTCGCGAAGCTGCCCGACGACACCCGGGTCTACCCGGGCCACGACTACATCGAGAACAACCTGCGGTTCACGCTCGCGCGCGAGAGCGACAACGCCGCCGCGCGCGCGCTGCTGCCCGAGGTGACCGGGCAGGACGCGGCGACGATGCGCGTCACGACGCTGCGCGACGAGAAGCAGTTCAACACCTTCCTGCGCCTGACGAGCCCGAGTGTCATCGCCGCGCTGCGCGAGAGCTTCCCGGACCTCCCGGACCACCCCGATCCGAAGACGGTGTTCGTCAAGCTGCGCGAATTGCGCAACCAGTGGTGAAACGCCCATCCCCAGGAGAATCGCCATGTCGCGCCGCACCCTGCAGGTCGACGACCTGCTGTACCAGTACCTGATCGACCAGTCGATCCGCGAGCATCCGGCGCAGGCGGCGCTGCGCGCCGCCACCGCGTCGCACCGCCACGCCGGCATGCAGATCTCGCCCGAGCAAGGCCAGTTCATGGCGTTGCTGGTCAAACTCGTGGGTGTGCGCCGGGCCATCGAGATCGGCGTGTTCACCGGGTACAGCGCGTTGACCGTGGCGCTCGCGTTGCCGGACGACGGGCGGCTGCTGGCTTGCGACATCAGCGACGAGTACACCCGGATCGGCCGGCCCTACTGGCAGCAGGCGGGGGTGGCGCACAAGATCGATCTGCGCCTGGCCCCGGCGCTCGAGACGCTCGATGCGCAACTCGCGGCCGGTGCCGTGGGGCAGTTCGACTTCGCCTTCATCGATGCCGACAAGACCGGCTACGACGCCTACTACGAGCGTTGCCTGCAGTTGCTGCGCCCCGGCGGGTTGATCGCGATCGACAACACGTTGTGGAGCGGCAGCGTGGCGCGGCCCGCGAAGGACGCCGATACGCTGGCCCTGCAGCAGCTCAACACGAAGCTGCGCGACGATCAGCGCGTCGACCTGTCGCTGCTGCCGATCGGCGACGGCCTGACGCTGGCCCGAAGGCGCTGACCGTGCGGCGCGAGTTCAGCGGTCGCCGCGAACGAGCGCAGCCGTCGACGCACGCGCCCTCAGGGGCAGACTTCCATCCGCCGCGTGACGCCGCGGATGACTTCGTCGCTGAACCAGAAGAAGTAGCGCGTCAGCGTGACCGTGGAACTGTCCTTGGTGCGCGTCTTGTACTCCACCGGCACCACCCAGCCGACATAGCCGCCGCTGCTGCTGCCCATCGGGCAGGCACCGCGCTGCGGTGTGCCGATCACGAGTTCGCGATTCGGGTCCAGGGTCTTCGCGGTCGCGTCGAAGTAGTTGGTGATGGCCGATTCGTGATTGCGCGGCGGGATCGATCGCACCACCCGCTCTCGCGGGGCGGGCTGGTCGCTGGCGCAGCCGGCGACCAGAAGGCATGCGGCCAGGAGTGCTGCGGCGGTTTTCGTCATCGGTGGTTCCTGCGGTAGGGCCGGACCGGTCGGTGCGCCGGCGGCTCATGTCGGTTTGTCGCACAACTCGAGCGGCCCGCACATCCCCGAATACAGGGCCGCGCGGCGATTGTGCCGGCACTCGCCAGACGAACCGAGTGTGCCATCAAGCACAGGGTCCGCGCACGCCGGGCCTGCGGGTCCGGCGCGGCAGGGTTCACGGATCTTTACGCCTGAGTCAACCGGTCTTCACTGCGAGACCGCACGATGCGGCTGCGGGCAATAGGTCCCGCCTACCGGAGAAGACCATGCTCAATGCGAAGGCGGCACCCGTGCCGCACCGAGGTTCAATGCTCATGATGCGGCTGCTGGCCCTCGGCGTGTTCATCGCGATCATCGGCGCGGGCATCTCGGCCCATGCCCAAGGGCATGACCGGGCCGGGATGGACGGCGGCATGATGATGTTCGACGGGCCGCCCGGGCATCCGGGCCGGGGGGTCGACCACATGCTCGATGGCCTGAACGCCACCGACGCCCAGCGCAGCCAGATCAGGCAGATCGCGACGGCGGCTGCGGCCGACCTGAAGGCCCAGCGCGAGGCAAGGCGCGCGCTGCGCGAGAAGGGCATCCAGATCCTTGCCGCACCGAGCGTCGATGCCGGTGCCGCCGAAGCCTTGCGCCAGCAGATGCTGGCTCAGCACGATCAGGCCAGCAAGCGCATGCTGCAGGCGATGCTCGACGTCGCGAACGTTCTGACGCCCGAGCAGCGCGCGAAGCTCGGTGAGCGCATGAAGAAGCGTCAGGCGGTCATGAACGATCGCATGCAGCGCATGCACCGGGAGCATGTGCCGCAACCGCCTGCTCCGAAATGACGGGCTCAGGCGCTATGCTCACCACCGACAGCGGCTTGGCTGCGCTCGCGCTCCAGAGTGCAGTGTCGTCCGCGCCGCATCCTTTCCAGGCCACCCATTCGATGACTGCCCGCCTGCTGTTGATCGACGACGATGCCCGCCTGTCCTCCATGGTGGGCGACTACCTGCGCAACTCGGGCTTCGAGGTCGAGGTTGCCGGTTCCCTTGCCAACGGCCGCGAGCGCCTGGCGGCCGTGCCGTTCGATGCGCTGGTTCTCGATCTGATGCTGCCGGACGGCGATGGCCTGGACCTGTGCCGTGAATTGCGCGCCGATAGCCGGCATCGCCACCTCCCGCTGCTGATGCTGACCGCCCGCGGCGAACCGATGGATCGCATCGTCGGTCTCGAACTCGGCGCCGACGATTACCTGCCCAAGCCCTTCGAGCCGCGCGAACTGCTCGCGCGCGTGAAGGCGCTGCTGCGCCGGGCGGCACCGCAAGCGGCCGCCGACGATGTGCTGCGCTTCGGGCGCCTGGAGGTCGACCTGGGCGCCCGTGTCGCGCGGCTGGACGGCAGGATCTGCGATCTCACCGGGCACCAGTTCGATCTGCTGGTCGTGCTGGCGCAAAGCCCGGGGCGCGTGCTCACGCGCGACCAGATCATGGATTCGCTCAAGGGTCATCCGCTCGAAGCCTTCGATCGCTCGATCGACGTGCACATCTCGCGCATCCGCGCGGTCATCGAGGACGACCCCAAGCTGCCGCGCCGCGTGCTCACCGTGCGAGGCACCGGGTACGTCTTCGCGCGCAAGCAGGACGCCGACGAGACCCAAGCGTAGCGGTGGGGCGCCGCCTGCACCGGACTGCCGCGATCGGGACCTCGTCATGACGCGGGCATGAAGAACCTCTACCTGCGCATCTACGCGACCGTGGTGGTGGTGTTGCTGCTGTTCGCCGCGGCGTCCGGCTGGGTCTTCCAGCGTCACATGGACCAGGAGCGGGTGCGCGCCGAAGCGGTGCTCACCGAGCGCATGGGTGCCTGGGCCGAGTTGATCCAGCGCTCGCTGCCGGGCCACGATGCGGCGCCCGAGGACCAGGCCGTCGCGCTGCTCGAATGGTCGCAGCGGCTGCGCCTGCCGCTCGCGCTCGACAGTGCCGGCGGCGGGCGCATCGCCGAGTCCGACTCGTTCGCGCGGCGCCAGGCCGAGGGGGCGGTGCGCGCGCTGGCGGTGCGCCTCGAGGATGGCCGCACGCTGTGGATCATGCGCCCCGGCCTGCTGCACAAGGGCGGCGGTCGTCTCGGCCTCGCTGGGCCGCCTGCGGGCGGTAGGCCGGGCGGCCCGGGTGAGCCGGTCGATCGCCTCGCGCTCCTGCCGTTCGTTCCGTCGGCCTGGCAGGGTGTCGGTCTCGTGGCCGTGCTGGTGATGCTGTTCGTCGCCGTCGCGGCCGGCGCTTACCCCGTCGTGCGACGGCTGACGCGGCGGCTGGAGGCCCTGAAGCAGGGGGTCGAGCAGTTCGGCGCCGGCCAGTTGCACCACCGCGTCCAGGTCACCGGGCACGACGAGGTGGCGGCAGTGGCGTCGAGCTTCAATGTGGCGGCGGCGCGCGTCGAGGCGCTGGTGCGCTCGCACCAGTCGCTGCTCGCGAACGCCAGTCATGAACTGCGCTCGCCGCTGGCCCGCATGAAGATGGCGGTCTCGATGCTCGAAGCGGCGCCGCCCGGGCAGCGCGAGCGCCTCAAACAGGAGATCGACACCAATGTCGCCGAGCTCGACGCGCTGGTCGAGGAGGTGCTGCTGGCGAGCCGCCTCGACGCGGCGCCGACCCCCGAGCGCCACGAGCGTGTCGAACTGCTGGGCATGGTCGCCGAGGAGGCCGCGCGCGTCGATGCGGCGGTCGACGGCTCGCCGACGGTCGTCAGCGGCGAAGACCGGCTGCTGCGGCGTGCGCTGCGCAACCTGCTCGAGAACGCGCGCCGCTACGGCGGCTGCGAGGTCGAGGCCTCGGTGCAGGCGCAGGCGGGTCAGGCCCTCGTGCGCGTCTGCGACCGCGGCCCCGGCGTTCCGGACGCGATGCGCGAGCGCATCTTCGAGCCCTTCTTCCGCCTGCCGGGCCATGCCGAGCAGGCCGGTGGCGTGGGGCTGGGCCTGAGCCTGGTCAAGCAGATCGCCGAGCGTCATGGCGGCAGCGTGCGCTGCCAGGCGCGCGAAGGCGGGGGCAGCTGCTTCGAACTGGCGCTGCCGCTGGCCTGACGTGCCGTGGCAGCAGCGCGGTCAGCGTGGCGGGACGGGTGTTTCGGCTGGCGCTGCGCTCGGCAATCCGCGCGCCCGCTCGGCGTACCTGTTGAAACGCCAGGCCGTGCCTTCCATCGTGATGCGCCGCCAGGTCTGGCGCTTCTCGGCCGGGGTCATGACCGGCCAGCGCTGGACCTCATCGAAGCGGCGGCCGCAGCCCTTGCAGACATCGTCGCCCTGGCTGGTCGAGCAGATCGCGATGCAGGGCGCGTCGGGCGTGCTCGCGTACCAGGCGAGCCAGGCGTCGCGCGCCGCTGGCGGCATGGTCGCTTCATCGCAGTCGATCTCGTGGTCATAGACCATCAGCGCGTACACCGTGCCGAGCGCGAGGACTTCCGCGCAAGCGGTGATGCCGTCCGGCGAGGGCGAACGTTCGCGCCACCAGTTGATGGCCGATTCGATGTCGGTGATGTGGACGGCGGCCATGTCGATTCGGCGAGGGGCGCCCAGCATAGCGCGCCCGCCACCCGGACTTTGATACCCTTTGAGCGCGACCGGGACCCGCGCCGCGCGCCGCTGATCGCAACCCAAGGAGACGACACGAATGATGAAACCCCCGAACGCTCGTGCGGGATTGGGGCTTTGTGCGGTACTTTCGCTGCTGCTGAGCGGCTGCTCGACGGTGGACAAGCCCAAGCCCGCGCCGGTCCAGGCCGTGATCCAGAGCCCGGGCAAGGCCACCGTCACCGTGAGCGATGCCGACAGCGGTGCGCTCATCGTGCTGGAGCGTTCGCAGGATCTGGTGGTTCGCCTTGCGATCACCGGCAGCGGCAGCGCCGACTGGGCGCCGGTCGACCTGAAGCCCGGCGTGTTGCGCGTGGTGTCGGGCCCGATCTTCGAGCGCAAGCTGCTCAACGCCGCCGACGACCCGATGGACGGCAGCACTGTCTGGCGCCTGCGGGCGGAGTCGCCCGGCAGCCTGATGCTGCAGTTCGACCTGCGGCGCCGCTACAGTCTGGGCCCTTCGGCACGCAGTCTGAGCTTCCCGGTCACGGTGAAGTAGGGCTCAGCGGGCGCTGCCATCGATGAGTGATTCAACGGCCTTGCGCCTGGCCCGGCGCGACGACGCGCAGGGCATCGCCGCGCTCTCGCGCGACCGCATCGAGCGGGGTCTGGGCTGGAGCTGGACCGAGCCGCGCGTGTGGCACAGCATCCGCGATCCGGAAGCGAACGTCGTGGTCGCGCACCGGGCCGGGCGCATGCTCGGCTTCGGCATCATGAAGTACCGCGACGAGGAGGCCCACCTGCTGCTGCTCGCGGTGCACGAGCAGGCGATCCGCTGCGGCGTCGGGTCGGCGCTGGTGGCGTGGCTGGAGCGCTCTGCCCTGATCGCCGGTATCGGGCGGGTTTACCTGGAGGCGCGGCTCACGAACGAGGCAGCGCGCGCGTTCTACGCGCGCCTGGGCTACCGCGAGATCCAGACCCTGCCCGGTTACTACCAGGGCGTCGAGGCCTGTGTGCGGCTGGCGAAGGATCTGTGGCTGGCGCCGGTCGCGCCCGGCTGAGGTCGTGCGTGTCTTACGCGAGGACCGAGCCGCCGCGGCTGCCACGTTCGGCACCGCCCAGGGTCGAATACAGCGACGTGCCGTCGCGCGGCATCAGGACGTCGATCGCGCGGTCGAGCGCCGCGGTGGCCCGCGCCAGCGACTCGCGCTGTGCGGCGACCTGGCCGCTGGTGCTCGCCAGGCGATGGCGCAGATCGGGCGGCACGGCGCCGCGGCGCGCAGCCAGCGCGAACTGGTCGACGGCGCTCGCGAGCGCGCGATGCAGCTCGGTGGCGTGCAGCTCGATCCCGACCGTGTCACGCACGCACAGCGCCACGCCCAGCGCGCTCAGGTGGTGTTCCACGCCTGCCAGGGCGGCTTCGAGGTCGGCGCCGGTGTGCGGCGCGCTGCGGTCGGGGACCAGGGAGGACATGTCGGTGCGAGTCGGTGGCGTTGGAAACATTCAGGACTGGACCTTGCTCAGCAGTTCCTGCGCATTCGAGATCAGCTTGTCGGCGATCGCCTCGGGGTTGATCTTGAAGCTGCCATCCTCGATGGACTTCGAGACGCGGGCCACCTTCTCGGCGTCGAACTCGGGCGTCGTGCCGTTGCTCAGCAGTGTCGACGCGGTGGCCGAGAGTTCGATCTTCGCGCTGGCGTCCGCCTGGGCCGGGATGGCACCGGTGCCCACGGCGACCGCCGCCGTCGTGCTACCGCTGGTTGCGGCGACTGCGGCCGGGGCTGCGGGCGGGGCGGGCTTGTCTGCGGAATGGCCGATCTTCATGGTGCTCTCCAAGGGTCAGGGCGGGGCCCGGACCGATCAATGTCCACGGTGTATCGGCCCGGCCCCGGGCGACTTTAGAGATTTCTGCCCGGCAGGGGAAGAGCGGTTCACAAGGCCAGCTCCACCCGCCGCTCGCCGACAGGCTGGCCGGTGAGCACCCGCCCACTTTCCGTGCGCACCCGCACCGGCTGGCCGTCGATGCCGGGGTTCAGGGCCTGGGCTTCCCCTGCCACGCTGAAGCCCGCGCCCTGCGCCACCACCGTGACGGTCTCGCCGGCGGCGAACCACTGGCGCGGCCTGAGGTGGGACTGGCGCAGGCTCTGGCCGGGCTTCAGCGCCCGCGCCAGCGTGCGGCCGACCGCCAGATCGGCGTTCGCGATCGGAGCCGAGCCGTCTTCGGCCAGATCCACCTCGGCGGGTGTCAGGTCGGCCGCGGTCAGCGCGCTGCCGGAGGTGAGGGCACTGGTTGCGACCAGCGCCGTGCCGAACACCTTCACCGTGATCGGCAGATAGACGTTCCACCTCGCTGCCCCCTGCAGGCAGCGCAAGCCGATGCGGCTCCGGCCCCACAGGCGCATGCCGTCGGGAACATAGGGCTGCACCTGAGCGCAGGGCGCGAGGTGCAGCCGCGGGTCGAGCTGGCCGACGCTGACTTCGATGCGCGGCGTGCCGGGCCGGCCGGCCCGGCTGCCGTCCAGCGCGAGCTGGCGCACTTGTTGTTCGAGGCCGCCGTCGAGGCCGCTGCCGGGAACGGTCGGCGCAGCGGCCTGGCCCAGTGCCAGCGGGACGGCGAGTGCGGCGGCGAGCGCCGCCGCGGCGCGCCGGCAGGCGCGCATGGCGGGGGCGGCAACGCGGGCGGCAAGGGCGAGGGCGGCAAGAGCGTCCATCACCCCACTGTAGAGGCAGGGGTATCGACCGGTGGCGGTGAATTGACCGGTGAACCCGTCGCTATTCGCGCTTATGTTTCGAGAGCCACTGACCACAATCCGCTCACATCGCCCCCATCCGATCTTCGCGACGAGGCCCACATGCCGAACCGAATCACCGACGCGCTCGACTTCCAGGCCCAGGCCCTGAGCCTGCGCTCGGAGCGCCAGCGCCTGATCGCCAGCAACATCGCCAACGCCGACACGCCCGGCTACGTGGCGCGCGAAATGAACTTCGCCCAGGCGCTGCGCGATGCGACCGGGAATGGCCAGCCGGCCGCGCAACTCGCCGCCAGCCAGCCCGGACACATCGCCGGCAACGGCGCGACCAGCGGTGCCACCGTCAGCACACTCATGTATGCCACGCCCAGCCAGACCAACCTGGACCGCAACACGGTCGACATGGACCGCGAGCGCGCCAGCTTCGCCGACAACACCGTGAAGTACGAGGCCACGCTGCGCTTCATCGGGGCGCAGGTGAAGACGACCTTGTCGGCGATCACGGGGCAATAGGGAGACACGTCATGTCGATGATGAACATTTTCAACGTGTCGGGCAGCGCTGCCAGCGCGCAGAGCCAGCGCCTGAACGTGGTCGCGAGCAACCTCGCCAACGCCGACACCGTCGCCGGGCCCGACGGCCTGGCCTACAAGGCGCGCCAGGTCACGTTCCAGACGCAGCTGCTGGGCGCCAATGCGAACGACCCGACCGCCGCCGGCGTCAAGGTCAGCAGCATCACCGAGGACCAGACCCCCGGCCGCCGCGTGCTCGACCCCAAACACCCGAGCGCCGACGCCGAGGGCTACGTGACCTACAGCAACGTCAACGCGGTCGAGGAGATGGTCAACATGATCTCGGCATCGCGCTCGTACCAGAACAACATCGAGGTCATGAACACGGCGAAAAGCCTGTTGCTCAAGACCCTGCAGATCGGCCAGTGACCGGCCCGCTGACCCGAAGGATCGCGCATGAGCATCTCCGCCGCCACCCTTGGCAACATCAACGGCACCACCGCCAGTGCGGCGACCGCCGCCGCCAACGATCCCGGCAGCCAGGACCGCTTCCTGAAGCTGCTCGTCACGCAGTTGCAGAACCAGGACCCGCTGAGCCCGATGGACAACGCGCAGCTGACGAGCCAGATCGCGCAGATCAACACCGTCACCGGCATCGCCACTCTCAACACCAGTGTGCAGGGCCTGTCCAGCCAGTTCCTGCAGATGCAGACGCTGCAGGGCGCGTCGCTGGTCGGCAAGAACGTGATCGTGCCCGGCAACAAGGTCGACATCGCGAACGGGGTCGGGCAGGGCGGTTTCGAGCTGAGCACGCCGGCCGACGCGGTCAAGGTCGAGGTGCTGAGCCCCGCCGGCCAGGTCATCGACACGCTGAACATGGGCGCGCAGAGCAGCGGCGTGCACGGTTTCGACTGGGCCGCCGGCAGCTACGACAACACCAGCAACCTGAGCTTCCGCGTCACCGCGACCAGCGGCGCCACGCCGTTGTCGGCGATCGCGCTGATGCGCGACACGGTCAACGCGGTCAGCGCCTCGGGCAGCGCGCTGCAGCTCCAGCTGGCGCGCTCCGGCACGGTCGACTACAGCACGGTCAAGGCGATCAACTGATCGCGCACCGGCGGCGAATTCCACGAAGTCACGAAGGAACATTCCCATGAGCTTCCAGCAAGGCCTCTCCGGTCTGAACGCGTCGAGCAAGAACCTCGAGGTGATCGGCAACAACGTCGCCAACGCCAACACGATCGGCGCCAAGGCATCGCGCGCCGAGTTCGGCGACATGTACGCGAGCGCGATCAACGGCACCAGCATCGGCATCGGCGTGAACCTGCAGGCGGTGACGCAGCAGTTCACGCAGGGCAACATCACGACGACCGACAACCCGCTCGATCTCGCGATCAACGGCACCGGCTTCTTCGAGGTCAGCAACGGCTCGCAGACGCTGTACACGCGCAACGGCCAGTTCCAGGCCGACAAGGACGGCTTCCTGACGACCAACGCCGGCCTGAAGCTGGTCGGCTACCCGGCCGCGAAGGACGGCACGATCCAGCCCGGAGCCGCGGTGCCGCTGCAGCTGCCCACCGGCGGCGTCGACCCGAACCCGACGAGCAAGGTGACGATCCAGATGAACCTGGACGCGCGCAAGGCGACGACCCTGCCGGCGACGACGCCGCAGATCGACTTCACCGATGCCAAGACTTACAACGACGCGACCTCGGTCACGGTGTTCGACGCCAAGGGCCAGGACGTGGCGCTGACCTACTACTTCCAGAAGTCGGCCACCGACACCTGGAACGTCTACGCGACCGCGAACGGCGCGTCGGTCAATGTCGACGGCGCGGGCAACCCGCTGCCGATCACGACGATCAACTACCCGAGCAACGGCGGTGCGCCGACCTCGCCGCTGGGTACCGTGCCGTTCGACATTCCGTCGACGACCAACGCGGCCGGCGCGACCACGCTGCCGATCACCGGCGTCGCGCTCGACCTGACCGGCTCGACCCAGTTCGGCTCCGGCTTCGGCGTGACCAGCATGGCGCAGGATGGCTACGCCGCCGGCCAGCTCACCGGCGTGACGGTCGAGAACAGCGGCATCGTGATGGCCACCTACTCGAACGGCCAGGCCAAGCCGGCTGGCCAGCTCGAACTCGCGACCTTCCGCAACCCGCAGGGCCTGAGTCCGCTGGGCGGCAACCTGTGGGCGCGCAGTTACGCGTCGGGCGACCCGACAGTCGGCACGCCCGGCAGCGGCAACCTCGGCGCACTGCAGGCCGGCGCGCTCGAGGACTCGAACACCGACCTGACCGCGGAGCTGGTCGACATGATCACCGCCCAGCGCGTCTACCAGGCGAACGCGCAGACGATCAAGACACAGGACCAGGTGCTGCAGACCCTGGTCAACCTGCGTTGATGACAGCCCCTCGCCTGCGGAATATGCGGTCGATCCCCAAGGGCCACGAAGGGGCCCCTTCGTGGCCCGAGGATCGGGCCTTGCCCGGGGCCGCCCGGCGCGGCGGCCCGCGCGACCTGGTTGCTTAGTTTGGGAGGGACACGATGGACCGCATGATCTACCTGTCGATGTCGGGCGCGAAGGCGACGATGCAGCGCCAGGACACCCTGGCCAACAACATCGCGAACGTCTCGACGCCGGGGTTCCGCGCCGAGTTGCAGGCCTTCCGTGCGGTGCCGGTGCAGGGCAGCGGCGCGAGCACGCGGGTCTACTCGCTCGAGACCACGACCGGTTACGACGCCAGCGCCGGTCCGATCACGGCGACCGGCCGCAACCTCGACGTCGCCGTCAAGGGCAACAGCTGGCTCACGGTGCAGGCGCTCGACGGCACCGAGGCCTACACGCGCGGCGGATCACTGGAAGTGTCGAGCGACGGGACGCTCACCACGCGCAGCGGCCTGCCGGTGATGGGCGACGGCGGGCCGCTGCAGGTGCCGCCGGACAGCGCCGTGAGCATCGGTGCCGACGGCACCGTCAGCGCCAAGGGGGTCGACGGCAAGAACACCGCGATCGGCAAGCTCAAGCTCGTCACCCCGGAACAGCCGCTGACGCGCGGCCCGGACGGATTGTTCCGCGCCGCCGACGGCGATCTCTCTGCCGACGACACCGCGCGTGTCCAGGATGGCGCGCTCGAAGGCTCGAACGTCAGCGCGGTCGAGTCCATGGTCGCGATGATCGCCGCGGCACGCCAGTTCGAGGCGCAGATGAAGATGATCTCGACCGCCGAGGCCAACGAAAAGGCGGCCTCGCAGCTGCTCGGCGGCAGCTGAGCGGTCGGGACCCCGGGGCGCGCCCGCCGGGGCCCTTGCCCAACACCCGGGGCGTCGCATTCCGCTGCGCGGCGATGCCGGACGGCGCGCCTTAAACTCCCTGGAGCCGTCTCATCCGTTTCCAGGAGCCTCCCATGACATTCACCCTCGGTGCCGCGGACGACAAGCCCGCCAAGGCAGACAAGGTCGACAAGCTCGAGGAACAGCTGGCGTTCAAGTCGCGCTTCGTGCTCGTCTTCGGCGAGATCACCGACACGCTCGCGCACGCGACCTGCCGGCGCCTGCTGGCGTTGTCCGAAGACTCGGAGGCGCCGATCACGATGCTGATCTCGTCGCCGGGCGGCCACGTCGAATCGGGCGACGCGATCTTCGACGTGGTCCGCTTCGTGCGCGCGCCGGTCACGACGGTGGGCAGCGGCTGGGTCGCGAGCGCCGGCGCGCACATCTTCCTCGCGCCGCCGAAAGAGCGGCGCCTGTGTCTGCCGAACACGCGCTTCATGATCCACCAGCCGGCCGGCGGCGCCGGCGGCCAGGCGACCGACATCGCGATCCAGGCCAAGGAGATCCTGCGTGCGCGCGAGCGGCTCGCGCGCGTCGTCGCGGCGCAGACCGGCCAGCCCTACGAGAAGGTCGCCGCCGACATGGAGCGCGACTACTGGATGAGCGCCGACGAGGCGATCGCCTACGGCATCGTCGCGCGCACGATCGAGCGCCAGAAGGACCTGGGGTGAAATGACCCCCGCGTCGCTGCGCGCGTGCCCGCCAGGAGGACGCGCACGCCGCTCGACTCGGCCCGGCGCGACCTGAGATCGCCGGCACATCGCACGATGCCGCAGCACACGCGCTTACGCGCTGCGGATTCCCGCTACGCCTGGACGCGCCTGGCGCTCGGCGCGCTCGGCAGCGCGACGACCTTCGCGCCGCTGGTGGCCGACACCTCGCTGTGGTTCGTGCGCCGGCGCGGCATCGCGGTGGCGATCTGCGCCAGCGGCAACTACCTGGGCGGCGCGATCTGGCCGCCGATCGTGCAGCACTTCGTCGCCAGCGACGGCTGGCGCCACACCTGCATTGGCCTGGGGATCTTCAGCGCCGTGGCGATGGCGGGGCTCGCGCAGTGCATGCGGCCACGGCCGCCGGTGGCGGTGGCCGTGCCGGCGTCGCGCGCCACCGGCGCCGCGCCGTCGACGCGCCCGTTCGGCCTGAGCATGGGCCACGCCCAGGCGCTGCTGTGCATCGCCGGCGTGGCCTGCTGCGTCGCGATGGCGATGCCGCAGGTGCACATCGTCGCCTACTGCAGCGACCTCGGTTTCGGCACGGCTCGCGGCGCCGAGATGCTGTCGCTGATGCTGGCCTGCGGCATCGTCAGCCGGGTCGTCTCGGGCGCCATCTGCGACCGCATCGGGGGGCTGCGCACGCTGCTGCTCGGCTCGGTGCTGCAGGGTCTGGCGCTGCTGCTGTTCCTGCCGTTCGACGGCCTCGTGTCGCTGTACGTGATCTCGGCACTGTTCGGACTGTTCCAGGGCGGCATCGTGCCGAGCTACGCGATCATCGTGCGCGAGCACTTCCCGGCCGCCGGGCTGGCCTGCGGCATCGTCAGCCGGGTCGTCTCGGGCGCCATCTGCGACCGCATCGGGGGGCTGCGCACGCTGCTGCTCGGCTCGGTGCTGCAGGGTCTGGCGCTGCTGCTGTTCCTGCCGTTCGACGGCCTCGTGTCGCTGTACGTGATCTCGGCACTGTTCGGACTGTTCCAGGGCGGCATCGTGCCGAGCTACGCGATCATCGTGCGCGAGCACTTCCCGGCCGCCGGGGCGGGCGCGCGCGTCGGCACCGTGATCATGGCCACGCTGTTCGGCATGGCGCTGGGCGGCTGGATGTCGGGCAAGGTGTTCGACCTGACCGGCTCGTACCACGCCGCGTTCCTGAACGGCATCGCCTGGAACCTGCTGAACCTGACGATCGCGTTGTTCCTGCTGGGCCGCATGCGTGCGTTGCGCCGGCGCGCGGGTGGGTTGGCCGGCGCCGGCTGAGGTATTCGATAGACGTGCGGGCCGCTGGTGACCGGCGATGCCAGAAGCGCAGCGGGTCGCTTTGCGCCCGGCTCGTCGCGCTATCGCCCACCGCGCAGTCGCTTCGCCTCGTCCTTGATCAGGCGAATGAGCTTGCCCGCTGCGGCGTTGAGCGGGGAGTCCCGCTTGATGAACAGGCTCATCGTGGACGAGGCCATCTTCTCGCGGACGCGAATCGGCTCGAGCAGTCGGTCGGCAATGCCGAGGGCAAGCAATGACTTTGGAATCGTGGCGATGAGGTCGGATTGCGCCGTGATCGCGATCAGCCCGGGGATCGACTCACAGCGAATCACCCAGCGCGGCGTGGGCAGGCCGGAAGCGGTGAACATGTCGTCGACAACAAGGCTTGCGTTGCCGAGGCCAGCCGTGATCCATTCGAAGTCCATCAGATCTGCGAGCGAGTGCTTTGCGACCAGAGGGTGGCCGCGTCGCACGACGATCGCCATTTCGTTCGGATAGAGCGGGACTGCGACGAGGTCGCCGGCCAGGGATGTGCGCAACGAGGGGCCCAACGCGAAGTCGAGCGACTCGTCGCGCACGCGTGGCAGCGTCGCCGCCGGCATGCCCTCAACGATGCGGACATCGACGGGAAAGTCGCGCCGAAGAACCTTGAGCGGTCCCGGCAACAGCGCTGCCGCGGCAGCGGGCGACGCGCCCAGCACGATGGGGCCGCCCGCCTGCTTCACCGCGTCGGCGAGTTCAGCCTGCCCGCGCTCGATCTCGCGGCAAGCACTTCGAGCGCGCAGCAAGAACGTGTGCCCATGCTTCGTCAGCTCGGTGCCTCGAGCGGTGCGGCGCACGAGGACCACGCCGAGCTGGGCCTCGAGAGCACGCAGGCTCTTCGTCGCCGCCGGCTGGGAAACCCCGAGCGCGCGCGCCGCCCCACCGACGCTACCGACTTCGGCGAGCGTGACGAACTGGCGCAGCTGGGCAAGGCTCAGTGACATAACCGAATGTTGGACGAAGCCGCTACGCGGAGCAAGCCCAAGCCGTTCGGCTGTCTCGTAAGG
>JAZKAV010000019.1:0-108632 GCA_040388965.1 Pseudomonadota bacterium | reverse complement strand
CCCAAACCGGTCACGTTCCCGAAATCGTCGGTCACGTTCGCCGAAATACGCAGTCGTCAACTCTGCCTTCATCGACCAATTGTGCAGGGGTCCTGCCGTCAAACGCGGAGAGTGTCTCGCTGCTGTACCAAGCAGACGCAGCGGCAAGATCACCGTTTAACTCGGTAGCAGCGCGAAGCACGGCCTCTCGGTCTGTCATCGTATTCATGAGATGCTTTCCGTATGGCACTGACCAGCTCGCCCATTCGATTGCTGACGCCCCGCGCGGCGAAACGATTCACAAGAACCTCGAGGTTGGACATCGCAACCAGGCTAGACCAGCTCCTTCGCAAGTTCAAGAATTCTCTTCGCCGACGGTGAATCCGCGACCCAGCCAGGCGCAAGAAGATCGGCCGGTGTTCGTCCTTCCAACTGGGGACGACGCCTGCCGAACCAACGCCTGATGCCTTCCGCGTCATACGTGCCCATCAGGCACCAGACAATCTGACCGATCAGTTCGATGCGGCTGGCCGCCTCTGACAGAGAAGACGCAGCGGACGCCGTTGCTGCCGACTTGGAGGGCAGCCCAACGAGCCGACCGAGCATCCGGTCGCCAAGGATCAGCCGTAGCTCCTGTGATGTTGTGCTCCTCTCGGCGAGCCTTTGCTCCAGTGACTTGTCCATCAGCACCTCGGTTACTCGCACCTGTGAGGGCATCGAGCAGGTCCACGGGCAGTTGTGGACCCACCGTTCTCATCATGGTCATGCGTTGGCGGGCTTCGAAGGCTCTGTCCAAGCGCAACCTCATCAACTATCCGACGAAGTGGCGCTGAAATGGCTGAATTGCTTTGGATGAGGTCAAGCTCAACGCTTCCGTAGGAAGGAAGCCCCTTCGGCGAAACTTCCGCGAGAAGGAAGGAACGACGGGTTGTCAACGTGCGACGAGCCACATCCTTTCAACCGATGGAAGCTTGATCATTCACTTCGATTGAACCGACACTCATTGTCGATGCCAAGCACGCGCAGAGCTGACGCGCGCGTCCAACGAAATCAAATGGGCGCGGCGGCGGCTTGTCTTTGAGCGGTGCAGGCTGATAGTCAGCGGCACCTGAAACTGCTCACGTCTGCGCCATCTGATCGGAAGGTGTCTGGCGCGCAGCGCACATGGGCCTTTCGCATCCGCGCAGCACTTTAGGTCGATTTATAGGTCTGCTGGCGAGACGGAAAGCGGACGCGGCACACGCGCTCTTGTCACGTACCTCGCGTCGCTCTACGATTCGACGCTCCGCAAGGGCGTGATTGCGGTCAAGGCAGCCGCGGTGCTACTTTGCGACTCGACGGCGCTCAATCAGCGCCAAAGGCTCCTGCAGGCAATGTGCGTAGCCAGGGCCTGAGGACAATCCGCAACTGGTGAGATTGTCCGCAGGAATTCTGAGAACCTACAGCTCACACGTCGATGTTCGCCGCCCTCAGCGCATTGCTCTCGATGAAGTGGCGGCGCGGCTCGACCTCGTCGCCCATCAGCATCGTGAACACGCGGTCGGCTTCGATCGCGTCGTCGATCTGCACGCGCAGCAGGCGGCGCACGGCCGGGTCCATCGTCGTTTCCCAGAGCTGCGCCGGGTTCATCTCGCCCAGGCCCTTGTAGCGCTGGCGGCCGACGGCGGCTTCGGCCTGCTGGATCAGCCAGGCCATGGCCTCGCGGAAGTCGCCGACGCGCATCTCCTTGCGCTTGTCGCCTTCGCCGCGCCGGACCACCGCATCGGCGCCGACCAGGCCGCGGAAGGTCTTGCCCGCGGTGCTGAGCGCTTCGTAGTCGGCACCGTGCACGAAGTCGGCGGTGATCACGCTGCTCTTGACGTTGCCGTGGTGCATGCGGCTGATGCGCAGGATGTGCTTGTCGGTGCGAGCGTCGAATTCGGCGCTGACCTCGGCGTCCCGGAGCGCGGCCTTCAGGGCCTGCGCCGATTGCTCGGCGGCTTCCAGCGTGTCGACCTCGAGGGCCAGGCCGTTGGCCATCGCGCGCAGCGCTTCGACGTCCATCCAGCTCGACAGGCGTTCGACCACGTTCTTCGCGAGCACGTACTGGCGCGCCAGCGCCTCGAGCGCCTCGCCCTGCAGCAGCGCGGCGCCGCCTCCGTCCAGGGAGCGGCCGGTGTCGAGCTGGGCGTCCTTCAGCGCCACCTTGAGAAGGTAGGCGTCGAGTTCGTGGCCGTCCTTGAGGTACTGCTCTTCCTTGCCGAGCTTGACCTTGTAGAGCGGCGGCTGCGCGATGTAGATGTGGCCGCGCTCGACCAACTCGGGCATCTGGCGAAACAGGAAGGTCAGCAGCAGCGTGCGGATGTGCGCGCCGTCGACGTCCGCGTCGGTCATGATGATGATGCGGTGGTAGCGCAGCTTGTCGGGGTTGAAGTCGTCGCCGCCCATGCCCTTGCCGATGCCGGTGCCCAGAGCCGTGATCAGCGTCAGGATCTCGTTGCTGGTCAGCAGCTTCTCGTAGCGTGCCTTCTCGACGTTCAGGATCTTGCCGCGCAGCGGCAGGATCGCCTGGAACTTGCGGTCGCGGCCCTGCTTGGCGGAGCCGCCGGCCGAGTCGCCCTCGACGATGTAGATCTCGCACAGCGCCGGGTCCTTCTCCTGGCAGTCGGCGAGCTTGCCGGGCAGGCCCATGCCGTCGAGCACGCCCTTGCGGCGTGTCATCTCGCGCGCCTTGCGCGCGGCTTCACGCGCACGCGCGGCGTCGACGATCTTGCTGCAGATGATCTTCGCATCGGCCGGGTTCTCGAGAAGGTAGTCGGTCAAGGCCTTGCTGACGACGTCCTCGACCGGCCCGCGCACTTCGCTGCTGACCAGCTTGTCCTTGGTCTGGCTGCTGAACTTGGGCTCGGGCACCTTGACTGAGAGGACACAGCACAGGCCTTCGCGCATGTCGTCGCCGGTGACCTCGACCTTGGCTTTCTTGGCGAGTTCGTTGTCCTCGATGTACTTGTTGATCACGCGGGTCATCGCGGCGCGCAGGCCGGTCAGGTGGGTGCCGCCGTCACGTTGCGGGATGTTGTTGGTGAAACAGAGGACGTTCTCGCTGTAGCCGTCGTTCCACTGCATCGCCACGTCGGTGGTGATCGTCGTGCCCTGGTCGCTGAGCTTCTCGCCGGTGGCGCCGAACACGGTCGGGTGCAACACCTTCTTGCCGGTGTTGATGAACTCGACGAAGCCCTTGACGCCGCCGGCGAACGCGAAGGTGTCCTCCTTGTTGTTGCGCTCGTCGACCAGGCGGATCTTCACGCCGTTGTTCAGGAAGCTGAGCTCGCGCAGCTTCTTGGCGATGATGTCGTAGTGGAAGTCGATGTTCGAGAAGATCTCGAGGTCGGGCAGGAAGTGCACCTCGGTGCCGCGCTTCTCCGTCTCGCCGACGATCTTCATCGGCGAGACCTCCACGCTCTTGCCCGTGCCATCGTCGCGCTGCTCGATCACGCGGTCCTGCGGGATGCCCTGCCTGAACTCCATGAAGTGCGTCTGGCCGTCGCGGCGCACGGTGAGGCGCAGCCACTTGCTCAGGCCGTTGACGCAGCTCACGCCGACGCCGTGCAGCCCGCCCGAGACCTTGTAGCTGTTCTGGTTGAACTTGCCGCCGGCATGCAGCTCGGTCAGCGCGATCTCGGACGCCGAGCGCCTGGGCTCGTGCTTGTCGTCCATCTTCACGCCGGTGGGAATGCCGCGGCCGTTGTCGGTAACGCTGATCGAGTTGTCGGTGTGGATGGTGACGACGATGTCGTCGCAGTAGCCGGCGAGCGATTCGTCGATCGAGTTGTCGACCACCTCGAAGACGAGGTGGTGCAGACCGGTGCCGTCGGAGGTGTCGCCGATGTACATGCCGGGACGCTTGCGCACCGCTTCCAGGCCTTCGAGGATCTGGATGCTGCCTTCGCCATAGGCAGCGCTGTCGGCCGCGTATTCACTGGCCGTGGCGGCCTTCTTCGCGGCGTTGTCGTCGCCCTCGGGGACGGTCTTCGGGGTATCGCTCATCAGGGTTTCACACTCACGGTTTCGGGGCGGTCTTCTCGTCACGACAGGCCCATCAAAAGCACTGAAGCGGGCCAAGGCCCGCTTGCGATTCACGGACGCGACGGGCCCCGCTAGATGCGCATCGGCATCACCACGTACTTGAAGCCGGGTTGCTCGGGCACGGTGATCAGCGCGCTCGAGTTGGTGTCCTGCAGCTCGATCTTGATCATCTCGACATTCATGTTCGAGAGCGCGTCGATCAGGTAGGTGACGTTGAAGCCGATCTCGATGGAGTCGCCGGCGTAATCGATCTCGAGCTCTTCCTTGGCCTCCTCCTGCTCGGCATTGCTCGACGCGATGCGCAGCGTGCCGGGCTCGATGTTGACGCGCACACCCTTGAACTTCTCGCTCGTCAGGATCGCAGCGCGCTGCAGGCTCGCGAGGAAGGGCACGCGACCGAGCGTCACGGCGTTCTTGTGGTTCTTCGGGATGACGCGGTTGTAGTCCGGGAACTTGCCCTCGACCAGCTTGGTGACGAACTCCATGCCGCTGAAGCTGAACTTGGCCTGGTTGCCGGCAAAGCGCATCTCGATCGTGCCGGCGGCCTCGCCGTCCTGGAGCAGCCGCTGCAGTTCGAGCACGGTCTTGCGCGGCAGGATCACCTCCTGCTTCGGGATCTCGGTGTCGAGCGTGACCTGCGCGAGCGCGAGGCGGTGGCCGTCGGTCGCGACCAGGGTCAGACTCTTGCCCTCGGCAACGAACAGGATGCCGTTCAGGTAGTAGCGGATGTCGTGCACCGCCATCGCGAAGTGCACCTGGTTGATCAGCCCTTTCAGCGCCTTCTGCGGCACGCTGAACGCGGGGCCGAAGTCGGCAGCCTCCTGCACCAGCGGGAAGTCGTCGCCGGGCAGGGTCTGCAGGGTGAACCGGCTCTTGCCGCCTTGCAGGGTCAGCTTGTTCTGGTTTGCGGTCAGCGTGACGATCTGGTCCGCCGGCATCGACCGCAGGATGTCGATCAGCTTGCGAGCTCCGACGGTCGTTGCGAAGTTGCCGCTGTCGCCGCCGAGCTCGGCGTGGGTGCGTACCTGGATCTCGAGGTCGCTGGTGGTCAGCTCGAGGTTCTCCCCGGTCTTGCGCATCAGCACGTTGGCCAGGATCGGCAAGGTGTGGCGGCGCTCGACGATGCCGGCCACCGCTTGCAGTGCGTTCAAGAATTTTTCTTGTGCTGTCTTCAAGACAATCATTTGAACCTCTCAGCTTGGTCGTAGTAGTAGAGAACGCCGGTTTCTGTGGACAACGCCATTTTCGCCTGTTCCATCAATCACTTAGGGTGCCGCAAACCATGGGGCCGGTGGCCTTGGTTGCGGACGGTGCGGCATACAACAACATTGCCGATCGCTCCTGGCCTGTGGACAGGGGGCTGCTTGTCCGAAACTTGTCCCCAGGCTTGTTGCTTGACATCGCGGCGAAATCTTCATCAGCCCTTGAGCGTCTGTTCGAGCACGTGCAACTGCTGGTTCAGCTCGGTGTTCTTCTGGCGCTCGGCGGCGATCTTGCGCACCGCGTGCAGCACGGTCGTGTGGTCGCGCCCGCCGAACAGCTCGCCGATCTCGGGCAGGCTCTTCTGGGTCATGTCCTTGGCCAGGTACATCGCGATCTGGCGCGGCCGCGCGATGCTGGCCGGGCGCTTCTTGCTGTACATGTCGGCGACCTTGATCTTGTAGAAGTCGGCCACCGTCTTCTGGATGTTCTCGACGCCGACCTGCCGGTTCTGGATCGACAGCAGATCCTTCAGCGCCTCGCGCGCCAGCCCGATGTTGATCTCCTTGTGCGAGAAGCGGGAGTACGCCAGGATCTTGCGCAGCGCGCCTTCGAGTTCGCGCACGTTGGCGCGCACGTTCTTCGCGACGAAGAAGGCCACGTCTTCCGGCATCGGCGTGGCCTCGATCTCGGCCTTGCGCATCAGGATCGCGACGCGCATCTCCAGCTCGGGCGGCTCGATCGCCACGGTCAGGCCGGCATCGAAGCGCGAGGTCAGGCGCTCGTCGATGTCGACCAGCCCTTTCGGGTAGGTGTCGCTGGTCATGATGATGTGGGCGCGCTTGGCGAGCAGCGCCTCGAAGGCGTTGAAGAACTCCTCCTGCGTGCGTTCCTTGCCGGCGAAGAACTGCACATCGTCGATCAGCAGCAGGTCGAGCTGGTGGTACTTGGCCTTCAGCTCGTCGAAGGTCTTGCGCTGGTAGTTCTTCACCACGTCGGTGATGAACTGTTCGGCGTGCAGGTACAGGATGCGCGCGTCGGGCATGTCGGCCAGCAGCGCGTTGCCGACCGCATGGATCAGGTGCGTCTTGCCCAGGCCGACGCCGCCGTAGATGAACAGCGGGTTGTACATCTGGCCCGGTGCACCGGCGACGTGCAGTGCGGCGGTGCGAGCCATCTGGTTGGCGCGGCCGGGCACCAGCGTGTCGAAGGTCAGGGCCGGGTTCAGCCGGCTGCGCGAGGGCAGCGGCGCCTGCGGGCTGGACCCGCGTGCCCCGGTCAGCGCCTGCGGCACCGGCATGGTGGGCATGCCTGGCGGGGAGAAAGCGGGGGATGGCCGGCCCGGTGCGGACTCGCGGGCCTGCAGCGCGATGTCCAGGCGCACCGGCTTGCCGGCCAGTTCGGCGAGCACGGCCTCGATCCGCCCGGCATACTGGTTGCGAATCCAGTCGAGCTTGAAGCGGTTGGGCACGCGCAACGTGACGACGGCGCCGGAATCACCCTGATCGGTGACTTCGGCCGCCGCCAGCGGGCGGATCCAGGTGTTGAATTGTTGTTCGGGCAATTCGGCGGCGAGTCGCTCGCGGCCGCGTTGCCAAAGGTCAGCGCTCATTGTGGAAAAGTTCTTCTCGGGAGCGGTTGCATTGTACGTTTCGCGGCGGCGAAAAGGTGGTTATCCACAGTTTGGCGGCGCCGGTCAATCCCCCTGCAAGCCCACGGCCGGTGGTGTAAGTCATTGACCGGGAAGGGGGTTTTTGGTGTAATAGTGGGTTTCCCGGAGCCGAGTCCATCGGCCCCCGGGCGCGACCCCTCGGCGGCCCCTGCGGTCAACAGGGAGGGCCTCGATCAAGCGAGGCTGGTCGCGCCGGTAGCCGGGCCGCCCTCAGTTGGACAGATCATGAAACGCACCTACCAAGCTTCCAAAGTTCGCCGCGCCCGCACCCACGGCTTCCTCGTCCGCATGAAGAGCCGCGGCGGCCGTGCCGTGATCAATGCACGCCGCGCCAAGGGCCGCAAGCGTCTGGCGGTCTGAGGCGCGCACGCCTCGGTGTGGGCACCGTGATCGCGCGCCTCGTGCGATCCGCTGACTTCGAGCGCGTGCTGCGCACCCGCAGCCGGGTGAGCAGTGCGCACTTCGCGGTGCACCACGTGGCCGACCGCCCGAGCATGCCTGCCGGACGTGCCGCCAGGCCGCCCGCAAGCGAGTTGTGCACAGGCATGGACCCTAGGGGTATCCCGTCTGTGGATGACTTGCTGAAACCGATGTTCGCTGACATCTGGCTGGGCGCCGTCGTGCCGAAGCGGCATGCGCGTCGCTCGGTCACGCGCAGTCTGCTGAAGCGCCAGATTCGCGCTGTCGTGGATGGCCACGCCGGCGCGCTGGCCGGCGGCCTGTGGGTGGTGCGCCTGCGTGCGCCGTTCGATCGGGCGCGCTTCGCGAGTGCTGCGTCCGACGATCTGAAGCGCGCGGCGCGCGATGAACTCGAAGGCCTGATCGGCAGTGCTGCGCAGCGCGTGGCGGCCGGCTCCTGACCCGCCGGCCCCGCGCGATGCCGTCCCTCCTGCACACCTTGCCGCGGCGCATGCTGGTCGGTCTGGTGCGCGCCTATCGGCTGTTGCTAAGCCCCTGGCTGGGCAGTGCCTGCCGCTTCGAACCCAGTTGTTCGGCTTATGCCCTGCGCGCGCTGGAGCAGCACGGTGCCACAGTGGGCACTTACATGACACTGCGTCGCCTGGCGCGTTGCCACCCGTTTTGCGAAGGCGGGCATGATCCGGTGCCGGATCGCGCACCGGCGCTGTTCCGCCGCTTTGCCAGCGCCGCGCCGTGCGCTGCGGCGGGGCCCTCTTCCACCTCGATCGACAAGACCTCCCCATGACCGATATGCGTCGCACCCTGCTGTGGGTGGTTTTCTCCATGTCCCTGTTCCTGATCTACGACGCGTGGAACAAGCACAACGGCCAGCCCTCGTTCTTCAGCCCGGCGCCGGCCAAGGTTGCGGCGCCGTCGGCCTCCGCGGCCGGCGGCCTGCCGAAACCGGCCGGTACGCCGGGCGCGCCGGCCGCTGGTGCGCCCGCGTCGACCGCGGGCGCTGCGCCGGTGGTTGCCGAGCAGACCACCATCACCACCGACGTGGTCAGGGCCACGCTCAGTGGCGCCGGTGGCACGCTGACGCGGCTCGAGTTGCTGAAGTATCCGGACCATGTCCAGCAGGAGTGGTACGAGCCGCTGCTCGAACTGTTCGGCCGCAGGGCTGCGCCAGCCGCACCGAAAGACGTGGTGCTGATGGACGAAGCCCCCGACCGGCTGTACGTCGCCGAGTCGGGCCTGATCCCGGCGGCCGGCGGGTCGGGCCTGCCGAACCACCACACGGTGATGACGCTGGTGCCCGGCGAGCGCACGCTCGCGGCCGGGCAGAACACGCTGCAGGTCCGCTTCGAGTCGGCGGCCATCGGCGGCGTGAAGCTGGTGAAGACCTACACCTTCAAGCGTGGCGACTACGTCATCGACGTCAAGAACGAGGTCGTCAACGAATCCGGCACGCCGGTGTCGCCGCGCCTGTACCTGCAACTGGTGCGCGACGGCGTGCCGCCTCCGGGCGGATCGAGCGTCTACTCCACCTTCACCGGCCCTGCCATCGACGACGGCAGCAAGTTCCAGAAGATCGACTTCAAGTCGATCGACAAGCGCGGCCCGACGGACAAGCCCGATCACACGGTCGAGTCCGACAGCGGCTGGGTCGCGATGGTTCAGCACTATTTCACCTCGGCCTGGCTGATCGACAAGCCCGAGGGTCCGAAGCAGCCGCGCGAGTTCTTCACCGGCAAGTCGGAGGTCACCAACCCGGCGACCGGCGCGCCGGCGCATGTCTATTCGGTCGGCATGTTCGTGCCGCTCGGCGAGGTGGCGCCCGGCGCGACCAAGGCCTTCGACGCGAAGCTCTTCGTCGGCCCGCAGGAAGAGAACAAGCTCGCTGCGCTCGCGCCGCGCCTGGAACTGGTGAAGGACTACGGCATCTTCAAGATCCTGGCCGAGCCGCTGTTCTGGCTGCTGACCCAGCTGCACAAGATCCTGGGCAACTGGGGCTGGTCCATCGTCGGGCTCGTCGTGCTGCTGAAGATCGCGTTCTACTGGCTCAACGCCAAGGCCTACGGCTCGATGGCGAAGATGAAGGCCGTCAACCCGAAGATCACCGAGATGCGCGAGCGGCTGAAGGACAAGCCGCAGGAGATGCAGAAGGAGATGATGCGCATCTACCGAGAGGAGAAGATCAATCCGCTGGGAGGCTGCTTGCCAATCTTCGTGCAGATGCCGTTCTTCATCTCGCTGTACTGGGTGCTGCTGTCGACCGTCGAGATGCGCGGCGCACCGTGGATCGGCTGGATCAGCGACCTGTCGGCCAAGGATCCGTACTTCATCCTGCCGATCCTGATGACGCTGACCAGCCTGCTGCAGACCTGGCTGAACCCGACGCCGCCCGACCCGGTGCAGGCCAAGATGATGTGGTTCATGCCGCTGATCTTCTCGGTGATGTTCTTCGTGTTCCCGTCCGGCCTGGTGCTGTACTGGCTGACCAACAACATCCTGTCGATCGCCCAGCAGTACGTGATCAACAAGCGCCTGGGTGTGCTGAACAAGTAGCCCGGGCGGGCCCGCGCGATGCTGCCGCGACACCACGACCCGATCGTCGCCGTGGCCACGGCGAGCGGGCGCGGCGCGGTCGGCATCGTGCGGGTCTCGGGGGCGGATCTCGCGGCGTTCATCGAGGCGCTGTTCGGGCGATCGCTGCAACCCCGGCACGCGACCTACCTGCCGTTCGACGACGCCACGGGCGCGGCAATCGACCGCGGCCTGGCGATCCACTTCCCGGCGCCCCATTCGTACACCGGCGAGGATGTGCTTGAACTGCAGGCACACGGCGGGCCGGTCGTGCTGCAACTGCTGCTCGCGCGCTGCCTCGAACTCGCCGAGGGGCGCCTGCCGGGGCTGCGTCTGGCGCAGCCGGGCGAGTTCACCGAGCGGGCGTTCCTGAACGACAAGCTCGACCTGGCGCAAGCCGAGGCCGTGGCCGACCTGATCGAGGCCAGCACCGAGGCGGCTGCGCGTTCGGCCGGGCGCTCGCTGACGGGGGCGTTCTCCGACGAGATCGACGCGCTGCGCGACCGGCTGATCGACCTGCGCATGCTGGTCGAGGCGACGCTCGACTTCCCCGAAGAAGAGATCGACTTCCTCGAGAAGGCGAACGCGCGCGGCCGGCTGCAGGACATCGCGGCGCAGGTCGACGCGGTGCTGGACCGTGCGCGCCAGGGCGCGCTGCTGCGCGAGGGCATCACGGTCGTGCTGGCCGGGCAGCCGAACGTGGGCAAGAGTTCGCTGCTGAACGCGCTCGCCGGCGCCGAGCTGGCGATCGTCACGCCGATCGCCGGCACGACGCGCGACAAGGTCAGCAGCACGATCCAGATCGAGGGCGTGCCGGTGCACGTGATCGACACCGCCGGCCTGCGCGACTCGGCCGACGAGGTCGAGCGCATCGGCGTGGCGCGCAGCTGGGGTGAGATCGAGCGTGCCGACGCGGTGCTGCTGCTGCACGACCTGACGCGCATCGGCGAGCCGACCTACGACGCCGGCGAGGCGCGCATCGCAGAGCGGCTGCCGCCCGCACTGGTCCGCAGCGACCGCCTGCTGCATGTCTTCAACAAGGCGGACGCCGCTCCCCCCGCCGCCGGCGCCCCTGCCGGACTGGCGCTATCGGCGCGCACCGGCGACGGCATCGACGCGTTGCGCGCCAGGCTGCTCGAACTGGCCGGCTGGCACGCCCAGCCCGAAGGCCTGTTCATCGCCCGCTCGCGCCACGTGCAGGCGCTGCGCGCCGCGCGCGAGCACCTGGGCCGCGCACTCGCGCAGGCGGCGCGCGCCGACGCCGCGCTCGACCTGCTCGCGGAGGAGTTGCGTATGGCACACGGGCACTTGGGCGAGATCACCGGCGAGTTCACGTCCGACGAACTGCTGGGCGCGATCTTCGGTCGCTTCTGCATTGGCAAGTAGGGCGCCGCGCGAAAAGCGGCTCCGCCGCGACAAACGGACGGATCGCGGCGACGAAGGGCGTGGTCGGTGCGGCCTCGGCTTGTGACGCGCTGCGGCGCGCGCCGATAATTGCGCCCGGAGGGGCGCCTCATGCGGGCGCGCTCCGTGGAGGAATCACATGGAAATCGACGCGCTGGTCCAGGCGATCCAGACACTCAATGCCGAAGATGCGTTTCGAGCGCGCCTCAGTCTGGAGCAATGGCGCAGCATCGCGCCCTACCTGACGCGCCACGACATCCGTGCCGGCGACCTGCTGATCAAGCAGGGCGATGCCGACCGGACGATGTACTTTCTCGCGCAGGGCAGTCTGCAGATTTTCGTCACCGGCGGGCCGCCGGGCAGCAACCGGATCGCGATCCTGCGCACCGGCTCGGTGGTCGGGGAGCCAGGCCTGTTCGGCGACAGCCCGCGCATGGCGAACGTCGAGGCGATGACGCCCTGCGTCGTCTACGCGCTGCGCGGGCCGCGTCTGGAAGAGCTGGCCCAGCGCCTGCCCGCACTCGCGCTCGAACTGCTGCGCGCGGCCGGCGGCGTGATGGCGACGCGCATGCGCGCCAACCTCGCGAAACAGACGCCCTTCAGCTAGCGCGCCGGCCGGCGCCTGCGTCCTTCTTTCTTCCGAGCAGCAGGGCTTCCGCCAGCGCCAGCGGCTCGGGCTTGCCGGCCAGCACCAGCGTGTCGCTGGCGGCGAGCACGAGAGATTCGTCCGGCTTCACGACCGCGCCGCTGGCGCGCCGCACCGACACCACGGTCACGCCGACCGCGTGCAGCGCCTGCGCCGCGAGCGTCTGGCCCAGGTGGCTGCCCGCTGCCGGCAGCGTGACGCTGAGCAGGCGCGCGGACCGCAGTTCGTCGACGGTGTCGTCGTCGGCGCCGTGGAAGTAGCCGCGCAACAGGCCGTAGCGCGCGTCGCGCTGCTCCTGCACGACGCGGATCACGCGCCGCATCGGCACGCCGACCAGCGCGAGCGCGTGGCTGGCGAGCATCAGCGAACCCTCGATCGCCTCGGGAACGACCTCGGTCGCGCCGGCCGCCTGCAGCCGTTCGATGTCGCTGTCGTCGATCGTGCGCACGATCACCGGCACTTTCGGCGCATGTTCCTGCACCAGGTGCAGGATCTTCAGCGCCGAAGCAGTGTCGTGGTAGCTGACGACCACCGCGCTGGCCCGCGCCAGGCCGGCAGCCATCAGGCTCTGCAGCCGCGCGGCGTCGCCGAACACCACGCTCTGGCCGGCCGCGGCGGCATGGCGCACGCGGTCAGGGTCGAGGTCGAGCGCCATGTACGGGATCTGCTCGCCGTCCAGCAGACGCGCCAGGTTCTGGCCGCTGCGGCCGTAGCCGGCGATGATGACGTGGGACTCGGTGTTGATCGAGCGCCTGGCGATGGTCGTCATCGCGACCGACTGCATCAGCCAGTCGCTCGCCGACAGACGCATCACGATGCGGTCGCTGTACATCACGATGAAGGGGGTGGCCAGCATCGACAGCACCATGCTCGCCAGCACGGGGCTCTGCAGGTTGGCGGGCAGCAGGCCGCCGTCGGTCGCCAGCGTGAGCAGCACGAACCCGAACTCGCCGGCCTGCGCGAGGTACAGGCCGGTGCGCAGCGCCACACCGGGCGTCGCGCCGAAGGCGCGCGTCAGCACGGCGACGAGCACGAACTTGAACAGCACCGGCGCGATCGTCAGCAGCAGCACCAGCGGCCACTGCAGCCACACCGCCTCGGCGTCGAGCTTCATGCCTATCGTGATGAAGAACAGGCCCAGCAGCACGTCGTGGAAGGGCCGGATGTCGGTCTCGACCTGGTGCTTGTACTCGGTCTCGGCGATCAGCATGCCGGCGACGAAGGCGCCGAGCGCGAGCGACAGGCCGGCGTGTTCGGTCAGGTACGCGAGCGCGAGCGTCACGAGCAACAGGTTCAGCACGAACAGTTCCTCGCTCTTGAGCCGTGCGACGATCGTCAGCCACCAGCGCATCACGCGCTGGCCGCCGACGAGCAACACGGTCAGCAGGGCAGCGGCCTTCAGCCCGGCGATCGCCAGTTCCTGCAGCAGCACGGCCGGCTTCGAGCCGAGCGCCGGAATCAGCACCAGCAGCGGCACCACGGCCAGGTCCTGGAACAGCAGCACGCCCATCACGCGCCGGCCATGTTCGCTTTCGAGCTCGAGCCGCTCGGCCATCAGCTTGACGACGATCGCGGTGCTGCTCATCGCGAGCGCGCCACCGAGCGCGATCGAGCTCTGCCAGTTCAGACCCCAGCCGCGGCCCGCCGTCACGAGGCCCCAGCCCAGCACGAGGTTGCCGAGCACCGCCAGCAGGATCGTCAGCGCCACCTGGCTCAGCCCCAGGCCGAACACCAGCTTGCGCATGCTCTTCAGCTTGGGCAGGTTGAACTCCAGCCCGATCACGAACATCAGGAACACGACACCGAACTCGGCGAGGTAGCTGACGCGCGCGTTGTCCGTCGCGAGCGCGGTCGCGTTCGGGCCGATCAGCACGCCGACCGCCAGGTAGCCCAGCATCGGCGGCAACTTCGCCATGCGGCACAGCAGCACGCCCGCCACGGCAGCGACGAGGTAGAGCAGCACGAGGCCGAGCGGGGACGTGATCATGCGAGGTGGGATTGCAAGCGGCGTGCCGAACCAGAGCCCCTGGACCGGCGGGCACGTCGGTCGACCCCTGCGGGGGATGCAGGCCGGCCTGCAGCGGCCCGGCGCCCGGCACTCGAAGATCGAGCCGCGCTGCGGCAAGGCGTTTTCTGCGGGCTCATAGAATCGACCGATCCTACTGGACGCCCCGCGCCGCACAGTGCCTGCAAAACCCTCATTCCCCGCCTTCAGCGCCGAGCGCGCGCTGCAGCTCGCGCGCGCGACCTTCGACATCGAGGCGCGGGCGCTGCTCGACCTAAAGGCACGCCAGGGCGACGGCTTCGCGCAGGTCTGCCGTGCGATGCTCGGATGCACCGGCCGCGTCGTCGTGATGGGCATGGGCAAGAGCGGCCACGTCGGCCGCAAGATCGCGGCCACGCTGGCCTCCACCGGCACGCCGGCGCTGTTCGTGCATCCGGCCGAGGCGAGCCACGGCGATCTCGGCATGGTGGCCGGGGGCGACATCGTGCTCGCGATCTCGAACTCCGGCGAGAGCGACGAGTTCGGCGCGATCATCCCGGCGCTCAAGCGCCTAGGCGTCACGCTGGTGGCGATGACCGGCCGCACCGAATCGACGCTCGCGCAGCACGCCGACCTCACGATCAGCAGCGCGGTCGACCAGGAGGCCTGCCCGCTGAACCTGGCGCCGACCGCGAGCACCACGGCGCAGATGGCGCTCGGCGATGCGCTCGCGGTGGCCCTGCTCGACGCGCGCGGTTTCCGCGAGGAGGATTTCGCCCGTTCCCACCCCGGCGGCAGCCTGGGGCGCAAGCTGCTGATGCACGTTCGCGACCTGATGCGCAGCGGCGACGACGTGCCCCGCGTCGGCCCCGACACCGTGTTCACCGAGATGCTGCGCGAGATGACGGGCAAGGGCCTGGGCTTCACCGCCGTCGCGGATGCCGGCGGTCAGGTGCTGGGCATCTTCACCGACGGTGACCTGCGCCGCCTGATCGAGCGCGGCGCCGACCTGCGCGCGCTGCGCGCGGCCGACGTGATGCACCGAGGTCCGAAGCTCGTCAGTGCCGACGCACTTGCGGTCGATGCCGCCGACGTGATGGAGCAGCACCGCATCACCAGCGTGCTGGTCGTCGACGCGAACGGCCTGCTCACCGGTGCGCTGAACTCGAACGACCTGATGCGGGCGAAGGTGATCTGATGAGCGCTGCCGGGGGCGCGATGATCGAACCGAGGCAGGCCCATCCACCCGAGCTTCTGCTGCAGGCGCAGGGCATCCGCTGGGCGATCTTCGATGTCGACGGCGTACTCACCGATGGCCGCCTCTACGTCAGCGAACGCGGCGAGGAGTTCAAGGCCTTCTCGACGCTCGACGGCCACGGCCTCAAGCTGCTCGCGCTGCACGGCATCACGCCGGCGGTGGTCACCGGGCGCGATTCGCCCGCGGTGCGCAAGCGCGTCGGCGACCTGGGGATCGTGCACGCGGTATACGGCGCCGCCGACAAGCTGGCCGCGGCCGGTCAGCTGATGGCGCAGCTCGGCCTGGGCTGGGACACGCTCGCGGCGATGGGCGACGACTGGCCCGACCTGCCGCTGCTGACACGTGCCGCCTTCGCGTGCGCGCCGGCGAACGCGCACATCGAGGTGAAGGCGGTCGCGCACCACGTCACCTCGGCGGGCGGCGGGTTCGGTGCCGCGCGCGAGTGCTGCGACCTGCTGCTGATGGCGGCGGGCCGCTACGCGCGGGCGCTGCACGACCATCTCGTCACGCTCGACGGCAGCCCATGAACGGGCGCGCGCAGGGCAGGCGGTGAACGCACCGGTCGACAGCCCGCCGGTCGGTGCCGCCGGTCCGCAACAGGCGTCGGCACCCTGGCAGCGCCGCGCAGCCTGGCCGCTGCGCATGCTCGAGATCGCGTCCACCTACCTGCCGCTGCTGCTGATGGCCGCTCTCGCGCTCGGCACCTGGTGGCTGGTGAAGAACACCCCGGTGTTCGATGCGGATCGCGTGTCGGCGCCGCTGCGCCACATCCCCGATTACACGATGAGCCAGTTCCTCGTGCAGCGCTTCGGCGCCGCCGGCGCGATGCGTGTGCAGATCGAGGGCGACGTGATGCGTCACTACCCGGACACCGACACCTTCGAGATCGACAACCCGCGCATCCGCGCGATCGGCGACGACGGCCGCGTGACCGTCGCCACCGCCCGGCAGGCGCTGTCGAACCGCGACGGCAGCGAGGTGCAGCTGACCGGCGGCGCCCGCGTGATCCGCGCGGCCACCGCGACCGAGGCGGCGATCGAATTCCGCGGCGAGTTCCTGCACTACTTCCAGTACAGCGAACGCGTGCGCTCGCACCTGCCGGTCGTCGTGACCCAGGGCGGCTCGGAGATCCGCGCCGACGCGATGGCCTACGACCACCTTGCCGGCGTGCTGGACCTCAGGGGGCACGTGCGCGCGGTCCTGTCGCCACCCGCCGGAGCCAGGCCATGAAGTCGCCGCCGAGATTCGGCGCCGGTAGCAGCATCGCACCGTGAGTGCGCCGTTGGTCTTCATCACCGGCGCGTCGAGCGGCATCGGCCAGGCGCTGGCCCTGCGCTTTCACCGCGCCGGCTGGCGGCTCGCGCTGGTGGCGCGCCGCGCCGCGCAGTTGCGGGACTGGGCCCGGGCGCAGGGCTTCGACGCGGCCGGATTCGCGGTCTACGCTGCCGACGTGCGCGATGTCGCCTCGATCGTCGAGGCCGCGCGCGCCTGCATGGCCGCGCAGGGTCTGCCCGATGTCGTGATCGCGAACGCCGGCATCAGCGCCGGCATGGACACGGCCGAATTCGACGATCTCGAGGTGATGCGCGCCACCTTCGAGACCAACAACCTCGGCATGGCGGCGACCTTTCACCCGTTCGTCGCGGCGATGAGCGCGCGCCGTGCCGGTACCCTGGTGGGCATCGCCAGCGTCGCCGGCATCCGCGGGTTGCCGGGTCACGGGGCGTACTGCGCGAGCAAGGCGGCGGTCATCGCCTATTGCGAAAGTCTGCGCGGCGAGCTGCGCGCCGGCGGCGTCAGCGTCGTGACGATCGTTCCGGGCTATGTCGACACGCCGCTGACCCGCGGCAACCCGTACCGCATGCCGTTCCTGATGCCGCCCGGTGCCTTCGCCGACCGTGCCTTCGACGCGATCACGCGCGGCGCCAGCTACCGTGTGATCCCGTGGCAGATGGGTGTGGCGGCCAAGCTGATGCGGCTGCTTCCGAACGCGCTGTTCGATGGGCTCGCCAGCGGTCGTGGCCGCAAGCCGCGGCGGAAAGACTAGAGGCCGCCCCCGGGCGTGGGTGCGCTCGCCGGGCAAGCAAAAAGCGGTGGGCTCGCGCGCCACCGCTCTTGATGGAAGAGCCGGCCGGAGCCGGCTCGATGCCGATCGGGATCAGTAGCCGCCGCGGCTGCCACCGCCGCCGCCGGAGCGGCTGCCGCCACCACCGCCGTAGCCGCCACCGCCGCCGGAGCGACCACCGCCACCGCCGTAGCCGCCGCCACCACCGCCGCCGAAGCCGCCACCGCCGCCGCCGCCCGACCGACTGCCGCCACCGCCGCCGAAGCCACCGCCGCCCGAGCGGCCCCCGCCGCCGAAGCCGCCCGGACGCTCCTCGCGCGGGCGGGCCTCGTTGACGACGATCGCACGGCCGTCGAGGGCCTGGCCGTTCATGCCGTTGATGGCCGCTTGCGCTTCCGCATCCGAGCCCATTTCCACGAAGCCGAAGCCCTTGGAACGGCCGGTGTCGCGGTCCATCATGACCTTGGCGGAAGAGACGCTGCCGTACTGCGCGAACGCCTGCTGCAGATCATCGTCGCGGATGTTGTAGGAGAGATTACCGACGTAGAGTTTATTGCCCATGGGAGAGCCCCTTTCCATTTCCTGAAGACCATGTGGAGCTTCTACCCATCGTGAACCATTCAAGCGAAGGCGCTGCTTCCATACACAGATTTGTGAATATAAGTGAATTGAACGGAGCTGCGCGCAAGACGCTTGAATAAAGTGTTGTTTTCGGGCAAGCCAGTATCAACCCGTATTGAGGCCGCTGCGCAACGCCGCGCCGATATCATTCCTGCTCAGCGTTTCCCCGACCGGACCGAATGGCGATGACCGACAAGCTGCCACCGCTGGCCTGACACCGCATGGGCGCGCGCATCGCCAGCCTCGTGCCGAGCCTGACCGAGCTGGTCGTCGCGCTCGGGCTGGGCGAGGCCCTGGTCGCGCGCACCGGCTTTTGCATCCACCCGGCCGACGCACTGCGAAACGTGCCGAAGGTCGGCGGCACGAAGGACGTGAACCTCGCGAAACTGCGGCGCCTCGCGCCGACGCACGTGCTCGTCAACGTCGACGAGAACCGGCGCGAGACCGTCGATGCGATCCGCGCGTGGCCGGGCGCGCCGCAGATCGTCGTGACGCACCCGAACGGCCCCGACGACAACCTCGCGCTGGTCGCGCAGATGCTCGCTCACTTCGGGGCGCAGCCTGGCGTGCCCGCGCGGGCCGCGGCGCTGACCCGGGCGCTGCAGCATGAACTGGCGTCGACCCGGCCCGACGCCCGCCCCGCACAGCGGGTGCTCTACCTGATCTGGCGCGACCCCTGGATGGCGGTCGCGCGCGACACCTACATCGCACGCATGCTCGGGCGCATCGCCTGGCAGACCTGGCCCGATGTGCCCGGCGGCGCGCACGGTGCCGCGCGCTACCCCGTCGTGCGCGGCGACGAGCCCTGGCTCGCCGGCGTGCAGCAGGTGCTGCTCAGCTCCGAGCCCTACCGCTTCACCGAAGCCCACCTCGACCCGGCGCGCGCCCTGTGCCCGAACGCGCGCGCCCGCCTGGTCGACGGCGAGATGCTCAGCTGGTACGGCTCGCGCGCGGTGCCGGGCCTGCGCTACCTGCGCGAGCTGGCGGTGGCCGAGCCCGGGTGACACGCGACAATCCCGCATGGACCTCTACAAGCCCCTGATCGCGCTGCTGGCGATCGTGAACCCGATCGGGGCGATTCCGTTTTTCATCCACTTCACCCACGGCTTCACGCGCGCGCAGCGCCGGTACACCGTGCGGGTCGCGTCGCTGGCGGCCTTCGTCGTGATTGCGGTCAGCGCGCTCGCGGGGCTGAAGATCATCGAGTTCTTCGGCATCTCGCTGGCCTCGTTCCAGGTCGGCGGCGGGCTGCTGCTGATGATGTCGGCGCTGCAGATGCTGAACGCGCAGCCGGCTGAGGCGCGCCCGGACGACCTGCACGAGGGCAGCGACAAGGCCGACACCGGCGCGAGCATCGCGATCGTGCCGTTGACGATCCCGCTGCTGACCGGCCCGGCGACGATCTCCACGATGATCATCTACGCCGACAAGACCAGGCACTGGTGGGAGCTGGGCGTGCTCGTCGTCTACGGGCTGGTCATCGGCGTGGCCGTGTGGGTCACGTTCAGCCTGTCCGAGCGCATCGCCAAGGCGATCGGCAAGACCGGCACCAACGTGATGACGCGGCTGATGGGTCTGCTGCTGGCGGCGCTGGCGGTCGAGGTGATGTCCGACGGCTTGGTCAAACTCTTCCCCGTGCTGGCGGGCGGCGCGCGCTGACACCGGCACCATGAGCCAGGCGGTCTACGACTACATCGTCTGCGGCGGCGGCACCGCCGGTTGCCTGCTGGCGAACCGCCTGAGCGCCGACCCGGGCAAGCACGTGCTGCTGGTCGAGGCCGGCGGCAACGACGACTACCTCTGGGTGCACATCCCGGTGGGCTACCTGTTCTGCATCGGCAACCCGCGCACCGACTGGATGTTCTCGACCGACGCCGACCCGGGCCTGAACGGCCGGAGCCTGCGCTACCCGCGCGGCAAGGTGATGGGCGGCTGCAGCAGCATCAACGGCATGATCTACATGCGCGGCCAGGCGCGCGACTACGACGGCTGGGGCGCGGGCGACGGCTTCGGCGCGAACCCCGGCTGGAGCTGGGACGAGTGCCTGCCCCACTTCCTGAAGCACGAGGACTTCCACCAGGGCGCCGATGCCTTCCACGCCGCGCCGGGCTTCGACCCGAGCGGCGCGCGTGCCGGCGGCGAGTGGCGCGTCGAACGCCAGCGCCTGCGCTGGGACGTGCTCGATGCGTTCGCGCAGGCCGCGCAGCAGGCCGGCATCCCGGCGACCTCCGACTTCAACCGCGGCGACAACGAAGGCGTCGGCTACTTCCATGTCAACCAGAGGGCCGGCATCCGCTGGAACGCGACCAAGGCGTTCCTGCGCCCGGCGCAACGCACGCGCCAGAACCTGCAGGTCTGGACCGGTGCGCACATCGGCCGCGTGCTGACCGAGGCGCGCGACGGCGTGCTTGGCGCGACCGGCATCGAGGTGCTGCCGGTCGAGGGCGGCGCGCCGGTGCAGGCGCGCATCGCGCCCGGCGGCGAGGTGATCCTCGCGACCGGCGCGATCGGCACGCCGCAGATCCTGCAGCTCTCGGGCATCGGCGACCCGGCCCTGCTCGGCCGGCTCGGTATCGCGGTCGCGCACGCGCTGCCCGGCGTCGGCGCGAACCTGCAGGACCACCTGCAGATCCGCGCGGTCTATGGCGTCAGCGGCGTGAAGACGCTGAACACGATGGCGAATTCATGGTGGGGCAAGGCGCTGATCGGCCTGGAGTACGCGCTGCGCCGCAGCGGGCCGATGAGCATGGCGCCGTCGCAGCTCGGCGCGTTCACGCGCAGCGACCTGGCGCAGGCGCACGCGAACCTCGAGTACCACGTGCAGCCGCTGTCGCTCGACGCCTTCGGCGAGCCGCTGCACCGCTACAACGCGTTCACCGCGAGTGTCTGCAACCTGAACCCGACGAGCCGCGGCGCAGTCCAGGTCAGATCGACCGATCCGCACGACGCACCCGGCATCGCGCCGCGTTACCTCGGCACCGATGCCGACCGCCTGATCGCCGCGAACAGTCTGCGCCTGACCCGCCGCATCGTCGCCCAGCCGGCGCTCGCGCCATACCGGCCGCACGAGATCAAGCCCGGCGCGCAGTTCGAGACCGATGCGGAACTCTGGAAGCTCGCCGGCGACATCGGCACGACGATCTTCCACCCGGTGGGCACCGCGAAGATGGGCCCGGCCGCCGACCCGATGGCCGTGGTCGACGCGCGCCTGCGCGTGCATGGCGTGCAGGGCCTGCGCGTCGTCGACGCGAGCGTGATGCCGACGATCACGAGCGGCAACAGCAACTCGCCGACACTGATGATCGCCGAGCGCGCTGCCGGCTGGCTGCTGGCGGGCGAATGACGCTGCTCCGGCAGCGCCCGAGGCGTTGCGGGCCGAGCGCAGCCGCGCCGATCAGGCCGGCGTCGCGTCCAGCGCCGGGTAGTCGGTGTAGCCCGCCGCGCCGCCGCCGTAGAACGTCTCGCGGTTCGGTGCCGCCAGCGGCGCGTCGTCGCGCAGGCGCCGCACCAGGTCGGGGTTGCCGATGAAGGGCCGGCCGAACGCGACCATGTCGGCCGCGCCGCTGGCCACCGCGTCGATCGCCATCGCGCGGGTGTAGCCGTTGTTGACGATCCAGGCGCCCTGTTCGTGGCCGCTCTTGAAGCGGGTGCGCAGCGCGGCGTAGTCGAACGGTGCGATGTCGCGCGGGCCGCCGGTCGCGCCCTCGATGACGTGGATGAATGCGAGCTTCAGCGGCGCGAGCCGCTCGACCACGTGGTTGAACAGGCCTTGCGGGTCGCTGTCCGGCGCCGCGCCGTTCGCCGGCGTGACCGGCGACAGGCGGATGCCGGTGCGGCCGGCGCCGATCTCCCGCGCAATCGCGGTCATCACCTCGACCGTGAGTCGCGCGCGGTTCTCCGTCGGCCCGCCGTAGGCATCGGTGCGGTCGTTGACGCTGTCGCGCATGAACTGTTCGAGCAGGTAGCCGTTCGCGCCATGCACCTCCACGCCGTCGAAGCCGGCCTCGATCGCGTTGCGTGCCGCGCGGCGGTAGTCCTCGATCAGGCGCGGGATTTCGTCCAGCCCGAGCGCGCGCGGCTCGGACACCGCCTGGAAGCCGTCGGCGGTGAAGGTCTTGGTGATCGCGCGCTGCGCCGTGCTCGACACCGGCACCTGCCCCGGCGGCAGCAGCGACAGGTGCGAAACGCGCCCGACGTGCCACAGCTGCACGACGATCGTGCCGCCCTTCGCGTGCACCGCGTCGGTCACGCGCCGCCAGCCGGCGATCTGGGCGGCGCTGTAGATGCCCGGCGTATCGAGGTAGCCCTGGCCCTCGGCCGAGATCTGCGTGCCTTCGCTGACGATCAGCCCGGCGCTGGCGCGCTGCTCGTAGTAGGCCGCCATCAGCGCGGTCGGCACCCGGCCGGGACCGGCGCGGTCGCGGGTCAGTGGCGCCATCACGATGCGGTTGGCGGCGGTGAGGTCGCCGAAGTGGAGAGCGTCGAACAAGGTGGTCATGCGGGGGACTCGGCTGGAGTGGGGTGCGGCCCATGCTACGGCGCAACGCAATAGCACGGCGGCGTGCGGCCCCTCGCGAAATCGGCTAGGAAAGCCGGCGCGGGCTACAGTGCGGACCTCAGACCCAGCCGCCACCTGCCCCATGCTCGCTTACCGACATGCCTTCCACGCGGGCAACCACGCCGACGTGCTCAAGCACACCGTGCTGACGCTCGTGCTGCGCTACATGAACCAGAAGGACAAGTCCTACCGGCTCGTCGACACCCATGCCGGCGCCGGCGGCTACTCGCTCGAAGGCCGCTTCGCGCAGAAGAAGGGCGAGTTCGAGCAGGGCATCGGGCGGCTGTGGGACCGTGACGACCTGCCCGAGGCGGTGGCCGACTACGTGCAGCTCGTGCGCCGCTTCAACCCCGGCGGGCGTCTGGAGCAGTACCCCGGCTCGCCGGCCTTTGCGCAGATGCTGCTGCGCCAGCAGGACCAGCTGCGCCTGTTCGAGCTGCACCCGACCGACCACCGCATCCTGCAGTCGTACATCGGTGAACTCAAGGGCGCCGAGGTCTACGACAAGGACGGGTTCGACGGGCTGAAGGGCCAGGTGCCGCCAGCGTCGCGCCGCGGCGTGGTGCTGATGGACCCGAGCTACGAGGGCCACAAGGACTACGGCCGTGTGATCGGCTCGCTGCGCGATGCGCTGGCGCGCTTCGCCGAAGGCGTCTACCTGGTCTGGTATCCGCAGGTCAGCAAGCTCGAGGCGGCGCAACTGCCGAAGCGCCTGGAGGCGCTCGCGCCCAAGGGCTGGCTGCACGCGCGGCTGACGGTGCAGCAACCCGACCAGCAGGGCTTCGGCCTGGCCGGCAGCGGCATGTTCGTGATCAACCCGCCGTTCACGCTGCACGACGAGCTGCTGAAGGTGCTGCCGTGGCTGACCGATGTGCTGGGCCAGTACGACGGTGCGAACTACCTGCTGGAGCAGCGCCCGGCCTGAGCGCCGGGTCCACCCGCGCGCGTGCCCGCCAGATGCGGGACGACGGCGAGTTGCGGTGCAGCGTCCCCGAGGGTGTACCGATGCGCGACGGCGCGCCCGGTGCGTCCAAGGGCCGCGCGACCGGGTTCCGCACCGGCTTGCCGGCCGATCTGGCATGCTGGGCGCCTTTTGCCGATCTCGGGAGCCGGAAGAGCATGGCCTTGCAGCTGAATCGCGCGGCAGTCGCGCGCATCGTTCCGTTCGCCGCGTTCATGGTGCTGCTCGCGGCGCGCGGCGCGGTGCCGGCCGACGGGTCCTGGGGCATCGACCCGCGCTGGGTCTACGGCCTCACGGTGCTGGTGGTCGGCGGCCTGCTCGCCTGGTTCTGGCGCGAGTACGGCGAGCTCGTGCGGCAGACCTGGCCGAGCGCTTCGGAGGCCGTGCTCGCGGTCGGCGCCGGCCTGGTCGTGTTCGCGCTGTGGATCCATCTCGACGCGCCGTGGATGCAGATCGGCAGCCCGACGGCGAGCTTCCTGCCGCTGGACGCCCGGGGCGGATTGATCTGGCCGCTCGTCGTCGTGCGCTGGATCGGCGCTGCGCTGATCGTGCCGGTGATGGAGGAACTGTTCTGGCGCTCGTTCCTGATGCGCTGGGTCCAGAGCCCGCAGTTCGAGTCGGTCGTGCCGCAGCGCGTCGCGCTGAAGGCGGTCGTGCTGTCAACCTTCGTGTTCACGCTCGCGCACACGCTGTGGCTGGCTGCGGTCATCGCTGGCCTCGTCTACGCCTGGCTCTACGTGCGCACCGGCAAGCTGTGGGTGCCGGTGATCGCGCACGCGGCGACGAACGGCGCGCTCGGCGTGTGGGTCGTGACGACGCGGAACTGGGCGTTCTGGTGACGCGGCCGGGTCAGGCGCCGGGCGGCGCCGTTTCGCGATCCGTCCGTTCGTACTCGGAGATCACCTGCGCGCCGAGCAGCAGCAGCGTGGCCGCGATCTCCAGGCTCAGCAGCACGACGATCGCGGTGGTCAGCGAGCCGTAGACCACGCTGACCTGCGACAGGGTCGCGAAGTACCAGACGAGCACGTGGCGCGTGATCTCCCACAGCAGCGCCGCCGTCACGCCACCGAGCAGCGCGTGGCCGATGCGCAGCCGGCCCACCGGCATCACCAGGTACACCGAGGTCAGCACGAAGATCTCGCCGGCCACGCCGAGCAGGTACAGCAGCGCACCGGACACGCCGTGCAGCGACCAGCGCCGGCCGAGGAAGTCGACGCTTTCCTGGCCGATCGCCTGCAGGCTGCCGGCCACCAGCGTGACGAGCAGCAGGCCGATGCCCAGCGACAGGATGTACAGGTACGGCAGCAGCGCCGACACCACGAAGCGCCGCCGTCGTGCGACCACGCGGTGCAGGAAGATCACCGACATCGCGTTCTCGAGCACCGTGAACGCGAGCGAGCTGAAGAACAGCATCGTCACGCCCAGAACCCAGCCGATCAGCTCGCGGTGGTCCAGGAAGTTCGAGAGCTCGTGGACGATCGCCCGCGACTGGCCCGGCACCAGCCACTCGAGGTAGCGCCCCAGCGTTTCCAGCAGCGCATTCTGGTCGACGACGTGCGACAGCGCGATCACGATCAGGATCAGCAGCGGCACGATCGACAGCAGCGCGTAGTACGCGACCGCGCCGGCCAGCAACAGACCCTGGTTGGCGCGAAATGCCTTCAGAACGCGCAGCGCGAACGCGCCGGGATCGTTCAGCACGGCGCGCGCCTGTGGCCCGAGCAGACGCAATCCCGGCACACCCGCGGCGGCGCGGTCCGGCCGCGGTACGGGCACAGGCATCGCGCTCAGGCGAGCGAGGCGCTCTCGGAGATCTCGCGCAACGCGTCGTCGGTCGGCGCGCTCTGGCGCGTCGCGAGGTCGCCGAGCGAGACGATGCCGACGATCCTGCGGTCGCCGTCCAGCACCGTGATCCGGCGAACCTGGGCATCGCCCATCTGCTTCATCACCGCGTCGACCGTGTCGGTCGGGTTGCAGGCGAGCATGTCGTCGCTCATCACGTCGCAGACCAGCGCATCCGCCGGGTTCAGGCCGGCCGCCACGCCTCGCACCGCGATGTCACGGTCGGTCACCATGCCCACCGGCGTCTCGCCGTCGCACACGGGCAGGGCACCGATGCCCAGATCGCGCATGCGCTGCGCCGCGATCTGCAGCGGATCGGAGAGCTGGATGACCGAGACCTCGCGGGTCATGATGTCGTTGATCGTTGCCATGGTCGGGCTCCTGCGGGAGGGCGGATGACCGGCGCGACAGGGTGCCGAGCGGCTCGCCCTGCCCAGGCTAGGGTCGGCGCGGCAGGTCGACCATCGGGGGACGAGCGCCGGCAGTGTAAGACATCTCCGACGCCGCCCGCCCGGCGGTCAGACGCTGCGCCCCGGTCCGCTTCAGTTCCGCAGGGACGCGCTCTGGCCGGCTCTGATGCCGCTACCCTGGTGGCAGACGCTCGGTCTGCTGGCCTACGCCATGGTCGTCTGCCTGCTGGTCAACGACACGGTGAAGGTCGTGTTGACGAGGTGGCTGGTTCCCGAAGCGGTGGCGTGAGTGACTTCACGGTGCGAAGATGGCGCCGACAGAAGCCGCAGGCGAAATGTCGCTCACCGTGTCCTGCCCCAAGGAGCAACCTCATGACTTTCTGGCACATCGCCCCTCTGGTCGCAGGCACCTTCATCCTGCGGTCGCTCGCATTCGGCGTCTCCGGCCGCCCGGTTCCTGTCCGCCGACGGTGGCTCGGCTTCACCGCCTTCGTCGGCCTCGACCGGCCGCCAGGCGTGCCGACCCGGTGGCGCGCGACGGAAGCCAGCGTGCGCGAGCTCGGTGCGCGGGCGGGGGGCTGACCATGAACCTCGTCTGCCCCGCCTGCGGCACCACCAACCGCGTACCCCAGGACCGCCTGAAGGACCAGCCGGTGTGCGGCCGGTGCGGCGCCGAGCTGATGGCGGCCCGGCCCGTGTCGCTGACCGATGCGACCTTCCCGGCCTTCATCGCGCACACCGAACTGCCGGTGCTGGTCGACTTCTGGGCCGACTGGTGCGGTCCGTGCAAGACGATGGCGCCGCACTTCGCGAACGCCGCGACGCAGCTGCCGGACGTGCGCTTCGCCAAGCTCGACACCGAAGCGAGCCCGCGGGCGAGCGCAGCGACGGGCATCCGGAGCATCCCCACGATCGTCCTGTACCGGGCCGGCCGGGAAGTCGCTCGGCAATCGGGGGCGGTGGCCGCCGGCGACCTGGTGCGCTGGGTGCAGGCCAGTCTCGCTCGACCGGGCTGAACGCGATGCCCGAGTGCCGCGAAGGGCTGGCGCCGCCCGGGACGACGACGTGAGCGCAGGCCCGCGGTGGAAATGAGCCTGCTCGGTCTGGGTCTGGGCGCGGTGGTCGGCCTGATTCTCGCGCTCACGGGTGCGGGCGGCGGCATCCTCGCGGTGCCCTTGCTGGTCTTCGGCATGCACCTGACGATCCAGCAGGCCGCGCCGGTGGGCCTCATCGCCGTGGGTGCCGCGTCCGCCTTCGGGGCGGTGCTGGGCCTGCGCGAAGGCCTGGTGCGCTACCGCGCGGCGGCGGTGATCGGCATCAGCGGCATGGTGCTGGCGCCGCTGGGCGTGCGTCTGGCACACCTGATACCGAATGCCCCGTTGATGGTGGCGTTCGCGATCGTGTTGGGCTGGGTGGCCTGGCGCATGTTCAACCAGGCCCGGCGCGGCGCCAGCGCCCAACCGGAACAGGCGCATGCGCCGCCACCGAGCGTTCCCTGCGTCGTGAACCCCGGCGAGGGTCGCCTCGTCTGGACCCTGCCGTGCGCATGGGCCCTGGCCGGGACCGGTGCCGTGTCGGGCGTGCTCAGCGGCCTGCTGGGCGTGGGCGGCGGTTTCGTCATCGTCCCCTCGCTGAGCCGCTACACCGACCTGCCGATGCGCAGCATCCTGGCCACCTCGCTGGCGGTGATCGCGCTCGTGTCGGTCGGCGGCGTTGCTGCGGCGGCCTGGCAAGGCGTCGTCGCCTGGGCCGTGGCGCTGCCGTTTGCGCTGGGTGCCGTCATCGCGATGCTCGCCGGGCGCCGGATTGCGGCCCGTCTGGCCGGTGCGCACCTGCAGCGGGCGTTCGCCGTGACGAGCGGGGCGGTCGCGGTCCTGCTGCTGGCCCGCGGGCTGGGCTGGATCGGTCGGTAGCGTTCACGACATCGGAAGCCGTTCGAGTCCGGGGAGCCTTCCGACGCGGCCCGCGCGGCGCTCAGATGCCGCGCCCCCGGTCCTCGCGAAAGCGCCGCGCGAACTCGGCGAACGTGCCGGCGTCGAGAGCCTCGCGCACCTCGCGCATCAGGTTCACGTAGTAGTGCAGGTTGTGGACGCTGGCGAGCATCGGCCCGAGCATCTCGCCGCAGCGGTCCAGGTGGTGCAGGTAGGCGCGCGAGAAGCTCGCGCAGGTGCTGCAGCCGCAGGTCGGGTCGAGCGGACGCTCGTCCAGCTTGTGGCGCGCGTTGCGGATCTTCAGGTCGCCGAAGCGCGTGAACAGGTGGCCGTTGCGCGCGTTGCGCGTCGGCATCACGCAGTCGAACATGTCGACGCCGGCAGCGACGCCCTCGACCAGGTCCTCCGGCGTGCCCACACCCATCAGGTAGCGCGGCTTGTGCGCCGGCAGGCGGTGCGGCGTGTGCGCGACGATTTGCCGCATCAGCTCCTTCGGTTCGCCGACGCTGACGCCGCCGATCGCGTAGCCGGGCAGGTCGAGCTCGACCAGCTGCGCGATCGACTCCTCGCGCAGGGCCTCGAACATGCCGCCCTGCACGATGCCGAACAGCGCGTTCGGGTTCGCGCCGCGCCCGAACTCGGCCAGGCAGCGCCGCGCCCAGCGCAGGCTCAGCTCCATCGACGCGCGCGCCTCGTGTTCGGTCGTCACGTGGCCCCGGGTCTCGTACGGCGTGCACTCGTCGAACTGCATCACGATGTCGCTGTTCAGCACGCGCTGGATCTGCATGCTGGTCTCGGGCGTCAGGAACAGCTTGTCGCCGTTGACCGGCGACGCGAACTTCACGCCCTCCTCGGTGATCTTGGCGCTGTCGCCCAGCGACCAGACCTGGAAGCCGCCGCTGTCGGTCAGGATCGGCCGGCTCCAGGCCTCGAAGCGGTGCAGCCCGCCGAACTGCTGCAACACCTCGATGCCGGGTCGCAGCCACAGGTGGAAGGTGTTGCCCAGGATGATCTGCGCGCCCATCGCCTCCAGCGACGAGGGCATCACGCCCTTCACGGTGCCGTAGGTGCCCACCGGCATGAACACCGGCGTCTCGACGACGCCATGGTTCAGCGTCAGGCGGCCGCGGCGCGCGTGGCCGTCGGTCTCGAGCAGGTCAAAGCTCAGCATCTGCAAGGGTTCCTTTCGGACGATCGCGTTGCAGCAGCATCGCGTCGCCGTAGCTGAAGAAGCGGTAGCGCTCGCGGATCGCGTGCATGTACAGCGCGCGCACGTGCTCGATGCCGGTGAACGCGCTGACCAGCATCAGCAGCGTGCTCTTCGGGAGGTGGAAGTTGGTGACGAGCAGGTCGACGACGCGGAACGCGAAGCCGGGCGTGATGAAGATGTCGGTGTCGCGGCTGCCGGATTCGAGCGCGCCTGTGCGTGCCGCCGATTCGAGCGCGCGCAGCGTCGTCGTGCCGACCGCGACGACGCGCCCGCCCGCGGCGCGCGTGCGCGCGATCGCGTCGACCGTGGTCGCCGGCACGTCGAACCACTCGCTGTGCATCCTGTGTTCAGCGAGGTTCTCGCTGCGCACCGGCTGGAAGGTGCCGGCGCCCACGTGCAGCGTCAGGCTCGCGCTCGCGATGCCGCGCCGCGCCAGCTGCGCGAGCAGCGTCTCGTCGAAGTGCAGCGCCGCAGTCGGCGCCGCCACGGCACCGGGCTTCACGGCGAACACGGTCTGGTAGCGGCGCTCGTCCTCGGCGGTGTCGGCGTGCGTGATGTAGGGTGGCAGCGGCACATGGCCGTGGCGTTCCAGCAGCGCCAGCGGATCGTCCGGAAAGCGCAGCCGGAACAGCGCCTCCTGCGGGCCGGCGCGGCCCAGCACCTCGGCATCGAACGCGTCCGCGAAGCGCACGGTGCTGCCCGGCTTCGGCGACTTGCTCGCACGCAGGTGCATCAGCACCTCGCAATTCGGAAGCACCCGCTCGACCAGCGCCTCGACCGCGCCGCCGCTGGCCTTGGCGCCGAGCAGGCGCGCCCTGATCACGCGCGTGTCGTTGAACACCAGCAGGTCGCCGGGGCACAGCAGCGCAGGCAGATCGCGGAACGAACGGTCGACCGGCGCGGCGCTGCGGCCATCGAGCAGGCGCGAGCCGCTGCGTTCGGCGGCGGGCTGCTGGGCGATCAGTTCGGGGGGCAGAGCGAAGTCGAAATCGCTCAGCGTGTGGCGGGAGGTGCGCAAGGTCATCGGTTGAGGGCTGGACCGGCCCGTGCCAACAGGAAGGGCAGAATTCTCCCATGACCGCAGCCCCTGCCACCCCGGCCGGAAAGGACAAGTCCGGCCCGCAGCGGGCGCTGGAGAAGCTCGGGCTGGTGCGCCCGATCGACTTCGCGCTGCACCTGCCGATGCGCTACGAGGACGAGACCCGCATCGTGCCGATCGCGCGCCTGCGCGATGGCGCGACCGCGCAGGTCGAGGGCATCGTGCGGGACTGCGAGGTGCAGGCCCGCGGGCGGCGCCAGCTCGTCGTGCGCTTATCCGACGGCAGCGACGACCTGGTGCTGCGCTTCCTGCATTTCTACCCGTCGCAGCAGAAGGCGCTGGCCGTGGGTCAGCGCGTGCGTGCGCGCGGCGAAGTGCGTGGCGGGTTCTTCGGGCTGGAGATGGTGCACCCGTCGTTCAAGGTGGTCGCCGAGGGCGCGCCGCTGCCGACCGCGCTGACGCCGGTCTACCCCACGAGCGCGCAGCTGCCGCAGGCCTACCTGCGCAAGGCGATGGACGCCAACCTGGCGCGCGCCGACCTGGCGGAGCTGCTGCCGCCCGAGGCCGTGCCGCCGGGCATGATGAGCCTGCGCGAGGCGTTGAACTTCCTGCACCACCCGGCGCCGAGCGTCGGCATCGCGACGCTCGAGGACCGCAGCCACCCGGCCTGGCAGCGCCTGAAGTTCGAGGAACTGCTGGCACAGCAGCTCTCGCAGCTGCAGGCCAAGCGCGAACGCGAACGGCAGCGCGCGCCGCGTTTCGCGGTGCGCGCCGGCGGGCTGCAGGACCGGCTGCTCGCCGCGCTGCCGTTCGCGCTGACGGGCGCGCAGCGCCGCGTCGTCGAGGAGATCGCGCGCGACCTGCAGGGCGGGAGCCTGAAGGAGGCCGACGGCATGCCGTCGACCGTGCCGATGCACCGCCTGCTGCAGGGCGACGTCGGTTCCGGCAAGACCGTGGTGGCCGCGCTCGCTGCCGCGATCGTGATCGCCGAGGGCTGGCAGTGCGCGCTGATGGCGCCGACCGAGATCCTCGCCGAGCAGCATCTGCGCAAACTGGTGGGCTGGCTGGCGCCGCTGGGCATCACGGTCGCGTGGCTCACCGGCAGCCGCAAGGGCAAGGCGCGCGCGGCGATGCTGGCGCAGGTGGCGTCGGGCGAGGCGGCGCTGGTGGTGGGCACGCACGCGGTGATCCAGGAGCAGGTCGTGTTCGCGAAGCTGGGCCTGGCGATCGTCGACGAGCAGCACCGCTTCGGCGTGCAGCAGCGGCTGGCGCTGCGGGAGAAACTGCGCTCGACCTCGGCAGGCGCCGACCGGGCCGGGGCGATCGAGCCGCACACGCTGATGATGAGCGCGACGCCGATCCCGCGCACCCTGGCGATGACGCTGTTCGCCGATCTCGACGTGAGCACGATCGACGAGCTGCCTCCCGGTCGCACGCCGGTCGTGACCAAGCTGTTTGCCGAGGCGAAGCGTGCGGCGGTGATCGAGCGCATCCGCGATGCCGTCGCGCAGGGCCGGCAGGTCTACTGGGTCTGCCCGCTGATCGAGGAATCCGAGTCGCTGGACCTGCGCAACGCCACCGAGACGCACGCCCAGCTGAGCGCGGCGCTGTCCGGCTGCACGGTCGGCCTGCTGCACGGCCGCATGGCGGCGGCCGAGAAGGCGGCGGCGATGGCGCAGTTCAGCGCCGGTGCGGTCGCGGTGCTGGTGTCGACCACCGTGATCGAGGTCGGCGTGGACGTCCCGAATGCGTCGCTGATGGTGATCGAGCATGCCGAGCGCTTCGGCCTGTCGCAGCTGCACCAACTGCGCGGACGCGTCGGCCGCGGCAGCGTGGCCAGCGTGTGCGTGCTGCTGTATGCGTCGCCGCTGTCGGACACCGGCAAGGCGCGGCTGAAGGCGGTGCTGGAGACGGGCGACGGTTTCGAGATCGCGCGCCGCGACCTGGAGATCCGCGGGCCGGGCGAGTTCCTCGGCGCGCGCCAGTCGGGCGCGGCGCTGCTGCGCTTCGCCGATCCGGCGCAGGACGAGGCGCTGGTGCACGCCGCGCGTGGCGCGGCGACGCTGCTGCTCGAGCACCATCCGCAGGTCGCGGTCGATCACGTCGTGCGCTGGCTCGGGGGGCGGTCGGAGTACCTGAAAGCCTGAATGGCAGGGAACGCGATTGCAAAGAGAATGGCGCCATGACCCTGACCGAACTCCGTTACATCGTCGCCGTCGCGCGCGAGCACCATTTCGGCCGGGCCGCCGAGGCCTGCTTCGTCTCGCAGCCCACGCTGAGCGTCTCGATCAAGAAACTCGAGGAAGAGCTCGACGTGAAGATCTTCGAGCGCGGCGCGAACGAGGTCACGGTCACGCCGCTGGGCGCGGAGATCGTGCGCCAGGCGCAGACCGTGATCGAGCAGGCCGCCGCGATCAAGGAGATCGCCAAGCGCGGCAAGGACCCGGTCTCGGGCCCGCTCGGGCTGGGCGTGATCTACACCATCGGACCGTACCTGCTGCCCGACCTCGTCAGGCAGGCGATCGACCGCGTGCCGCAGATGCCGCTGCTGCTGCAGGAGAACTTCACCGCCAAGCTGCTGGAGATGCTGCGCACCGGCGAGCTCGACTGCGCGATCATGGCCGAGCCCTTCCCCGACACCGGCCTCGCGGTCGCGCCGCTCTACGACGAGCCCTTCGTGGCCGCGGTGCCCAGGCTGCACCCGCTCGCCAGGCGCAAGAGCATCAGCACCGAGGAGCTGAAGAACGAGACCATGCTGCTGCTCGGCACCGGCCACTGCTTTCGCGACCACGTGCTCGAGGTCTGCCCCGAGTACGCGCGCTTCGGCAGCAGCGACGACGGCAGCGGGAAGGGCGTGGGCATCCGCAAGAGCTTCGAGGGCTCGTCGCTGGAGACGATCAAGTACATGGTCGCCTCCGGCATGGGCGTGACCGTGGTGCCGCAGCTCAGCGTGCCGAAGGACGCGCAGCCGCACATCCGCTACCTCCCGTTCACGAAGCCGGTGCCGACGCGGCGCGTGGTGCTGGTGTGGCGCCGCAGCTTCACGCGCTACGAGGCGATCGCGGCGCTGCGCAACGCGATCTATGCGTGCCCGCTGACGGGAGTGAAGCGCCTGTCCTGAGCGGCCGCGGTCGCGATCAAGGATGCGCGGCACGTGCTCGCGCCCTGGCCGGTGCGACGTTCGGCAGATCGTTCCGGCGCGAACCCGGCACGCCCGGGCGGTCAGCCGAAGCAGGCGTCCATGTCGATGGTGGCGCGCCGCCCGACCGCTGTCGCGTGCTCGTTCAGCCATGCCGTCGCGCGCGCGCGTCCCTGGGTGTGCAGCAGTTCGAGGAAGGGCGTGTGCGCGATCAGCTTGGTCTCGGTGCGCTGCATGCTGGCCAGGTCCTGCGAATCGATCATGTGGAAGCGCATCGCGCGCAGCCGCCGCTCCAGGCTGCCCGGCGGCAGCCAGGTCGAGCGTGCGAACGCGGTGGCCTGCTGGAAGGTGCGCATCTCGCGCATCAGGTTGGCGCTCAACGCGAGCTCGAGCGCGCGGTGCTCGATCTCCTCGGCGGTGTGCGGCGCGCTCTCGTGGCGCAGCGGGCTCAGCAGCACCAGCATCACGTCGCGCGAGCGGCAGTCGTAGAACAGCGGGTAGATCGCGGGGTTGGCCGAATACGCGCCGTCCCAGTACGGTTCGCCGTCGATGGTCACGGCCGGGTGCAGCCTGGGCAGGCAGGTGGAGGCCAGCAGCACGTCGAGGCTGGCCTCGGCCTCGCGGAAGACGCGCAGCTTGCCGGTGTTGGCCTGCGTGGCGCCGATGAACAGCTTGAACGGGCTGTCCCTGCGCAGGCGCCCGAAGTCGATCTGCTGCTTCAGCAATTCCCGCAGCGCGCTGTGGCCCAGCGGGTTGAGCTGCGTCGGGGAGAACAGGCCGGCCCACTTCATCATCATCTTGCCGGCCGCGGACAGGCCGATGTTCTCGCCCTCGCCCTTGACGAGAAACTCGAACGGAACCTGCTGGCCGAGCGCCGACCAGAAGTCGGACAGGGCGCGGCGCGCGCCGCCGCGCCCGTCGCGGCGCCAGCCTTCGGCGAACAGCACCGCGTTCAACGCGCCGGCGCTGCTGCCGCTCAGGCCCTCGAACTGGAAGCGCCCGTCCTCGAGCAGTGCGTCCAGCACCCCCCAGGTGAACGCGCCGTGGGCGCCGCCGCCCTGCAGCGCGAGGTTCAGCGTCGACCGCGACGCGAGGCTGTTGCGCGGCCACGCATGGCCCAGCGCCGGGTGCGGGCGGTTCGCGAGCACGGCGGGGGAGAGCGGGTGCTTCAACGAGCGGGGCAAGAGTGCTGACATGGGGTGTGTGCCTCGGTGCGACTCGCATCACGGGAGTCCGGCGAAAGGGTTAACCCTAGGTGCGGCGCATCGTAGCAGTGTCGGAGGGCTCCGTGCGGGTGTGGCGCGGCGCTTCCGGAAGGCCGTGCGCCGCACGGAGGGAGGCAACCGCCCGCGACACGAAAGACCGGGGTGGCTCGACGCGCGCATCTATCTATTGAATAGAGGTCATCAATTGGCGGTGACTATCGTAATTTCGTAGACTGCCTCGATCGCAGCCACCAACGGAGTCACCGATGTCCCAGACGCCCTCGCTCACCACCGCTGCCGGCATCCCGGTCGCCGACAACCAGAACTCGCTCAGTGCCGGCCCGCGCGGCCCGCTGCTGCTGCAGGACTTCCACCTGATCGAGAAGCTGCAGCACTTCAACCGCGAGCGCATCCCCGAACGCGTGGTGCACGCCAAGGGCTCGGGCGCGTACGGCACGTTCACCGTCACGCACGACATCTCGAAGTACACGAAGGCGAAGCTGTTCGCCGCCATCGGCAAGACCACCGAGGCCTTCGTGCGCTTCTCGACCGTCGGCGGCGAGAAGGGCTCGGCCGACACCGAGCGCGACCCGCGCGGCTTCGCGACGCGCTTCTACACCGAGGAGGGCAACTGGGACCTGGTCGGCAACAACACGCCGATGTTCTTCATCAAGGACCCGATCAAGTTCCCCGACTTCGTCCACACCCAGAAGCGCGACCCGCGGACGAACCTGAAGTCGGCGCAGATGATGTGGGACTTCTGGAGCAAGGCGCCGGAGAGCCTGCACCAGGTCACGATGCTGTTCTCCGACCGCGGCACGCCCGACGGCTACCGCCACATGGACGGCTTCGGCAGCCACACCTTCAGCCTGATCAACGCGGCCGGCGAGCGCGTCTGGGTCAAGTGGCACCTGAAGACGAAGCAGGGCATCAGGAACCTGAGCGCCGAAGAGGCCGGCCGCCTGGCCGGCGCCGACCCCGACCACGCGCAGCGCGACCTGTTCAAAGCGATCGCCGAGGGCAACTTCCCGAAATGGGACGTCTCGATCCAGGTGATGACCGAGGCCGATGCCGCGGCATGGGAGAAGAAGACCGGCTGGAACCCGTTCGACCTGACCAAGGTCTGGCCGTACGGCGACGTCCCGCGCTTGCCCGTGGGCGTGCTCGAGCTGAACAGGAATCCCGACAACTACCACCAGCATGTCGAGCAGGCCGCGTTCTCGCCCGCCAACATCGTGCCGGGCATGGGCTACAGCCCCGACAAGATGCTGCAGGGGCGGCTGTTCGCGTACCACGACGCGCAGCTGTATCGCGTCGGCACGAATCACCAGCACCTGCCGGTGAACCGGGCGCGCTGCCCGTTCCACAACCAGCAGCGTGATGGTGCGATGGCCATCGACAACGGGGGCTCGGCGGCGAACTACGAGAACGTCCACGCGGCCGGCACCGCACCCGGCGGGTTCGGCCACGGCGACCCGGGCGGGGCGCTGAACGGCGTGGCCGGGCGCTTCGACGAGCGCGGCGCGTCCGACGATTTCACCCAGGCCGGCAACCTGTTTCGCCTGATGAAGCCGGACGCGCAGGACCGCCTGACCAGCAACATCGCCGGCGCGATGAAGGATGTCGGCGCCGACGTGAAGAAGGTCCAGATCGGCCACTTCACGAAGGCCGACCCGGCCTACGGCGCGGCCGTCGCGCGCAAGCTCGCGGCGATGGGCGCGATGGACCCCGAGGTCGCCAAGGCGCTCTCGGTGGTGAAGGAGGGCTGAAGTGGGGGCCGTGCGGCACCTGCTCGGCGCAGCCCTCCACCTCGCCGGCCTGGCGCGCTGAGACCGCCGCCGGCACGCGGCCGGAACCGCGTGCCTGCGCTACATTCACCGTTCGTCGTCTCGACCCGACCGGAGCATCAGCACCATGGCAAAGAAGAGCACCAAGGCCACGCCGCCCGCCCGCGGTTCGCACATCAACATCGGCATCAGCGAGGCCGATCGCGGCGCGATCGCCGGCGGACTGTCCAGGCTGCTGGCCGACACCTACACGCTGTACCTGACCACGCACAACTTCCACTGGAACGTGACGGGCCCGATGTTCAACACGCTGCACCTGATGTTCATGACGCAATACACCGAGTTGTGGAACGCGGTCGACCCGGTCGCCGAGCGCATCCGTTCGCTCGGCCATGCGGCGCCGGGGTCGTATGCCCAGTTCGGCGCGCTCGCGTCGATCAAGGACGCGCCGGCCGCGCCACCGAAGGCGCTCGACATGGTGCGCATCCTGGTCGAGGGCCACGAGGCCGTGGCGCGCACCGCACGCAGCATCTTCCCGCTCGCCGACAAGGCCGGCGACGAGCCGACCGCCGACCTGCTGACGCAGCGCCTCACGGTGCACGAGCAGACCGCCTGGATGCTGCGCTCGCTGCTCGAAGAGTAGCCGCGCCGCTGCACCCGACCGGCCGCGCGCATGCGCATCGCGATCGTCACGTTCGACGGCTTCAACGAGCTCGATTCGTTCATCTCGCTCGGGCTGCTGAACCGGCTCGCCGTCGACGGCTGGAAGGCCGAACTCGCGAGCCCGAGCGCGCACGTCACGTCGATGAACGGCCTGACGGTGCAGGCGCAACGGCGGCTCGAGTTCGCCAACGAAGCCGATGCGGTGATCTTCGGCAGCGGCATCTACACCCGCGCGATCGCCGAAAACAGCGCCGTGCTCGACCGCCTGCAGCTCGACCCGCTGCGCCAGCTGATCGGCGCGCAATGCTCGGGCAGCCTGCTGCTCGCGCGCCTCGGCCTGCTCGCCGACATGCCGGCCTGCACCGACCCGACGACCCGGCCCTGGCTGCTGGAGGCCGGCGTGCGCGTCGAGGACGCACCGTTCCATGCGCGTGGCCCGATCGCCACCGCCGGCGGCTGCCTGGCATCGCAGTACCTCGCCGCCTGGCTGATGGTGCGCGGTGCCGGCTTCGGCGCGGCGGCACGGGCGTTGCACCAGGTGGCGCCGGTCGGCGAGAAGGAGGCGTATGTGGCGAGGCTGCTGGACGTGGTGCGGCCCTTCGTTCCGGCGCAGTGATTCGGTGGCCGCGGCGCGGCGACACGCGGAAGGAGCGATTGCGATGGACACGATCAGGCGCTTGCTTCGTCTGCGGCGGCTGGCGCGCACGCTCGGGGCCCTGCTGATTGGCGCGGTGGCGGCGGTGTCGGCTGCGCCGGGCGAGACGGTCGGCACCGAGCGCGCCGAGGTGAGCCGCCGCATCCCGGGCGGATTCACGGAGATGCAGCGCAGCCCGCACGAGCGCCGCGAGTGGCTCGACGAGCTCGGCCGCCATGTCGCGAAGCGCGCCGCGCACATCGTGCCCAAGGGCCAGCGCCTGTTGGTCACGATCACCGACGTGCAGCGTGCCGGCATGGTCGAGCCCTGGCGGCCGGGCCGCCTGGCGGACGTGCGCATCGTGCGCGACCCCACGCCGCCGCGCATCGACCTGAGCTTCCAGCTGGTCTCGGCGCAGGGCGCGGTGCTGAAGGAGGGATCGCGCCGGCTGCGCGACCTCGCGTTCCTGAACCGCGGCGGCCTGCCTTCGAGCGACCCTCTGCGGTACGAGAAGAGCCTGATCGACACGTGGCTGCGCGACGACTTCGGCCCGGTTCGGCGCTGAGGCTGGGGTCCGCTGCCAAGCAGATGCTCAAGTGGGGCGTCAAGCGCCGCCTGATCCCGGCGAACCCCCTGTCGCCGTGGGCATGGGATCGAGGGTTGAAATCTAACTTTTGCGTATCTGAAATACGGAAAAGTTAGATTCTTCTTGCCCCCTTGGGTCGCATATGCTAACTTTCTCGTATCTGAAATACGGGAAGGTTAGAAAATTGCCCCTCCACCTCGTTGGCGAGACGATCGACAAGACCCGCAGCCACTACCTGGCTGAGACGGGGAAGCTCGTCAAGCTCATGCGGGGCATCTACGTCGATGCCAACGACGAGATCGACCAGACCGTGCTCGCCCACGCCGTGCGCATTGCCCGGTACCTGTACCCGAAGGCCTACCTGTCCGCGGCCAGTGCGGTCCTGCTGGGCCCGACCCCTGACGGTCGGCTGTACCTGACCGGTCAGCGCGTTCAGCGCACGCGCATCCGTGCCCTCGAAATCATCCAGAACAAGGCACCGGCCCGGCCTTCGGTGGCGAGTGCCCTCGTTGCCGACAGTCTCGGCGAGTTCGGTGTCTCTGTCTCCGCCCTGCGGCAACGTTTCCTCGAAGCCTTCCGCCTGCGCAGCGACCATGCGGCATCCATCGACCCTGGCATGCGCGAAGCGATCATGGCGCGCCTCATCGAAGAGTACGGCGACCCAAAGGCTGCAAGCGACGCCGTATGGGCGCTTGCGCGCGAGAACGAGTGGTATCGCGAGGGCGAGGGAGCAGAGAAGTTCCTGCTGCGCCGCCCCGCTGCCGTCACCGTCCGGAATGAGGCGGCTTTCGAGCTTCTCGTCGCGTGGCACGGACTTTCCATCGGCACGCTCCTGCACGATGGATTCGAGTGGCGCTGGTCCAGGGCCAAAGACGGTCCGGCCTTGCCGCCCGTGGTGCGGCAGACCGTCCCCGGGAAGCTCCCGCCATTCATCGTTTCCTTGCTGCCAGAGGGCTGGCTTGAATCGGTCCTGAAGGACAACCGCGACGAGCGCGCGCTCCTGCGTTCAGGCAAGCGCTACATGTCGAACATCACGGTTGCCGCCACGCCGGGTGAGCTGGCCGTGCTTCCCGCAGACCTTCTGGTCAACAGGCTTGCCGCCTTCACGAAGGACGGGCTCTTCACGGGCACTTACGCCGGACCTGGAAGAAGCACCATCGAACGGGACTTCGAGCATCGGCTCGCAGCCCTCTATGCGAACGCCGATACACCGCGCCTCTCGGGCGTGCAGATGAAGGCTCCGATGAGCCTGGACGCGGGCGGCACGCTCACACCCAGCGTGGGCCTGCCGTTCACGCACATCCTGAAACCCGCAGGGACCAGCGGCTTCGAGTCGATGCCGCTCATCGAGTGGGTCGGACTGACCCTCGCGCGTGCCGTCGGGCTCCCCGCGCCCGAGGCGGCCCTCGTTCGCATGCCTGACGGCATGCCTGCCGCCTTGCTCGTCGAGCGCTTCGACATTCGCGACCAGGCCGACGACCCCCGATGGCTTGCCATGGAAGACATGTGCTCGGTGCTTGATCTGGAGCCACACGACAAGTACACCGGCACCATCGAGCGCGTTGCGCGCGCGACCCGTACGCTTTCCTCTGCTCCCGAGGATGACATGCCGATCCTCTTGCGGCGCGTGCTCTTCGCGTGGCTGATCGCCGACGGCGACCTGCACCTGAAGAACATGGCGCTCCTGAAGACGGCACGTGAGGGAGAGGTGGTCTTCACGTCAGTGCGCCTTGCGCCGGTCTACGACACGCTGACCACGCGTGTCTTTCCCGGACTCGAGCACGATCGCATGGCCCTGACGATCGGCGGCAAGGACGAGCGGCTCCGGCGCGCCGATTTCGTCGCACTGGCGTCGCTGGCGGGCCTGCGTGCAACGGACGCCAACGCAACCATCGATGATGTCCTGCACCGGCTTCCGGTTGCGCTCGATGCAATGGCCCTTCCCGCAGCGCTCGAAGTCGATGCGGGCGCGCGGGCCACCGTCGCGAAAACCCTGGGCCTCTGCCGGGCCAGGGTTGCAGCCTTTGCCTAGGTCTGCGCCGCAACAGCGATCGTCACAGCGGAGCTGCTACAGGGTCACACCATAAAATTGATGAGTGCGCCGACATGGTCGGCGCAGGCGGAAGAGGCCGATATGCACCACGCTATGGGCACGTTGGAGAATGCGTACATAGCTGTGTACATAACGGGGAAAGTTGAGTGATGTCGAACGGTCCGATCGCAGAGCAGGTCAAGCGAAGAAGAACGTTTGCCATCATTTCCCACCCCGACGCCGGCAAGACCACGCTGACCGAGAAGCTGCTGCTGTTCTCGGGCGCGATCCAGATCGCCGGCTCGGTGAAGGCGCGCAAGGCCACGCGCCACGCGACCAGCGACTGGATGGAGATCGAGAAGCAGCGCGGCATCTCGGTCGCGTCGAGCGTGATGCAGATGGAGTACCGCGACTGCGTCCTCAACCTGCTCGACACGCCCGGCCACCAGGACTTCTCCGAAGACACCTACCGCGTGCTGACCGCGGTCGACGCGGCGCTGATGGTGATCGACGCGGCCAACGGCGTCGAGCCGCAGACGCGGCGCCTCCTGCAGGTCTGCCGTGCACGCAACACGCCGATCCTGACCTTCGTCAACAAGATGGACCGCGAGGTCCAGGAGCCGATGGCGCTGATGGAGGAGATCGAGCGCGAGCTCGGCATGGAGGTCGTGCCCTTCACCTGGCCGGTCGGCATGGGCAAGGCCTTCCACGGCGTGATGGACCTGCGCGAACGGCAGATGCGCGTGTTCAGCCCCGGCGAGGACCGCGACCACAACCGCGACGAGATCCTCGCCGGCCTGGACAACCCGGCTTACGCGCAGCGCTTCGGCATGCAGTACGAGCAGGCCAGGGGCGAGATCGAGCTGCTGACCGACGCGGCCCCGCCGTTCGACCGCGATGCCTTCCTGGCCGGCCGGCAGACGCCGATGTTCTTCGGCTCGGCCGTCAACAACTTCGGCGTGCGCGAGGTGCTGGACGCGCTCGTCGACCTGGCGCCCGCGCCGGGCCCGCGCCTGGCGATCCAGCGCGAGGTGCAGCCCGACGAGCCCAAGCTCACCGGCGTCGTCTTCAAGATCCAGGCCAACATGGACCCGGCGCACCGCGACCGGATCGCGTTCGTGCGTGTCGCGAGCGGCCACTTCAGGCGCGGCATGCGGATCAAGGTCACGCGCTCGGGCAAGGAGATGCGGCCGAACACGGTGGTCTCGTTCCTGAGTCAGCGCCGCGAGCTGCTCGACGAGGCCTTCGCCGGCGACATCATCGGCATCCCGAACCACGGCGTGCTGCAGCTCGGCGACACGCTGACCGAGGGCGAGACGCTGCAGTACACCGGCCTGCCGTTCTTCGCGCCCGAGATGTTCCGCTCGGTCGAGGTTGCGGACCCGCTGCGCAGCAAGCAGCTGCGCTCGGGCCTGCAGCAGCTCGGCGAAGAGGGCGCGATCCAGGTGTTCCGGCCCGTGGGGGGCTCGATGCTGCTGCTCGGCGCGGTCGGCCAGCTGCAGTTCGAGGTCGTCGCGCACCGGCTCGAGCACGAGTACGGCGTCAAGGCGCGCATCATGCCGGCACGCTACAACGTCGCGCGCTGGGTGACCTGCGAGACCGGCGAGGGCGCCGCCGCCGACGAGCGCGAGCTGAAGCGCTTCATCGACGGCAATTCGCACCGCGTCGCCCACGACGCGGTCGATGCGCCCTGCGTGCTGCTCGAATACGCCGGCGAGCTGCGCGCGATGCAGGAGAACTGGCCGAAGATCAGGTTCCACGCGCTGCGCGAGCACGCGGGGCTGGTGTTCCAGAAGCAGCTCGACGGTTGAGCGGCGCTGGCAACGCGTCGCCGCCTACCCGGCGAGGGCGGCCGAACCGAGCGGGACTCGCAAGGACCGGGAGATCTACACCACCCAAGCTCGAACACCTGAAGGCGCTCGCGCCGCAGCTGCCATGAGGCCGGGATAATCGGGAGCGTGAACACCCTGCCGGCCCCGCGTTTTGCGCTCTACCTCGACCTGATCCGCTGGAACCGCCCGGCCGGCAGCTACCTGCTGCTGTGGCCGACGCTCGCCGCGCTGTGGATCGCCGCCGGGGGCTTCCCGGGCTGGCATCTGCTGATCGTCTTCTTGCTCGGCACCTTCCTGATGCGCAGCGCCGGCTGCGCGGTCAACGATGTCGCGGACCGCGGGTTCGACCGCCACGTCGCGCGCACCGCGCAGCGGCCGGTCACCACCGGCGCGCTCGGCGTGCCCGAGGCGCTGGGCCTGGGTGCGGCGCTGGCGCTGCTGGCGTTCGGCCTGGTGCTGACGACGAACGCGGCCACGGTCGCGTGGAGTGTCGTCGCGCTCGCGGTCACGGTCTTCTACCCGTTCACGAAGCGCTTCTTCTCGATGCCGCAGGCGGTGCTCGGGGTGGCGTTCAGCTTCGGCATCCCGATGGCGTTCGCCGCGGTCAACGGTGGCGATGCCTGGTCGCTCGCCGGCATGGGCGCCGCCGTGCCGGCGCCGGCCTGGTGGTTGCTGCTCGGCAACCTGTTCTGGGTGCTGGCCTACGACACCGAGTACGCGATGGTCGACCGCGACGACGACCTGAAGATCGGCATCCGGACTTCGGCGATCACGCTCGGCCGCTTCGACGTGGCCGGCGTGATGCTGTTCTACGGCGCGTACATCGCGATCTGGGGCCTGCTCGGCGCGCGGTTCGGGCTGCGTTGGCCCTTCTTCGGGGGGCTGGGCGCGGCGGCGCTGATCGCCGCCTGGCATTTCACGCTGATCCGCGGGCGCTCGCGCGACGGGTGCTTTCGCGCGTTCCGGCTCAATCACTGGCTGGGCTTCGCGGTGTTCGCCGGAATCGTGCTCGCCTTCACGGTTGCGTAGTGCGGCCGGCGGCGCCGCGCCCGGAGGTGGCCGGTGCACCCGCTCCGCGGACGGTGTCGGGGCACCGCCGCGGCGGGGTGAACCAGGGGGTCAGCCGGCGCGCACCTCGATCCGGCGCGGCCGTGCGTGCTCCTGCTTCGGGATGCGCAGGTTCAGCACGCCGTCCTTCAGGTTCGCCTCGATGCGGGCGGCGTCGAGCTCACGGCTGAGCGTGAAGCTGCGCCGATAGCGCGGCATGCGCACCTCGGCATAGACCGACTGCAACTGCTGCGGCATCGGCGTGGTGACCGTGCCCTCGACGAGCAGCGCGTCACCCTCGACCTTCAGCTCCAGGCCCTCCCGCGGCACGCCGGGCAGGTCGGCGAGCAGCGTGATGCCGGATTCGTCCTCGAGCACGTCCACGCGCGGCACCATGAAGCGGCTGTCGGCCGCCTTCGCGGCGGCGGCGGGCACGCCCGCGGCCTGGGTGGTGGTCATTTCCTGTTCCTTGTTCATGATCGGGTTCTCCTGTCGTGTCGGCGTCACTGAACGGCGATGCGTGTCGGCTGCGGTGCCTCGCGGCGCGCGACGCTGATGTGCAGCACGCCGTCGCGGTAGGTGGCCTGCACCTTGGACGTGTCCGCATCGTCGGGCAGGCTGATCGCGCGCCGGAAGCTGCCGCTGGTGCGCTCGCGGCTGTAGATGCTGATCTGGTCGTCCTCGCGCGGCAGCGCCGAAAGGCGCTCGCCCGCGAGCGTGAGGACGCCGCGGTCGACCGTCACGTCCACCTTGGCCGGGTCGATGCCGGGCGCGAAGGCGTAGATTTCCAGGCTCTGCGGGGTGCTGCCGATGTTCAGGGCCGGGAAACTGCCCGGCGCCACCGAACGGATGCCGCTGGACATGCCGGCAGCGCCGAACAGGTCTTCGAGTTCATTGCGCAGGCGCTCGAACTCACCGGGAAAATTGAATAGCGACGGGTACATGGCCAAATCTCCTTTTGGTCGGTTCGTTGAACATGTGCAGCGGCAGGAGCCGCCGCCGACTCGGACATGTTGGCGGGCGCAAGAGTTTTCAAGAGGGCTCGATGGCCGAGCCCTCGGGCCGGCCGATCAGGGATACAGGCCGCGCTCCTCGCGCGCGATCAGGATGCGCTCGCAGGCCACCGCGAAGGTGGCGGTGCGCAGGCTGATCCGGTGATGGTCGGCGGTGTCCCAGATCTTCTTCAGCGCGTCGATCATGATCCTGTCCAGGCGCAGGTTGATCTCGTCCTCGCTCCAGAAGAAGCTGGAGAAGTCCTGCACCCACTCGAAGTAGCTGACCGTCACGCCGCCGGCGTTGCAGATCACGTCGGGCACGACGAGCACGCCGCGCTCGGCGAGCACGTCGTCGGCGTCGGGCAGGGTCGGGCCGTTCGCGCCTTCCAGGATCAGCCGGGCCTTGATGCGGTTGGCGCGCGCCGCGGTGATCTGCGATTCGAGCGCGGCCGGGATCAGGATGTCGCAGTCCACGTCCCAGAAGGACTCGTCGTCGATGCGTTCGGCGCCCGTGAAATTGCCGATGCCGCCGTCGCGCCTGAGCGTCGCCATCGTGTCGGCGATGTCGAAGCCCTTCGGGTTCACGAGTGTGCCGGTGTGGTCCTGCACCGCGACCAGCCTGGCGCCGGCCTGCACGAACAACTCGGCCGCCGCGCCGCCGACGTTGCCCATGCCCTGCACCGCGACGCGCACGCCGTCGAGGTTCAGGCCCAGGCGGCGCGCGGCCTCGCGGCCGGTCACGAAGACGCCGCGGCCGGTCGCCTTGACGCGCCCGAGCGAGCCGCCCAGGTGCAGCGGCTTGCCGGTGACGACGCCGGTGGTTGTGGCGCCGGTGTTCATCGAGTAGGTGTCCATCATCCAGGCCATGATCTGGCCGTTGGTGCCCATGTCGGGCGCGGGGATGTCGCGCTGCGGGCCGATGATGATGCCGATCTCGCTGGTGTAGCGGCGCGTCATGCGCTCCAGCTCCTTCAGCGAGAGCCGCTTCGGGTCGACGCGGATGCCGCCCTTGGCGCCACCGTAGGGCAGGTTCACCGCGGCGCATTTCACCGTCATCCAGGCCGCCAGCGCCATCACCTCTTCGAGCGTCACGTCCGGGTGGAAGCGCACCCCGCCCTTGCCGGGGCCGCGGCTCAGGTTGTGCTGCACCCGGTAGCCCTCGAAATGGGCGGTGCTGCCATCGTCGAGCTCGATCGGGACGTCGACGATCAGGATGCGCTTCGGGCGCTTCAGCGTCTCGGACCAGCGCGCGCGGGTGCCCAGGTAGGGCAGCACGCGGTCGACTTGCGAGAGGTAGGTGTCCCAGGCGGTGTCGCCCTTCTGGCTGACGTAGGAGAGGTGGCTCATGGGTGTCTCGATGTGGCCGGGTTCATGCCCGGACGCGCCGTCCCGGGCGCACGCTCGTGCTGCACCAGCGCGGCAGCGCCGCCGCCGCGTTCAGCGGCCGAACTCGTCGCCGAGTTCATGGGCGCGCTGCTGGGCCGCCTTCAGCGCCTGCACGAAGGCGGCCTGGACGCCGCTCGCCTGCAGCGAGCACAGCGCCGCGTGGGTCGTCCCGCCCGTCGACGTGACGCGTTCGCGCAGCAGCGCCGGCGACTCGGCGGAGGCCTGCGCCAGCGCGGTCGCACCGGCGAAGGTCGCGAGCGCGAGCTGCTTGCCTTGGTCCTCGCTCAGGCCCATCTCGCGCGCCGCGAGCATCATCGCCTCGACGAAATAGAAGACGTAGGCCGGGCCGGAGCCCGACAGCGCGGTGACGGCGTCCAGGTCTTCCTCGCGCGCGACCCACAACGTGCGGCCGGTCGGTGCCAGCACCGCCTCGACCTCGGCGCGGTCGGCGGCGGTGACGGCGTCGCGCGCAAAGAGCCCGGCGATGCCCTGGCCGATCAGCGCCGGCGTGTTCGGCATCGCGCGCACGATGCGCACGGCGCGGGTCGCGCGCGCGATCGCGTCGCTGCGGATGCCGGCCATCACGCTCAGGTGCAACGCCGTGCCGACATGCGGCGCGCACGGCGCCGCGGCGGCCTGGAACAGCTGCGGCTTGACGGCCCAGACGACGGTCGCCGCCTCGGCCAGCGACGCGTCGGCGGCGGCCAGGGTGCGCACGCCGAAGTCCGATTGCAGCCGCGCGCGCTGCGCTTCGACCGGATCGACGACGAGGATGGATGGCGGCGCGCGGCCGCTCTTCACCAGACCGCCGATGATCGCGCCGGCCATGTTGCCGCCGCCGATGAATGCGAGAACCGGGGGCTTCATGGCGTGGGTGGGAGCATGATCATGCGGCGAGTTTACGCATCACCCGAAAGGAGGGCCCATGCACCTCGACGGTTCCTGCCACTGCGGCGCCGTTCGCTTCGGTCTCGAATCGGCGAGCCCGGTGCCGTGCATGCATTGCCACTGTTCGATCTGTCGCAAGACGGCCGGCAGCGGCGGCTTCGCGATCAACCTCGGCGGCGACGCGGCGACGCTGAAGGTGCGCGGGCGCAAGCACCTCGGCGTGTACCACGCGGTGCTGCGCGAGCCCGGCGAGCGATCGAGGCGCTCCCACGCGGGTCGCCACTTCTGCCTGAAGTGCGGCAGCCCGCTGTTGTTGTCCGACGTGCTCGACTGCCAGTGGCTGCAGCAGCTCATGACCTGCGGCTTGCTGCGCGGGGCGTTCCGCCCGGTCGAGCAGGTCTGCGTGTTGCGTGCGCTGTACCGCCAGCGCGGCATGCTGCTGCGCAGCCAGGGCCGGCATGTGCAGCACATGCAAAAGGCGCTCACGCAGATGAACGTCCAGCTCGCCAACGTCCTGTCCGACATCGTCGGCGAGAGCGGCCAGAAGATCCTGCGCGCCATCGTCGCCGGTGAGCGTGACGGCCAGGTGCTGGGCGCGATGAAGAACGTGCGCGTGCGCGCCAGCGTCGATGAGATCGCCAAGAGCCTGCAGGGCAACTGGCGCGCCGAGCACCTGTTCGCGCTCGAGCAGGCGCTGGATGCGTTCGACTTCGTGGGCACGCAGCTGGCCGAGTGCGACACCGAGATCGAACTGCAGTTGCAGCGCCTGCAAGTTCACGACGCCGACCCCGCCAAGGGCAAGAAGCGCGGCCGCGCCCGCAATGCGCCCAAGTTCGACCTGCGCACGCAGTTGTTCAGGATGTGCGGCGTGGACCTCACGCGCATCGACGGCGTGGACGTGACCACCGCACTGGCCGTCGTCTCCGAGGTCGGCACGGACATGTCGCGCTTCCCCACGATCAAGCACTTCACGTGCTGGCTGGGCCTGTGCCCGGGCACCAAGATCACCGGCGGCAAGGTGATGAGCGGCAAGACCAAGCGAGTCGTCAACCGGGCCGCGCAGGCACTGCGCCTGGCCGCCGCGGCGCTGCGCAGCAGCAAGTCGGCCCTGGGCGCGTACTTCCGCAGGATGTGCTCACGCATGGACAAGCCCAAGGCCGTCACCGCCGCGGCCCACAAGCTGGCGCGCCTGATCTACACGATGCTGACCAAGGGCCAGGAGTACACCGACCAGGGTCAGGACTACTACGAGGAGCGCTACCGCGAACGCGTGCTGCGTGCCCTGTCCCAGCGCGCCGCCCGTGCTCGGCATGCAGATGGTCCCCATTGCACAACCGGCTTGAAAACGTCATTCCAAATCAATCACTTGGAAGGAGTTTCTTAAGAGCGCATGGTGCTCACGCGTGCCTTGACTTCAGACAAGGGAGTTCGTCAATGCGAGCGAGCTCCGACCGGTACTTTGCATGATGGTATTCACTCGGATAGCAGTAGAGGACATTCGGATCTGCGTAGTACAGCCTCACGTACTCAGCGGCGATGCCCTGCCTGCTCTCGCCGGGGTATCGAAACGCTTGGCAGATAGGGAACTGCGTGCCCCACTGCTCCGTCCACGTGGGAAGCTTCCGACCGTGCAACTGGCAGCCCCAGTCGCGAGCGGCGCTCACGGACTGCGCCAAGGAAACCCCGTGCGCGCAAGTAAGGCAGCAAGGAGCAGAGAACATACCGGCCATGGGTGTGTTGCGCTCTAACGTTTGAGCTGAGCGGGCCGACGCCGGGATGGCGCTTGGCCCGCTGGACGGATGATGTACCACTCCGGGAAGCGGGCCAAGTGCCAGGCCGGTGGCGGTCCGCTCCAGCGAAGGGTTAGCGAAGTAATCGGCGGGACCCGCGCCGGCCCGCCCTGGTGCACCCGCACGCGTCCGCGATCGATACCGAGCTGCCGAAGCCGCCCGAGGTGCTGGAGATCGGGCTGGCCTGGGCGCCCCAGTGGGTCGACGTGCCGCGCGGGCCGGGGCATGTTTGCTTCCAGCATCTGCCCGACGAATCGCTGGAGCACTGGCACCGGCGCCACGGACTCTGGGGTGGGTAGCGGGGTGGGCAGCGCGCTCACTGCGGGCCCGCCAGCAGCGCCGCGTTGCCGCCGGCCGCGGCGGTGTTGATCGACAGCGCCTGTTCGGCGCAGAAGCGATACAGGTAGTGCGGGCCGCCGGCCTTCGGGCCGGTGCCCGACAGGCCCTCGCCGCCGAACGGCTGCACGCCGACGACCGCGCCGATCATGTTGCGGTTCACGTAGACGTTGCCGATGCGCGCCGATTGCGCGAGGCACAGCGCGCGCGAATCGATCCGGGTCTGGAGGCCCAGCGTCAGGCCGTGGCCGAGCGCGTTGATCTGCCCGAGCACGGCATGCGCGTCGCCGCGCCAGCGCACGACGTGCAGCACCGGGCCGAAGATCTCCTGCGTCACGTCGGCGATGCGTTCGACCTCGAACGCGACCGGCGCGATCAGCCGCGGGAAGCCCGATGCGATCGGCGATTCGCCGATCGGCACCGCCTGCGCGCGCAGCCGCGCGATGTGCGCGCCGATGCTCTCGAAGGCCTGGTCGTCGATCACCGGGCCGACATCGGTGGCCAGCAGGGCCGGGTCGCCGACGTTGAGCTCCTGCAGCGCGCCGCGCAGCATCGCGATCACGGCGTCGGCCACGCCTTCGTGCACGCACAGCAGCCGCAGCGCGGAGCAGCGCTGGCCGGCGGAGCGGAACGCGCTCTGCACCACCGCGTCGACGACCTGCTCGGGCAGCGCACTGCTGTCGACGATCATCGCGTTGATGCCGCCCGTCTCGGCGATCAGCGGCACGATCGCGCCGTCCTTGGCGGCGAGCGTGCGGTTGATGATCTTCGCGACCGCGGTCGAGCCGGTGAAGCACACACCCGCGGTGCGTGGGTCGGCGACGAGCGCGGCGCCGATCGTCTCGCCCGGGCCGTGCAGCAGCGCGAGCGCATCCGCCGGCACGCCGGCCGCGTGCAGCAGTTCGACGAAGCGCAGCGCGATCGCCGGCGTCTGCTCCGCGGGCTTGGCCGCGACCGTGTTGCCGGCAACCAGCGCCGCGACGACCTGGCCGGCGAAGATCGCGAGCGGGAAGTTCCACGGGCTGATGCAGACGAACACGCCGCGGCCGCGCAAGTGCAGCTCGTTGCTCTCGCCGGTCGGGCCCGGCAGCAGTTGGGTGCCCAGGCGCAGCTCGGCCTGGTCGGCGTAGTAGCGGCAGAAATCGATCGCCTCGCGCACCTCGGCAACGCAGTCGCCCAGCGTCTTGCATGCCTCCTTCACGAGCAGGGCGCAGAACTCGGGCAGGCGCGCCTGCAGCGCGTCGGCAGCGCGACGCAGCACCGCGGCGCGCTGCGGCAGCGGCGTGCGGCTCCAGGCGTCGAAGCCGTCCTGCAGGCGCCGCATCGCGGCGTCGACGTCGGCGATGCCTGCCTCGCCGGCCACCGGGACGACCGTGGCCGCCAGCGCGCGGTCCAGCGGCGCACGCTGCGCGGGGCAGGCGAGGTCGATGCCGCTCGAATTCGGCCGGCCGCTGGCGCCATTCCAGCCATACAGCGCGACCGGGGGCGCGATGCCCGCGGTGGCGGCCGGCACCAGCGGCGACGCGAGCAGCGTCTCGACCTCGACGCTCTCGTCGGCGAGCTGGTGCACGAACGACGAATTCGCGCCGTTCTCCAGCAGCCGGCGCACCAGGTACGCGAGCAGGTCACGGTGCTCGCCGACGGGCGCGTAGACGCGCACCGGGATCGCGGCCAGCTCCTTGCCCGAAGACCGCATCACCTCGCGATAGACCCCTTCGCCCATGCCGTGCAGCCTCTGCATCTCGAACTTCGCGCCGCTGGAGCGGGCCAGGCCGACGATCGCCGCGATGGTGCCGGCGTTGTGCGTCGCGAACTGCGGGTAGACGAGGTCGTGGTGGCCGAGCAGTGCGTGCGCGCAGGCCAGGTAGGAGGTGTCGGTGTGGTGCTTGTGCGTGAACACCGGGTAGCCGCCGAGGCCCAGTTCCTGCGCGCGCTTGATCTCGCCGTCCCAGTACGCGCCCTTGACGAGCCGGACCATCACGCGCAGGCGGTTCGCACGGGCGATGCGCGCAACCTCGTCGACGACCTGCAGCGCGCGCGTCTGGTAGGCCTGCACCGCCAGTCCGAAGCCGCGCCACGGCGCAAACTCGCGCGCGATGCGTGCGCCGAGTGCCTCCAGCACGTCGAGCGAGAGTTCGAGGCGGTCGCTTTCCTCGGCGTCGATCGTCAGGTTGAGGTTCGCGCGCGCGGCCCGCTCGACCAGCTGCCAGACGCGCGGCAGCAGCTCGGCGAACACGCGAGCGCGCTGCGCGTCTTCGTAGCGCGAGAACAGCGCGCTGAGCTTGATCGAGATGCCGTCGGCGGATTCGGGCGCGTCCGCCGCCCGGCCCTGCGCGATCGCCTCGATCGCGTTCAGGTACGAGCCGAGGTAGCGCTGCGCATCGGCCTCGGTGCGCGCGCCTTCGCCGAGCATGTCGAAACTGAAGCGCAGGCCGGGTTGCTCCCGGCGTGTGCCGGCGGCCTCGCGCATCGCCTCCTCGATGGAGCGGCCGAGCACGAACTGGCGGCCGAGCAGCTGGATCGCGCGCACCGTCGCGGCGACGACGGTCTGCGCGCCCAGGCGCTTCAGGAGTCCGCTTTGCGCCTCATGCCCGGGCAGGAACTTCTTCGACAAGGTGATCACGCTGGCCGACAGGGTCGCGAGCATCGTGTGCGGGCCGCCCGGGCCTTCGTGGCCCTTGGCGCCGAAGTCGGCCCGGCCGAGCTGGTCGGCGGTCAGCGCGATCGCGGTCTCGAGGTCGGGCACGCGCAGCAGCGCTTCGGCCAGCCGCATCAACGCCAGACCTTCGGCGCTGGAGATGGGGTACTCGCGCAGCAGCGACTCCATCGCCCAGAACGGCGCCGGCCGGTCGCGCACGGCCTGGACCCAGGGCCGCGCGGTGCGCACGGCGGCGGGCCAGTCGACCGCGCCGCAAAGCGAGCGCAGCAGCGCTGACAGCACCTCGGATTCATCCCGGTACGGGTCGGGCAGGCGGGCGGAAGCGGGCGCGGCGGCGAACATGGGTCCCCCCGGAATGGGATGAGTGGTCAGGCGATGGATCCGACTCCAGTATGAGTCACCGAGGAATGCCCGGTGCGCGCCGAAGAATCGATCGCCGCGTTGCGCCACCGCAGCATGGTCGAGGCGATGAACAACGTCGAGGCCGCGGTGCCGGCGCAACCCGGGATCCTCGAATGCCACCCGGTGACCGGTGGCGTCGAGCGCCCGTTCAGGATGCACGTCGCGGACATCCGGTCCATCCGGCGCCCGCGCCCGGCCTTGCCGGGCACGGTGTTTTCAAGTCGACGCCGGCCTGCGCGAGGCGGCCACCGGCCGCGCGCCGAAGATCGCGCTGCCGATGCGCAGCATCGTCGCGCCCTCGGCGATCGCGGCCTCCAGGTCGGCGCTCATGCCCATCGACAGGGTGTCGAGCGGCAGGCCCTGGGCCTGCAGGGCCTGCATCAGTTCGCGCAGCGCGCGGTGCGGCACGCATTGCGCCTCGAAGCCCTCGGCCGGCTCGGGGATCGCCATCAAGCCGCGCAGCGCCAGCCGCGGCAGCGCGGCCACCGCACGCGCGAGATCGGGCACTTCGCCGGGGCGCAACCCGCTCTTGCTGGTTTCGAAGCTGGTGTTGACCTGCAGGCAGACCTGCAGCGGTGCCAGGTGTGCGGGACGCTGCTCGCTCAGGCGCTGCGCGATCTTCAGCCGGTCGACCGAGTGAACCCAGTCGAACTGCTCGGCGACCACCCGTGTCTTGTTCGACTGCAGCGGGCCGATCAGGTGCCATTCGAGTTGCGCGCGCAGATCGGCGAGCGCGGCGATCTTGTCGACGCCCTCCTGCACGTAGTTCTCGCCGAAGCGGCGTTCGCCGGCCGCCGCCGCTTCGCGCACCGCGTCGGCGCCGAAGGTCTTGCTCACGACCAGCAGCGTGACGCTTCGCACGGGCCGTTGCGCCTGCGCGCACGCGGCGGCCACACGCGCGTGCACTTGTTGTAAGTTGTCTGCGATCATCGCCATAATGCGCCGAGTATCCCGCAGGCCCGGGGCAAGCTTCACCTGCCGTCCGGTTCATTCGCGCCCGGCGCCAACCAACCCCTGGACCCATGGACATCACCCAACTGCTGGCGTTTTCGGTCAAGAACAAGGCGTCGGACCTGCACCTCTCGGCCGGCCTGCCGCCGATGATCCGGGTGCACGGCGATGTGCGGCGCATCAACATCGACCCGCTGGACCACAAACAGGTCCACGGCATGGTGTACGACATCATGAACGACTCGCAGCGCAAGGCTTACGAAGAGACGCTGGAGTGCGACTTCTCGTTCGAGATCCAGGGCCTGGCGCGCTTTCGCGTCAACGCGTTCAACCAGAACCGCGGCGCCGGCGCGGTGTTCCGCACCATTCCGTCGAAGATCCTCACGCTGGAGCAACTCAACGCGCCCAAGGTCTTCGCCGAGCTGTCGCTCAAGCCGCGCGGCCTGGTGCTGGTGACCGGTCCGACCGGCTCGGGCAAGTCGACGACGCTGGCGGCAATGGTCAACCACCTGAACGAGAACGAGTTCGGCCACGTGCTGACGGTCGAGGATCCGATCGAGTTCGTGCACGAATCGAAGAAGTGCCTGATCAACCAGCGTGAGGTCGGCCCGCACACCTTGAGCTTCAACAACGCGCTGCGTTCGGCGCTGCGCGAGGACCCGGACGCGATCCTGGTCGGCGAGTTGCGCGACCTGGAGACGATTCGCCTCGCGCTGACCGCCGCCGAGACCGGCCACCTGGTGTTCGGCACGCTGCACACCTCGAGCGCGGCGAAGACGATCGACCGCGTGGTCGACGTGTTCCCGGCGGCCGAGAAGGAGATGGTGCGCGCAATGCTGTCGGAGTCGCTGATCGGCGTGATCTCGCAGACGCTGTGCAAGACCAAGGACGGCGGCGGTCGCGTCGCGGCGCACGAGATCATGCTGGGCACGGCGGCGATCCGCAACCTGATCCGCGAGGCCAAGATCGCGCAGATGTACTCGTCGATCCAGACCGGCAACGCGATGGGCATGCAGACGCTGGACCAGAACCTCGCCGACCTGGTGCGGCGCAACGTCGTCTCGCCGGCCGAGGCGCGCGGCAAGGCCAAGTTCCCGGAGAACTTCCCGGGGTGAGTACGGACAGGAAGAACTGTCGCGGGGGCGGTTCTTTGCCTGGCGAGCGACCGGGCGCCCGCAAGCGCCAGGGCCGGGGGAGATCCTTGTAGTGCAAGAGGGCTGAACATGGAACACGACCAGGCATCGAAATTCATTAACGACCTGCTGCGACTGATGGTGTCGCGCAACGGCTCCGACCTGTTCGTCACGGCCGACTTCCCGCCTGCGATCAAGGTCGACGGCAAGGTGACCAAGGTCTCGCCCCAGCCGCTGACCGGCCAGCACACGCTGGCGCTGACGCGCTCGATGATGAACGACAAGCAGGCGGCCGAGTTCGAGCGCACCAAGGAGTGCAACTTCGCGATCGCGCCGCAGGGCATCGGGCGCTTCCGCGTCAACGCGTTCGTGCAGCAGGGCAACGTCGGCATGGTGATGCGCACGATCCCGCAGATCATCCCGACGATCGACACGATGAACCTGCCGCAGGTGCTCAAGGACATCGCGGTGTCCAAGCGCGGCCTGGTGATCTTCGTCGGCGCCACCGGCTCGGGCAAGAGCACCTCGCTGGCGGCGATGGTCGACTACCGCAACGAGAACTCGTTCGGCCACATCATCACCATCGAGGATCCGATCGAATTCGTGCACATGCACAAGAACTGCATCGTCACCCAGCGCGAGGTCGGCATCGACACCGACGGCTGGGAGGCGGCGCTGAAGAACACGCTGCGCCAGGCGCCGGACGTGATCCTGATGGGCGAGATCCGCGACCGCGAGACGATGGAGCACGCGGTGGCGTTCGCCGAGACCGGCCACCTGTGCCTGGCCACGCTGCATGCGAACAGCGCCAACCAGGCGCTCGACCGGATCATCAACTTCTTCCCCGAGGAGCGGCGCGCACAGCTGCTGATGGACCTGTCGCTGAACCTGAAGTCTCTGATCTCGCAGCGCCTGATGCCGCGCCAGGAAGGGCGCGGACGCGTCGCGGCGGTCGAGGTGATGCTGAACTCGCCGCTGATCTCCGACCTGATCTTCAAGGGCGAGGTCGCCGAGATCAAGGAGATCATGAAGCGTTCGCGCGAGCTCGGCATGCAGACCTTCGATCAGGCGCTGTTCGACCTGTACGAAGGCCAGGCGATCACCCTCGAGGACGCGCTGCGCAACGCCGATTCGGTCAACGACCTGCGGCTGCAGATCAAGCTGCACAGCCACCGCGCGCGCAGCGGCGACCTGTCGGCGGGCACCGAGCACCTGTCGATCGTATAGTCTGCGGCATCCCGTTGCGGCGGCCTCTTCGGAGGCCGCTGCGCATTTCGGTCCCGCCGTTTCAAGGAGCCCTCGCGATGAGCACGAAGACCTACGAACTCACCGCGGCGCGCCGGGTCGCCTTCCTCGGGCTGGGCGTGATGGGCTATCCGATGGCGGGGCACCTCGCCGGCGCCGGTCACCGCGTCACGGTCTACAACCGGTCGCCGGCGAAGGCGGCGCAGTGGGTCGCGGAGCATGGCCATGCGAGCGCGGCGACGCCGCGCGAGGCCGCCGCGGACGCCGACATCGTGTTCGCCTGCGTCGGCAATGACGACGACCTGCGCTCGGTCGTGCTCGGCGAGCACGGCGCGCTCGCGGGCATGAAGCCGGGTGCGATCTTCGTCGACCACACGACCGCGTCGGCCGAGGTCGCGCGCGAGCTCGCCGCCGCGGCGCTGCCGCTCGGCCTGCAGTTCATCGACGCGCCGGTCTCGGGCGGCAACCTGGGTGCGCTCAACGGCGCGTTGACGGTGATGTGCGGCGGTGACGCTGTGGCGTTCGCCGCGATGCAACCGGTCGCGATGGCCTTCGCCAAGGCCGTGACGCTGCTCGGCGCGAGCGGCTCCGGGCAGTTGGCGAAGATGGTGAACCAGGTCGCGATCGCCGGCCTCCTGCAGGGCCTGGCCGAGGCGATCGCCTTCGGCGAGAAGGCCGGCCTGGACATGAAGGCCGTGCTCGCGGTGATCGGCAAGGGTGCCGCACAGAGCTGGCAGATGGACCACCGCGGCCCGACGATGATCGATGACCAGTTCGATGTCGGTTTCGCGGTCGACTGGATGCGCAAGGACCTGGGCCTCGTGCTCGACGAAGCCCGGCGCAACGGCGCGCGCCTGCCGGTGACGGCGCTGGTCGACCAGTTCTATGCCGACCTCCAGGCCCGGGGCGGCAACCGGCTCGATACCTCCAGCCTGGTGCGGCGCCTGCGCTGACGCCAGGCGCCGCATCGATCAGGGCTTGCCCGGTGGCGGCGCGGCGGCGGGCTTGGGTTGCAGCTCGGCGAGTTCGGCCTCGGTGACGATCTCGAACACCTTGACGACCTTCGTCACGCCACCGACGCCGCGCGCGATGTCGGCGGCGCGGTTCGCCTCGCGCTCGGTCACGCGGCCCATCAGGTAGACGACGCCGCGCTCGGTGACGACCTTGAAGGCGTTCACCTGCAGATCCTTCGCGTCGACGAAGCTCGCCTTGACCTTGCCGGTCAGCACCGTGTCGCTCGAGCGGTTGCCGAACGAGGCCGCAGCGCCGATCGCCAGTTCGTTGACGACCGAGCGCACGCTCTCGATCGCGCCGACCGCGCGTTCGACCGCCGCCTTGTCGGCCTCGCTGGTCACCGTGCCGGTCAGCAGCACGACGTGGTTGTAGCTGGTGAGGCTGACGCTGCCGCGGTCGCCGATGGCGTCGCTGACCCGCTTCAGGCCCTTCAGCTCGATCGTCTGGTCGTCGATCTGTGCGCCCGAGGTGCGCCGGTCGACCGCGACCATCGAACCGCCGACCATCGCGCCGCCGATCAGCAGTGGCGCGCAGGCGGTGAGCGCGGTGGCGGCGGCGAGCGCGCCGAGCAGCGCGGTCAGGCGCATCGAAGGTCTGGTCATGGTCATGTGTTTTCCTGTTCGCCCAGCAGTTGCAGGTCGACCGCGTCGCATAGGCAGTGCAGCGTCAGCAGGTGCACCTCCTGGATGCGGGCGGTGCGCTCGTGCGGGACGCAAATGAGAACGTCGGTCTCGGTCAGCAGCTCGCGGAGCTTGCCGCCCTGGTGGCCGGTCATGGCAATCACGACCATCTCTTTCGCGCGCGCGGCCTCGATGGCCGCCACCACGTTCGAGGAATTGCCGCTGGTGCTGATCGCGAGCAGCACGTCGCCGGGCGCGCCGAGCGCCTGGACCTGCTTCGAGAAGATCGCGTTGAAGTCGTAGTCGTTGCCGATCGCGGTCAGGATCGAGCTGTCGGTCGTCAGCGCGATCGCGGCCAAGCCGGGGCGTTCGCGCTCGAAGCGGCCGACGAACTCGGCGGCGAAATGCTGGGCGTCGGCGGCCGAACCGCCGTTGCCGCAGGCCAGCACCTTGCCACCCGCGGTGATGCAGCCGACCAGCGCGCTGACCGCGTCGGCGATCGGCTTGGCGAGCACCTCGGCCGCCGCGTACTTCAGATCGGCGCTGTCGAAGAACTGCTGTTGGATGCGTTGTTCAAGCATGAGCATGCATCATATGACACCGATGCACCACGCTGGTTCCGTCGGGACGGCGATCCGATTGACGCGTGCGGTGATCGACCCTCCAGAGGCCACACGGGGTCCCTCCGGGCCCAGGGGGCGGGCCTTGCTTGGTGCGGCCCGGCGCGGCGGCCCGTGCCACGCGGCGCGGCCCGCAACTGCATCAGGATGCGTCGAACGCGGCCCGCAGCCACTCGACGCGCTCGCCGTCGATCGCGACGACGTCGAAACGGCACGGCGGCAGGGTTCGTTGCGTGCGCAGGAAGTGCTGCGCGGCGAACACCAGTCGGCGCTGCTTGGTCGTGTCCACGCTGGCTGCGGCTCCGCCGTGTGCCGACCCGTGGCGCGAGCGCACCTCGACGAACACCAGCGTGCCGTCACGCTCGCGCAGGATCAGGTCGATCTCGCCGGCGCGCGCGCCGGGCCCGCGCGCGACCCGATAATTGCGCTGCACCAGGGTCAGGCCCTGGCGCAGCAGGTGGGCCAGCGCGCGCGCCTCGCCCGCGTCGCCACTCTCCTTCGTTGTTGTCGAACCCTTTGTGACCACGCCCGTCGCCTCGCTGATGCTGCAGGCCGCCGAAAGTGCGGCCGGCGCGCAGCATTACCCGACCGGCGCACTGTACGTGGTGGCCACGCCCATCGGCAACCTCGCCGACCTGAGCCTGCGCGCGATCCACGTGCTGGCGCTGGTCGACGCGGTGGCTTGCGAAGACACGCGGCACAGCGCGCCGCTGCTGCGCCAGCTCGGCATAGACGGCAAGGCCCTGGTCGCGCTGCACGAGCACAACGAGCACGAGGCCGCGGCCGGCGTGCTGCTGCGCCTGGCGCGCGGCGAACGCGTGGCCTATGTCAGCGATGCCGGCACGCCAGCGATCAGCGACCCGGGCGCGGCGCTGGTCGCTGCAGTGCACGCGGCCGGCCGCCGCGTGGTGCCGATCCCGGGTGCGAGCAGCGCGCTGGCGGCACTGAGCGTCGCGGGTGATGCCCGCGGCGGGCGGTTCGGATTTGTCGGATTCCTGCCTTCGCGCAGTGGCGAAAAGGCGCTCGCCCTGAAGGAAGTGGCGACAAGCCCGCAAACGCAGCTGCTGTTCGAGGCGCCGCACCGCATCGCCGCGCTGGCGGCACTTTTGGCGCAAGCCTGCGGCACCCGCACGCTGACGGTTTGCCGCGAGTTGACCAAGCAGTTCGAGACCGTGCACTCACTGCCCGCGGATCAACTCCCGGCCTGGCTCGCCGCCGACGCGAACCGCTGCCGCGGCGAGTTCGTGCTGGTTCTGCATGCGATCGACGCCGCGGTGTTGGAGCCGACGGCGCTCGCTCATGACGCGACGCTGCGCAGCTTACTTGCCGCACTGCCGCTGAAGCAGGCCGTCGCACTCGCGACGGAGCTGACAGGCGCGCCGCGCAACGCGCTCTACGAGCGGGCGCTGGCACTGAAGAACGCGCCGGCCGGGTAGCCGGTGCTCGATCCGCCTACGGCTTCGGCGCGACTTGCGCGTCGTGCTTCTGCTTGTGAATGTCCTTGCTGGCAGCGCCTTCCATACGGCGCAGGTGCTTGCGCTCGCGATGCGTCACCTTGCCGTCGGCCTTGGCCTTGGCTTCGGCGTTGTTGATCACCGCCTGTTCCTTTTCGAGGCGAGTCGTTTCCTTGGCCGTCAGCTCGCCGGACGCGGCGCCTTGGGCGATGCGCCCTTGCTGGTTGGCTTCGCGCTGGTCGACGCGGGGCGTGGCCTGGGCGAATGCGCCGATCGAGGCTGCAGTCATTGCGGCGGCAAGCAGAGAGGTCTTGAGGTTCAGCATGGTGTGTTGTCCTTCCGTGGGTTGTCGGGCAGGCCGCTTGCGCCTCCCGGATTCTTCAACGGCAGCGTGGTCGGCGCCGACGACAGAAGAAGGGTAAAGAAGCGTGAAAGAGTCGTCGTGCGGTGCGGCTCCTACAATCGTCGCGTGCCTGCTTCCGGATTGTTGCCATGATCTCCCGCGAACCCACGATCGAACGCCTGGCTGTGGCGCGCTCGCTGTTGCTCGAGCCCTTCGGGCTGACCGATGCGACGCTCGCCAAGGCGCTCGCGACGATCGCCACGCACCGCATCGACGACGCCGACCTGTACTTCCAGTACACGCGCAGCGAGGGCTGGAGCCTGGAGGAGGGCATCGTCAAGAGCGGCAGCTTCGGCATCGACCAGGGCGTGGGCGTGCGCGCGGTGGCGGGCGAGAAGACCGCGTTCGCGTACTCGGACGACATCTCGGAGGCGGCGCTGCTCGACGCGGCGATGACGGTGCGAACGATCGCCGCCGCCGGGCAGAGCCGCAAGGTCAAGGTCGGCACGAAGCAGAAGGTCGGCAGTAGCCGCGTGCTGTACGCCCCGATGGACCCGATCGCCACGCTCGACAGCACCCAGAAGGTCGCGCTGCTCGAAAAGGTCGAGAAGCTCGCCCGAAGCAAGGACCCGCGCATCGTGCAGGTGATGGCCGGGCTGGCCGGCGAGTACGACGTGGTGATGATCGCGCGCGCCGACGGTACCCTGGCGGCCGACGTGCGCCCGCTGGTGCGCCTGAGCGTGACCGTGATCGCCGAGCAGACCGTCAATGGCGAGGTGCGCCGCGAGGTCGGCTCGGGCGGCGGCGGCGGGCGCTTCGGCTTCGGCTACTTCCACGACGAGGTCATCGAGGGTTATGTGCGGGACGCGGTCAATGCGGCCCTGACGAACCTCGAATCGCGCCCGGCGAAGGCCGGCGAGATGAGCGTCGTGCTCGGACCGGGCTGGCCCGGCGTGCTGCTGCACGAGGCGATCGGCCACGGTCTCGAAGGCGACTTCAACCGCAAGGGATCCAGCGCGTTCAGCGGCAAGGTCGGGCAGCGCGTCGCCGCGAAGGGCGTGACGGTGCTGGACGACGGCACGATCCAGGACCGCCGCGGTTCGCTGAACGTCGACGACGAAGGCAACCCGAGCCAGCGCAACGTGCTGATCGAGGACGGCATCCTGAAGGGCTACATCCAGGACTCGATGAACGCGCGCCTGATGGGCGTGGCGCCCACCGGCAACGGCCGGCGCGAAAGTTACGCCGCGGTGCCGATGCCGCGCATGACCAACACCTACATGCTGGGCGGCGACAAGACGAAGGAAGAGATCGTCGCCGGCCTGAAGCGCGGCCTGTACGCGACCAACTTCGGCGGCGGCCAGGTCGACATCACCAGCGGCAAGTTCGTGTTCTCGGCGAGCGAGGCGTTCTGGGTCGAGAACGGCAGGATCCAGTACCCGGTGAAGGGCGCGACCATCATCGGCAACGGGCCCGACGCGCTGACCCGCGTCAGCGCGATCGGCAACGACATGAAGCTGGACCCGGGTGTGGGCGTGTGCGGCAAGGAAGGGCAGAGCGTGCCGGTCGGCGTGGGCCAGCCCACCTTGCGCATCGATCGCCTGACCGTGGGTGGCACGGCCTGACGCCCCGTCTTCGTCTGTGCGCCGCCACAAGGTCGGCTGAGCCGCGGGACGCGCGTGCTACAGTGGGCGCCATGCTTTTCCGTCCCGCCCGCTTCTTTGCGTACTTTTGGTTCTCGCCCCGCTCGGCGGCCGGAGAGGCAAGCGCACACGCACAGTAAGCAGCGCAACGAATCTCCAGAAACCGCCGGGCTCACCCCCGGCGGTTTTTTTTCGCCTGCGCACTCGAACACAAACCAGGAGCCGATTGCCATGACCCAGAAATCGAACACCGCCGCCAGCGAGGGCTGGTATGCGCACGCCGAACGCACCAGCCAGACCGACGACCAGCGGATCAAGAACGTGATGCCGCTGCCGCCGCCGGAGCACCTGATCCGCTTCTTCCCGATCGCGGGCACGCCGGTCGAGACGCTGATCGGCGACACCCGCCACGCGATCCGCAGGATCATGCAGCGCAAGGACGACCGGCTGCTCGTGATCATGGGGCCGTGCTCGATCCACGACCCCGCCGCGGCAGTCGAGTACGCACGCCAGCTGACGCTGCAGCGCGAGAGGTACAAGGACACCCTGGAGATCGTGATGCGCGTGTACTTCGAGAAGCCGCGCACGACCGTCGGCTGGAAGGGTCTGATCAACGATCCCTACCTGGACGAGAGCTACCGCATCGAGGAGGGCCTGCGCATCGCGCGCCAGCTGTTGCTGGAGATCAACCGCGCCGGCATGCCGGCCGGCAGCGAGTTCCTCGACGTGATCTCGCCGCAGTACATCGGCGACCTGATCTCGTGGGGCGCGATCGGTGCGCGCACCACCGAAAGCCAGGTGCACCGCGAGCTGGCTTCGGGGCTCTCCGCGCCGATCGGCTTCAAGAACGGGACCGACGGCAACATCCGGATCGCGATCGACGCCATCCAGGCCGCGGCGCGCCCGCACCATTTCCTGTCGGTGCACAAGAACGGCCAGGTCGCGATCGTCGAGACGCGCGGCAACAAGGACTGCCACGTGATCCTGCGCGGCGGCAAGACGCCGAACTACGACGCGCTTCACGTGGCCGCGGCCTGCAAGGAGATCGAGGCCGCCAAGCTCGACTGCACGCTGATGGTCGATTGCAGCCACGCCAACAGCAGCAAGCAGCACGAACGTCAGGTCGAGGTGGCGCGCGATGTCGCGGCGCAGCTGAAGGCCGGTAGCCGCTGCATCTTCGGCGTGATGGTCGAGAGCCACCTGCATGCGGGCGCGCAGAAGTTCAGCGCCGGCAAGGACGACCCGGCCAGGCTGGAGTACGGCAAGAGCATCACCGATGCCTGCATCGGCTGGGACCACTCGCTCGAGGTGCTGGACGTGCTGAGCGAGGCGGTGAAGGCGCGCGCGGCATCGAGGTAACCGGCGTAAGGGCGCGCAGCAGCACTGGGCGGCGGGTGCCCGAATCGCTCAAGTGCCGGTCGTCGTCACGCCCGCAATCACCCGATGCCGCAGAAGCTCTTCACGCCGTTTCAGTCGGCGTCGCGCGCGAGGCGCGCGCTGTTCCAGTACACGTCGTCGCCGCCCAGGCCGTCGAGGTTGGCGCGGTTCAGCACGCGGGCGAGCACGAACAGCAGGTCGGACAGGCGGTTCAGGTAGTGACGCGGCTCGGCGCGCACGGCCTCGGCTGCGGTCAGCGCGACCACGGCGCGTTCGGCGCGCCGCGCAATCGTGCGGCCCACGTGCGCGAGCGCGGCGCTGCGCGTGCCGGCGGGCAGGATGAACTCCTTCAGGCGCGGCAGGGTCGCGTTGTAGTGCGCGAGCGCCTCGTCGAGTCGTAGCACGGCCTGCGCCTCGAGCAATTCGTAGCCGGGAATCGAGAGTTCGCCGCCGAGGTTGAACAGCTCGTGCTGGATCACCACCAGCAGCTCGCGCACGTCGCCGGGCAGCGGCTCGGCCAGCAGCACGCCGAGCTGCGAATTCAGCTCGTCGACCTCGCCCATCGCCTGCACGCGCAGGTGGTCCTTGGGGACGCGGGTACCGTCGCCGAGGCCGGTGGTGCCGTCGTCACCGGTGCGCGTGGCGATCTGGGTCAATCGATTCGACATGGTTCCGATGGTAGCGCCTTGGCACAATGCGGCGCAGGCTGCCGCCGTGTGGCCGTGGAGACTGTCGATGAACGCACCCCTGTCCGCCCATCTGCTGCCGCGTCTGGAGCCGCGTCCGGTTCCCGCCGCGATGCTGGAAGCGCTGCAGGCGCAGTTCGGCGCGCGCTGCTCGACCGCGCTCGCGGTGCGCGAACAGCACGGCCGCGACGAGTCGCCGATCGACGCGCCACCGCCGGAGGCCGTCGTCTACTGCGAGAGCACCGAGGACGTGGTGGCGGTGGTGAAGCTCGCGGACCAGTACGCGGTGCCGGTGATCCCGTTCGGTGTCGGCTCGTCGCTCGAAGGCCACCTGCTGGCGGTGCAGGGCGGCGTGAGCATCGACCTGTCGCGCATGAACAGGATCGTCGCCGTGCAGCCCGAAGACCTGACCGCGACGGTGCAGGCCGGCGTGACGCGGATGCAGCTCAACAACGAGATCCGCCACGCGGGCCTGTTCTTCCCGATCGATCCGGGCGCGGACGCGAGCCTGGGCGGCATGAGCGCGACGCGCGCCAGCGGCACGAACGCGGTGCGCTACGGCACGATGCGCGAGAACGTGCTGGGGTTGACGGTCGTCACCGCCAGCGGCGAGGTGATTCGCACCGGCACGCGGGCGCGAAAGTCGTCGGCCGGCTACGACCTGACGCGGCTGATGGTCGGCAGCGAGGGCACGCTCGGCGTGATGACCGAGATCACGCTGCGCCTGTATCCGCTGCCCGAGGCGATCTCGGCCGCGACCTGCGCGTTCCCCAGCATCGATGCGGCGGTGCGCACGACGATCCAGATCATCCAGATGGGTGTGCCGATCGCACGCTGCGAGTTGCTCGACATCCACGCGGTGCGCGCGGTCAACCGGCACGACAAGCTCGGGCTGATCGAGGCGCCGATGCTGCTGATGGAGTTTCACGGCAGCACCGCCAGCGCCGCGGAGCAGGCCGCGACGGTGCAGGAGGTCGCGCGCGAGTTCGGCGGTTCGGGCTTCCAGTGGGCGACGACGCCGGAGGAGCGCACGAAGCTGTGGACCGCGCGCCACCACGCCTATTTCGCCGGGCTTCAGCTCAAGCCCGGCAGCCGCACGGTGACGACCGACACCTGCGTGCCGATCTCGCGCCTGGCCGAGTGCGTGACGCAGGCTTCGGAGGCCGCGACCGCCGCCGGCGTGACGCACTACATCGTCGGCCATGTGGGCGACGGCAACTTTCACATCGCCTACCTGGTCGATCCGAACGTCCCGGCCGAGCGCGAGACCGCCGAGCGGTTGAATCACGAGGTCGTGGAGCGTGCCGTCGCGGCGCAGGGCACGTGCAGCGGCGAGCACGGCATCGGGCTGCACAAGATGGACTTCCTCGTCACCGAGGCAGGTGCCGGTGCGGTCGATCTGATGCGCACCCTGAAGCGCGCGCTCGACCCGAAGAACATCATGAACCCGGGCAAGATCTTCGCGCTCTGACTTCGGGATCAGTGCGCCGGCGCCGGCACCGACAATTGCTGCGCGACCGTGCCGGCGCCGTCGATGCTTTCGAGGTGGACGCCGAATCCCCACAGGCGGGCGACGTGCTTCAGCACCTCTTGCGCGCCTTCGTGCAGCGGCCGGTTGTTGTGGCGCGTGTGGCGCAGCGTCAATGATCGATCGCCGCGTAGGTTGACGTTCCAGACCTGGATGTCGGGTTCGCGCGAACTGAGGTCGTACTGCTTGGACAAGGCCTCGCGCAGGTACCTGAAGCCGGAAGGATCGTGGATTGCCGAGACTTGCAGGTTCTCGGCCTTCTCGTCGTCGAGGATGGCAAACAGCCGCAGCTCGCGCATCAGCTTCGGCGAGAGGTACTGGCCGATGAAGCTCTCGTCCTTGAAGTTGCGCATCGCGTGGTCCAGCGTGGGCAGCCAGGGTTGGCCGGCGATGTTAGGAAACCACTCGCGGTCCTCGGCGGTCGGGTTCTCGCAGATGCGCTTGATGTCGGTGTACATCGCGAAGCCCAGCGCATACGGGTTGATGCCGCTGTAGGCGCGGTGGCCCACCGGTGGCTGATAGATCACGTTGGTGTGCGACTTCAGCCATTCGATCATCACGCCGTCGGTCAGATACCCGTCGTCGTACATCGTGTTCAGAAGGTGGTGGTGCCAGAAAGTGGCCCAGCCTTCGTTCATCACCTGGGTCTGGCGCTGGGGGTAGAAGTATTGCGCGATCTTGCGCACGATCCGCACGATCTCGCGCTGCCAGGGCTCGAGCAGCGGCGCGTTCTTCTCGATGAAGTACAGGATGTTCTCCTGCAGCTCGGCCGGGAAGCGCTTGGTCTCGGCAGAATCTTCGGGGCGGTCGGGCTTCTTCGGCAGCGTGCGCCAGATGTCGTTGACCTGCGACTGCGCGTGCTCCAGCCGCTCCTTGCGGCGCACCAGCTCTTCGGCAAACGACAGCTTGCTCGGCCGCCGATAGCGGTCGACGCCGTAGGTCTGCAGCGCGTGGCAGCTGTCGAGCAGCTCCTCGACCGGCCCGAGGCCGTGGCGCTCCTCGCACTCGGCGATGTAGTTCTTCGAGTAGACGAGGTAGTCGATGATCGACGAGGCATCGGTCCACAGCTTGAACAGGTAGTTGCCCTTGAAGAAGCTGTTGTGACCGTAGGCGGCGTGCGCGATCACCAGCGCCTGCATCGCGGTGGTGTTCTCCTCCATCAGGTAGCTGATGCAGGGGTTCGAATTGATGACGATCTCGTAGGCCAGCCCCATGTGGCCGCGCTTGTAGTTCTTTTCGTTGGCGATGAATTCCTTGCCGTAGCTCCAGTGGCGGTAGTTCACCGGCATGCCGACCGACGCGTAGGCATCCATCATCTGTTCGGCGGTGATGATCTCGAGCTGGTTCGGGTAGGTGTCCAGGCCGAAGCGCAGCGCCGTGGCGCGGATCGCCTCGTGGTACTGCTCGATGATCTCGAAGGTCCAGTCGCTGGGGTCGGGCAAGGGTGCGGCCGGGCGCGGGCCGGGCGGGCGCGGCGCCTGCAACGGGCCCTTTTCGGCGACGCGGCGGTCGCGCGGATACGGTGCGGGGGCGCCGACACCGACCCGCCGCTCTCCTGGGAACGTGCTCATGACGAATACCTCTTCATGCGGCCGCCCCCTCTTTCTTGAAGAGCTCGCGGAACACCGGGTAGATCTGCGAAGCCTGCGTGACCTTGCGCATCGCGAAGGACGGGTGGCTCTCCTGCACACGGGAATACTCTTCCCACAGATTCTGTTCTTCCTCGGCCACCTGGACGTACGCGAAGTAGCGGCACACGGGCAGCAGGTTGTCGGTCAGCAGCTCGCGGCAACGGCCACTGTCGTGATGCCAGTTGTCGCCGTCGCTCGCCTGCGCGCCGTAGATGTTCCATTCGGTCGGCGAGTAGCGTGCCTTGATGATCTCGTCCATCAGCACCAGCGCGCTCGACACGACGGTGCCGCCGGTTTCGCGGGCATGGAAGAAGTTCTCCTCGTCGACTTCCTGGGCCTGCGTGTGGTGGCGGATGAAGACGAGGTCGATCTTGGTGTAATGCCTCGTCAGAAACAGGTAGAGCAGGATGAAGAACCGTTTCGACAACTCCTTGCGCGACTCGTCCATCGAACCCGACACGTCCATCAGGCAGAACATCACCGCCTTGGTGGTCGGCACCGGTACCCTCACGCGGCTGCGGAAGCGCAGGTCGATCGGGTCCAGGTAGGGGATGCGCGCGAGCCGCTTCCTCAGTGCATCGATGCGCAACTGCAGATCGTCGCGCTGCGCATCGCGCAGGGCGCTCGCGGGTTCGGCCAGCACGGCGGCAAGCTGCTCTTCGAGTTCGCGCAGTTCGCCGCGCGAGCCGGCGCCGATCGCCAGACGCCGGCCGATCGCGCCGCGCATCGAACGCACGACACTGAGGTTGCTGGGCGTGCCGTCGCTGACGAAGCCCGCGCGGTGGCTCTTCCATTCGGGCGTCTCGGCGAGCTGGGTCTGCGTCATCCGCGGCAGGGCCAGGTCGTCGAAGAAGATCTGCATGAACTCCTCTTTGGTGAGGTGGAAGACGAAGTCGTCCTCGCCCTCGCCGGAGTCGCCGGGATCGCCCTTGCCGCTGCCCTTGCCGCTGCCACCCTTGGGGCGCTCGATCTGGTCGCCGGCCACGTATTCCTGGTTGCCGGGGTGAACCATCTCGCGCGTGCCGCCGGGGCCATGGCCGAACACCGGCTCGGAGATGTCCTTCTTCGGAATGTGGATGTCTTCCCCGCGCTCCATGTCACGGATGCCGCGGCCGTCGACAGCGCGCCGCACCGCATCGCGCACCTGGTTGTGGTGGCGGCGCAGGAAGCGCTCGCGGTTGCCGATGGACTTGTTCTTCCCAGCCAGTCGCCGGTCGATGATCTGCTGGAGCATGCTGCCTTACTCTGCGGTGATGCGGGCCGGGCGCCGGGTTGCCCCAAGCCGGCCCGCGCGCCCCCCCGGGGGGGCGGACGACGTGCACGTTGGACGAGGGGCTGTCATGGCTAGCTGCTCTTGCGCACCCTCAGATACCACTCGCACAGCAAGCGCACCTGCTTTGCGGTGTAGCCCTTCTCGACCATGCGGTTGACGAAGTTCTCGTGCTTCTTGGCCTCGTCGGCACTGGCCTTCGCGTTGAAGCTGATCACCGGCAGCAGCTCCTCGGTGTTCGAGAACATCTTCTTCTCGATCACCGTGCGCAGCTTCTCGTAGCTGGTCCAAAGCGGGTTCTTGCCGGCGTTGTTGGCGCGCGCGCGCAGCACGAAGTTGACGATCTCGTTGCGGAAGTCCTTGGGGTTGCTGATGCCGGCCGGCTTCTCGATCTTCTCGAGCTCGGCGTTCAGCGACGAGCGGTCGAAGACCTCGCCGGTGTCGGTGTCGCGGTACTCCTGGTCCTGGATCCAGTAGTCGGCATAGGTCACATAGCGGTCGAAGATGTTCTGGCCATACTCGCTGTAGCTCTCGAGGTAGGCGGTCTGGATCTCCTTGCCGATGAACTCGGCGTAGCGCGCCGACAGGTGCTCCTTGATGAAGCCGAGGTACTTCTGCTCCAGCTCGGCCGGGAACTGCTCGCGCTCGATCTGCTGCTCGAGCACGTACATCAGGTGCACCGGGTTCGCAGCCACCTCGGCCGGGTCGAAATTGAAGACCTTGGACAGGATCTTGAACGCGAAGCGCGTCGAGACGCCGCTCATGCCTTCGTCGACACCGGCGTAGTCGCGGTATTCCTGATAGCTCTTCGCGCGCGGGTCGGTGTCTTTCAGATTCTCGCCGTCGTAGATCAGCATCTTGGAATAGAGCGACGAGTTCTCCGGCTCCTTCAGGCGCGTGAGCATCGCGAACTGGCTCATCATCTTCAAGGTGCCCGGGGCGCACTTCGCTTCCGCGAGCGACGAGCCGCGAAGCAGCTTCTCGTAGATCTTCACTTCCTCGCTGACGCGCAGGCAATACGGCACCTTGACGATGTAGATGCGGTCGAGGAAGGCCTCGTTGTTCTTGTTGTTGCGGAAGGTCTTCCACTCGCTCTCGTTGCTGTGCGCGAGCACGATGCCGTCGAAGGGGATGGCGCCGAAACCCTCGGTGCCCTTGAAGTTGCCTTCCTGCGTGGCGGTCAGCAGCGGGTGCAGCACCTTGATCGGCGCCTTGAACATCTCGACGAACTCGAGCAGGCCCTGGTTGGCCAGGCACAGGCCGCCGGAAAAACTGTAGGCGTCGGGATCGTCCTGCGCGAAGGTCTCGAGCTTGCGGATGTCGACCTTGCCGACGAGTGCAGAGATGTCCTGGTTGTTCTCGTCGCCCGGCTCGGTCTTGGACACGCCGATCTGCTTGAGTACGCTGGGGTAGCGCTTGACGACCTTGAACTTTCGGATGTCGCCGCCGAACTCCTCGAGCCGCTTCACGGCCCACGGGCTCATGATGCGGCTGAGGTAGCGCGGCGGGATCCCGTATTCCTTTGCGAGCAGCGGGCCATCCTCGCTCACGTCGAACAAGCCGAGCGGCGACTCGTTCACCGGCGAGCCCTTGATCGCGTAGAAGGGCACCTGCTCCATCAGCAGCTTCAGGCGCTCGGCGATCGAACTCTTGCCACCGCCCACCGGGCCGAGCAGATACAGGATCTGCTTCTTCTCCTCGAGGCCTTGCGCGGCATGGCGGAAGTACGAGACGACCTGTTCGATCGCGTCTTCCATACCGTAGAACTCGGCGAACGCAGGGTAGATCTTGATGACCTTGTTCGCGAACAGCCGCGACATGCGCGGATCGTTGCGCGTGTCGACGAACTTCGGCTCGCCGATCGCCCTGAGCATGCGCTCGGCGGCGGTGGCATACGCAATCGGGTTGCGTTTGCACTCGGCGAGGTACTCCTCGATCGAGAGCTCTTCTTCGCGGCTGCGCTCGAAGCGGGCGGCAAAGTTGCTGATCACATCCATGCTGATCTCCTGTGCGGTGCAAGGAGACGTCGAACGCGCATGTGCTTCGCTTTCAACGTCTGGGGAAGTTCTGATGACACCCGGTGGGGCGCCATCAGAGCTTTCCGTCTTCAGCGGATCAGTGCGTGATTCAAGCTTTGTTCATTCTGCGCCAGCCGGTCCTTCGAGTACAAGGTTCATGACCACCCATTTCGATGGGCGCCAACAACATCATCGACGTTTAGCAAACAACGTGCCGGTGATGTGCTGGTTGACCTCGTTACGTTGAAGAGCGTGCGTGGATGCACGAAGTTCCGCCGACGTGTGCTGTCGGCGTCAGCGTCAGTGTTGCGCCAGGCCGAGTTTGCTCAGCAGACCGTTCAGCTCGTCGAGCGAACCGAAAGCGATCGCGACCTCGCCCTGTTCACCGCGCCTGGTGCGCCGCTTGATGCGGATGTCGACGGCCGCGGTGAGCGCATCCGACAACTCCTGTTCGATGCGCAGCAGGTCGCGCGGCTTGTCGTGCTTCGCACGCAGCAGGGGGGCCTGACGGCCCGAACTCGCGCTCGCCCGCGCGACCAGCTTCTCGGCCTCGCGCACCGAGAGCTTCTTCGCGACGATCTCGGTCGCGTTCAGGATCTGTTGCGCACCTTCGAGCGGCAGCAGTGCGCGCGCGTGGCCCATGTCGATGTCGCCGGCCATCAGCATCTGCTGCACGGGCTCGGTGAGGTTCAACAGACGCAGCAGGTTGCTCGCCGCGCTGCGTGAACGGCCCACCGCCTGCGCCGCGCGCTCGTGCGTGAGCCCGAATTCATCGGTCAGTCGTTTCAGGCCCTGGGCTTCTTCGAGCGGGTTCAGATCCTCGCGCTGGATGTTCTCGATCAGTGCCATCGCGGCGGCCGATTCGTCGGGCACGTCCTTGACGAGCACCGGAACATCGTCGAGCCCTGCGAGCTTGGCCGCACGCATGCGGCGCTCGCCTGCGATGATCTCGTAGCGGTCGCCGCCGACGGGCCGCACCAGGATCGGCTGCATCACGCCCTGCGCCTTGATGCTCTCGGCCAGCTCGTAGAGCGAGCCTTCGTCCATGCGCGTGCGCGGCTGGTACTTGCCGGGCTGGAGCTGTGCCAGCTTCAGCGTGTGCGGTGCGCCGTCGCTGGTGCCGGCGGGAGTGTCGCCCACTTCCTTCACGCGCGGGCCGAGCAGCGCTTCGAGGCCGAGGCCGAGGCCCTTGGGTTTCTTGGTCACCATGCGGCGATTGTCGGCGATCAGCCGAGCAGAGTTTGCAGCAGCCCCCGGCCCTGGGGCCAGTCGCCCAGTCCCGAGTCGCCGTTGAGGTGGCCGCGCGGGCCGATGTCGAACGCCTCGCTGCCCCAGTCGCGCGCCATCTGTCCGGCGCGCTCGGACGTGCAGTACGGGTCGTCGCTGCTGACCACCACGAGGCTGGGGAAGGGCAGGCGCTGGCGCACGATCGGCCGCCAGCTGAACAGGTTCGGCGGGGTGTCCTCGCGTTCGGTGTCGGGGGCGGCGACGAGCAGCGCTGCGCGCACACGTGCCCTGTGTTGCGAGTGTGCGGCCCATGCGGCGACGAGGTGGCAGCCCAGGCTGTGCGCGACCAGCACCGCAGGCCGGTCGGATTCGAGCAGCACCTCGTCGAGGCGCGCCATCCAGTCGCCGCGCCTGGGCCACAGCCAGTCGTCCTGGGCGACGCGGCGGTCGCCATACAGCGCTTCCCATCGGCTCTGCCAGTGGGTCGCGTCCGAGTCGAGCCAGCCCGGAAGCAGCAGAAGGCGCGTGTCGGCGAAGGCAGGCTGGGGCATGGGACTGGTTTATCCTCAAGTGTTGTTTCGACGAGGGGTTGGCGATGGGTTATCGGGCATTCGTAGACGGCCAGGAAGGCACGACTGGCCTGCGCATTCACGAGTATCTCGCGCAGCGGGACGACATCGAGGTGCTGCGCATCGATGCCGACAAGCGCAAGGATGCGGCGGAGCGCGCGCGCCTGCTGAATGCCGCGGACGTCGCGTTCCTGTGCCTGCCCGATGACGCCGCCCGCGAGGCCGCAGCGCTCGTCACGAACCCGAACACCTGCCTGATCGATGCCAGCACCGCGCACCGTACCGCACCGGGCTGGACCTTCGGTCTGCCCGAGCTGGCGCCGTCGCAGCGCGCGCTGATCCGCGGGTCCAAGCGGATCGCGAATCCAGGGTGTCACGCGTCGGCGTTCATCCTGCTGCTGCGCCCGCTGGTCGACGCGGGCCTGGTGCCGGCGACCGCGCCGGTCACGGCGACATCGATCACCGGGTATTCCGGCGGCGGCAAGAAGATGATCGAGCAGTACGAGGCGGGCGGCGATGCGCGGCTCGACTCGCCGCGGCCGTACGGGCTGAGCCTCGCGCACAAGCACGTGCCCGAGATGACGGCACACACCGGCCTCGCCGTGCGTCCGATCTTCATGCCGGTTGTTGGCAATTTCTACAAGGGATTGTCTGTAAGCGTGCCCTTACATCTGCCGCAACTGAAGGGCGGCACTTCGGCGGAGGGTGTGCAGGCGGCGTTCGAGCAGCGATACGCGGGCGAGCGCTTCATCCGCGTCATGCCGTTGCGCGATGCGGCGACCCTTGCCGGCGGCTATTTCGACGTTCAGGCCTGCAACGACACGAATCGTGTCGACATCTTCGTCTTTGCAAACGACACCCAGATGATCCTGATGGCGCGCCTGGACAACCTCGGCAAGGGCGCCAGCGGCGCCGCAGTGCAGGCGATGAACGTGCACCTCGGGCTGGACGAAGGCAGGGGCCTGTGATCGATGGCCGCGCCGCTCGGGCGGCGTGACGGACCCTGCGGCCGTGTTCGGCGAGGCGGTGTTGAAAGGCGGGGTCAACCCGCCTGGCGCTGATTCATCCTATTTTCCTCAGTTGCCCGGTGGCGATCTGGCGCAAACGTAGACTTGGCGCTGGTTTGAGATCGACACGAGGGGGCACCCGATGGGTGAGCGCAAATTGGCACCGGTCAAAGCGGTGAAGGCGGTGGCGGCGGCCTGCCAAGAGGCCATCGACACGATGGTCGAACCTGTGGACGAGGCGATGCGTGTGAACACGCCTGGGGGCGTGTTCACGGTGCGCTGGGACCAGCGAGGCAGCGCGACGGCACTCGGTCAACTGGCCTTCTTCGCCGAGTACCTGGAGGCCACGGGGTTGTTCGAGCGTTGGCTTGGGAGCTGCCCATTGAGCTACACGAGTCCGAACGCGCCGGAGCTTGTCGACGTGCTCGGCACCTGGATGCTGTCGATCCTGGACGGGCATTGCCGCTACGCGCATGTGGGCGCACTGCGCGGCGATGGTGTGGCCCCGAGCATCCTGGGGATGAACAGAATCATCGGCGACGACAGCCTGCGGCGTGCCCTCAGCGCCATCGCACCGGCCCCCGATGCCAAGCACACCGAGGCGCAGCGCGCGGCGCAACAAGCGCGGCTTGCGCGCTCGACGCAGTGGATGCAGGACCAGCTCAAGCACAGCATTGCGCAGGCGACCGAGCAGCCGTGGATACTGGACTGCGACACCACGATCAAGGTTCTGTACGGCAAGCAGGACGGAGCGGTGGTCAGCTACAACCCGCACAAGCCCGGGCGGCCCAGCCACGCGATCCACACCTACTGGATCGGCAATCTGCGCCTGGTGCTCGATGCGCAACTCGAGCCCGGCAACCGGCACAGCCCCGTGCATGCACGGCCCGGGCTGATGGCGCTGCTGGAGGGCATGCCTCAAGCGCAACGCCCGAAGCTTGTTCGAGGCGACTGCGCCTTCGGTAGCGAAGGTGAGATGAGCGCGCTGGAGGCCATCGACCAGCCCTACCTGTTCAAGCTGCGTCAAAGCGCGGGCGTCAAGAAGTTGGTGCAACGGCAATGGACGCGACGCGACTGGTGCAGTGTGGGTCAGGGATGGGAGGCCTGCGAAGACGGGCTGCGGCTCACCGGCTGGACCGAGCGCCGGCGCGTCGTCGTGATGCGCCGCGTACGCAAGACCGACCTCGTGGTCGAGGTCAAGAAGGGCGGGCGCAAAAGCAAAGATCAAGTGCAAGCCGAGCTGCACTTCATCGACGAGAACGAGCCGGTCAAGAGCTGGGAGTACGCGGTGCTGGTATGCAACGCGCACTACGCGCTGGAGAACATCGGCCAGCTGTACCGGGATCGTGCTGACTGTGAGAACGGATTCGACGAGATCAAGAACCAGTGGGGCTGGGGTGGGTACAGCACGCACGACATCGAGCGCTGCGCGCTCAGCGCGCGGGCCGTGGCGCTGGTCTACAACTGGTGGAGCTGGTACGTGCGGCTCGCGCATCCGAAGACGCGCCTGGAGGCGATCACGAGCCGCCCGAAGCTGCTCAGCGCGGTGGGGCGCATGACCAGCCACGGCGGGCAGAAGAAAATCTTGCTGACGATTACGCATGAAGCCGCGGCCCAGATCAAGGCGCTTGTGGCCAATGTCCGTCATGGCTTGCAGCTCATTCGGGTCCCCGCGCCGCAGTTGACCAAACCAGAGCGATGGATCGCCCTCGTGCGCTACATCGTCGAGCGAATATTGGCTTGCGCACCCAAGCCGAACCTCGGGCTGACCGCCTTGGGGACTGGGTAACTGAGGAAAATAGGTTCATGCGGCCGCGGCCAGGGCGACGCCCAGTCGGCTCGACATTTCCTTCGCGAACTCGACGAAGGCGATCGCACCCTTCGAGGCCGGATCGAACACGACGCCCGGCAACCCGTAGCTCGGTGCCTCGGCCAGCCGCACGTTGCGTGGAATCACGGTGTTGAACACCTTTTCGCCGAAATGTGACTTCAACTGCTCGCTGACCTGCTGCTGCAGGGTGATGCGGGGATCGAACATCACGCGCAACAGGCCGATGATCTCGAGCTCGGGATTCAGGTTGGCGTGCACCTGCTTGATCGTGTTGACCAGGTCGCTCAGGCCTTCGAGCGCGAAGTACTCGCACTGCATCGGCACGACGACGCCGTGCGCGCTGCACAGGCCGTTCAGCGTCAGCAGGCTCAGCGACGGAGGGCAGTCGATCAGCACGAAATCGTAGTCGTCGCGGACGGCCTGCAGCGCCCCCTTCAGGCGGATGTTGCGCCGCTCCAGCTCGACCAGCTCCACTTCGGCGCCCGCCAGCTCACGATTCGCGCCGAGCACGTCGTAGCCGGCCTTGGTGTGGCTTTGGCGCGCCTCGGCAATGGATGCGTTCTCGAGCAGCACGTCGTAAACGGTCAACTCCAGTCCGCGCTTGTCGACCCCGGAGCCCATCGTGGCATTGCCCTGTGGGTCGAGGTCGACCACCAGCACGCGTTTGCCGATCTGGCTCAACCCGGCGGCCAGGTTCACCGTCGTGGTGGTCTTGCCGACGCCGCCCTTCTGATTGGCAATACAGAAAATCCTGGCCATGAGCGCTCGAAATAGGTTGGGGAGGGCGACCGTTGTGGACAGCTCATTAGGAAACGCCCGGCCGCCCGAAGTTTCCTCATCCCCCTCGGGGGGCGGACGACGTATGCCGTCGGCCTGGGGGTGCTCTCGAATTATAGAGAGCGGCCATGCCGTGACCCGCCCGGAATTCAGCGCTTGGGTCGCATCCAGACCAGGCAACGTTCTGCATCCAACCCCGGGACCGCGATGGGTTCCACGTGAAACACCTCGACGCTGTCCGGCAGCTGCGACAGCTCGTCCGTGGGAAGCTTGCCCTTCATCGCCATCCAGACCCCATCGGGTGCGAGGCGCGCGCGTGTCATTCGGACGAAGTCACTCAGCGACGCAAACGCGCGAGAGATCACCAACTTGAACGGCCCGGACGTCATCTGTTCCACCCTGTTGTGCTCGGCTCGCAGATTGCGCAGACCCAGCTCGGCGGCCACCTGTCGGATGAACGCCGCCTTCTTGCCGACTGCGTCGACGCAGGTGACCTGAATTGCCGGATTCAGGATCGCCACCACCACGCCGGGCAGGCCGCCTCCGCTGCCGACATCGAGCAGGGCCGACGGGCCGATGCCCAGCTCGCGTCGCAACGGGGTCATGACCGCCAGACAATCGGCGACGTGCTGCGTCAGCATCTGTGCCGGCTCCCGCACGGCCGTCAGGTTGTAGGTCGCGTTCCAGCGTTGCAACAGCGAGAGGTACGCGAGCAGGACATCGATCTGCGCTTCCGGCGCATCGAGTGTCAGGCGAAGCATGATCTCGCGCAGCGCGGGGCGCAGCACCTCGAGCGCACTGCCCATGCGTCAGCGCACCACGACGGTTTCGGCGTCCGACGGCAAGGTTGCGAAACCCTTGAACCGACCCTTCTTCAGGTGCACGAGCAGCAGCGACACGGCGGCCGGCGTGATACCGGACAGACGCGACGCCTGCCCCAAGGTCTCGGGCCGGTGCCGGGTCAGCTTCTGGCGGGCCTCGAACGACAGGGCCATCACCTGGGAATAGTCGAGATCATCGGGCAGTCGCAGCGCTTCGTATTGCATGGCGCGCTCCACATCGCGGTGCTGCTTGTCGATGTAGCCGGCGTACTTGATGCTGATCTGCACTTGCTCGATCACCGAATCGGCCAGCGGCAGCCCGAACTCCGCGCGCAATGTTTCACGTGAAACCGCCGCATCCGGGCGTGCGATGGCGGCAACTTCGGCGACCGCGTCGAAACCGGCGTCGGGTCGCTTCAGCAGCTCGGCCAGACTGTACTCATGCTCGATCGGCGCGCCGAGCAGGCGCTGCGCGTCGCCCGCGGGCAACGCGCTCGCATGCACCCAGGTCGACCTCATCCGCTCCATCTCGCGCGCCACGGCGTCCCGCTTGCGGTTGAACGCTGCCCAGCGCGCATCGTCGATCAGGCCGATCGCGCGACCGGCCTCGGTCAGCCGCAGGTCGGCGTTGTCTTCGCGCAGTTGCAGCCGGAATTCGGCCCGGCTGGTGAACATCCGGTACGGCTCGGTCACGCCCTTCGTGATCAGGTCGTCGACCAGCACGCCCAGGTAGGCCTGATCGCGGCGTGGCAGCCAGGCGTCGCGGCCCTGCCCCTGCAGCGCGGCATTGATGCCGGCGAACAGGCCTTGTGCCGCTGCTTCCTCGTAGCCGGTCGTGCCGTTGATCTGCCCGGCGAAAAACAGGCCGCCGATCGCGCGTGTCTCGAAACTCGCCTTCAGTTCGCGCGGATCGAAGTAGTCGTACTCGATGGCGTAGCCGGGCCGCAGGATGTGCGCGTCCTCCAGCCCGACCATGCTGCGCACGGCGGCAAGCTGCACGTCGAAGGGCAGCGAGGTCGAAATGCCGTTCGGATAGACCTCGTGCGTCGTCAGCCCTTCGGGCTCCAGAAAGATCTGGTGCGAATCCTTGTCGGCAAAGCGATTCACCTTGTCTTCGATGCTAGGGCAGTAGCGCGGGCCGATGCCGTCGATCAGGCCGGTGAACATCGGGCTGCGGTCGAAGCCGGCACGGATGATCGTGTGGGTGCGCTCGTTCGTGTGCGTGATCCAGCACGGCAACTGACGCGGGTGCTGCGACGCGTCGCCGATGAAGCTGAACACCGGCATCGGCTCGGTCGCCGGTGTGCCGTCGGCGTGCGGGACACCATCGCCGGGCTGTTCGGTCAGCCGGCTGAAGTCGATCGAGCGTCCATCCAGGCGCGGCGGCGTGCCGGTCTTCAGGCGCCCCTGCGGCAGCTTCAACTCCTTCAGTCGCGCCGACAGCGCCATCGCCGGCGGATCGCCGGCGCGCCCGGCGCTGTGGCTCTGCAGCCCGACATGGATCTTGCCGTCGAGAAACGTGCCCGCGGTCAGAACCACCGCACGCGCCCGGAAGCGAATGCCCACTTGCGTGACGGCACCCGCAATCCGGTCGCCTTCAAGAATCAGATCGTCGCACGCGCCCTGAAACAGCCAGAGCTTCGGCTGGTTCTCCAGGCGTCGGCGGATCGCCGCCTTGTAGAGGATGCGGTCGGCCTGCGCCCGTGTCGCGCGCACGGCCGGGCCCTTGGAGCCGTTCAGGATGCGGAACTGGATGCCGGCTTCGTCGGTCGCCGCGGCCATCGCGCCGCCGAGTGCATCGACCTCCTTGACCAGATGACCCTTGCCGATCCCGCCGATCGACGGATTGCAGCTCATCTGGCCGAGCGTCTCGATGTTGTGGGTCAGCAGCAGCGTGGCGGCGCCCATCCGTGCGGCGGCGAGCGCGGCCTCGGTGCCGGCGTGGCCGCCACCGACCACGATCACGTCGAATTCCTTCGGAAACAGCATCGCCTTGCCTGATTTTTGAGCAAAGCGGGATTGTAGGCACTGGCCGCCGGCACGTCACCCGAAGGGCCGCGTGCGGCTCAGCCGGGCGGGCGCAGCATCTCGGTGTGCGGGATGCCGTCTTCGAGGTAGGGCGGTCCGACCACGACGAAGCCGAACCCGGCATAGAAGCGCTCCAGCCGTGTTTGCGCCGAGATTCGGGTGCCGTGGCCGGGGAAGGCCTGCCCACAGTGCACGACCGCGCGCCGGACCAGCTCGCGGCCGAGGCCGGTGCCGCGTGCGGCGCCGGTCGTGACGACGCGCCCGATCGACGGCTCCGCGTACTTGCGGCCCGGATGAACGACGCGTGCATAGGCGAGCGGAACGCTGCGGTCCGCCGCCCAGGCCGCGAGGTGGAACGAGTGCGCGTCGAAGCCGTCGGCATCGAGGTAGATGCACTGCTGCTCGATTGCGAACACCTGCTGGCGGGCGCGGAAGATCGCGTCCAGTTCCAACACGTCGAGCGCGTCGAAGCGGCACCAGCGCCAGGTCGGCGCGGCCAGGTCGGTGGAAGGATTCATGGCGCGATCATCGCGGATTCGCGGGCGCGGGCCGCGGTGCTCAGCGCACGGCCGCACTGCGCAGCGCCCGCGCCACGAACCAGATGCCGCCCGCGGCCAGCGCCGCGCACACCAGCAAGGGCACGGCGAGCTGCTCCGCGCCGAAGGCCTCGCCCTTCAGCACGCGCGTCATCAACACGTTCTGCGCCAGCGCCGGGACCCACAGGTACCAGGGCGATTCGTCGCCCAGGCTGAACACATTGATCAGCGGCAGCAGCGAGGCGGCGAGCATCACGACCGTCGTGCTCGCCTGCGCCTCCTTGAAGGTCCGGCAGCGGATCGCCACCGCCATCAACAGCGCCGAGGCCGCCGCCGCGAACGGCAGCAGCACGACCAGGAACAGCAACGCCTCGCGCACGCCGTAGCGGAACATCGCCGCCAGCGTGTCGCTGCGCAGCAGCCACTGGCCAGGCAGGAAGCCGAAGCAGGCCAGCACCGCGATCAGCATGCCCACGCCCGCGACCGCGCCCCACTTGCCGAGCACCAGCACCCAGCGCTCGACCGGGTTCATCAGCAGCGGCTCCAGCGAGCCGCGTTCGCGCTCGCCGGCAGTCGTGTCGAGCGCGGCGTTCAGCGCGCCGGTCAGCACCGCCATCAGCACGAAGAAAGGCAGCATGCCGGTGATCTGCGCCGCCCGCGTCTGCGTGCTCGCGAGGTCGCGTTCCTCGACCTGCACCGGTTCGAGCGCGTCGGGCGAGACGCCGCGCAGCGCCAGCGTCAGCAAGGCGCGCTCGCGGCCGAAGCCGGCGAGCAGGCGCGCGACGCGTGCGGCGCTGGCCTGCGAGCGCTGGTTCGCGCTGTCGGAGACGATCTCGACGACCGGTGCGTCGCCGCGCAGCAGCGCCGCCTCGAAGTCCTTGGGCACGACGACGACCGCATCGGTCAGTTTCGCCTTGCGCAGCAGCGCCTCGTAGCCGGCCGGTGCGGCCTTGACGGTGTAGGTCTGGCGCTCGAGGAAGTTCACCAGTGTGGGCGCGCGGTCGAGGTCGGCGACGACCACCTCGCGCAACTCGGCGCTCGACTCGAGCGAGGCCACCAGGGCCGAGATCGCGAGCAGCACCAGCGGCCCCATCAGCACCGACGACACCAGCACCGTCAGCAGGGTGCGCCGGTCGCGCAGCGCGTCGCGGATCTCCTTGCGGAAGATCGTCAGGATGGTCTGCAGCCGGGTCATGCGACGGATTCGTGTTCATCGACGAAGGCGAGCTTCACGAACGCCTCCTCGAAGTCCCGTTCCTGCGTCTGCGCAAGCAGTTCCGGCACCGTGCCGGTCGCGACCGTGCGGCCGTGCGCGACGACCACGACGCCGTCGCACAGGCGCTCGACCTCCTGCATGATGTGGGTCGAGAACACGATGCACTTCGAGCCGCCCGCCGGCGTGCGCAGCCAGCGCAGGCTGTCGCGCAGCGCGCGCGTCGCGAGCACGTCCAGGCCGTTGGTCGGCTCGTCGAGGACGATGTTGGGCGGGTCGTGGACGAGCGCGCGTGCGAGCGCGGTCTTCATCCGCTCGCCCTGGCTGAACCCGTCGGTGCGGCGGTCCAGCAGCACGCGCATCTCGAACATCTGCGTCAGCGCTTCGGCGCGCGCATTCGCGGCGTCGGGCGCCATGCCCTGCAGCCGCCCGTAGTAGACGATGTTCTCGCGCGCCGTCAGCCGCGGGTACAGGCCGCGCGCGTCCGACAGCATGCCGATGCGCGCGAGCGCGGCGCGCGGCCGGGTCGTCACGTCGATGCCGTCGATGTGCAGGCGGCCGGCGTCGGGCGCGATCAGCCCGGCGAGCATGCGCAGGGTCGTCGTCTTGCCGGCGCCGTTCGGCCCGAGCAGGCCGGTGATCTGACCGTCGGGCGCATGCAGGCTCACGTCCTTCACCGCCTGGACGAGGCGCGCCGGCCTGCGCCCCGATGTCAACGCGCCCAGGCCCCGGGCGCCGGGAGCGACGAAGGCCTTCGCGAGCCGTTCGATGCGAATCATTTCGAGTCCCCCGGGTCGGCGGCGATCGGCCGGAACACGCCGGGGCGCGGGATGCGTGTCAGACAGCCGGCGTCGACCGCGGTGGCGGCGGCGCCGTCGGCCGCGTCGATGAAGCGGAAGAGCACGTCACGCGCGCAGCCGATGCCCAGCACGCCGTGTCCGGCGTTCGGCACCACCACCTGCCGCGCCGCCGCGCCGAGCGCCTTCGCGACCCGCGCGCCGTGGCGCGGCGGGGTCGCCGGATCGAGCCCGCCGCTGAGCAGCAGCGTCGGCGTGGCCGACGGCGGGATCGAGTAGAACGCCGGCGGCACCGCGCCGCGCGGCCAGTCGGCGCAGACGCGACGGTAGAGCTGCGCCTGGCTGTCGCCGAAGTCGGCGCCCGGCGCATCGGTGGCCTGGTCGAGGCGTGGCGCGTCCTCGGCGCAGACGACCGAGAAGTGCATGCCCATCGCCAGGCGCAGGCCGCGCCGCGAGCCGAGCAGCGAGCCGATGCCGGTCAGCGCCTCGTAGCGGCCGGCGGCGGCGTCGGTGATCGCCGCCGGCAGCGCGGCCGCGATCGCCGGGTTGTAGAGTGCACCGCGCACCGCGCCGAGCACCATGTCGCGGGTCAGCGTGACGCGCTCGGGCACGCCGCTCAGTGGCTGCGGGGCGACGACCGGCTTCGGCAGGCTCGCCAGCAGGGCGGCCCAGTCGGCGCGCAGCCTCGGGTAGGCGCGGGTGCATTCGGGCTCGTGCTCGCAGGCGGCGAGCAGCGCGTCGAGCGCGGCCTGGCCATCGGTCGAGAAGCTGGCCGGCAGGACCATGTCCGGCGGCGCGACCGAATCGAGCACGCTGCGCCGCACCGCGTCGGGAAACTGGCGCATGTACTCGAGCACCGCGCGCGTGCCGTACGAGATGCCGACAAGGTCGATGCGGTCCGCGCCGAGCTGCGCGCGCACCGCGTCGAGGTCCTGCATCGCGATCGTCGTCGTGAACAAGCCCAGCGCGCCGGGCGCGCGCAGGTGGGGGCGCTGCAGCAGCTCGGTCCTGCAGCGCGCCAGCCGCCGCATCTGCCGTTCGACGTCGGCCTGATCCGCCAGCGTCTCGGGGCAGTCGAGCGGCGCGCTGCGGCCGGTGCCGCGCTGGTCGACGAACACGATGTCGCGCCGGTTGTTGAGGCGGCCGAACAGCGGCATCACCTGGGGCGCGAGGTCGATCGCGCTCTGGCCCGGGCCGCCGGGGATCAGGAACACCGGGTCCGGCAGCTTGCGCCGCGCCATCGCCGGGACGAGCACGTAGTGGACCGCGATCTTCGCCCCGTCGGGCCGGGCCGGATCGAGCGCCCGCTGCACGACACCGCACTGGATGCCGTGCGGCAGACCCGCGAGGCGGCAATCGGTCAGTCCCTGCGCGTGGGCGATGCCGGCGCTCAGGCACAGCAGGAGCCCGAGCAGGGCGCGCGGCAGATTCGGCAGCGCGTGCATCGGGCGATCGGGCACGCAGCGGACGGTGTCGCGGCACCCGGGCAACGTCATTCGCCGAGCAGACGCTTCAGTTCGCCGCTCTTGATCAGCCTTTCCAGATCCTGCGCGCCGCCGACCAGTTGCCCCTTCACGAACACCATCGGGAAGGTCGGCCAGCCGCTCCACATCTTCAGCGCATTGCGCGGCCGCCATTGGCTCAGGTAGCTGCCGTAGCCGAGGTAGTGGAACGGAATCTGCGCGGCGCTCAGCAGGCGCCGCGCGCGCCGGCAGAACGGGTTGCCGGCCATGCCGACCACCAGCACGGGATTGGACAGGGTCGCGGCCTGGACGTTGTGGACGATGTCCGCGTTCAGGTTCGCGACCAGGTCGCGGATCGCCGGGTGCAGGCGGGCTTCTTCGAGGGTCTGGCGGGGCATGTCGGCCTCCTGACGGAAACCGACAGCCTAGCCGAACACGGCGATGGTCCGGTTTTCGGGCGCGCCGACCGGTCCGTGAACGGCCACAAAGGGCCACGAAAGACGTCTCGTCGAGGCCGCGCGCGCTGGACCGCGCGCTGTTCAGACGGCGAGCGCGCCGCGCTGGAAGTCGGCCACCGCCTGATGCAGCTCGGCGGTCGTGTTCATCACGAACGGCCCGTACTGCGCGATCGGCTCGTTCAGCGGCGCGCCGGCGACCAGCAGCACGCGGGCGTCGGACTCGGCGCGCAGCCGCACACCGTCGGCCGTGGGCTCGTTGGCGAGGATCGCCATGCGCTCGCTCTCGACGCGTGCCGGCGCACCCTCGCCGATCCTCACCACGCCGCCGCCGTACACGTAGGCGAAGGCGTTATGTCCGGCCGGCAAGGCGGCGTCGAACGATTGCCCGGCGGGCAGCACGATGTCGAGCACCAGCGGCTCGGTCGTCGGCCGCTGCACCGCACCGGCCACGCCCAGCGCCCGGCCGGCGATCACGCGCACCCGGACGCCGCCGTCCAGCGCGACCACCGGCACGTCGGCCGGTGGCACGTCGCGGTAGGCGGGCGCGCTCATCTTGTCCTTCGCCGCGAGGTTGATCCAGAGCTGGAAGCCGGCCATGCGGCCTTCCTCCTGCTCGGGCATCTCGGAGTGGATGATGCCGCGCCCGGCGGTCATCCACTGCACGCTGCCGGGCTCGAGCACTCCGACGTTGCCGACGCTGTCCTGGTGGCGCATGCGGCCGGCCAGCATGATCGTCACGGTCTCGAAGCCGCGGTGCGGGTGGCTGGGGAAGCCGCCGATGTAGTCGCTCGCGGCATCGCTGCCGAAGGCGTCGAGCATCAGGAACGGATCGAGCCGCGTCTGCAGCGGCTGCGTCAGCACGCGCGTCAGCTTGACGCCGTCGCCGTCGGACGTGGGCTGGCCGCGCACCAGCCGCTCGACCTGTCGCGAGCGCCGAACCGGGAAGGAGCTGGGGGTGGTCGTGTTCATGGTTTCAATGTAGTGCACGCGGCGTCCGGCTCAAGAGCGGTCGACTGCATGCAGCCTTCAAAGTGCTTGAACCTGCATTCTGCGGGGAAGCCGGGAACGCGCTGTAATGGCGGTCCCACGACTCAGGACGAAACCCTCATGAAGCTCTACTACAGTCCCGGTGCCTGTTCGCTCGCCCCGCACATCGTGCTGCACGAGGCGGGCCTGGCCTTCGAGCCGGTGCTGGCCAGCACCAAGACCCATCAGCTCGCCGACGGCACCGACTACTACACGATCAGCTCCAAGGGCTACGTGCCGCTGCTCGAGCTCGACAGCGGCGAGCGCTTGTCCGAGGGGCCGGTGATCGTGCAGTACATCGCCGACCAGGTGCCGGCGAAGCAGCTCGCGCCGGCGAACGGCACGATGGCGCGCTACCGGCTGCAGGAGTGGCTCAATTTCATCACCAGCGAGCTGCACAAGGGCATCGGCGGCATGTTCAACCCGGCGATGCCGGAAGAAGGCAAGGCCGTGATGCGGGCCCGCGCCGTCGCCCGGTTGAAGTGGGTGGACGAGCAGCTCGAAGGCAAGCCCTACCTGATGGGCGATGCGTTCAGCGTCGCCGACCCGTACCTGTTCACCGTCCTCAGCTGGACCAAACACACCGGCATCGACCTCTCCGGCCTGAAGAACCTCAGCGCCTTCCAGGCCCGCATGGCGGCGCGCCCGGCGGTGCAGGCGGCAATGAAGGCCGAGGGCCTGCTGAAGTGAGGCACGCGGCGCGGCTGGCCGGCGTGCTGGCAGCCTGCGCCGCGCTCGGTGCCGCGGCCGTGTCCGCGACGCTGCCCGGCTCCGGGCGGCACCTGGTGCAGCTGTGCGTGGCGACCTCGGCCGCGCCGCCGAGTTGCGGGCCGGCCCAGGCGGAGCTGCGCGCCGGCGGGTCCTTGCGCCTGCGCGTCGACGATGTCGTCTATCAGATGCAGTTGCACAGCAGCCAGGTCGAGATCGTCGTGATGCACAACCTCGTGCAGATCGACGAACTGGTCGTGCCCTGCGAATGGGTCGGCAGCACCTTGCAGTTCAGGGACGATCAGAGACACTCCCGCTACGAGATCCGCTTCCCGCCGCCCGGGCGCTGAAGCGGCTCGGCAGCGCTCCATGGACGGGTGCGGGTCGCGCTCGAAGGTCCAGGGCTCGCGCGGGCCGGTGCAGATGCGAGCAGTTCCCGGAAATGCGTTCGGCGTTCAGGACGCCGTCCCCGGGGCTGCCGTGCTCAGCGGGCCTGGGCGCGCGTCAGCAGGTAGTCCTGGTGCACGACGTTGTCGGCGTAGTACGGCGCGACCAGGGCATCGAATTCGGCGCGGATCGCGGCAAGCTTCTCGGGTTCGCCCTGCAGCCGCTCCACCAGTTTCTGCATCGGGCCCACCGACCGCTCCATGAACAGCCGGTAGTGCGCAATGCTCAGGGCCGAGAACAGCATCGTGCCGCGTTCGAAGAAGGGCGCCTCGAAGTGCGCGCCCAGGCGTTCGGCGATCAGCGCAGGGTTGCCCCACTGCGGCGGCGGTGAGGCACCGGGCGGCGGCGGCGGCGAGTTCCGACCCACGAAGGCGAACATGCGGCCGATGAAGTGCTCGGGCGGCCAGGTGGCGAAGGCGACGCGCCCGTGGGGCCTGAGCACGCGGCGCATCTCGGCCATCACGACGTCGGGACGCGGCGCGAACATGTGTCCGAACTGGCTCAACACGACGTCGAAGGAGGCGTCGGGATAGGGCAGCTGCTCGGCGTCGCCCTCGGTCCACACCACGCCACCCTGGCCGGCGATGCGCGCGTTCTCGCGGGCTTCGTCCAGCAAGGCGGGGGTCAGGTCCAGGGCTTTGACCTGCGCACCGGCGCGGGCTGCGGTAATGGCGGCCACACCGGTGCCGGTGCCCACGTCCAGCACGGCCTCGCCGGCGCGGATGCCGGCGAATCTCACGAGGTGGCCCGCCGAGGGGGTCGTGAAGATGGCCGTTGGTGCAAACGACGCCCACATCTCGCGCTGCTGCTGCTTCAGCTGGGCAAATGGATCCTGGCTCATGAGTTCCTCCGTGCGGTTCGCGGTTCTTGCCGGCAGGCGAACTCTACGCTTCGATCGGCGCTCTGCAAAGGACTGGGCGCCCGGTCGAGACTGCGTGCGCAGCGGCCGGCTCGCCGGTTCCGCCCGGTCCGTGCGTCATCACTTCAAATGCGCCGCCGCCAGCAGGGCCCGGGTGTAGTCCTCGCGCGGCGCCTCGAACAGCGCGAGCGCCTCGCCTTGCTCGATCACGTCGCCGTTCTTCATCACCAGCACGCGGTGCGACATCGCGCGCACCAGCGCGAGATCGTGACTGATGAAGACAAAGCTCAGGCCGTGATTGCGCTGCAGCTCGGCCAGCAGCGCCAGCACCTGCTGCTGCACCGAGACGTCGAGCGCCGAGGTCGGCTCGTCCAGCACCAGCACTTCGGGGCGCAGGACCACGGCGCGCGCGATCGCGATGCGCTGGCGCTGGCCGCCGGAGAACTCGTGCGGGTAGCGCTGCAGCACATTGCCCACGCCCTTGGCCTCGCTCAGACCGACCTCGGCCAGCATGTCCAGCACCAGCTTGTCGCGTGCCGACCGGGTGAGCTCGGGCCGGTGCAGCGCCAGGCCCTCGCCGACGATCTGGCCGACCGTCATACGCGGGCTCAGCGACGCGAACGGGTCCTGGAACACCACCTGCATGCGCCTGCGCATCGCGCGCAGCACCGTGCGGTCGGCGTTGTCGATGCGCTGGCCGCCCATCTCGACCGTCCCGGCCGAGATCGGCTGCAGCGCGAGCAGGGCCATCCCGAGCGTGGTCTTGCCCGAGCCCGATTCGCCGACGATGCCCAGCGTCTCGCCGCGCCTGAGCTGCAGCGTCGCGTGCCGCACCGCCTCGAAGACGCGCTTGCCGAACCAGCCCTGCGCGATCGCGAAGTTGACGCCGATGTCGTCGCCGGCCAGCAGGATGGGCGCGTCGGCCGGCAGCGGCTGCACCACGCGCTGCGGCCGGCTCGCCAGCAGCCGGCGGGTGCAGGCGTGCTGCGGCGCTGCGAAGACCGTCGCGGTGTCGCCGATCTCGACCAGCCGGCCGCGCTCCATCACGCCGACGCGGTGGGTGAAGCGCCGCACCAGGTTCAGGTCGTGGGTGATGAACAGCAGCGCCATGCCCATCTCGGCCTGCAGTTCGTCGAGCAGCGCGAGGATCTGCGCCTGGATCGTCACGTCGAGCGCGGTCGTCGGCTCGTCGCAGATCAGCAGCTTCGGCCGGCAGGCCAGCGCCATCGCGATCATCGCGCGCTGGCGCTGGCCGCCCGAAAGCTCGTGCGGAAAAGCGTCGATGCGCCGCTCGGGCTCGGGGATGCCGGTACGCGCGAGCAGCTCGATCGCGCGCGCGCGCGCCTGATTCCTGCGCAGGCCCTCGTGCAGCTCCAGCACTTCGCCGATCTGGTTGCCCACCGTGTACAGCGGGTTCAGCGCGGTCATCGGCTCCTGGAAGATCATCGCGATCTCGGCGCCGCGGATGCCGCGCATCGCGCGCTCCGGCTTCTTCGCCAGGTCGGCACCCTCGAAGCGGATCGCGCCGCTCGTCACGGCCGCGTCCACCAGCCGCAGCACCGACAGCGCGGTGATCGACTTGCCCGATCCCGATTCGCCGACGAGCGCGAACTTCTCGCCCGGTGCGATCCCGAACGACACCTCGTCGACGACGGTGCTGGCGCCGAACCGCACCGTCAGGCGATCCACTTCCAGCAGGTTCCCGGTGCTGCTCATGGGCGTACCGTCGTGCTCATGACTTGCGCGTGTCGAAGGCGTCGCGCAGCGCGTCGCCGATGAAGGTCAGCAGCAGCATCGTCAGCACCAGCACCGCGAAGGTCGGGAAGATGATCCACCACGCGTCGAGGCTGGCCTTGCCCTGGCGCAGCAGCTCGCCCAGCGACGGCGTGTTCTGCGGCACGCCCAGGCCGAGGAAGTCCAGCGAGGTCAGCGCGATGATCGCCCCGCTCATGCGGAATGGCAGGAAGGTGATCACCGGCGTCAGCGAGTTCGGCAGCACGTGGCGCCAGATGATCTGCCGGTTCGACAGTCCGAGCGCGCGCGCCGCCTTCACGTACTCGAGGTTGCGGTTGCGCAGGAACTCGGCGCGCACGTAGTCCGACAGGCCCAGCCAGCCCCACAGCGACAGCAGCACCAGCAGCAGCAGCAGCGAGGGCTCGAAGATCGACGCGAAGATGATCAGCAGGTACAGCTCCGGCACCGCGCCCCAGATCTCGAAGACGCGCTGCAGGAGCAGGTCGACGCGCCCGCCGAAATAGCCCTGCAGCGCGCCCGCGATCACGCCCAGCACGGTGCCGACCAGCGTCAGCGCGAACGCGAACCAGATGCTGACGCGAAAGCCGTAGATCAGCTTGGCGACCATGTCGTGCGAGTCGACGTCGGTGCCCAGCAGGTTCTGCGCGCTCGGTGCCGCGGGGCTGGGCGCCTTCTGGAAGTAGTCCTGCGACTGGTCCGAATGCTCGTTGAGGGTGAACACGGCCCAGTTGCCCGGCCGTGCGAAGTTCGCGCGGATCAGCGGGTCCTTCCAGTCGGTCGGCGTGCCGAAGTCGCCGCCGAACTGGCGCTCGGGCGGGTTGTGGATCAACGGGAAGTACAGCGTGCCATCGTAGCGCGCGATCAGCGGCCGGTCGTTGCTGATCAGTTCGGCGAAGGTCGCCAGCAGCAGCAGCGCGACGAAGATCCACAGCGACAGGTAACCCAGCCGGTTGCGCTTGAAGCGCGCCCAGGCGCGCTGGTTGGGCGAGAGTGGAGCCCCTCGGCCGACGAGTACGTCGACCGATTCCCAGGGGCCACGAGGGGCCGCTTCGTGGCCCTCGGGATGCGGACCCGCTTGGGAGCGGTCCGGCGCTGGGCCCGCCGCCGCGCCGATGGTCGTATCGTTCGCCATCACTTGCCCACGCTGTCGAACTGCACGCGCGGGTCGACCAGCACGTACAGCAGGTCCGCGACCAGCTTGACGGCCAGGCCGATCAGCGTGAACAGGTACAGCGACCCCAGCACCACGGGATAGTCGCGCCGCACCACCGACTCGTAGGACAGCAGGCCCAGGCCGTCGAGCGAGAACAGCGTCTCGATCAGCACCGAACCGGCGAAGAACGCGCCGACGAAGGCGGCCGGAAAGCCGGTGATCAGCGGGATCAGCGCGTTGCGGAAGATGTGCTTGAACAGCACCCGCTTCTGCGACAGGCCCTTGGCGCGCGCCACCAGCACGTACTGCTTGCGCATCTCCTCGACGAAGGTGTTCTTGGTCAGCATCGTCACGATCGCGAAGCTGCCGATCACCATGCAGATCAGCGGCAGCGTGATGTGCCAGAAGTAGTCGGCGATGCGCGCCGGCCAGCTCAGCTCGGCCCAGTGGTCGGAGGTCAGGCCGCGCAGCGGGAACCACTCCCAGAAGCTGCCGCCGGCGAACAGCACGATCAGGAACAGGCCCAGCACGAAGCCGGGGATCGCGTAGCCGATCAGCACGACCAGCGAGGTCAGCGCGTCGAAGCGCGAGCCTTCGCGCACCGCCTTGACGACGCCCAGCGGGATCGAGATCAGGTAGGTCAGCAGGAAGGTCCACAGCCCCAGGCTGATCGAGACCGGCAGCTTCTCCTTGATCAGCGTCCACACGTCCTTGTTCTGCAGGAAACTGCGCCCGAGGTCGAAGCGCAGGAAGTTGCCGATCATCTCGACGAAGCGCACGTGCGCCGGCTTGTCGAACCCGTAGAGCTTCTTCAGTTCGGCGATCTGCTTCGCGTCGTTGTCGCGCCCGGCCTTGTAGCCGCCACCCTCGCCGCCGCCGCGCTGGCTGGCACGGGCCTCGGCCATCAGCTGCTCGACCGGCCCGCCGGGGACGAACTGGATCACGACGAACGTGATGGCGAGCGCGCCGAACAGCGTGGGCACCATCAGCAGGATGCGTTTCAGGAGATAGCCGAGCATGGTGGCGCTTTCGGGTTCGCGGTCACTTCGGGGTTGCGGTCTTCACCCACCAGGTCGTGATCGGCCAGGCGGGCTGCGGATCGCTGGGACTCTCGACGGTGTAGTACTTCGGCCGCAGCGCCGGCATGCCGAAGCGGTTCCAGTACGAAGCGCGCTCGTTCGCGGTGTAGTAGCCCGGCACCTGCCAGTGGTTCCACATCACGACCCGGTCGAGCGCCCGGCTCGCGGTGCGCAGCGCGTCGAGCGTGGTCGCGTTGGCCATGGTCTCGAGCAGGCTGTCGACGGCGGCGCTCTTGACGCCGCGGAAGTTGCTGTTGCCCTTCTCGTCGGCCGCCTTCGAGCCGTACAGGCTGACCAGGTCGGCCACCGGCGGCAGCGTGAACTTGCCCTCGACGATCGCGATCATCTCGAAGTCGTACTCCTGCAGCCGCCGCTGGTAGAGCGCGTAGTCGACATCGCGAAAGGTCAGACGGGCGCCGAGCTTCTCGAGGTTCTGCTGCCATTCCGGCAGGTTGTTGCTGGCCTCGCCGGGGCGCATGTATTCGACCTCGAACGCCTCGCCGGCGGCATTGCGCAGGCGTCCGTCGGCGGCCAGCTGCCAGCCGGCGGCGTTGAACAACTCGCGCGCGCGCAGCAGGTTGCGCCGCAGCCGGGCCGGCTCGCCGTTCGTGCGCGGCGCCAAGTAGGCCGGGCCGAACACGGCCGGCGGCAGTTCGCGGCGGAACGGTTCCAGCAGCCTCGACTCGGCGGCCGACGGCAGGCCCCGGGCCGCGAACTCGGTGTTGCTGAACATGCTGTCGCCGCGCGTGTACTCGCCGTAGCGGTTCACCGTCATCTCGAAGTCGTAGCTCAGCGTGAGGGCCTCGCGCACCCGGATGTCCTGGAACTTCGGCCGCCGCAGGTTCAGGTCGAAGGCCTGCTGCCCCTGGCCGAAAGCGGTGGGGAACGGGTCCTTGACGATCTGGCCGTCGTCCCATTTCGGGCCCCGGTGCTGGCGCACCCAGCTGCGCGCGCTGTACTCCTTCAGGATGTCGAACTCGCCGGCCTTGAAGGCCTCGCGCGCGACGTCGTTGTCCTTGTAGTAGCGGTAGACGACGCGGTCAAAGTTGAAGAAGCCGCGGCGCACCGGCAGGTCGCGCGCCCAGTAGTCGGGGTTGCGTTGGAACTCGATGCGCCGGCCCGAGTCGGCCAGCGCGATGGTGTACGGGCCGCTGGTGATCGGGTACTCGGTGACGATCTGGTCGAACTGCCTGGGCTGGCCGTCGGGGCCGAGCGCCCACCTGGCCGAGAAGATGCTCAGGCCGCCGACCAGGAACAGCGTGTCGGTGGTGCGGTCCTTCAGGTCGAAGCGCACGGTGCGCGCGTCGAGCACGACGGCCCGCGCGATGCTGGCGAGCGTGCTCTGCAGCGCCGGCGAGGCGAATTTGCCGGATTGCGAGTCGAAGCTGTATTTCACGTCGGCCGCGGTCACCGGGTCGCCGTTGTAGAAGCGCGCCTTCGGATGCAGCCGGATCGTCATCGACGACTTGTCGGGCGCGATCAGCATCTCCTCGGCGAGCAGGCCGTACATGGTCTGCGGCTCGTCGCCCGACCAGATCGCCAGCGGCTCCAGCATGAAGACCGCCAGGCCGGCCGGTGCCGCGCCCTTCAGCGTGAAGCTGTTGAACTTGTCGAAGCTGGTTCGCCGGTCGGGATTGCGCAGGTACAGCGTGCCGCCCTTGGGCGCGGCGGGGTTCGCGTACTCGAAATGATCGAAGTCGCGCGGATACTTGGGGCCGCCGAACGCGGCGTAGGCATGGGTCCAGACCCCGAGCGCGGCGCCGGGGGCCTGGTCGGCGGCGGCGTCGGGGCCTGCCGCGGCGCCGGGCAGCGCCCGCGCGCCGAGCGCCGTCGCCGCCAGCGACAGCACGACCCGGCGCTGCGCGCTGAAGGTCCACCCGCGCGGGCGTGAGGCGTGTTTCGGCATGACGCGCATGCTAAGGCAAGCACCATGCCGGACGGCACCGACCGGCACCAGCACGCGCGCGCTCGATGAAGTCGCGGCGGTTGAACAGCGAGGCCTTGACCTGGTTGTGCGGCGAGCCCCAGGACGCGCCCCGCTCCCCGAGAGCGTCCCCAGGCTGACGCCATACATCGTCCGCCCCAAGGTCTGGAACGGGCCCGTTCGTGGCCGCGGGGGACGAGGAAACTTCGGGCGGCCGGGCGCTTCCTCATGAGGGGCGCCGAAACCACGGGGCGGGCGGGCGCTTCCCGAGGCGGCCGGGTGAACATGGGCACAGGGTCCTCCTCGAACAGTGCGGCGGGAACGGACTTCAGTCGACCCGTGCCGGCGCCTCCCGCACCGGGTCGGTCGGCCGCGAAGCGTACTGCGCCAGCGCCACCCCGGCCAGGGTCAGGGCCGCACCGGCGAGCTTGGTGCCGGTGTAGCGCTCGCCCGTGGTGACCCACGCGACCAGCCCGGCCACCGGCGGCATCAGGTACATCAGCGGCGCGCTGCGCGCGACGCCGCGCACCTCGTTGACCCAGCCCCAGACCAGCCAGCCGAGGAAGGCCGAGACCAGCGCCGCGTGGCACAGGCCCAGCCAGATCGCCGGGCGGACCGCGCCCCAGTCCACCTGCAGCCCCGCCGGCAGGCTCAGCAGCACGACCGGCACGCTGCCCAGCAGGGTGGCATAGGCCATCACGGTGACGCCGCCGTGGCGCTCGATCAGCGGCTTGGCGCTGACCGTGTACCAGGAGAAGAACGAGGCCGCCACCAGCAGCGTCAGGTCGCCGCCGCTGGCCTGCCAGTGGCCACCGATCAGCTTGTCGGACAGGAACACCAGCACGCCTGCGCAGGCCGCCGCGACGCCGGCGACCTGGCCGCGCGTGAGCTGCTCCAGCCCGTGCCAGCGCAGGATCAGCAGGGTGAACACCGGACCGCAGGCGAGGATCAGCGAACTCGAGAACGCGGTCGACCAATGGATGCCGTAGGTCACCAGGCCGACATGCAGCAGGTGCCCGGCCAACCCCAGCCGGGCCAGCGCGAACAGCTCGCTGCGCGGCAGCGTCGGCCACCTCGGCCCGAAGCGCCACAGCAGCAGCGCGGCGGCCGCGGCCGGCATCATCAGGTAGCGGGCGAACAGGAAGCCGCCCGGCGAGAGTGCGGTGAACACGACCTTCTGCACGCTGAAATTGCTGCCCCATACCGCGATGACCGCGAGCGCTGCCCACAGCGCCTGGCGCTCGCGATCGGGCGCCGGCGTGGCGGGCCGGGGGTTGGCGGGGGTGTCGAGCGCGAGAGGCATCGGCGGCGCAGGGTCGTATGGAGAACCCGCAGTGTCGCCGCCGCCGCCGAGCGTGGCCGGCAGCGGGTCATTCATCGACGGCCGCGGCCGTCGCCGCGGTGGCGGGCTTGTCGTCGAGCAGCCCCCTTGAAGGTCAGGTCGGCCACCCGGAGTCGGAGCGACGGCGAGAGTCGGGCGCCGGGATTTGCCGCTAGCATTTGCTGCTCGTGCAAACCCGTGGCGAACGCAGCGCCCACGGCGCACCGCCGCCAGTGTCCATCCCCGAGGAGCCCGCCTGTCATGAAGTCGAAGCCGAAGACGTCCGCCCTGCTGATCGCACTCGCCGCCTGCGCCGGGTTCGCCCGCGCTGCGGACGAACCCAAGGTGCTCAACATCTACAACTGGTCCGACTACATCGCCGACGACACGGTCAGGAACTTCGAGAAAGAGACCGGCATCAAGGTCAACTACGACAACTACGATGCCAACGAGATCCTGCATGCCAAGCTGGTGGCGGGCAGGACCGGCTACGACATCGTCGTGCCGGGGTCGCACTTCGCGAAGACGCAGATTGCCGGCGGCCTGCTGCAGACGCTCGATCGCAGCAAGCTCACGAACTGGGGCAACCTCGACAAGGGCCTGCTCGAGCAGCTGGCCCACGTCGACCCGGGCAACCAGTACCTGGTCGACTGGCTCTGGGGCTATGTGACCGTGGGCATCAACACCGCGAAGGTCAAGGCCGCGCTCGGCGAGCTCGCGATGCCCGACAACGCCTGGAGCCTGATCTTCGACCCGAAGTACGCGGCCCGGCTGAAGCGCTGCGGCGTCAATTTCCTCGATTCCGCTTCCGAGGTGCTGCCGGTCGCGATGCTGTATGTCGGCAAGCCGGCGTACAGCACGAACGCGGCCGACTACGACGCGGCCGCGAAGATGCTCAGGAGCGTGCGGCCCTACGTCACGCGCTTCTCGTCGAGCGGCTACATCAACGACCTCGCCAGCGGCCAGCTGTGCGCGGTGATGGGCTATTCGGGCGACATCAACATCGCCCGCGCCCGGGCGATCGAGGCCGCCCCGAAGGCGCCGCCGGCGATCGAGACGCTGATCCCCGCCGGCGGCGCGACGCTGTTCTTCGACACCATGGCGATCCCGAAGGACGCGCCGCACCCGAACAACGCGCACCTGTGGATCAACTACATCCTGCGCCCCGAGGTGGCGGCCTCGCTGACCAACAAGGTCTTCTACGCGAACCCGAACGCGGCGTCGCTGAAGTTCGTCAAGAAGGACGTGGCCGAGAACAGGACGATCTTCCTGTCCGACGCCGACAAGAAGCGCATGACGCCGCCTGATGCCGCACCGCAGGAGATCCGGCGCGTGCAGACGCGCATCTTCACGGCGTTCAAGGCCGGTAAGTAGCCGAGCCGCCTTAGGCGACCTTCACGCCCTTCCAGAACGCGACGCGGCCCTTGATCTGCGCCGCGGCTTCGCTCGGCTCGGGGTAGTACCAGACCGCGTTCTCGTTCATCTCGCCGTCGACGAACAGGCTGTGGTAGTACGCCTGCCCCTTCCATGGGCAACTGCTGCGGTGGTTGCTGAAGGCGACGTACTCGCGCTTCAGGCTGGATTCCGGGAAATAGTGGTTGCCCTCGACGACCACGGTGTCGTCGCTCTCGGCGATGGTCACGCCGTTCCAGATGGCTTTCACGTCCGTCCTTTCGATGGGTCAGGGTGCCGGCAATGATCCCGCATTTCGGGCCGCGGCGTTGCGCAGGCGCGTGCCGATCGGCGCGGCCAGCGCCATCCGCCGGGCCCTTTGCACGTCGATGGCTCATGGCGTGAGCCAGTGGCGCCGAGCATACCCCGATCCGGGAGATTCTCGCTGGCTCACGCCATGAGCCACCTGGCGGCCAGACTGGCTCCATCGCTGCGAACGGTTCGCGGCGAACGTCCAGGAGCCCAGCCATGATGACCACGCACAGCCTGATCGATCTGCAAACCGGCCTTCCTCACACCGGCCTGACGGCGCACGAGCACGCCGGCTTCGAGCTCGGCTGGGACTACGCGCACTACCGCGTCGAACCGCCGGCGCCGTATCGGCAGGAGCCCTCGGCGCTGCGCGACGGCCTGCTCGCCGGCCAGTCCGTGTTCGGGCTGCGCACGCTGGCCGCGACGCGCCACGTGCGCAAGTGGCTGCAGCTGCGGCTGCACGCGTGGCTGCGCGGGCGCAGCGTCGAGCTGGTGCAGGTCACGCCCAACTACCTGCAGCAGATCGACGTGAGCCACTGCCCGATCACGCGGGCCGCGCTGTCCAGCGCCACGCTGGAGGCGAGCGACGCGTCGGTCGACCGGGTCCGCAACGACGCCGGCTATGCCGCCGGCAACCTGGCGGTGATGAGCACGAAGGCGAACCACGCGAAGGCGTCGCACGGCTTTCGCGACGCGCTGCGCTTCGTGCAGCAGATCGAGGCGCCGCGTGCGCCACGCGTCGACGGCGCGGCGGCCGCGCCGATGCCGGGCATCGCGGGGCTCGGCGCCGAGCAATGGGCGCGCGTTGCGGTGCTGTGCAGCTTCGTCGAACCGCTGCCGCACGACGAAGCCTGCGCCCTGCCGCTGCTGGTGCTGCCGCCGAACCGGCTGCGCCTGTTCAACCCGGCGCAGGCGCTGCAGGCCTTTGTCAGCCAGCAACTGCTCAAGCCCGGCTGGAGCCGGCGCGTGCGCCAGTTCGAGGCGCTGCTGCCCGGCGAGGCGCTGCGGCGCGATTTCAGGGGCTTCTTCATGACGCTGCTGCCGCGCGCGATCGAGGCGGGCCGTGCCGGCGAGCGGCTGCAGCCGCGCTGGGCACTCGAGGACGCCTGGCGCGCCGCGCTGGTGCAACAGCGCTGGACCCGTTTCGCGCGCCAGCTCGGCGCCGCGCAGTGCGAGGCGCTGCTGGAGCGTGCCGCGGCACGCAGGCTCGGCGCGACCCTGGTCGTGCCGCTGACCGATGCCGGCGCGACCGACGGCTGGAACCTCGCGACGCGTGGCTACCTGCCGCACGCGGTGAACGTGGCCCGCGACGGCACGTCGCCGCAGCAGCGCCAGCAGCAGTTCGCCTGGTAGCGGCGCCGATGGCGCGGTGCGGCGGCAGGCGCCCGTGGCCGGGCCAGGGTGACCCCGCACGCCGGGGACGCCGAACTGTCCCCTCCCGCGACAGGCGCAGGCCAGCGCTGACATCGCTGCGGAACCGGCCTATCCTTGCGCCGAAAGCCACCCTGAGGATCGAGAACGCCACCATGCCAGCGACTGCCAACCGCAACCCGTTCACCGAGGCCCGCGACTTCCTGCTGACGCATCGCGAGGACTACGACACCGCGTACCGCGACTTCCGCTGGCCGGTGCTCGACCGCTTCAACTGGGCGCTCGACCACTTCGATGCGCTGGCCCGTGGCGCCGCCACCGCGCACGCCCCTGCGCTGCACATCGTCGGCGAGGACGGCAGCGAAGTGAAGCGCAGCTTCCGGCAGATGAGCGAGCGCTCGTCGCAGGTCGCGAACCACCTGCGCAGCCTCGGCGTGAAGCGCGGCGACCGCATCCTGCTGATGCTCGGCAACGAGCTGCCGCTGTGGGAAGTGATGCTCGCCTCGTTCAAGCTCGGCGCGGTGCTGATCCCGGCGACCGCGCTGCTGACGACCGAGGACCTGCGCGACCGGATCGACCGCGGCGCGGTGCGCCACGTCGTCACCGCGAGCGCGCAGGCCGCCAAGTTCGCGCCGCTGCCGGGCCGCTACACGCGCGTCAGCATCGGTGAGCCGGTCCCGGGCTGGCAGCGCTTCGAGGACGCCGCGAGCGCACCGGTCGCGTTCGAGCCCGAGGGCGAGACGCGCGCGACCGATCCGCTGCTGCTGTACTTCACCTCCGGAACGACCTCGAAGCCCAAGCTCGTGCTGCACACGCACCAGAGCTACCCGGTCGGGCATCTGTCGACGATGTACTGGATCGGCCTGCGGCCCGGCGACGTGCACCTGAACATCTCGTCGCCGGGCTGGGCCAAGCACGCCTGGAGCTGCTTCTTCGCGCCCTGGAACGCGGCGGCCTGCATCTTCATCTACAACTACACGCGTTTCGATGCGCCGAAGATGCTGGACGCGCTGGCGGCACACCGCGTCACCAGCCTGTGCGCGCCGCCGACCGTGTGGCGCATGCTGATCCAGCAGGACCTCGCCGCCTACCGCGGGCGGCTCCACCTGCGCGAGCTGATCGGGGCCGGCGAGCCGCTGAACCCCGAGATCATCGAGCAGGTGCGCGCGGCCTGGGGCATGACACTGCGCGATGGCTATGGCCAGACCGAGACCACGGCGCAGGTCGGCAACCCGCCCGGCCAGCCGCTGAAGCCCGGCTCGATGGGCCGGCCCCTGCCCGGGTACCGCATCGTGCTGCTCGACCCGCAGGACCAGGAGGCGAACGAGGGCGAGGTCTGCCTCGACCTCGCGCAGCGGCCGCTGGGCCTGATGGTCGGCTACCAGGACGACGACGGCAAGACGGAGCAGGCGATGCGCGGCGGCCGCTACCACACCGGCGACGTCGCCGCGCGCGATGCCGACGGCTACATCACCTTCGTCGGCCGCGCCGACGACGTGTTCAAGGCCTCGGACTACCGCATCAGCCCGTTCGAGCTCGAGAGCGCGCTGATCGAGCACGAGGCGGTCGCCGAGGTCGCGATCGTGCCCAGCCCCGACCCGGTCCGGATGGCGGTGCCGAAGGCCTTCCTGATCCTCGTGGCCGGGGCGACGCCGGGGCCCGAGCTGGCGCAGGCGATCTTCGGGTTCGCGCGCGCCCAGCTCGCGCCCTACAAGCGCGTGCGCCGGATCGAGTTCGTGGCCGAGCTGCCGAAGACGATCTCCGGCAAGATCCGCCGCGTCGATCTGCGGGCGCAGGAGGCCGAACGGCGCGCCGCCGGCACGCGCGGCGCGGCGGAGTTCTTCGAGGACGATTTCCCGGCGCTGCGCGGCGCCTGACGGGCCGGGCGCCGGTTCAGCCGCCCAGCGTGTTCGGGTCGCGCCAGGCGCGCTCGAACGGCAGCCGCCAGGCGTGTGGCGCGATCAGCTGGTGGATCGACTTCGGTCCCCACGAGCCCGGCGGGTACAGGCGCACCGGCGGCGGCGCCTCCAGCAGCAGCGTCGAGACTTCCCACAGCCGCTCGATGCCTTCGGCGGTCGTGAACAGCGTGCGGTCGCCGCGCATCGCATCGAGGATCAGCCGCTCGTAGGCCTCGAGCACCTCGCCGAGCAGCCCGGTGTCGTGCATCGCGAACTGCAGGCTCAGCTTGTCCAGCCGCATGCCCGGGCCGGGCCGCTTGCCATAGAAGGACAGCGACATCTTCGACGCGTCGGCCAGGTCGAAGGTCAGGTGGTCGGGGCCCTGCGCGCCGACCCCCGAGCCGGCCGGGAACATGCTCTTGGGCGGCTCGCGGAACGCGATCGAGATGATGCGCTGCCCTTCGGCCAGGCGCTTGCCGGTGCGCAGGAAAAACGGCACGCCGGCCCAGCGCCAGTTGTCGATGAAGCACTTCAGCGCGATGAAGGTCTCGGTCTCCGACTCGGAGTCGACGCCCTCCTCGCTGCGATAGCCGTTGTACTGCCCGCGCACGACGTCGTGCGGCTGGATCGGCAGCATGCTGCGGAAGACCTTGTTCTTCTCCTCGCTGATCGGCGCGGGCTCGAGCGAGGTGGGCGGCTCCATCGCCATGAAGCCGAGGATCTGAAACAGGTGCGTGACGACCATGTCGCGGTAGGCGCCGATCTGCTCGTAGAAGGCCGAGCGCTTGCCGAGCGCGAGCGTCTCGGGCACGTCGATCTGCACGTGGTCGATGAAGTTGCGGTTCCAGATCGGCTCGAACAGGCCGTTCGCGAAGCGGAACGCGAGGATGTTCTGCGCCGGCTCCTTGCCCAGGAAGTGGTCGATGCGGAAGATCTGCTCCTCGGCGAAGACCTCGTGCAGCTTCGCGTTCAGCGCGACTGCGCTCGCCTTGTCGGTGCCGAAGGGCTTCTCCATCACGATGCGCGAACGCTCGACCAGGCCCGCTTCGCCCAGCAGCCGCACCGCCGGCAGCGCCGAACTCGGCGGCACGCTCAGGTAGTGCAGGCGCTGGCTTTCGCCGCCGAGCGCCACTTCGGCCTGTTCGACCGCGGCCCGCAGCGCCGCCGGGCCGGCGGCGAGCGGCACGTAGCTCAGGCGGGCCGAGAATGCCTCCCAGTCGCGGTCGGTGACCTTGCGGCTGGAGAACTCGTCGAGCGCGCTGCGTGCCGACAGGCGGAACGCGTCGACGTCGATGTCGTCGAGCGAGACGCCGACGATCCGGCAGTCCGGGATGAACCCGGCGCTGGCGAGGTGGAACAGTCCCGGCAGCAGCTTGCGCCGCGCCAGGTCGCCGGTCGCGCCGAACAGCACCACGACCTGCGGGAACCGCGGGCCCACACCAGGGGGAATCTTGGCCACCGTGCACACTCCTCGTGACGACCGGGCGCCGCGGCGGACGTCACTCGCGGGCCCGGACCATTCTGCGGCAGATGTTGCAAGGAGTGGGCCAGTGGCCTGCGCAACGCGCCGGCACGCTCCCCCGGAACGGTCGCGCCGGCGCGGTTCAGCGCAAGGCGTCGGGCAGCTCGATCTTGACCTCCAGCACCTCGAGGTTGTCCTGGCGCTCCAGGTGCACCTTGATGTCCTCGGGCTTGATCGACACGTACTTCGAGATCACCGCCATCAGCTCGCGCTGCAGCGCCGGCAGGTAGTCGGGCCGGGCAGCAAAGCGCCCGCTGCGCTCGTGCGCGAGGATGATCTGCAGCCGCTCCTTGGCGACGCTGGCGGTCTTCTTCTTCTCGCCGAGCAGGAAAGAAAGCAGCGACATGCCTTACCTCCCGCCGAACACGCGCTTGAAGAAGCCCGGTTTCACGGCATCGGTGAAGCGCATCGGCCGGGTCTCGCCGAGAAAGCGCGCGACCACGTCCTTGTAGGCCTCCGACACGTCGGTGCCCTTCAGGTGCACCGCCGGCACGCCCTGGTTCGAGGCGTCGAGCACGGTTTCCGATTCCGGGATCACGCCGATCAGCTCGATGCGCAGGATGTCCTTGATGTCGCCGAGCGACAGCATCTGCCCGCCCTCGACCCGGTTCGGGTTGTAGCGCGTGATCAGCAGGTGCTCCTTGATCGGCTCCTTGCCCTCGATCGCGCGTTTCGTCTTCGACGCCAGCATGCCCAGGATGCGGTCCGAGTCGCGCACCGACGAGACCTCGGGGTTGGTCACGACCAGCGCCTCGTCGGCGAAGTGCATCGCCATCAGCGCGCCGGTCTCGATGCCGGCCGGCGAATCGCAGACGATGTAGTCGAAGCCCATCGCGGCGAGGTCGTTCAGGACCTTCTCGACGCCTTCCTGCGTCAGCGCGTCCTTGTCGCGCGTCTGCGAGGCGGCGAGAACGAACAGGTTCTCGCACTGCTTGTCCTTGATCAGCGCCTGGTTCAGGTTCGCCTCGTCCTGGATCACGTTGATCAGGTCGTAGACCACGCGGCGCTCGCAGCCCATGATCAGGTCGAGGTTGCGCAGGCCGACGTCGAAGTCGATCACCGCGGTCTTGTGGCCGGCCAGAGCCAGGCCGGAAGAAAAGCTGGCGCTGGTGGTGGTCTTGCCCACGCCGCCCTTGCCGGAGGTCACGACGACGATCTTGGCCATGGTCTCGGGTCCTCTATGGGTCAATGGATTCAATCGGATTGCAATGGCTCGACGACGAGCTTCTCGCCCGCGAGCCGCACCTGCGCCGGCTTGCCCAGCACGGCGGCGGGCAACTCGGTTTCGGTCGTGCGGTAGATGCCGGCGATGGAGACCAGCTGCGGCTCCATGCAGGTCGTGAAGATGCGCGCCGTGGTGTCGCCGAGCGCGCCGGCCAGCGCCCGGCCGCGCAGCGGTGCGTAGACGTGGATGTTGCCGTCGGCGATCACCTCGGCACCGAAGCTGACCACCGCGAGCACGATCAGGTCGGCGCCCTTCGCGTAGACGCGCTGGCCCGAGCGCAGCGGCTTGTCGACGACCAGCGCGCTGCGCACCGGGGCAACCCCTTCGGCGACCTCGGGAAGCTCCGCGAGCGGCGCGGCCTGGGCGGCCGGCGCGGCCGATGTGTCGACCGGCGTGTGCTGGCGCACCGGCAGCGCGCCGGGGCCGCCGCCGTGGGCCTCGCTCAGGCCGGCGGCGAGCGCGTCCTCCATCTGCACGGCATTGCCTGACCTGACCGCCACCGGCAGCATCTTGTGGCCGCGCAGCAGGTGCGTCAGCACGACGAAGTCGATCGGCTCGGCGGCATCGCGCACCTGCGACAGGTCGATCGCGACCGGATCGTTGTCGAACAGCCCCGGCGCGTCGGCGAAGCGCTCGTCGAGCGCCTGCGAGAGCCGCGCGAGGTCGGTCGTCTTGAGCACGACGGCGACCAGGGTCAGGGCGGCGCTTTTCAGTTCGAAGGCGGAAGACGCGGCAAAAGCAACAACCATGGGCGCAGACGGCGGCAAAGGCGCCGAGTTTACCGGGCCGATCGGGCCGCGCCGATTTTCAAGTGTGTGCTAGGGGTGGGCGCAGGCGCAGACCCGGGGCCGTTCCGGCCGCGGGCCGCGGGCGAGGGCGAGGGCGAGACCGTGTTCTTCGGCGTGTGGCGGTCCGGCCCGCCCGGGTCAACGAGCCGGCGGCGCCGGCGGGCGATCGCGATCGAGGCGGTCCTCGAGCTGCCCGATGTGTGCGGCGACCGAGTTGGCGCTCTCCTCGATGGCCAGGCGCGATTCGCCCTGCAGCCGGTCCAGGCGCGCCATCAGCTCGGTGCGCAACTCGGTAAAGCGCGACGCCTCGGCCCGGTCGGCGAGGTCGCGCTGCGCCTGCAACTCGCGCGTCTGGCGGCGCGCCTCCATCAGCGAGCCGGCCTGCAGCGCGATCACCCAGACGGTGAACAGCACGCACAGGAACACGACCAGCCCCAGCATGATCAGGCCGAGCGGGGCCTGCACCGTGGTCAGGCCCAGGTTCAGCGGCGTGAGCGCGACGAACGCGTCCCAGTTGAGCAGTGCGAACAGGCCGACCAGGACCAGGACGAGAAAGAAGGCGAGCGCGCGGATCATCGGAGTCTCCATGCTTGTGTCGATACCGCAGGATAGGGCCAGGCCGGGACCGTCCGGTGCCTCGACGATCTCGACACCTAGGCGGGCTGGGCACAGGAACCGTCCTGTTGGCTGTCGCCGGGGCCGTCAGTCCTGCCGAATGGCGGCGCCCCGCAGCCGCAGCGCGTTGCTGATCACCGACGCCGAGCTCAGGCTCATCGCCAGCGCGGCGATCATCGGCGACAGCAGCCAGCCAGTGAGCGGGTACAGCACGCCCGCGGCCAGCGGCACGCCGAGGGCGTTGTAGACGAACGCAAACGCCAGGTTCTGCTTCATGTTCGCCACCGTCGCGACCGACAACGCGCGTGCCGTCGCGATGCCGCGCAGGTCACCCTTGACCAGCGTGAGCTGGGCGCTGTTCATGGCCACGTCGGTGCCGGTGCCCATCGCGATGCCGACATCGGCGCGCGCCAGCGCCGGCGCGTCGTTGATGCCGTCGCCGGCCATCGCGACCACCCGGCCTTCCGACTGCAGCTTCTCGACGAGCTCGAGCTTGTCCGCGGGCTTGACCTCGCCGTGCACTTCGTCGATGCCCAGGCGCCGGCCCACGGCGCGCGCCGTGGTCAGGCCGTCGCCGGTGGCCATCACCACCCGCAGGCCCGCCTTGCGCAGCGCCGCGAGCGCATCGGCTGTCGTCGCCTTGATCGGGTCGGACACGGCCAGCAGGCCCGCGAGTTGCCCGTCGACGGCCAGGTGCATCACGCTCGCCCCCTGCGCACGCAGCGCCTCGGCCTGGTCGGCCAGCCCCGCCACGTCGACGCCGAGCTGCTGCATCAGTGCCGTGTTCCCGAGCGCGAGCGCCCTGCCTGCCACGACGCCGCGCACGCCGATGCCCGACTCGGAATCGAACTGCTCCGGCTTGTCCAGCGCCAGGCCTTTCGCACGCGCGGCGGCCACGATGGCGGCGGCCAGCGGATGTTCGCTGCCCTGGTCGAGACTCGCCGCCAAGCGCAGCACCTCGTCGGGTGCGTTCCCCGCGGCGCCGACCGCGCGCTCGAAGCCGGGCCGCCCTTCGGTCAGCGTGCCGGTCTTGTCGACGATCAGCGTGTCGATCCTGCGCAGGTTCTCGATCGCCGCGGCGTCGCGGAACAGCACGCCGTTGGTCGCGCCGCGGCCGGTGGCGACCATGATCGACATCGGCGTGGCCAGCCCCAGCGCACACGGGCAGGCGATGATCAGCACCGAGACCGCATTGATCAGGCCATAGACCCAGCTCGGCGCGGGGCCGAACAGGCCCCAGCCGAAGAAGGTCAGCAGCGCGGCCGTCACGACGCCGTAGACGAAGTAGCCGGCCACCGTGTCTGCCATGCGCTGCATCGGGGCGCGCGAGCGTTGTGCCAGCGCGACCATCTGCACGATCTGCGCGAGCACGGTGGCGGAGCCGACATGCTCGGAGCGCATCACCAGCGCGCCGCTGGTGTTCATGGTCGCGCCGATGAGCTTGTCGCCGACCCGCTTGGTCACCGGCAAGGGCTCGCCCGTCAGCATCGACTCGTCGAGTGCGCTGCTTCCTTCGAGCACGACACCGTCCACCGGCACCTTCTCGCCCGGCCGCACACGCAGCCGGTCGCCGACGTGCACGTGGGTGAGCGGCACGTCCTCCTCGCTGCCGTCCGCCGCGATGCGCCGCGCCGTCTTGGGCGCCAGGCCGAGCAGCGACCGTATCGCGGCCGAGGTCTGCGAGCGCGCCCGGAGTTCGAGAATCTGCCCCAGCAGCGTCAGCGAGATGATCACTGCCGTCGCCTCGAAGTAGACCGCGACCCGGCCCATGGACACGAAGGAGGCCGGGAACACCTGCGGCGCGACGGTGGCGGCCACGCTGTAGACGAAGGCCGCACCGGTCCCGAGCCCGATCAGCGTCCACATGTTCGGGCTGCGGTCGACGACCGACCGAGCGCCGCGCACGAAGAAGGGCGAGCCGGCCCACAGCGCGATCGGCAGCGTCAGCACCAGCTCGATCCAGCTCTGCCGGGCCATGTCGAACCAGCCCAGGCGATGGCCGAACATCGCCAGCACGGTGACGACCACGGTCAACGGCAGCGTCCACCAGAAGCGGCGCTGGAAGTCGGCGAGCTCCGGGTTCCCGGTCTCTTCCAGGTCGGGCAGCACGGGCTCCAGCGTCATGCCGCACTTGGGGCAGTTGCCCGGGCGATCCTGCCGGATCTCGGGGTGCATCGGGCAGGTGTAGACCGTGCCGGCCTCGGGTGCAGCGGCGGGAGCGGCGGCATGCGCCGGGTCGGGCGCGGCCGCCATCGCCGCGCCGCCCGGCACGAACCGGGCGGGCTCGGCGGCGAACTTCGCGCGGCACGTCGCGCTGCAGAAGTAGTAGGGGCGCCCGGCGTGTTCGAGCCGATGCGGCGACTGCTCGGTCACCGTCATGCCGCAGACCGGGTCCTTCGATGCCCCCGGCGGGGGGCGCCCGGGATCGGCGGGCGCATGTCCTGCGTGACCGGTGGGTGGGTGCGTGCTCAAGTGTCACTCCCCTCTGGCCTTCGGCCGGTCGGCGGGCGGTGCGCGCCATGTTGGCCGTGGACGAGATGCATCACCGGACAGGCCAGCAACAGCAGGTAGGGCCAGTAGCCGGCCACATGCCCCCAATGCTCGCGCAGCAGGTAGAACGCGCCGATCAGGGCGACCATGGCTGCGGCGACCCACAGCGGCCGGTGCGGTGCCTGGTCGTGGTTCGGCGATGTCGACAGGTGCGGAGGGTCGGTTTGCATGCTGGTGGTCCCCATGAGTGCCCGGGCGTTCGTCGAGCCGCCGATTCGTGTTCGCAATGCGAACAATAGACCTTGCCATCGGGTGAAGGTCAAGCAGCGGTGCGCACCGCCTTGCGCCGGATCAAGGCGCGCCGCGCCGCATCAGGTTCCCTGGACGCAGGGGTTCTGTGCGCGCTCGCGCCCGAAAGTGCTCTCCGGGCCGTGGCCGGGAATGAACACGGTCTCGTCGCCCATCGGCCAGAGGCGCTGCGTGATGCTGTCGACCAAGGTTGCGTGATCGCCGCCCGGCAGGTCCGTGCGACCGATGCTGCCGGCGAACAGGACGTCTCCGACGAAGGCGCGCCCGGCCTCGGCACTGTGAAACACGACGTGCCCCGGCGTGTGGCCCGGGCAATGGCGCACGCCCAGCACGCTGTGCCCGACCTGCACGGTGTCGCCATCGTGCAGCCAGCGCGTCGGCGTGAAGGACTTCGCTTCGGGAAAGCGGAACTGCCGCGCCTGCTGCGGCAACGCGTCGATCCAGAACTGGTCGCCGGGGTGCGGGCCGACGATCGGCAGCGTCAAGTCGTGCGCCAGCGTGGCCGTGCCGCCGGCATGGTCGATGTGCGCGTGCGTCAGAAGAATCTGCGTCAGCCGCACCTGCAGGCGATCGGCCGCAGCCCGGATCAGCGCCAGATCACCGCCGGGGTCGATGACGGCGCCTTCCATCGTCTGATCACACCAGACGATCGAGCAGTTCTGCTGGAACGGAGTGACCGGGAGCGTCTGGTATTGCAGCATGTTGACCGGGCGAAGGCGCGTGGCGACGAGAGTCCGATTCTCGGCGAAAGCGGCGGTCGCGGACCCGGATTCCGGGTTGCGGAATGTCTTCCAGCCATGGCAACCGGACGCAGTCCCGAGGGGCACCGCGGCCGACAGCGGGTAGATTCGGGCCATGCGCACCATTCGTCACTGGACTCTTGGCGCCAAGCTCGCGTTGGTCGCCGCGCCGTTTCTCCTGCTGGCCATCGCCTCCATCGCGGTGCTCGTGTGGATGTCCTTGCGGCTCGAAGGAGGTGCCGCCTCGGTCAACGAGGCGGGCCGGATGCGCATGCAGGCGTACCGCATGGTCTTGTCCGTCGGCACCGGCGACACGCAGTCCCTGCCGCGACAGGTGGCCGAATTCGAGCGCAGCCTGATGCTGTTGCGCGACGGCGATCCGGAGAGACCCTTGTTCGTCCCGTGGGACGACGCGGTTCGACAGCGTTTCGCAACCGTCGAGCAGGACTGGGTTCGCTTCCGCGAGCGGACCACCGCGGCGGCGCGTCCCGCGGCATCGGCCGCCCTGGGCGCCGATGCCGCGGCGTTTGCTTCGCACATCGACAGTTTCGTGGCCGGCATCGAGGGGCATCTCTCGCGCTGGGCATCGCTGATGCACCTGCTCCAGATCGCGCTGATGGCCTTGGCGGTCGTGGGGGCCGCGGTGCTGCTCTACACGGGATACCGGTTCGTGCTGGAACCCGTCGGCCTCCTCGAAGAGGCCATCCGCCGAATCCAGTCCGGCGACTTCGGCGCGCGGGTGGATTGCGCCACCACCGACGAGTTCGGCACCCTCGCCGCCGGTTTCAACGACATGGCCGCGCAACTCCAGTCGATGTACCGCGGTCTCGAGAGCCGTGTGCAGGAGAAGACCGCGCGGCTCCAGGAAAAGCACGAACGCCTGGAAAGCCTCTATGAAGTCATGAACCTCGTCACCCAGGCCGACACGCTGGACAAGCTGGCTGCCGGCTTCACCAAGCGGATCGCACGCATCGCCCGCGCAGACGGCGTGGCGCTGCGCTGGTCGGACGAGGCGAACCGAAGCTACCTGATGCTGGCATCGCAAGGCCTGCCCAGGGCGATGGTCGACGCCGAGCATTGCCTGAAGGCCGGGGACTGCCATTGCGGCTCGCCTCAATCGCCCCCGGGCGCCCGTGTCATTCCGATCCGCGCCATGCAGCCGGCACGCATGCGGCACTGCGCCCAGGCCGGCTTCGAGACCGTGGTGTCGGTGCCGATCCGGCTTCATGACAGGTTGATGGGCGAGGTGGACCTGTTCTTCCATGCGCAGGTCGAGGTTGCCGACGCCGATCGCTCCCTGCTCGAAGCGCTGGCACTCCAACTGGCCGGAGCGATGGAAAATCTTCGGCTGAATGCGCTCGGGCTGGAAGCCGCCGTCTCGCAGGAGCGCGGCTTCCTGGCACGCGAGCTGCACGACTCGATCGCCCAGTCGCTCGCGTTCCTGAAGATCCAGGTTCAACTGATGCGAGATGCCCTCGCGAACGACGATCCGCAGCAGGTGCAGCACGTGCTCGGCGAGATCGACGTCGGTGTGCGCGAGAGCTACGCCGACGTGCGCGAGTTGCTGATGCACTTCCGCACCCGTGCCAATGCCGAGGACATCGAGCCCGCGCTCATGTCCACCCTGCACAAGTTCGAACACCAGACCGGGCTGAAGGCCACCCTGAGGATCGAAGGGGACGGCTTGCCGCTGGCACCGGACACGCAGATCCAGGTGCTTCACATCGTCCAGGAAGCGCTGTCCAACGTGCGCAAGCATGCCCACGCCCGACAGGTGTGGCTGGATGTGCAAAAGCAGCCGCAGTGGCGCCTGGAGGTCCGCGACGACGGGCTCGGCTTCCCGAACGAAGGCGGGCCGCGGGACGAAACCCATGTGGGCCTGCGCATCATGGCGGAGAGGGCCGAACACCTGGGCGCGAATTTCGAAGTGCTGTCCACCCCGGGTCGCGGCACGTCGGTCGTCCTGACCATGCCGGCGCCGACGCGCCCGGTGTTCGACAACCCGACACCTCGACAACCGCTCGCCCGAGCCTGACTGCCCATGACGGCGCCCGACAAGATCCGCATCCTGGTCGTCGACGATCACACCTTGTTCCGGCGCGGCCTGACGGCGCTGCTGCAGCGCGATGCGCAGTTCGAAGTGGTCGGTGACGCGGCCGACGCGGCTGAGGCACAGCGCCGCGCCCGGGAGCTGCAGCCCGACGTGATCCTGCTGGACAACCACCTGCCGGGCGTTCTTGGCGTCGATGCCCTGCCGGCGCTGCGCGAGGCGGCGCCGGGTGCCAGGGTGCTGATGCTGACGGTCAGCGAGGACGAGCGCGATCTCGCCGCGGCACTGCGCGGCGGTGCCTGCGGCTATCTGCTCAAGACGATCGAGGGCGACGCGCTGTCCCTGGCGATCCGGCGCGCCATGCGCGGCGAGAGCGTGGTGGCCGAGGAGATGACGGGCAAGCTGATCGCGGCCTACCGCGATGCCGCGGCGCCGCGCCCTGCGTCGGGCGCCGCGCCGGCGCCGGCCGGCGCGCCATCGTCCCGGCTCGACATCATGTCCCGGCGTGAACTGGACATCCTGCGCGGCATCGCCCGCGGCCAGGGCAACAAGGAGATCGCACGCTCGCTCGGCATCGCCGAGACGACGGTGAAGATCCACGTGCAGCACATCCTGCGCAAGCTCGACGTGAACTCGCGGGTTCGCGCCGCCGTGATCGCAACCGAGCACGGCCTGGGTTGATCCTGCGCAAGCGCGTGCGCTTTCGCCGCGCCAGTAGTTCTTCGGAACGATGGCGGCCACGCAGGGGTCGTCCTTCTGCCGCGCGGCAGCACTCCTGCAGACGGATGCCGCGACGAGGGCCCGATCCCTAGAGTCCGCTCATGGGTAACGAGCGGACTGCAGGATGAGCAAGAAGAGCCAGGCCTTGGCGGTGCTGCTGGTCAGCACGCTGGCATTCACCGTGTGTTTCATGGTGTGGATGATGTTCGGCGTGATCGGCATCCCGATCAAGAAGACGCTGGGGCTGAACGCCACCGAATTCGGCCTGCTCACCGCCACGCCGGTGCTCACCGGCTCGCTGATCCGCGTGCCGCTGGGCATCTGGACCGACAAGTACGGCGGGCGCATCGTCATGACCATCCTGATGGCCATCACCGTGCCTGCCATCTGGCTGATGAGCTACGCCACCGCGTACTGGCACTTCCTGGTGATCGGCCTGTTCGTCGGTCTGGCCGGCGGCTCGTTCTCGGTGGGCACGCCCTACGTCGCGCGCTGGTTCCCGAAGAACCGACAAGGCTTCGCGATGGGGGTGTACGGCGCCGGCAATTCGGGCGCCGCGGTGAACAAGTTCGTCGCACCCGCGTTGCTGGTCGCGTTCGGCTGGACGATGGTGCCGATGGTCTATGCCGCCATCATGCTGGGGACCGTGCTGCTGTTCTGGATGTTCAGCGCCAGCGACCCGGGCCACCTGGTGCCGTCGGACACGATGTTCATCGACCAGCTCAAGATGCTGAAGGAGCCGAAGGTGCTGAAGTACTGCCAGTACTACAGCATCGTCTTCGGTGGCTACGTGGCGCTGAGCTTGTGGATGGTTCAGTACTACGTGGGCGAATTCGGCCTGGACATCCGGGCCGCCGCCCTGCTGGCCGCGTGCTTCTCGCTGCCGGGCGGCGTGCTGCGCGCGGTGGGGGGCTGGCTGTCGGACAAGTACGGGGCGCACAGCGTGACCTGGTGGGTGATGTGGGTCAGCTGGATCTGCCTGTTCCTGCTGTCCTACCCGCAGACCGACTTCACGGTGCTCACCGCGACCGGTCCCAAGTCCTTCCACCTCGGGCTGAACGTCTATGCCTTCACCGGCCTGATGTTCCTGCTGGGCATCGCATTCGCATTCGGCAAGGCCAGCGTCTTCAAGTACATCAGCGACGACTACCCCGCCAACATCGGCACCGTCAGCGGCATCGTCGGTCTGGCCGGCGGCCTGGGCGGCTTCGTGCTGCCGATCCTGTTCGGCGCGCTGATGGACCTCACCGGCATCCGCTCGAGCGCCTTCATGCTGATGTACGGCGTGGTCTGGGTGTCGCTCATCTGGATGTACTGGACCGAGGTGCGCCGTACCGAGGTCATGGGCAAGAACGCCCAGGCGTTCAGCCTCCAGGGCTGACCAACCCCTTCCCATCCGAGGACTAGGATGAAACTGACTCCCTCAAGCAGGCGTGACCTGCACGGCGAAGCCGATT
>JAZKAV010000018.1:0-68246 GCA_040388965.1 Pseudomonadota bacterium | reverse complement strand
AAATCGGCTTCGCCGTGCAGGTCACGCCTGCTTGAGGGAGTCAGTTTCATCCTAGGTGTTCCAGTTGCGAAGGCCTGAGCGCGCCGCGGATGCCGGGCGACCGGCTCCGCTCGTGTCCCCCAGGCTGGGCTTCGCCCGACCTTCCCCGTTGACCTCGCTGCGCCGGTCACCCGACATCCCCGGCCGGGAGCCACCTGCGCATCGCCGGCATGTCAACAGCCGAAGCGCTCGCGCGCCGCTGCCTGCACGCGAGAGCTCGATCGCCGCGGTGGGGAACAGGCCGTCAACCGCCGCCTCGTCACATCCCTGCGCGATGCGTCTCATGTCAAAGCGCCCCTTGCACCAACCCGCGAAATCCGTACACCTTGCGCTCGCCCGCATAGTCGACCAGCTCGACCGTGCGTTGCTGCCCCGGTTCGAAGCGCACCGCGGTGCCGGAGGCGATGTTCAGCCGCATGCCGCGCGCGGCCGAGCGGTCGAAACGCAGCGCCGCGTTCGTCTCGGCGAAGTGGTAGTGCGAACCGACCTGGATCGGACGGTCACCGCTGTTCTCGACGACGACGGTCAGCGTGCGCCGGCCGGGGTTGAGTTCGTGATCGGGGCCGTCGGTCAGCAGTTCGCCGGGGATCATGCGGGCGGCCTCAGGCGAGTTGCGCGAGCAAGAACAGCGCGTCGTGGCTGGCCAGTTTCTGCGCGTGCGCCGCGCCCGCGGGAACGAGCAACGCGGCACCGAGGGCGGCGCGGGAGACGAAGCGGAGAAAGATCATCGAAGAGGTTCCGGAGTGAGGCCTTGCAGTGTCCTGCGTCACGCAATCGGTTGGTGCACCGTCACCAACTTGGTGCCGTCGGGGAAGGTCGCTTCCATCTGAATCTCGGGGATCAGCTCGGCCACGCCGTCCATCACGTCGGCGCGGGTCAGCACGGTCTTGCCCTCGCTCATCAGCGCGGCGACGCTCTTGCCGTCGCGCGCGCCTTCCATGATCGCCGCGCTGATCAACGCCACCGCCTCGGGGTAGTTGAGCTTCAGGCCGCGTGCCTTGCGGCGTTCGGCGAGCAGCGCGGCGGTGAAGATCAGCAGCTTGTCCTTCTCGCGCGGGGTCAGTTCCATGCTCGTGAAGGGTAGCAGGAGACGTGCCGGTCTCCAGGGGCTGGGGCGGCGCGGCGCCGCAACGCCGCGCTGACGAGTGCCGGCTCGTCGGCGTTCACAGCTCGCGGGCAACGCGCGAGATGTACAGCAAGAACTGGAACCACTTGTGCTTCTCGAACCTGAGTTGCACCCTGAACACGTCCGACAGGGTGGCCATGCGGTCGACCGACGAGATCCCGCCGACCGCGAAACGCCCGGCGACGAAGTCGGCGGCGACCAGTGTCGCGCCGGGCGCCGCCATCACCGACCGCACGAAGAACATGTCGGCCGCAACCACGAACCGATTCGAGTAGTAGCCGAAGCGATCGTGCAGATCACGGCGGAACGCGGTCCCGACGGCATGGTTCCCGATCCACCCGTTGCCGCTGCGGCGCCAGGGCGGCGCGTTGTTGGGGCGCACGACGGTACCGTTCACCATGACCGACGCAGCCAGAATGTCCGGACCCGGCTGGGGCGCCTCGCGCAAGGCCCTCCTGAACGACGCGATGGCGTCCGGAAACAGTTCGTCGTCCGAGCCGAGAACGAGGTAGTAGTCGCCGGTGGCCAGACGGATGCCACGATTCAAGGCGTCGTAGATGCTGAAGTCCGGTCGCGCGTCGACGACGACGCGCGGCAGGCTGGCCGACCGGGCGATGGCGACGGTGGCATCGCTGGAGTCGCCGTCGGCGACCACCCATTCGAAGTCGCGGTCGGTCTGGGCCTCGAGGCTGGCAATCAGCCGGGGCAACAGGGTCGCGCTGTTCAGGGTGGCCGTGATCACCGAGATCGCCGGCGTCGCCGCGGTCATCGGTGATCTGCCGTCATGCGCACGGTACCGGCAAGGCCGGGCGGCCGCGGGGTTCCGGGCGTGAGGGAACTGGGTCTGGGTGTCATGTCCGTCGGATCGCAAGTCTCATGCTCGAAAGCGGTGGGTTATTGTGCCGTGCGGGTGCACCCGCCGACTTTCGCCGCCGGGCCCGGGAAACCATGCGCATGGCATGCGGCTTGCACCAAGACGGTTCATGAGCGCCTTGCCGCCACTGGCCGACGATGCCGCACGCCCGCGCGTGGGGCAGGGTTTGGCCGCTCCGGCCGGTGCCACGCCGGTGCAGCAGGTCATCAAGGTGCGGCGCGACTACAACTCGTGGGTCGCGCGCGAGACGATGGAGGACTATGCGCTGCGCTTCACGCCGCGCTCGTTTCGCAAGTGGTCGGCGCTGCGCGTGGCGAACACCGCGTTCGGCGCGGCCTCGTTCCTGGTGCTCGAAGCGGTCGGCGGCACGCTGCTGGTCGACTACGGCTTCGTCAACGCGTTCTGGGCCATCCTCGCGACCGGGCTGATCATCTTCCTCGCCGGCTGGCCCATCAGCGTCTACGCGGCGCGCTTCGGCGTCGACATGGACCTGCTGACCCGCGGCGCCGGCTTCGGCTACATCGGCTCGACGATCACCTCGCTGATCTACGCCAGCTTCACCTTCATCTTCTTCGCGCTCGAGGCGGCGATCATGGCCTACGCGATCGAGCTCGCGTTCGACATTCCGCCGGCCTGGGGCTACCTGCTGTGCGCGCTGGTGGTGATTCCGCTGGTGACGCACGGCGTGACCGCGATCAGCCGCCTGCAGGTCTGGACCCAGCCGCTGTGGCTGCTGATGCTGGTCGTTCCGCTCGCCTACGTGCTGCACGAACACCCGGGCGTGGCGAGCGAGATCTGGCGCTATGGCGGCCTGGGGCCGGACGGCCCGCGCGCGCCCGGCTTCGACCTGCTGAAGTTCGGCGCCGCGATGACCGTGGGCATCGCGCTGATCACGCAGATGGGCGAGCAGGCGGACTACCTGCGCTTCATGCCGGAGCCGGTGCCGCAGCAGAGGGTGCGGTGGTGGGCCGGCGTCGTCATCGGCGGCCCGGGCTGGGTGATCCCCGGCGTGCTGAAGATGCTCGCCGGCGCGCTGCTCGCGTACCTGGCGATCGGCTATTCGGTGCCGGCCGACCGCGCGGTCGACCCGACCCAGATGTACCTCGTCGCCTACAACGCGGTCTTCTCGCAGTACGGCCTGGCCGTCGCGGCGACGGCGCTGTTCGTGTTCGTCTCGCAGCTCAAGATCAACGTGACCAACGCCTACGCCGGCTCGCTGGCGTGGTCGAACTTCTTCGCCCGGCTGACCCACAGCCACCCGGGCCGCGTGGTCTGGATGATCTTCAACACGTTGATCGCGCTGATGCTGATGGAGCTGAACGTGTTCCAGGCGCTGGGCAAGGTGCTCGGGCTGTACTCGAACATCGCGATCTCCTGGATGATGGCCGTCGTCGCCGACCTGGTGATCAACAAGCCGATGGGCTGGTCGCCGAAAGGCATCGAGTTCAAGCGCGCCCATCTGTACGACGTGAACCCGGTCGGTGTCGGCGCGATGGGCGTCGCGTCGCTGCTGTCGGTCGCCGCCTACCTTGGGGCGTTCGGCGCGCTGGCGCAGGCCTTCTCGGCGCCGATCGCGCTCGTCACCGCACTGGTCGTCTCGCCGCTGATCGCGTGGCGCACGAAGGGGCGCTACTACCTGGCACGATTGCCGTCGCTGGCTGCGGCCGGCGACGCGGGCAGCTACAAGCGCCTGACCCGCTGCGTGATCTGCGAGCGCGACTACGAGCGCGACGATCTCGCCCACTGCCCGGCCTACCAGGGCGCGATCTGCTCGCTGTGCTGCACGCTGGACGCGCGCTGCGACGACCTGTGCAAGCCGCACGCGCGGCTCTCGGTGCAGTGGAACCAGTGGCTGCGCACGCTGCTGCCGCGCGCAGTCTGGCCCTACATCGAGACCGGCCTGGGCCACTACCTGCTGCTGATGGCGGTCGTGGTGCCGCTGCTCGGCGGCCTGTTCGCGACCCTCTACACGCAGGAACTGCCGGCGCTGCTGGAGGCCGGCGCCGCCGGCGCGACGGCGCTGCGCCTCGGGTTCGTGAAGGCCTTCGCGGCGCTGCTGCTGGTCAGCGGCATCGTCGCCTGGTGGCTGGTGCTGACGCACAAGAGCCGCCAGGTCGCGCAGGAGGAATCGAACCGCCAGACCCAGGCGCTGAACGAGCAGACGCGGGTGCTCAACGAGCAGGCGATCACGCTGCGGCGCGAGATCGAATCGCACCGCCGCACCGACGAGCAGCTGCAGCGCGCCACCCGCGAGGCCGAGGCCGCGAAGCGCCAGGCCGAGCTCGCCAACCAGGCCAAGAGCCGCTACATCACGACCGTCAGCCACGAGCTGCGCACGCCGCTCAACAGCATCCTCGGCTACGCCCAACTGCTCGAGGAGGACGCCTCGGTGCCGCCGCACCGCCTCCAGGCCGTCAAGGTGATCCGGCGCGGCGGCGAGCACCTGCTGTCGCTGATCGAGGGCACGCTCGACATCGCGCGCATCGAGGGCGGCAAGCTGCGCCTGGAGAACAAGCCGATGCGCTTTGCCGACTGCGTGCAGGAGATCGTGCGCATGTTCGAGCTGCAGGCCGCGGCCAAGGGCATCGAGTTTCGCCGCGTGCTGAGCCGGCCGCTGCCCGATCTGGTGCGCGCCGACGAGAAGCGGCTGCGCCAGATCCTGATCAACGTGCTCGGCAACGCGGTCAAGTTCACCCACGTCGGACGGGTCGAGTTCCGCGTCAGCCATGCGCGCGAGATGGCGCTGTTCGAGATCGAGGACACCGGGCCCGGCATCGCCGCGGCCGAGATCGGGCACGTCTTCGAGCCCTTCGCGCGCGGCTCCGAGGCCGGCGCGGCGGCCAGCGGCGGCACCGGGCTGGGGTTGACGATCGGCAAGATGCTGACCGACCTGATGGGCGGCGAGATGACGGTGACGAGCCCCGCTCCGTCGTCCGAGTCCGCGTCGGGCGCGGCCGGTCCCGGCACGCTGTTCCGAATCCGCCTGTTCCTGCCCGAACTCGGCGGCGCGCATGCCGCCGCCGGCGCGGCGCGCGAACTGCCGCGCACCGCGCGCATCGGCTACGAAGGCGCGCGCCGGCGCGTGCTCGTGGTCGACAACGAGGAGGTCGATCGCGAGTTGCTCGCCCGGCTGCTGGAGCCGCTCGGCTTCGAGTTGCGCCAGGCCGCCTCGGGCCACGAGTGCCTGACGCTGCTGGACCGGGAAGGCCGCGACCGCGGGCCCGACGCGATTCTGATGGACCTCGCGATGCCCGGCATCGACGGCTGGGCGACACTGCGCGCGATCCGCGAACGACGCCTGAGCGACGTGCCGGTCGCGATCGTCTCGGGCAACGCCTTCGACCGGGGTCTGGACAACGACGTGGGCATCGGCGCCGCCGACTTCATCCTGAAGCCGGTGCGGGTGAACGAGCTGCTGGACTGGCTCGGCACGCGCCTGCAACTCGCATGGATCGACGCGCCGGCGCGCGATGCGCCGGCACTGCCGCCGGTGCCCACCATCGAGTGGGCGCTGCCCGAGGCGCCGCAATTGCGCGCGCTCGACGAGCTCGTGAACCTCGGCTACTTCCGCGGCATCGTGCGCAAGCTCGACGAGATCGAGGCGCTGGACGCGAGCCACGCCGGCTTCGTCAACCACATGCGCGGGCTCGCGCGGCAGTTCCAGCTGGATGCGATGACGCGGATCATCCGGCAGGGGTTGGAGGTCTGTTGAGGGCGGGCCGTGGAGGAGGTGCGGTCGCGGGGCCGGTCCGGCCCGGTCTGGCGACGTCTCACGCGGCGCGGTCGCCGAACATAGCGCCGATTCGCGGCCGGCATTCGGTCGGCGATCACCGCGCCCGGACCAGGATGTAGCCGCGGTTCTCTATCGTGTCGAAGGTCCGCATTCCCCGGATGAGGGTCGCCACGGGCATCCAGACCCAGCCGGCACTGGTCGGGTTCACGTCCAGGACGAGAACGGAATCCGTGGCGGCGTCGTAGCTGCCGAGCGGCGAGATGTGGGCGCCTCCGCGCTGCCCCACGGCTTCGCGCCGGTAGTTGACGATGACGTAGTCGCCGGCACGCTGGAGGTTGTCGACCAGGTCGGCGCGAATTTCCTCGTCGGGCTTCCCGTCGTCCACGACCACCAGCCGCGTCGCCAGGTCGTGCGCCCTGAGCAGTTCGTCGAGCTGGCGCAGCTGGTAGCCGCCATCCCGGATCAGCTTCCCGTCGATGAGGGTGGGCTCTCCGAGCACCTGCGAACGGGTCTTGCGGCCCTTGCCGATGACGTTGTCCTGGGTGTAGCGCGGCAGGCTCGGGTCGAAGCCGCTCGGCAGGAACTGGAGGTCCTCGGGGCGCAGCCGGCTGCGATCGCGCGGCAGATCCTGGCTGCGTCCGCGGATCGCGTTGAGCACGATGGCCGCCGTGGTCGGGCCGCAGAAAGCGGCGTTCGACTGCGCCTCGAACTGGTTCGCCAGGGGCGCGAAATCGAGCTTCGCTGCGCTGCGGGACAAGCGCGCCAGGCCTTCGTCCGAGGCGAATGCGACATTGCCCTGGACGGACGCGGATGCGGCCTCGTCGCGTGCCAGCGCCTGCGGCAGCAACGGGATCGAACACAGGAACGCCAGGGTCCAGCGCGCGAGCAGCGACAAGGTCGTCTCCGGAAGTCGACGCACAAGTCTAACTGCCAGGGCGGGCCTCCCAAGCCGCCACGCACGTGAAGGGAAGACGCACGATAGACCAGTGCGGCGAAGCGCGCTTCGAAGTCCCCGCGGACGCAGGCGGCCACGCGTCCGCGGAGCGGCTCCGGGGCGGGCGAAGGGGTCATCGCAGGTGATCCGCGCATCGGCACTCCTGGTCGTGCCGCGCAGCACCGGCCGACATCAGCGCCGCACCGGCGCGCACCACCGCAATGCCCGCCGCGGGCAACAGCCGCGGTGCGTCATGGGCGCAACGGTCGAGGCCGGCGGTCGCTCGCGACCCCGGCTTGCGCTTCAGGCGCCGCGGCGTGCGCGGCCCATCAGGCGCATCAGCGCCATCAACGCGGCGCCGGCCGCCGCCGCCATCAGCATCGCCTTGACCGGCTCGTTCCTGATGTAGCCGACGGTCGCATCCTGGGCGTGCAGCGCCTTCGCGCGCAGTTGCGCAGACGTTTCGCGAACCGCCTCGGCGCTGCGACGAGCGGCGGACTCGGCCTGGCTCGACAGGCGGTTGACCAGCGGCACCGCGTGCTCGCGGGCCACGTCGACCTGGTCGCTGAGTCGGTCGAAGGCGGCATTGGCAACGTTCTGTGTCGAGCGGATCGCGCTGGTTGCGCCGTCCGCGGCGTGGTCGGCAAAGTTCGGCGCGTCCTGCGACAGGGGCTTGACCGTGGGGTTCATGGCGAGTTCCTTCATGGGGGGTGAAACACGGGGTGGATTGCGGCGCCGGCTTGCCGCGTCAGCGTTTGATCAGACCGAACAGGAAGCTGGCCACCGCCAGGATCGCGAACAGGACGAACAGGATCTTGGCGATGCCGGCCGCGCCGGCTGCAATCCCGCCGAAGCCGAACAACGCGGCAATCAGCGCAATCACGAAGAAAACAACGGCGTAATGCAACATGTCAGGCTCCTGGTGGGCAAGCGGCAATGCGCTTGCTTCTTCATCGTGTCGCATCGGGATTGATGCGATGAGCGCAGTCTGCGCCGCCGGCCGATGCAGCACGATCGGGCGCCTGGCCGCGGCGCTGTCGGGGGAGGGTCTCAGGCGCTGTAGGACGCGGCCGACGAGGCTTCACCGGCGGGCGCTTCGCTGCTTTCGGGCAGGTCGGCCCGGATCAGCGTGCCGCGACCGGGCATGGATTCCAGCGTCATCCGACCGCCCTCGGTCTCGAGCCGATAGAGCATGCCCAGCAGGCCGTGCGCGCTGGTGCGCGCAACCCTCGTGTCGAAGCCGACGCCGTTGTCGCGCACCGAGACGTGCACCTGGCCGCCTGCGGACGACAGGCGCACCTCGACCTCGGTCGCGCGCGCGTACTTGCTGATGTTGGTCAGTGCCTCCTGGACGAGGCGGTAGACCGTCAGTTCGCCGGCGGGCCGCAGCTTCACCGGCTCGAATTCGGCGTCGACCTTCACGTCGCTGTGCTGGCCCCATTCGCGCACCAGGATGTCGAGCGCGGCGACCAGGCCGAGGTTGCTCAGCGAGGACGGGCGCAAGTCCTCGATGATCCGCCGCTTCAGCGCGATGCCGCTGTTCAGGCCGTCGTTGAGGTGTTTCAGCCGCTCGGCGACTTCGGGCGTCACCACGCCCAGGCGCGACTTCAGCCGCGCCACGTCGAGCTTCGCGGCAGTCAGCAGCGCGCCGAGCTCGTCGTGCAGTTCGCGCGCCAGCCGCTGGCGCTCGTCCTCGCGCACCGACTGCAGGTGGCGTGCGAGTTCGGTCAGCTGCGCGGTGCGCATCTGCACCTCGCGCTCCAGCTGATCGCGTTCGGACTGGACCTGGCGCCGCCGTTCCTCGCGCTGGCGCACCAGCGCCGTGGTCTGGCGCAGGTACATGTAGAGGGCGAGCAGGCTCAGCGCGGTCATCGCGCTGACGCCGATCCGGTTCATCAGCAGCGTCTGCTGCACGCTCTGGCGGCTTTCCTCCACCTTGGCGAGCTCGAGGCGCAGCAACTGCGCGCTGAAACTGCGCACCGCGTCCATCTGCTCCGCGCCGATGTTGCTCAGCACGAGCTCGCGCCAGGCCTGCTCCTTGCCCTCGTCGTGCAGCCGGTTCGTCTCGGCCAGCTCGGCGAGCTTGTTGCGGGCGGCCTGCGTCACCTGCGCCATCAGCGCCTGGGTCCCGGGTTCGGCGCTGTAGTACCGGTTCAGCCAGGCCAGTGATCGCGTGGCCTGCGCCTGCCCGGTGACGTAAGGCTTCAGGTACTCCTTGCGGTTCGTCAGCAGGTAGCCGCGCTGGCCGGTCTCGGCATCGGTCAGGCTGCGCCACAGTGTCTCGATCTCCCGGCGCGCGTCGCTCTGCTCGCCCAGTCGCTCGAACGACGCCGATGCGTTCTGGTAGGACGCCTCGCTGATCAGGAACATCGCGAGCGCCGCCAGCGCGGCGAGCGGGAACGCGAACGGACTGCCGCGCAGCAGCGGGAACAACTTCATCGGCTTGCGCATCGCAGCCCCCTTAAACTCGCGGCATTCGTCACTCTGGCCGGCCCTGCACCATGATTCGAATCGCCATCATCGACGACCACGCCATCGTGCGCGCCGGGCTGCGCCAGTTTTTCTCGGAACAGGTCGACCTCTCCGTCGTGGCCGAAGCCTCGAGCGGCAAGGAGGCGGTGGACATCGTGCGCAAGGGCAACGTCGACGTGATCGTGATGGACCTGTCGATGCCCGACCAGAGCGGCGTCGACGCGTTGTCGGCGATCAAGGCGCGCGCGCCCGACCTGCCGGTGCTGATCCTGTCGGGCTTTCCGGAGGCGCACTACGCGACCACGCTGCTGCGCCAGGGCGCGAGCGGCTACCTCAACAAGGAATGCGACCCCGAAGAGATCGTCAAGGCGATCCGCACCGTGTTTCGCGGCCGCAAGTACATCACCGCGGCGGTGGCCGAGCTGCTGGCCGACGGCCTGGGCGGTGCCGGCGACAAGCCGCCCCACGAGCAGCTCTCGGAGCGCGAGTTCCAGGTCTTCCTGCGGCTGGCCAAGGGCGAGACCATCGGTCACATGGCCGACAGCATGTCGCTGAGCGTCAAGACCGTCAGCACCTACCGCACCCGCGTGATGGAGAAGATGAGTCTGTCGTCGAACAGCGACCTGACCTACTACGCGCTGAAGAACGGCCTGATCCAGTAGCGCGAGCATGTCATGCCGGCGCGGGTGCACCCGGTGGCCCGTCAGTCTCTGAGCGCGCCGTGGCCGGTGTCGCCGTCGGCCAGGCGGGCGCAGTACAGGATCAGCGAGTCGATCTCGTTCGACTTGTCGAAGACCCGGTCCGCGCCGAGTTCCATGCACTTGCGGCGCATGTCGGGGGTGGCGTAGTTGCTCAGCACCACCAGGCTCATCGGCCGTCCCAGATCGGTCGCAGCACGCAGCACCCCGAGGCCCGAGCCGCGCTTCAGGAAGATGTCGATGATCACCAGGTCGCAGTCGTGCCCGCCGGAGGTCAGCCAGTTCAGGGCCGCGGGTTCGTCTTCGGCGGTGCCCACGATCTGGACCGGGGCGAGCTCTTCGAGCGCCGCGGTCAGGTTCTCCCGGATCACCGGGCTGTCTTCGACGATAAAGGCTTTGAGGGCGGTCATTTCGAGGCAGGCGTCGCTGGGGCGGGCTACTACGGCGTGGAAGGGTTTCGATCGACGAATCCCCGCCAAGGCCCCGACAGCTCGGGAAATCCCCTCGGACCGTGGCTCGATTGTTTCGCAGATCGCCGGCTGCATCAAATCCGTAACGACCCGATGCAGGGTCGGACACGTCCTACACGCGCAGCGTCCGGATTGTGCTACCGCACTGCCAGAATCGCGGCATGACTCACCGCCTGCTCCGCGCCGCGGCCCTGTGCATCGGGTTCCTGTTCGCGGCCGCTGCGGTCGCGGCACCGGCGATCGTCGTCGGTTCCAAGCGCTTCACCGAGTCCTACATCCTCGGCGAGATCGTGCGCCAGACGCTGCAAGCCCAGGGCATCGCCGCCGAACACCGCCAGGGCCTGGGAAACACCGGCATCCTCGAGCAGGCGCTGACCAGCGGGGCGGTGGATGTCTACCCTGAATACACGGGCACGATCGTGCGCGAGTTGCTCGAGCGGCCGCAGGCGCAAGGCAACCCGACGCTGGCCGAACTCAACCAGTGGCTCGCGCCGCGCGGGCTGAAGGTCGCGGTGCCGCTGGGCTTCAACAACAGCTATGCGCTGGCGATGAGCGAGGCGCGCGCCGCCGAGCTCGGCATCTCCCGCATCTCCGACCTGCTCGGGCCGAAGGCGCAGGGCCTGCGGCTCGGGCTGTCGCACGAGTTTCTCGAGCGCGGCGACGGCTGGCCGGCGCTGAAGGCGGCCTACCGGCTGCCGCAGACGAGCACGGCCGGGCTCGACCACGGCCTGGCCTACGACGCGATCGGACAGGGCAGCGTCGACCTGATCGACATCTACGCGACCGACGCCAAGGTCGCGCGCTACCGGCTGCGCGTGCTGCAGGACGACCGCGGCTTCTTCCCGACGTACGACGCGGTGCTGCTGATGCGCAGCAGCGTCGATGTGCGCCCGCTGGCCCGGCTCGAAGGGCGAATCGACGCGGCCGCGATGATCGCGATGAACGCGCAGGTCGAACTCGACGGGCGCAGCTTTGCCGAGGTTGCGAAGCGCTTCGTCGATGGCGGCGCCGCAGCGCCGCACCGGCCCGCTCAGGGGTTCCTGCAGCGCCTGTTCGCGCCCGACTTCGCGAGACTGGCGCTTCAGCACCTGCTGCTCGTGTCCGGCTCGCTGTTGCTGGCGGTCGTCGTCGGCGTGCCGCTGGGTATTGCGGCGTGGCGCTGGCGGCGCAGCGCGGGCTGGGTGCTGGGGGTCGTCGCGGTGCTGCAGACGGTGCCGTCGCTGGCGCTGCTCGCGTTCCTGATCGCGCTGCTCGGCAGCATCGGGTTCGTGCCGGCGCTGATCGCGCTGTTCCTCTACGCCTTGCTGCCGATCGTGCGCAACACGCACGCCGGCCTGCAGGGCGTGCCCGAAGGCCTGGCCCAGGCGGCGCTGTCCCTGGGCCTGACGCGCGCGCAGAGCCTGCGCCTGGTGCAGTTGCCGCTGGCCTTGCCGACGCTGATGGCGGGCGTGAAGACCGCGGCGGTGATCAACGTCGGCACCGCGACGATGGCGGCCTTCATCGGCGCCGGCGGCTTCGGCGAGCGCATCGTCGCCGGGCTGGCGGTGAACGACAGCGGCGCGATGCTGGCCGGCGCGCTGCCCGCGGCGGTGCTGGCGCTGCTGGTGCAGGCGGTGTTCGACCTCGCCGAGCGGCGGCTGGTGCGCGGTCGGCCCGCCTGACCCGTTCGCCGCGCGCCGCAGGCGACAATCGCGCGATGCCCCTGACGCCCTTCGACTGGATCCTGCTCGCGCTCCTGGTTCTGCTGCTGTCGCTGATGCTCTGGCTCGGCCTGCGGCGCGCCGACACCACGCCGCTGCAGGCGCTGCGCGACGCCCTTCTGGGCGCCGTGCGCAGCGAGGTGCAGCAGCTCGAGCGCAGCCTGCGCGACGAGGTGGCGCGCAGCGCCGGCGGCACGCGCAGCGAACTCGCGCAGACGCTCGCCACCTTCCAGCAGACCCTGCTCGCGCAGCAGGGCGACGTGGCCCGGACGCAGAACGAGCAGATCGACAGCTTCCGCACCCAGCTCGCCGCGACCCAGCAATACCAGGCCGACACGCTGGGCCGGTCGGGCGAGCAGCAGGCGCTGTCGCTGCAGCGCTTCTCCGAGATGCTCACCGCGCAGCTGCGCGCGCTCGCGCAGTCCAGCGAGCTGGCGCTGAGCCAGGTGCGCACGACGGTCGAACAGAAGCTCGCGGCGATCCAGGCCGACAACGAGAAGAAGCTCGAGCAGATGCGCGCCACCGTCGACGAGAAGCTGCACGCGACGCTGGAGCAGCGCCTCGGCGAGAGCTTCAAGCAGGTCGCCGACCGGCTCGATCAGGTGCATCGCGGCCTGGGCGAGATGCAGCTGCTCGCGAAGGACGTGGGGTCGCTGAACCGCGTGCTGAACAACGTCAAGTCGCGCGGCACCTTCGGCGAAGTGCAGCTCGCGGGCCTGCTCGAGCAGGTGTTCACGCCCGACCAGTACGGCATCAACGTCGAGACCGTGCCGCACAGCGGGGCGCGGGTCGAGTTCGCGATCCGGCTGCCGGGGCGGCGCGACGACGGGTTGCCGCTGTGGCTGCCGATCGATGCGAAGTTTCCGCGCGAGGACTACGAGCGGCTGCTCGACGCCCAGGAGCGCGCCGACAAGCCCGAAGCCGAAGCCGCGGGCCGCGCGCTGGAGACGCGGCTGCGGCTGGAGGCGAAGTCGATCCGCGAGAAGTACGTCGCGCCGCCGCACACGACCGAGTTCGCGATCCTGTTCGTGCCGACCGAGGGCCTGTACGCCGAGGCGCTGCGCCGCCCCGGTCTGATGGAGGCGCTGCAGCGCGACCACCGCGTCACGCTGGCGGGGCCGACCACCCTGCTGGCAACGCTCACCAGCCTGCAGATGGGCTTTCGCACGCTGGCGCTCGAGAAGCGCAGCGCCGAGGTCTGGGAGGTGCTGGGTGCGGTCAAGACCGAGTTCGCCAAGTTCGGCGAGGTGCTCGCGAAGACCAAGAAGAAGCTGGACGAAGCCAGCAGCACGATCGACCTGGCGCAGACGCGCACCAACCAGATGGCGCGCAAGCTGAAGTCGGTCGAGGCGCTGTCGGATGAGCGGGCGCAGGTGCTGCTGCCGAGTGCCGCGCCGCCGGCCGGGACCGAGCTCGCCGATGACGAAAGTCTCTGAGTCGGAAGCGCCCGCGCCCGACGGGCGCGCCGCCGCGCCGCCGCTGGCGGCGGTGCTGGCCGCACTGATCGTCGGCCAGATTTGCCTGCACGCCGCCATGTCCGGCATCCGCATGGCCGCGCCGCTGTGGGTGCTGCGCCAGAGTCATGCCGAGTGGGCGGTCGGCGTGCTGATGGGCCTGTTCGCGCTGGCGCCGATCGCGCTGGCGCTGCCGGCCGGGCGTCTGGCCGACCGGCACGGCTACCACCGGCCGCTGTACGTGGCGATCGCGCTGACCGTGACCGGCGCAGTGTTCGCGGTGCTGGCGACCTGGGCCACGGCGCACGATTTCATGCTGCTGTGCCTGGCCGCGGTGTTCGCCGGTGCCGGCGCGAACTTCGGGCTGATCACGATCCAGCGCACCGCCGGCCGCAGCGCCCGCGACGCGACCGAACTCAAGCGCGTGTTCAGCTGGCTGGGCCTGGCGCCGGCACTGTCGAACATGCTCGGTCCGGTGCTGGCCGGCGCGCTGATCGACCTCGGTGGCTTCCGCCTCGCGTTCGGCTCGCTGACGCTGCTGCCGCTGTTCGGGCTGTGGTCGGCGCGGCGGGTGCCGGCCGAAAGGCCGCCGGCGCAGCCGGCGCCGCAGCGCCGGCCCGGTTCCTGGGAGCTGCTGCGCGCGCCGGGCCTGCGGCGCCTGCTGCTGGTCAACTGGCTGCTGTCGGCGAGCTGGGACGTGCACACCTTCGTGATCCCGATCCTCGGCCACGAGCGCGGCATCAGCGCGTCGGCGATCGGGCTGGTGCTGGGCCTGTTCGCGGCGGCGGTGAGTCTGGTGCGGCTGGCGATCCCGGCGCTGGCGCACCGGCTGCGCGAGTCGCAGGTGCTGGCCGGCGCGATGCTCTGCACGGCGGCCGTGTTCGCGGTCTATCCGCTGGTGCGTTCGGCCTGGACGATGGCGCTGTGCGCGGTGCTGCTCGGCCTGGCGCTGGGTTCGGTGCAGCCCATGATCATGGCCACGCTGCACCAGCTCACGCCGCACGATCGCCACGGCGAGGCGATCGCGCTGCGCTCGATGACGATCAACTTCTCGAGCGCGGTGATGCCGCTGGCCTTCGGCGTGGCGGGCGCCGCGCTGGGCGCGGCGTCGCTGTTCTGGGTGATGGGGGCGCTGGTGGCGGCCGGCAGCGTCCAGGCCCGGCGCATCGGCAGTCTGCCGCCGGCGCCGATCAGAACTTGATGCCGGTCGGATTGGCGGGCACGGGACTGGCTGCGTCGGCGGCAGCCGGCTGCGGCGCGGCCGATGCCGGGCGGGCGGCGCTGGCTTCGCGGCGTTCGACGATCGGCGTTGCGGCGGCGTACTGGTAGTTCGACGGCAGGCGCGATTCGCGCGGGTAGCCGGCGGCGTCCAGGTACGAGCCCCAGACCTCCGGCGCCAGGCCGCGCATCATCTGCGTGCCGATGGCCAGCGTGGGGGCATCCCGGGCGCCCGAGAGGCGTTCGAGGGCCTCGCTGTCTTCGGGGGTCTGGACCTGTTTCTCGCTGTACGGGATGCCGCGCTGGCGCAGCAGCTGGCGGGCGGCTTCGCAGGGGCTGCAGGCGCCGGTCACGGTATACAGCGTCACCGGGTAGCGCGCGGCGGGCTGGCGCAACTCGAGCGGGAGCGCGACGTCGATCGCCACGCCGGCCGCGCCGCGGCTGCCGATCGAGGTGACCCGGGCGTAGCCCGTCGCCGGGGGCCGGTCGGTGTAGGTGACCTTGCCGTCGGCGCCGACCACCTTGTACTGGGCGTGGGCGGGCAGGGCGGCGAGCAACGCGACGCACGAAATCCAGCACAGCCGGGCCAGCCGGGTCGTGGACGCGCAGTCATGCTTCATGGGGGCTCCGGGTACGGCAATGATGCTGGAATCTACCCCACGCCGCAGGGACCTTCAAGCGCGCACCCCCCGACTGTGTGCCGGAAGGCGCAGGGTGGCCGGTGCCGTTCGGGTCAGCCCAGCCCCTGGTGGCGCAGCAGGGCGTCGATGCGCGGCTCGCGGCCGCGGAACGCCTTGAAGCTGTCGAGCGCGGGGCGGCTGCCGCCGGTTTCGAGCACCGCCTGGCGGTAGCGCCGGCCGGTCTCGACGTTGAGCACGCCGGCATCCGTGCCGGCCGATTCCTCGAAGGCGCTCCAGGCGTCGGCCGACAGCACCTCGGCCCACTTGTAGCTGTAGTAGCCGGCCGCATAGCCGCCGTCGAAGATGTGGGTGAAGGTGTTCAGCGGCCGGGCGAACGCGGGCGGTGTCAGCACCGCGACCTCGGCGCCGACCTGGTCGACGATCTGCGTCACGTGTTGCTCGGCGTCCGGCTCGGTGTGCAGCCGCATGTCGATCAGCGCCAGCTCGACCTGGCGCAGCGTGTCGAGCCCGCTGTGGAAGTTCCGGGCGGCCAGCATGCGGTCGAACAGCGCGCGCGGCAGGGGCGCGCCGGTGCCGGCGTGGGCGGTCATATGCTTGACCACGTCCCATTCCCAGCAGAAGTTCTCCATGAACTGGCTCGGCAGTTCGACCGCGTCCCACTCGACGCCGGAAATGCCCGACACGCCGAGATCGTCGATCTGCGTCAGCATCAGCTGCAGCCCGTGGCCGAACTCGTGAAACAGCGTCGTCACGTCGTCGTGCGTCAGCAGCGCCGGACGCACGACGCCGTCGGCGACGACCGGCGGCGCGAAGTTGCAGACCAGGTGCGCCACCGGCGTCTGCAGGCCTCCCTCGGGGCGCAGCCAGCGCTCGCGCACGTCGTCCATCCAGGCGCCCGGGCGCTTGGCCGGCCGCGCGTACAGGTCGAGGTAGAACTGGCCGACCAGCTTGGGCGCGCCGTCGACCGCGGCCGGGTCGTCGCCCTGCGCGCCGGCCTTCTCGATGCGGAAGAAGCGCACGCTCGGGTGCCACACCGGCGCGGTGTCGGGCCGGATGCGCACCTCGAACACGGTCTCGACGATGTGGAACAGGCCTTCGAGCACCTTGGGCTCGGTGAAGTACTGCTTGACCTCCTGCTCGCTGAAGGCGTAGCGCTGCTCCTTCAGCTTCTGGCTCGCGAACGCGATGTCCCAGGCCTGCAGGTCGTCCAGACCGAGCTCGCTGCGCGCAAACGCGCGCAGCTCCGCCAGCTCGCGCTCGGCGCCGGGGCGGGCACGCCGGCCGAGATCGTGGAGGAAGTCGATCACCTGCGACGGCGAGCCGGCCATCTTGGGCACCAGCGACTGCTCGGCCGGGTTCGCGTAGCCCAGCAGCCGTGCCTCTTCCCGGCGCAGCGCGAGCAGCTCGCCGATCAGCGGCGTGTTGTCGAGCGCCGCCGGACCGAACTCGCTGGCGCGGGTGGCGTACGCGCGATACAGGCGTTCGCGCAACGCGCGGTCGTGCGCGTACTGCATCACCGGAACGTAGCGCGGCGCGTGCAGGGTCAGCTTGTGGCCGGGCTGGCCGTCGGCCGCGGCGGCATGGAGCGCGGCCTGCGCCACGTCGTCGGGCACGCCGGCCATTTCATCGCTGCCGGCGAAGTAGGCGTAGCCGTCGGTCGCGTCGAGCACGTGCTCCGAGAACTGCTGGCCGAGCTCGGCCTGCCGGTCCTGCAGCCACGCATGGCGCCGCTTCGCAGCCCCTTCGAGCGCGGCGCCCGAGAGCCGGAAGTCGCGGATCGCGTTGCTCAGCGCGCGCCGGCGCGGCGCGCTCAGGTTCGCCGCGAGCGGGTCGGCGAGTACCGCGCGGTACTTCGCGAACAGGCGCTCGTCGGCGCCCATGCGCGTGTGGAAGTCGACCACCCGCGGCAGGTTCCCGGTGTAGGCGGCGCGCAGTGCGGGCGAATCCATGACCGCGTTCAGGTGGCCGACCGCAGCCCAGGCCCGCCCGAGCCGCTCGGTCGCGACATCGAGCACCGCGGAGAGCGCGTCGTAGCTGGCGGACACGGTGTCGCTCGTGGCGAGTTCGAGGGCCGCGTCGGCGGCTGCGAGCAACTCGTCGAGCGCCGGCGTGATGTGCTCGGGGCGGATCGCGTCGAAGCGCGGCAGGCCGCCGTCGATCAGCAGGGGATTCGTCTGCATTCGCTCGCTTCCTTGTCTCTGGGTGTCTGTCACGTTCATGAGGAAACGCCCGGCCGCCCGAAGTTTCCTCGTCCCCCTCGGGGGGCGGACGACACATGTCGTCGGCCTGGGGGCGCACTCGCGTTCTCAGGCTGTCGCGACGCGCTCGGCCGATTCCAGCGTGTTCACCAGCAGCATCGCCCGTGTCATCGGGCCGACGCCGCCGGGCACCGGCGTGATCCAGCCGGCGACCTGCGAGACGCCGGCAAAGTCGACGTCGCCGCACAGCTTGCCGTCGCCCCGCCGGTTCATGCCGACGTCGATCACGATCGCGCCGGGCTTGACCATCGAGGCGGTCAGCACGTCGCGCTTGCCGACGGCCGCGACGACCACGTCGGCCTGGCGCGTCAACGCGCCGATGTCGACCGTCGCACTGTGGCAGATGGAGACGGTCGCATTGGCTTGCAAGAGCAGCAGCGCCATCGGCTTGCCGACGGTGTTGCTGCGGCCGATCACGACCGCGTGCTTGCCGCGCAGGTCCACGCCGGTGGTCGCGATCAGCTTCATGCAGCCGTAGGGCGTGCAGGGGCGAAATCCCGGCAGGCCGGTCATCAGTTCGCCGGCGCTGAGCGTCGAGAACCCGTCGACATCCTTCGCGACCGAGATCGCCTCGATCACGCGGTGCGGGTCGATGTGCCCGGGCAGCGGCATCTGGACCAGGATGCCGTGGATGCCGGGGTCGGCATTCAGCGCGGCGATGCGCGCCAGCAGCGCCGCCTCGGCGAAGTCGGCCGGGTAGGTCTCGAGCACCGAACGGATGCCGGCGCCGACGCAGTCGTTGACCTTGTGCTTCACGTAGACCTGCGAGGCCGGATCGTCGCCGACCAGGATCACCGCCAGCCCCGGCGGGTGCCCGCGCGCGACGAGGGCGGCGGCGCGCTGCGCGACTTCGGCGCGGATGGTCTTGGCGAGGGCATTGCCGTCGATGAGTTGTGCGGCCATTCGAGGGACTCTCCGTGAACAAAAAAGGCCGCTGGTCAGGCGGCCTTTCGGGTGACGCGACGGGCTCAGGACTTCGCCTGCGCCCCGAGTGCGATCTTCAGCAGGTCGGCGACGGTATTGGCGTTGAGCTTTTCCATGATGTTGGCGCGGTGCGCCTCGACCGTCTTGATGCTGATGCCCAGGTCGTCGGCGATCTGCTTGTTCAGCCGCCCGGCGACGATGCGCTCGAGCACCTGCGCCTCGCGCGTGGTCAGGCGCGACAGCAGCGCGTCGCGGCTCGCCGCTTCCTGGTGCTTGGAGAAGTCGACGCGCGCGCGGTCGAGCATCTTCTCGACCAGCGCGACGAGTTCGTCCTCCTTGAACGGCTTCTCGATGAAGTCCTCCGCGCCCTTCTTCATCGTCGTCACGGCCATCGGCACGTCGCCGTGGCCGGTGATGAAGGTCACGGGCAGCGGCGAGCGGCGCTCGAGCAGGCGATCCTGCAGCTCCAGGCCGCTCATCCCGTCCATGCGAATGTCGGCGATCAGGCAGGCCACTTCGCGCGGGTCGAAGCGCGACAGGAAGGACTCGGCCGAGTCGAAGCACTTGACGCGGTAGTCCTTGCCCTCCAGCAGCCATTGCAGCGAGTCGCGCACGGCCTCGTCGTCGTCGACGACATAGACCGTGCCCTTCTTTGGAATCAAGCTCATGAGGTGACAGTCGCCTTGGAGTTCGGGACGGGCTCGGCGGGCGAGCTCTGGACCGGCAGCGTGAACGAGAAACGGCAACCCACTGCGGTGTCGCCATTGTAGAGGTTCTGCGCCTTGATCCGGCCGCGGTGGCTCTCGATGATCGAACGGCACAGGCTCAGTCCGATGCCCAGGCCGTCGGCCTTGGTCGAGAAGAACGCCTCGTACATGCGCGCGATCACTTCGGGCGCCAGGCCGGGGCCCATGTCGGTGACGCTGAACTCGATCACCCCGCCTTCTTCCGCCGTGTGGCGTGGCAGCACGCGCAGCTCGATGTTGCGGCGCGCCTGCGGCAGCCGGGCGTTATCGATCGCCTCGGCGGCGTTCTTCAGCAGGTTCAGCACCACCTGCTCGATCAGGATCGGGTCGACCATCAGCAGCGGCAGGCGCTGCGCCACGTAGGTGTGGATCGCGACGTTGCGCCGGCGCAGTTCGATGCCGGCGAGATCGACCGCGTCCTCGACGATGCTCGACGCCTGCGCCGGCTGGCGCTGCGGCTCGCTGCGCTTCACGAACGCGCGGATGCGGTGGATGATCTGGCCGGCGCGCTGCGCCTGGCGCGAGGTCTTCTGGAGCGCGGCGATCAGGTCCTCCTTGGCGATCGCGTTGTTGTTGACGCGCGTGATGATCCCGTTGCAGTAGTTGGTGATCGCGGTCAGCGGCTGGTTCAGCTCGTGCGCGACCGACGATGCCATCTCGCCCATCGTCACGAGACGGCTGGTCACTTGAGCCTTCTCGGCCTGGCTCTGGGCCTGGGCTTCGGCACTGCGGCGCGCGGTGATGTCGGTCGCGATCAGCATCTGCGCGAGCCGCCCGTCGGTCCACTGCAGGTATCGCGCGCGCACCTCGAACCACTTCTGCAGCGGCTCGATGAAGACCTCGCGCGAATCCGAGCCGGCGTCGGTCAGCTCCTGCGTCGGCAGGCCACCGAGGTTGTCGACCGAATCATCCGTTTCGGCGAGGAAGGGCGTGCCGGCCTCGGCTCCGGCGAGCAGCGCGTGACCCTGCGACTCGGCGCCGAACCACAGCCTGTACGAGTGGTTCGCGAACAGCAGCTCGCCCTGCTGCACCGAGAGCACCGAAACCGCCGCGTCCAGCCCTTCGAGCACGGTCGTGAAGCGCTCGTGCGAGGCCGACAGCTGGTCGCGGATGCGCTTGGCCTCGGTGATGTTCGTCATCGAGGTCATCCATCCGGTCTGCACGCCCTTGGGGTCGATCAGGGGCGAGACGTACATGCGCGAATCGAAGATCGAGCCGTCCTTGCGCATCACCTTGACCTCGATGCCGCCGGCCGGGCTGCGCCCCTGCAGCTCCTGCTGCAGCAGCCGCGCGTTCTCTTCCAGGCGCTCGGGCGGCCAGTGGGGGAACGGCGGCGTGCGGCCCACCAGTTCCGACTCGAAGAAGCCGGTCATCGCGCAGAACGCCGGGTTCACGTAGGTGATGCGGCCGTGCAGGTCCATCGCGCGCATGCCGGTGAGCATGGAGTTCTCCATCGCCCGGCGGAAGTTCGTCTCCGAGACCAGCGCGCTCTGCATCTGCAGGCGGCGCCGCATGTGGCGCCAGGTGCCGAGCAGCATCCACACCGTCAGCACCGACAACGCCACCACCATCCAGAACAGCGTGTTGCTGATCAGTCCGATCGACGTCCGGTGGCCCTGGCCGCGCAGGATCAGCCCGTTCGCGGCCGGCGCCAGCGGCAGCTGGTAGACGAAGCTCGGCCGGACCGGCGTCGCGCCGGGCATCGGCGTGATCGTGCTGGCGTAGACATGGTTGCTGGCGTCGGCCAGCGTGATCGTGTGGCGCCGCGAAACCTCCTGCGGCACGTTGCGCTGCATCAGGCCCTCGATCGAGTACTCGGCGATCAACGCGCCGGCGAACGCGCTGCGTTCGAGCAGCGGCACCTGGACCTGGAACACCCAGTTGCCGAACGCGTCGACGAAGGGGCTGGAATACACGGGCTGGCGCTGCGAGCGCGCGGCGAGAAACGCGGCTTCGCTCGGGCTGCCGCTGTCCTCGACCGGCAGCGCGGCCGGCGTGTCGTCCGGCGTGGCGCCCGCATCTGGCGGGAAGCTGTTCGCCGAGTAGCTCGCCCGCGACACGCGCGCCGCGTTGACCCAGGCCAGGTTGGTGATCTCGGGCCGCTCGCGCGTGAACCGGCCGGCCTGCGCGAGGAACTGGTCATGGTCGATCGCGCGCGTGACGATCTCGCGCGCGATGCGCACCAGATGCTCCTGGTTCTCGATCAAATAGAGGCGGATCTGCGTCTGTGCGATCTCGGTGTCGCGCTTGACCGACTCCTGTTCGCGCTCGAACTCCTCGTTGCGCAGATACCAGAACGCCAGGATGATGGCCGCCAGGAACAGCAGCACCGACACCAGCGGCCCGAGCGTCGCATAACGGTCCTGGCGCGCCGCGGACTGGCGGCGCCACCAGCGACCGAACAGTTTTTCGGGCCAGGTGCGCGCGGGGCGGGGCGGGCGCGCGCCCCCGATGGCGGGTTGCATCGCGGGATTATCAAGGCTGCGCCGTGCCCGCCCCCGGATCAAGAGGAATCGCAGCGCCGTCAGCTGCATCCGCCAGGGATTTAAACCGTAATATGAAACGACATTGCGCTATTTGGGAAGGGCCCTGGAGTTGTGCGAAACTCCCGCGCAGCCCCTGACTTCACCCCCGGAGACAAGCATGTCAGCACAGCCTGATTCCTTCCTCGGTGCCGCCGCCAACGATGTGGATGCGCAGGAAACCCGCGAGTGGCTGGACGCCCTGTCGGCCGTCATCGGCGCCGAAGGCGGGGAGCGTGCCCACTTCCTGCTCGAGACCCTGATCGACCACGCGCGCCAGGCCGGCATCGACGTGCCGTTCTCGGCCACCACCGCCTACGTCAACACGATTCCGGCCGACCAGGAAGAGCGCACGCCCGGCAACGTCGAGATCGAGGAGCGGTTGCGCGCCTACATGCGCTGGAACGCGATGGCGATGGTGGTCAAGGCGAACCGCCTGCACCCGCCCGACGGCGGCGACCTGGGCGGCCACATCTCCAGCTTCGCGTCGGTCGCGACGATGTTCGGCACCGGCTTCAACCACTTCTGGCACGCCGAGAGCGAAGGTCATGGCGGCGACCTGCTCTACATCCAGGGCCACTCGTCGCCCGGCGTCTACGCGCGCGCGTACCTGGAGGGCCGGATCAGCGAGGAGCAGCTGCGCAACTTCCGCCAGGAGGTCGACGGCAAGGGCATCTCCAGCTATCCGCACCCGAAGCTGATGCCGGACTTCTGGCAGTTCCCGACCGTCTCGATGGGCCTGGGGCCGCTGATGGCGATCTACCAGGCGCGCTTCCTGAAGTACCTGCATGCGCGCGGCATCGCCGACACCGCGAACCGCAAGGTCTGGGTGTTCTGCGGCGACGGCGAGATGGACGAGCCCGAGTCGCTCGGCGCGATCGGCCTGGCGGCGCGCGAGAAGCTCGACAACCTGGTCTTCGTGATCAACTGCAACCTGCAGCGCCTGGACGGCCCGGTGCGCGGCAACGGCAAGATCATCCAGGAGCTCGAAGGCGAGTTCCGCGGCTCGGGCTGGAACGTCATCAAGCTGATCTGGGGCAGCTACTGGGACCCGCTGCTCGCGCGCGACAAGGACGAGATACTGCGCCGCGTGATGATGGACACGGTCGACGGCGACTACCAGGCCTTCAAGGCCAACGACGGCGCCTTCGTGCGCAAGAACTTCTTCGGCCGCCACCCCAAGCTGCTGGAGATGGTCGCGAAGATGAGCGACGACGACATCTGGCGCCTGAACCGCGGCGGCCACGATCCGCAGAAGGTCTACGCCGCGTTCCACAAGGCCGCGCACACCGTGGGCCAGCCGACCGTGCTGCTGGTCAAGACCGTCAAGGGCTTCGGCATGGGCAAGAGCGGCGAGGGCAAGAACACCGCGCACCAGACCAAGAAGCTGATCGACGACGACGTGCGCGCGTTCCGCGACCGCTGGGACATCCCGATCCCCGACGAGAAGCTGGGCGACATCCCGTTCTACAGGCCCGAGGAGCACACGCCGGAGATGAAGTACCTGCACGAGCGCCGCGAGGCCCTCGGCGGCTACCTGCCGCACCGCCGCCGGAAGGCCGACGAGCAGATCGCGGTGCCCGCGCTCGACACCTTCAAGGCCGTGCTCGAGCCGACCGCCGCGGGCCGCGAGATCTCGACCACGCAGGCCTTCGTGCGCTTCCTGACGCAACTGCTGCGCGACCCGGACCTGGGCCCGCGCGCGGTGCCGATCCTGGTCGACGAGGCGCGCACCTTCGGCATGGAAGGCCTGTTCCGCCAGATCGGCATCTACAACCCCGGGGGGCAGCAGTACACGCCGGTCGACAAGGACCAGGTCATGTACTACCGCGAGGACAAGGCCGGCCAGGTGCTGCAGGAAGGCATCAACGAAGCCGGCGGCATGAGCAGCTGGATCGCCGCGGCGACCAGCTACTCGACGAACAACCGCATCATGGTGCCGTTCTACGTCTACTACTCGATGTTCGGTTTCCAGCGCGTCGGCGACCTGGCCTGGGCGGCCGGCGACATGCAGGCGCGCGGCTTCCTGCTCGGCGGCACCTCGGGCCGCACCACGCTCAACGGCGAAGGCCTGCAGCACGAGGACGGCCACAGCCACATCCTGGCCAGCACGATCCCGAACTGCATCAGCTACGACCCGAGCTTCGCGCACGAGGTCGGCGTGATCCTGCACCACGGTTTGAAGCGCATGGTCGAGCAGCAGGACAACGTCTACTTCTACCTGACGCTGCTCAACGAGAACTACCCGCAGCCGGGCCTGAAGGCCGGCACCGAGGAGCAGATCATCAAGGGCATGTACCTTCTCGAAGAAGGTGCGAAGAAGACGCCGCGTGTCAACCTGCTGGGCAGCGGCTCGATCCTGCTCGAAAGCGTGGCGGCCAGGAAGCTGCTCGAAGCCGACTGGGGTGTGGCCGCGAACGTCTGGAGCTGCCCGAGCTTCAACCAGCTCGCGCGCGACGGTCAGGATGCCGACCGCTGGAACCTGCTGCACCCGCTCGAGAAGACGCCGCGCGTTCCGTTCGTCACCGCGCAGCTCGACAGGCACGCCGGCCCGGTGATCGCCTCGACCGACTACATCAAGAACTACGCCGAGCAGATCCGCGCCTTCATCCCGAAGGGCCGCACCTACCGCGTGCTCGGCACCGACGGTTTCGGCCGCAGCGATTTCCGCGCCCGCCTGCGCGAGCACTTCGAGATCGACCGACACTACATCGTCGTCACGGCGCTGAAGGCGCTGGCCGACGACGGCACCGTGACCGCGGCCAAGGTCGCCGAGGCGCTTCTGAAGTACGGCATCAACGCCGACAAGATCAACCCGCTGTACGCCTAGGACGCCGGACGGAGACAACGAACATGGCATGGGTGGAAGTCAAGGTCCCGGACATCGGCGACTTCACGGACGTGGACGTGATCGAGTTGCTGGTCAAGCCCGGCGACACGGTCAAGGCCGAGCAGTCGCTGATCACGGTCGAGAGCGACAAGGCCTCGATGGAGATCCCGTCCTCGCACGCCGGCGTCGTCAAGGAGATCAAGGTCAAGCTCGGCGACAAGGTCCGGCAAGGCTCGCTGCTGTTGCTGCTGGAGGCGGCCGGCGGTGCGGCTTCGACATCCGCAACCGCGACCGCACCGGCTGCCGAACCTCCTGCGCCCGCACCCGCGGCCCCGGCAACCGCTGCGGCCACGGCCGCCGCATCCCCCGCGGCGCCCGAACCTGCGCCCGCGCCCGCCGCCGAGGCGGTCCCCGTCTCCGCGGCTGAGAAGGTGGCACCGACCGCCGCGCTGCCGGCGCACGAGCCGACCGCGCCCAGGGGCGCGCTGCCGCATGCCTCGCCGACGATCCGCAAGCTCGCGCGCGAACTCGGTGTGCCGCTCGACGAGGTGAAGGGCTCCGGCCCGAAAGGCCGCATCACGCAGGACGACGTCCAGGGCTTCGTCAAGGGCGTGATGGCCGGCGGCCTGCAGACCCGGGCGCAGGCCGCGAGCGCGCCCGCCGCGGCCACGGCGGGCGGCGGCCTGCCGGGCCTGCTGCCCTGGCCCAAGGTCGATTTCACGAAGTTCGGCGCGGTCGAGCGCAAGGAGCTGTCGCGCCTGCGCAAGCTCAGCGGCGCGAACCTGCACCGCAACTGGGTGATGATCCCGCACGTCACCAACAACGACGAGGCCGACATCACCGAGCTCGAGGCCTTTCGCGTCTCGACCAACCAGGAGAACGAGCGGCCGGGCAAGGAGACGGCCGGCGTCAAGGTCACGATGCTCGCGTTCGTGATCAAGGCGGTGGTCGCTGGCCTCAGGAAGTTCCCCGAGTTCAACACCAGCCTGGACGGCGACCAGCTCGTCTACAAGCAGTACTTCCACATCGGCTTCGCGGCCGACACGCCGAACGGCCTGGTCGTGCCGGTGCTGAAGGACGCCGACAAGAAAGGCATCCTGCAGATCAGCGCCGAGATGGGCGAGCTCGCCGGCAAGGCGCGCGAAGGCAAGCTGAGCCCGGCCGAGATGACCGGTGGCTGCTTCTCGATCAGCTCGCTGGGCGGCATCGGCGGCACGCACTTCACGCCCATCGTCAACGCGCCCGAGGTCGCGATCCTGGGCCTGTCGCGCAGCGCGATGAAGCCGGTGTGGGACGGCACGCAGTTCGTGCCGCGCCTGATGCTGCCGCTGTCGCTGTCCTACGACCACCGCGTGATCGACGGCGCCGCCGCGGCCCGCTTCAACGCCTACCTCGGCCAGCTGCTCGCCGACTTCCGCCGGGTGCTGCTGTGAGCGCAGGCCGATCGACGCCCACCCGATCGAACCCAGGTTGAAAGGCTGACGATGGCGCTCATCGACATCAAGGTGCCGGACATCGGCGACTTCAAGGACGTGGCGGTCATCGAACTGCTGGTCAGGCCGGGCGACCGGATCCGGGCCGAGCAGTCGCTGATCACGGTCGAGAGCGACAAGGCCTCGATGGAGATCCCGTCCTCGCAGGCCGGCGTCGTGAAGGACGTGAAGGTCCGGCTCGGCGACGTGGTCAACCAGGGCTCGGTGATCGTCTCGCTCGAGACCGAGGGCGCCGCGGCGCCGGCACCCGCGCCGGCACCTGCCCCAGCTGCTGCACCCGCTGCTGCACCCGTGGCTGCACCCGTCGCCGCGCCGGCCGCGGCGCCGCGTGCAGCGGCCCCCGCCGTCGGCGCCGACCTCGACTGCGACCTGGTCGTGCTCGGCGCCGGCCCGGGCGGCTACTCGGCCGCGTTCCGCGCCGCCGACCTCGGCATGAAGGTCGTGCTGGTCGAGCGCCACGCGGCGCTGGGCGGCGTCTGCCTGAACGTCGGCTGCATCCCGTCCAAGGCACTGCTGCATGTCGCCTCCGTGATGGACGAGGTCCGGCACTTCGACCGCTGCGGCATCAGCTTCGGGGCGCCCGAGGTCGATCTCGCGACGCTGAAGGCGCACAAGGAGAAGGTCGTCGGCAGGCTGACCGCCGGCCTCGCCGCGATGGCGAAGATGCGCAAGGTCACGGTGCTGCAGGGCACGGCCGCGTTCGTCGATCCGTTCCGCCTCGCGGTCGACTCGGCGCAGGGCGGCCGCCAGGTCGTCGGGTTCAGGCAGGCCATCGTCGCGGCCGGCTCCGAGGCCGTGAAGCTGCCGTTCCTGCAGGCGCCGGAGCTGAAGGACGACCCGCGCGTCGTCACCTCCACCGGCGCGCTCGAACTGCGCCAGCGCCCGAAGCGCATGCTGGTGATCGGCGGCGGCATCATCGGCCTGGAGATGGGCACGGTCTACTCGGCGCTCGGCGCGCGCCTGGACGTCGTCGAGATGCTCGACGGCCTGATGCAGGGCGCCGACCGCGACCTGGTCCAGGTCTGGCAGAAGATGAACGCGCCGCGCTTCGACAACATCCTGCTGAAGACGAAGACGGTCGGCGCGCAGGCGACGAAGGACGGCATCCTCGTGCGCTTCGAGCCGGTCGACGGTGCGGCGGGCGCGTTGAAGGAACAGGTCTACGACCTGGTGCTGCAGGCCGTCGGCCGCGTGCCGAACGGCCGCCGCATCGGCGCCGACCGGGCCGGCGTCACCGTGAACGAGCGCGGCTTCATCCCGGTCGACCGGCAGATGCGCACCAACGTGCCGCACATCTTCGCGATCGGCGACATCGTCGGCCAGCCGATGCTCGCGCACAAGGCGACCCACGAAGGCCACGTGGCGGCCGAGGTCGCGGCCGGCGAGCAGTTCGCCGACGCCGGCCTGCGCCGCACGGCGTTCGACGCGCGCGTGATCCCGAGCGTGGCCTACACCGACCCCGAAGTCGCCTGGGTCGGCGTCACCGAGGACGACGCGAAGGCGCGCGGTCTGCAGGTCAGGAAGGGCCTGTTCCCCTGGACCGCCTCGGGCCGTGCGATCGCGAACGGCCGCGACGAGGGCTTCACCAAGCTGCTGTTCGACGAGGCCACGCACGCCATCGTCGGCGGCGGCATCGTCGGCACGCACGCCGGCGACATGATCGGCGAGATCGCGCTGGCGATCGAGATGGGCGCCGACGCGGTCGACATCGGCCGGACCATCCACCCGCACCCGACGCTGGGCGAGAGCATCGGCCTGGCCGCCGAGGCCTTCGAGGGCGCCTGCACCGACCTGCCGCCGGTCAGGCGGCCGGGCTAGAAATCGAATCCCGGCTGCTGCTTCGCGCTGTCCTTCTCTTCGAGGCCGGCCTTCTTGAAGGTCTGCGCGCCGCGCGACAGGTCGGGCAGCTGGGGCCGCTGGCCGGCGAGCAGGGTCTGGATCGTCAGGACCTGGATCCGGTACACGCCGGTGGACTCCATGGCCACGGTGTCCACGCCCCAGGCTGTGAGCCAGTCGGCGATGGCGTCGAGGTCGACCGTGAAGCTCGCAAACCAGACCGACGCCGCACCTGTGGCATTCTTCAACCTCAGCTTTGCACGGGGAAGTCCCATGGCCACGCCACTCCACGAACTCGAAGCGCAGGTACTCAGCCTGGGAGCTGCAGAACGCGCCCGTCTGCTCGAGCGTCTGATCGAGAGCTTTGAGCCCGACACCAAGGCCGAGAAAGCCTGGGTCGCGGAGGCGCTGCGCAGGGAGGCGGACGTGAAGGCCGGAAGGTCCAAGATGGTCCCTGGAGCGGACGCGCTGGAACGCGTCCGAGCGAGGATCGGGTGAGCTATTGGCTTCACGACGAAGCCGAACGCGAACTTGGGGACGCTGCGGTCTACTACGCCGAGCATGCCACGCCGAAAATAGCGGTCGCGTTCCTTGCCGAGTTCGAGAGAGTCGTTGAACTGCTCCAGCTCAACCAACAACTCGGCACACGAAAAGAGGAAGGGATGCGCAGCTATCCTTTCCAAAGATTCCCGTATTCGCTAGTGTATCGAGAAGACAGCAAAGCTGGTCCGCAGGTGTATGCAGTGGCCCACCAGAGTCGGGAGCCAGGGTACTGGCAAGGCAGGCAGTAAGTACCACTGGGCCAGCCCCGGCGATGCCTTCCCCTCGCCCGAGCGGAGCGCCAACCAAGCACATCCGCGAAAGCGACCGGGTCAGCCAGGCGGTCTTTGCCCGCCTGCTGAACACGAGTCTCTCGACGGTGCAGAAGTGGGAGATCGGCCAGAAGAAGTCGACGGGCACCGCGCTCGAGCTGCTGCACCTCGTGCACCAGCGCGGCCTGGAAGTCGTCGCCTGACGACAGGGACCCGGCCCGACCTAGAAATCGAACCCCGGTTGCTGCTTCGTGCCGTCCTGCTCTTCGAGGCCGGCCTTCTTGAAGGTCTGCGCGCCGCGCGACAGGTCGGGCAGCTGGGGCCGCTGGCCGGCGAGCAGGGCCTGGATCGTCAGGACCTGGATCTTCGGCACCGCGCCGTGGTGCGGCGTCTCGAAGTGGCCGGCCGCGGTCGCTTCGCGCAGCATCTCGCGCGTCGGCTCGGCCAGCGTGATGAACAGGCCGACCGCGGCCTTCTCGCGCTCCACGTCGCCCTTGAGCGTGGCGATGTTGGCGCGCGTCACGTTCGCGCCGCCCTTGACCTGCACGATCACCTTCTCGGTCCGGTTCTTGCCGACTTCGATGTAGAGCAGGCCGTCGATGCCGCGGTCCGCGCCCTTGCGTCCGCCCTGGTAGGGCTGCGCATTGACCAGGCCGCAGGCCCAGAGCTGGAACTGGTGCTTGTCGCGTTCGGCGAGGTCGCGCGCCGCGGCGATGTCGGTCGGCGTGCCGTGCACCTCGAACGCGATGCCGGGGAAGGCCTCCTTCAGCCGCCGCTCGATCAGGCTCACCGCGAGGTGCGTGATGTCGATGCCGATCCAGCGCCGCCCGAGCTTCTGCGCCGCGTGCACCGCGGTGCCGCAGCCGCAGAACGGGTCCAGCACGAGGTCGCCTTCGTTGCTGCTGGCGGCGATGATGCGTTCGAGGAGGGCGATGGGTTTCTGCGTGGGGTAGCCGAGGCGTTCCGGACTTGAGCCGCCGATCGCCAACAGGTCCGACCACACATCTTGAACCGGTGCGCCAGGCAGTTCATCAAGGTAGCTCTTGAGCCGAAGCCGACCGCCTTCCCTTGCTGGATAGTGAAGGCGACTATCGAGATCGAGCTGCGCCATGCGCTCCGCGGTGTACTTCCAGCCATTCGCAGGTGGCAAGTAGACGATGCCATTCTTGGCCGTAAACGGGTATGTCAGGTTTGGCCGAGGGTTCGGGCTCGATAGGTTCTGCTCGGCCCACCTGCGGCCGTCACTGTCGGCAAATCGGAATCGCTCTTCAACGTACTGAGCCTCATGTGCCGTGTGTTGCTTGTTGAACTTGAAGGTGCTCGACTTCGTGTAGAAAAGAATGGTGTCGTGGACAGCGCCAAACGTCTTGGAATCGTTGTGGGACCCGTAACGTCTCCAGATGATTTCCGAATCGAAGCGCTCCGGCCCGAACACGCCATCGAGCACGATCTTCAAGTAATGACTCGCCGTCGGATCGCAGTGCAGGTACAGGCTGCCGGTCGTCTTCAGCACGCGGTGCAGCTCGAGCAGCCGGATGCACATGGCCGTCAGGTAGGCCATCATGTCGTTCTCTTTCAGGAACGAGCGCAGCGCGCGCATCAGCTCGGCCACGTCGGTGTTCGCGTGCTGCAGGATCTCGCGGAACTCGTCCTCGGCCTGCCGGCCCCAGTGCCAGGTGTCCTCGAACGCGGTGATCTGCGCTTCGCCGAAGCCGTACTCGGCCTCGGGCTCCTCGGCCGTCAGCGCACTCGCACTCTTGCCGGTCTTGACCGCCTTCGGCGGCTTGGGCGTCTTGAACAGCAGGTTGTAGTCACGCTTGCTGTTGAACGGCGGGTCGAGGTAGATCAGGTCGACCGACGCGTCGGCGATGCTGTCGCGCAGCACATGCAGGTTGTCGCCGAAGAAGAGCTGGTTGTTCACGCGCGTGGCTTTCATGGGGTCAGAGGCCGAGAGTTTTTCGGGCGTGCCCGAGCAGTGCGCCAAAGCGCCCCTGAGGCGCAAAGCGCAGCCATAGCTCGGGCTATGGCGAGCACTTGCAACGACGAGCCAGGCTGACCAAGTGCGCGGGCCGGGCGTTTCCTCATGCGGCCCCCGGCGCTGCCCGGGGATGCCTGCGCTTGCCGGATCGCCCTTCGCGCGCCTCGTGGAGGGTCTTCTTCACCAGCGCATGGCCCTCGGCCTGATTGAGCCGGATCGCCTCAAGGGAAAAGTCGTAGTCGCGCGAGGCCGGTTCATTCGCCTGCCCGGCACGCACGAAGCGGACGATGTGCATCGGGGTCCCGTTGCCCATCAATTCGATATAGAGCGGGCGCTGCTGGATCCTGGCACGCGCCGCAGGCTCGACCAGGTCCAGTACGCCCTCCAGCAGCCGCCGGTAGGCGCCCACGGTTTCGCGCAGGTGCAGGTCGCTGCGCACGCGTTCCGAATAGGCGATCTCGTCGCGCCGGGCCATGACCTCGACCATGTTCTGCGGCAGGGGCCGCTGCCCGGAGAACAGGTCGACGATGAACACGCGCTTGCCGTCCGCCCCGCAGCGATCGACGACCAGATCGAGCGGCGAATTGCTGAGGATGCCGCCATCCCAGTACGCCTTGCCGTCGATCTCGGTCCACGGAAAGCCCGGCGGCAGGCTGCCGCTGGCCAGGATGTGTTCGGGCGTGAGCTCGTCGACATAGCTGTCGAACACTTCCATCTCGCCGCTCGTCACGTTCACCGCACCCACCAGCAGGCGCACCGGGCTGGTCTTGAGCGCCTTGAAGTCGACGTACTGCGAGATCAGCTCCTTCATCGGCGCCGTGTCGTAGTAGCTGGTCCAGTGCATCGGCATCGGCATCGGCAGCGGCCAGCCCGGGGCCGCGGGCCAGGTCGGCAGCCAGCGCGGCCGGAAGAACTTCGGCACGCCGCACATCAGCACCTGCAGGGCGGTGGCGGCACGCCCCGCCTCGCTGCCGGGCGTGAAGGGCGTGTGGACGGCGAGGTCGGCCCAGAAGGACTCCAGCGCGGCGGTCGCATGGCGCGGATGGGCGGCAACGATGGCCCCGTTCAAGGCCCCGATCGAGATGCCGGCGACGATGTCGGGAAATATCCCGTCCTCTTCCAGCGCCTTCACCACGCCGCACTCGAAGGCCCCCATCGCGCCGCCGCCCTGCAGGGCCAGCACGGTCTGTGTGGGGATCTGGTCGAGCGCGAAACCAGGGTCCTGCAGCCTGTCCCTGACCTGCAGGAGATTGACGCGGTAGCGGATCAGGCCCTCGGCGTGGCGCGTCTCGTCGGCGGGGCGGCCCATCGAGAACAGCGCCCGCAGGACATGGTCCCTGAGGTACAGCACGGCGCACGAGCCCTGCTCGAGCGAGCCCCGGACGATGCGCTCGTCGGCATCTTCGGGCGCGCCCATGAGGCTGAAGCTGACATCGCCGATGTCGCAGAAGAAGCACGACACCTCGTCGTTGCGCACGCGCCGGCCGAGCATGTTGCGGGCGGCGAGGCGGCCCTGCTGGACGGCGTTGTCCCAGTGCTCGACGTGGCGCCGCCGGGCGAACACGGGGTCGTCGAACTGCGTCACGTCGCCGGCGGCGAAGACGTTGGGGGCGCTGGCCCGCATCAAGGCGTCCACCACCACGAGGCCCTGCTCCAGCGCAATGCCGCTGCCGGCGAGGAAGTCGGTGCCGGGCATCACCCCGATGCTGACCACGAGCAGGTCGCAGGGCAGCCGCCGACCCGACGCGGTCTCGGCCTCGCGCACCCGCTCCGCTCCGTGGAGCGCCACGATGGTGTCCGAAAGCAGCACCAGCGCTCCCAGGCTCTCGGCGCGCCGCCGGAAGTGATCGGAGAGGAGCGGCGCTTCGAGATGCGGCAGGATCACCGCTTCCCGCTCGACGACGGTCACGTGCAGCCCCAGCGCGATCAGCGACATCGCGATCTCCATGCCCATGAAACTGCCGCCGAGCACGACGGCGCGCTGTGCCGGCACCACGCCTCTTGCGGCTCTTGCCTTGCCTGCGCCCGTAGGCCGGCGGGTGATCGCGCGCCGCAAGGCATCGCAATCGACGCTGTTGCGCAAGTAGTGCACGCCCGCCAGCGCGGCGCCCGGCACCTGCAGGGCGATGGGCCGCGACCCGGTGGCGATCAGCAGGTGCCCGTAGCGAAACTGCTCGCCCGCGCGGGTCGTCACGGTCTGCCGGGCGGCGTCCACGGCCGCGACTTCCGTGTCCAGCCCGAGCTCGACGGCCTGCTCGAGATAGAAGCTCGGTGGATGCAGCGCGCGCTGCGCCACGGCGGTGCCGAGCAGGACTTCCTTGGAAAGCGCGGGCCGGTAGTAGGGCGCCTGGCTCTCGGCCGACAGGATCATGATCGAGCCGATGGCCCCCTCCAGCCGCAGCGTTTCCGCCGCGGCGGCGCTGGCACCGCCCCCGCCGAGCAGCAGATGGTCGATTTCACGCAAGGCCATGAACCTCCTGGACAGCAAAGAGCGCCCCCAGGCCGACGACATACGTCGTCCGCCCCCGAGGTCCGGAACGGGCCCCTTCGTGGCCCATGGGGATGAGGAAACTTCGGGCGGCCGGGCGTTTCCTCATGAGCCGCACGAACCAAGGACTGAAGCCGCCCATCGTGCCCACCGCGCAACGCAGCGGGCAGCGCGCGATCGCGCCGCCCGCGGCGCCGGCGCGCAGGCCGCGCCGAGATCGAGCCTGGTGGTTGTCGGCAGAGGTTGCACGCGCTGGCCCTAGGCGATCTCGCCGCAGTGCACCTCGAACTGCCCGCGCCTGCGGTCGGCGAAGTAGTGCTTCAGGGTCTCGCGCACGGTGCGGAAGGCGAGCTCGTCCCACGGGATCTCGTCCTCGCGGAACAGCTTGACCTCGATGGTCTCGGGGCCGGGCGCGAACTCGGTGTCGAGCAGCCGGGCGCGGAAGTAGACGTGGACCTGGCCGACCCGCACGACGCTGAGCATGGTCAGCAGGCCCTGCATCTCGAAATGCGCGCCGGCTTCCTCGTCGGTCTCGCGCGCCGCGCCCTGTTCGATCGTCTCGCCGAGTTCCATGAAGCCGGCCGGCAGCGTCCACAGGCCGTAGCGCGGCTCGATGTTGCGGCGGCACAGCAGCACCTGGTCGCCCCACACCGGCACCGTGCCGACCACGTTCAGCGGGTTCTCGTAGTGGATGGCGTGGCAGGCCGTGCAGGTGGCGCGCTCGCGGTTGTCGTCGGGCGGTACCGCGTAGACCGTGGCGGCGCCGCAGGCCTTGCAATGCCGGATGCTCTGCGGGATCAACATGAGCGCCAGTGTAGCGTCGCGTGCCGTGCCGGCAGCGGCGCGGCGCGCCGCTGCGTGGCATGATTCCGCGCCGATCGCGGCGCCACGGCCGGCGCCCTTTGCGACGAACCAGGATGCGACCATGACCTTCGTTTTCACGCCGCCCGCCAGCGCGGCCGTTCCGGTCCACGGCGGGGCCGGCACCGACCTGTTCCCGGTGCACCGCATCTACTGCGTCGGGCGCAACTACGTCGAGCACGCGGTCGAGATGGGCCACAGCGGGCGCGAGGCGCCGTTCTTCTTCATGAAGCCCGCCGACGCGGTGCTGCCGGTCGCCGAAGGCACGGTCGGCAGCATGCACTATCCGACCCTGAGCACGAGCCTGCACCACGAGCTGGAGCTGGTGGTTGCGATCGGCCGGGGCGGGCGCGACATTCCCGCAGCCAGCGCGCTCGACCACGTGTGGGGCTACGCGGTGGGCCTGGACATGACGCGCCGCGACCTGCAGAACGACGCGAAGAAGCTCGGCCGGCCGTGGTGCATCGCCAAGGGCTTCGACGAATCGGCGCCGATCGGGCCGATCCGGCGTGCCGCGGAGTGCCGGCTCGATGCCGGCACGGCGATCGCGCTCGACGTGAACGGCCGGCCGCGCCAGGCGAGCACGCTGGGCAAGCTGATCTGGAGCGTGCCCGAGATCATCGAGCAGCTGTCGAAGGCCTGGACGCTGGCACCGGGCGACCTGATCTTCACCGGGACGCCGGAAGGGGTTGCGGCGGTCGAGGTCGGCGACACGCTGAGCGCGCGCATCGACGGGGTCGGCACGCTGGCGCTGAAGATCGTTGCGCGCTGAGGGCCGCGGTGCCGTTCGACACCTGCCAGCGTTGCGAAGCGGCGTGATGCGCGACGCGAGCCCGGCGCACCCGGACTGGCTCGTGCCCGAGTGGGGCGCGGCGAATGTCGGCGCGCTGATGACGACGCGCCAGGGCGGCGTCAGCGCGGCGCCGTTCGACCGCCTCAACCTGCGCGACGGGGTCGGCGACGACCCACGGGCCGTCGCGCACAACCGGCAGATTCTCGCCCGGGCGATCGGCGCCCGGCCGGTGTTCCTGGACCAGGTTCACGGTGCGCGGGTCGTGCGCCTGGCCGCCGCGGATGCGCGGCCCGGCGCGGCGCTGCACACGGCCGACGCGAGCGTCACCACCGAGCCGGGCATCGGCTGCGCGGTGCAGGTCGCCGATTGCCTGCCGGTGCTGTTCGCGGCGCCGCAGGGGCGCGCGGTCGGCGCGGCGCACGCCGGCTGGCGCGGCCTGGCGCTGGGCGTGCTGGAGGCCACGCTGGCGGCGGTCTGCGACGCGGCGCAGTGTGTGCCCGGGGACGTGCAGGTCTGGCTCGGCGCGTGCATCGGGCCGGCGCAGTTCGAGGTCGGGCCGGATGTGCTCGAGGCGTTCGGGGCGTTGCCGGCGCCGGGCTCAGCGCGCTTCGTCGCGCGGCAGCCCGGCAAGTGGCTGGCCGACCTGCCCGGCCTGGCGCGGGACCGGCTGCACGCGGCCGGGGTGCGGGCGGTCGGCGGCGGCCACTGGTGCAGCGTCGGCGACGCGTCGAGGTTCTTCTCGTACCGGCGCGAGCGCGTCACCGGGCGGATGGCCGCCGTGGTCTGGATCGATCCCGGACGCTGAGCGCGCCTGCGCGGCGCGCCGCGCCCGGCGCCGCGCCGGGCTGAAGAACAGGTAGCCGCCCAGCCCCAGCGGCAGCACGCCGTACAGCAGCAGCGTGACGAACGCGCCGAGCAGCGTGCCGTTGGGGCTGCCCGCTTCCGCCACGGCCACCATCAGCACCACGTAGACCCACGCGATCGCGACCAGCAACATCAGGTTTCCTTCGCGCCCATGTGCCTCGAGGTGGAATTCATGACCAGAATATGACACAGCGTGGGTTCGGGTTCGGATGTACAAAGCGACCCGACTCACGTACAACCGGCCCGGAGTTGCCGCGCCGCACCGAACCCGAAAAACGCCCCAGGAGACCCATGAAGAGCAAGCCCGAAACCGCGCCCGCGCCGGTTCCCGACCTGGCCGCCGCCCAGGCGCTGGGTGCCACGTTCGGTGATGTCTGGAAGTCCGTGGCGGGGTTGAGCCTGCCCCTGCCGGTGATCGCGGAGCTGCAGGCCGACTACCTGAAGCAGGTAGCCGAACTGTGGAATCAGACCCTGCACGCCCGGACCGAAGCCCCGGCGGACCGCCGCTTTGCCGCGCCCGAGTGGGCGAGCAACCCGGCCAGCGCCTACACGGCGCAGATGTACCTGCTGAACGCGCGCACGCTGATGCGGATGGCCGACAGCGTGCAGGGCGACGAGAAGACGCGCCAGCGCATCCGCTTCGCGGTGCAGCAATGGATCGACGCCGCCGCGCCGAGCAACTACCTCGCGCTCAACCCCGAGGCCCAGCGCAAGGCGCTCGACACGAAGGGCGAGAGCATCGCGCTCGGCATGAAGCACCTGCTGGCCGACGTGCGCCAGGGCCATGTCTCGCAGACCGACGAGAGTGTGTTCGAGATCGGCCGCAACGTCGCGACCACCGAAGGCGCGGTCGTGTTCGAGAACGAGCTGTTCCAGCTGATCGAATACAGGCCGCTGACCGCCAAGGTCCACGAGCGGCCGCTGCTGTTCGTGCCGCCGTGCATCAACAAGTACTACATCCTCGACCTGCAGCCCGAGAACTCGCTGATCCGCTACACGGTCGAGCAGGGGCATCGCGTGTTCGTCATCAGCTGGCGCAACCCCGACGACAGCATCAAGACCTTCACCTGGGACCGGTACATCGAGGACGCCGCGATCCGCGCTATCCATCTGGTGCAGGAGATCTCGGGCAGCCGGCAGATCAACACGCTGGGCTTCTGCGTCGGCGGCACGATTCTCGCGACCGCGCTGGCGGTGCTCGCCGCGCGCGGCGAGAAGCCGGCCGCGAGCATGACCCTGCTGACCACCTTCCTCGACTTCGGCAACACCGGCGTGCTCGACCTGTTCATCGACGAGACGATGGTGAAGATGCGCGAGATGACGCTCGGGCCGGACAGCCCCGGGGGCGGCAGCCTGCTCAAGGGCCAGGAGCTGGCGACCACCTTCAGCTTCTTGCGCCCCAACGACCTGGTGTGGAACTATGTGGTGGGCAACTACCTCAAGGGCGAGACGCCGCCGCCGTTCGACCTGCTCTACTGGAACAGCGACGGCACCAACCTGCCCGGCCCGATGTATTGCTGGTATCTGCGCAACACCTACCTCGAGAACAACCTCGTGAAGCCGGGCAAGGTGACGGTCTGCGGCGAGAAGGTCGACCTCGGCCGGATCGACACGCCGGCCTACGTCTACGCCTCGCGCGAGGACCACATCGTGCCCTGGGAGGGCGCCTACCGGAACACGCAGGTGCTCGGCGGCAAGACCCGATTCGTGCTCGGCGCCTCCGGCCACATCGCCGGCGTGATCAACCCGCCGGCCAAGGGCAAGCGCAGCCACTGGATCGGCGCGAGCGCCGCGCTGCCGGCCGACGCGAAGGACTGGCTGGCCAAGGCCCGCGAACAGCCCGGCAGCTGGTGGCCCGACTGGGCCGCCTGGCTCCAGGGCCACGCCGGCAGGCAAATCGCCGCGCCGAAGACCTGCGGCAACCGGCAGCACAAGGTGATCGAGGCCGCGCCCGGCCGCTACGTGAAGCAGAAGGCCGGCTGAACGCTGGGCCCTGTGCAGACATCTCGTTCGTTTCGATTTCAACTCAGACCCGGGAGAACCCCATGACCACCGACATCGTGATCGTCGCCGCCGCCCGCACCGCCGTGGGCAAGTTCGGCGGCACGCTTTCCAGGATTCCCGCGCCCGAACTCGGCGCCGCGGTCGTGACCGACCTGCTGCGCCGCGCGAATCTCTCCGGCGACCAGATCGGCGAGCTGATCTTCGGCCAGGTGCTGACCGCCGGATCGGGCCAGAACCCGGCGCGCCAGACCGTCGTCAAGGCGGGCCTGCCGCAGAGCGTGCCGGCGCTCACGATCAACGCCGTCTGCGGTTCGGGCCTGAAGGCCGTGATGCTGGCGGCGCAGGCGATCCGCGACGGCGACGCCGAGATCGTGATCGCCGGCGGCCAGGAGAGCATGAGCCTGGCGCCGCACGTGCTGCCGAACTCGCGCGACGGCCAGCGCATGGGCGACTGGAAGCTGGTCGACTCGATGATCCAGGACGGCCTGTTCGACGTGTACAACCAGTACCACATGGGCATCACCGCCGAGAACGTCGCGAAGAAGTACGACATCACGCGCGCGACGCAGGACGCGCTCGCGCTCGCCTCGCAGCGCAAGGCTGCCGCCGCGCAGGAGGCCGGCAGGTTCAGCGACGAGATCGTGCCGTTCCGCATCGCGCAGAAGAAGGGCGACCCCATCGTGTTCGCGGCCGACGAGTACATCAACAGGAAGACCAGCGCCGACGCGCTCGCCGGCCTGCGCCCGGCCTTCGACAAGGCCGGCAGCGTGACCGCGGGCAACGCCTCGGGGCTGAACGACGGGGCCGCCGGCGTGGTGCTGATGACCACCGCGAAGGCCGTGCAGCTGGGCCTGAAGCCGCTCGCGCGCATCGCCAGCTACGCGACCGTCGCGCTCGACCCGAGCATCATGGGCATGGGCCCGGTGCCGGCGTCCCGCAAGGCGCTGGCCCGCGCCGGCTGGAAGCCGCAGGACCTGGATCTGCTCGAGATCAACGAGGCCTTCGCGGCCCAGGCCTGCGCCGTCAACCAGGAGATGGGCTGGGACACGAGCAAGGTCAACGTCAACGGCGGTGCGATCGCGATCGGTCACCCGATTGGTGCGTCCGGCTGCCGCATCCTGGTGACCCTGCTGCACGAAATGCAGCGCCGGGGGGCCAGGAAGGGCATCGCGGCGCTGTGCATCGGCGGTGGCATGGGCGTTGCACTCTGCGTCGAACGTTGAGTCCGTTCCTCGGAGCCGGACGGGCCGCCACCATCGAACCGGGCCGGCGCGCGCCGCGCGCCGGCCACTGCATGTCCAAGCGCGTTGCCCGCGGGCAGCGCGCCTGATCGAATGATCGAAACCATAGGGGAAGAACGAACATGAGCCAGAAAATCGCCTACATCACCGGCGGCATGGGGGGCATCGGCACCACCATGTGCCAGCGGCTGCACCGGGACGGCTTCAAGGTCATCGCCGGCTGCGGGCCGAGCCGGGACCACGCCAAGTGGGTGGCCGAGCAGGCCGCGCTCGGCTACACCTTCTACACCTCGGTCGGCAACGTCGGGAGCTGGGACTCGACCGTGGCCGCGTTCCAGAAGGTCAAGGCCGAGCACGGGCCGATCGACGTGCTGGTCAACAACGCCGGGATCACGCGCGACGGCATGTTCCGCAAGATGACCCGGGCCGACTGGGACGCGGTGATCGAGACCAACCTGACCAGCCTGTTCAACGTCACCAAGCAGGTCATCGACGACATGGTCGAGCGCAACTGGGGCCGCATCATCAACATCAGTTCGGTGAACGGCGAGAAGGGCCAGTTCGGCCAGACCAACTACTCCGCCGCCAAGGCCGGCATGCACGGCTTCACGATGGCGCTGGCGCAGGAGGTGGCGAACAAGGGCGTGACGGTCAACACCGTCAGCCCGGGCTACATCGCGACCGACATGGTCAAGGCGATCCGCCAGGACGTGCTCGACAAGATCATCGCCGGCATCCCGGTGAAGCGCCTGGGCACGCCGGACGACATCGCGTCGATCGTCTCGTGGTTGGCCTCCGACGAGTCCGGCTTCGCCACCGGTGCCGACTTCTCCATCAACGGCGGGTTGCACATGGGGTGAGCCCGGACGAAGAACAGTGCCTTCGCACTGGTCTTCGCCTGGCGAACGACGGGCCGCCTGCAGGCGGTCCGGCTGGGGCAAGCCCGGACGACGAACAGTGCCTTCGCACTGGTCTTCGCCTGGCGAACGACGGACCGCCTGCAGGCGGGCCCGGCTGGGGCAAGCCCGGACGAAGAGCAGCGTCCGGGCATGCTCAGAACACCCCGCCGACGTTGAACAGCGTCGCCAGCCCCAGCAGCGCGAAGATCGCCGCCGCGATCCCGTGCACCCACTTCATCGACACCTTCTTCGCCAGCCGGTCGCCGATGAACACCGCCGGCACGTCGGCGATCATCATGCCCAGCGTGGTGCCCGCGACGACGGCGACCAGGTCCGGGTAGCGCGCCGCGAGCGCGACGGTCGCGATCTGCGTCTTGTCGCCCATCTCGGCGAGGAAGAATGCGACCACCGTGGTGCCGAACACGCCGAAGCGTTGCGGCGCTGCCGCCTCGGCATCGTCGATCCGGTCGGGCACCAGCATCCAGCCGGCCATCGCGATGAACGACACGCCGATCACCCAGCGCAGCACGTCGGGGCCGAGCGCGGCAGCGACCCAGCTTCCGACCAGGCCGGCGGTCGCATGGTTGAACAGCGTCGCGACGAGAATGCCCAGGACGATGGGCACCGGCTTGCGGAACCGGACCGCGAGCAGCATCGCCAGCAGCTGGGTCTTGTCGCCCATCTCGCCGAGCGCGACGACACCGGTGGAGACGAGAAAGGCTTCGATGGCAGCGTCCCGCGCGCAGCTTCAAGCGGCCCGCAGCGCCGCGGCCGCGGCGGCTTGCAGGCTCGCCGCGCTGCCGTCCCAGGCGAGGTCCAGGTGCAGCGCCGACGTGCCGGCGAAGTTGCGCTGCATCGACTGCGCGTAGATCGGGTCGTAATGCGCGACGAGCAGATCGCGCACCACCTCGGCCGTGCGGCCGGCGCGCGCGGCCTCCTGCCAGGCGTTCACGGTCTCGTGACCACGGATCGTGCGCAGTGCGTCCAGGCGCGCGCAGAAGGCCGCGGTGTCGGCGACGAAGAAGTCGTAGTCTTCCAGCAGCAGGCGCACGCGTGCGTCCAGCGCCAGGTCGAGCCGGATGCAGCGGGCAGCGCGCATGTGCTCGATCAGCGCCGGCGGCACCCGCAGGTCGCCGACCTTCCGGCTCTCGCTCTCGACGTAGACCGGCCGGGCCGGATCGAAGCGCCGCAGCGCGTCCCAGACGCGCGAATCGAACTGCTTCTGTCCCGGCTGCGGCTGGCCCGGCACCAGGCCCAGCACCGAGCCGCGGTGGTTGGCGAGCGCCTCGAGGTCGAGCACCTGCGCGCCCTGCGCCCGCAGCACCTGCAACAGCCGGCTCTTGCCGGCGCCGGTGCTGCCGCAGATCACGCGGTACTCGAAGCGCGCCGGCAGGGTCTCGAGCGCCGCGATGACCGCTCGCCGATAGGCCTGGTAGCCGCCCTCGAGCCGGTGCACGCGAAAGCCGATCTGGTCGAGCACGAGCGCGAGCGCGCCGCTGCGCGTGCCGCCGCGCCAGCAGTAGACCAGCGGGCGCCAGTCCTTGGGCTTGTCGAGCACCTCGCGCTCGAGGTGGGACGCGATGTTGCGCGCGACCATCGCGGCGCCGCGTTTCTTCGCGAGAAAGGGCGAGGCCTGCACGTACTCGGTGCCGACGACGATGCGCTGCGCATCGGTCAGCGAGGGCCAGTTCAGCGCGCCGGGCAGGCGGTCGAGCGCGTACTCGCTCTCGGAGCGCGCGTCGATCAGCGTGTCGAACTCGGCCAGGCGGTCGAGCGCATCGGTCGCGTTGATCGTCAGCAGCATCGGGCGGTGGTCGGTGCCTGCGGACGCTACGCGATGGCGTCCAGCAGCTCGGTCTCGATCTGCAGCTGGACCTTGTTCTGCTGCAGGGCCGGCCCGTCGATCAGGAAGGTGTCCTCGACCCGTTCGCCCAGGGTCGTGATCTTCGCCAGCTGCAGGTTGATGTGGTGGCGTGCCAGCACGCGCGCGATCGAGAACAGCAGCCCGGAGCGGTCGCTCGCGGAGACGCCGAGCAGCCAGCGCTGCGCGCGCTCGTCGGGGCGCAGCGTGATGCGGGTCGTGATCGGGAACGACTTGACGCGCCGCGAGATGCGCCCGCACCCCGGCTCGGGCAGCGGGCCGGAGCTCGCGAGCGCGAGCGCGAGCTGGTTCTCGACGTAGCCGATCAGGTCGCGGTAGGGGGGCTCCAGGTTCGGGCTGTTGACCTGGAAGGTGTCGAGCGCGTAGCCGCTGCGCGTGGTGTGGACCTTGGCGTCGAGAATGTTGAAGCCGGCGCCGTCGAAGTAGCCGCAGATGCGCGCGAACAGATCCCTCTGGTCGAGCGCGTAGACCAGCACCTGCAGGCCTTCGCCGAGGGGCGACACGCGCGCCCGCACGACCGGGGTCGCCGACTCGACGCGATCGATCAGCGAGCGCGTGTGCCAGGCGATGTCGGCCGCGTCGTGGCGCGCGAAGTAGCTCAGGGTCAGCGTGTCCCAGAGCGGCTGCTGCACGCCCGGCGCGAGCGAGGCGAGGTTGAGCATCTGGCGCGCCTCGAGCTTGCGCGCCTCGATCTCGGCGTCCAGGTTCGGGCGGGCCCCGCCGAGCGCGCGCAGGGTCAGGCGATAGAGGTCTTCGAGCAGCTTGCCCTTCCAGGCATTCCAGACCTTCGGGCTGGTGCCGCGGATGTCGGCGACGGTCAGCAGGTACAGCGCGGTCAGCCGGCGTTCGCTGCCGACCCGCTTCGCGAAGGCCTCGATCACGTCGGCGTCGGAGAGGTCCTCCTTCTGCGCGATGTGCGACATCGTCAGGTGCGCCTGGACCAGGAACTCGATCAGCGCGGCGTCTTCGCCCTCCACCGCATGGTCGCGGCAGAAGCGCCGCACCTCCTTCGCGCCGAGTTCGGAATGATCGCCGCCGCGGCCCTTGGCGACATCGTGGAACAGCGCGGCGACGAACAGCACCCAGGGCCGGTCGAAGCTCGACGCGAGCTGCGAGCAGAACGGGTATTCGTGCGCATGCTCGGGGATGAAGAAGCGCCGCACGTTGCGCAGCACCATCAGGATGTGCTGGTCGACCGTGTAGACGTGGAACAGGTCGTGCTGCATCTGCCCGACGATGCGCCGGAACACCCACAGGTAGCGCCCCAGCACGCTGGTCTGGTTCATCAGGCGGAACGCGTGGGTCTGGCCCCGGTCCGCCTTCAGGATCTTCATGAAGGTTGCGCGGTTCGCCGGGTCGTGGCGAAAGTCCGCGTCCATCAGGTCGCGCGCGTTGTAGAGCGCGCGCAGCGTGCGGGCCGACAGGCCTTGCGCTCCGATCGTCTGCTGGTAGACCAGGAAGGTCTCGAGGATCGCATGCGGGTTGCGCTGGTACAGGTCGTCCGACGCGACTTCCAGCATGCCGCCGCGCTCCAGGAACTGGTCCGCGACCGGCCGCATCGGCGCACCCTGCGAGCCCTCGATGCGTTCCTCGATGTTGAGCATCAGGATCTGGTTCAGCTGCGTCACCGCCTTGGCTGCCCAGTAGTAGCGCTTCATCAGCACCTCGGAGGCGCGCTGGCCGTGCGTGCCGTGGTAGCCGAAACTCTCGGCCGCCGCGGTCTGCAGGTCGAACACCAGCCGGTCCTCGCGCCGGCCGGCGATCATGTGCAGGCGCGCGCGGATCAGCTTCAGCAGCCCCTCGTTGCGGTTCAGCTGCTTGACCTCGAACGGCGTGATCAACCCCTTCGCGGCCAGCGCCGACCAGGTCTTGCCCAGGCCCGCGGCGCGCGCGACCCAGATCACGACCTGCAGGTCGCGCAGGCCGCCCGGGCTTTCCTTGCAGTTCGGTTCGAGCGCGTAGGGCGTGTCCTCGAACTTGCGATGGCGCTGCACCATCTCGAGCGTCTTAGCGCGCAGGAAGGCCTTCGCATCCATCGCCTGCGTGTTGGCGTGGCGGAAGGTGTTGAAGACGCGCCGCGAACCGCACAGGTAGCGCGACTCGAGCAGCGCGGTCTGCACCGTCACGTCGCTCTTCGCCATCGCGATGCATTCGCCGACACTGCGCACACTGGGGCCGATCTCCAGGCCGATGTCCCAGCAGGCGGTGATGAAGGATTCGATCGAGGCCTTCGGCGTGTCGCTGGTGACGCTCGGCGGCAGCAGCACCAGCACGTCGATGTCGGAGTGCGGGAACAGCTCGCCGCGTCCGTAGCCGCCGACCGCGAGCAGCGCCGTGCCGGGCGGCATGGCCGCGCGGCTCCAGAGCGTCAGCAGCGTCTCGTCGACATGGCGGGAGAGCGCGCGCAGCAGCGCCGTGGCCGCCGGTGCGGTCGGGCGCGATGCGCGGAAGTGCTCGATCAGCGCCGCCTTGCCGTCGCGAAAGCGCGTGCGCAACTCGGCGAGGCTCGGGCCCACCGGCGGTGCGTCCGGTATGGCGGCCATCGGCGTGGCCCTCAGGCCGTAACCGTGGCGACGCCGGTGGCGAATGCCGGCGGCGGCGGGCTCCCGCTGGACAGCGTCATGAGCTCGAAGCCGGTCTCGGTGACGAGCACCGTGTGCTCCCACTGCGCCGACAGCGAGCGGTCCTTCGTGACGATGGTCCAGCCGTCGCCGGTCTCGCGGATCTCGCGGCGGCCGGCGTTGATCATCGGCTCGATCGTGAACATCATCCCCGGCACCAGCTCGTCGAGCGTGCCCGGGCGGCCGTAGTGCAGCACCTGCGGCTCCTCGTGGAACTTCCGGCCGATGCCGTGGCCGCAGAACTCGCGCACCACCGAAAAGCCATTGTTCTCGGCGAAGGTCTGGATCGTGTGGCCGATGTCGCCCAGGCGCACGCCGGGCCTGACCTTCAGGATGCCCTTCCACATCGCCTCGTAGGTGATCTGGCACAACCGCTTCGCGGCGATCGAGCCCTCGCCGACGATGAACATGCGGCTGGTGTCGCCGTGCCAGCCGTCCTTGATGACGGTCACGTCGATGTTGACGATGTCGCCGTTCTTCAGCGGCCGGTCGTTCGGGATGCCGTGGCAGACCTGGTGGTTGATCGAGGTGCAGATCGACTTGGGGTAGGGCGTGTAGCCGGGCGGCGCATAGTTCAGCGGCGCGGGCACGGCCTGCTGCACGTTCACGATGTGGTCGTGCGCGAGGCGGTCCAGCGCTTCGGTGCTGACGCCGGGTTTGACGTGCGGCGTGAGCAGGTCCAGCACTTCGGCGGCGAGGCGGCCGGCGATGCGCATCGCTTCGACGTCCGCAGCAGTCTTGATCGTGATCGTCATGGGGCAATTATGTCTACGGCACGGCGCACTCGGCGCCTTGACTTCACTGCGTGAAGTAGCCTTCGACGCAATGACCGGGCCGTGATTGTCTCATCGGACCCGTAAAATCTCGGGCTTCCACCGGGGCGACCCCATGCCCGTCCCGGCCATGCCCCCGCCCTGCCCACCTTCCGGGATCGCTCCGCGTGACCACCACTCCCAAGCACCTGTCTCACTTCGAAGGCGGCAATGCGCTGTCCGGCTTTCGCACGCAGGCGTTGCTGCGGCGCCTGCAGACCGCCAGTGCGCGCATCACCGGCGTCGCCGCGCGGCACGTGCACTGGGTCTGGAGCGACGCCGAGCCGGCCCGCGCCGAGCACGACACGCTGACCGGCCTGCTGCGCTACGGGGACGACTACGCAGGGCCGCTGGAGGGCACGCTGATCGTCGTCGCGCCGCGCCTGGGCACGGTCTCGCCGTGGGCATCGAAGGCGACCGACATCGCGCACAACTGCGGCCTGGCCATCCGGCGCATCGAGCGCGTCACCGAGTACCGGCTGACGCTGAAGAGCGGCCTGCTCGGCGGCGTCAAGGCCCTCGGCGCCGACGAGCTGCGGGCCGCCGCCGCGCTGCTGCACGACCGCATGACCGAGAGCGTGCTGCTCGCGCGCGAGGACGCGGTTCACCTGTTCGACACGCAGCCGGCGGTGCCGATGGCGCATGTCGACGTGCTCGCGCAGGGGCGCGGCGCGCTGGTCAAGGCGAACACCGACTTCGGTCTCGCGCTGTCGGACGACGAGATCGACTACCTCGTCGACGCGTTCGGCGGCTTGAAACGCAATCCGACCGACGTCGAGCTGATGATGTTCGCGCAGGCCAACAGCGAGCACTGCCGCCACAAGATCTTCAACGCGCAGTTCGTGATCGACGGCGTGCCGCAGACACGCTCGATGTTCCAGATGATCCGCCACACCGAGGCGACGAGCCCGCAGCACACGGTCGTCGCCTACAGCGACAACGCCTCGGTGATGGAGGGCGGCACCATCGAGCGCTGGCTGCCGCAGGGCTACACGAACGCGCCGGTGTATGCCGCGCGCACCGAGTCGGTCCACGTGCTGATGAAGGTCGAGACGCACAACCACCCGACCGCGATCTCGCCGTTCCCGGGGGCGTCGACCGGCGCCGGCGGCGAGATCCGCGACGAAGGCGCGACCGGCCGCGGCTCGAAGCCGAAGGCCGGCATCACCGGCTTCAGCGTCTCGAACCTGCACCTGCCCGGCCTGCCCGGATTTTCCGGGCCCGACCATCCCGAGCCGTGGGAGCGTGTCGCCTACGGCAGGCCCGAGCACATCGCCAGCCCGCTGCAGATCATGATCGACGGCCCGCTCGGCGGCGCCGCGTTCAACAACGAGTTCGGCCGGCCGAACCTGGGCGGCTACTTCCGCGTGTATGAACAGACCGTGCCTGGCGGCCCCGGCGGGCAGACCGCCATGCGCCGCGGGTACCACAAGCCCATCATGATCGCCGGCGGCCTGGGCTCGATCGCGGCCTCGCAGACGAAGAAGATCGCGTTCCCGCCCGGCACGCTGCTGATCCAGCTCGGCGGGCCCGGCATGCGCATCGGCATGGGCGGCGGCGCGGCGAGCTCGATGGCCGCCGGCGCGAACGCGGCGGCGCTCGACTTCGACTCGGTGCAGCGCGGCAACCCCGAGATCGAACGCCGCGCGCAGGAGGTCATCAACCACTGCTGGGCGCTGGACGAGGGCAACCCGATCCTCGCGATCCACGACGTCGGCGCCGGTGGCATCAGCAACGCCTTCCCCGAACTCGTCGACGGCGCCGGCCGTGGCGCGCGCTTCGACCTGCGCCAGGTGCCACTGGAGGAGACCGGTCTCGCGCCGAAGGAGATCTGGTGCAACGAGAGCCAGGAACGCTACGTGATGGCGGTCGCGCCCGAGGCGTTGCCGATCTTCCGCGCGATGTGCGAGCGCGAGCGCTGCCCGTTCGCGGTCGTCGGTGTCGCGACCGCCGAGAAGGAGCTGATTCTCGAAGACGGCCCCGGCGGCGAACGCTCGATCGCGATGCCGATGGACGTGCTGCTCGGCAAGCCGCCGAAGATGCTGCGCGAGGTGCAGCGCATCGAGCGCACCGCCCCCCGACTCGACCTGAACGACGTGGCGCTGGAGAAGGTCGCGTTCGATGTGCTGCGCCACCCGACGGTCGCGAGCAAGCGTTTCCTGATCACGATCGGCGACCGCACGGTCGGGGGCCTGAGCAGCCGTGACCCGATGGTCGGGCCGTGGCAGGTGCCGGTCGCCGATTGCGCGGTGACCCTGGCCGATTTCAGCGGCTTTCGCGGCGAGGCGATGAGCCTGGGCGAGCGCACGCCGCTCGCGGTGCTCGACGCACCGGCCTCGGGCCGCATGGCGGTCGGCGAGGCGATCACCAACCTGCTCGCGGCGCCGCTGGAACTCGCGCGCGTCAAGCTGAGCTGCAACTGGATGGCCGCCTGCGGCGAGCCGGGCGAGGACGCGGCGCTGTACGACACGGTGCGCGCGGTCGGCATGGAGCTGTGCCCGGCGCTGGGCATCGGCGTGCCGGTGGGGAAGGACAGCCTGTCGATGCGCACGCGCTGGCGCGAGGGCGGCGAAGCGAAACAGGTCACCGCGCCGGTCAGTCTGATCGTCACCGCGTTCGCCACGCTCGCCGACGTGCGCGCCACGCTGACGCCGCAGCTGCAGCCCGGCGACACGACGCTGGTCCTGATCGACCTCGGCCAGGGCAAGAACCGGCTGGCCGGCTCGATGCTGGCGCAGGTGCTGGGCCAGATCGGCTCGCCGGCCGAGGACGGCGTGCCCGACCTCGACGAGCCGGCGCAGCTGAAGGCGCTGGTGGCCGCGATCAACGCGCTGCGCGCGCAGGGGCGCCTGCTCGCCTACCACGACCGCAGCGATGGCGGCCTGTGGGCCACGGTCTGCGAGATGGCGTTCGCCGGCCACCTCGGCGTGAGCCTGAACGTCGACATGCTGGTCACCGAGGGCGACGGCATCGGCGACAGCCGTGCCGAGTACGGCGACTCGAAGAACTGGGCCGCGCAGGTCGGCGCGCGCCGCCACGAACTGACCCTGCGGGCGCTGTTCAGCGAAGAGCTGGGGGCGGTGATCCAGGTCCCGACTGCGGTGCGCAACGAGGTGATGCAGACCCTGCGCGCGTTCGGCCTGAGCCGTCACAGCCACTTCATCGGCAAGCCGAACGAGCGCGGCGTGGTGGAAATCTGGCGCGACGCGAAGGCGCAGTTCAGCGCGCCGCTGCGCGCGCTGCACCAGGCCTGGGACGAGGTGAGCTGGCGCATCGCGCAGTTGCGCGACAACCCGGCCTGCGCCGATGCCGAGCACGCCGCCGCTGGCCGCGCCGACGATCCGGGCCTGCACCTGGCGCTGAGCTTCGATGCGGGCGTCGACGCGTTTTCCACACTCACTGCGCCGTTCGTCGGCAAGGCCCGGCCCAGGCTCGCGATCCTGCGCGAGCAGGGCGTCAACAGCCATCTCGAGATGAGCTGGGCGATGGACCGCGCCGGCTTCGAGACCTGCGACGTGCACATGAGCGACCTGCAGGCCGGCCGCGCGCGGCTGGATCAATTCCAGGGCGTCGTCGCCTGCGGCGGCTTCAGCTACGGCGACACGCTCGGTGCCGGCGAGGGCTGGGCACGCTCGGTGATGTTCAACCCGCTGCTGGCCGAGCAGTTCGCGGCCTTCTTCCAGCGCCCCGACAGTTTCGCGCTCGGCGTGTGCAACGGCTGCCAGATGATGGCCGCGCTGGCGCCGCTGATCCCGGGCGCGGATGCCTGGCCCAGGTTCACCCGCAACCGGAGCGAGCAGTTCGAGGCGCGGCTGAGCCTGGTCGAGGTGCTCGAGAGTCCGTCGATCTTCTTCACCGGCATGGCCGGCAGCCGCCTCCCGGTGGCGGTGGCGCACGGCGAGGGCTATGCCGACTTCTCGCAGCGCGCGAACCCGGAACAAGCGGCGAAGGCGGTGCATCGCGCGATGCGCTTCGTCGACCACTTTGGCAAGCCGACCGAGGCCTATCCGTTCAACCCGAACGGCAGCCCCGGCGGACTGACCGCCGTGACCACGTCCGACGGCCGCTTCACGGTGCTGATGCCGCACGCCGAGCGCGTGTTCCGCAACCTGCAGATGAGCTGGACCCCGGGTGATCGCGGCGCGGCCAGCCCGTGGACGCGCATGTTCGCGAACGCGCGGGTCTGGGTCGGCTGATCGGCCGCGCGGCTGTGCCTGGTCCCGGCGTGACGGAAGCGACTCCCCCGGCCGCCGGCGCGCGCCGGCGCTTCGACCGGCTCGACGCCTTGCGCGCGGTCGCGATGGTCTGGATGGCGCTGTTCCACTTCTCGTTCGACCTCGACCACTTCGGCTTCATCCACCAGGATTTCCACGCCGATCCGGTCTGGACGCTGCAGCGCACCTGCATCGTCAGCCTGTTCCTGTTCTGTGCCGGCGCCGGCCAGGCGATCGCGCTGGAACAGGGCCAGCCGTGGGCGCGCTTCTGGCGCCGCTGGGCGCAGGTGGCGGTGTGCGCGCTGCTGGTCAGCCTGGGGTCACGGTGGATGTTTCCGCGCAGCTTCATCAGCTTCGGCGTGCTGCACGCGATCGCGGTGCTGCTGATCGTGATGCGCCTGAGCGCCGGCGTCGGGCGCTGGCTCTGGCCGCTCGGCTTGCTCGCCCTGCTGCTGCCGCAGTTCGTGCAGCACCCCTGGTTCGACACGCGCTGGACCGACTGGATCGGCCTGGTCACGCACAAGCCCGTCACCGAGGACTACGTGCCGCTGCTGCCATGGGCCGGCGTGATGTGGTGGGGCCTGGCCGCCGGCCAGTGGGTGCTGCGGCACCGCCGCGCCTGGCTGACCGGCGCGCTGCCGGCGGCGCTGGCCCCGCTCGCGGTGCTCGGCCGCTGGAGCCTGAGTTTCTACATGCTGCACCAGCCGCTGCTGATCGGCGCGCTGATGCTGGCGACCCGGCTGCGCTGAGCGCTGTCAATCGACTGTCACATCGCGCGGCTAAGCTGCGCCGACCTCGACCCGCACCGGAGACACCCGATGTTCCTGCCCACGCCGCGATCCGTCGCCCGCCAGCTGCTGTGCAGCGCCCTGCTCGGTGCCGCGCTGCTGCCCGCAGCCCAGGCCGACCGCGGCGCGCCCGCCGAAACGAACGGCCCGATCGTGATCGGCCACCGCGGCGGCGGCAGCGGTTACCTGCCCGAGCACACGCTCGAGGCCTACGCGCTCGGCATCGAGCTCGGCGCGGACTACGTCGAGCCCGACCTGGTCGCCACGAAGGACGGGCACCTGATCGCGCGCCATGAGCCGAACCTGATCGCCACGACCAACGTCGCGGCGCTGCCGCAGTTCGCGGCCCGCAAGCGCACCGTGGTGCTCGACGGCGTGCCGACCGAGGGCTTCTGGGCCAGTGACTTCACGCTCGCCGAGATCAAGCAGCTCGGCGCGCTGCAGCCGATGGCCGACCGCGACCAGTCCTTCAACGGCCGGTTCAAGATCCCGACCCTGCCCGAGATCATCGACTTCGTGAAGCGCAAGAGCGCGGAGCAGGGCCGCCGCATCGGCATCTACCCCGAAACCAAGCACCCGACCTACCACCAGGCGATCGGCCTGCCGCTCGAGGACCGGCTGCTCGCGGTGCTGCGCGCCGCCGGCTGGGGCCACCGCGGGGCGCCGGTGTTCATCCAGTCGTTCGAGACCGCGAACCTGCGTTACCTGCGCACCCGCACCGACCTGCCGCTGATCCAGCTGATCGACGCCGACGACGTCAACCCTGACGGCTCGCTCGCCTTCAACAAGCCCTACGACAAGCCGTACGACTGGGTCGTCTCGGGCCGCGCGGGTCTGTTCAGCGACTTGGTCACGCCGGCCGGCCTGGCCGAGGTCCGGACCTACGCCGACGGCATCGGCCCGTGGAAGTTCTACCTGATCAGCTCGAAGTGCACGCTCGTCAACGGCGCCTGCGCCGACGTCAACGGCGACGGCAAGGTCGACAACGCCGACCGCACGTTGCTGCCGCCGACCAAGGTGCTGGCCAACGCGCATGCGCTCGGCCTGCTGGTGCACCCCTACACGTTCCGCAACGAGCCGAAGCAGCTCGCGTCGAACTATGCGGCCAACCCGGTCAACGAGTTCCTCGCGTTCTACGAACTCGGTGTCGATGGCCTGTTCACCGACTTCGCCGACACCGCGGTCGCGGCCCGCGTGATGTACCGGCTGAAGCAGGACCCGGGCTACGCGCGCTGCCTGGTCGACGACCGCTGCGGGCCGCGCCGCTGATCGACCCGGCCGACACTCAGGCGCGCAGTCGCGCAGCAGCGGCGTCGATCGCGGCGCCCAGCTCGGCGTAGCTGCGCGTCACCGGGAACTGCGGGAACTGTTTGACGATCGCCTCGGGCGGATGGATGAAGAAGCCGGCGTGCGCCGCGCCGAGCATGCCGGTGTCGTTGTACGAATCGCCCGCCGCGATCACCTGGAAGTTCAGGCCGCGCAGTGCGTTCACCGCGTGGCGTTTCTGGTCGGGCTGGCGCAGCACGTGGCGCTGCACGAAGCCGTCGGCATCGACCTCGAGCTTGTGGCACAGCAGCGTCGGCCAGGCAAGCTGGCGCATCAGCGGCTGCGCGAACTCGTAGAACGTGTCGGACAGGATCAGCACCTGGTAGCGACTGCGCAGGTCGTCGAGGAAATCCTTCGCGCCTGCCATCGGTCCCATGCCGGCGATCACGTCCTGGATGTCCGCCAGCTTGAGCCGGTGCTGCGCCAGCAAGCCGATGCGGAGGTTCATCAGCTTGTCGTAGTCGGGCTCGTCGCGCGTCGTGCGCGCCAGCTCCTTGATCCCGGTGCGCTTCGAGAACTCGATCCAGATTTCCGGCACGAGCACGCCTTCGAGGTCGAGGCAGATCATTTGCATGGGTGTCTCCGGTGCGAAGGTGGCGAGGCGGCGCGCATCGTACCCGACGGCGCGCGCGGGTGGGGAGGCCGGCGATCGCGGCGCGGTGCCAGGCCGTAACATCGCCGCATGTCAAAGAGCACGCAGGTCCTGTTCGGCTTCCACGCGGTCACGGTGCGCCTGAAGTCGGCGCCGGCGTCGGTGATCGAGGTCCACGTCGACAGCAGCCGCCGCGACCAGCGCATGCGCCAGTTCGTCGATCGCGCCCGCGATGCCGGGGTGAAGCTGATCGACAGCGACGACGAGCGGCTGCACAAGCTCAGCGGCTCGCACCGCCACCAGGGGGTCGCGGCGCGGGTCGAGCCGGTCGCGCTCAGCCATTCGCTCGACGACACGCTGGACGCCGTCGACGGCGTGCCGCTGCTGCTGGTGCTCGACGGCATCACCGACCCGCACAACCTGGGCGCCTGCCTGCGCGTCGCCGACGGCGCCGGCGCGCAGGCGGTGATCGCGCCCAAAGACCACGCGGTGGGCCTGAACGCGACGGTCGCGAAGGTCGCCAGCGGCGCGGCCGACACGGTGCCCTACTTCATGGTCACGAACCTCGCGCGCACGCTGAACGAGCTGAAGGAGCGCGACATCCGGATCATCGGCACCGCCGAGGACGCGCCGCAGTCCCTGTACGACCTGGACCTCACCGGGCCGGTGGCGCTGGTGCTCGGCGCCGAAGGCGGCGGCATGCGGCAGCTGACGAGCAGGACCTGCGACGAACTCGTGCGCCTGCCGATGGCCGGGGCGGTCGAGAGCCTGAACGTCTCGGTCGCCAGCGGGGTGTGCCTGTACGAGGCGGTGCGCCAGCGGCTGAAGAAGAACTGAAGCAGACCGGGAGCATCCATGCCAGTCATCGACGTCAAGCACCCGCTCGTCAAGCACAAGGTCGGGCTGCTGCGCGAGAACGGCATCTCGACCAAGAAGTTCCGCGAGCTGACGAACGAGCTGGCGCGCCTGCTGGCCTACGAGGCGACCGCCGACTTCCCGCTCGAGAAGACCACGATCGCCTGCTGGAGCGGCCCGGCCGAGATCGACCGGATCAGCGGCAAGAAGGTCACCGTGGTGCCGATCCTGCGCGCGGGCCTGGGCATGCTCGACGGCGTGCTCGACATGATCCCGAGCGCGAAGGTCAGCGTCGTCGGCCTGTCGCGCAATCACGAGACGCTGCAGCCCGAGAACTACTTCGAGAAGTTCGTCGGCCAGCTCGGCGAGCGCACGGCGCTGATCATCGACCCGATGCTCGCGACCGCCGGCTCGATGATCGCCACGGTCGGCCTGCTGAAGGCCCGGGGCTGCAAGGACATCCGCGCGCTCGTGCTGGTCGCCGCACCCGAAGGCGTGGCCGCGCTCGACAAGGCACACCCGGACGTGCGCTGCTGGACCGCGTCGGTCGACAGCCACCTGAACGAGGTCGGCTACATCATCCCGGGGCTGGGCGACGCGGGCGACAAGATCTTCGGCACGAAGTGACCGCGCCGGGCCGTTAACCATTCTTGACTCTATATGTCTTGCTGCTGTCACGCGCGGCTTCTACCCTTGCGGCATGAAGAACCACCCTTTCGTCCAGCCGCTGGTGCAACGCTGGCGTGAGTCGCCGTCCGGCATGCTCGCCGCTGCCGGCGCGCGCCGCCCGTTCCGCCTGTGGATGACCGGCAGCCTGGCGGTGGTGATGGCCGCGATGATCCCGTTGCGCGGTGCCGTCGAGGCCGAGCGCCAACACGCGCTGCGCCTGCTGGGCCACAGCCGCTTCGGTGTCGGCGAGACCCTGCAGCGCATCGAACTGGCGGCGTGCGACCGCGGCCTGTCGGTGCTGGCGCTGGTGCCGGGGGCCACGCCGGTGCTGGTGCTGGCGGCGTCGATCGGCGGCACGCTGGTGGTGATGAGCGAGGCCGATTCGCGCCTCGCGGTGCCGATGAGCATGATGGTTCGGGAATCCGCCGACGGCGGTGCCGACGTGCTGGTCGCCGCGGCCCCCGATGGCGAGGGGGCGCACGACTGGTCGGAGCTGCCGCGTTCGGTGGTCGACGACCTGCAGGCGTTGCCGGGTGTCGTCGAGCGCGCGTTGGGCTGAGCGCCCCCCAGGCCGACGACATGCGTCGTCCGCCCCCCCGGGGTCCGGAACGGGCCCCTTCGTGCCCCAGGGGGATGAGGAAACTTCGGGCGGCCGGGCGTTTCCTCATGAGCGCCTCTAGCCTCCCGCCCCCTGTTCAGACCCAGCCCAGCGCGCCGGCCCCCGCACCCAGCGCCACCAGCCACATCGGGCTGAGGCGCGTGCGCAGCATCGCGAGCACGCTGAGCCCGATCAACGCGAGCGCGCCCCAGCGGTGCGCCGGGTTGCGCAGGTAGGGCTCGGCCAGCACCCAGCCGGTCGACAGCAGCAGGCCCAGTGTCAGCGGGGTCAGCCCGGCGGTGAAGGCACGCACGCCGCGGGTCTCGCGGCGCTGATGCCCCCAGCGCGTGGCCCAGAGCGAGAGCACGGTGGACGGCGCGAGGATGCCGGTCATGGTCGCGAGCGCGCCCAGGGCGCCGGCCACGTTCCAGCCCAGCACCGCGACGAACAGCACGTTCGGCCCGGGTGCCGCCTGCGCCAGCGCGATCGAGGCGCTGAACTGCGCGTCGGTCAGCCAGTGGTGCTCGACGACGATGTCGCGGTGCATGTCGGGCACGGTCGTGATCGCGCCGCCGACCGCGAGCAGGCTCAGCACGAGGAAGTGCGTGAACAGGCCGAGCAGGTCGCCGGCACCGTGGGTCATGGCCGCAACCTGTGCCAGGCGATCGTGATCGCGATTGCGCCCAGGCCGGCGATGACCCACACCAGCGGCAGCCGCAGCCAGGCGGTCGCCAGCATCGTCAGCGCGGCCATGGCAAGACCGATCGGCAGACCCATGGCATTGCGGCGCAAGCTGCCGAGCAGCTTCAGGCCGATCGACAGGATCAGCCCGGCGGCGACCGCACCCATGCCGCGCAGTGCGCCGGCGACCATCGGATAGCGGTCGAACTCGACGTACAGCGCGCTCAACGCGAGCACCACGACCATCGGCGCGAGCAGCATGCCGCCGAGCGCGGCCAGCGCGCCGCGCGTGCCGAACGAGCGGTCGCCGAACATCAGCGCGAGGTTGACGACGTTCGGGCCGGGCAGCACCTGGCTCAGCGCGAGCATCTCGACGAACTCGTCCTTCGTGAGCCAGCGGCGGCGTTCGACCAGTTCGCGCTGCACGACCGGCAGCACGCCGCCGAAGCCCTGCAGCGCGAGCCAGTTGAACGCGAGGAAGAGTTCGCGCAGCGAGGCCGGTGCGGCGGGCGCGTCGTGCACCGGCGCATTCATGCGGCCACCGCGGCGTGTCGCCCGGCCCACAGGCCTGGAACGATCGTCGCCAGCCATCCGATGGCTTCGCAGCCCATGCGGCCGCCGGCGCGGCTGCGCGCCGGCGTCATCGAAGCACTCGCAGCGCCTCGGGATTCAGGATGTTCGTCGGCGTGCCGGCGATGAAGTTCACGACGTTGTCGAACGCCGCCCTGAAGTAGAGCTCGTAGCTGTCCTGTTCGACATAGCCGATGTGCGGCGTGCAGACCGCGTTCTCGAGCCGCAGCAGCGGGTGGCCCTGCAGGATCGGCTCGCTCTCGAACACGTCGACCGCCGCCATGCCGGGGCGGCCGCGGTTCAGTGCCGAGACCAGGGCGCCTTCCTCGATCAGCTCGGCGCGCGAGGTGTTCACCAGCAGTGCCGTCGGCTTCATGCGCGAGAGCGCGTCGAGCTTGACCACGCCGCGCGTGCTCTCGTGCAGCCGCAGGTGCAGCGAGAGCACGTCGCAGGCCTCGAAGAAGGCCTCGCAGCCGGGCGCGGCGACGTGGCCGTCGGCGGCGGCGCGCTCGCGCGCCGATTCGCTGCCCCAGATCGTGATGTGCATGCCGAAGGCCTTGCCGTAGCCGGCGACGATCTGACCGATCCGGCCGTAGCCCCAGATGCCCAGCGTCTTGCCCTTCAGCACCATACCGATGCCGAAGTTGCTCGGCATCGATGCCGCCTTCAACCCCGACTGCTGCCAGGCACCGTGCTTGAGGTTGCCGATGTACTGTGGCAGGCGCCGCATCGCGGCCATGATCAGCGCCCAGGTCAGCTCGGCCGGCGCCACCGGCGAGCCCACGCCTTCGGCGACTGCGATGCCCATGCGCGTGCAGGTCTCGATGTCGATGTGCGGCCCGGCCTTGCCGGTCTGCGAGATCAGCTTGAGCCTGGGCAGCTTCTCGAGCAGTTGCCTCGGAAACTGCGTGCGCTCCCGGATCGGCACCAGCACCTCGGCATCGCGCAGCCTGACCGATAGCTGGCCGATGCCCTTGACGGTGTTCGTGAAGACCTTGGCGTTGAGCTGCTCCATCACGCTCGCGCACTTGAGCTTGCGTACCGCGTCCTGGTAGTCGTCGAGAATGATGATGTTCACGGGCGGTCGGGTCGTCTCGCGGAGGCCGGGTTCAAGCGATTGTGCACGCCCCGGCGCGGTCCCGTCGCGTGGCTGCCGGCGTGAACGTGCCCGAACCGGTGGCGGTCAGAGACGCTCGGCGATCGGGTCGATCGGCCCCGCAGGCACTGCGTCTGGCGAGCCGGGCGACGGCGCCGGCAGCGAGGTGGGGCGTGCGGCCGGGGTTTGCCGGCGTCGCTGCCAGGTTTCGGCACGGGCTTCGGGATCGAGCCAGTCGTCCCAGCGCCGACCCATGCCGCTGCTGACCGGCCCGGCGTAGAAGCGCGTGCTCATGATGCGCAGCGCGTGCATGGCGCCGCGGGAGTGGGATGGGGGTGCATGTTTTGAAGCCTGACCCGGCGCGACGGCGGGGCACGGATTCGATTCTTCCGCGCGGCCCGGTCGGGCGAAGCGTTGAAATGGGCCGGTTCGGGCCGCCAGATCGGCGCTTCGTCCGGGCGCGCCGAGGACGTTCAGACCGGCCCGAACAATGCCTTGCGCTGCGCGGTGTAGTGCCACCACGGCACGGCGGGCGCCCCGCGCATGAAGTCGGTGGCGGCCATGAAGGTGTCGAGCACGCACGGGTCCTGGCGCTGGCCGGTGGCGTCGCACAGCCGCTGGTACAGCACGAAGGCGTCCTGGCCGCGCAGGTCGGCCGGGTGGGTGATGCCGATCAGGCGCAGATCGGCGGCGAGCGCGGGCCCGATGTTCGGCAGCTGCTCCAGCGCCGCGCAATCGGCCGCGCTCGCCGCCTTCGGTGCCTTGATCGCGTGGGCCGCGGCCATCACAACATCATGTTGTTGCGGATCAGCCCGACGGCCAGGCCCTCGAGCTCGAACTGCAGTGCGTCGGCGTCCTCGCCCGCAGCGGCGCGGATCGGCACGACGATGGTCTGGAACTCGGGGTTCTCCGGAATCAGCTCGATGCCGTGGCGGGTGCGCCGGAAGCGTTTCACGGTGACCTCGTCGCCGAGGCGGGCGACCACGATCTGGCCGTTCTTGGCCTCTTTCGTGCGCTGCACCGCGAGCAGGTCGCCGTCCATGATGCCGGCGTCGCGCATGCTCATGCCGCGCACCTTCAGCAGGTAGTCGGGTCGGCGCGGGAACATGCTGGCTTCCATCAGGTAGGTCTGGTCGATGTGCTCCTGGGCCAGGATCGGGCTGCCCGCCGCGACCCGGCCGACCAGCGGCAGGGTCAGCTGCGCGAGACTGGGCAAGGGCAGGCTGAACTGCCTGCCGCGCTGCAGGTTCAGCTGGTGCAGCGTCTCGGCGCGCAGCCGGATGCCCCGCGAGGTGCCGCCCACCAGCTCGATCACACCCTTGCGCGCCAGTGCCTGCAGGTGTTCCTCGGCGGCGTTGGCCGACTTGAAACCCAGTTCGTGCGCGATCTCGGCGCGCGTCGGCGGCGCGCCGGTGCGTTCGATCGCGCTTTGCACCAGGTCGAGAATCTGTTGTTGCCGATCGGTGAGCTTGGGCGCTTCGTGCACGGGATTTCCTTGATGATGGCGGATGTCTTGCGACGAACCGCCGGGGCAGCGCGAAACTGGCAATTCATCCAGCACCTGTATTTTCATCCAGCTTTCAGAATAATGCAAAACCATGACACCAGGGTCGTCGTGCTCGGCACGGGCGGCACGATCGCGGGGGCTTCGACGGACCCGTCGGACAACATCGGCTACCGCGCCGCGCAGCACGGCGTCGCCGAACTGGTTCGCGGCGTGCCGGCACCGGGCGGCGTGGCGCTCGAGCTCGAGCAGGTCGCCCAGCTCGACAGCAAGGACATGGATCACGCGGTCTGGCGTGCGCTCGCGCTGCGCTGCGCGTTCCACCTCGCCAGGCCCGAGGTGGCCGGGCTCGTCGTCACGCACGGAACCGACACGCTCGAGGAGACCGCGTGGTTCCTGCAACGCGTGCTCGCGCCGGTCAGGCCGGTGGTGCTGACCGCGGCGATGCGGCCTGCGACCGCGCTGCTGTCGGACGGGCCGCAGAACCTGCGCGATGCGCTGGTCGTCGCGCGCACCCCGGGGGCCAGCGGGGTGGTCGCGGTGCTCGGCGGGCAGGTGTTCGGGGCGCGCGATGTGCGCAAGATCCACCCCTACCGGATCGACGCCTTCGGCGCCGGCGATGCAGGCCCGCTCGGTGTGATCGAGGAAGGACGGTTGCGCCTGTTCCGCGCCTGGCCGCACGGTGGCGACGCGCTCGGCGTCGCGGCCCTGCCCGGCGATGTCGCGGCGTGGCCGTTTGTCGCGATCGTCACGAGCCATGCCGGCGCCGACGCTGCGGTCGTGCAGGCCTTGCGCGCCGCGGGGGTTCGTGGCCTCGCGGTCGCGGCCACCGGCAACGGCAGCGTGCATCGCGAGCTCGAGCACGCGCTGCTCGAGGCGCAACGCGCTGGTGTGCAGGTGTTGCGCAGCACCCGCTGCGGCAACGGGCGCGTGCTCGATGCCGGCGCGGCCGCGCTGCCGTCGGCCGACGATCTCACGCCGGCGAAGGCGCGGGTCGAGCTGATGCTGCGGTTGATGAAGCAGCCCGGTCAGGGCCCCTCGTCGTCGGCTTCTTCGGAGAGATAGAGGCGGTGGTCGTTCAGCACCTGCAAGGACTGCAGGTCGAGCGTCACCTCGGGCGGAAAGCCCTGCCGCCCGGGACGCTTGGGAAGCACCAGTTCGTCCAGGCAGTGTTCCGTCAGGCCCGGGTCGCGCCACAGCAGGGCCAGACGGTTGGCGATGCGCGGAAAGCGCTCGGCCAGGGCGGCCGGCCGGAAGTCCGCCGGGAGCTGGTCGAGCCAGTCCCGGGCATCATCCGACAGCACTTGGTCGCGATGGCGTTGCGGCGCCCGGTGCCGGACCCAGTCGGAGTCGGTCATCAGTTCGCGCGGCTTGGGCCCGCGGGTGCCTGGACCGAAGCGTGTTGCCGGCACGTGCCGGCGCAACAGGGCAAGCAGCTTGCGCATGAACACGCTGCGACGAGGCCGCTGCCGGGGGGCGTCCGTTGCTACGAACGCTTGCGTGCGACGCTGGCGTGGGCGTCGCTGTCGAACGGCTGGGTGTCGGCGAAGCCGTGCGCCGCCAGCGGGGGCGCTTCGAACACGAGCCCGCTCGGCAGCTCGGGCCGAACCTTGACGACGGGCGGTACCGCCGCGGGCGTCTCGGACGAACGGGTGTTGCCGGTTCTGGCCGCCACCGGGGCTGCCGCAGCCTGGCGCAGGGCCGACAGTTCCTTCTGGAGCTGGGCCACCTGCTGGCGGGCGCGCTTCGCCTGTTCCTGCAGCGCGTCCCGATCCGCCTGCATCCTGGTCAGGCGATGTTCCACCCGGCGGCGCTGGCGGTCGTGCCACCAGCGGCTCGCCGCCCAGGTCAGCGCCACCCCGAGCGGCACGAGGAGCAACCAGGAGGAGGTGATTTCTTGCATGGTGAGCAGCTTATCGGACGAAGGCCCCGGTTCTTGAGTCGCACCGAGCGGTGCCGCGCAGCCCCCCGACATCAAGTTTGCCCGCCCGCGTCCGATAAGCCACGAGAGTTACCCCTGTGGCGCGGCCGGGCTGCCGCTCCCCGGGCTCCGTGTTGCCGCCGCGCGGCGATCCTGCTGGAAAGGAAAGCCATGGATTCCTTGGCCGTTCGTGCCGCGCTGTTCGCGGCGGCGCTGCTGTTGTGCCTGTATCTGCCGCACGTGGCCTCGGACATGGTTCGGCGCGCCCGAACCAAGCGGCACGCGAGCCCCTGGGGCTGGCTGCTCGGCGGCGCGGTGGCGTGGGGCACCAGCCTGTGGGCGTCGTTGCTGTTCACGCTGCTGGCACGGCACGGCGAACTCGATTTGTCGCACGATGCCGCCTTGCTGCTCGCCTCGTGGCTGATCGGCGTCGGCACTGCGTTCGGGCTGTTCGCGGTCGCGGCGGTGACGCTCCCCGGCTGGCGTGGATGGCTGCGCGCCAGCGCCGGCTTCGCGGCCGGAATGACCGCCTCGTTCGGCCTGATGCTGGTGTCGCTGCAGCCGGTGAACCCCTGGGCCGCCCTGTGGGTGCAGTCATGGGCGCTTACCGCGACGGTCACGGGTGCCAGTGGGCTGCTGGTGGCCTACATCCTGGTCAGCGAGGGCCTGCTGCAACTGCCGGCGCGCCGCGCGCCATGGATCGCCGCGGCCGCCGGGCTGGCGCTGACCGGCCTGCTGTGGCTGTCGATCGGCGACGAGCTCTCGTCCGGCGCGCCCGACAGCGTCCCGGGCCTGCCGACGCTGCACGCGGCCCTGCTCGCCGGTGTCGCGACCGCGCTGTCGCTCGCCGTGGCGCGCTTCATGTCGCACATCGAGCGCCACCTGGTCGACCGGGCCGACGGGCTGGAACGCTCGCTGCGCCAGGCCAACTCCGACCTGCAGAAGATCGCCTACCACGACGCCCTCACCGGCCTGCCGAACCGGCTGGTGTTCGAGGACAAGCTGCTGGCCGCGGTCGGCCGCGCCGACCAGTCCAGGCAGCGTCTGGCGGTGCTGTTCATCGACCTCGATGGCTTCAAGCCGATCAACGACTCGTTCGGCCACAGCAGTGGCGACGCGGTGCTGCGCCAGGTCGGCGACCGGCTGCGGCGCCTGTCACGCGCCAACGACACGATGGCGCGCGTCGGTGGCGACGAGTTCCTGATGCTGCTCGAAGGCGAGGTCGACGAGCAGACCGCGGCGCAGGTCGCCACGCGCATGCTGGCGACGCTGAGCGAGCCGTATTCGATCGGCAGCCGCGAGGTCGCGGTGTCGTGCTCGATCGGCATCGTGTTCTACCCCGACGGCGGTGCGAGCCCCAAGCTGATCGCGCGCGCCGACGCGGCGATGTACGCGGCCAAGCGGTCCGGCGGCGCGTGCTACTGCTTCTTCGAGGCCAGCATGGAGGCCGACGCGCACGAGCAGCTCGACCTGCAGCGCGACCTGCGCCTGGCGCTCGAGAAGAAGGAGCTCGAGTTGTACTACCAGCCCAAGGTCGACGCCCACAGCGGCAAGGTCACCGCCGCCGAAGCGCTGCTGCGCTGGAAGCACCCGGTGAAGGGCATGATCGGCCCGTCCACGTTCATCCCGGTCGCGGAACGTTTCGGCCTGATCGGCGCGCTCGGCAACTGGGTCATCGAGGACGCCTGCCGCCAGTCGCGCGCCTGGCGCGACAAGGGGCTGCGCATGCGCGTGGCGATCAACCTGTCGGCGTTCCAGATGCGCCAGGACGACCTGGTCGAGCGCATCACGACCGCGCTCGCGAGGCACCGCATCGACCCGTCGCTGCTGACCTGTGAGATCACCGAATCGGTCGCGATGGAGGACACGCGCGCCACGCAGGTCACGTTCCAGCGCCTGGGCGAAGCCGGCGTGCACCTGTCGATCGACGATTTCGGCACCGGCTACTCGAGCCTCAGCTACCTGCGCAAGCTGCCGGCCGAGGAACTGAAGATCGACCGCAGCTTCGTGATGGACATCGAGACCAGCGCCGACGCACGCGCGGTCGTCGACGCCGTGATCCATCTCGCGCACGCGCTCGGCCTGAAGGTGGTTGCCGAGGGCGTGGAGACCGAACGCCAGCGCGACGTGCTGATCCAGATGGGCTGCGATGAGTTGCAGGGTTATTTGTTCGCCAAGCCGATGTCGGCGCGCGCGCTGCTGCTGTGGGCCAGCGACGATCGCGAGCGCGAAGTCGCGTTCAAGCCCTCGCTGTTCGGCGAGACCCGGCCGGTGTTGCAGCAGGACATTCTGGCCAACCGGCGCGCCGCGGCGTCGACCGTGCCGGTCACGCAACCCGACAGCGCCTGGTCGCGCCTGATCGGCTTTGCCGACACCCAGCCCCTCGACCCGCCCAGGCCCTGACGAGCAGGCCTGGAGCCGAGAACAGCGGCCCGGCGCGTCAGACGGTGGTCGCGAAGAAGCCGAGCCGCTCGGACACGTGCCCCGCCCAGATGTCGTGCGAGAGGCGCTCCTGCGCCAGCAGGATCTGCATCCGCGACGCGAGCACCGGCACCACCGTGACCCCCGCGATCGCGTGGACCGCACCGAGCTTGATCACCCGCGCCGGCTTGTCGACCGCGACGATCAGGCGATCGCCCTTCAGCATCAGCGGCATGATCCGGAAGCCGACCGCGATGCGCGGCGGCAGCTTGGCCAGCGCCTTCGGGTCGATCGGGAAACGGGTCAGGTCGACCAGCGGGTAGCCCATCTTGTGGGCCAGCGCGGTCTGCAGGTCGGCGCGCGAAATCAGGCCGGCGGCGACCAGCGACTCGCCGAGCGGGACGTCGCGTCCCTGGCCTGCGAGCGCTCGCCCGAGCTGGGCCTCGGTCAGCAACCCGAGCTTGAGCAGCGATTGGCCGAGCGGCAGGATCGGCATGTGCTGCTGGCGGTCGATCGCGGCCAACAGTTCGCCCGGGCTGGCGATCCACATCCGTGCGGCGACCTCTTCGGCCGACGGCCCGAACTCGGCGCGGGTGTATGCGCAGCGCGGCACGAACACGCGCAGCAGCGAAGCCTCTTCCTCGACCGGCGTGAACAGGTACAGCCCGTCGGGCGTCTCGACGCGGCCGGCGGTGCGACCGTTGATCACGGGGACCGCGCTCAGGCCGCTGGTCTGCAGCCGGTACTCGCGCTCCTGCGCCGCCGCCGGAACCCGTTCGACCGGCATGCCGGCGATCGGCACGACCGGCTGCAGGGGCTGCGTCAACGTGAGCCGGCGAAACCGCGAGAACGGCAGCTCGACCACGGGTCCCTGCGCCGAAGTGCGAAAGTTGAGCGTGCGCGCCACCGGATCGAAACCCAGCATCTCGCCCTCCACCGGCGTGCCCATCGGGCTCTCGATGCGGCACGGCTGGATCTCGTTGCATCCGGGGCCGGGCCGGTGCCGCCATGCGAACGGCGGTATCGGCCACTGCCAGCGTTCGGGAGCGTCGGCGAACAGGGTCGGGAAGGGGGTCGAAGCGTTGCTCACGAAGACGGGCGGGGGACGCGAAGGTTTCGACGGAGCCGAGGGTAAGGTCAGCCGCCACCATACGCCCGCCGCCGTTCGCCCATACCGTGAAGAAAGGCGCGAATGCACCCCAAACGCGGCGCTCGTCATCACCGCGACGCCGATGGCGTCAGACCACGGTCAACGTGACCTCGATGTTGCCGCGCGTCGCGTTCGAGTACGGGCACACCTGGTGCGCGGCCGCGACCAGCTTCTCGGCGGCGGCGCGGTCCATGCCCGGGATCGTCACGTTCAGCGCGACCTGGATCCCGAAGCCGGCCGGGATCGGCCCGATGCCCACATCGCCCCTGACCGACGTGTCGGCCGGCAGCGCGATCTTCTGCGTCATCGCGACGTACTTCATCGCGCCGATGAAGCAGGCCGAGTAGCCCGCCGCGAACAGCTGCTCGGGATTCGTGCCGACGGCGCCGCTGCCGCCCATCTCCTTGGGCGTCGTGAGCTTCAGGTCGAGCACGCCGTCGGAGGACCTGGACGTGCCTTCGCGGCCGCCGGTCGAGGTGGCGTGGGCGGTGTACAGAACTTTGTCGAGCTTCATGTTTCGGAGGTCCTTGGTTGCGGGTTGGGGAATCAGGTGCCGACCGGCTCGAGCTGCCCGGCCAGGTTGTCGCGCAGCGCCTGCAGCCGCGAGGTCAGGGCCGCGAGTTCGGTCAGATTGCAGCTGGTCGCGCAGGCGACCTGCAACGGCACCGATTCGGCGCGCCGGCGCAGCGCCCGACCGGCGGGCGTCAGCGTGGCGACCACGCGGCGCTCGTCGTCGACCGAACGGGCGCGTTCCAGCAGGCCTGCGGCCTGCATGCGCTTGAGCAGCGGCGTCAGCGTGCCGGAATCGAGGTACAGCCGCGCACCGAGTTCGCCGACACCGACGCCGGCGCTGTCCCCGGCGTCGGCCTCCCACAGCACCAGCATCACCAGGTATTGGGGGTAGGTCAGGCCCAGCGGCGCGAGCACCGGCTTGTAGAGCTTGGTCATCAGCAGCGAGCTCGAATAGAGCGCGAAGCACAGCTGCCGGTCCAGCCGCTGCAGCGTGCGGGGGTCGGGGGAACGGTTCGCGGTGCGGGCGGCGGGCTTGACCATGGCCCCACTGTATTCGATAACGAGCAATTAAATTGTTCGCAATTGAAATGCCCGCAATCCCGACGCGGGATCGTCTGGCCTTGCGCAGGTGCGGCGTGAATCGGGCGCCGTGGCCCGGTTCGCTCGCGACCTCGACGCGGCCGTGCATCTGATCGGCCAGCAGCTTCACGATCACGAGGTCAAGGCCGACACCCGGGATATCCGCGGCCTGTTTCAGTCGCTCGAACGGCTGAAGCAGCTCGGCCCGCTGGTCTTGCGCGATGCCGTGACCCTCGCCTGGGCGCCATCGGTCAACGCAAGTCGACGCTGGTCAAGACCATCGTCGGCGATCTGCCGCGCCTGGCCGTCGACATCACCGAAGGCAGGGGCCGGGCGGTGGAACTCAGCCCGCGGGCTGCGCGTTCAGCGCGTCGAGCCGCGTGCTGAGTTCGAGCCAGCGGGCCTCGAGCGCCTCGATCTCGTCGCCGAGTTGCTTCAGCCGCCTGCCTTGGTCGGCGCGCTGCGCCGGCGACATGTCGTCTGCGGCGGCCTCCTCGAGCGCCTCGCGGTCGCTCATCAGCACGCCGAGCCTGTTGTCGACGCCGATGAGTTCCTTGCGCAGCGGCTTCAATTCGTCGCTGCGCTGCTGGCGCACCGATGCCGCTGTCTTGCGGTCGTTGCCGCGCGCAGTCGGTGTCGGCACCGCGGCGGGTGGGGCGGCGGCCGGCGCCGCGACCTCGCGCTTGCGTCTGGCCTTGTCGCCCTTGGACTGCTCGCGCGAGGCTTCGCGCGATTGTTCGAGCAGCCACTTCTGGTAGTCGTCGAGGTCGCCGTCGAAGGGTTTGACCGCGCCGTCGGTGACGAGCCAGAACTCGTCGCAGACCTCGCGCAGCAGCGCGCGGTCGTGGCTGACCAGCATCACCGTGCCCTCGAACTCGTTGAGCGCCATCGACAGCGCCTCGCGCGTGGTCAGGTCGAGGTGGTTGGTCGGCTCGTCGAGCAGCAACAGATTGGGGCGCTGCCAGACCAGCATCGCCAGCACCAGGCGCGCCTTCTCGCCGCCGGACAGGGTGCCCACCGGCTGCGTGACCATCTCGCCGACGAAGCGGAACGAGCCGAGGAAGTCGCGCAGCTCCTGCTCGCGGCCGGCCGGTCCCTTGTCGCGGGCCAGGCGGATCATGTGCATCAGCGCCCCGTCGTCGAGCGACAGCACATCGAGTTCCTGCTGCGCGAAATAGCCGATGGCCAGGCCCTTGCCCTCGGTGATGTCGCCGGCCAGGCGCGGCAGGTCGCCGACGATGGTCTTGACCAGCGTCGACTTGCCCTGGCCGTTCGCGCCCAGGATGCCGATGCGCTGGCCCGCGAGCACCGAGCGGTTGATGTCACGAATGATGACCGTAGACCCCTCCGGGACGGCGCCGGCCGCGGCGCCGGGCCGCCCCAAGGCGCGGCCGACCCCCCCGGGCGGTGCGTCGCCGTATCCGGCGACCGGGGGCGCCAGGTAACCGCAGGCGACCATCGAGAACGCGAGCATCGGGTTCGGCAGGTTCAGCGGTTCGCGGAACTCGAACTGGAAGTCGGCGCTGGTCAGCACCGGGCCGAGCCGTTCCATGCGCGCCAGCGCCTTCACCCGGCTCTGCGCCTGCTTGGCCTTGCTGGCCTTGGCCTTGAAGCGGTCGATGAACTTCTGCAGGTGGGCGATGCGTTCCTGCTGTTTGGCGTAGCCGGCTGCCGCCTGCACCAGGCGCTCGGCGCGCATCTCCTCGAAGGCGGTGTAGTTGCCCGTGTAGCGCGTCAGCTTGGTCTCGTCCAGGTGCAGCGTGACGTTGGTGATCGCGTCGAGGAACTCGCGGTCGTGGCTGATCACGATCATCGTGCCGTCGAAGCGCTTCAGCCAGGCCTCGAGCCAGACCAGCGCGTCGAGGTCGAGGTGGTTGGTCGGCTCGTCGAGCAGCATCAGGTCGGCCGGGCACATCAGCGCGCGCGCGAGTTGCAGCCGCATGCGCCAGCCGCCGGAGAAGCTGTTGACCGGCGCGTCGAGTTCGGCAGTCTTGAAGCCCAGGCCGAGCAGCATCGCCTGCGCGCGCGGGCGCGCGTCGAAGCCGCCGGCGTCGCTGATCGCGTGGTGCGCGTCGGCCATCGCGTGGCCGTCGTCGTCATGCTCGGCCTGCGCGAGCTGCGCCTGCGCTTCCATCAGCCGCGTGTCGCCTTCGAGCACGAACTCGGTCGCGCCCTGGCCGGTCTCGGGCATCTCCTGCGCGACCTCGCCGATGCGCCAGCGCGGCGGCATGCTCACGTCGCCGGCGTCGGATTGCAGCCGGTGCGTCAGCAGCGAGAACAGCGAGGACTTGCCGGCACCGTTGCGGCCGACCAGGCCGACCTTCTCGCCGGGCTGCAGCACGACGCTGGCCTGGTCGAGCACGAGCTTGACGCCGCGGCGCAGGGAAACTTGGTTCAGTACGAGCATGAAGGGGAGACACTGGGAAAGGAAGGGTACAGGCTCACACCCAGCGGTACTTGGCGAGGGCTTCGCGCGTCACGAGCACGACGTGGTCATCGCCGGCGCTCGTTTCGAGCCACGCGACCTCGAGGCGCCGGAACGCATGCTCGAAATGCGCGCGCTCGTTGCCGATCTCGAGCACCAGAACGGCATCGGCCGTCATGTGCTGCGGCGCCTCGCGCAGGATGGTGCGGATCAGGTCCATGCCGTCGTCGCCGCCGGCCAGCGCGAGTGCCGGTTCGGCCCGGTATTCAGCCGGCAGCGCCTGCATGCTCTGCGTGTTCACATAGGGCGGGTTGCACAGCATCAGGTCGTACGGGCCGCGCACCGCGGCGAACAGGTCGGAGGGCAGCAGGGTGATGCGCCGGGCGAGCTGGTGCCGGTCGACGTTGATGCGTGCGACCGCGAGCGCGTCTTCCGAGATATCGGCCGCATCGACCACGATCTCCGGATAGGCCATCGCCGCGATCACCGCGAGGCTGCCGTTGCCGGTGCACAGGTCGAGCACCCGATGGGTCTGGTCCGACAGCCAGGCGTCGAGCGTACCGCTGCCTTCGCCGTCGGCCAGCAGTTCGGCGATGAACGAGCGCGGCACGATGGTCCGCTCGTCGACGTAGAACGGCACGTTCTGCAGCCAGGCTTCGCGCGTCAGGTAGGCCGCGGGCTGGCGGGTCTCGATGCGCTTCGTGACGAGTGCCTCGGCCTTCGCCTGCTCCTGCGGCGTCAACACCTGCCGTGCTTTCGCCTCGAGCGCGTCCAGCTCCATGCCGAGGGCCCACAGCACCAGCCAGGCCGCCTCGTCGAAGGCATTGCCGGTGCCGTGGCCAAACGAAACGCCCGCCGACTTGAGGCGGGCGCTTTGCGCGGTGATGAGATCGATCAGGGTCATAGGTCTTTCGCCGGGCGGCCCCAAGAAAGTTGCTCCACCGCGCTTCGCGCGTCCCGGCGGAGCATGAGACGCTGCGCTGTGGCGAGCGTCCGCTGGCGGCCCGTTGTGGCCGTTCGTGAAGGTCTGCTGTCGAAGGTTGGCGCGGGATCAGGCCGGCGGGGCGCTCTGCTCCGCTCATGTCCCCCGGCGCCGGCCTGCGGCCGACGCCTCCTCCTTG
>JAZKAV010000017.1:0-91554 GCA_040388965.1 Pseudomonadota bacterium | reverse complement strand
CAAGTCTACGTTCGCGCCACATTGCCACCGGTCAAATGAGGAAAATAGGATGAACGAAGGAGACGACCGCCCGAGTACGCCGGTTCGGGCTGCGATGCAGTCAGCGCGTTCTTCGACGATCTGCGCGTGCCGCGCGAGGCCATGCTCGGCGCCGAGGGCCGGGGGTTCAAGGCCTTCGCGCGCCCTCGACCCGGGCCGCGTGAAGATGGCCGCACTCATCGTCGGGCTGGCGCAGGCGGCCTGCGGCGCCGCAGCGGCCTGCGTCACGCAGCGCGAGCAGTTCGGCCGATTCCGGTGTGAGCGGCCCGCGCCGCGCTACGAGGGTCCCGCTTCGAGCCGCTCCCTGGCCATCTCCCGCAGCCTGTTCTTCTGGACCTTGTTGCCGTTGGCCGACGGGGTGACCGGAAACGCGTCGACGCGAAAGATCCGCGCCGGGACCTTGTAGTTCGCCATGCGCTGGCGGCAGTGCGCCAGCAGCGCCGCCTCGTTGAACGCGGCATGCGCGGCCGGAATCGCGAACGCCACCGCGCGCGGCGCGCCGGCGATCTCCACCCCAACCACCTGCGCGTCGACCACGTCCGGGTGCTCCTTCAGGAAGCCTTCGATCTCGACCGGGCTCACCAGAAAGCCGGCCAGGCGCAGCACGTCGCCGATGCGGTTCTGGTAGACGAATCGCCCGTCCTCGACCAGATACCCGAGGTCGCCGGTGCGGAAGTAGCCGTCCGCGGTGAAGGCGGCGGCGGTCGCCTCGGCATTGCCGTCGTACGCCACCATGCGGCTGGGCCCGGAACATTCGAGCTCGCCGCTGACCCCCGGCGGCAGCAGCTCGCCGGTATCGGGGTCGCGCACGCGGACCGCGCCGCTGGCAGCGACCGGATAGCCCCCGCCCTGCGCACGCTCTTCGACCGGCAGCGAGAGCGGCTGGAGTGCGAACAGCGCCTGCAGTTCGCTCGACCCGTAGACCCCGATCAACGCCATGCCCCTGGCGTCGGCCGCGCCGGCCACGGCGAACTCGGAGGGCGTGAACGCCGCGAACGCGCAGCGCCGCAGGCTGGGGAACGGTCGCGGGCCCGCAGCCGCCTCCAGCAACCTGGCAACCATGTCGCCGACGAGAAAGCTGTGGGTGGCCCGATGGCGTTGGATCAGTGCCGCCGCCCCGGCAGCCTCGAAGGCCGGCATCGTGACCAGCGGCCGGCCCATCGACAAGGTCGGGACGACCTGCGACAAGCCCCCCGCCGCGCAAAACGGCATCGCCAGAAAGACCACGGTGTCCGGCGCCTGCAGGGCGAAGCCGTCGGCGATGTCGCGCGCGTGCGCGAGCAGCGCCGCGTGGCTGTGCAGCACGAACTTGGGCGCCTTCGTGGTTCCCGACGTGGTGAACATCACGCAGCCCGCGTCGGCGCTGGCCCGGTCCTCGGTGCAGGGCGCGCACCGGGCCAGTTCGCGGTAGTCGAGCACCGGCCTGCCCTGGAGCCGGGCCGGCGGCGCGCGCTCGTCCTCGCGGTAGACGATGTAGTGCCCGACCTTCGCCAGCGCCGCCGGATCGACCGCGTCGAGAATGCCCGCGAAGTCGATCTGCCGGAAGCCGGGCCAGAGAATCATCGCCTTCGCGCCCGAGCGGCCGACGATGTCCGCGATCTCGCCGCTCTTGTAGCGCGTGTTCACCGCCACGGCGACGGCGCCGAGCCGCGCGCAGGCGAAGAACGAGGCCAGCCAGGCGGCCACGTTGGGCAGCCAGATCGCGACACGGTCGCCGCGCGCGATGCCCAGCCGTTCCAGCCCGGTCGCGAGGCGCCGGCTTTCGTCCGCGAGTTCGGCGTAGCTGACGACGCCGTGCGGCCCGACGAGGGCCGGCGCCGCGGGCCCCTCGACGGCCCGCGCATCCAGCAGGGTGCTCAGGGTATCGGGCACGCGAGATCGCTCCGGACTACGGCTTCTTCACGAGCGGACAGCGGCTCTGCGACAGCGGCTGGAACACCCGATCTCCGGGCAGCACCTTGAGCAGCTTGTAGTAGTCCCACGGGTACTTGGATTCCTCGGGCTTCTTGACCTGCATCAGGTACATGTCGTGAAGCATCAGGCCGTCTTCGCGCAGCTTGCCGTTCTTGGCGAAGAAGTCGTTGACCGGCAGCTCGCGCATCTTCGCCATCACGGCCCCGGCCTCGTCGGTGCCCGCGGCCCGGACCGCCTTGAGGTAATGCAGGACCTGCGAATAGACCCCCGCCTGGATCATCGTCGGCATCCGCTTCTTGACCTCGAAGAAGCGCCGGCTCCAGGCGCGCGTTTCGTCGTTGCGATCCCAGTAGAAGCTCTCGGTGAACACCGCGCCCTGAAGCGTCTTGAGGCCCGCGGCATGCGTCTCGGTGATCATCAGCAGCATCGGCGCCATCTTCTGCTTCGGCGTGATGCCGAACTCCGCCGCCTGCTTGATGCTGATCACCGCCTCGGCGGAGGACTGGGCCAGGCCGATCACCTTGGCACCGGAGGCCTGCGCCTGCAGCAGGTAGGACGAGAAATCGGTGCTCGGGAACGGGTGCCGAACCACACCGCTGACCTTGCCGCCCTCGGCCTGGATCGCGACCTCCGCGTCCTGCGACATGCTGCGGCCGAAGACGTTGTCCGCCGCGATGAAGAACCAGCTGTCGCCGCCCTGCTGCGTCAAGGTGCGGCCGGTGCCGGTGGCCATCGCGTAGGTGTCGTACGACCAGTTGGCGCTGCGGTCGGTGCAGTCCTCGTTCGACAGCCGGCTGGTGCCGCCACCCGAGACCAGCGCGATGCGGTTGTGGTCCTTCGCGATCTTCACGACGGCGATCGCGGTCAGCGAGCCGGCGAGGTCGACGACGACATCGACGCGCTCCTGGTCGAACCAGCGCCGCGCCATGCCGGACGCGATGTCGGGCTTGAGCTGGTGGTCACCGGCGATGACCTCGATCGGCATCCCCAGCACCTTGCCGCCGAAGTCCTGTACCGCCATGTTGGCCGCCAGCACGGACCCCGGGCCCGACATGTCGGAGGCCACACCGGCCAGGTCGGTCATCACCCCGATCTTCACGACGCCGTCGGACACCTTGCCGGACTGGGCCGGCGCCAGCGGTGCGGCGGCAATAGCGGCGCACAGCGCCAGCATGCGAATCCTGTTCGCCACAAGCATGTCTTCCTCCATGTTGTTGCCGCCCGTTCTGTCGTCGACGGGGCCGATTCGATCTTCTCACACCGCCCGATCCGCCGCGCCAGTCATGAAAGTGGCGCGGGCACGGGGCGTCAAGTTCACGGCTCAGCCCGCCTGAGACGAGCATCGCAGGTGCGGTCTCTTGAACACCTGCCAAGTCCGCGTGCCGCTGGATCACGCGCCTGGACCAGGTCGACACCCGCCCGCGCAATCCCTGCCGCGCAATCGCCGCTCGTGTACTCTCGCCAAGGTACGCTGCGGGCCATGCCAGCCCGCGCACCTTGAGACAAGGCGCGTTCCTTCACCGCAACGACCACCATGAACCCCATCGACCCCCACGACCCGACGCTCTACCAGGGCGGCAACATGGGCGACCTGCTCATCACCGCGATCCAGCGCGGCGGCGACCGGGTGGCCTTCATCCACGGCGAGCAGCAGACCACCTACCGTGAATTCGGCGCGCTGGTGAGCTGCATGGTGCAGGCGCTGGCCGCCCACGGCCTGGCCAAGGGCGACGCGATCGCAACGCTGTCGGCCAACCGCCCCGAGGCCTTTCTGGTCACCGCCGCGGCCTACCTGATGGGCCTGCGCGTGACCTGGCTGAACCCGACCTCGTCTGAAGACGACCACGCCTACATGCTGCAGGATTCGGGCGTGCGGCTGATGCTGGTCGACCCGCCGCATTACGGCGAGCGCGCCCAGGCCTTGCAGGCCCGCGTGGGCAGCGCGCTGCGCATGGCCGGCCTGGGCCCGTGGGCCGGCCAGCTCGACATGCTGGCCGAGGCCGCCCGCTTCACGCCCGAGCGGCTGGTGGCCCGCGCCGGCGCCGACGATGTCTGCGTGCTGATGTACACCGGCGGCACCACCGGCCGGCCGAAGGGCGTGGTGCACACCCACCGCGTGCACGAGGCGATGGTGCTGATGGAGCTGGCCGGATGGGACTGGCCGGCCGAGCCCTGCTTCCTGGCGACGACGCCGATCACGCATGCCTCGGGCACCATCATCATGCCGGTGCTGCTGCGCTCGGGCACGGTCGTCATGCACGCCGGCTTCGAGGTCGCCAGCTTCTGCCGGCTGGTGGAGCGGCACCGCGTCAACGCCACCTTCATGGTGCCGACCATGATCTACGTGCTGCTCGATTCACCGGTTCGCGATGAGCACGACCTGTCCAGCCTGGCGATGGTGATCTACGGCGCGGCGCCGATGTCGCCGGCGCGGCTGACCGAGGCCATTGCCATCTTCGGCCCGGTGTTCATGCAGATCTACGGCCAGTCGGAAGCGCCGATGGCGCTGACCGTTCTACACACCCGCGAGCACGAGCCCGAGCGCCAACCGCAGCGCCTGGCGAGCTGCGGCACGCCGATGGCCGGCATCCAGCTGCGGCTGCTCGACGAGGCCGGCGGCGAAGTGGCCGACGGCGAGGTCGGCGAGATCTGCGCTCGCGGCCCGCTGCTGATGGCCGGCTACTGGAACAAGCCGCAGGAGACCGCGGCGGCGTTCCGCCACGGCTGGCTCTACACCGGCGACCTGGCGCGGCGCGACGCCGACGGCTACCTGTACATCGTCGACCGCTCGAAGGACATGGTGATCAGCGGCGGCTTCAATGTCTTCCCGCGCGAAGTGGAAGACGTGCTCAGCCAGCACCCGGCGGTGGCCGCCGCCGGCGTGGTCGGCGTGCCCGACCCCAAGTGGGGCGAGGCGGTGCATGCGATGGTGGTGCTGCGCCCCGGTGCCGGCGAAGGCAGCGACGCACTGGCCGCCGAGCTGATGGCGCTGGTGCGGCTGCGCAAGGGCGCGGTGCACACACCCAAGCACATTGCCTTCGTGGCTCAACTGCCGGTGACCACGCTGGGCAAGATCGACAAGAAAGCCATGCGCGACCAGTTCGCGCGGCGCCGGGCGGCGGCCCCCGACTGACCGTTCGCGGATCCCGACCTGAAACTTCCCGCGAAGCCGCTGCCGGTCCACCGATGAACAAGTATTTCCTCGACGACGCGCAACTCCAGACCCGCGAGGCCGTGCGCCGCTTCGCGGCCGAGCGCATCGCGCCGCAGGCACGCCGCATCGACGAGAGCGACGAATTCCCGCGCGCGTTGTTCGACGAGCTCGCGGCGCAGGGCTTCCTGGGTGCCACGGTGCCGCCCGAGTACGGCGGTTCGGGATGCGATGCGGTCAGCGCGTGCCTGATTCTCGAGGAGATTTCGCGCGCCTCGGGCTCGGTCGGCAATTCGCTCAACGCGCACATGAGCCTGGTCTCGACGCTGATCAACGACCACGGCACGCCGGCGCAGAAGGACCGGTACCTTCGCGACCTGAGCAGCGGTCGCAGGCTCGGCGCCTTCGGCCTGACCGAGCCTTCGGGCGGCTCGAACGCCGGCGACCCGAAGACCCGCGCGGTGGCCACCGGCGACGACTATCTCATCACCGGCTCCAAGGCCTTCATCACCAACGCGGCGGTGGCCGATGTGTTCCTGATCACCGCACGCACCGAGACCGGCGTGTCGGCCTTCATCGTCGACCGCGGCCTGCCGGGCTTCGAGATCGGCCCGCCGGACCGCAAGATGGGCATGCACGGCTCGCCGACCGGCATGCTCTTCTTCGATGATCTGCGCGTGCCGCGCGAGGCCATGCTCGGCGCCGAGGGCCGGGGGTTCAAGGCCTTCGCGCGCGCCCTCGACCTGGGCCGCGTGAAGGTGGCCGCACTCATCGTCGGGCTGGCGCAGGCGGCCTACGACGCCGCAGCGGCCTACGTCACGCAGCGCGAGCAGTTCGGCCGCGTGGTGGCCGCCTTCCAGGGCGTGCAGTTCCCGATCGCCGACATGGCCACCGGGCTCGAAGCCGCACGGCTGCTGACGCTGAACGCGGCGCGCATGTTCGACGCCGGCATGCCGATCAAGCTGGAGTCGTCGATGGCCAAGCACTTCGCCGCCGAGGCCGCGCTGCGCATCTGCGACACCGCGATCGCGCTGCACGGCGGCTACGGCTACCTCGGCGACTTCGCGGTCGAGCGCATCTACCGCGACGTCAAGTGTTATCACATGGCCGAAGGCACGAGCCAGATCCAGCGCATCGTCATCGCGCGCGAGCTGCTCGGCCGCTATCCGATGTGAGCCTGAGGAGACCCGTGATGCGTGTCCTGATCACCGGCGCCAGCCGCGGCATCGGCCGCGCTGTCGCCCTTCGGCTCGCGGCTGGGGGCGCCAGGGTGGCGGCTTGCGCCTCGGCGCATGGCGACGAGCTCGACCCGTTGGTGGCCGAGATCCGCGCCGCCGGGGGCATCGCCGTGCCGCTGCTCGGCGACCTGCAGCAATCCGACACCCCGGCGCGACTGGTCGAGCAAGCGACGGCGGCGCTGGGCGGGCTGGACGCCGTGGTCGGCAACGCCGGCATCAGCCGCCCTGCCGCGCTGGTCGCCCTCGACGGCGCCGAGTGGGACCGCGTCTTCAACGTCAACGTGCGCGCGCAGTGGCTGCTCGCGCGCGCCGCGCATCCGTGGCTGCAGCGCACCCGCGGCAGCCTGGTCGCGGTCGCGTCGATGTCGGGCGTGCAGCCCTACAGCGGCATGGGTGCCTACAGCGCGAGCAAGGCTGCGTTGATCATGCTGGCGCGCCAGCTCGCGCAGGAATGGGCGGCCGACGGCATTCGCGTCAACTGCGTCTCGCCGGGACTGGTGCGCACGCCGCTGACCCAGCCGATGTACGACATTCCTGCGACCAGGGCCGCGCGCGAGGCACTGGTGCCGCTGCACCGCATCGCCGAGGCCGACGCCGACATGGCCGGGCTCGTCGCCTTCCTGCTCGGCCCCGACGCCGGTTACCTCACCGGCCACAACCTGCTGGCCGACGGCGGCCTGCTCGACTCGGTGCAGACGCACATCGCGGGGCGACCGCGCAGCGGGGGCTGACGGCGTGTTGCGCCCGTCCACTCAGGCGCTGCGGCGCTACCACGCCAGTGGCCAGTGGCGCGATCAGACGATCGCGCAGCGCTTCGCCGAGCAGGTCGTCCTGCACGCCGCCAAGTCGGCCGTGACGGACAACGGCGGCGGCGCCCTGAGCTATGCCGAACTCGACGCGCAGGCGGCGCGGCTGGCCGGCTTCTTCGCGGCGCGCGGCATCGGCCGGGGCGATGTCGTGACGCTGCACCTGCCCAATCGTTGCGAGGCGGCCGTCGTCGCGCTGGCGGCCTGGCGGCTCGGTGCGGTGCTGCACCCGGTGGCGCCGAACTACGGCCCGCACGATCTGGCGCAGGGACTGCAGCGCTGCGCCAGCAAGGCCATCGTGGTGGCGGCGCGCTTTCGCAGCGCGGACTACACCGAGACCCTGCACCAATTGCGCCGCGACCACGGCATCGCCCCGCTGGCGCTGGTGATCGGCACCGGCGCGCAGCGCATCGGCATCGCCTTCGACGACGCGCTGAGCAGTGCGCCGCTGGCCAGTGCCCCGGCGGGCGATGCCGATGCCGCCGCCGCGGTGCTGTTCACCTCCGGCACGGAGTCGCGCCCGAAAGGCGCGGTGCACACCCACAACACGATCCTGTTCGGCGAGGGCGCGCTGGCCGAGACGCTGCGGCTCGACGCGCGCGACCGCTGCTTCATGGCGTCGCCGGTCACCCACGCCACCGGCTTCATGCACGGCCTGGTGCTCAACCTGACGAGCGGCGCGACGCTGTCGCTGCTCGATGTCTTCAGCGGCGAGGCCGCGGTTCGCCAGATGACGGCGGATGCGGCCAGCTGGACCATGGGCGCGTCGGTGTTCCTCGGCGACACCGTCGCGACGCTGGACCGGCAGCAGGCCCGCCTGCCGGCGCTGCGCTACTTCCTGTGCGGCGGCGCCCCCATCCCCGAGGACCTGGTGCGGCGCGCCGTGGCGGTGGGCCTGCGCGTGCTGCCGGTGTACGGCTCGACCGAAAGCCCGCCGCACGCGGTGCTGCCACCCGAGGCGCCGCTCGAGGCGGCGTGGCAGACCGACGGCCGGCCGCTGCCCGGCATCGAGGTGCGCGTGCTCGACGAGCAGCTCGCGCCGCTGCCCGCCGGCCGGAGCGGCGAAGCCTGGTCGCGCGGCCCGAACACCTTCATCGGCTACCTCGGCGACGCGCAGACGACGCGGCACACCATCGATGCCGACGGCTGGTGCCGCTCGGGCGACCTCGCCGTGCTGCGCGACGACGGCTGCCTGAAGATCGTCGGCCGCATCAAGGAACTGGTGATCCGCGGCGGCCAGAACATTTCGGTGCGCGAGGTCGAGGATGCGCTCGCCGCGCACCCGGCGGTGCGCGAGGTGGCGGTGGTCGGCGTGACGCACGACCGACTCGGCGAGACGCTGGCTGCGGTCGTGGTGCCCGAGCCCGGCCACGAACCCACGCTTGCCGCCCTGTGCGACTTCCTCACCGCGCGCGGCATCAGCAAGTTCAAGCTGCCCGAGCGGCTGGTGCTGTCCAGCGGCCTGCCGCGCACCCCGAGCGGCAAGATCCAGAAGGTGCTGCTGAAGCAGCAGCTGGCCAGTGGCCAGGCCGAAACACCGGTGCAGCGACAGGCCGAACCCTCGGCCGCTCTGCCCCGCGATCCACCCCATCACGCCACTCGCGAAGGACACCCATGACCCTGACCACTGCCCCGCGCTTCGAGACGCTGCAGGTCGAACACCGCGACGGTGTCGACTGGTTGACGCTGAACCGGCCCGACCGCTTCAACGCCGTCAGCCGCCCCATGATCGACGAGTTGCTGCGCTACTTCGACGGGCTGCTGTTCGACCACGGCGTGCGCGCCGTGGTGCTGCGAGGCGCAGGCAAGCATTTCTGCGCCGGCATCGACCTCACCGAGGCCGACAGCTTCACCGCCAGCAACCCGTCGAGCCTGCGCGCCCAGCGCCGCGTGGCCGAGATCATCCTGCGCATGCGCCGCTGCCCGCAGCCGATCATCGGCCTGGTCCAGGGCGCCGCCAGCGGCGCGGGCCTGGCCTTTGCGCTGGCCTGCGACGTGCGCTTTGCGGCCGAAGGCGCGCGCTTCAATGTCGCGATGAGCAAGGTCGGGCTGACCGGCTGCGACATCGGCATCAGCTACTTCCTGCCGCGCGCGGTGGGCGCGTCGAACGCAGCCGAGATGATGATGGGCGGGCGCTTCGTCGACGCCGCCAGGGCCTTGCGCATCGGGCTGGTCGGCGACGTGGTGGCGCTCGACGCGCTGCACGCCACCGGCCTGCGGATGGCCGAGGAAATGACAGCGATGTCGCCGCTCGGTCTGCGCCTGACCAAGGAAGGCCTGAACCTCGCGCAGGACGCCCCCAGCCTGGAAGCGGCCATCGCCCTGGAAGACCGCGGCCAGGTGCTGTGCCTGGTGCCCAACATGCAGGAAGGCGCGTCGGCGTTTCTGGAGAAGCGGCCGGCGCGCTACAGCGACGATTGATGGGGGTGGCGCGCTGCAATGTTCCAACGAGCCGCTCGGGCGTTCTCACGCGAAGCGGCGAGCCCATTGCCGTCGAGATGATCTCGTAGCATTCATCTCAACATGCGATACTTGTTCCATGATCGACTGGCTTGTTCTCACGGCGTCCCTGCCAACCTCCCCGAGCGCCCTCCGAGTACGCATCTGGCGTGCACTCAAGGCCACGGGTTGCGCAGCCCTGCGCGAAGGCGTCTACATACTTCCGGCGATGGCCTCGTCCGCCGACGACCTTTGGGCCATCGAAAAAGCCATTCGGGACGGTCGCGCCGACGCCCATCTGCTGAAACTGCAGGCACGCGACGCCGCGCAGGAGAAGACCTTCCGCGCCCTCTTCGACCGCGCCGAGCAGTACGCCGACTTCGCCCGGTCGCTGAAGAATGCCCGCAAGGCCGCAAAGACCGCAGGCGAGTCGGAGCTGCGCAAGCTGCTGCGCAGCGTCGACCGGCAACTGCAGTCGATCCGCGCCACGGACTTCTTTCCGGACAAGGCCAGCCTCGGTGCGGGCGCTGGCCTGGAGACGCTGCGGGCGGAGATCGAGAGCAAGCTTTCGCCCGGCGAACCCAAGCCGGGCGCCGACGGCATTGAACGGCTGCCCAGGGAATCCTTCCAGGGCAGGACGTGGGCGACGCGCAAGCGCCCGTGGGCAGACCGGCTCGCCACTGCGTGGCTGATCCGGCGATTCGTCGATGCCAGGCCGCGCTTCCTGTGGCTCGCCGACCCGAAGAAGTGCCCGAAGTCCGCGCTCGGGTTCGACTTCGACGGCGCCCGCTTCACGCACACCGGCGACAAGGTGACCTTCGAGGTTGTCACCCACACCTTCGGCCTGCAAGAAGACGCTGCACTCGCGCGCCTCGGCGAGCTGGTGCACTACATCGACGTCGGGGGCATCCCGGTCGACGAGGCCGCAGGCGTCGAGGCGATGGTGCGCGGCCTGCAGGCCCAGCACGACAACGACGACACGCTGCTCGCCGCGTCGTGCACCCTCTTCGACACACTGTACGCCGCGCTGCTGCCCGCCCCATGACGCCCACCGCCGCCATCGCAGACGCAGCGCCCGAGCCCGTGACCTTCGGTCAGGCATTCGCCTACTGGCTCAGGCTCGGCTTCATCAGCTTCGGAGGTCCGGCCGGGCAGATCGCCATCATGCACGAGGATCTCGTCGAGCGGCGGCGGTGGATCTCGGAGAACCGCTTCCTGCACGCACTCAACTACTGCATGGTCCTTCCCGGACCGGAAGCCCAGCAACTGGCCACGTACATCGGCTGGCTGATGCATCGAACATGGGGCGGTATCGTGGCCGGCGGCCTGTTCGTCCTGCCCTCGCTCTTCATCCTGATCGGTCTGTCCTGGGTCTACATGGTCTTCGGTCATGTGCCGGCCGTGGCGGGCGTGTTCTACGGCATCAAGCCGGCCGTCACAGCGATCGTCGTGTCGGCGGCGTACCGTATCGGCGCGCGTGCACTGAAGAACCGCTGGCTCTGGAGCATCGCCGTCGCCGCCTTCCTGGCCATCTTCGCGCTGAACCTGCCCTTCCCGATCATCGTCCTGGCTGCGGCCCTTGTCGGGCACGTCGGCGGTCGCTATGCCCCGGCCAGTTTCACCGTTGGCGGCGCCCACGGCAAGGCAGCCAGAGAGTTCGGGGTTGCCATCATCGACGACCACACGCCCACGCCGGCGCACGCGCTCTTTGCGTGGAGGCGTTTCGCCCGGCTCCTGGTCGTGTGCCTGGGACTGTGGGCCGTCGGTATTGGAGGCCTGACCCTGGCCTACGGCTGGGGTGCCGCCCTGCCGCAGATGGCATGGTTCTTCACGAAGGCTGCACTGTTGACGTTCGGCGGAGCCTACGCGGTGCTGCCCTACGTCTACCAGGGGGCCGTGGACCACTACCACTGGCTCACGGGGCTGCAGATGATCGACGGGCTCGCGCTCGGAGAGACGACACCCGGGCCGCTGATCATGGTCGTCTCGTTCGTCGGATTCGTCGGGGGCTGGACGAAGGCGGTCTTCGGCGCCGACTCGCTCTTCCTGTCCGGCGCGGTCGCGGCGATGGTGGTCACGTTCTTCACGTTCCTGCCGTCGTTCTTCTTCATCTTCCTCGGAGGCCCATTCATCGAGTCGACGCACGGGAACCTGAAGTTCACCGCACCGCTGACCGCCATCACGGCCGCGGTGGTCGGCGTCGTCGTGAACCTCGCGGTGTTCTTCGCGTATCACGTGCTGTGGCCAACCGGTCTGTCGGGGCACTTCGAATGGCCCGCAGCGCTGATCGGAGTGGCCGCCGCGCTCGCACTCTTCCGATTCAAGGCCGGTGTCATCCCTGTGGTCTTGGCGTCGGGCCTGCTCGGGCTCGCTTTCCGGTTGCTGCAATGACAGCGGCCTGTTCGCTCCCATTTGAACTTCGGGAAATTCATAAGCACCAAAGACTGCTTGCAAATGCCAATGGTTCGCATTACGATGTGGTATCGCACCTTTCATGTTTCGGTGTCCCATCAAGATGCTTGCAATCCGCCGCTCTGCCGCAATAGCTTTCGCCACCTCTGTGCTGCTGGGCTCGGCCATGGCTGGCGAGCCCGAGTACCTGCTGGTCATCAAGGGCCACCGCTTCGAGCCGTCCGAGCTGAGAGTACCGGCAGGTCAGCGCGTGAAGCTGCTGGTGCACAACCAGGATGCCACTCCGGAGGAATTCGAGAGCCACGACCTCAACCGTGAGAAGCTCGTACCTGCCGGTGCCAAGGCGGCCATCTATGTCGGCCCCCTCAAGCCGGGGCGATACACGTTCTACGGCGAGTACAACGAAGCCACGGCCAAGGGCACCGTGATCGCGGAATGACGCAGGAATCGCCGTGATGTTCTCCGCCGCGCTCATTGTTTTTCGCGAGTCCCTCGAGGCCGCGCTGTTCATCGGTATCGTCGCCGCCGCGACCCGCCAACTGGCGGGACGAACCCGGTGGCTCGCCGCCGGGGTCGGCGCGGGCGCACTCGGCGCCATCGTTCTGGCGTTCACGGCACAGCACATCGCCACGTGGTTCGACGGTATCGGTCAGGACATCGTCAACATTGGCATCCTGTCCATCGCGCTGGCGATGCTGCTTTGGCACTGCATCTGGGTGAGCCCGCATGCCCGCGAGATGGCGAGCGGCGCGCGCCTTCTCGGGGCCTCGGTTCGAGAGGGACAGCGACGCCCCTGGGCCCTTCTGGTGGCGGTAGCGCTCGCGGTACTGCGCGAGGGCGCAGAGACCGTGCTGTTCATCGGCGGCTCCCTGACCGGCACGGCAGGGAGCCGGCCCGATGGCATCTTCCTGTCCTGTGCCATCGGTCTCGGCCTTGGAGCACTGCTGGGCTTTCTCATCTACGCGGGCCTGTCGCGCATCCCGATGCGCCACCTCTTCTCGGCCACCAACATCCTGATTGCTCTGTTGGCCGGCTCGCTGGCCAGCCAACTCCCCAAAGTCCTGACCCAGGCGGGTGTTGTCGAGTCGTGGAGCACGCCGCTGTGGGACAGCAGCAGCACCCTGGCGCCCGATTCGGGGCTTGGCACCATCCTGCACGCACTCGTCGGCTACGACGCCCAGCCCTCGGGAATGCAGCTGGTGTCCTACCTCGCGGTCCTGGCGCTCATCTACGCCGGAACCCGACTGACCGGGCGCAAACCTCCCGCGCCATCGCCAGGCGGCTGACCCGCCGGTTCGACTTCACCCCATCCACGGAGCCCTGAACATGCACACCGCTTCTCGGGCGGGGGCGTTGCTTGCCCTTGCCTTGACCACCTCCAGCCTGCCGTCGATCACCAGAGCCGGCCCCGCCGACTATGTCGTCACACCCATCGTCGAAGAGGGCGAACGCGAGATCGACGTCAAGGCAGGCAGTGCGAAGTCGCGCGACGGCTCACGAGAGAGCGCCTACTCGGTAGGATTCGGGTGGGGTGCGACAAGCTGGTGGTTCACCGAGATCTACGCCAAGTCGCACAAGGAGCCGGGTGCGGCCCACGCGTTCGACGCCTGGGAGTGGGAGAACAAGTTCCAGCTCACCGAAACCGGCAAGTACCCTGTCGACATCGGACTTCTCCTGGAAATCGAGCGCCCGAAGGACCGCAGCGAGGGCTACGAATACCGCTGGGGTCCGCTGCTGCAAGCCGACCTCGGCAGCAGCGTTCAGGCCAACCTGAACTTCCTCATCGAGAAGCACATTCGCAACGCCGAGGCCGCGAAGGCGACCCTGGGGTACCAGTGGCAAGTGAAATACCGATGGCACCCCGGGTTCGAATTCGGGTTCCAGGGCTTTGGCGACGTGGGACCATGGAATGAATGGAAGCCTTCGTCCGAGCAATCGCACATCGCAGGACCGGCCATTTTTGGACGGGTGCACGTGGCAGAGCGGCAAGCCGTCAGGTACAACGCCGGTCTGCTGTTCGGACTGAACAATGGCTCGCCGCGCAATACCGTGCGGGTGCAGGCAGAGTACGAGTTCTAGGTTCTCGCTTCAGGCGCTGTTGCCGCACTGCGGCCGGGCGGGCCACGCCCACCCGGCGACCCGACCATCAGCGGAAGCGGCTGAAGTCCGGCTTGCGCTTTTCGAGGAACGCGTTGGCGCCTTCCTGCTGCTCGTCGGTCCTGAAGTAGTTGGGTGCCACTTCCTTGATCAGGTCGCTCATGTCGCGCGCCATGATGGGCTGCATGTGGTGGTAGAACGAGCGCTTGACGATGCGCAGGCAGGTCGGGCTCAGCGACAGCAGTTCGTCGGCGTACTTGCGCACTTCCTCGTCGAGCTTTTCGCCGGCCTCGGAGTGATCCGCTCCACGAACATATCGCATGCTTGGCCTGTGGCCCCGGCCAAGGACCGATCAGTTGGTCTTCGGGATATTCGCGGTTCTGATGACTTTGGCCCACTTTTCAAGGTCCGTCGCCACCACATCCGCCAGTTGTTCCGGCGTGCTGGTCACGACATCGATGCCCAACTGCCCGATCTTGTCCTTGAGTTCCGGGTTGCGCAGGACGCGCACGATTTCGGCGTTCAGCTTGGCGACGATCTCCTTGGGCGTGCCGGCGGGCGCGAAGGCCGCCAGCAAGGTGTCGGCTTCAAAACCGGGATAGCCCGACTCGGCCACGGTGGGCGTCTCGGGCATCAGCGGCGAACGAGTCAGCGAGGTGATCGCCAGGGCCTTCAGTCGCCCGGCCTGGACCTGGATGCGGGCCGAGGCCATGCTCTCCATCATGACGTCCAGCTGCCCGCTGGCGAGATCGACATAGGCCGCGCCGCTGGTCTTGTAGGGCACGAGGAGCAGGTTGATGCCGGCCGCGATCTTGAGCAATTCGCTGGCCAGTTGCGGTGTGCTGGTGGTGTATCCGATCGAATACTTGGTCGGACTGGCCTTGGCCAGCGCCACGAACTCCTTGATCGAATTGGCGGGCAATTGATTGCCTGCCACCAACAGGTAGGGCGTCGAGCCGAGCTTGGTGATCGGCGTGAAATCCTTGATCGGATCGTAGGGCAGCTTGGAGTACAGGCTGGCGTTGATCGTGTTCGTGTTGGTGGTGGAGAAGATGATGGTGTAGCCGTCGGGCGCGGCCTTGGCCACGATGTCGGAGCCGAGGATGCCGTTGGCTCCCGGCCGTGGTTCGACCACCACGGCCTGCTTGACCGATTCACTGATGCCCTGGGCGATCATGCGCGACACCGAGTCGCCCGCCAGGCCGCCCGAGAACGGAAAGATCACGCGGATCGGTTTGCTCGGGTAGGGCTGCGCTTGTGCAGGCAGCGCGAGACCGACACACAGCGACAGCAGGCCGAACGCGAGACGCGAGAACATGGCGATAGTTTTCATGGTGATGCTGCCCATGGGGATGGTTGAGGTGATCCATTCTGAAGCCTGCCTGGACACGGCGTAGAAGGCAAGAACCCTTACTGGGCACGAAGTGCCAGTCCACCATGACGGACACTTATCGCAGTGCTCAGAGTCTTCAGGCGCTGCGACAAGTCTCCGCATCGACACTGCCGAACGACCTGCGGCTGGCGAGCTCTGTTCGCCGCTATTCAAAAGAATTCGAAACCCTTGGCCTTCAGGCTGGCCCTGGCCGACGCGCCGATTAGGAAAGCCAGCAGCCGCCTGGCTTCGCTACGGTTCGGTGCGCCGCCAATCAGCGCCACGTCGTACCGGGTCCATTGCTGCAGCTCGGCCGGCAGCGGCGCGGCCAGGGTGACGCCAGGGGCACGCAAAATCTCGTCGATGGGATACAGGCCCATCTCCACGTCGCCGAAACCGATCGATGCCGCCGGGTTGCTGCCAGTGCCCAGCCGCGTCTTGGTCTTCAGGGCGTCGGCGATACCAAGGCGCTCGACGACAGCAATGGCCTGTCGCTCGGCCGGTCCGTCCTGTGGATCGGCATAGCTCAGCGACTTGGCCTGCAGCAGCGCCTGCTTCAAAGCATCGGTACTGGACAAATCAAGTGCCAGCGCACTCTTGTGCTTCGCCACGCCGAACCCGACGCGGCAGAGCGCTGCGCGGGATGCAGACTGGATCTGATCATCCCGGCCCAGCATGTCCATTTCATCTTGGGTAGCGATCACCTGACCTTTCGGCCATTGATCTCAAGCGTAGTCAAGATGTCTCCTCGGTCGTTGTATGGCGGCTCGTATCAAGCGGCGGCGCGATTACTACTCTTGGGATGGACGCCCCCCATCAGCGGAAGCGGCTGAAGTCCGGCTTGCGCTTTTCGAGGAACGCGTTGGCGCCTTCCTGCTGCTCGTCGGTCCTGAAGTAGTTGGGTGCCACTTCCTTGATCAGGTCGCTCATGTCGCGCGCCATGATGGGCTGCATGTGGTGGTAGAACGAGCGCTTGACGATGCGCAGGCAGGTCGGGCTCAGCGACAGCAGTTCGTCGGCGTACTTGCGCACTTCCTCGTCGAGCTTTTCCTTCGGCACGACCGAGTTCGCCAGGCCCCACTCCAGCGCCTGCTTGGCGGTGTAGCGGCGGCACAGCATCCAGAGTTCGCGCGCGCGCTTGTGGCCCAGCACGTTGGCCGAGTGCGAGACGATGTAGCCGCCGGCCGGCGAGCCGACACGCGGCCCGTTTTGGCCGAAGATCGAATGATCGGCCGCGATCGTGAAGTCGCAGAAGTAGGCAATATGGTGCCCGCCGCCGATGGCATAACCGTTGACGCGCGCGATCACCGGCTTCGGGCATTCGACGATCTGGCGGTTGAAGGTGAAGTTCAGATCCTCCAGGCCGCTCTTGCCGGAAGCGCCCTTCTCCCAGTTGACGTCGCCACCGACACAGAACGCGCGGTCGCCGGTGCCGGTGAGCACGATGACACCGACCTTCGGGTCGGCCGTCGCCACGTCGAGCAGACGCTGCATCTCGACGATGTTGTCGCCGGTGAACGCGTTCAGCGTCTTCGGCCGGTTGATGGTGATGGTGCCGACGTAATCCTTGACGTCGTAGTAGATCTCTTTGTCGGACATGCTGGAACTCCGGTTCTGTTCGGGGGGGGGGGACGCACAGCCGATCCGCACCGCACGCGGGGTTCAGGCCACCCCGATGCGTGCGTCACGGATCACTCGATCGAGCCCGCTTCAGCGGAAGCGGCTGAAGTCCGGCTTGCGCTTTTCGAGGAACGCGTTGGCGCCTTCCTGCTGCTCGTCGGTCCTGAAGTAGTTGGGTGCCACTTCCTTGATCAGGTCGCTCATGTCGCGCGCCATGATGGGCTGCATGTGGTGGTAGAACGAGCGCTTGACGATGCGCAGGCAGGTCGGGCTCAGCGACAGCAGTTCGTCGGCGTACTTGCGCACTTCCTCGTCGAGCTTTTCCTTCGGCACGACCGAGTTCGCCAGGCCCCACTCCAGCGCCTGCTTGGCGGTGTAGCGGCGGCACAGCATCCAGAGTTCGCGCGCGCGCTTGTGGCCCAGCACGTTGGCCGAGTGCGAGACGATGTAGCCGCCGGCCGGCGAGCCGACACGCGGCCCGTTTTGGCCGAAGATCGAATGATCGGCCGCGATCGTGAAGTCGCAGAAGTAGGCAATATGGTGCCCGCCGCCGATGGCATAACCGTTGACGCGCGCGATCACCGGCTTCGGGCATTCGACGATCTGGCGGTTGAAGGTGAAGTTCAGATCCTCCAGGCCGCTCTTGCCGGAAGCGCCCTTCTCCCAGTTGACGTCGCCACCGACACAGAACGCGCGGTCGCCGGTGCCGGTGAGCACGATGACACCGACCTTCGAGTCGGCCGCCGCCACGTCGAGCAGACGCTGCATCTCGGCGATGTTGTCGCCGGTGAACGCGTTCAGCGACTTCGGCCGGTTGATGGTGATGGTGCCGACGTAATCCTTGACGTCGTAGTAAATCTCTTTGTCGGACATGGTGGAACTCCAGTGCAGGGGTTGAGGGGAAAGGAATGCGAAAGCAGTAGTGGCTGGGCGCGAGCCGGTTCGGCGGGCTTCAGTTCAGCTTGATGTTCGCGTCGCGAATCACCTTGCCCAGCTTCGCCATCTCGGACCGGATGTGGGCCGCGAACTCGTCGGGGGTGGAGGTGCTGATCTCGGCGCCGAACGCGGCCATGCGCTCGCGTGTTTCCGGCAGCGCCATCACCTTCAGCACCGCGGCGTTGATCTGGTCGACGATGGCCTTGGGCGTGCCGGCGGGCGCGAGCAGACCCACCCAGGCGGTGGACTCGAAGCCCGGGTAGCCGGACTCCGCCACCGTGGGCAGGTTCGGCAGCACGGCCAGCCGCTTCGGGCTGGTCGTGGCCAGCGCCTTGAGCTTGCCGGCCTTGATCTGCGCGGTCGACGAGGCGACGCTGTCGAAGATCACCGGCACCTGCCCCGCGATCACGTCCGCCACGGCCGGCGAGCTGCCCTTGTACGGGATGTGGGTCATGTCGATTCCCGCGGTCGCCTTGAACAGCTCGGCCGCGAGGTGGGTCGACGTGCCGTTGCCCGACGAGGCATAGCTCAGCTGCCCCGGCCGGGCCTTGGCCATCGCGACCAGCTCGGCCAGCGTGTTCACCGGCACCGAAGGGTGGACCGAGATGATGTTGGGCACCGACGCGAGCAGGCTGATCGGCGCGAAGTCCTTGACCGGGTCGTAGCTGAGCTTGCCGAACAGCGCGAGGTTGGCGCCGTGCGTGGCATTGAAGCCGATGAACAGCGTGTAGCCGTCGGCCGGCGAGCGCGCCGCCGCCTCGGCACCGATGTTGCCGCCCGCGCCACCCTTGTTGTCGATCACGATGGGCTGCCCGAGCTGGTCGGCCAGACGCAGCGCCAGTGTGCGCGCGACGTTGTCGAGCACGCCTGCCGGGGTGGACGGCACGATGATGTGCACCGGCTTGTTCGGATAGACCGATTGCGCCTGCGCGCAGGCGATCGGCCCCGCAAGACCGACGCCCGCCAGCGCCATCAAGGCGAGGGACCAGAACTTCGTGATGTGCATGGTGGTGTACTCCCTCAACTTGACGCGCCGGCCTGGCTGCGCTGGCGTGCCAGCTCGACGAACCATTGCAGGCTGCCGGGGTTGGCCATCGCGTCGCGGTTCACGACCTTGTCGACCGGCTGGCCCAGCAGCAGCTTCTTCACCGGCACCTCCAGCTTCTTGCCGGTCAGCGTGCGCGGCACCTCGGCCACCGCGATCACGTCGTTGGGCACGTGGCGGGCAGACAGCGCGTCCCGGATCGCGGCCTTGATGCGTTCGGTCAGCGCGGCGTCCAGCGTCAGCCCCGGACGCAGCACCACGAACAGCGGCATCCAGCTCTCGCGGCCGAGGAATTCGAGGTCCACGACGAGGCTGTCCAGCACCTCGGGCTGGGCCTCGACCACGCGGTACAGCTCGCTCGTGCCCATGCGCACGCCGTGGCGGTTGATGGTCGCATCGCTGCGGCCGTAGACGATGGCGCCGCCGCGCGGCGTGATGCGCAGCCAGTCGCCGTGGCGCCAGACGCCGGGATAGACGTCGAAGTAGCTGTCGCGATAGCGCCGGCCGTCGGGGTCGTTCCAGAAGTACAGCGGCATCGACGGAATCGGCGCGGTGCACACCAGTTCGCCGACTTCGTCGATGATCGAGTGCCCCGCGTCGTCCCAGGCCTCGACGCTCGATCCCAGGCAGCGGACCTGCATCTCGCCCATCACCACCGGCAGCATCGGCACGCCAGCGACGAAGGCACCGGCGAAGTCGGTGCCGCCGCACATCGGCGTGAGCCAGAGGTCGCTCCGGACCTTGTCGTAGATCCAGCGGTAGCTCTCCGGCGAGAGCGGCGAACCGGTCGATCCGATCGTGCGCAGGCGCCCGAGCGCGGCCACCTTGCGCGGCTCGATGCCGCTCTTCTCGCACATCGAGAAGAAGGCCGCCCCCGCGCCGAAGAAGTCCAGGTTCATCTGGCCGCAGAAGCGCCACAGCGTCGAGTAGTCCGGCCAGGCCGGGTTGCCGTCGTAGACGCACATGGTCGCGCCCACCAGCAGCGACGCGACGTTCAGGTTCCACATCACCCAGCCGGTCGTCGTGTACCAGTGGAAGCGGTCGCCGGCGACAACGTCGTTGTGCAGCGCCATCGTCTTGACGTGTTCGATCAGGATGCCGCCGTGGCCGTGCACGATGGGCTTGGGCAGGCCCGTGGTGCCGGACGAATAGACCACCCACAACGGGTGGTCGAAGGGCTGCAGGTCGATCTGCAGCGCGGCGTCGCGCGCGAGCGCCTCGCTCCAGGCCACACCCTGCGGCCACGCCTTCGCGCTGGCCGCAGGGTCGAGGTACGGCACCAGCACCAGGCGCTCGACGCTCGGCAGCTCCTTCAGCATCTGCCCGAGCAGCTCGCGCCGGTCGTAGGCCTTGCCGCTCCAGCGGTAGCCGTCGACCGCGATCATCACCTTGGGCTCGATCTGGCGGAATCGGTCGACCACCGCTGCCACCCCCATCTCCGGGGAACACAGCGACCAGATCGCCCCGATGCTGGCCACCGCCAGGAAGGCCACCACCGTCTGCGGGATGTTCGGCAGGTAGGCGACGACGCGGTCGCCGCTCTTCACGCCCTGCTCGCGCAACCACTGCGCCAGCGATGCCACGTCGCGCTGCAGCCGGGCCCAGGACACCTCGTCGCGCTCGCCGACCTCGTTACGGAAGACGATCGCCGGCCGCTGATCGCTGGCCTGCCTGAAAATCTGGCTGACGTAGTTGGTGCGCGTGTTTGGAAACCAGCGCGCGCCGGGCATGGTGCGATCGGCCAGCACCGGCGTGCGCTCGCCTTCGAGCGGGATGTCGAAGTACTCGACCAGCGCCGTCCAGAACGCGTCGAGGTCGCGCACCGACCATTTCCACATCGCGTCGTAGTCGGCGAACTCCAGGCCCTTGCGGTCCTTCAGCCACTGGGCGAAGTGGGTGATGCGGGCACGCGCGACACGTTCGGGCGACGGGCGCCAGATCACTTCGGCAGATTCGGCTGGTTGCATGGGCAACTCCTCGGGATCTCGGTGTTCAGTCCGCCAGGCGCACGACGCGCTCGCGCACCAGCCGCGCGATCTCGGCAGCGTCGCAACCCAGTTCGTGCAGCACGGCGGCGCTGTGCTGGCCGGCACGCGGGGGTGGCGTCATCTGGTCGGGGCTGAGCATGCCCTCGGCCAAGTGCGACGGGAATGGGATCAGCGGCAATCCGGGCAGCGCCGGATGGTCGACGAATCGCCCCGCCAGGATCGGGTCGGCCATGGCCTGCGACACGGTGTTCACCGGGCCGCTGGGAATGTCGGCTTCGGAGAACACGGCGACCCACTCGGCCGCAGGGCGGGTGCCGAAGATGGCCTTCAGTTCGGCCGCCATCTCGGGGCGGTGGGCGACGCGGCCGGCATTGGTGGCATAGCGCGGGTCGGCCACCCATTCGGGCCGGCCGATGGCATCGCAGAAGCGCCGGAACGCTCCGTCGCTGATTACCGAGACGCTGAACCAGCACCCGTCGCCGGCACGGAAGTGGCGGCTCGGCGCGGCAATCGGCAGGTTGATGGCGCGCGCCGGCTCGCGCTTCTCGACCGCGTGCTCGGCCACCTTGGAAGCCATCAGGTTGAACATGGTGTCGATCAGCACGGTCTCGACCTTCTGGCCGCGCCCGGTCTGGCGCCAGTGCATCACCGCGGCGAGCATGCCGAACGCGCCGCACATGCCGCAGGCCACGTCGACCAGCGGCAGGCCCATGCGGATGGGGTCGTCGCCTTCGTCGCCGCTGGCGTAGAAACCGCCCGCCACTCCCTGCACCACGCTGTCCACGGCCGGGCGCAGCCGGTACTCGCCCTGCTCGCCGAAGGCCGTGACGGCGGCGTAGATCACCTCGGGGTGGATCGCGCGGATCGCGTCGAAGGTCAGCGCGTAGCGCTCGGCGAAGTCGGGCCGGAAGTTGTGCACCACCACCTGCGAGCGCCGGATCAGCCGGTCGAGAATGGCGCGGCCGGCCGGCGTGCGGATGTCGAGCGCCAGCGACTCCTTGCCGCGGTTGCAGGCCATGTAGGTGACGCTGGAGTCGCCATAGAACGGCGGGCCGAGGTGGCGACCGTCTTCGCCGGCCAGCGCCTCGACCTTGATGACGCGCGCACCCAGATCGGCCAGCACCATCGCCGAATACGGTCCGGCGACCAGGCGCGACAGGTCGACGACCGTGATGCCATCGAGAACGCCTGCCATGCCGGTCACCGCTGCCTCGTCTGCCGTCCGCCTAAGCGTCTACTTGCCGGCACGCGTGCGCGTGCGGAACGCGGCGATGCCTGCGCGGTGCTCCGGCAGGTCTTCCAGCACCGCCATGTGCGAGGACACCATGTCCAGGTGCGTGGCCAGCGCCATCGTCTGGCTCTGGTAGACCGCGCGGCGGAAGAAGCGGATCGCCTGCTGCGGCTTCGAGGCGATGGTGCGGGCCATGTCGTAGGTCACCTTCAGCAGGTCGGCGTCGGGCACGCTGCGGTTGACCATGCCGATGCGTTCGGCCTCCTCGGAGCCGACCGTGCGGCCGGTCCAGAACAGTTCCAGCGCACGCGCCGTGCCGATCAGCCGCGGCAGGAACCAAGAGCCCGCGTCGCCGGCGATCAGGCCGATGTTGATGTAGGTCTCGGCCAGGGTGGCGGACTGCGCCATGAAGCGCATGTCGCACATCAGCGCCATGTCCAGCCCGGCGCCGCGCGCCGCGCCGTTGATGGCGGCGATCACCGGCTTGTCCATGCGCTCCAGCGCCAGCGGGATGCGGTGCACGTTGCGGTACAGGAAGTTCTTGCGGCCGAGGCTGTCCATCTCGCTGAACTTGGCCATCTCCTCGAAGTCACCCCCGGCGCAGAACGCGCGGCCGGCTCCCGTGACCACGATCACCTTGACGCGCTCGTCGGCCTCGGCCGATTCGAGCGCGGCGCGCCAAGCCTCGATCATCTTCAGGTCGAAGGCATTGAGCTGCTCGGGGCGGTTGAGGGTCAGCGTGGCGATGCCATCGGCGTCGACATCCAGGCGAACCGGTGGCTGATCTGCCATGGTCGGAAGCTCCTGCGGGAAGAGGTGTGGAAAGGATTCAGGATAACATAACAAGTGTTAGTTTGGCATCACCTCCACTCCCGCAACACCCGCGAACAGCCCCCCGATGGAACCCACGGAAACCGCCAACCTGATCGCCGGCATCAAGCGCGGCTGGAACGACGACGCGTTCATGCGCGCGCAGGGCCTGCTCGTCGAAGAGCGCGGCGTCGGCGAAGTCACGATCCGCCTGCCGCAACCCAGCCCGTCCCAGCGCGGCGGCGGCGCGGGCGGCGATGCCGCCAACGTGCTCAACGGCGGCGTCATCTCGTACATGTGCGACGGCGCGCTGGGCTACTCGATCATCTCGGGCCTGTTCGGCCTGCCCGAGGCGCAGAAGGTGGACGTGCGCCAGCTGCGCACCTTCACCATCACGCTGACCATCACCTACCTGGACGTCGCCCGCGGCGACGGCTTCGAGGCCCGCGGACGCGTGGTGCGGCTGGGGCGCGGCACCGCCTTCGCCGAAGGCCAGTTCGTCGACGCCGAAGGCAAGGTCTGCGCAACGGCGCAGGGCATCTGGCGGGTGCTGTGGCCGAGCGCCTGAGTCCACGTATGTGTTCATGGGGTACGAGACCTCACCGCCCATCCGGCTGCGGCCAGGTAGTTCGTTCCATTAAAGGCAAATACACCGCAACTGTCCGGTCAAATGGCCGATGCCGCGTCGATTCGCGAGTGCTGATGCCGACCTGGTTGACATCATCGAGCGCGTGAACGACCTGTTCGAGGGCGAACTGACCGACGACGAGAGGCGGTCTACGTCACCAACGTGATCAAAGGCAAGCTGCTCGAATCCGAGGTGCTGGCCGAGTTCTGCCAGCAACGCAGCAACCGCTGGCACCGGATGCCGTGCTGCAGCGCGGGTCGCGCACCAGGCGCATGCAGTTCAGCGAAGCACTGCGCCGACACCCTGCTTGCCTACCCCCACGGCCGGCCCCTGCGGCGCGCAGCGCGCCGACTCCACTGCCTGCGGCCCGGCACTCATCAGCAGCGCACGCTGCGCGGCCAGTTCGCAGGCATCCCTGGACGCGTGCAGCGAGACGATGGTCACGTGCGACACGAGAAAGACGATGGTCAGCAAGTACATCGGCATGGCCTCCGGGAACAGCGGCGGCCCGCACAGGCGGCTCCGCAGCGGCTGTTATCTTCCCTACCGGATGTGACAGCCGCTGGGTCACAAGCACATCGCATACCAAGGTTTGTCGGAGCGCAGTGCCGCGCGGCCCCGCCGCATGCCGGCGGGACGAAGCGCGCCGCGGGAGCGGCGGCATGGTCCCCGGGGCGTCAGCCCCAGGTCGCCCAGATCAGCACCGAACCGAGCAGCGCCACCCCCAGCCACAACGGCATGGGCAACTCGCTCGCGCTCCAATTCCAGGCCGGGGGCCGCGCCGGTTCGACGGCCGGCGCGTCCAGCCATTCGCGCTCCAGGCTCGACCATTCGACCAGGCACGAATCGGCGGCCCAGGCGCTGCTGCCCCATTCGAGCTTGTCCGCCGGCTTGCCGCGCGGGAAGGGATCCGACAATCGAATCGTTCGCATGCGCGGATGTTCCTTCGGGCCGGCAATGCCCGATCGGCCGAACAGGGGCCGCCGGGCCGTCTATTTCGTCCGGATGAGGTCGTGGTACAGCGCGATGTACTGCTGCGCCGCGCCCTCCCACGAGAAGTCCTGAGCCATCGCGCGCAGCATCAGGCGCCGCCAGGGTTCGGGCTGCGCGTAGAGCGCGCAGGCGCGCTGCAACGCGGCTTCGAGCGCGGCCGGGGTCGCGGCATCGAAGGCGAAGCCGGTGGCGCGATCGGCCTGCAGCGCCTCGTCGCTGGCGTCGACCACGGTGTCGGCCAGCCCGCCGACGCGGCGCACCACCGGCAGGCTGCCGTAGCGCAGGCCATAGAGCTGGGTCAGGCCGCAGGGCTCGAAGCGCGAGGGCACGAGGATCGCGTCGGCGCCGGCGATCAGGCGGTGCGCGAAGGCTTCGTCGTAGCCGATGCGCACCGCGACCGCGCCGGGGTGCTGCTGCGCCGCGGCCAGGAACGCCTGTTCCAGCGCCGCGTCGCCCGTACCCTGCAGCGCGAGCTGACCGCCGAGCTGGAGCAGCCCGGGCAAGGCGCCGAGCACGAGGTCCAGGCCCTTTTGCGGCGTCAGGCGGCTGACCACGCCGAACAGCGGCGCGGCGCTGCGCGGCGCGAGTCCGAGCTCGGCCTGCAGGGCGTGCTTGCACAGCGCCTTGCCTCCGACACGGCCTGCCTTGTAACGCGCGGGGATGGCGGCATCGGTGGCCGGGTCCCAGACGGTGCCGTCGACGCCGTTGAGCACGCCGGTCACGTCGGCCCCGCGACCGCGGATCACACCGTCCAGGCCGAAGCCGAACTCGTGCGTCGCGATCTCGCGGGCGTAGGTCGGGCTGACCGTGGTCACGTGCTGGGCGAACTTCAGGCCTGCCTTCATGAACGAGACCTGCTGGTGGTACTCAAGCCCGCTCGACGCCATGAAGCGCGCAGGCAGGCCCAGCAGCGGGAAGTCCGCGCTCGGGAACAGTCCCTGGTAGGCCAGGTTGTGGACCGTGAAGACCGTCGCGGCAGCGACCGGCGGGTGCGCCGCCAGGTAGGCGCAGGCCATCGCCGCATGCCAGTCGTGCGCATGCAGCACGTCGGGCTGCCAGCCGGGATCGAGTTCGCCGGAGGCCAGATGCGCGCCGATCCAGCCCAGCAGGGCAAAGCGCTGCGCGTTGTCGGGCCACTCGCTGCCGTCGATGGTCTGGTACGGGTTGCCCGGACGGCGGTACAGCAGCGGCGCGTCGATCACGTAGGCCGGCACCAGGCTGTGCGGCATCTGGCCCAGGCGCAGCGTGATGCGCGCCGCGCCGAAGCATGGGCCGACCTCGCAGACGACCTTCTGGTTCAGCACCGCGCCGGCGATCGCCGGCAAACCCGGCAGCAGCAGGCGCACGTCGGTGCCCTGACCGATCAGCGCCTGCGGCAGCGCACCCAATACGTCGGCCAGACCACCGGTCTTGACCAGGGGAAACACCTCGGCCGCTGCATGCAGGACCCTCATGCGTGGTTCAGTTTGTCGAGCATCTCGCGCGTCACCAGCGTGATGCCGTTCTCCGACCGGTAGAAGCGCTGGGCATCCAGCGCTGCGTCCTCGCCGATCACCATGGCGTCGGGCACGGTGCAGCCGCGGTCGACCACGACCCGCGTCAATCGGGCGTGGCGGCCGACCTGCACGCCGGGCAGCAGCACCGACCAGCTCACGGTCGAATACGAATGCACCCGCACGCTCGAAAACAGCACCGAGCGGTGCACGTTGCCGGAGACGATGCAGCCGCCCGAGACCACCGACTCGATCGCCATGCCGCGCCGGTCGTCCTGGTTGTGCACGAACTTGGCCGGCGGCAGCTGTGCCTGGTAGGTCCAGATCGGCCAGCGGGTGTCGTAGAGATTGAGCAGCGGATCGGTCGCCGTCAGGTCGATGTTGGCGTCCCAGTAGGCGTCGATCGTGCCGACATCGCGCCAGTAGGGTTCCTCGTTGACGCGCGTGCCGACCGCACTGAGCGCGAACGGGTGCGCCGCGGCGTGGCCGTTGCGGACCGCGCGCGGGATGATGTCCTTGCCGAAGTCGTGGCTGGAATCGGGGTCGTTGATGTCGCGTTCGAGCTCCCGGTAGAGGTAGCGCGCGTTGAAGACGTAGATGCCCATGCTGGCCAGCGCGCGGTCCGGCTGGCCGGGCATCGGCGGCGGATCGGCCGGCTTCTCGACGAAGTCCACGATCAGGCCCTGGTCGTCGACCGCCATCACGCCGAACGCCGTCGCTTCCATGCGCGGCACCGCGATGCAGCCGACCGTGCAGTCGCGCCCCTTGGCCACGTGGTCGGCCAGCATCAGCGCGTAGTTCATCTTGTAGATGTGGTCGCCGGCGAGCACGACGATGTAGTCGGCGCGGTAGCTCGCAAGGATGTCCTGGTTCTGGTAGACGGCGTCGGCCGTGCCGCGGTACCAGCTCTCGTCGTCGGTGCGCTGCTGCGCCGGCAGCAGGTCGACGAACTCGTTCATCTCGCTCTTCAGGAAGCCCCACCCGCGCTGCACATGGCGCAGCAGGCTGTGGCTCTTGTACTGCGTGATCACGCCGATGCGGCGGATGCCCGAATTGAGGCAGTTCGACAGCGCGAAATCGACGATCCGGAACTTGCCGCCGAAGTAGACCGCCGGCTTGGCGCGGCGGTCGGTCAGGCTCTTCAATCGGCTGCCGCGGCCGCCGGCCAGCACCAGCGCGACCGCGCGCTTCGGAAGGTCCAGGCTCAGGGCCAGTTCGTCGGGCGTCATCTTGTCGTCTCCTCGGTGGTGATTGTGGCGGGTCTGCGCGTCGCGCCGCCAATGCGATCTTCGTGCCCGCACCATATTCTCGGCCTGGCCGGACCCGCGTCGGCGCAGCCTGCGGGGCACGGGCGCAGAAATTGCGAGCCGTCTTCGCGGTGACAGGCCGCCCGATGCGACACTGATCGCAGCCATCCACATTCAGCCGACGAAGGAGCCGACGGTGATCCCTCATTTGCAACCCTCCATGCGCAGCGTCGCCACCGGTGTCGACGACGAACTGCTCGACCACGTCGGCGTCGTGCCGGCCGAGGCATCCCCCAACGACCTGATGCAGGCCCTGTCGCAGGTGGCGCGCCAGAAGCTCTCGCAGCGCTGGGTGCGTACCCAGGCGCAGCAGGCCGACGACAAGGCGCGGCGCGTCTACTACCTGTCGATGGAATTCCTGATGGGCCGCACGCTCGGCAATGCGCTGGCCGCACTCGGGCTGGGCGGCGACGCGGCGGCGGCGATGAACGCGCACGCCCAGCGCCTCGAGGACGTGGCCGACGAGGAGCCCGACGCCGCGCTCGGCAACGGCGGCCTCGGGCGGCTCGCAGCCTGCTTCCTCGATTCGATGGCCACGCTCGGGCTGCCCTCCTTCGGCTACGGCATCCGCTACGAGTACGGCATGTTCGCGCAGGAGATCAGGCACGGCGCACAGATCGAGCACCCGGATCCGTGGCTGGAGAACGGCACGGCCTGGGAGTTCCCGCGCGCGGCGATCAACTACCCGGTGCGGTTCGGCGGCTGGGTCGAACACATCGGCAACGGCGCCGAGGCGAAGGCGCTCTGGCGCCCCAGCGGCGAGGTCGAGGCCAAGGCCTACGACATGGTGATCCCGGGCCACGGCACGGACAAGGTCAGCACCTTGCGGCTGTGGAAGGCCACCGCACCGGCGCACATCGACCTGAGCGCGTTCAACACCGGCGACTACGCCCGCGCCGCGAGCGCGAAGAACGAGTACGAGAACATCTCCTGGGTGCTGTACCCGAACGACAGCACGCCGGCCGGCCGCGAGCTGCGGCTGAAGCAGGAGTACTTCTTCGTCGCCGCCTCGATGCAGGACCTGATCGGGCGCCATCTGGCCGAGCATGGCACCCTCGCCAACCTGGCCGAGAAGGTCGCGATCCACCTGAACGACACCCACCCGGCGATCGCCGTGGCCGAACTGATGCGCATGCTCTGCGACGAGCATTCGATGCGCTGGGCGCAGGCCTGGGCGCTGTGCAACAAGGTCTTCTCGTACACCAACCACACGCTGATGCCGGAAGCACTCGAGACCTGGCCGGTCGCGCTGATGCAGCACGTGCTGCCGCGCCACCTCGAGATCATCTTCCGCATCAACCAGGACCTGATGGACCTGGCCGCGGCGCATCGCCCGGGCGATCCTGAGTTCATGGCCAGCCTGTCGCTGATCGACGAGCGCGGCGAGCGCCGCGTGCGCATGGCGAACCTGTGCGTGGCCGGCAGCCACAAGGTCAACGGCGTCTCGGCCCTGCACTCCGAACTGCTGGTGCAGACGATCTTCAAGGACTTCGCGAGCCTGTGGCCGGGGCGCTTCACGAACATGACGAACGGCGTGACGCCGCGGCGCTGGCTCGCGCAGGCGAACCCGGGGCTCGCGGAGCTGCTCGACCGCACGCTCGGTCAGGGCTGGCGGCTCGACCTCGACAAGCTCGAGCAACTGCAGAAGGTCAAGGCGAGCGCCGGGTTCCGCGACGCGTTCATGGCCGTCAAGCGCCAGAACAAGGCGCGCCTGGCCGCTCTGATCGAGCGCAAGACCGGCGTGCGCGTCGACCCGGCAAGCCTGTTCGACGTGCAGGTCAAGCGCATCCACGAGTACAAGCGCCAGCTGCTGAACGTGCTGCATGCGGTGACGCGCTACCAGGCGATCCTGGCCAATCCGGATGCCGACTGGGTGCCACGCACCGTCATCTTCGCCGGCAAGGCCGCATCGAGCTACGCGACCGCGAAGAACATCATCCGGCTGATCCACGACGTGGGCAGCGTGATCAACCACGACGCGCGCATTGGCGACAGGCTAAAGGTCGTGTTCGTGCCGAACTACGGCGTCTCGGTCGCCGAGACGATCATGCCGGGCGCCGATCTCTCCGAGCAGATCTCGACCGCCGGCACCGAGGCCTCGGGCACCGGCAACATGAAGCTCGCGCTGAACGGCGCGCTGACGATCGGCACGGACGACGGCGCCAACATCGAGATCCGCCAGCACGTCGGCGACGACAACATCTTCATCTTCGGGCTGAAGACCCCGCAGGTGCAGTCGCTGCGGCACTCGGGCTACCAGCCGATGCGGCTGTACGAGGCGAATCCGGCCCTGAAGGCGGTGCTCGACGCCATCTCCGGCGAGGCGTTCTCGCCCGACGAACCGGGCCGCTACCGCGGCCTGGTCGATTCCCTGCTGTGGGGCGGCGATCACTACCTGCTGCTGGCCGACTACGAGAGCTATGTCGCGACCCAGCTGCGCGTCGACGCCTTGTATCGCCAGCCCGGGCCCTGGGCCGAGTGCGCGATCGCGAACGTCGCCGGCATGGGCGCGTTCTCGTCGGACCGCACGATCCGCGAGTACGCGACGCAGATCTGGGGGATCGCGCCCGAGCCGCGCTGACGCGACGCATGCCGGCGCGCTTGCTACGATGGGCCGGCACCGCGAACCACCCCGTCATGCTCCAGGATTCCGAGATCACCGCCCTGCGCCAGGCCGCGCACCCCGACCCGTTCGCCGTGCTCGGCGTGCACGCCGACGACGCCGGCCGCCTCTGGCTGCGCGCCATGCTGCCCGGTGCGGCGCAGGTCGCGGTGCTCGACGCCAGCAACGGCGAGCTGATCGGCACGCTCGCGAAGCGCCACGACGACGGCTTCTTCGAGGGCCTGCTGAACCGCGCCGAACGCCCGAACTACCGGCTGCAGGTGCGCTGGTCCGAGGGCCACTCGATGATCCTCGACGACCCGTACCGCTTTCCGCCGGTGCTCGGCGAGCTGGACGTGTGGCTGCTCGGCGAGGGCTCGCACCTGCGGCCGTTCGAGGTGCTCGGCGCCGCGCAGCGCGTGATGCTGGGTGTGGCCGGCACCAGCTTCGCGGTCTGGGCGCCGAACGCGTCGCAGGTCAGCGTGGTCGGCGACTTCAACCTCTGGGACGCGCGCCGCCACCCGATGCGCCTGCGGCGCGAATGCGGCGTCTGGGAGATCTTCCTGCCCGGCGTCGGCGCCGGCGCGCGCTACAAGTACCAGATTCGCGCGCGCGACGGCCACGTGCTGCCGCAGAAGGCCGACCCGTACGCGCTGCAATCGGAGCTGCGGCCGGCCACCGCGAGCGTGGTCGCGCGCATGCCGTCGGCGGTGCCGAAGTCAGCGGCGCGGCAACGCGCCAACGCGCTCGATGCGCCGGTCAGCATCTACGAGGTCCACCTCGGTTCGTGGCGGCGCCAGCACGATCACCGCAGCGGCCCGGAAGGCCGTTTGATGAACTGGGACGAGCTCGCGAGCAGCCTCGTGCCCTACGCGCGCGAGATGGGCTTCACGCACCTGGAGCTGCTGCCGATCAGCGAGCATCCGTTCGACGGCTCGTGGGGCTACCAGCCGATCGGCCTGTACGCGCCGACCGCGCGCTTCGGCACCCCCGCGGACGAAGCCGCGGGCCGCGGCTCCGCCGCCGGATTCCGGCGTTTCGTCGACCGCTGCCATGCCGAGGGCCTGGGCCTGCTGCTCGACTGGGTGCCGGCGCACTTCCCGTCCGACGCGCACGGCCTGGCCGAGTTCGACGGCACGCACCTGTACGAGTACGCCGATCCGCGCGAGGGCTTCCACCAGGACTGGAACACGCTGATCTACAACTTCGGCCGCACCGAGGTCGGCAACTTCCTGGTCGCCAACGCGCTGTACTGGCTCGAGCGCTACGGCGTCGACGGGCTGCGCGTCGACGCGGTCGCCTCGATGCTGTACCGCGACTACAGCCGCAACGCCGGCGAGTGGATTCCGAACCAGCATGGCGGGCGCGAGAACCTGGAGGCGATTGCCTTCCTGCGCCGCATGAACGAGGTCGTCGGCCGCGAGCGCCCGCAGGCGGTGACGCTGGCCGAGGAATCGACCGCGTTCCCCGCCGTCTCGCGCCCGACCAACAGCGGCGGCCTGGGCTTTCACTACAAGTGGAACCTGGGCTGGATGCACGACACGCTTCAGTACATGCGGCGCGACCCGGTCCACCGCAAGTACCACCAGGGCGAAATGAGCTTCGGCCTGATCTATGCGTTCAACGAGAACTTCGTGCTGCCGCTCTCGCACGACGAGGTCGTGCACGGCAAGGGCTCGCTGCTCGCCAAGATGCCCGGCGACCGCTGGCAGCAGTTCGCCAACCTGCGCGCCTACTACGGCTTCATGTGGGGCCACCCGGGCAAGAAGCTGCTGTTCATGGGCGGCGAGTTCGCGCAGGCGGCGGAATGGAATCACGACCAGAGCCTGGACTGGCACCTGCTCGACGATCCGATGCACGCCGGCATGCGCCAACTGGTGCGCGACCTGAACGCGTTCTATCGCGCGACGCCGGCCTTGTACGAGCGCGATTTCACGCCCGACGGCTTCGAGTGGATCTGCCACGACGACGCCGAACAGTCGCTGCTGAGCTTCATCCGCCGCGGCGCGGATGCCGATGCACTGATCCTCGTGGTCTGCAACTTCGCGCCGATACCGCAACGCGCATACCGCCTCGGCGTGCCCCGCCCCGGCACCTACCGCGAGTGCCTCAACACCGACTCGATGTACTACGGCGGCAGCAACGTCGGCACACCGCTCGGTGCCACGACCGCGCAGGACCTGCCGCTGCACGGCCGGCTGCATTCGATCGTGATCGACCTCCCGCCCCTCGCCACCGTCATGTTCGAATGGAAAGCCTGAGCCGCCAGCGCCGCGAGGCCGGTTCTGCGGCCGCCCTGACGATCACGACCGGCAAGCCCTGGCCCATCGGCGCTCACGCCGACGGCAAAGGCGTGAACTTCGCGGTGTTCTCGGCCCACGCGCAGGCAATCGACCTGTGCCTGTTCGACGAGGGCGGAACGCGCGAGATCGCACGGTCGCGCCTGCCCGGCCGCAGCGGCGATGTCTGGCACGGCCACCTCGAGGGCGCCGGGCCCGGCCTGGTCTACGGCCTGCGCGCCCACGGACCGTGGCAGCCCGACCGAGGCCTGCGCTTCAACCCGTGCAAGCTGCTGCTCGACCCGTATGCGCGCGAGATCGTCGGCCGCTTCGATTGGACCGGCCACCATTTCGCCGCCGACCGGACCCACCCGAAGCACGCCGATCTGCACGACAACGCGGCGACCGCACTGAAGGCCCGCGTCACGCGCGATGCCTGCGACTGGGGCGACGATCGTTCCCCCGAGACGCCGCTGGCCGACACCCTGCTCTACGAGTTGCATGTCAAGGGCTTCTCGAAGCGCAACCCGGCCGTGCCCGAAGCCCTGCGCGGCACGTATGCGGGCCTCGGCCACGAGGCGTCGGTCGCGCACCTGCGCCGGCTCGGCGTGACCGCGGTGAGCCTGCTGCCGGTGCACCAGCGCGTCGACGAAGAGCGTCTGGTGACGATGGGCCTGACGAACTACTGGGGCTACAACACGATCGGCTTCTTCGCGGTCGAGCCGCGCCTGTCCTGCACGCCGGACGACGGCGCGGCCACGCGCGCCGAGTTCCGCGCCATGGTCAGGGCATTGCACGCCGCGGGCATCGAGGTGATCCTCGACGTCGTGTTCAACCACACCGCCGAGGGCGATGCGACGGGTCCGACGATCGCCTTCAGGGGCCTGGACAACGCCAGCTACTATCGCCTGCCGCCGGACGCCCGCAGCGACTACGAGAACCACACCGGCTGCGGCAACACCGTCGACCTGCGCCACGTGCGCGTGCTGCAGCTGGTGATGGACTCGATGCGCTACTGGGTCGAGGAAATGCATGTCGACGGCTATCGCTTCGACCTCGCGCCGGTGCTGGGCCGCGGCGACGCCGGCTTCTCGCGCCAGGCGGCCTTCTTCGCCGCGGTCGCGCAGGATCCCGTGCTCGCGCGGGTCAAGATGATTGCCGAGCCGTGGGACCTCGGCCCCGGCGGATACCAGGTGGGCGGTTTCCCGAACGGCTGGGCCGAGTGGAACGACAAGTTCCGCGACGACGTTCGCAGCTTCTGGACGCGCCACCCCGGCACGCGCGGTGCATTCGCGCTGCGCCTGTGCGGCTCGTCCGACGTGTACCAGGCGGGTGGTCGCACCCCGGCGGAGTCGGTCAACTACGTGATATCGCACGACGGATTCACCCTGCGCGACCTGCTCAGCTACCAGCAGCGGCACAACCTCGCGAATCTCGAGGACAACCGCGACGGGACCGGCAACAACCTGAGCTTCAACGGCGGCGTCGAGGGGCCGACCGACGACCCCGCCGTGAACCGGCTGCGCGGCCGGCTGCAACGCGCCCTGCTCGCGACCATGCTGCTTGCGCAAGGCACGCCGATGCTGTGCGCCGGCGACGAACTCGGCCACACGCAGGGCGGCAACAACAACCCGTACTGTCACGACAGCGAAGTCACCTGGATCGACTGGTCCGCCGCCGATGCCGATCTGATCGCCTTCAGCGCGCACGCCAGCGCGGTGCGGCGCATCGCCCAGCCGTTCGCGAACCGCTGGTACAGCGGACTCACCGACCCCCTCGGCCTGCACGATCTGGCCTGGTTCACGGCCTCCGGCGACCCGATGCGCGCCGGGGACTGGCACGACCCGGCCACGCGCGTGTTGGGCTGCCTGATCGGCGAGCCGGGGCGTGCCGCCGCGCCCTTGCTGCTGCTGGTGAACGGCGATGCGCAGGACAGCACATTCATGCTTCCTGCCGGCGTCTGGCAGGTGATCCTCGACACCACGCACCCGACCGGCAAGGGCTCGTGGCACGGGCAGGGCGAGAGGGCCCTGCCCCTGCCGGCCGCCAGTCTGCTGCTGCTGGCCGCGGCCGGCGCGGGTCTGCGGCTCTGAGCGCCGGTTGCTCCTGCAACTGCCGATCGGGACGGTGCAGGCATCCCGGGCCGTGCCGCGGTCCGGCCGAAAGCGGCGGCCGATCGGCAAGCGGGGCGCCCGAAGGCGCCCCGCGCACCGGTGGCGAAGCGTCGGCCTACCGGACCACCTTGATCTGGTCGCGCTTCTCGCCCTTGTAGGTGTAGAGCGTCAGCGCGCCGTTCTTGATGTCGCCCTTGTCGTCGAACGTGATCGTGCCGGTCACGCCCTTGTAGCCGGCGGTCTTGGCCAGCACCGGCAGGTAGACCTTCGGGTCGGCCGAGCCGGCCTTCACCATCGCGGCCACCAGCACGTTCATCGCGTCGTAGACATACGGCGCGTAGATTTGAACGTCGATGCCGAACTTCTTCTTGTAGTCGGCCTTGAACTTGTCCATGCCGACCTTCTGCTCGCCCTCGACGCCGCCGGCTTCCGCGCACACCACCTGGCCGTCGCCCATCGCACCGCCCGAGAGCTTCGGCAGATCGGTCGTGCAAATGCCATCGCCGCCCATGAACTTGGCATTGATGCCGAGCTGCTTCATCTGGCGAATCATCGGGCCGGCCACGGCGTCCATGCCGCCGAAGAACACCACGTCGGGCTTCTTCGACTTGATCTGGGTCAGGATCGCGGTGAAGTCGCTCGCCTTGTCGGTGGTGAACTGGGTCTCGGCGATCGCGCCGCCGGCGGTCTTGACGGCCTTCGTGAACTCTTCGGCCACACCCTGGCCGTAGGCGGTGCGGTCGTCGATCACGGCAATCGACTTGCCCTTCAGTTCCTTGACGGCGTACTTGCCCAGCGTGCTGCCCAGGTGCACGTCGTCGGCCACGACGCGGAACGCCGTCTTGAAGCCCTGGCGCGTGTACTTGGGGTTGGTCGCCGACGGCGAGATCTGCGCAATGCCCGCGTCCGAGTAGATCTTCGAGGCAGGAATCGTCGTGCCGGAGTTCAGGTGGCCGATCACGCCGGAGACCTTGGCGTCGACGAGCTTCTGCGCCACCGCCGTGCCCTGCTTCGGGTCGGCAGCATCGTCCTCGGCCAGCATCTCGAGCTTGACCTTCTTGCCGCCGATCGTCACGCCCTTGGCGTTGAGTTCGTCGATCGCCATGCGCGCGCCGTTCTCGTTGTCCTTGCCGAGGTGGGCGATGGCGCCACTGGTCGGCGCCACGTGGCCGATCTTGACGACCACTTCCTGCGCGTACGCTGGCCCACCGAGCAGCACCGCGGCTGCGGCGACGATCGTGTTCAGTCTGACTTGCATGCAAAACCTCCAGAGGAAATGTTCAGGGTTCCGAGAAATCGGCGATGTCTCGACAGTCGCCACCATACCGCAGGAATCGGGTTCGCCCGACCGGACGCGCAGCATCAGCGGGTGCGATGACGCGCCAGTTCCTGGGACACCGCGCGCTCGACCACGTCACGCAAGGTCGATGCCAGCTCGCTGCGCGCCTCGCGCACGATGCCGTCGGCGGCGCGTGCGAGCAGCGGTGTGAGCACCTCGCGCAGGCGATAGTCCAGCATCAGGTCCATCTGGCGCTGCAGGTCGATGAGAACGCGCTGAGTCAGCTGCTCTTCGTCGAGCCCGGCGGCCGGCGCCGGGCCGACCGGACTGGCCGACTCGCCGGGCGCTTCCCCTGGCTGCGGCGCTGCCGCCTGCGGCCACGCGACGACCTCGGTCAGCGTCGGCACGCGATCCGGCGGCACCGACGGACCCGCGCTCACTCGGTGGCTCCGTGCCGGTGGATCGGATAGCCGCGCGCGGCATAGTGCTTCCAGCGCGCGCGTGCCGCCTCCCGATCGGCCAGGTCCGCGGAGACGATCTCGACCACCCTCTCGAAACTCTCGAAACCCGCGGGCGCCTGCGGCCCGAGGTTGATCAACACCTCGTGGTGCCCGGGCTGGCTCGCCTCCTGGGTGAGCCAGACCCGGGTCGCGCGCAGGCGCGGCGCGACCGGCTGGCCCGGGCGCAACATCACGTGCGGCAGGAATTCCAGCTCGTCGAAGGTCCACAGCGCCCGATCGAACTGGGCCAGCGTCCCCGCCGGCCCGGCGAGCACGACGCTGGCACCGAGCCGACTGGCCTTGCGCACCAGCCGGCAGGTGTAATCGGTGCGGTCCGCCACATTGAAATGGAAGCTGACTTCGGTCAAGGGAGCCCCCTGCCCGGGGGCTGCGGCGGCCGCTCCCGGAGGACCACGGAGCGGGCCTGTGTGTGGCTCACGCAGCAGCCCGGAACATCACGCAAGCTGCGCCAGCACGAAGTGCGTCAGCAGCGGCACGGGCCGGCCGGTGGCGCCCTTGGCCGAACCCGACTTCCAGGCGGTGCCGGCGATGTCCAGGTGCGCCCACGGGTACTTGCCGGTGAAACGCTTCAGGAACATCGCGGCGGTGATCGCACCGCCCGGGCGCCCGCCGATGTTGGCCATGTCGGCGAAGTTGCTCTTCAACCCGGCGTCGTATTCCTCGTCGAGCGGCATGCGCCAGCACGGATCGAGGCCCTTGCTGCTGGCGGCCAGCATCTGCCCGGCGACCTTGTCGTCGGCAGTGAACAGGCCGGAGTGGTGATGACCGAGCGCCACGACACAGGCACCGGTCAGCGTCGCGACGTCGACGACGACCGCCGGCTTGAAGCGCTCCGCATAGGTCAGCGCGTCGCACAGGATCAGCCGGCCTTCGGCGTCGGTGTTCAGGATCTCGATCGTCTGGCCCGACATGCTCGTGACCACGTCGCCCGGCTTGATCGCGTGGCCGCTCGGCATGTTCTCGCACGACGGGATGATGCACACCAGGTTCAGCCTCGGCTTCAGCTCGGCGACCGCGCGCAAGGTGCCGAGCACGCTCGCCGCGCCGCCCATGTCGAACTTCATTTCGTCCATCTCGGGGCCGGGTTTCAGCGAGATGCCGCCGGTGTCGAACGTGATGCCCTTGCCGACCAGCACCACCGGGGCCTGCGACTTCGCCGCGCCGTCGTAGCGCGCGACGATGAAGCGCAGCGGCTCGTGCGAGCCCTGCGCGACGGCGAGGAACGAACCCATCCCGAGCTTCTCGCAGGCCTTGCGGTCCAGCACCTTGACCTCGAGCCCGTATTCCTTGCCGAGCTTCTTGGCCTGATCGGCGAGGTAGGTCGGCGTGCAGTGGTTGGCCGGGCGGTTCGCGCATTCGCGCGCCAGGCTCACGCCCGAGGCGATCGCCTGGCCACGCGCGAGGCCCTGCTGGACCGACTTCGCGTCCGCCTTGCTGCACAGCAGCGTGACCTTGTCGATCTTCGACACCGCGGGCGCGCTCGGCTTCGTGTGGCGATACAGGTAGGTGCACTCGCGAGCGGCCGTGACCGCAGCCTCGGCCTGCGCGTCGTCCATGGATCCGGCCCCGGCCAGGCCGACCGCGACATGCGTCGCGCCGGTTCCCTTGACGAGGTTGATGCCGCTGGCCACGGCCGCCTTGAAGGCCTTGGCGGTCGACGCGCCGGCGATGGCGAACACCACGCGGGTGGCCCGGACATTGGCCGGGCGGTGCAGGCAGATGCTCTTGCCCGCCTCGCGCGACAGGTCGCCTTGCGCGAGTGCGTCGCTCAGGGCGGACGCGAGCGGCGCGGCCAGGGCCGGGTCGGGCCGCTCGCCGGTGACGACCAGCACGAGCGCGTCGCAGGCCAGCGCCGCGAGCTTGTCCGGGGAAGAAATCTGATGACGGAAGTCCATAATCGGCAGTCCCGTGAAAGCGGGGCATAGAGACAGGCCGACGATGTTATTCGATTCCACTTTGCGCCGAGACGTGGCGCGCACCTTCGGTGCCACGCTGGTGGTGATCCTCACCATCGTGCTGACGATGATGCTGATCCGCACCCTGGGCCAGGCGGCGGGCGGGCAGGTCGCGCCGCAGGACGTGGTTCTGCTGCTCGGCTACGTCACGCTCGGCCATCTGCCGACGATGCTCGCGCTGTCGCTGTTCGTCGCCATCGTGGCCACGCTGTCGCGCATGTACCGCGAGAGCGAGATGACGATCTGGTTCGCCAGCGGCATCGGCCTGACACGCTTCGTGCGCCCGGTGCTGCGGGTGTGCTGGCCGGTGCTGCTGGTGATCGGCCTGCTGGCGCTGTTCGTCTGGCCGTGGCAGAACCAGCGCGGCGTCGAGCTGAAGGAGCGTTTCGAGCGCCGCTCCGATCTGTCGCGCGTCACGCCCGGCCAGTTCCAGACCTCGAGCGACGGGACGCGCGTGTTCTTCATCGAGCGCGACGCGGCCGACCCCCTGACCGGCCGCAACGTGTTCATCCTCAGATCGCTGCCCGATTCCGAATCGGTCACCTCGGCGCGCAGCGGACGCATCGAGATGGTCGGCGACGACCGCTACCTGCTGCTCAGGCGCGGCCAGCTCAACGAACAGGACCTGCGCACCGGCGACAAGACGCTGGCACGCTTCGAGGAGTACAACGTCCGCGCCGGCGAGCGCGCGATCTCGGGCGTGGACAACCTGCCGGCCAAGGCGCGCAGCAGCCTGGCGCTGCTGCTGGAGCCGACGCCGCGCAATCAGGGCGAGCTGGTCTGGCGCCTCGGCCTGCTGCTCGGGGCGGCGAACCTGGTGCTGCTGGGCATCGGCCTGTCGGCCAGCAGCCCGCGTCGCGCGAGCAACTGGAACCTGCTGTTCGCATTGCTGACCTTCGCGATCTACTACAACCTGATCAACCTGTCGCAGGCCTGGGTGGCCGGCGCCAGGCTCGGCATGGGCGCGGCCCTGGTGCTGGCGCATGGCGGCGCGCTGCTGATCGCCCTCGGTCTGCTGTGGTGGCGCGAGAACGGCAACCGCCGCGGCCGTTGGCGGGCGCGGCTCTCGGCCCGGGCTCCGGCCGCTGCCGCCGCGGCATGAAGACCGTCCGGCGGCTGTTCTACGTCGACATCGTGACCGCGGTCGCGTTCGTCGCGCTCGCCTTCCTGTCGCTGTCGTTCTTCATCGACTTCATCGACCAGCTCGGCGATGTCGGCCAGAACGGCTACACCGTGCTTCAGGCGGCACTGCATTCGCTGCTGCTGGTGCCCGGGCACTTCTACGAGGTCGCGCCGATCGCGGTGCTGATCGGCACGATCTTCACGCTGTCGAGCATGGCGCAGTCGTCGCAGTACACCATCCTGCGCACCGGCGGTCTCGGGCCCGGGCGCGCGCTGTCGCTGCTGGCCACGCTCGGCCTCGTGTTCGGCGTGCTGACCTTTGTCGTCGGCGACTACCTCGTGCCGCTGTGCGAGCGCCAGGCGAGCCAGGTCCAGGCGACGTACAAGGGCGGCCTGAAGCTCGGCCGCTCCGGCGCCTGGCTGAAGGACCACGTGAAGTCGCCGCAGGGCGAGCGCAGCTATTCGATCAATGTCGGTTCGGCCGGGCCCAAGGGATTGCTGTACGACATCCGCATCTTCGAGTTCGACGGCGAGGGCCGCCTGCTGCGCCGCATCGGTGCGGCCAGCGCGCAGGTCGAACCGGACCAGACCTGGCTGCTGAAGGACGTCTCGCTGACCCGCTGGGCGTCCGACACCGACTCCGACGGCGGCGCGCAGGTGCCGGAGCACAAGCTGCCCGAGCTGGCGTGGCACAGCAGCCTGTCCGCCGCGGTCGTGGCCGCCGCGGTGTCGCCGGCGAGTTCGATGTCGACGATCGATCTGGCGCGCTACATCGTCCACCTTGCGGACAACGAACAGGCGGCCCAGCGCCACGCGATCCAGTTCTGGAAGCGCGCGCTCTACCCGTTCGCCTGCCTCGTGATGGTCGGACTCGCGCTGCCGTTCGCGTACATGCATGCGCGCTCCGGCGGCATCAGCCTGCGCGTCTTCGGCGCCATCATGCTGGGCATCAGCTTCGTGCTGCTGAACAACGTGGCGAGTCACGTCGGGCTGCTGCGCGACTGGACGCCGTGGATGGTCGCGGCGGCGCCGAGTGCGCTGTACCTGCTGCTGTCGTTCGCCGCGTTCAGCTGGCTGGTCCGGTACCGATGAAGCGGGGCCTGCGATGAGCCGGCACGGCCTGCTGCTGTTTGCCCACGGCGCGCGCGACCCGCACTGGGCCGAGCCCTTCGAGGCCGTGGCGCGACGCGTGCGCGAGCGCGAGCCACAGCTCGCGGTGCAGCTCGCCTTTCTCGAGTTCATGACGCCGACCTTGGCCGATGCCGCCGAGCGGCTGGTCCGGGCCGGGAGCACACGCGTCGACGTCGTGCCGCTGTTCCTCGGCGCCGGCGGCCACGTCCGCAAGGACCTGCCCGCACTGCTCGCCGGACTGGTCACTGCCCACCCGCAGGTGCAGTGGCAACTGCGACGCGCGATCGGCGAGATCGACAGCGTGATCGAAGCGCTCGCGCGCGCCGCCCTGGACTGCCTGAACGAACCTCCGCCATGAACCTGCACCAGTTCCGTTTCGTCCGGGAAGCCGCTCGCCGCGACCTGAACCTCACCGAGACCGCGAAGGCGCTCTTCACCTCGCAGCCCGGCATCTCGAAGGCGATCCTCGAGCTCGAGGCCGAGCTCGGCGTCGACATCTTCGCGCGCCACGGCAAGCGGCTGCGCCGCATCACCGAGCCGGGTCAGCAGGTGCTCAAGAGCATCGAGGCGATCATGCGCGAGGTCGGCAACCTGAAGCGCATCGGCGAGGAATTCTCGATGCAGGACGCCGGCACGCTGTCGATCGCCACCACGCACAGCCAGGCGCGCTACTTCCTGCCGGCGCCGGTCGCGCAGCTGCGCAAGCGCTTCCCGAAGGTCAACATCAGCCTGCACCAGGGTTCACCGGAGCAGGTGGCGCGCATGGTGCGCGACGAGGTCGCCGACCTCGGCCTGGCCACCGAATCGCTGGCCGACGCCGACGATCTTCTCTCGTTGCCCTGCTACGAATGGCGTCACGTCGTCGTGATGCCGGCCGGGCATCCGCTGGCCCAGGTCGAGCGCATCTCGCTCGAAGACCTGGCGATGCTGCCGCTGGTGTCGTACCACCCGTCGTTCAGCGGCCGCACGCGCGTCGACCAAGCCTTCGCGACGCGCAACCTGAAACCCAACATCGTGCTCGAGGCGATCGACGCCGACGTCATCAAGACCTATGTGCGCATCGGCCTGGGCGTAGGCATCGTCGCCGAGATCGCGGTGCGGGACGACCCGCCGGGCGGCGACCTCGTCTCGCGCCCGGTCGGCCACCTGTTCGGCAACAACGTCACGCGGATCGCGTTCAAGCGCGGCGCCTACCTGCGCAACTTCGTCTACGCGTTCGCCGAGATGCTCTCGGACCGTCTGAGCCGCAAGCTGGTCATCGGCGCGATGGCCGGCGAGGCCGACGACTATCAACTCTGAACAGTTGCAACGCATGAACGGCCCGTTTCCCACCCCGGTGCTCACCAGCCGCCTGCCGCACGTGGGCACGACGATCTTCAGCGTGATGTCGGCGCTCGCGCTCGAACACCGGGCGGTCAACCTCGGCCAGGGCTTTCCCGATTTCGACTGTGACCCACGTCTGGTGGACGCGGTCGACACGGCGATGCGCGCCGGCCTGAACCAGTACCCGCCGATGCCCGGCGTCCCGGCGCTGCGCGAGGCGGTCGCCGCCAAGCTGGCATCGATGTACGGCCACGTGTACGACCCCGGCGCCGAGATCACGATCACGGCGGGCGCGACCCAGGCGATCATCACGATCATCCTGGCGATCGTGCACCCGGGCGACGAGGTGATCGTGCTCGACCCGTGCTACGACAGCTACGAGCCCAACATCGAACTTGCCGGTGGCACGGCCATCCACGTGCCGCTGACACCGGGGAGCTTCGAGCCCGACTTCGCGGCCATCCGCTCGGTGCTCACGCCGCGCACCCGGGCGATCGTCGTCAACACCCCGCACAACCCCAGCGCCACGGTCTGGTCGGCGGCGCAGATGGCGCAACTGGTGGCGCTGCTGCGCGGCACCGACGTCCTCGTCATCGCCGACGAGGTCTACGAGCACATGGTGTTCGACGGTGCACTGCACCAGAGTGTGGCGCGCTTCCCCGAACTGGCGCAGCGCAGCTTTCTTGTCTCCAGCTTCGGCAAGACCTACCACGTGACCGGCTGGAAGGTCGGCTATGTCGCCGCGCCGGCGCCGCTGACGGCCGAGTTCCGCAAGGTGCACCAGTTCAACGTGTTCACGGTCAACACGCCGATGCAGCATGGTCTGGCGAGCTTCATGGCGGAGCCGTCCCACCACCTCGGCCTGCCGGCCTTCTACCAGCGCAAGCGCGACCTGTTCCGCGACGGCCTGGCGTCGACCCGGTTGCGCGTGCTGGAGACGCAGGGCAGCTATTTCCAGTGCGTCGACTACTCGGCTGTCAGCGAACTGCCGGAGGCCGATTTCTGTCGCTGGCTGACGACCGAGATCGGTGTCGCCGCGATTCCGCTGTCGGCGTTCTACCGGAGCGGCTTCGAGCAGGGGATCGCGCGCTTTTGCTTTGCCAAGAGGGACGAGACCCTGCAACTCGCGCTTGCGCGGCTGGCCAGGCTCTGACCGCCGCCCGCGTCGACGCCCGATTCCGACCCGTCAGCGCTTGCCGTCGGCGGACGCCGCCGGGGGAGCCGGCAAGTCCAGGTTGAAGTCCACGAAGTGCGGACCGTCCGTGTCCGGCTGGCCGCCGGTGCCCGGGGGCGCCAGCGCCGCGGTCTGCTCGCCGCGCGCCATCGCGTCGAGCGTCCCGCCGCGCGGCGGACTCGGTGTGCCGGCATGCTCGAGCGGCAGCAGCAGGTCGACGTCGACGCTCGGAGACGGATCCCCGCGCTCGGCGAGATCGCGCGCAATCGCATAGAGAAACAGCAACTCGCCGTAGGCCGGCAGATCGTAGGTCGGGCCGGCCGTGTCGCGCCGGAACAGCGCTTCCTTCAGCACCTGCATCGTCCGCGTCGGCGCGGACCACAGCCCCTGCAGCCGTTCGACGGTCTCGGGGTAGTCGGCCAGCGACCGCCCGTGTCCCGGGTCCGCATCCCACTCCGGCGCACGCGCGTTGAAGCGGCGATTGAAACGCTCGCGTATGCGCTGGTAGGCCTCGCCTTCGCCGCGACGGCGGTAGATCTCGAGCAGCTTCAGGTACGGAAGCGGGCTGTTGCTGCCGTCCGTGCGGACATGGCTCATCAACAGATCGATCGCCGCCTCGTCCTGACCCAGCACGACGAAGAAATCCGCCTGCTGCTCCAGATCGATCAACTCCTCGACCGACAGTTCGCGCACTGGCTGTGGTGCGGGCGCTTCGTTCGCTTCGACCCTACGCGAGACTGCCAACGCGCCGGCCGGCGTCGGTGGCGTCGCCACGGGATCGGGCCTCGAGGCCTCCTCGAGCTCGGCCGCGGCCATGGCAGCGGCAGCGCCTGCAGCGAGCGTTGTCGGCGACGCTGCCGGTGCCGGTCCAGCCCACCACTGCGCCAATCCCTGTGCGCGTGCCTGGCGCCACCACAGGAAGACAACCAGCAAGGCCAGCAGCGCCGACAACCCTGCCAGCACATAGACCAGCGGGTTCGCGTAGCGCTGCGACTCGGCCTCCTTCAGGCGCGCCTGCACCGAGTTCAGCGCAGCCTGTGCGGCCTGCGAGTCCTTGGTCAGCTTCGCCAGGCCCTCTTCCAGCGCCTGGATGCGCTGGCGCTCGACGGCCAGCGGTTCGGCGACCGCTTCGGGCTTCGGGGCGGAAGCCGGTTCGGCGGCAATCAGCGGGGCCGGGCCTGGCCCCGATGCAGGCGTCGATGCGCTGCGCGCCACGACCGGCGCTGCCGCCTCGAGCTGCAGCCGCGGCCCGGGCGGCGCGGCGCGGGCGGCCACACGCGGCTGGCGCGAGGTGGCTGCGCTGCGTTGCGGATTGTCGGCCCGGGGTTCTGCGGCCGTGCGGCGCGCCGCAGCAGCCGCCCGTGGCCCGAGCGCGGTCGGCACCGGCGCCCGGGCGCGCGGGCGCGGCGCGGCGCCACGACCCGTCGGCGCTGTCGACCCCGGCGTGAACGTCGGCTCGGCGCGCGGCGGTGGCGGGGAGGAGACCGCCGCCTGCGGTTCGATCCGCTGCGGCGGCACCGGCGCCTCGACCGGTGCCGTCTGCGGCGCATTGATCAGCGGCGGATCGATGAACGCAACGAACCGGCGGGTGATCTTCGCGGTGCAGCCCAGCGTCACACTCACCGTGACGACGGGTTCATCGATCAGCGCCGTCGTGCTGACACGCACACTGCGCAGGCTCGAATCCGCCGGGCCTTCGAGCGCCACGCGAACCTGCCCCTGCCCGAGCCGGTTCTCGCCCGACTGGACTTCCGCCGAGACGCACTCGGGCGGCAGCACCTCGTCGGGATCCAGCCGGACCGCGGCGACGAAGTCGAGCGGCTGGCCGAGTTGCGTCGCGTTGCTGACCCGGCCGAAGCCGACCGCTTGGGCCGGCGGGGCGGCAACCCAGAGCGCAGTGCCGATCGCGATGAGGGTCGAAACTGCGCGCATGCGGTGTGTGATGGGGGGGGTGGTCGCTGTGGATGCCGGCGCACTCTAGCATGAAGTAACAGAGCCGCCGGGCTGCGGCGACCCCGTGCGCCGACGCCGCGTGACGCAATCCCCACGACATCGCTCGCTGCGGAATCAGCGCGCCGCCACCGGCCATCGTCCGGACCCGGATCGTGCGAGCGGAGTCGACCAACCACCTGCCGAACGCATCGGGGCCACCGCCGGACCGGGCGATCCCGTATGGCCGTCGTGCACAACCCTCATACACAATGGGCCGGCGAGCCCGCACCATGCTGTCACCTCAGCGACTGGATATGAATACCCCCGTTCTTACAATCGCGGAACGCTCCAACATCGACGCCGGCTCTTGGTACTCCAAACTGTCCCCACCCCTGCGCCACGCGATCCTGTCGTGCGCGGCGGTTCGGCGTCTTCACGATGGGGAGATGCTGTCGACGCGCGGCGCACCGGCCGACGAATGGTGCGGCGTGGCCCAGGGCGCGATGCGCGTCAGCTCGGTCTCGCTGTCGGGCAAGCAAATCACGCTGACCTATGTCGAGCCCGGCACCTGGTTCGGCGACATCGCGCTCTTCGACGGCCTGCCGCGGACGCACGATTCGAACGCGCACGGCGAGACCACGCTGCTGGTCGTTCGAAAAGCCGACTTCAACGGGCTGCTGGCACGGCACACCGAGCTCTACGAGGCGCTGCTGCGCCTGAACTGCCGGCGCCTGCGCCTGATGTTCGATGCCGTCGAAGATCTGAACACGCTGCCGCTCGCCTCGCGGCTGGCCAAGCAGATCCTGCTGCTGGCGCGCAGCTACGGCATCAGCCAGGGCGAGGAAATCCGCATCGGCCTGCAGCTCGCCCAGGAAGATCTGGCGCAGCTGCTCGGCGCTTCGCGCCAGCGCGTCAACCAGGAGCTGAAGGGCTTCGAGCGCATGGGCGCGGTGCGCATCGAGCCGACGCGGCTGGTGGTGCTCTCGAAAGATAAGCTGCTGGCCATATCGGGCAAGTGACCCGCGTGTGCGGCATCCGCCCGCGTTGCCACCGTCCCTCTGACTTGCGAGGTTGAAGACATGGAAGCCCTGCACGGCACCAAGCCCGTTTCCGAATCGCACGCCTTCGACGTCGCCGCGCTGCAGGCCTGGCTCGAGCCGCGCCTGGACGGCTTCGAGGGCCCGCTCACGGTCGAACAGTTCAAGGGCGGCCAGTCCAACCCGACCTACAAGTTGATCACGCCGAAGCGCTCCTACGTGATGCGCTCCAAGCCTGGGCCGGCAGCGAAGCTGCTCGCGTCGGCGCATGCGATCGACCGGGAGTTCACGGTGATGCGCGCGCTGCACGGCACTGCGGTGCCGGTGCCGCAGATGCACCTGCTGTGCGAGGACGAAGGCGTGATCGGCCGCGCGTTCTACGTGATGCAGTTCATGCCGGGGCGGGTATTCTGGGACCAGGCGCTGCCCGATATCGCCACCTCGCAGCGCGCCGCCTACTACGACGAGATGAACCGCGTGATCGCCGCGCTGCACAGCGTCGACGTCGATGCCGTGGGGCTGGCCGGGTATGGCAAGCCGGGCAACTACTTCGAGCGCCAGATCGGTCGCTGGACCAAGCAGTACCACGCCTCGATCACGCAGCCCATTCCAGCGATGGACCGGCTGATCGAGTGGCTGCCGGCGCACATGCCCGCGAGCGCGCGCGACGAGTCGCAGGTGTCGATCGTGCACGGCGACTTCCGGCTCGACAACCTGATGTTCGATGCCGTCGAGCCGCGCGCGATCGCGGTGCTCGACTGGGAACTCTCGACCATCGGCCACCCGCTCGCCGACTTCAGCTACCACTGCATGTCGTGGCACATCCCGCCGGGGCAATCGCGCGGCCTCGGCGGGCTCGACCTGGCCGCCCTCGGCATCCCGGACGAACGAAGCTACGTGCAGCGCTATTGCGAGCGCACCGGCAGAACCGGCAAGGGCAAGGATGCCGACGCGGTGATGGCCGACTGGAACTTCTACCTCGCCTACAACCTGTTCCGCCTCGCCGGTATCCTGCAAGGCATCGCGAAGCGCGCGGAGAGCGGCATCGCTTCGAGCGCGCAGGCCCGCGAGACCGGTGCCCGCGCCCGCCCGCTGGCCGAGATGGGCTGGGCGCTCGCACAGAAAACCTGACCGCCCTCGCCACCGAACCCAAGAAGGAGACACTGCCATGGACTTCAGCTATTCCCCGCGCACCCTCGAACTGCAAGCCCGGCTGCTGAAGTTCATGGACGAGCACGTCTACCCGGCTGAAGCCAGGTTCGAGGCCGAGATCGCCGCGAACACCGCGGCCGGCAGGCGCTGGACGCCGCTGAAGACCATCGAGGAGTTGAAGCCGAAGGCGCGCGCGCTCGGCCTGTGGAACCTGTTCCTGCCGCCCACCGCCGGTGGCCAGGGCTCGGCCCACAGCGGCCGCGACTTCGGCCTGTCGAACAGCGACTATGCGCCGCTGGCCGAGATCATGGGTCGCGTGCCCTGGTGCCCGGAGGTCTTCAACTGTTCGGCGCCGGACACCGGCAACATGGAGACGATAGAACGCTACGGCGCGGCCGAGCACAAGACGACATGGCTGGAGCCGCTGCTGGACGGCAAGATTCGCAGCGCGTTCGTGATGACCGAGCCGGCCGTCGCCTCCAGCGACGCGACCAACATCGCCTCGCGCATCGAGCGCGACGGCGACGACTACGTCATCAACGGCCGCAAGTGGTGGATCAGCGGTGCCGGCGATCCGCGCTGCAAGATCTACATCTTCATGGGCAAGACCGACCCCGACGCGCCGCGCCATTCTCAGCAATCGATGATCCTGGTGCCCGCCGACACGCCGGGGATCAGGATCCTGCGCCCGCTGTCGGTGTTCGGCTACGACGACGCGCCGCACGGCCACATGGAGATCAGCTTCGAGAACGTCCGCGTGCCGGCGAGCAACCTGCTGCTGGGCGAGGGCCGCGGCTTCGAGATCGCGCAAGGCCGGCTCGGGCCGGGACGCATCCACCACTGCATGCGCCTGATCGGTCTGGCGGAGCGCTCGCTGGAGCTGATGTGCAAGCGCGCTTCCTCGCGCGTCGCGTTCGGCCGCACCGTGGCCGAACAGGGCGTCACGCGCGAGCGCATCGCCGAAGCGCGCTGCCGCATCGACATGGCGCGCCTGCTCACGCTGAAGGCGGCGTGGATCATGGACGTGGCCGGCAACAAGAGCGCGAAGGCAGAGATCGCGATGATCAAGGTCGTGGCCCCGAACATGGCGCTGCAGGTGATCGACTGGGCGATGCAGGTGCATGGCGGCGGCGGCGTCTCGGACGACTTTCCGCTCGCGGGCTTCTACGCCGGCGCGCGCACGCTGCGCTACGCCGACGGCCCGGACGAGGTCCACCGCAACGCGATCGCGAAGCTCGAACTCGGCAAGTACGCCTGAACCCGTCACGCACCTGCGGGTGGGTGACGCCGCTCGTTCAGCGCGGTTTCGGCGGAACCGGCGGGACGGCCGGCTCGTAGCTCTGCCAGGCGGTGCTGGCACCGGTGGCGGGCCAGTCGGCACCGCTGTCGGTCGCGCCGCTGGACACGCGCAGGGCCTGCGCGACCGCCGTTTCGAAAAGCCCCAGCGCCGCAGCCAGCGCCCGCGGCTGCGGCGACCCCAGTTGCATGCGCAGGTAGGTGCGGCCCCGCAGCGTCATCAGCACGAACGGCGGCTCGTCGAACAGCAGGTCGTTGGACGCGGCCTCGAGTTGGTTCGCCAGTGGGCCTTCGATCCATGCCAGGCCCGAGGCGGGCACGCTGGCCACCGCGCCGAAGCGCATGCGCAGCGATTTCAGGGTCGTGAGGTTGACCTTCGGAAACATCACCAGCCAGCGCATTTCTTCGGGCGTCTTGGTGCCGATCTGGGTCTGCACGTCGTCGGTGAATTCCTCGAAGGTCAACCGCTCCAGCGCATCCATCAACGGGCGCGACAGCAGCAGCATCTGCATGTCGGAGGGCAGATCGAGTTCCATGCGCAGGCGCAACTCGTGCCCTTCGATGTACTCCCTCTGCGGCGGTCCCCATTCGATACGCCATGGGCGGCTCTCGAGCATGCCGTCGATCACGAAGCCGTCTTCGTCGCGCACCCGCTTGAAGCCGTAGCCGTGCTGCCGCGCCCAGTCCGAGATCGGCGTGAAATCGCGGTCATTCGCGGGTCGACTGAACAGGCGCTTGAACGATTCGAGCATCGGACCGCCGGATCAACTAGAGTGAATGCTCATCGGACACCTGCACATCGAGAAACCTGCCTCATGGACGCGAACATGATCGAAGTGTATTCGTGGGCCACGCCCAACGGGCACAAAGTTCACATCATGCTCGAGGAGTGCGGCCTGCCGTACCGGGTTCATGCCGTCGACATCGGTGCGGGCGAGCAGTTCGCGCCCGACTTCCTGGCGATCAGCCCGAACAACAAGATCCCGGCGATTGTCGATCCACAGGGGCCCGACGGCGCGCCGATCTCGATGTTCGAGTCGGGCGCCATCCTGATGTACCTGGCCGCCAAGACCGGCCGCTTCATGCCCGCGAGCACGCGCGACCGCTACGCAATGCTCGAGTGGCTGATGTTCCAGATGGGCAGCGTCGGCCCGATGCTCGGGCAGGCGCACCATTTCCGCCTTTACGCACCCGAGAAGATCGAGTACGCCATCGATCGCTACACCAACGAAGCGCGGCGGCTCTATGGCGTGATGGACAAGCGGCTGGCGAACAGCCGGCATTTCGCCGGCCCGGAGTACACGATCGCCGACATCGCGATCTTCCCGTGGTTGCGTTCGTGGAAGAACCAGGGCATCGACTGGAACGACTACCCGCACCTGAAGGGCTGGTTCGACGAGATCGCCGCGCGGCCCGCGGTGAAGCGCGGCGTCGACGTGCTGGCCGCGCAGCGCCGGCCGCTGGTGGACGACAAGGCGCGCGAGGCCCTGTTCGGCGCCACCCAGTACCGCAAGCATTGAGATGGCGCAGACCCTGATGCGCCGCGCCCTGCTCACCGGAGTCTGGCTGGCGAGCGCCGCGGCCGGCGCCGAACCGATCGGCGAGGTCGACACGGTGTTCAAGCTGATCGGCCCCGATCACAAGATTGTGGTCGATGCCTACGACGACCCGAAGGTCGGCGGCGTGACCTGCTACGTGTCGCGCGCCAAGACCGGCGGCATCTCCGGCGCGCTCGGTCTGGCCGAGGACAAGGCCGAAGCGTCGATCGCCTGCCGGCAGGTCGGCCCGATCGGCTTCGGCAAGCCCTTGCCGCTGCAGGAGGAGGTCTTCAACGAGCGGCTGTCGATCCTGTTCAAGAAGCTGCGCGTGGTGCGCATGGTCGACCGCAAGCGCAACACGCTGATCTACCTGACCTACTCCGACCGTGTCATCGAGGGCTCGCCGCAGAACAGTGTCACCGCGGTGCCGGTGGACCGCGCCACTGCCATCCCGGTGAAGTGACGTGGCCTGTCGAACCGTCCCAGTACAAGGTCGTCTGGTTGCCGAGCGGGTCGGCGTGGCGATGTCCCACTAGAAATATCGAGGTATGCGCGCATCAAATATGAAAAGCATCTTTTGTTGCTTCGCGGACTGCGTATCTGTCGGGATACTGCGTCCTCCAAGAAACCATCGCCGGCCGTCGAACGCCCGGCTTCTCGTTCGTACATCGCATGAACTTTCAACAGCTGCGCTCCGTGCGCGAAGCGGTTCGCTGCGGCTTCAACCTCACCGAGGTCGCCAAGGTGCTGCACACCTCGCAGCCCGGCGTGAGCCGCCAGATCCGCGAACTCGAGGAAGAACTCGGCGTCGACCTGTTCGTGCGCGCCGGCAAGCGCCTGACCTCGCTGACCGAGGTGGGCACGCTGATCGTGCCCATCATCGAGAACATGCTGAAGGACGCCGAAAGCCTGAAGCGCGCCGGCGAAGAGTTCACGCAGCAGGCGTCGGGGCGCCTGTCGATCGCGGCGACCCACTCGCAGGCGCGCTATGCGCTGCCCGGTGCGGTGCGCGACTTCCGCCAGCGCTACCCGCAGGTGAGCCTCAATCTCCACCAGGGCACGCCGGACCAGGTGGCCGAAATGCTGATCTCGGGCGAGGCCGACATCGGCATCGCCACCGAGGCGCTCGCCACCTACGACCCGCTCGTCGCGCTGCCCTGCTTCCGCTGGACCCACAGTGTGATCGTGGCGCCCGGCCACGCGCTGCTCGATGGCGCTCCGCTCACGCTCGAGCGGCTGGCCCAGTACCCCATCATCACTTACAACCCGGGCTACACCGGCCGCACGCACATCGACCAGGCCTTCGAGAAGGTCGGCATCGAGATCGATCTGGTGATCACCGCGATGGACGCGGACGTCATCAAGACTTACGTGAGCCTCGGACTGGGGGTGGGCATCGTCGCGTCGATCGCCTTCGACGAGGAACGCGACCGCGACCTGCGCGCGATCGATGCGCGCCACCTGTTCGAGATCAACCTGACCAAGCTGGCCGTGCTCCGCGGCGCCTTCCTGCGCAGCTACGTCTACGATTTCATCGAGACCTTCGCATCGTCGCTGAAGCGCGAGGTGGTCGAGCGTGCGATGGCGACCGCCCCCGGCACCCGCATCGAGCTCTGACCCGCGGGCCAGCGCGCGTCGGCGCCGCAGCGCCGGCGCGCTCCTCCGGGCGCGTGCCCGCCCGGCGCGGGGCTCGATCGCCTCAGATCGCCGCCGCCGGATCGTCGAGTTCCGCTTCAGCAGCCGCGTTCGCGCCCGCCGCGAACCGCGTGATGCGGCGCGGCTTCAGATGCACCAGGCTGCCGTTGCCCAGGCCGAGCCGGTCGCGCAACGCGGTGTAGTCGGCGCGCGTCATCTCCACATCGACGTAGCCTCCGTCATCGAGGCGCTTGAACTCGATGCGCGTCTGCGGCCCGGCGGTGAGCGCCTGCGACAGCGTCACAGCCAGCGTGCCTTCCTGGGCCTCGGCGACGATGTCGAGCTCGTGCGGGCGCACGTAGCTGACCTCGTCGGCCGAAGCGGCGCCCCCCGGCCGATCCTTGAAGGCGCCCGCAGAGCCGGGCGCGTGGCCGAAGCGGCCGTGAAACAGGTTCACGTCGCCGAGGAATTGCAGCACGAACGGCGTGGCCGGGTGGTCGTAGACCGCGTCGGGCGTGCCGTCCTGCTCGATCCGCCCCTGGTTCATCACGACCACGCGGTCGGCGACCTCCATCGCCTCGTCCTGGTCGTGGGTGACGAACACGCTGGTGACGTGCATCTCGTCGTGCAGCCGGCGCAGCCAGCGGCGCAGCTCCTTGCGCACCTTCGCGTCGAGCGCGCCGAAGGGCTCGTCCAGCAGCAGCACCTTGGGTTCGACCGCGAGCGCGCGCGCGAGCGCGATGCGCTGGCGCTGGCCGCCGGAGAGCTGATGCGGGTAGCGGTCGGCGAGCCAGTCGAGCTGCACGAGCTTGAGCAGCTCGGTCACCTTGGCCTTGATCTGCGCCTCGCCCGGGCGCATCGCCTTCGCGCGCACGCGCAGGCCGAACGCGACGTTCTCGAAGATGCTCATGTGGCCGAACAGCGCGTAGTGCTGGAACACGAAGCCGACCTGGCGGTCGCGCACGTCGTCGAAGGTCGCGTCCTCGCCGTGAAACAGCACCGAGCCGGAATCCGGCCGCTCCAGGCCCGCGATGATGCGCAGCAGCGAGGTCTTGCCCGAACCCGAGGGCCCGAGCAGCGCGACCAGTTCGCCCGACGGGATGTCCAGGGTCAGGTTGTCGCACACCACCGTGCTGCCGAAGCGCTTGTTCAGGTTGCGTATTTCGATGCTCATGCGTCGATGCTCATGGCCGGTTCCTCAATCGTTTCGTTCCGCGGCGCTGCGCTTCTGCTTCTTGACGCGCTGCTCGACCGCGTACTTCAGCACCAAGGTCACCAGCGCCAGCAGCGCGAGCAGCGACGCCACCGCAAAGGCTGCGGCGAACTGATACTCGTTGTAGAGAATCTCGATGTGCAGCGGCATCGTGTTGGTCTGCCCGCGGATGTGACCCGAGACCACGCTGACGGCGCCGAACTCCCCCATCGCGCGCGCGTTGCACAGGATCACGCCGTACAGCAGCGCCCATTTGACGTTCGGCAACGTGACACGCCAGAACATCTGCCAGCCCGATGCACCGAGCACGCGCGCCGCCTCTTCCTGCTCCTGCCCCTGCGCCTGCATCAGCGGGATCAGCTCGCGCGCGATGAACGGGAAGGTCACGAAGATCGTCGCGAGCACGATGCCGGGCACCGCGAAGATGACCTTCAGGTCAAGGTCTCGCAGCGACGCGCCGAACCAGCCCTGCAGCCCGAAGATCAACACGTAGATCAACCCGGCGATCACCGGCGAGACCGAGAACGGCAGGTCGATGAGCGTGAGCAGCACGTTCTTGCCGCGGAAGTCGAACTTCGCGATGCACCATGCGGCGGCCAGGCCGAACACCAGATTGAGCGGCACCGAGATCGCCGCGGCGATCAGCGTCAGCCGGATCGCCGAGACCGCGTCGGGCTCGGTGATGGCGGCGAGGTACACGCCCCAGCCCTTCTTGAAGGCCTCGAAGAAGACGGCTGCGAGCGGCACGAACAGGAAGAACGCGAGGAACCCGAGCGCCAGCGCGATCAAGGTCCGGCGCACCCAGGGTGGCTCGGCGGTGGCGGCCAGCGCGGTGCGCGGCGCGACGGACCGGCGCGCGGCGGGCGCAGCCGCCAACGTGGTCGTGGTCGTCGACATGCCGGGTTCAGCGCCCCTGCCGCTGGCGCGTCCAGGCCTGCAGCAGGTTGATCGCGAGCAGCAGCGCGAACGCGGCGACGAGCATCACCACGGCGATCGCCGTGGCGCCCGCGTAGTCGTACTGCTCGAGCTTGGTGATGATGAGGAGCGGCGTGATCTCCGAGATCATCGGCATGTTGCCGGCGATGAAGATCACCGAACCGTACTCGCCCAGAGCGCGCGCGAAGGCCAGCGCGAAGCCGGTCAGCAGCGCCGGGGTCAGCACCGGGAGGATCACCCGGGTGAACGTCTGCGCCCGGGTCGCGCCCAGCGTCGCGGCCGCTTCTTCAAGCTCCTTCTGCAGGTCTTCGAGCACCGGTTGCACCGTGCGAACGACGAACGGCAGGCCGATGAAGGTCAGCGCCACGAACACGCCCAGCGGCGTGTAGGACACCTTGACCCCGACCAGCGCGAGGTAGCGGCCGATCCAGCCGTTGGCGGCGTACAGCGAGGTCAGCGCGATGCCCGCCACCGCGGTGGGCAGCGCGAACGGCAGGTCCACCAGCGCATCGACGATGCGCTTGAACGGAAAGTCGTAGCGCACCAGCACCCAGGCCACGACGAGTCCGAACACGGCGTTGAGCAGCGCCGCTGCCAGCGAGGCGCCGAAGGTCAGCCGGTAGGACGCGAGGACGCGCGGCGACGTCACCGCGTCCCAGAAGGCCGGCCACGTCATCGCGAAGGTCTTCAGGAACGCCGCCGACAGCGGCACCAGGACGATCAGTCCGAGGTACAGCAGCGTGAAGCCCAGCGCCAGGTCGAAACCGGGCAGCACGCTGTGGCGTTTGAGCAGGGTGCGCGACAGGAACACGGCGTCATTCGGGGCGCAGGGAAGCGAAGCGCCGGATGCTACCGATGCGGCTCGTCACGCGAAACGACTGAAAATCAACTTGCTTATGCGCCATTCGAGGATGCAGGGCCGCTGCCCACGAAGGGCCGCGCGCGAGTGGCACTTTGCCGGGCCACGCGTTCTACTTCTTCGTGTAGATCTGGTCGAACACGCCGCCGTCGGCGAAGTGCGTCTTCTGCGCCTTGGCCCAGCCGCCGAAAGTGTCGTCGAGCGTGAACAGCGTGAGCTTGGGAAAGCTCTTCGCGTACCTGGCCGCGACCGTCGGGTCGGTCGGCCGGTAGAAGTTGCGGGCCGCGATATCCTGGCCTTCGGGGCTGTACAGGTACTCGAGGTAGGCCTGCGCCACAGCGCGTGTGCCGCGCTTGTCGACGACCTTGTCGACCACCGCCACCGGTGGCTCGGCCAGGATGCTGATCGGCGGGTAGACGATGTCGAACTTGTCGGCGCCGAACTCCTTCAGCGACAGGTAGGCCTCGTTCTCCCAGGCGAGCAACACGTCGCCGATGCCGCGCTCGGCGAAGGTCACGGTCGAACCGCGCGCGCCGGAGTCCAGCACCGGCACGTTGCCGAACAGCCTGGCGACGAAGTCCTTGGCCTTCGTGTCGTTGCCGCCCGGTTGCTTCAGCGCGTAGCCGTAGGCGGCCAGGTAGCCCCAGCGCGCGCCACCCGAGGTCTTGGGGTTCGCGGTGATCACCGACACGCCGGGCTTGATCAGGTCGGACCAGTCTTTGATGGCCTTCGGGTTGCCCTTGCGGACCAGGAAGATGTAGGTGGACGAGTACGGCGTGCTATTGTGCTGCAGGCGCTTCTGCCAGCCGGGCGCGATCAGCTTGGAGCGCTCCGCGATCTCGTCGATGTCGTAGGCCAGTGCCAGCGTCGCCACGTCGGCTTCGAGGCCGTCGATCACCGAGCGGGCCTGCTTACCCGAGCCACCGTGCGACTGCTTCACGCTCACCTTGTCGCCGGTCTTGGCCTGCCAGTATTTCGCAAACGCCGCGTTGTAGTCCTGGTAGAGCTCGCGCGTCGGGTCGTACGAGACGTTGAGCAGGGTGATGTCCTTCGCGGCTGCCAGGCCGGCGGCGGCCGCCAATGCCAGCGTGGCCGCGGTGCGGAAAAGAGTTCGAGCCGTCGTCATGGGGCAGCGTCCTTTGATGGTCCATCGGGTCGGTCACGCGACCGCCTGCGACGATGCTATTGACGATGCTGAAGTCGAGGAACGAATCAAATCGCCAATTGATATTCGAGAAACGTGCAAGCGCCCAGTCGCCCAGCGCCGTCCCACGCACGGCCATGGGTTCAAATCGCGAAAGACAGCTCGAGCGGGTGCGCCCGGCCCATGCGACGTTCTCGCTCGAGGCGCTGGACCATCTGCTCGACCAGCGTCTTGGCTTGCGGCAACGGCCCGAAGCCGGCTTCGGCATTGATGTGCCCCGCATCGCCGAGGCTGATGAGTTGCGAGCCCCACACGCGGGCCCAGGCGCACGCGGACTCGAACTTCATCCACGGATCGGTCTCGCTGGCCAGCAGGACCGAAGGAATCGGCAGCAGCGCCTGCGGCAGCTCTGCGGCCACGCCGAATTTCGCCGGGTCGGCCGGCGCCACCAGCAAGGCCGACTGCACGCCGGTGCCGCCCCGCGCCAGATGGCGCAGCAACGCGAGGCAACCGAAGCTGTGCGCCGCCGCGACCCAACGCGAACACGGGTGGCGCGCCAGGGTCATCTCGATGCGCTGCGACCAGAGCGTCAGGTCGGGGCTGGCCCATTCGTCCTGCTCGACACGCACGGCCCGGCGGCTGAAATGCGCCTGCAGCCAAGTCTGCCAGTGCGTCGGCCCGCTGTCGTTCAGCCCCGGGATCACGAGCAGCCGAACCGGGTCACCATCGAAGCCCATCGGCCTTCCCTCCTTGAGTGCTTGACGGAACCGCGCTTCAAAGCGTGGCGATCGAGACCTCGGTGGCCTTGACGAGCGCGATCACCTCCTTGCCGACGACCAGCCCCAGCTCCTTGACCGAGCGCGTGGTGATGACCGAGGTCACGATCAGGCCGGAGGGAGTCTCGACATCGATCTCGGAGACGACCGGCCCTTCGATGACCTCCCTGACCTTGCCACGAAACTGGTTGCGCACATTGATCGCGGTGATGCTCATGGTCTCTCCTGAAAATGAAAGGAAAAGTGGGTTGCGAGGGTCCGGCTTCAGACGCACCAGCGCAGGTCACGCGCCGGCCACGCTTCCTGGGCCGCGGGCGTCGTCGGCTTCGGCTGCAGCCGCGCGAGCAGCTCGTCGCGCTCGCGTGCCGCCTCTTCGCCGCGCTCGAACTCCTCGGCGCGATCGATCAGGATCTGCAGCGCCGCCTCGACACGCTCCACGACTTCCGGCACGGGCGCGTACCCCAGCGTCGCGTGCCTGGGCGTCTGCGCATCGGTGGCGAACACCGGATCGAGGATGTCACGCGCGCCGAGCGCCGACAGCACCGGCTTGAGCCCGTAGTCGAGCGCCAGCAGGTGGGCGATGCTGCCACCGGTGGCCAGCGGCAACACGGTCTTGCCGCGCAGCGCGTCCTGCGGCAGCAGGTCCAGGAAGGACTTCAGCACGCCGCTGTAGGCCGCCTTGTAGATCGGCGTGGCGATCAGCACCACTTGCGCCCGAGCCACCTCCGCCACCGCCTGGCGGATCAGCGGGTGCTCGAACTGCGCCTGCAGCAAGGCCTGCGCGGGGAGCTCTCGCACCACGATCAGGTGGGCACTGCTGGCCATCTTCTGCAACCGCGATTGCGCCAACGCCAGCAGGCTGCCGGAGCGTGAACTGGCGGACGGACTGCCCTGGATTCCAACGATCTTCATTCGAGTTCTGAAAGGCGCGGCGTACGTGATGGCGTGGTGCCGTGATGAAAGACACGACGGTACCGGTGCGCGGCCGCGTTCGGAACGAAGAAGAATGGCTTTCGATAGTGGAAAACCGCATGGGGCCGCTGCGGCGACTCAGCCCAGTGCGCGCAGCCGCGCCGGCAGTCCCGCGAGGGCCGCGTCGCCCGCCGCGCCCAACGCGCCCTGCAGGGCGCGCTGCACGAGCTGGCGCGCGGTCTGCGCGTGCGGCAGGACCGGGCCGTAGAAATCGATGGCGTCACCGCGAGCGATCAGCAGCGTCGGGAAGTCGACCACGTCGACGCCGCCGAGAGCGTCCTCGTCGTCCTCGATGTCGACCCAGACGAAGCGCGTCGCGCGCTCGAATTCGCGCGCCAGCGCATCGAAGGTCGGGCGGTACTCGTCGCAGGTGCGGCACCACGCCGCACACAGGCAGGCCACCAGCAACGGGGATGGGGTGTCGACGGCTTCGCTCATGCCCCGGAGTTTGCCGCAGGCGATCGAGGCGCGTCGGGCGCGGGGCGCGCTGGCGACGACGCAGCGCATATGCAAAGACGAAATCCTGCGTTCACTTCGACGCTTCGCGTCCTTAAGGTACGCAGCCTGTTCGCCATCGAGGAAAGAGAACCATGAAATCCCTGCGCTCGCTGATCGTCGCGTTCGCCACCGTTGCCGCTGCCACGACGGCACTCGCGCAGACACCCCCGGTCATCCGCATCGGCGTGGCCACCGGGGGCGTCGGCACGCCGCCGCGCACCGGCAGCTCGACCGTCGGTCTCGTCAATTCGCAAAGTCTGCTCGAGAAGGAGTTCGCGAAGGACAACATCAAGGTCGAGTGGATCTTCTTCAAGGGCGCCGGCCCGGCCGTCAACGAGGCGCTGGTGAACCGCCAGCTCGACTTCGCCTGGCAGGGCGACTTGCCCTCGATCGTGCATCGCGCCGGCGGCGTGAAGACCCGCATCATCGCCGGCAGCGGCGTGCGCAACGGCCTGTACCTCGGCGTGCCGCCGGACTCGGGCGTCGCGAAGATCGAGGATCTCAAGGGCAAGCGCGTCGCGGTCTTCAAGGGCACGAACCTGCACCTCGCTGCGGTGCGCGCGCTCGCCGCCCACGGCCTGAAGGAAAGCGACCTCAAGCTGATCAACCTCGACACCGCTGCGGCCCAGGCCGCGCTGACGACGAAGGATATCGACGCCGCGTTCGGCTATGTCGAGCTGTTCATGCTGCGCGACAAGGGCGTGGCCAAGGTCGTCTGGTCGGCGGCGCAGGACTCGTACCGCTTCACGCGCCAGACCGTGCTGCTCGTCGCCGACAACTTCGCCTCGAAGCAGCCGCAGATCGTCCAGCGCGTCGTCGACACCGTGGTGAGAACCGCGCGAGCCTACTCCGACGAGGCGCAGCGCGGCGACCTGTTCGCGCAGTGGGGCAAGGCCGAGTTTCCGGAGCGGTCCTGGCGCGAGGACTTCATTGGCCAGCCGCTGCGCGTGCGCCTGTCGCCGCTGCTCGATCCGTTCCTGGTGGCTCGCTACAAGGATGCGAGCGACGAGGCGTACCGGCTCAAGCTGATCCGCAGCAAGCCCGAAATCGACAGCTGGTTCGACCGGCGCTTCCTGAATGCGGCACTGAAGGCGCAGCAGCTCGAAGGCTACTGGCCCGAGTACGCGGCCGACGGCAACCTCGCCGGCAGCAACGTCGCCGTGGCGCGCTGAGCGGTGATGGAACGCTCTCTTCCGTTCGTACTCGACGGCATTGCGGCGCGTGAGCCGCGCGTCGCGCATCCGCGCGCTGCGACGGCGACCCGGCGTGGCAAACAATGGCCAGCGCTGGGCGACTGGCTGCTCGCGTGGCCGCTGCCGCTCGGGCTGCTGGCGCTGTGGGTGCTGGCCGCGCATTTCGAATGGATCGCGCTGCAGGTGCTGCCCGCGCCCGACGCCGTGGCGCGCACGTTGAAGGATTCGCTGCTCAGCGGCGAGTTGTGGGCGAACCTGCAGATCAGCTTGATCCGCGTGCTGGCCGGTTTCGCGGTCGGCCTCGTCGGCGGTCTCGCGCTCGGCGTCGCGATGGGCTTGTCGCCGACCGTGAAGGACTATGCGTACCCGGTGTTCAAGGCCTTCGCCCAGGTTCCGGTACTGGGCTGGCTGCCGCTTTTGATGCTGCTGGTCGGCATCGACGAGGCGCTCAAGATCATCCTGATCAGCAAGGCCGCGCTGGTGCCAATCGCGCTCAACACCTACAAGGGCATCCGGAACGTGCCGACGAGCTTCATCGAGGTCGGCCGCGTGCTTAGCTTCACGCGCTGGCAGATGCTGACCAAGGTCGTGTTCCCGGCCGCGCTCGCGCCGATCTGGAACGGCATCCGCTACGGCTTCACCCATGCATGGCTCGCGCTGGTCGTGGTGGAGCTGCTCGCGTCGAGCGAGGGGCTGGGGTTCATGATCGTCTACGGCCGGCAACTGTTCCAGCTCGACCTGGTGCTGGCCGCGGTGGTGGTCGTCGGCGTGGTCGGCTACGCGCTCGACAAGGGGCTCGCGGCGATCGAGACGCGGCTGCTCGGCTGGCGCAAGGAGGCGTTCTGATGATGGCCCGCAAGGCCGTCACGAAGCCGCCGTGCGGCTGGGTCCCCAAGCCGTTGCGCGGCCTTGTCATCCCGCTGGCGCTGCTGGCCGTCTGGTGGGCGGCCGTGCGCTTCGGATGGTCGACCTCGCCGTTGCTGGTCGCGCCGGGCACGGTCTGGCAGACCGGCGTCGACCAGGTCGTCGCCGGCGGGATGTTCGCCGCGCTCGGCGCGAGCCTATGGCGCGACCTGGCTGGCTTCGCGATCGGTGCGAGTGCGGGACTGCTGTTCGGCGCGTTGCTCGGCGCCTCCAGGCTGGCCGAGAAGCTCGTCGGTCCGAGCTTTCACACGCTCAAGCAGATCTCGCTGTTCGCATGGATCCCGCTGCTGTCGGTCTGGTTCGGCCTCGGCGATGCGGCCAAGGTCGCCTTCCTGTCGCTGGCGGCGTTCTTCCCGGTGGTGCTGAACACCTTCGAGGGCATCCGCAGCGTGCCGCCCGATCTGCTGGAAGTGGCGCGCGTGCTTGGGTTCAACACGGCCCAACGCTGGCGCAAGGTGATCCTGCCGGCCGCCTCGCCGTCGATCTTCGCCGGCATCCACCTCGGCCTGATCTACGCCTGGCTCGCGACGCTGGGCGCCGAGTACCTGCTGGTCTCGGGGCAAGGCATCGCCAACCTGATGATCGACGGCCGCGAACATTTCCGGATGGACCTGGTGCTGTTCGGCGTGTTCGTCGTCGGTCTCGTCGGCTTCACGCTGAACTGGATCGCGAGCCGCATCGAGGCGCGAGCGCTCGCGTGGCGAGGCCGCTCGGTGGCGCAATTTTGATTCGAAGAGGAGAACGACTTCATGGCCCACGCCGGCACGCTTCACATCGACCACCTGAGCAAGCAGTACGCCGTCAAGGGCGCGCCGCTGCCGGTGCTCCGCGACATCACCCTGACGGTCGATCCGGGCGAGTTCGTCAGCATCGTCGGCAGCAGCGGCTGCGGCAAGTCGACGCTGCTGCGCCTGATCGTCGGCCTCGAAGACGAGCATCAGGGCGAGGTGCTTTTCGACGGCCGGCGCGTCGTGGGCACGAGCCTGGACCGCGGCATCGTGTTCCAGGAGCACCGGCTGTTCCCCTGGCTGACGGTCGAGCAGAACATCGCGCTCGGCCTGCTCAACGCGACGTTCAGCGCGGCGCAGAAGGCGCAGTCGGTGCGCGAGCACATCGCGCTCGTCGGCCTCGAGGGCTTTGAGACCGCCTATCCGCGCCAGCTTTCCGGCGGCATGTCGCAGCGCGTCGCGATTGCGCGGGCGCTGGTCAGCCGCCCCGAGGTGCTGCTGCTCGACGAGCCCTTCGGCGCCCTCGACGCGCCGACGCGCGCCCACCTGCAACAGGAGCTGCACCGCATCTGGCAGGCCGAGGGCATCACGATGATCCTCGTCACGCACGATGTCGAGGAGGCCATCTACCTCGGCGACAAGGTCGTCGTGATGGAGCCGCGGCCCGGCCGCATCCGCCGCATCGTACCGGTGGCGCTCGCCCACCCGCGCGACCGCGCCGGCCTGTCGTTCGCGCGCCTGAAGGAAGACGTGCTGGCCGAGTTCGCCGGCGAGGCCGAGGCGGCGACGGCGGCGCGCCACGCCGAGCGGCGCGGCGACGGCAGCCGCGCACCGGACTCCGGATTCGCGCTCCCCGGCGGACTGCGTTTCGCCCTCTGACCCCACCCCCCCGAAGGACCCGTCATGTCTGACCGCAAGCTGCGCCTCGGCGCCTTCATCATGGCCACCGGCCACCACGTCGCCGCCTGGCGTCACCCGGGTTCGCAGGCCGACGCCGGCGTCAACCTCGACCACTACATCGAGCTGGCCCGAACGGCCGAGCGCGGCCTGTTCGACCAGGTCTTCGTCGCCGACAGCCCGGGCCTGCAGCACAAGGGCGACGACGAGTCGCTGAGCCGCCAAGGGCGCTTGTCCCACTTCGAGCCGGTGACGCTGTGGGCCGCGCTGGCGGCGGTCACCAAGCACATCGGCTTCGTCGCGACCGCGTCGACAACCTACGAAGACCCGTACCTGCTGGCGCGCAAGTTCGCGTCGCTGGACCACCTCAGCAAGGGCCGTGCGGCCTGGAACGTCGTCACCACCGGCGCCGACAACGTGCACGGCAACTTCGGCATCGAGGCACATCCCGACCCTGCGGTTCGCTACGAGCGTGCGCACGAGTTCGTCGACGTCGTAAAGGGCCTGTGGGACAGCTTCGACGACGACGCTTTCCTCCGCGATCCGGCCTCGGGCGTCTACTTCGACCCCGAGAAGCTGCACGCGCTGAACCACGTCGGCAAGCACTTCAAGGTCAAGGGGCCGCTGAACATCGAGCGCTCGCCGCAGGGCCACCCGGTGATCGTGCAGGCCGGGTCGTCCGAGGACGGCAAGGAACTCGCGGCCGCGACCGCCGAGGCGATCTTCACCGCGTGGACCAGCCTGGCCGAAGCGCAGGCCTTCTACCGCGACGTGAAGGGCCGCATGGCCAAGTACGGACGGCGCCCCGACGAACTGCTGGTGCTGCCCGGCATCTCGCCGGTGATCGGCCGCACCGAGGCCCAGGCCCAGGCGAAATGGGCCGAGCTGCAGGCGCTGATCCACCCGTCGGTGGGCCTGAACACCTTGCTGCCGTTCTGGCCGAACGACGATCTGCGCCGCTGGAACCTCGACGCGCCGCCGCCGTACTACCCCGAGCCGCCGCAGGGCATCAACAGCCGTGCACACGTGGTGATCGAACTCGCGCGCCGCGAGAAGTTCACGGTGCGTCAGCTCTACGAGTACCTCGCCGGTGCGCGCGGTCACTGGGTCGTCGTCGGCACGCCGAAGACGATCGCCGACCAGATGCAATCGTGGTTCGAGAACGGCGCGGCCGACGGCTTCAACGTGATGCCGCCGGTGCTGCCGCAGTCGCTGAACGAGTTCGTCGACGTCGTGGTCCCGGAGTTGCAATCGCGCGGCCTGTTCCGCACCGCCTACGACGGCACGACGCTGCGCGAAAACCTCGGCCTGGCGCGGCCCGCGAGCCGCTATGCCAACCCGGCCGCAGCGCGCGCCGCCTGATTCACCGAAACGACTCACCATGACCAGCACCTTCGCCGAACCCGTCACAGCCCTTTAACCCGCCCGCGCCGCCGCCTGGTCCGTGCACGAGCTCGATGCCCCGCTCGGCGCGGAATTCATCGGCCTGGATGCCCGCAAGCCATGGAGCGCCAGGCAAGCCCTGGCGCTGAAGAAGGCACTGCGCGAGCGTCGCATCGTCGTGCTGCGCAAGCAGCATCTCGACGACGCGCAGCTTCGGCGACGTGTTCCAGCCGCCGGCCGATGTGCCGGTGCTCGCCTGCGACCCCTACGGCGGCAACACGCCAGCGATCGTGAAAGTGGCCAACGTCGACGACGGTGTGCTCGGCCGCCATGAACCGAGCGCGCATTCGGCTCACCACTGGACGCCGGTGCCATCGTCCGGCTCGCTGCTGCACGCGCTGGAGGTGCCGCACGCCGGTGGCGACACGATTTGGGTCGACCTGCCCGCGGCCCACGACGCGCTCGACCCGGCCACCCAGCGCGAAATCGCCCGCCTGCAGCTCATCACCTACAACCCATTCCTGCGGCGCCTGAGGCCGCTGGCCTCGGGCGAGTTCCCCCGACTACTGCACCCCCGACATCGAACCGCTCACGCCGTTCGTGGCGCGCCCGCTGGTGCGCACGCCCCCGGACTCGGGCCGCAGGGTCCTGTACCTCGACGCGGCCACCGAGGTCGAGGTCGTCGGCGTCGACGCCGCGCATGGCCGGGCGCTCGTCGAAGGTCTGCGCGCGCACTTGCTGCAAGCGCGCTTCGCCTGCACGCACCGCTGGCAGGTGGGCGACATCGTCTACTGGGACAACCAGGCCACGCCGCACGCACGCAGCGCCTTCGATGCCGCCGAGCGGCGCGTGCTCAAGCGCGTCAGCCTGTCCGGCAGCCGACCGTCCTGACGCGTCGCCGGCCGGGCCGGGCGGCCGACGCGCAGCGCAATGTCGGCATGCGCGCCGTTGACTTGCGGATCACGCGCGGCGCCGCCTGCCGCGTACAGTGACAGGATGAGCGCCCCCGCCCACCCCGCCGTGCTCGACCTGATCGGCAACACGCCGCTGGTGCCGGTCACGCGCTTCGACACCGGCCCGTGCCCGCTGCTGCTCAAGCTCGGGTCGCAGAACCCGGGCGGCTCGATCAAGGACAGCATCGGTGTGGCGATGATCGAAGCCGCCGAGCGCGACGGGCGGCTGCAACCCGGCGGCACCGTCGTCGAGGCGACCCGGCAACACCCGGCCCCGAGGTCCATGGCACCCGCAGCGACGTCCGCAAGGGCCACCCCGACTCCCACCAGGACGTCGCCGCGCGCCTGGCACGCGACATCCCCGGCGCGTTCTTCGCCGACCAGTTCAACAACCCCGCCAACCCGCTCGCGCACGAGACCGGAACCGGCCCCGAGATCTGGGCCAGACCGGCCACGACCTCGACGCGATTGTCGTCGGCGTCGGCTCGGCCGGCACGATCACCGGCCTGACGCGCTTCTCTTGCAAGGTGCAGCCGAAGCCCGGCTTCGTGCTCGCCGACCCGGCCGGCTCGATCCTGGCCGAGTACGTGCGCCGCGGCACCATCGGCGAGGCGGGCTCGTCGGCCGTCGAAGGCATCGGCGAAGACTTCGTGCCCGCCATCGCCGACCTGAGCGGCGCGACCACCGCGTACTCGATCTCCGACAAAGAGACCTGCGCGCGATCGCGGAGATCGCGCGTGCCCGCGGCGTGCTCACCGCGGACGACAACACCTTCGCGAGCCCGTTCAATCGGCGGCCGCTGGAACTCGGCATCGACATCGTCGTGCGCTCGGCCACCAAGTACCTGAACGGCCACTCCGGCGTGATCGGCGGCGTGGCGGTGGTCAGCGCCGACCCGAGGCTCGGTTCGGTATGCGAACGCCTGGGCTTCCTGCAGAACGCGGTCGGCGCGAGCGCCTCGATCATGAGCGCCAGGTGTTCTTCGGCACGCCGTTCTCGCTCGACCAGAAGCGCATGCGCCAGGAGGTACAGGCCAGCGTACTCTGCCTGGGTGTGGCAGGGTCCACGCCGTGCGTCGAGAACCGCCGCTGGACGCACCGCGGCGTCACCTACGTCACGCTGAACGTGCAGGGGTCGTGCAACAACCTGTGCGACACGGCCCCCGATCCGGCTGAGTGGGCGGCCCGCAACAACGCGAACATCGCGTGGCTGCGCGAGTCGTTCCGGCACGCGGCCGCGCGCCAGTCGGCGGCGATCATGATCGTTGCGCAGGCGAATCCGGGCTGGAACGCGACGGACCTGACCCGCGCGCCGCTGCGCGATCCGAAGACCCTGGCCGAGACCGACGGCCAGCCCGACGGCTTCCAGCAGTACCTGATCGCGCTTCGCGCCGAGGTGATCGCGTTCCGCCGGCCGGTGGCGCACGTGCATGGCGACTCGCACGACCACCGCATCGACCGGCCGTTCCTGGACGCGCAGGGGCGGCGCCTGGAGAACTTCACCCGGGTCGAGACCTTCGGCGACAACCAGGCCGACGGGAACAACGACGTCCACTGGCTCAAGGTCACCGTCGATCCGCGCAGCCGGGAAGTCTTCTCGTACCATGCGCAGGTCGTGCCGGCGAATCGCACCGCGGTCCCGGTGCCCTGACAGGAACCTCGCGGGCCTTCGGCCACCTCCGCAGGAGAGGTGGCCAGCCCGGAGGGACTCGAACCCCCGACATCCGACTTAGAAGGTCGGTGCTCTATCCAGTTGAGCTACGGGCTGGTGGAGGTCGATGGGTCGACGCTGAGAACTGGTCGGGGCGGCGGGATTCGAACTCGCGACCTACTGGTCCCAAACCAGTTGCGCTACCAGGCTGCGCTACGCCCCGAACCGGCGGATTGTACTCAGTGCGCCCCGGCGGCCTGCGGTGCCGGCAGCATCAGTTGCATGGACACCGCCACGCATTGCCGGATGTGCTGCTCGCAGACGAACTTCAGCGACGAGAACGTCAGTGCGGCCGAGACCGCCTGGCCGGCGATCGGCACGTACTTGGCCGCCTGCTGTGTGCTCAGGCGCACGCCGACGAGCTTCAGCAGCCTGAGGATCAGCTCGCGCGTCACGAGCCGGCCGATCAGCAAGCCGCCGCCGGCCGAGATCGCCTTGTAGACCACCAGGCGCCGGTCCGGCGCCAGCCGTTCGACCTGCTCCGGCGTCAGCCCGAACGCGCGGTTGATCTCGGGGATCAGCTTCATCAGCACCGCCACATCGGTGGCCCAGTCGACACCGGGAATCGGCAGCACCGCGACACCGGCCGCAAGCAGCGCGCGCTTCGTGACGAGCCGGCGGCAGTGGCGCACGACCGCCTCCACCTCCTTCGGCGTGTCCGGCACGACGACCCAGTCGGCCGAGGTGGCGCCTGTGGTCGCGGACATCGTCGTTCTCGGCGGCGATCGGCGCATCAGCTCGACGGCCCCTTCAGCCTGCCGACGATGAACAGCAGCGCGACGGCGCCGACCACCGCCGCGAGGAAGCCGGCCGGTTCACCTTCGGCGTACCAGCCCATCGCCTGTCCGGCAAACCGGGCGACGAGCGAACCGGCAATACCGAGCACGGCCGTCAGGATGATTCCCAGGCTCTGCGTTCCCGGCAGGATGACCCGGGCGATCAGTCCGACCACGAGGCCGACGACGGCCGTCCAAACGTGACCCATGTGCGCACTCCCGGTTGATGGCGACAGGCGTCGCCAATGTAGCGCATGGCCTGCGACATGCGCCGGCACGGCGGCCGGTCACGACACCAATTGCGCCCACACCTTTTCGAGCCGCTTCACGCTCACCGGCTGCGGTGTGCGCAACTCCTGCGCGAACAGGCTGACGCGCAGCTCCTCCAGCAACCAGCGGAATTCGCCGAGCCGCGCGTCGGCCACGCCTTTGCGCTCGGCGAGGTGGCGCCAGTAGCGCTGCTCGAGCGGGCGCAGTTCGGCCAGGCGCTGGGCATCGCGCACCGGGTCGGCGCGCAGCTTGTCCAGCCGCATCACGATGCCGCGCAGGTAGCGCGGCAGGTGCGCGAGCTGGGCCCAGGGCGTCTCGGCGACGAAGCGCATCGGCACGAGGCGCGCGAGCTGCGCGGTGATGTCGCCGACGACCTCCTTCGGCGCCCGCGCGTCCTTCAGCTTGCGCAGCGCCGCGCTGTGCTCGACCAGGATCGCGCCGGCACTGCGCGCGACCTCGTTCGCGATCAGCGTCAGGCGCCCTCGCCCGCTTTCGACGCAGCCTGCGAAGCCGGCCGCATCGGTGGGCAGCGCGTCGGCCAGGAAGGCGCGGTCCAGCGCCACGTCGATGATCTGCGCACGCAGCTCGTCGGCACTGCTGCCGCTACCCACCAGCAGGTAGGCCACGCTCATCGCCTGCAGGTCGGGAATGTTCTTTTCCAGATACTTCAGCGCGTCGCGGATCTGCAGCGCGATCAGGCGGCGCAGGCCGGCGCGGTGCTTGCGCGCCGCAACCTCGGGCTCGTCGAAGACCTCGATCTCGACGTGCGTGGTCCTGTCGATCAGCGCCGGGAAGCCGATCAGCGACTGGCCGCCCTGTCGGATCTCCATCAGCTCGGGCAGCTCGCCGAAGGTCCAGGCGCCGTATTTCTCGGGGGTTGCGGCGGCGCCTGCTGGGTCCGCGCCCGCGTCCGTCCGCGCGCTGGGCCGCGCCCGCGCCACGGGCGTCGCGCCCGCGCGCAGCGCGACCGGCGCCGGCGCAGCGGTCGTGGCCGTGGCCGTGCCCGTCGCGTCGAGCTTCAACACCGCCAGCGCCTGGAACGCCGAGCGCGCCTGCGCGCCGAGCTCGGCCTTCAGCGCCGCCAGGTTGCGGCCGGTGCCGAGCTGGCGGCCGTGCTCGTCGGTGACGCGAAAGTTCATCAGCAGGTGGGGCGGCAGCTGCTCCTGCTTGAAGTCGGCGCGCTGGATGTCGAGCTGGGTCTTGTCGCGCACGTGTTGCAGCAGCATGTCGATCAGGCTGCCCTGGCCGAATCCGACTGCGTCGACAAACGTCTGCGCGCACTCGGGCAGCGGTACCAGGCGCGAACGCGGGCGCTGGTGCAGGCTGCGCACCAGGGCGAGCACCTTGTCCTTCAGCATCCCGGGCACGAGCCACTCGCAACGTTCCTGGTTGACCTGGTTCAGCACATAGATCGGCACCGTCACGGTCACACCGTCCTTCGCATCGCCGGGCGCGTGCAGGTAGCTCGCGGCGCAGTCGATCCCGCCCAGGCGGATCGCCTTCGGGAACGCGCTGCTCGTGATGCCGGCGGCCTCGTGGCGCATCAGCTCCTCGCGCGTGAGCATCAGCAGGCGCGGCTGGCGCTTCGCCTCGTCGCGGTACCAGCGCTCGAGCGTGTGGCCGCTGCACACATCGGCAGGCAGTTGCGCATCGTAGAACGCGTGGATCAGCTCGTCATCGACCAGCACGTCCTGCCGGCGCGACTTGTGCTCGAGTTCCTCGACCTGCGCGATCAGCTTGCGGTTCGCGGCGAGGAACGGCAGCGTCGTCTCCCACTCGCCCGCGACCAGCGCCTCGCGGATGAAGATCTCGCGCGCCGCCGCCGCATCGACGTTGCCGAAGTTCACGCGCCGGTTGCTGTAGATGACGATCCCGTACAAGGTCGCGCGTTCGAGCGCGACCACCTCGGCGGCCTTCTTCTCCCAGTGCGGCTCGAGCAGCTGTGTCTTGATGACGTGGCCGGCGATTCTCTCCAGCCACTGCGGCTCGATCGCGGCGATGCTGCGGCCGAACAGGCGCGTGGTCTCGACCAGTTCGGCCGCGACGATCCAGCGCCCCGGCTTCTTCGACAGGTTCGCGCCCGGGTGCTTGTAGAAGCGGATGCCGCGCGCGCCGAGGTACCAGTCGTCCTCGTCGCTCTTGCAGCCGATGTTGCCGAGCAGGCCGGCGAGCATCGACAGGTGGATCTGCTCGTAGGTGGCCGGCGAGCCGTTCAGACGCCACTTGTGCTCGGCCACCACGGTGTGGAGCTGCGAGTGGATGTCGCGCCACTCGCGCACGCGGCGCGGCGAGATGAAGTTCTCGCGCAGCGCCTGCTCCTGCTTTCGCACGGAGTTCTTGTGCTCACCCTGCCCGCCCCTGATGTCTTCGAGCCACTTCCACAGCTTCAGGTCGCCGATGAACTCGCTCTTCTCGTCGTCGAACTTCTTGTGCGCGGCGTCGGCCGCGGCCTGCTGCTCGACCGGGTGATCACGCACGTCCTGCACGCTGAACGCGGCGGCGATGATCAGCACCTCGGTCAGCGCCTCGCGCGAGCGTGCCTCGAGGATCATCCGGCCGACGCGCGGGTCGAGCGGCAGCCGTGCGAGCTCGCGGCCGATCGGCGTCAGCTCGTTGAACTCGTCGACCGCGCCGAGCTCGGCGAGCAGCTGGTAGCCGTCGGCGATCGCGCGCTTCGGCGGCGGCTCGAGGAACGGGAAGTCCTCGACCGTGCCGAGGTTCAGCGACTTCATCCGCAGGATCACGCCGGCCAGCGACGAGCGCAGGATCTCCGGGTCGCTGAATTTCGGTCGACCAGTGAAGTCCTTCTCGTCGTACAGCCGGATGCAGATGCCGTCGCTGACCCGCCCGCAGCGCCCGGCGCGCTGGTTCGCCGCGGCCTGGCTGATCGGCTCGACCAGCAACTGCTCGACCTTGTTGCGGTAGCTGTAGCGCTTGACCCGCGCGGTGCCGGCGTCGACGACGAACTGGATGCCCGGCACCGTCAGCGAGGTCTCGGCCACGTTGGTCGCGAGCACGACGCGGCGCGCGCTGTGCGGCTCGAAGATGCGGTCCTGCTCCGACTGCGACAGGCGCGCGAACAGGGGCACGACCTCGACGCCGGGGGGATGGTGGCGGCGCAGGTGCTCGGCGGCTTCGCGGATCTCGCGCTCGCCGGGCAGGAACACCAGCACGTCGCCGCTTCCGCCGCCGCGCCAGAGTTCGTCGACCGCGTCGCCGATCGCCTCGTTCAGGCCGTACTCGCGGCTCTCCTCGAACGGCCGCCAGCGCTGCTCGACCGGGAACATCCGCCCCGAGACCTGGATCACCGGGGCCGGCGTGTCGCCGGATGCGAAGTGGCGCGCGAAACGCTCGGCGTCGATCGTCGCCGAGGTCACGATCACCTTCAGATCCGGCCGGCGCGGCAGGATCTGCCGCAGGTGCCCGAGCAGGAAGTCGATGTTCAGGCTGCGCTCGTGGGCCTCGTCGATGATGATGGTGTCGTAGGCGCGCAGCAGCGGATCGGTCTGGGTCTCGGCGAGCAGGATGCCGTCGGTCATCAGCTTGACGCTCGCGCCGGGCGACAGTCGATCCTGAAACCGCACCTTGAAGCCGACGATCTCGCCGAGCGGTGTCTTCAGCTCCTCGGCAATGCGTTTGGCGACGCTGGAGGCGGCGATGCGCCGCGGCTGGGTGTGGCCGATCAGCTTGCCGGCGCGGTCGGGCGACCCGGCCTTGCCGCGGCCGAGTTGCAGCGCGATCTTCGGCAGTTGCGTCGTCTTGCCCGAGCCGGTCTCGCCGCAGACGATCACCACCTGATGCTGCTGCAGCGCCCGCGCGATTTCCTCGCGCCGCGCGGACACCGGCAGCGACTCTGGAAACGTGATCGGCGGGAGCGGGTTGCCGCGCTGTGGCGGCTTCAGGGCAGGTTCGGTGCGGGACATGTGGCCGGGATTATCGGCACCCTCGGCAGTGCCGGCGTGCGGGCGTCGCCCAGCCGATCGAACGCGCCGGCGCCGATCGGCACGCGGCCAGTCGTCCGGGTGCCGGTTGCCGCGCTGCAGCCGACGCGCCGGGCGGCGAACCGCGCCACGCGTGCCAGAATCGCGACCGCCCGTCCTGAATGAACGCACCGTGCCGTGAGCCTCGTCTTTCCCCACACCTTCGTGCCCTGGTTCCGCGCCGTGGCGCCGCACATCCATGCATACCACGGCAAGACCTTCGTCGTCGCGATCGCGGGCGAGCTGATCGCGGCCGGCAAGCTCAATTCGTTTGCGCAGGATCTGGCGATCCTGCACGCGATGGGCATCAAGCTGGTGCTGGTGCATGGCTTCCGGCCGCAGGTCAACGAGCAGCTGCGCTCGAAGGGCCACGCGGCGCGCTTTCATCAGGGCCTGCGCATCACCGACGCGGTCGCGCTCGATTCGGCCCAGGAAGCCGCGGGCCAGTTGCGCTTCGAGATCGAGGCGGCGTTCTCGCAGGGCCTGCCGAACACGCCGATGGCGAATGCGATCGTGCGGGTGGTCTCGGGCAACTTCCTGACGGCGCGGCCGGTGGGTATCGTGGACGGCGTCGACTTCATCCACAGCGGCGTCGTGCGCAAGGTCGACGGCACGGCGATCCGCAAGGCGATCGACACCGACGCGATGGTGTTGTTGTCGCCGTTCGGCTTCTCTCCCACTGGCGAGGCCTTCAACCTGACGATGGAAGACGTCGCCACCAGCACCGCAATCGCACTGCAGGCCGACAAGCTGCTGTTCATCACCGAGATCGCCGGGATCCACGAGCGGCCGGACGACCCGGAGAGCCCGATCGACACCGAACTCGCGCTCGCCGATGCCGAGCGGCTGCTCGCCGCGCTGCCGCCGCCGGCCCAACCCACCGAACCGGCCTTCTACCTGCGGCATTGCGTGCGTGCCTGCCGCGGCGGCGTCGAGCGCTCGCACATCCTGCCGTTCGCCCGGGACGGCGCCCTGCTGATGGAGGTGTTCACGCACGACGGCATCGGCACGATGGTGGTCGACGAGAAGCTCGAGAGCCTGCGCGAGGCCGGGTCCGACGATATCGGCGGCGTGCTGCAGCTGATCGAGCCGTTCGAGCAGGACGGCACGCTGGTCAAGCGCAGCCGCACCGAGATCGAGCGCGACATCGGCCTGTACACCGTGATCGAGCACGACGGGGTGATCTTCGGCTGTGCGGCGCTCTATCCGTACCCGGAAGCAAAGACGGGCGAGATGGCCGCGCTGACCGTGTCGCCGCAGGTGCAGAGCCAGGGCGACGGCGAGCGGATTCTCAAGCGCATCGAACAACGCGCGAAGGCGATGGGACTGGAAAGCATCTTCGTACTGACCACGCGCACGATGCACTGGTTTATCAAGCGTGGTTTCGTCCAGGCCGATCCCGACTGGCTGCCCGAAGCCCGCCAACGCAAGTACAACTGGGATCGGCGCTCGCAGGTGCTGGTCAAGAAACTCGGTTGACCACGCCTTGCACGCCCGAGGGCCCGCCGCCAGGAATTCCATTCACAGGAGAAACGAGAATGCCCCGCACGATTCAATGCGTCCATCTGAAGAAAGAGGCCGAGGGTCTGGATTACGCCCCCTACCCGGGTGAACTCGGCAAGAGAATCTACAACCAAGTCAGCAAGGAGGCATGGCAGCTGTGGATGAAACACCAGACCATGCTGGTCAATGAAAACCGCCTGAATCTGGCCGATCAGCGCGCCAGGCAGTATCTGGCCCGCCAGATGGAGAATTTCTTCTTCGGCACCGGGGCCGAGCAGCCCGCAGGGTATGTTCCGCCGTCCGGCACTTGATCGGAATTCGGAAGTTTGAATAGAATAGCTCCGGAATCGGACCGATTCGAATTCAAACCAGAAGGATTCACGATGGCCTCGCTGAAGGAACTGATCGCACAGAGGGAAGCCCTCGAACATGAGATCGAGCGCACGCGCCAACAGGAGCGCAGCGACGCGATCCAGAAAGTCCGTGCCCTGATGGCCGAATATGGCCTGACTGCCGCCGACCTGACGGCCCGCAAGAGCGTCAAACCGGGGGGAGGAAAGGGCAAGAAAGTGGCCGCCAAATACCGCAACCCGGCAACCGATGAAACCTGGAGCGGTCGCGGCCTGCAACCGAAGTGGCTGCAGGCGGCAATTGCGAGCGGTCGCAAGCTCACCGATTTTTCGGTGTGACGCCATCTCGACAGCACACCCTGTCCAGGCCACCGTGACCGGTGGCTTTTCATGACCGCGGCGAGGAAAGGCTTGCCCCTCGGTTGAGGGACGAACTGCGCGCTTACCCGCGCCATTGCTACCTTTGCGATCCAGGCTTTTCCACTACATTTACGCACATTCAGCCGCGACCTCATCCGTGCCCGCCGCCCGCCTCTCCAGGTCCGCACCTGCCTTCTTCAAGCCGGTCGGCCTTCGCGACCGGGCGCTGCGCACCGGACTGCTGTTCGCGGCCTGCTATCTCGCCGGCCGTGTTGGTCTGGCCGCACCATCGCTTGGGCCCTACGTCACCCTGATCTCGCCGGCGGCCGGCATCGCGCTGGCGGCGCTGCTGCGTTTCGGACTCGGGCTGTGGCCCGGCGTCCTGATGGGCGCACTGGCGCTGGCGCTGTCGACCGGGTTGCCGGCCTGGCTGGCGCTTCCGCTGGCCCTCGGCAACACGTTCGGCCCGCTGCTCGGCGCGTGGCTGCTGCAGCGCAACGGCCTGCATCTCGAACTCGACCGGCGGCGCGACCTGGGGCTGTTCGTTTCGATCGGTGCGGGCCTTGCAATGCTGCTTGCGGCCGGCAACAGTTCGATCTGGCTCGCCGCGGCGGGCGCCGTCAGCCGGACCGACCTGCCCCGGGTCTGGGAATCCGGCTGGATGGGCAACGCGCTGGGTGCATTGGTCGTCGGGATCCCGCTGCTGACGCTGTCGCGGGCGTCGTGGCGGCGGGCCGCGGGCGAGTGGCGCTGGGTGCCCACGAGCCTGCTGGCGCTCGCCGTGATCGCAAGTGCCGCGATGGCGACGGCGCTCGCCGGCCGCGAGCAGGCCGTGCTGTCGCCCCTGTTCTTCGCCCCGCACCTGCTGCTGTGCTGGCTCGCGGCCCGCAGCGGCCTGTTCGCCGCGGCGTCGACCACGCTGCTGCTCACGGCGGGCACGGTGTTCGCCACGCTGCACGGGCTCGGTCCGTTCCAGCGCGCCGACGCTGGCCCGGGCGTTTCCCTGCTGGTCGGCTACGTCTGCAGCCTGCTCGCGATCCCGCTGGTGACGAGCGCGCTGACCGTCGAGACTGCTGCCAGCGAAAGGCGCTGGCAGCTCGCGCTCGACGCTTCGCGGATCGGCATCGGCGAGTGGGACCTGGCCACCGACCGGATCGTCTTCTCGGAGCGCTGGCTGGCGTTGCTGGGCCATTCGTCGCGGTCCATCGGCGACAGCCCGGACGCGTTCTGGGCGCTGCTCCATCCGGACGACGCGGCTGCCGTGAAGCGCGCATTCGAGTCGCTGCGTGCGCGCGGCGCAGCCGGCTGCCGCGCCGAGTGCCGCATGCTGTGCCGCGACGGCAGCTGGAACTTGTTCGAGCTGCACGGCCTGGTGGTCGAGCGCGGTCGGGCCGGCAGACCGCTGCGCATCATCGTGACAGCGCGCGATATCAGCGACGTTCAGGCGGCGCGCGAAGGGCAGGCGCTGACACAGACCGTGTTCCGGCACCTGCACGAAGGTCTGTTGATCACCGACCCGCAGCAACGGGTGCTGGAAGCGAACCCGACCTTCACCGAGATCACCGGTTACACCCGGGAGGAATTGCTCGGCCTGGTGCCGGCGATGCTGCAACCCGGCGGCTCCGCGTCCGAGCCGGACGCCCAGATCGCGGCGATGCGCGCGGGTCTGGCCAGTGACGGAACCTGGCGCGGCGAGTTGCGGCAACACCGGCGCAACGGCGAATCCTGCCTGTTGCAGGTCACGATCACCGCGGTGCGCGACGCGAGCGGCACGCTGCGCAACCACGTGCTGGCCATCGCGGATATCACGCACACACGCGCGCAGCTCGAACAGCTGCAGCGCCAGGCGCATTTCGATGAGCTCACCCGCCTCCCGAACCGGGTGCGGCTCGCGCAGATGCTTCATGCGGCGATGAAGACGAGCCGGCGCGAAGGATCGCTGCTGACGGTCTGCTACCTCGATCTCGACCACTTCAAGCCGGTCAACGACCGGTTCGGACACGAAGCCGGCGACCGGCTGCTCGTCGATGTCGCGACCCGCATGAGGCGCTCGTTGCGCTCGTGGGCCGGCGGCGACGACGTCGTCGCGCGCATCGGCGGCGACGAGTTCGTGCTGCTGCTGCGCACCACCACGCTCGAGGAGAGCCGTCACGCTGTCGAACGGGTGCTCCATCAGGTCGGTCAGCCGTACGGGCTGGGTGTGGGCGCCGGGCCGGTGCTGGTGACGGCGAGCATTGGCGCCACCGTGTTTCCGCTCGACGGCGCCGACGCCGAAACGCTGCTGCGCCACGCCGACCATGCGATGTACGGTGCGAAGCAGGCCGGGCGCAACGGCTACCTGTTCTTCGATGCCGAGCACGACCGCCGCGCCTCGGCGCGTTTCGTCGCGCTCGGCCGCGTCCAGGAGGCGCTCGACGCCAGCGAGTTCTGCCTGTACTTCCAGCCCAAGGTCGACATGCGCAGCGCCAAGGTGCTGGGCGCCGAGGCGCTGCTGCGCTGGAAGCACCCCGAGCAGGGGGTGATCTCGCCGGCGCAGTTCCTGCCGCTGATCGAGAACACCGGCCTGGCGATCAGCGTCGGCAACTGGGTGCTGCAGCAAGGCATCGACCAGCTCGCGCGCTGGCTGCGCATGGGGCTGGACATCACGGTCAGCGTCAATGTCTCGGCGCGCCACCTGCAGGAGCCGCTGTTCGCGCAGCACCTGACGGGGCTGCTGTCGCGGCATCGGGCGCCGGTCGCCCACCGCCTGATCATCGAGGTCCTGGAAACTGCGGCACTGGCGGACATCGACCACACCTGCGAGCTGATGGAGCAGTGCCGCGTGCTCGGCGTGCGCTTCGCTCTCGACGATTTCGGCACCGGCTACTCGACCTTCACCTACCTGAAGCAGTTGCCGATCGACATGCTGAAGATCGACCGTTCCTTCGTCACCAACATGCTCGGTGATCGCCAGGATCTCGCGATCGTCGAAGGCGTGATCGGGCTGTCGCAGACCTTCGGCTGCTCGGTCGTCGCCGAGGGTGTCGAAACCCGCGCCCAGGCGCAGCGCCTGATCGAGATCGGCTGCGTCACGGGCCAGGGCAACGGGATCGCCGCGGCGATGCCCGCGGATCAGGTCTTCGACTGGGTCCGGGGCTACAAGGGCATGCCGGCAGCGAGCGAGCTGCTCGCACCGGCCTGACGACGGCGCCGGTGCAGCCCGCGGGTCGGCTGCACCGGCATCCCGACGCAGGCGCAAAGCTAGACTCGGGACGTGATTCCTCCCGCCTTCATCCAGGACTTGCTCGCGCGCGTCGACATCGTCGACCTGATCGGCCGCCATGTGCCGCTGAAGAAGGGCGGCGCGAACCTGATGGGCCTGTGCCCGTTCCACGGCGAGAAATCGCCGAGCTTCTCGGTCAGCCCGAGCAAGCAGTTCTATCACTGCTTCGGATGCGGCGCGAGCGGCGACGCGATCCGCTTCCTGACCGAATACAGTGGCATGAGCTTCGTCGATGCGGTCCGGGAGCTGGCGCAGCAGGTCGGCCTGCAAGTCCCCGAGGAAGACAGCTCGCCGGCGGAACGCGAACAGGCCGCGGCACTGAAGCAGCGCCGCTCGACCCTGACCGACGTGCTCGCCAGAGCCGCCGAGGCCTACCGCCAGCAGCTCAAGCGCAGCCCGCGCGCGATCGACTACTTGAAGGGCCGTGGCCTGAGCGGGGAGATCGCGGCCGCGTTCGGCCTCGGCTACGCCCCCGAGGGCTGGCGCAGCCTGGCCAGCGTGTTCCCCAGCTACGACGATCCACTGCTCGCCGAAAGCGGCATGGTGATCGTCAGGCCGGACGACGACGCGGCGCCGGGCGGCCCGAGCGCGGGATCGTCCCCATCCGGCCCGCATTCTCCTGGCGGATCGACCGACGTACCCGACGATCGAGCAGCGCTGTCCGGCAGGCGCTACGACCGCTTCCGCGACCGAATCATGTTCCCGATCCGCTCGGTGCAGGGCGATGTGATCGGCTTCGGCGGGCGGGTGCTGGATCGCGGCGAACCCAAGTATCTGAACTCGCCCGAGACGCCGGTGTTCAGCAAGGGCCGAGAGCTCTACGGACTCTTCGAGGGGCGCACCGCGATACGGCAACGCGGCTATGCACTGGTCGTCGAAGGCTACATGGACGTGGTCGCGCTCGCGCAGTCAGGCTTCGGCAATGCCGTCGCGACGCTGGGCACCGCCTGCACGCCCGACCACCTGCACAAGCTGTTCCGGTTTACCGACTCGGTCGTCTTCAGCTTCGACGGCGACGCCGCCGGCCGACGTGCGGCACGACGCGCGCTCGAAGCGAGCTTGCCGCACGCGAGCGACACGCGCCGGATCCGCTTCCTGTTCCTGCCCCCGGAACACGATCCCGATTCCTACGTGCGTGAGTTCGGTGCGGCGGCGTTCGAGGAACGCGTGGCCCAAGCCGTCCCGCTGTCGCGCCAGCTGATCGAGGCGGCCAGCACCGACTGCGACCTGGACACCGCCGAGGGCCGGGCACACATGCTGGCCAATGCCAGACCGCTGTGGGCCGCGCTGCCGGACGGCGCGCTGAAGCGGCAGTTGCTGACCGACCTGGCCGCTGCCGGCCGCGACGACCCGGAGCAACTGCTCCGCCAGTGGGGCCACGCGCCCGCCCGGTCGATTCCACGGGAACCTGCCGCCTGGCGGTCGCCGCCGCGACGCCCCGGTCATGTCAGCAAGGGCACCGCCAGCCTGCTCGATCGCGCGATCTGGCTGCTGCTGCATCGCAGCGATCTGTGGATCCAGCTCGACGGCGAGGCGCACGACCTGCTCGCCGCCCAGCCCGCCCCGTACGACGCCTTCTTCGGCGGCATCGAGCGCAGTGTCCACGAGCACGGGCCACTCGCGCCTGCGGCGATGCTTGCCGAGCTGCGCGAGCGCTCGCAGCCCGACAGCGAAGGCAGCGCGACCCTGGCGCGCATCGCCGGGTTCCACGACCCCGAAGCGGAGTCCGACATCGCGTACGAGCTGTCGCTCGTGATCTCGAAACTGCGGTTGCACGCGGTCGATGAAGAGCTCAAGGCGCTGTTCGATTCGGGCGCCGCATCGCCCGACGCCCAGCGCCGCAGTCGCGAGCTGATGGACGCGCGCAGGCGTCTGAAAACCAAGACCGGCGCGCCTGGCGTGAGCTGACGATGCGAGGTACAATCCATCATTGACATTTGCGCGGCAAGAGTGACAGCAGCACCTCCGGGTCCCGGCCACCCTCTGACCCAGGGTCCCCACAGCGGGTTTCAGGCCACCTTCTCCCGCAAGGACTGCACCCCAAATGATCACCCGAGCTTGCCCGCTCGAAGTCGGTCCGATCGGTGATTCGATCGACCGGCCGTCGATTCGATCGACTGTCCATTGGGCTGGCCTGCGGCCGGTTGCCTTCGCCCTCGAACTGTGCCGCAGCGCGCTCAGTCGGGTGGCAGGGCTCCCGCGACACCGGCCCACCATCATCATCCGAGGATTTGCATGACCGCGAAGAAGATCGCCCCGGCCGCGAAGGCCGCACTTGCCTCTGGCCACAAGACCCTGGCGCCCAAGAGTGCGCCCGCGAAGGCCCTGAAGGCCGATACGACGAGCAAGAAGTCCGTCAAGCCGGCAGCCAAGGTGGTCGAAATCGCGAAGGGCAAGCCGGTACGCAAGCTTAAGGTCGACGAGAAAGCACAGAAGCGGCAGGACAACGATGTCGACCTCTCGGATCTCGAGTCCGATCTCGAGGGGGAGCCGGAGGTCGAGTCGGCCGCCGCCGACGAGGCCAAGATCAAGGCCAAGCCGCTGCGCATGAAGGTATCGCGCGCAAAGGAGCGCGCGCTGATGCGCGAGTTCGGCCTCGAAGAAACCGCACTGACCGAAGAGGAAGCGGCCAAACGCCGCCAGGAACTCAAGACCCTCATCAAGATGGGCAAGACGCGCGGTTTCCTGACGCACCAGGAGATCAACGACCACCTGCCCGAGAAGCTGGTCAACGACGAGATCCTCGAAGCCATCGTCTCGATGCTCAACGACATGGGCATCGCGGTTTATGAGCAGGCGCCCGACGCCGCAACGCTGCTGATCGCTGGCGGCGGCACCACCACAGCGACCGAGGAAGAAGCCGAAGAGGCGGCCGAAGCGGCCCTGTCCACGGTCGACTCCGAGTTCGGCCGCACCACCGACCCGGTGCGCATGTACATGCGCGAGATGGGCACGGTCGAGCTGCTGACGCGCGAGGGCGAGATCGAGATCGCCAAACGCATCGAGGGCGGCCTGCAGGCGATGATGTACGCGATCAGCGCGTCGCCGACGACGATCGCCGAAATCCTGAGCTACGCCGACCGCATCGCCTCGGGCGACATGAAGATCTCCGAAGCGGTCGACGGTTTCGTCTCGGAAGACGAGGCCGACGACTACGTGGCCGAGGAAGACGTCGACTTCTTCGACGAAGAGGACGACGACGACGGACAGGGCGGCAGCAAGGCGCTGACCAAGAAGCTCGAGGAACTGAAGGTTGCGGCGCTGGCCAAGTTCGAGACCCTGCGCATCAATTTCGACAAGATGCGCAAGGCCTTCGAGAAGGACGGCTACCAGTCGCCTTCGTACAACAAGGCGCAGCAGGCGATCAGCAACGAGCTGATGACGATCCGCTTCACGGTCAAGACGATCGAGAAGCTGTGCGGCATCCTGCGCTCGCAGGTCGACGACGTGCGCCGCTACGAGCGCGAGCTGCGCAAGATCCTGGTCGACAAGTGCGGCATGCCGCAGGACTACTTCATCAAGCACTTCCCGCCCAACATCCTCAACCTCAAGTGGGCCGAGAAGGAAGTCGCGGCGAACAAGCCCTACAGCGCAATTCTGGCGCGCAACCTGCCGCCGGTGCAGGAACTGCAGAAGAAGCTGACCGACCAGCAGGCCAGGGCCGTGGTCCCGCTGGAAGACCTCAAGCGCATCAACAAGCGCATGAACGAGGGCGAGAAGGCCTCGCGCGACGCGAAGAAGGAGATGATCGAGGCCAACCTGCGCCTCGTGATCTCGATCGCGAAGAAGTACACCAACCGCGGCCTGCAGTTCCTCGACCTGATCCAGGAAGGCAACATCGGCCTGATGAAGGCGGTCGACAAGTTCGAATACCGGCGCGGCTACAAGTTCTCGACCTACGCCACGTGGTGGATCCGCCAGGCGATCACGCGCTCGATCGCCGACCAGGCGCGCACCATCCGCATTCCGGTGCACATGATCGAGACGATCAACAAGATGAACCGGTTGAGCCGCCAGCACCTGCAGGAGTTCGGCTTCGAGCCGGACGCGCCGACGCTCGCGGAGAAGATGGAGATCCCCGAAGACAAGATCCGCAAGATCATGAAGATCGCCAAGGAGCCGATCTCCATGGAGACGCCGATCGGCGACGACGACGACTCGCACCTGGGCGACTTCATCGAGGACACCAACAACACGGCGCCGATCGAGGCCGCGATGCAGGCCGGCCTGCGCGACGTCGTCAAGGACATCCTCGACAGCCTGACGCCGCGCGAGGCCAAGGTGCTGCGCATGCGCTTCGGCATCGAGATGTCGACCGACCACACGCTGGAGGAGGTCGGCAAGCAGTTCGACGTGACCCGCGAGCGCATCCGCCAGATCGAGGCCAAGGCGATCCGCAAGCTCAAGCACCCGAGCCGTTCTGACAAGCTGCGCACCTATCTCGACACGCTCTGATCGGGCAGCCGCCGACGCATGGGCCCCGTGGACCCCACGGGGCTTCTTTCTTTCTGCCGGTGCTGCGCGATAAACTGGCGTCATGCCCTGCCCGGCCCGCTCCCCATGACGCAGACCATCGATCGCACCGTGCTGTTCGCGGACCTGCGCGGCAGCACCTCGATGTACGAGACGCTGGGCAATTCGGACGCGAGCACGGTGGTGACGCGCAGCGTCGCTCTGCTCGCCCGCATCGTGAGCCACCATGGCGGCCATGTCGTCAAGACGCTGGGCGATGGCCTGATGGCGACCTTCCCCGTGCCGGCGTCGGCCGTGGCCGCGGCCGACGAAATGCATGAGTCGCTGGAGCGCATCGGTGCCCCCGGCGACGGCGCACTGGCTCTCCATGCCCGGATGGTGCCGCTGAAGCTGCAGGTCGGCCTGGCCCGCGGCGAGGTGGTCGAGATTGCCGGCGACATCTTCGGCGACGCGGTCAACGTGGCCGCCCGGCTGCTCGACCATGCGGGAGACAACGAGACGCTGGTCACCGCCCTGGTCCTCGATGGTCTGGATGCCATCGCACAGGCGCGCTTTCGCAGCCTGGACCGGATGCAATTGCGCGGCCGTGTCGAGCCCGTGCACGTGCACCTGCTGGAGGCCGCACCTCGTGTCGGGGACACCGCGGCGACGGCTTTCGGCGACATCGTCCCCGCCGCGTCCGAACCCGAGGCGATCCGGCTGGACTGGATGGATCAGCGTCGCGTCTACGCCGGCCCCAGCCTGCCGGTCGTGCTCGGCCGCAGTCCGCAGGCGACCTACATCATCGACGACACCCGCGTGTCGCGTTCGCATGCGCGCATCGACTGGCATGGCGGCACCTTCCAGATCACCGACCTGAGCTACAACGGCACCTACATCCACTTCGACCACGATCCGGAGATCATCAGCCTGCGCCGCGGCAGCTGCACCTTGCACGGCAGCGGCACGATCGGCCTGGGCACGCAGCCGACGGACGCACTCAGCCCGAGCGTTCGCTTCGAGGTGCTGAAATTCGCCGATACGCAGCCGCACGACGGCTGATCTGCGCCACTCTCCGTGCCACCCCGCACCGGCCCGCGGGCCTCATCCTGCTTCGAAGGTGCACCGGCTTGGATGGCCGATAATCGCGCGCTCATCGCCCTCGCCCCATGCCTTTCGCCCCGGAACCTTCGCACCAGCACGGCCAACCCGCGACCACCGCCGTCGTGCTGTGCAATCTCGGCACACCCGATGCGCCGACACCGGACGCGGTGCGCCGCTATCTCGCCGAGTTTCTCAGCGATCGGCGCGTGGTCGAGATCCCGCGTGCGCTGTGGCTGTTGATCCTGCACGGCGTGATCCTGCGCACCCGGCCGGCCAAATCCGCGAAGAAGTACGCGAGCATCTGGACCGCGGAAGGCTCGCCGCTGAAGGTCTGGACCGACAAGCAGGCCTCGCTGCTGCGCGGCTACCTGGGCCAGCGCGGCCACGACGTCCAGGTGCGCTATGCGATGCGCTACGGCAATCCGTCGATCGCTTCGGTGCTCGACGAGCTGAAGGCGCAAAACGTGACCCGCGTGCTGGTGCTGCCGCTTTACCCGCAGTATTCAGCCACGACGACGGCCAGCGTCAGCGACGCGGTCGGCGCCTGGGCGCGGAACGTGCGCAGCCTCCCCGAGTTGCGCTTCGTGAACCGCTACCACGACGATCCGGGCTACATCGACGCGCTCGCGAAGCGCATCAGCGACCACTGGCAATCGAACGGCCGCGCGCAGCGGCTGGTGCTGAGCTTTCACGGCGTGCCGCAGCGCACGCTGACACTGGGCGACCCGTACCACTGCGAATGCCTGAAGACCGCACGGCTGCTGCGAGAACGGCTCGATCTCGGCACGGATGCGCTGCTCGTCACGTTCCAGAGCCGGCTCGGCCGCGCCGAATGGCTGCAGCCCTACACCGAGCCGGCGCTGGTAGCGCTCGCCAGGCAGGGCGTGCGAAGCGTCGACGTGATGTGCCCCGGCTTCACCTCCGATTGCCTGGAGACACTCGAAGAAATCCACCAGGAGGCGCGCGCCGCCTTCCTGCGGGCCGGCGGCACCGAGTTCAGCTACGTCCCCTGCCTGAACGACCAGCACGAATGGCTGGCGGCGCTGGCAGCGATCGCGATCCGGCATCTGCAAGGCTGGCCGACGACCGCGCGAGACGACGCCGTGGCGCTCGAAGCGCAGCGCAGCCGCGCCCTTGCGGCGGGCGCGATCCAGTAGCCCGGTCTGACGCGCCTGTGTCCCGAGAATCTCCCGCGATGACGGAACCCACGCGACCCGGCATGGCCGTCGACAAGGTGCGCCTCGACAAGTGGCTGTGGGCGGCGCGGTTCTACAAGACCCGCAGCCTGAGTGCCGACACTATCGGGCGCGGCCGGGTTCAGGTCAACGGCCAAGCGGCGAAGGCATCGCGCGAGGTTCGCGTCGGCGACACGATCGAGATGAGACAGGGCCAGGTCGCCTGCACCGTTGTCGTGACCCAGGCCAGCGACCACCGCGGCAGCGCCACGATCGCCCAGGGCATGTTCTCGGAAACACCGCAGAGCATCGAGCGCCGCACCCAACAGGCGCTGGCGCGGCGCCTGAACGCCGAGCCCTCGCTCGCGATCGAGCAGGGCCGCCCGACCAAGCGCGACCGGCGCCAACTGGCCGACTGGAACCGCTGGAGCGCGTCGGTCGAACCGGAATAGCAGCGCCGTCGGAGCGGCCGGTGCGCGGAAAATCTGTCAATCTCCCTCTTGAACCTGAGGGCAATCGCCCCACGTGGAACACAACGCAATTTTCAACGCCATGACGAACATCGACCCGACCCAACCCAGCCCCGAATCAGGCCATGCCGCACCGGAGGCGGCCGGCAGTTTCAACGCCGACGCGCGGCTTCAGGAACTCGAGGCCCGGCACGCTGAAGTCTCGGACGCCTATCTGCGCGCCAAGGCCGAGGCCGAGAACACGCGCCGCCGCGCCGAGGACGAGATCGCGAAGGCACGCAAGTACGCCGTCGAAGGCTTTGCCGACAGCCTGTTGCCCGTGAAGGACAGCCTGGAGGCCGCGATCGCCCTGCCGGACGCGACCCCGGCGCAGATGCTCGAAGGCGTGCATGCAACCCTGCGCCAGCTGGTCGCGGCCCTGGATCGCAACAAGGTCGTCGAGATCAACCCCGCGGCGGGCGCGAAGTTCGACCCCCATCAGCACCAGGCCATCAGCGTCGTGCCGGCCGCTCAGGAGCCGAACACCGTGGTGGCCGTGTTGCAGAAGGGTTACCTGATTGCCGACCGGGTGCTGCGCCCGGCGCTGGTCACCGTTTCCGCACCATCTTGAAGAACACCGGAAATCCACAGGTTCAGGCTTGAAAGCCCACACCTTATCCACACGTTAAGCACATCGAATTCCAGCATTCAGGAGCACACGACATGGCCAAAATCATCGGTATCGACCTCGGCACCACGAACTCGTGCGTATCGATCATGGAAGGCAACACCACCAAGGTCATCGAGAACAGCGAAGGTGCGCGCACCACGCCGTCGATCGTGGCCTACCAGGAGGACGGCGAGATCCTCGTGGGCGCCTCGGCCAAGCGCCAGGCCGTCACGAACCCGAAGAACACCCTCTACGCGGTGAAGCGCCTGATCGGCCGCAAGTTCACTGAAAAGGAGGTGCAGAAGGACATCGACCTGATGCCCTACAAGATCGTCGCGGCCGACAACGGCGACGCCTGGGTGGAGGTGCGCGGCCAGAAGCTCGCGCCGCAGCAGGTCAGCGCCGAGATCCTGCGCAAGATGAAGAAGACCGCCGAAGACTATCTTGGCGAAACCGTCACCGAGGCCGTGATCACCGTGCCCGCGTACTTCAACGACGCGCAGCGCCAGGCCACGAAAGACGCGGGTCGCATCGCCGGCCTGGACGTGAAGCGCATCATCAACGAGCCGACGGCCGCGGCGCTCGCTTTCGGCCTCGACAAGAACGAGAAGGGCGACCGCAAGATCGCCGTCTACGATCTGGGCGGTGGCACCTTCGACATCTCGATCATCGAGATCGCCGATGTCGACGGCGAGAAGCAGTTCGAGGTGCTGTCGACCAACGGCGACACCTTCCTGGGCGGCGAGGACTTCGACCAGCGCATCATCGATTACATCGTCACCGAGTTCAAGAAGGAGCAGGGCGTCGACCTGACCAAGGACGTGCTCGCGCTGCAGCGCCTGAAGGAAGCGGCCGAGAAGGCGAAGATCGAATTGTCGAGCAGCGCCCAGACCGACATCAACCTGCCTTACGTCACGGCCGATGCCTCGGGCCCGAAGCACCTGAACATCAAGCTCACGCGCGCCAAGCTCGAAGCCCTGGTCGAGGACCTGATCGAGCGCACGATCGCCCCTTGCCGCACCGCGATCAAGGATGCGGGCGTGGCCGTGAGCGCCATCGACGACGTGATCCTGGTCGGCGGCATGACCCGCATGCCCAAGGTCCAGGAGAAGGTCAAGGAGCTGTTCGGCAAGGAGCCGCGCAAGGACGTGAACCCGGATGAAGCGGTGGCCGTGGGCGCCGCGATCCAGGGCCAGGTGCTGGCCGGTGACCGCAAGGACGTGCTGCTGCTCGACGTGACCCCGCTGTCGCTCGGCATCGAGACGCTGGGCGGCGTGATGACGAAGATGATCAAGAAGAACACCACGATCCCGACCAAGTTCAGCCAGGTGTTCTCGACCGCCGACGACAACCAGCCGGCGGTCACGATCAAGGTCTACCAGGGCGAGCGCGAGATGGCCTCGGGCAACAAGAGCCTGGGCGAGTTCAACCTCGAAGGCATCCCGCCGTCGCCGCGCGGCATGCCGCAGATCGAGGTCAGCTTCGACATCGACGCGAACGGCATCTTGCACGTCGGCGCGAAGGACAAGGGCACCGGCAAGGAAAACAAGATCACCATCAAGGCCAACTCGGGCCTGACCGAGGCCGAGATCGAGCAGATGGTCAAGGACGCGGAGATGAACGCGGCCGACGACAAGAAGAAGCTCGAACTGATCCAGGCCCGCAATTCGGCCGACGCGATGATCCACAGCGTGCGCAAGAGCGTGTCCGAGCACGGCGACAAGCTCGACACCGGCGAGAAGGAGAAGGTCGAAGCCGCGCTGAAGGATGCCGAGGAATCGCTCAAGAGCGAGGACAAGGCGGAGATCGAAGCCAAGACCGAGGCGCTGATGACGGCGAGCCAGAAGCTCGGCGAGAAGATCTATGCCGAGTCCCAGGCGGCTGCCGCTGCGGCGGGCGCCGGCGCCGAGCAGCCTCACGCCGAATCGGCGCCCTCGAAGCCGGCGGCCGACGACAACGTCGTCGACGCCGAGTTCAAGGAAGTCAAGAAGGGCTGATCACCCTTCGCTGATCCTCGCCGGTTTCGGGCGGAGCTGCTTCCATGCAAGCGGGCTCCGGCTGAAACCGGCGTTGGTGTTTGATGCGAACCGAGAATACTGAATCGATCGGAGCCTGGAGTCCATGGCCAAACGCGACTACTACGAAACGCTCGGCGTGCCGAAGAACGCCAGCGAAGACGACATCAAGAAGGCCTATCGCAAACTGGCGATGAAGCATCACCCCGACCGCAACCAGGGTGACCACGCGAAGAAGTCGGAAGAGAAGTTCAAGGAAGCCAAGGAGGCCTACGAGATGCTCACCGACCCGCAGAAGCGGGCGGCCTACGACCAGTACGGTCACGCCGGCGTGGACCCGAACATGGGCCGCGGCGGGGGACCGGGAGGCGAAGGTTTCGGCGGTTTCGCCGAAGCCTTCGGTGACATCTTCGGCGACATCTTCGGTGGCGGCGCGGCCGGCGGCCAGCGGCGCGGTGGCGGGCAGCAGGTGTTCCGCGGCGGCGACCTCAGCTACGCGATGGAGATCACGCTCGAAGAGGCGGCTCACGGCAAGGAGACCCAGATCCGCATCCCGGCCTACGAGAGTTGCGAGACCTGCAAGGGCAGCGGCGCCAAGCCCGGCACCAGCCCGAAGGTCTGCAGCACCTGCAACGGCCAGGGCACGGTGCACATGCGCCAGGGTTTCTTCAGCATCCAGCAGACCTGCCCGCACTGCCACGGCAGCGGCAAGATCATCCCCGAGCCCTGCACCACCTGCAGCGGCCAGGGCCGGATCAAGAAGAACAAGACGCTGGAGGTGAAGATCCCCGCCGGCATCAACGAAGGCATGCGCATCCGCTCCAGCGGCAATGGCGAACCGGGCACGAACGGCGGGCCGGCCGGCGACCTCTACATCGAGATCCGCGTCAAGCGGCACGAGATCTTCGAGCGCGACGGCGATGACCTGCACTGCACGGTCCCGGTCGGGCTGACGACGGCAGCACTCGGCGGCGAAATCGAGGTGCCCACGCTGGGCGGCAAGGCCGAGATCGAGCTGCCCGAAGGCACGCAGCACGGCAAGACCTTCCGCCTGCGCGGCAAGGGCATCAAGGGCGTGCGCTCCAGCTACCCCGGCGACCTGTACTGCCATGTCAGCGTCGAGACACCGATCAAGCTGACCGAACACCAGCGCAAGCTGCTGAAGGAGCTCGACGAGTCGTTCAGCAAGTCCGGCGACCGCCACTCGCCGAACACGAAGACCTGGACCGATCGGGTCAAAGACCTGTTCAAGTGAACCCGGCGCACGGGACGGCGACCGGACCTTCGGAACGACATCGTGTCTGCCCAAGCCGAACCGCTCAAGTCGATCTTCTTCGCGCTCGGCGCGAATTTCGCGATCGCGCTGGCGAAAAGCGCCGGTACGGTGTTCACCGGGTCGGCCTCGATGCTGGCCGAGGCGATCCATTCCTTCGCCGACTGCGGCAACCAGGCGCTGCTGATCTGGGGCCTGAAGGAAGCCAAGGGCAGTGCCTCGCCCGAACACCCGTTGGGGCACGGCCGCGCGATCTACTTCTGGAGCTTCATCGTCGCGCTGATGCTGTTCAGCATGGGCGGGCTGTTCTCGATCTACGAAGGCGTGCACAAGCTGGCCGGCAGCGAGCCGGTCAGATACGCCTGGGTGGCGGTTGGCATCCTCGCGTTCGGCGTGGTGGCCGAGTCGGTCTCGCTCTGGGGCGCACTGCGCGAAATCGACAAGGAGCGCGGCGAACTGAGCCTGTGGCAGTGGTTCCGCAGTTCGCGCCACAGCGAGTTGCTGGTCGTCTTGGGCGAGGACCTGGCCGCACTGGGCGGGCTGGTGCTGGCGCTGGGCTTCATCGCGCTGGCCATGATCACCGGCAACCCGATGTGGGACGCAATCGGCTCGATCTGCATCGGCGTGCTGCTGGTCCTGGTGGCGATTCTGGTGGGTGTCGAGGTCAAGGCCTTGCTGGTCGGCCAGAGCGCCGAGCCGCGCCTGGTCGAACGGATGCGTTCGCACCTGGGGGAGCAGCCGCAGGTCGCGCAGATCTACAGCCTCATCACGCAGCAACTGGGCAGCGAGATCATGGTAGCCGTGAAGGCGCGCATGCGGCCGCAAGCCTCCGATGTGGCGCTGATCGAAGCGATCAATGCGGTCGAGCATCGCCTGCGGGCGGCGTTCCCGCAGGTGCGCTGGATCTTCTTCGAACCCGATCTGCGCGACTGACGCAGCGCATCAGCCGAACAGGTCCCGCTGCCCGTCGGCCCGGAGTTTGAGCGGCCTTCGGAACTGCGTCAGGTCGAGCTCGACACGCTCGCGGTTCAAGCCGAGACGCGCAACGGCCTTGCTGAAACGCTGGGCCAGCAGTTGCGCCCACACGCCCTCGCCTTTCATGCGCGTGCCGAAGCGGGCGTCGTAGTCGCGCCCGCCGCGCATCTCGCGCACGCGCGCCATCACGCGCGCTGCGCGTTCGGGGAAGTGCTGTTCCAGCCATTGCTGGAACAGCGGGCTCACCTCCCAGGGCAGGCGCAGCACGATGGCGAACGCCGAGCTCGCGCCGGCCGCTGCCGCCGCTTCGAGGATGTGCTCCAGCTCCGGCTCGTTGATGAACGGGATGACCGGCGACACGCTCACGCCGACCGGCACGCCGGCTCTGGCGAGCGCCGCCATGGTTTGCAGCCGGCGCTGCGGCGATGCGGCACGTGGCTCGAGGATGCGTGACAGCGCCGGGTCGAGCGACGTCACCGACATGTACACCGCGGCCAGGCCGCGCCGCGCCATCGGCACGATCAGGTCGAGGTCGCGTTCGACACCCGACGACTTGCTGACCAGCGAGAACGGGTGCGCGCATTCGGCCAGCACCTCGATGACCGAACGCGTGATGCGCAGCCTGCGCTCGACGGGTTGGTAGGCGTCGGTTGCCGAACCGAGGTTCAGCAGCAAGGGCTCGTAACTGCGGCTCGCGAACGCCTCGCGAAGCCGCTGCGCTGCGTTGACCTTGGCGATGATGCGGGTCTCGAAATCCAGCCCCGGCGAAAGGTTCAGGAAGCTGTGCGTGGGTCGGGCGAAGCAGTAGATGCAACCGTGCTCGCAGCCTCTGTACGGGTTGACGGACAGGTCGAACGGGATGTCCGGTGAGTCGTTGCTCGCGAGGATCGACTTCACACGCTCTTCGATGATGGTGGTCGACGCCGGCAGCGTCTCTTCCGTGGCCTGCTGATCGAGCGTGCCCCAGCCGTCGTCGTACCCCTCGCGGACCTGCTGACTGAACCGGTGCTGGATCGCCCAGACCGTGCCTCGCCCCTTGATTGCGACGCGCCCATGGGCGGACGGCTCGGCGCGTTCCTCGGCATCGATTCGGCGGGTCGTGTTCATACTGTGAATATATACAGTCTCCGGATGGATGCCAAGGACTCTCGCGAGCACGTGCCGCAGGCCGCGTGCAGCGCGGGTGACGCGCTCGAAGCGCATATCGGCGCGCCCCGCGCGCCGCCGATTCGGTCCGTGTGATGCATTGCGCGCACATCGATCCGACCGAGTGCGACCGCAGCGCTACAGTGACAAACGGCATTTCATCTCCGAATGACACCCAGTGGTTGGCTCCTTGCTCACTCCCACCGCCCCGAACCTGCCAGGACCGGCTGGCCGGAAAGCCGAGTGATGTTGACCGCCCTTCGTGAGGCCGGTCCGTTCCTGCTGGTCGCCGGGTGCGCGGCTGCCGCAGCGCTGTGGTTCTGGAAGCACACAGATGCCCGTGGGTCGGCGAACGCCCGCCGCGGCGCCGTCGACCGGGGTCCGGATCGCGCCGCCTGGCGCGAATTCGAAGCCCTGGTCGGCGAGGCGTTCCGCCTGCAGGGCTACCAGATCCTCGAACGCGCGAGCGGCAGCGCGGACAGCGGTGGCGAACTGGGCTTGCGTCGCGAACGCGAGACCTGTCTGGTGCAGTGCAGGCACTGGAAGGAGGCCAAGGTCGGCGTCGACGCGGTGCATGCGTTGCAGCGTGCCATGGTGGCCCGCGGCGCAAGCGGCGGCTTCATGCTCACCGAAGGTCGCTTCGCCCGCGAGGCGGTCGCGTTCGCCGCCGGCTGCAATGTGCGCCTGATCGACGGCCCTGCGCTTCGGGGCCTGATCGACAAGGCGAAGGCCGCGCGCGGCACGAGGTAAGCGAAGGCGAGGACGCACGGCGTTCCGGTGCGTACATGCCGCACCGATCGCTCCGACACCGAATGCCGCGCCGCTCAGTGAGGGTCGTGTGCCGACTGCACACGCATGCGCAAGCCGAGGTCGGTGCGCGAGTCGGCATTCGCCAGCGCGGTCTCCTGGTCGATCGCGCCAGCGTTGTACAGATCCAGCAGCACCTGATCGAAGCTGTGCATGCCGACCACGCCGCTCTTCTCGATCGCATGCGTGAGTTCGTCGACGGCACCCTTGAGGATCAGGTCGGCGACGTAGGCCGAGTGCAGCAGCGTCTCGGCAGCCAGCACCCGCCCGCCGCGCCGGCCGGGAAGCAGGCGCTGCGAGATGACGCCCTGCAGGTTCAACGACAGGTCCATCAGCAGTTGCGAATGCATGTGGCCGGGAAAGAAGTTGACGATGCGCTTGATCGCCTGACTCGCGTTCGCCGCGTGCAGCGTGGACACGCAAAGCTGGCCACTCTCGGCATAGGCGATGGCCTGTTCCATGGTCTCGCGATCGCGAATCTCGCCAATCATGATCATGTTCGGCGCCTGTCGCATGGCATTGCGCAGCGCCGCCGAGAAGCTCAGCGTGTCGATGCCGACCTCGCGCTGATCGACGGTGCAGCGGTCGTGCGTGAACAGGTACTCGATCGGATCCTCCACGGTCAGGATGTGGCCGTGGCTGTGACGGGCACGATGATCCACCATCGCGGCCAGCGTCGTGCTCTTGCCCGTCCCGGCCGCGCCCACGACCAGCACCAGACCACGCGACAGCATCGCCAGGTCGCGCGCAGCGGACGGAAGGCCGAGTTCCTCGAAGCCCGGAATGCGCGCATGGATGTGGCGCGCGACCATCGCGATCTCGCCGCGCTGGCGATAGACGCTGAGCCGGAAGCGCCCGATCTCGGCCACCGTGTAGGCCAGGTTGCACTCCAGCGTGCGCTCGAAGTCGGCGATCTGGCCCGGCGTCATCGTCGAGTAGGCCATCGCCCCGGCCTCGCCAGGCTTCAGTGCCGCCAGCGCCATCGGCGAGGCGTTGCCCTGGACCTTGATATGGGGAGGCGCCCCGGTCGTCAGGAACAGGTCCGACGCGTCGATCTCCACCATCTTGCGCAGCAGCGCATGCAGATCCAAGTGTTCCATCAACAGATTCCTTTCAATCATCCCGCAACGCCGGGAACGGCTAGGCCTGCCCTTTACCCAGAAGTTCTTTCTTAATCCGAGGTCCAATCGCG
>JAZKAV010000016.1:0-20005 GCA_040388965.1 Pseudomonadota bacterium | reverse complement strand
AACGTATGACTCTTTCATTCACAACATCTCGCCGGTTTTGACCGGCGCACGGAGCAACCCCATGAACGACCTGCGCGTGAACGATCTTTTTGCGATGGAACCGCTCGACGACATCTTCCGCGGCCTGACGCGGCCCTGGGCCGCGAGCACGACGCGAACTACGTCGTGAAGGCCGATGTGCCCGGCGTCGCCAAGGACGATATCGATGTGCGCATCGACGGCAACCAGGTCACCATCAGCGCCGAGATCAAGAAGGAGCAGGAAGAGAAGAAGGACGGGCGGGTGCTGCGCTCGGAGCGCCAGTACGGCTATGCCAGCCGGACCTTCTCGCTCGCCTGCGACGTCGACGAGGCGAAGTCGGTGGCCCGGTACGAGAACGGCGTGCTTCAGCTCACGCTGCCGAAGAAGACGACGAGCGGCTCCAAGCGCCTGCCGATCGCGTGATTCGCTAATCTGGATCAGGCGCCATCGCTGGCGCGCCGTTTGGCGCGTCAGCAGAAGGGTGTAGCCTTGCCCGGATGAGAGAGGTCCGGTCGAGCCCCCCGACGAGAGGTCAGCCTGTGGCGACCCGCGCTGCGCGAGGCGGGTCGTGATGGGTGCATCGCCGTCGCCGCCACGGCGTGGGCTGTTGCTGGTCGACGACCACACCATCGTGCGTGAAGGCATCAAGCGCATCCTGGAGCCGATCGCCGCCGAGTGGGCCGTCACCGAAGCGGCCACGGGCTTTCAGGCGCTCGAATGCCTGCGGCGCGCGCCCTTCGCCCTCGCGATCGTCGACCTGTCGATGCCGGGCATGCCCGGTCTGGATCTCATACGCCGCATCAAGACCGAACACGCCAAGGTCAAGGTGATGGTGCTGAGCATGCATGCCGAAGAGCAGTACGCGATGCGCGCCTTCAAGGCCGGCGCCAGCGGCTACCTCACCAAGGACAGCGCCACCGCCGAGTTGATCGCGGCGGTGGGCAAGGTCGCCTCCGGCGGCACCTACGTCACGCCCAGCCTGGCCGAGCACGTGGTCCAGCAGCTCGCCGGCATGGCACGGACTCCGCGGCACGCGGAGCTGTCGGATCGCGAACTCGACGTGCTCCGGCGCATCGTCGCCGGCCAGCGCGTGACCGACATCGCCGAGGCACTGCACCTGTCGGTCAAGACAGTGAGCACGCACAAGGCCCGCATCCAGGACAAGCTGCAGCTCACCAGCATGGCCGCGCTGATCCGCTACGGGCTCGAGCACCGCGTCGGCGCGGACGACAGCGCCTTCGGATCGCTGGACATGCGACCGGCGGACGACGCTGCCTGATCGGTTGCCCCGCCGCGCACGATGTCCTGGTTCACACGCCGGTCGATCCGGGCCCGCATCGTGCTGCTTGTGCTGACGGTCCTGCTGCCGGTGACGGCGATGCTGGCGTGGCTTCTCGCGACCGACCTGAAGCTGGCACGCGAGGCGGGCTACGCCAGGGTGACCATCCTGCGCGACCACGCCGCCGCCGGTGTCGATCGCCGGCTGACCCGCACCCGGGCCATCCTGGCGCGGCTCGCCGATCGGCCGCTGGTCAAGGCCCTGGACCCCGAGCGCTGCGACCCCGCGATCGGCGCGATCACCCGGCTCCAGCCGGAGTTCGGTGCGCTGACCGTCAGCGACCTCCGCGGCCGAGCGCTGTGCACGACCGAGGGGGACGCAGTGCGGCCACCGACGTCGACACTACAGGGGGCGCCGTGGTTCGAGGAAGCCGTGCGCAGCGGCGCCTTCCATGCCGGCGACGCCACGATCCAGCCACTGACGGGCCGCTGGGTCACGATGCTGACGCAGCCGATCCGCAGCCCGTCCGGCGCCATCGTCGGGATGCTGGCACTGCCGGTCGATCTGCTGACCCTCAACGAGCAGCTGCTCGCGTCGACACCGGCCAGCGCGGTGGTGACGGTGCTGGACCGGCGGCACGCCGTGCTGCTGCATTCCGCCGATCCGGCGGCCTTCATCGGTACGCGCCCCCAGCCCGGTCAGGCCGACTCGGCGCAAGACCGGCGCGAAGGGCTGCTCTCGACGACCGGGGGCGACCGCATGCCCCGGGTGTTCGCGTTCGGCACCGTGCCGGGCGCCGGCTGGCGGGTCTCCGCCAGCCTGCCCGAGGCCGAGGTGCTCGCGGACTTCCGTGCCACGCGGCGCCGGGCCGCCGGCATCGGCGCCGGCGTGCTGCTGCTGGCGCTTGTGCTGGCCTGGCGCCTGAGCGCGGCCATCGCTCGACCGATCGCGGGTCTCTCCGGCGCCGCGGGGCGGGTGGCGGCCGGCGACGCCGCCGCACGCGCGCCCGTGTCCGGCCCCGCCGAGATCGCCGCGGTCGCACAGCAGTTCAACCACATGCTCGACGCGCATGCCGCCAGCGAGCGGGCGCGCCGCGAAAGCGAGGCCCGCTACCGCACGCTGGTGGACTGGCTCCCGGACGGACTGTGCGTTCACCTCGACGGCAAGGTTCTGTTCGTCAACCCGGCCTGCGTCGCCCTGCTCGGCGGGAATTCGGCCGACGACCTGGTCGGACGGGACAGCATCGACTTCATCCCCCCGGACCTGCGCGAGCCGACGCTGCAGCGGGTGAAGGCGGCGATCGAGGAAGGCCGCCCGACGGCCAGGCGCGCGCAGGTGTTCGTGAAACTCGACGGCAGCGCGGTCGAACTGGAGATCTGCAGCACGCCGATCGACTACGGCGGCCGGCGCGCACTGCTCGTCTCGATGCGCGACACCACGGTACGCCGGCGGACCGAGGCGGCACTGGCCGCCAGCGAGGAGCTGCTGCGCGGCATCTTCGAGACCGCCACCGTCGCGATCCTCGTCGCCGACGAGACCCAGACCATCGTCAAGGCCAATCCGGCAGCCGCCGCGATCTTCCGCTGCAGCGTCGGCGAGCTGGTGGGCGCACCGCTCGGGCAGCTCATCCCGGCGCGCCATCGCGCCGCGCACCGGGCCGACGTGCAGGCCTTCGGGGAGACCGCCAGCGCGGCGCGCCACATGGGTCGCCAGCGTGACGTGATGGCCGTGCGCGCCGACGGCGCGGAGTTTCCGATCGACGCGGCGATCTCCCACCTGATCGCCGGCGGCCGGCGGCAGTACACGGTGATCCTGCGCGACATCACCGAACGGCACCAGGCCGAGAATGCGCTGCGCGACAGCGAAGCCGGCGTGAGACGGCTGCTGCGGATGCTGCCCGACGCGGTGTTCGTCAGCAGCGGCAACCGCATCAGCTTCGTCAACGAGGCCGCGCAACGCCTGTTCGGTGCCGACGCGAGCGCCCTGCTGGGCCGAACGCCGCTGGAGCTGATCCACCCCGACTCGATCGAGCAGGCCAGGGCGACCATCGCGGCACTTCGCGCCGGTGCGACGGTCGCGCCGCTGGTGGAGGTGAAGATTCTGCGCGCAGACGGCTCGGTGGGTCTCGTCGAGTCGACCGGAACGCTGGTCGAGAATCCGGGCGACTCGTCGATCGTCCTGGTCATGCGCAGCGTGACCGAACTCTCGGAAGCGCGCAACGCGCTGGCCGAGTCGCATGCCGAGCTGCGGCGCCTCGTCGAGGCGCAGGATCGGGTCCAGGAAGGCGAACGCCGGCGCATCGCGCGCGAGCTGCATGACGATCTGCTGCAGACGCTGGCGGCAATCCGGATCAACCTGGTGGCGATCGACCAGCGGCTGCAGGCCGGGCAGAGCGCGGCGCCGTTGCTGGAAGAAACCGGTGAGCTCGCCGCCGGCGCCATCGAGTCGACGCGCCGCATCGTCAACGACCTGCGACCCCAGATGCTCGAAGACCTGGGTCTGGTGCCGGCGCTGGAGGCACTCGTCAGCCAGTTCGCCAGGCGCACCGGCATCGACTGCCGTTTCCAGGCCCGCGAGGGCGGCGACGCGGAGGCGCCGATTCCGTCGTCGGTCGCCAATTGCCTGTACCGGGTCGCGCAGGAGGCGCTCGGCAACGCGGCTCGCCATGCCCAGGCCCGGAAGGTGCGGGTCCGTTTCGCGCGCACGGCGGCGGGCCGGATCATGCTGCGCATCGGCGACGACGGCAGGGGCATGGTCACCGGCCAGCGCCGCAAACCGGAGTCGTTCGGCCTGCTGGGCATGCACGAGCGGGTGCGCGCCCTCGGGGCGACGCTGCACATCGGCGGTCGGCCCGGCTTCGGCACGATGATCGACGTGATCGTGCCGGCGGGCGCCGGCGAGGCCCCGCTGTTCGACGCTGCCCACGCCGCCGACGCCGGCGTCGGTGCTCGTAGCGACACGACCGGGCTGGTCGACGCCATGCTGCCCGGCATCATCGACGCGCTCGACGGCAAGGTCGCGGTGCTGGACCGCCATGGCGTGATCCTGCAGGTCAACCGCGCGTGGCGTGCGCCGGCCGGGCGCCATGGCGACCCTGCGTTGTGCGTCGGCGGGCCCGGAGCGAACTACCTCGCCCTGTGCCAAGACAGCGCCGCGAGCGACGCATGCGCCCGGCAGGCGCTGCAGGGGCTGACATCGGTGATCGAGGGGACGCAGGAGTCCTTCACGCTCGAGTACCCGTGCGACACACCGCACGCGCACGCCCGGCTGCGGATGCATGTCGCGCCGATCGACGCGCTTCGCATCCTGGTGACGCACACCGGCATCACCGGCCGCGGCGGCGCGTGACTTGCAGCGCAGTCTCGGCCGGACGAACAACTCGGCAGGCCGGATCAACCCGGGACCGGATCGCCGCGGCAGCGGTCACCGCAGCGGCGCCCGGCCGAAGGTCTCACTTCACGGGCAGACCCGCCCGCCGGACGCGCCGCCGGGCGCGCATTGCCCCAGCATCCGGGCGGTAACCAGCGTCACGCCCTCCTCGGTGACCATGAATCGGGAACGGTCCTCGGCGGCGCACTCGCCGATCCTGATGCCGTCCGGCAACACGCAGTCCTGGTCGACGATCGCACGCCGCAGCAGCACGTTGCAGCCAAGGACCACACCCGGCAGCAGCAGCGAGTCCTCGACGACGCTGCCCTCGCCGACGAGCACGTTGGTGGACAGTACCGACCGGCGCACGGTCGCGGCCGTGACGACGCTGCCGCCCGCGACCAGCGAGTCGGTCACCGTGCCGCCATGGCCGTCCGCGCCGGCGAGGAATCTGGCCGGCGGCAACAGCTGGCCGCGGCTGCGGACCGGCCATGCCGGGTCGTTCAGGTCGAGGCCGGGCGCCGGCCCCGTCATGTCCATGTTGGCCTGCCAGTACCCGTCGAGCGTGCCGACGTCGCGCCAGTACGCAGGCTTCTCGTCCGGGCCGACGCAGCTGCGGGAGAAGTCGTGGGCGAATGCGCGTGCGCGTCCGATGAGCGCCGGAAAGATGTCGCACCCGAAGTCGTGCCGGGACAGCGGATCGGCGGCATCGCGGTGCAGTTCCCGGTGCAGGAACGAGGCGCTGAAGACATAGATCCCCATGCTGACCAGGGCCCGGTCGGGGCAGCCGGGCAGGCCCGCGGCACACGCCGGTTTCTCCTGGAAGGCCCGGATGCGGCCGTCGTCGTCGGCCTGGATCACGCCGAACTCGCAGGCTCGCGCCACCGGCACCTCGATGCAGGCGACGGTCACGTCGGCGTCGTGCCGCACGTGGTCCGCCACGATGCAGCGGTAGTCCATCTTGTAGACATGATCGCCCGCCAGCACGAAACGGGCGCCGGTCTCGCTCAGCAGGCCCAGGTTCTGATGAATCGCGTCGGCCGTTCCCTGGTACCAGCCTTCGCCGGTCTGCTGCTGCGCCGGGACGATGTCGACGAATTCGTCCGACCCGACACCGGCAAGGTTCCAGCCGCGCATCAGGTGGCGGATCAGTTCCTGCGACTTGTACTGCGTCAGCACGCTGACGCGCCGCACGCCCGAGTTGAGACAGTTGCTCAGCGTGAAGTCGATGATCTTCAAGGTGCCGGCGAACGGCATCGCCGGCTTGGCGCGTTCGTCCGTCAGTTGCCTGAGGCGCGACCCCCTTCCGCCGGCAAGGACGACGGCGCAGGTCGCCTGCACATCGTCGTGACCGCCGGAACGGCGTCGACCTTCGCGACCCTCGCATTCGACCTCGGCCTGCCGGGGCGCCCCCGTGCGAGCATCCGCATGAGGAAACGCCCGGCCGCCCGAAGTTTCCTTATCCCCCCCGGGGGGCGGACGACGTATGTCGTCGGCCTGGGGGCGCTCATGAGGAAACGCCCGGCCGCCCGAAGTTTCCGCATCCCCATCGGGGGGCGGACGACGTATGTCGTCGGCCTGGGGGCGCTCTCCAAGAGCCAATTGCCTGGTTACCACGAAGCCATCCCCCATTCCGGGTCCGAAGCCATCTTCGGACGCCTGCCCAGGTGCCGAATTGAGCCAGCGCAAGCAGATGCGCTTTGGGAGACCCATTCCTTGACGCCCATCAAGCCTGCGGCATGCCGGCGTGCCCATACTGAAGACTGAGTTATCCGGTCACGACCTCGGGGGTTCATCATGTTCCGACGCATTCTTGTCCCGATCGACGGAAGCGACACTGCGAGTCGCGGCTTGGATGAAGCGGTGAAACTCGCCTTGCTGACCGGCGCCGAATTGCGTCTCCTCCATGTCGTGGACGACCTGCTGTTCGTGACCGGCTTCGAGACCTATGCAGGCTATACGAGCGACCTGGTTCCGCTGATGCGGCGCGGCGGCGAGAAAATCCTGCAGAACGGCAAGGAGCGCGTGGAGAAGGCCGGTGTGAAGGCCGATACCGTGCTCGTCGAAGGCGTCGCGGCCCGCCTCGCGGACCTCGTCTGCGATCAGGTCAAGGCCTGGTCTGCCGATCTCGTCGTGATCGGAACCCACGGGCGGCGCGGTGTGGGTCGCATGCTGCTGGGCAGCGACGCCGAGCAGGTCCTGAGGACCTCGCCCGTGCCGGTGCTGGTGGTCAGGGCGACGGACAGCACCACGACTGCCACCGCAAGCTGAGCCGACGCCGGCGGCGGTCTTCGAGCGCCGGGTCGATCACGGCGTGGCGGTGTTCGTCGGCGCGCCGACCGGCTGTGCCGGCATGCTCGCATCGCCGGACCTGCCGCCCCGGGACCGGCGTGAGGTTGACGCTTCGACGTGGCCGGAGTCGTTGCCGGCGTTCCGCCGCTGGAACATCGAGACCGAGCTCGACACCATCGCCTGCCCGGTGCTCGCCGTGCAGGGCACGGACGGCAAATACGGGACAATCGCGCAGATCGGCACCATCCGAACCCGACTGCCGAAAACCCGCTTGCTGGCGATCCCGGAATGCGGCCACTCGCCGCACCGGGATCGGCCCGAGCTTCCGGCGTCGGAGGCGGCCCGGTTCATCCACGAACATCCACCATCCTGAGCCGAGAGTCCGACATGCGCTTCTTCGAACCGACCCGTTTCGCTGCCGCCGCCTTTGCGCTGTGCGCCTTCGGCGCCCACGCGCAGACACCCGCGCCGATCAAGATCGGCTTCATGCTGCCCTATACCGGCACCTTCGCGAACCTCGGCAGCAACATCGAGAACGGCTTCAGGCTCTATGTGCAGGAGCAGGGCGGAAAGCTCGGCGGACGCGAGGTCCAGTATTTCAAGGTCGACGACGAATCCGAGCCGTCCAAGGCCACCGACAACGTCAACAAGCTGCTCAAGCGCGACAACGTCGACGTGCTCGTCGGCAGCGTGCACTCGGGCGTCGTGCTGGCGATGGCGAAGGTCGCAAAGGACAGCAATGCGCTGTTGATCGTTCCGAACGCCGGGGCCGCCGCGATCACCGGGCCGATGTGCGCGCCCAACATCGTGCGCAGCGCATTCTCGAACTGGCAGCCGGCCTTCGCGATGGGCAAGGTGCTGGCCGCGAAGGGTGCGAAGAAGGCGATGACGATCACCTGGAACTACGCTGCCGGCAACGAATCGGTGAAAGGCTTCACCGAGGCCTTCGAGAAGGGCGGCGGCAAGGTCGTCAAGGACCTGACCCTGCCCTTCCCCGGCGTGGAATTCCAGGCGCTGCTGACCGAGGTCGCGGCGCAGAAGCCCGACGTGGTCTACGCCTTCTTCGCCGGCGGCGGCGCCGTCAAGTTCGTCAAGGACTATGCGGCGGCGGGGCTGAACAAGAGCATCCCGCTCTACGGGCCCGGCTTCCTCACCGACGGCACGCTCGAAGCGCAGGGCGCCGCGGCGCAAGGCATGCTGACCACGCTGCACTACGCCGACGACCTCGACACGCCGCGCAACAACGCGTTCCGCAAGGCGTTCGCGCTGGCCTACAAGGCGAACGCCGACGTCTATGCGGTGCAGGGCTACGACGCCGCACAGATCCTCGGTGCCGGTCTGGCAGCCGTGAAGGGCGACCTCGCCAGGCGCGACGCGCTGACCGCCGCGATGCACAAGGTCACGGTCGACAGCCCGCGCGGCAAGTTCACGATTTCGCCGGCCGGCAATCCGGTGCAGGACATCTACCTGCGCGAGGTCAAGGGCAAGAACAACGAGTACCGTTCGGTGGCGGTCAAGGCGCTCGCCGACCCGGCACGCGGCTGTAAATTGTGAGCTTCGCTACGTTTTAGCGAACGGCCTTGCCGCCCTTCCTGGCTGCGGCCCGCGCTTCGCGCGGGCCGATTTCTATGTGACCGCTCCGTGGACCTCGCCACCTTCCTCGTCCAGTGCCTGAACGCCGTGCAGTACGGCCTGCTGCTGTTCCTCGTCGCCAGCGGCCTGACGCTGATCTTCGGGATCATGGGCGTGATCAACCTCGCGCACGGCAGCTTCTACATGATCGGCGCCTACCTCGCGTTCGTGCTCGCGCCGTATTTCGGCGACTGGTTCGTCGCCAAGCTGGTCGTCGGCGTGCTGCTGGCCGCTGCGTTCGGCTACCTGCTGGAATGGGCGTTCTTCAGCTTCCTGTACCAGCGCGAGCATTTGCAGCAGGTGCTGATGACCTATGCGCTGATCCTGGTGTTCGAGGAGGCGCGCAGCCTGCTCGTGGGCAACGACGTGCACGGCGTGCAGGCGCCGCAGTGGCTGGCCGGCGGCTTCCGGCTCGGCGAGCTGATGTCGTACCCGTGGTACCGCGTGTTCGCCTCGGTGGCCTGCATCGTGGTCGCACTCGGCCTGTACTTCGTCGTCAATCGCACGCGGCTGGGCATGATGATCCGCGCCGGCGCGAGCAACCGCGACATGGCCCGCGGCCTGGGCCTGGACATCAGGCTGCTGTACCGCGTCGTGTTCGCCGGCGGCGTGGCGCTGGCCGCGCTCGCCGGCATGATCGCGGCGCCGCTGTCGTCGGTGTACCCGGGCATGGGCGGCAGCGTGCTGATCATCTGCTTCGTGGTCGTGGTGATCGGCGGCATCGGCTCGATCACGGGCGCGCTGATCGCCTCGCTGCTGGTGGGTTTCGTCGACACCTTCGGCAAGGTCTTCTTCGCCGAGTACAGCGGCGTCGGCGTCTACCTGCTGATGGCGGCGATCCTGGTCTGGCGGCCCGAGGGCCTGATGAAGCGGGCGTATTGAGATGAGGCGCCTGGGTTCGGACGGCGCGCTTCGACCAGCGGCTTGCGGCCCGGCGATGCCTTTCACGCGCCACGCCGGCGCGAGCCGAGGATGCCGGGTGGCCGGGCGCCGCAGGTCCCGCGACGCGCGGTGGAGCAGCTGACATGCGTGCGTCGTCGTTCGTGCCCCTCGCCGCTGCCATCGCGCTGCTGGCGCTGCCGCCGTTCCTGTCGCCGTACCTGCACGACCTGGTCGTGAAGATCGCGATCTACGCCGTGTTCGCGCTGAGCCTGGAGCTGCTCGTCGGCGTCACCGGCCTCGTGAGCCTGGGCCACGCGGCCTTCCTCGGCATCGGCGCGTATGTGACCGTGCTCGCCTCGGGCGACAGCGGCGGTTCGCTGCTGCGCGTCCTGCCGCTCGCGGTGTTGGCGGCGGCAGCCTACGCGCTGTTCGTCGGCGCGCTGAGCCTGCGCACGAAGGGCGTCTACTTCATCATGGTCACGCTGGCGTTTGCGCAGATGGCCTACTTCGTGTTCCACGACACCAAGCTCGCCGGCGGCAGCGACGGCGTGTTCCTGTATGCGAAGCCGGTCCTCGGCGCCCTGAGCCTCGACGACAAGCGCACGATGTACTACGCGGTGATGGCGGCGCTGATCGGCAGCTACGCCCTGCTCGCGCTGCTGCAGCGCTCGCGCTTCGGCCACACGTTGGCCGGCATCCGCGTCAACGAGCAGCGCATGCGCGCGGCCGGCTATGCGACCTTCTGGTACAAGCTCGCCGCGTTCGTGATCGCCGGCGCGCTCGCCGGGCTGGCCGGATTCCTGCTCGCGGTCAAGGATGGCGCAGTCAATCCGGAGTTGCTGAGCTGGCACGAATCGGGCGCGGTGCTGCTGATGCTGATCCTCGGCGGCATTGGCCACCTGCGCGGCGCGGTGATCGGCGCGATCGCATTCAGCCTGCTGAAGGAACTGTTCCAGCTCGACGCGCTGCTCGGGCCGCTCGCAAGCCACTGGCAGATGACGCTGGGCTTCACGATCATCGCATTCGTCGCGCTGCTGCCCAAGGGCCTGATCGGGTTGCGTCATCGCCTCGCCGGAGCGGCGCATGGCTGAGTCGACGGCCTTGCTTCGCGCGCGTGGCCTGACGCGCCGCTTCGGCGGCCTGACCGCGGTCGACCGGGTCTCGCTCGACCTGAACATCGGCGAGGTGCACGCGGTGATCGGCACCAACGGTGCCGGCAAGTCGACCCTGATCAACATGCTGTCGGGCGAACTGCCGGCCAGCAGCGGGCGGGTCGAATTCGAGGGCCGCGACATCGGTGCATGGACGCAGCCGAAGCGCGCCCGCGCCGGCATCGGACGCAGCTACCAGCGCACCACGATCTTCCCGAGCTTCAGCGTGCTGGAGAACTGCCGCCTCAGCGCGCAGGCCGCCCGGCCGCGCCCCTGGGCGGTGTGGGAATCGGCCCAGGCCTGCGCGCACAGCGTGGCGGCGGCAAGAGAAGCGCTCGCCGCGGCGGGCCTTGGCGCCGACGCGGGCCGCCCCGCCGGGCTGCTCAGCCACGGCGGCCAGCGCCAGCTCGAGATCGCGATGTGCCTGGCCACGAACCCGCGCGTGCTGCTGCTCGACGAGCCGCTCGCCGGCATGGGCGCCGAGGAGACCGAGCGCATGCTCGCGCTGCTCGCCGAGCTCAAGCGCAGCCACGCGCTGCTGCTGGTCGAACACGACATGGACGCGGTGTTCCGCATCGCCGACCGCATCACGGTCATGGTCAACGGCGCGGTCATCGCGAGCGACATGCCGCAACACATCCGCTCGAACCCCGACGTGCAGATCGCCTACCTCGGCGAATCGCACTGAGCACGCGCGATGCTGAAGATCACCGACCTGAACAGCTACTACGGCGACAGCCACACGCTGCGCGGCGTGAGCCTGGACCTGCCTGCCGGCAGCGCGCTGGGCCTGCTCGGGCGCAACGGCATGGGCAAGACGACGCTGATCCGCGCGCTGATGGGGTTCGTGCCGGTCGCGAAGGGCACGGTGCACTGGCACGGCCGCGACGTGACGAACGCGCCGCCCGAACGCATGGCCCGGCTCGGCATCGGCTACGTGCCGGAAGGGCGCGGCATCTTCCCGAACCTGTCGGTGCGCGAGAACCTGGTGATGACGGCACGCGCCGGCGTCGACGGCAAGAGCGAGTGGACCTGCGAGCGCGTGCTCGCCACGTTCCCGCGGCTGACCGAGCGGCTCGCCCATGGCGGCCAGCAGCTATCGGGCGGCGAGCAGCAGATGCTCGCGATCGGGCGCGCGCTGATGACGAACCCGCAGCTGCTGATCCTCGACGAGGCGACCGAGGGCCTCGCGCCGCTGATCGTTGCCGAGATCTGGCGCGTGATCGCCGAGATTCGCGCGACCGGGATCAGCGCGCTGATCGTCGACCGCAACTACCGCGCGGTGCTCGCGCACACCGACCGTGCGGTCGTGCTGGAGAAGGGCCGGGTGGTGGCGACCGGCGCCTCCGCCGAACTCGCGGGCGATCACGACGCGCTGGCCCGCTTCCTCGGCGTGTGACGAACACGCCGCGCGCGGCGCCCGGCTTGTAGACTGGCAGCCCCGCCATCACCCTGCGAGGGCCAGCCCATGATTCTCGAAATCGCCGACATCCGCATCCAGCCCGGCAAGCAGACCGAATTCGACGCGGCGATCCAGCACGCCGTTGCCACGGTCGTGTCCAGGGCCGCCGGCTATTGCGGCTTCAAGGTCAACAAGGGCATCGAGTCGCCGGAGCGCTACCTGCTGATGATCTTCTGGGAGACGCTCGAGAACCACACCGTCGACTTCCGCCAGGGCCCGCTGTTCGCGCAGTGGCGCGCGATCGTCGGGCCGTTCTTCGCAGCGCCGCCGGCGGTCGAGCATTTCACGCTCCTGGCGAAGTCCGCCTGAGGGTGATCGCTTGAGCCTGACCTCGAGGCGCCGGGCGGTGGCAGCGATCGCCATGGCCGCCGCGGCACTCGCGTGCACGGCCGAACCGGCGCTGAAGATCGCGCCGGTCGTCTTCACCGAACGCGCGCTGCCAAACGGGCTGCAGGTGATCGCGGTGCCCGGCGGCGCCAGCCCGACGGTCAGCGTGCAGGTCTGGTACCACGTCGGCGCCAAGGACGACCCGCCCGGCCGCTCGGGTTTCGCGCACCTGTTCGAGCACCTGATGTTCAAGAGCACGGCGCACCTGAAGTCCGAGCAGTTCGATCGGCTCACCGAGGATGTCGGCGGCTCGAACAACGCGTTCACCAGTGCCGATGCGACTGCCTACACCGACCTGGTGCCGTCGAATCACCTCGAGGTGCTGCTGTGGGCCGAGGCCGAGCGCATGTCGAACCTGAACGTGATGCAGGCGGGCTTCGAGTCCGAGCGTGCCGTCGTCGAGGAGGAATACCGCGAAAGCGTGCTGGCGGCGCCTTACGGCCGCTTCGCGAACGCGATCGCGCCGGCTGCCTACCGGGTCCACCCCTACAAGCGCCCGACCATCGGCAGCATCGAGGACCTCGAGCGGGCGACGCTGCCCGACGTCCTTGACTTCCACGCCGCCCACTACCGCCCGGACAACGCCACGCTGGTGGTCGCCGGCGACTTCGATCCGCAGCAGCTCGATGCCTGGGTCGACAGGTACTTCGCACCTGTGCCGCGGCCGGACACGCCACCGCCCCGCGTGGGTGCGGACGAGCCGGCCTGGCCCGCCGACCGCAGCGTCACCGTCATCGGACCGAAAGTGCCGTTGCCGGCGGTCGCGCTGGTCTGGCTCGCGCCGCCGGTGACCAGCCCCGACGCGCCTGCGCTGCGGATCGCCGCGGCGCTGCTGGGCAGCGGAGAGTCGTCGCGCCTGAGCCAGGCGCTGATGTACCGGCAGGGGATCGCGGGACAGGTTGGCTTCGACGCCGATCTGCGTGCCGGCCCCGGCCTGCTGACCGCAACCGCGATCGCAGCCAGCGGCAAACCCCTGGCCGCCGTCCGGCAGGCCCTGCTGGCGGAGGTGCTGCGGCTTGCGAGGCGCCCGGTCGGTGCCGCCGAGCTGGCCAAGGCGAAGACGCAGCTGCTGACGGCCGCGCTGCTGTCGCGCCAGACGCCTGAAGGCCTGGCGTCGGCGGTGGCCGAAGCGGCGGTGCTGCAGGGCAGCGCCGCGCAAGTCAACACCGACCTCGCCGCGCTGCGGAACGTGAGCGCGGCCGACGTTCAGCGGGTGCTGCAGCGTCATGTGGCGGGTGCGCACAAGGTCACCGTGCAGTATGTCGAGGCCGCACAGGCAGAGTCGAGGAATGCAGCGAAATGAGCCCGGCTGGCTGGCGATCGCTCCTGGCCTCGGCACTGTTGCTCGCGGTCGGCCTGGCCGGCACCGTGGCAGCACCGGCCCAGGGATTCGACGGCCCGCCGCAGCCCGGCGCGCCGCGTCCATTGACAATCGCGATACCGTTCGAGCAGCGCCTGCCGAACGGGCTGCGTGTGGTGCTGGCCGAGCGTCGCGGCGTGCAGCTCGTCAGCGCGCAGTTGGTGGTGTTGTCGGGCAGCGAGGTCGATCCGCCACGCCAGGCCGGTCTCGCGGAGCTGACCGCGGGCATGCTCGCCAAGGGCACACGGCGGCGCAGCGCGAGCGCGCTCGCGCAGGCCGCCGAGTCGTTGGGCGGGGCTCTTGAAAGCAGCGCCGGCTGGCACCATTCCGAGATCGCGGTCACGGTCACGGTGCCCAAGCTCGACGCGGCGTTGGCGCTCGTCGGCGAAGCCGTGCAGCAGCCCGCGTTCGCGCCCGCCGAACTCGACCGGCTGCGCGCCCAGGCGCTGGACGAACTGAAGGTCGCCTACAGCCGCCCGGCCACGCTCGCCACGCTCGCTTCACAGCGGCAGCTGTTCGGCAGCGGCGCTTACGGCCATCCGTCCAGCGGCACGCCCGCCTCGCTGTCGCGCATCGACCGTGCCGCACTGCTCGCCTACCACGCGCGGCATTACCGGCCCGACAACGCCGTGCTGGTGCTGGCCGGGGACCTCGATGCCGGCAGCGCATTGCGCCTCGCGCGCCGTCACTTCGGCGCCTGGAAGGCATCCCGCCCCGCAGGGGTACAGAGGACAGCGCCGATGGGTGCTCCCTTGCCGCAGACGGTCACCGTGATCGACATGCCGGCGTCCGGTCAGACCGCCGTGGTGGTTGCCGCGCCGTTGTCGCCGCTGACATCGGATCGCGCGACCGCAGCGGTCATGAATGCGGTGCTCGGCGGTGGCTATTCATCGCGGCTGAATCAGGAGATCCGGATCCGGCGCGGCCTCAGCTACGGCGCCACCAGCGTCCTGGACATGCGCCCTGGCGGCAATTCGCTGCGCGCCGTGGTTCAGACCAAGAACGCGTCGGCGGCCGAGGTCGTGCGCCTGGTGCAGGCCGAGTTCGACCGGCTCGTCGCGACACCGGTCGGGGCCGCCGAGCTGGCCGCACGCAAGGCTTCGTTGATCGGCGAATTCAGCCGCGGCGTCGAGACGACAGCGGGGCTTGGCGCCACGGTCAAGGCCTTGATCATCGCCGGGCGGCCACTGGCGGAGCTGAGTCAGCACATCGAGGCGCTGTCGAGCGTCGGTGCCGACGCCGTACAGCGCTATGCGGCGGAACATCTCGGTGCCGCCGACCGACGCGTCGTCATCGCCGGGGACGCTGCTAGCTTCATCGAGGCGTTGCGGGCTGCAGCTCCGGGGGTGTCGGTCGTTCCGGCCGGCCGTCTGGACCTCGACGCAGGCATGGCCTCGGGTACACCGTGAGTCGATCGCAGAGCAGTGTGAAGCGCCATCCCCTGAACCATTGGAACGGGACTGCACACGAAGTCCGGAATGCTGGGACAATTGAAGGAAGGCCCGTGATTGCCATCGTGGCGCCACGGTCGTCTGCACTTCCTTTTCAGGACCGCCCATGGCCACCCGTCGCCCCGCTCAGCCCAACGCCCCGGGCACCACCCAGAAACTGCGCCAGACACAAGCGGAGTACGTCGCCGCCCGTCCGGCGGGCGAACCCGGTGTCAAGCCGATGATGTCGAGCTCGAAAATGTACGTCTGCCGCCGTTGCCAGGCCAATTTCAAGACGGGCGACGGCAAGCCTGATGCGCGCCTGCCCGGGCTGGGCAAGTGCAACAAGTGCCTGGCCGCCGCGACGGCAGCGGTCGCCGCCTGAGTTGCCCTGGCGCCGCGCTCGCCCGGGTGCGGCTTCGCGGCCTTCATGGGCTGCCACCGCGCCCCATGCGTGCAAGCACCTGCATGGATATGCCGCGGGCCGCGCGATTCGAGCGCGCAGCAGCACGACCGCGCTCGCGACCGACAGCGACAGCCCGAACACCACGCGGAGGCCCCAACCCCACAGCGTGGCGGTGCCCGTGCCAAGCGCAGTCGCTGCCACGATCTGCCGCAGCGCGCTGGAGATCGCGATACGCCGCACCGCAAGCAGGTCCTTCAGGAAGAAATGCAGACCGACGCCCAGCATCAGCAGCATTACACCGATCTCGGCGAGTTGACCGGCCAGATCGACATCGGCGACGAAGCCCGGTGTTGCCGGCCCGATCAGGATGCCGCCGAGCAGGTAGCCCATCAGCAGCGGCACCTTGACGCGCGCCGCGATGTAGCCGAAACCACTATTGCCAGGCCCCCAATGCGGCGGCAATCGTGGAGATCAGGCTGACGCTGTAGGCCATAGAAGACCTTTCTGCGCGCGTACAAGAAGATCTGCGCAGAGTCTAAGGGCGCCCCGTGGGGCCCCCCGCGTCAGAATAGTTGTCGCCACTACTGTCCGGTTAAATGACCCACGCCGAGCCCGAGATCAAGCAGCGGTGCGGGTTGTAGGTCGATTTCATTTGGTGCCGATTTGAACTTCGTTCGTCACAAACCGCGTACTTTCCCTGGCTTGACTGCCTCGGGGAGCGCGCGTGCACATCGGCAAGACCTTGTTTGCTCAAGTCATGGAGTTCGTGCCATGGACCAGCTTCGCGCGCATCGTTCAACGCTACGGCGGCGACTCGGGCGTTCGCACGCTGCCGTGTGCCGAGCAGTTCCGTGCGATGGCCTTTGCGCAGTTGACGTGGCGCGAGAGCTTGCGCGATATCGAGGCGACTCTGTCGGCCAATGCGGCAAAGCTCTATGCGATGGGATTTCGTGCGGCAGTCAAGCGCTCGACGCTGGCCGACGCCAACGAGTCGCGCGACTGGCGCATATGGTCGGACCTGGCGGCCTTGCTGATCCGGCGCGCCCGCAAGCTCTACGCAAGCGACGCTGCGCTGAGCCTCGATCTGGACAACACGGTCTATGCGTTGGACTCCAGCACCATCGATCTGTGTCTGAGCTTGTTCGCCTGGGCCCCGTTTCGTTCGACCAAGGCGGCCATCAAGTTGCACACGCTGCTGGACCTGCGTGGCGCCATCCCCGCGTTCATTCACATCAGCGACGGCAAGCTGCACGACGTGAACGTGCTGGACATGCTGGCCTTCGAGGCCGGTGCGTTCTACGTGATGGATCGCGGCTATGTGGACTTCGCGCGCCTGTATGTGTTGCATCAGGCCGGTGCCTTCTTCGTCACGCGCGCCAAGTCGCCGATGGATGCTCGGCGCGTCTACTCGTCCCCCACCGATCGAAGTACCGGCGTGATCAGCGACCAGCAGGTCATGCTCAACGGCCACTACTCGGCCAAGAAGTATCCCGAGCATCTTCGGCGAATCAAGTTCAAGGACCCCGAGACGGGCAAGACGCTGATCTTCCTGACCAACAACACGGCATTGCCGGCGCTGACGATTGCCGCTCTGTACAAGAGTCGATGGCAAGTCGAGTTGTTCTTCAAATGGATCAAGCAGCACTTGCGCATCAAGAAATTCCTGGGCACCAGCGAGAACGCCGTGAAGACGCAAGTGTGGTGCGCCGTGGCCACCTACGTGCTCATCGCCATCCTCAAAAAGGAGCTTCAACTCGATGCCTTGCTCTATACCTGTCTACAGATCTTGTCGGTCTCGGTCTTCGAGAAAACCGAGATTTCACGCGCCTTGCAGACCGATGCTCTACAGATCGACATGCACGACCCCGCTAACCAATTGAATTTGTTCGACTTTTAACCGGACAGTAGTGAGTTGTCGCCTCCATAGATCAACCCAGGGGGCGGCGATGAAGGACGAACTTGGCTCGATACGGACAGACATTCAAGGACAGAGCGGTGGCGCGTTTGCTGCCGCCAGAGAGCGCAGCGATCGACGTGGTTGCGCGAGAGATTGGGATCGGGGCGGACACCTTGGGGCGCTGGCGAGAGGATGCGCGGTCCAGGCCCGCCCGAGGGCGGGCCTGGACCGCGGCCGGCCGGCTCGAGGCGGTGGTCACCACGGCGGCGATGAACGAGGCCGACAAGAGCGCATGGTGTCGCTCGCACGGGGCGTACCCCGAGGAACTGGCCAAGTGGCGCGCGAGCGCCACGACCGCGCTGGCGGCGCCCGAGGAACTGCGAGCCACCCCGCAGGCCACGCGGCAGACCCGCAAGCGCATCAAGGAGCTCGAGCGGGAGTTGCTGCGCAAGGACCGCGCGCTGGCCGAGACGGCCGCGCTGCTGGTGCTGTCAAAAAAAGTGCAGGCGATCTTCAACAAGGGAGAGGACGAATGATCGGCCTCGAGGATCGCCAATCCCTGTCCCAAGACATCGGTGTTGCACATGCCGCCGGCGCGCGGCTGCACCTGGCCTGCGAGATCGCCGGCATCGACTTGCGCACGCTGCAGCGCTGGAAGGCACACGCGGGCCTCACAGCGGGCGATGGCAGGCCTGGTGCGGTGCGCCCGGTGCCCAGCCATGCCCTGAGCAGTGCCGAGCGCGCCGAGCTCGTTCGCGTGGCCAACGAGCCGCGCTTCGCAGCGGTGCCGCCGGCGCGCATCGTGCCCATGCTGGCCGATGACGGCGTGTACCTGGCCAGCGAGTCCACCTTCAGCCGCGTGCTGCGCGATGAGGGGCAGGCCGCTCACCGCGGTCGTGCCAAGGAGCCCCGTGCCGTGCGAGCGCCAACCACGCACGTGGCCACCGCACCGCGACAGGTGTGGTGCTGGGACATGACCTACCTGCCCGCTGCCGTGATCGGCGTGTGGTTCCACCTGTACCTGATCCTGGACCTGTACAGCCGCAAGATCGTGGGCTGGGAAGTGCATGCCACGGACGACTCGGTGCACGCCGCGCACCTGGTGCGCCGCACCGCGCTGGCCGAGGGCATCGCCACGATGCTCACCAAGCCCGTGCTGCACGGCGACAACGGCTCCACGCTCAAGGCCACCACGGTGCTGGCGATGCTGTACTGGCTGGGCGTCAAGCCGTCGTACTCGCGGCCCCGCGTGAGCGATGACAACGCCTACGCCGAGTCGCTGTTCCGCACCGCCAAGTACCGCCCCGAGTTCCCGGCCAAGGGCTTCGCCGACCTCGATGCCGCTCGGGCCTGGGCAGCTGAATTCGTGCGTTGGTACAACGATGAGCACCGTCACAGCGGTATCCGCTACGTCACCCCTGGGCAGCGTCATTGCGGCCAGGATCACGCCATCCTCGAGGCCCGCCACGAGCTGTACCTCAAAGCCCGTGAGCGCAACCCAGCGCGCTGGTCCGGCGCGACACGCGACTGGACACCGACCGGCCCGGTCACCCTCAACCCCGAACGCGACTCGGTCGTCGCGGCGCACTCGACAGCACACGATAGGCAGCCGCTGGCTGCATGAATGAGGCGACAACTACCTTGACGCGCGCCGCCTTCGCGGCCCGGTCGCCGAGATGGTCAGCAGACCGGTATCGGCGCCTGCTTTCGGATCACCTCGCGTGCCTTGCCCATCGCATACGCGAGCGCGGCGTCGGCTGAAGGCCAGCGATGGCCGCAGGCCAAGCTCTCGTCGCGAAGGATCTCTACCGGCTCCCGGTCCGCGCCAGACTCTCGTACCACGATCAGCGCGGCGATGAATCCGTCGCCCAGCGGACCTTCCAAGGCGCCGGTGTATGCGCGGTAGTTCCCAATCTTGCGTTCGTCGAAATGCATTTGAATCGCTCCAGCCGGCGTCTCTCGCCTGCCAAGAACTGCATCATCGAGACATCCCGCGGGGCCTGCTATCCACCGAAAGGGGGAGCCGCCGCACGGAGGTGGCTCCGACAATCTGAACAGCGGGATAGTCGGCCCTGCAGAATTCGTCCGACCGCAGCAAGTGACGACGACGGCAGAAGGGGCGGGGTTCGGCGCTGCGGTAATCGGGCCGACTCCACCGCGTTTGTGCGTTCCAGCATGACGTGCAGCAAGCAGGCGAGGCACGCGAGCACAGCCGAGAGGGCGTAAAAGAGCCCGCCCAGGCCGAGACGCAATCCACCGAACTTAAGCATCACGCCTTGTATGCGCAGGAAGGATGGGGTTTGACGTGACGAGTTGGACGAGGCTGAGAGCGACCCTGCACGAAGCGCTGCGAAGTGGCCGCGAGCAAGGCGATGACATCGATGCGTATTTCGGAAGAGCGTGACCGACCGTTTCGGCATCGTGACCGCCGAATTCG
>JAZKAV010000015.1:0-8169 GCA_040388965.1 Pseudomonadota bacterium | reverse complement strand
CGTCCCTACGTTCACGTGGGGCTTGGTGCGCTCGAATTTGCCTTTTGCCATTTCAACTCTCCGTCAAAGACAAGGGTCTGCAAGGCAAACCCGCTTCCCCGTCACATCCGTTGGTGCCCATGGCGCGGATCGAACGCGCGACCTCTCCCTTACCAAGGGAGTGCTCTACCACTGAGCCACATGGGCAACTCTTCAATCGGTACAGGCTTGGCAACCCGGATTGCCAAGCCTGTGTCGACTGGAGCGGGAGACGGGAATCGAACCCGCGTCATTAGCTTGGAAGGCTAGGGTTCTACCATTGAACTACTCCCGCTCGGGAGACACCTGCTGCGCAACCGGACGCCCCGCGCAACCACCTCGAAAACGCTTCTGCCTTGGTGGAGGGGGCTGGATTCGAACCAGCGTACTCGCAAGAGGGCAGATTTACAGTCTGCTGCCATTAACCACTCGGCCACCCCTCCAAGACGAACCGCGGAGTATAGCAGCGAAAAGACCGGCCTCCCGATGCCCGGTTACCAGCGGATCGGCAGCCCGCCCCCTCGCCGCGCTCCCAGGAAAGCGTTGGCCCGACTGAAATGCCGGCAGCCGACGAAGGGCACCGGCGGGCGATTGGCCGAAAGCGGAGAAGGGTGATTGGCCTCCAGCACGAGGTGCGCCATCGGCCCGGCACGCTCGACCAGCGCCCGCTTGCGCTGCGCCGCGGCACCCCAGAGCATGAAGACCACCGGCCCGGGCTGGGCGGCGACGCGCGCGAGCAGTGCATCGGTGAGCAGCTCCCAGCCGCGCCCGGCATGGCTCTGCGGCGACCCGTCCTCGACGGTCAGCGCGCTGTTCAGCAGCAGCACCCCCTGCGCGGCCCAGGGGCTCAGATCGTCGCGGCAGGCGGACGGCATGCCGGTGTCGGCGGCCACTTCCTTCAGGATGTTGCGCAGGCTGGGCGGCAGCTTCTTCCGCCCGGACGCGACCGAGAACGCCAAGCCCTGGGCCTGGCCGGGGCCGTGGTACGGATCCTGGCCCAGGATCACCACGCGCACCGCTTCCGGGGCGTCGAACTCCAGGGCCCGAAACACCTGTCGCGGGTAGACCAGCGTCCCTTCGCGCACGCGGCGGTCGACGAAGGCGGCGAGTGTCCGGCCTGCGTCGCTGCGAATGAACGGCTCGGTTACCGGGCGCCACGCCGCAGGCACCTGCCCGAACACGTCGCCGAGCGGTTCACGCAGCCGGTTGTCGGCCGCCTCGTTCCCGCACCGGCCCGGCGGCGCCATGCTCAGCCGAACAACCCGGCCAGCGCCACGCCGGGATCGGGCGCGCGCATGAACGCCTCGCCGACGAGGAAGGCGTGGACCTGCGCGTCGCGCATGCGTTGCACGTCGGTGCGGCCGAGGATCCCGCTCTCGGTTACCAGCAGCCGGTCGGCCGGGACGCGGGGCAACAGATCGAGCGTCGTCTGCAGGCTCACCTCGAACGTGCGCAGGTTGCGGTTGTTGACGCCCAGCAGCGGCGTGCGCAGCCGCAACGCGCGGTCGAGTTCGGCGCCGTCGTGCACCTCCGCCAGCACCGCCATGCCGAGCGCATCGGCCTGCGCTTCGAGGTCGGCCATCAGTGCGTCGTCGAGGCAGGCGGCGATCAGCAGGATGCAGTCGGCGCCCATCGCGCGCGCCTCGAAAAGCTGGTACGGCTCGACCATGAAGTCCTTGCGCAGCACCGGCAGTGCGCACGCGGCGCGCGCCTGTTCGAGGTGGGCCGCGCTGCCCTGGAAGAACTGCACGTCGGTCAGCACGCTCAGGCATGCCGCGCCGTGCTCGGCGTAGGTCTGCGCGATCGCCGCGGGCTCGAAGCGCTCGCGCAGCACGCCCTTGCTCGGGCTTGCCTTCTTGATCTCGGCGATCACGCCCGCGTGGCCGGCGGCGATCTTGTCGCGCAGGCCGGCGACGAAGCCGCGCTGACCGCCCAGTGATTCGGCATCGCGGCGCAGCGACAGCAGATCGCGCTTTCGACGGGCCACCGATATCTCGTCGCGCTTCACCGCGACGATCTTGTCCAGGATATCGCTCATGGCCCGACCAGTTCCTTGCTGCGCGCGATGAACTGGCGCATCTTCGCCAGCGCCCGGCCCGAAGCCAGCGATTCGCGCGCCAGCGCCACGCCGTCGGCCATCGTCGGCGCGACGTTCGCCGCGTACAGCGCCACGCCGGCATTGAGCATGACGATGTCGCGCGCCGGCCCGGGTTCGTTGTCGAGCACCGAATGCAGCAAGGCCTGCGACTGCCCGGGCGTCTCGACCTTCAGCGCGCGGTTGCTCGCCATCGTCAGCCCGAAGTCCTCGGGATGGATCTCGAACTCGTGGATGTTGCCGTCCTTGTACTCGCCGACCATGGTCGCGGCCCCGAGCGAGACCTCGTCCATGCCGTCGCGGCCGTAGACGACGACCGCATGCTCGGCACCTAGCCGCTGCAGTGCGCGCACCTGGATGCCCACCAGATCGGGGTGGAACACGCCCATCAGGATGTTCGGCGCGTCGGCCGGGTTCGTCAGCGGACCGAGGATGTTGAAGATCGTGCGCACGCCCAGCTCCCGGCGCACTGCCGCGACGTTCTTCATCGCCGGGTGATGGTTGGGCGCGAACATGAAGCCGATGCCGGTGTCGGCGATGCACTGCGCGATCGCCCGCGGCGTCAGGTTCAGCGGCATGCCCATCGCCTCCAGCACGTCGGCACTGCCGGACTTGCTGCTGACGCTGCGGTTGCCGTGCTTGCTGACGCGCGCACCCGCGGCCGCAGCGACGAACATGCTGCAGGTCGAGATGTTGAAGGTGTGCGAGCCGTCGCCACCGGTGCCGACGATGTCGACCAGGTGCGTCCGGTCGGTGACTTCGACCTTGGTCGAGAACTCGCGCATCACCTGGGCCGCCGCGGTGATCTCGCCGATGGTTTCCTTCTTCACGCGCAGGCCGAGCAGCAGCGCGGCCATCATGACCGGCGACATCTCGCCGCTCATGATGCGGCGCATCAGCGAGAGCATCTCGTCGTGGAAGATCTCGCGGTGGTCGATGGTGCGCGCCAGCGCGTCGAGGTTCGTGATCGTCATGGGGTTCTCGTCAGGTGGTCGGCTGGTCGCGCCGCGGCAGCGGCCCGGTCCACACCGGCGGCAGCGGCATCATGCCCGCAGCTCCAGGAAGTTCTTCAGCATCGCGTGGCCGTGCTCGGTCAGGATCGACTCGGGGTGAAACTGGACGCCTTCGAGCGGCGTCTTCGTGCCGGCCAGTTCGCGGTGGCGCACGCCCATGATCTCGCCGTCCTGCGAGGTCGAGGTCACGTCCAGCACCGCCGGCAGCGACGCGCGCTCGATCACCAGCGAGTGGTAGCGGATCACCGTGAACTCGCGCGGCAGCCCCGTGTAGACACCGCGTCCGTCGGTCGTGATCACATCGGTCTTGCCGTGCATCTGCGTCTTCGCGCGGATCACCCTGCCGCCCAGTGCCGCGCCGATCGCCTGGTGGCCCAGGCACACGCCGAGGATCGGCAGGCGGCCGGTGAAGGCCTCGATCGCGGCGACGCAGATGCCGGCCTCGGCCGGCGAACACGGCCCCGGCGAGAGCACGAGCCGCGCGGGCTTCAGCGCGGCGATGTCTTCGATCGTGATCTCGTCGTTGCGGAACACCCGCACGTCCTCGCCAAGCTCGGCGAAGTACTGCACCAAGTTGTAGGTGAAGGAATCGTAGTTGTCGATCATCAGCAGCATATGCGCTCTATCCTGTTGATTTCATGGGATGTTCTGCGAGACATCCACGTCTCATACCCGCTTTGATACCCGCTTCTTCTATCGCTGGCGAGGCCGGCGCGACGTGCTGGGTGGGGTGCAGGGGCCCGTGCGGGCGCAATAGGTCGCTCAGGCGGATGGCTTGCGCCAACGCTCGCCGATGAGTGCTGCCGAGAACGAGGGCCTTGCGAACATGGCTTTCATTATCGTCTGCCCTGGCGGTGGAATCGGGCGGCCCGGTGAGCGGGCGAAACAAGATCGGCAACCGGACGTCGCGTGCGCCACTGGCGCTGGGCTCCTGTCCGCTTGATCAGATCCCTTCGTGGCTCCCGGCAGAGGCGCGCGATGCCGTAAGAGCGCGCTCTTGGCGCCAGTGCTGCGGAACGGTGACCTGGACGCCGATGGCGAGCAGTTGGCGCGACAGCTTGAGGACGGCACGATCGCGGCTCAGGAGCCACCGGGCGGGTACCCTGACGGCGAGGTCGATGAACTTCTGATCGTCGGGATCGCTGCAGTGCAGCCGGCCCGCCGCCGCAAGCGCAGGCGGAGTGGCGACGCTCTCGCAATGGCGATCCCAGGCGCCCCACACGACGGCCGGATCGGGGTGCCAGGGATCGAGATGGCCACGGCCCAATACGTGGGCGAGTTCGTCGCGCATCGCCGTCGTCGCGATCCAGCGCACCTCGCCGGCGACGATCGCAGCGCCCAGCGTGGCGCCATCGGGGTCGCCGAACACCAGCCAGTCGAGTACCACGTTGGTGTCCAGCACGATCGGCGGAACGCTTGGGGTCGGCAAATTCATCGTTCGGAGTCGATTCAGGCTGCGCACGGTAACACCCGACATTCATCAATGTGTCGCAAGAGCACCCCTTCCGGCAGTCAGTCTTGCGGCTGTCAATACATCGGCATACAATCGAGGGCTTTTCGGCAGACACTGCTGCGCTCTTCGCTGGGCGGCCTACCGGACACGGTCCGCGCGCGGCGCGCCAGTCCCAGGGCGCATTGCCAACTGGCCAGTGGGCTTGTTCGCCGAAAATCAGTGACTTCAAACGGGAACAAGTTACCAATGCCTACCATCAACCAACTCGTGCGTCACGGTCGCGAGACCGAGATCACGAAGTCCAAGTCGCCGGCGCTGCAAGGCGGCCCGCAGCGGCGCGGCGTGTGCACCCGCGTGTACACCACGACGCCGAAGAAGCCGAACTCCGCGCTGCGGAAGGTCGCCAAGGTTCGCCTGACCAACGGCTTCGAGATCATTTCGTACATCGGCGGCGAAGGTCATAACCTGCAGGAGCACAGCGTCGTGCTCGTGCGCGGCGGTCGGGTGAAGGATCTGCCGGGTGTGCGCTACCACATCGTGCGTGGCTCGCTCGACCTGCAGGGCGTGAAAGACCGCAAGCAGTCGCGCTCCAAGTATGGCGCGAAGCGGCCTAAGAAGGCATAGGGGCTGCGCCCCGATGGAAGACCGGCCTGAAGGCCGGCAAAGGTTTCGTCAAGTCATCCCGGCTTGACGAGTAAGTTGGATGACCTCGCATAGGTCGTCCGCGGCGGGTGCGAGAGCATCGGCCAACTGAAGCAAAAGGAAGAGAAATGCCTCGTCGCCGCGAAGTCCCCAAACGGGACATCCTCCCCGATCCGAAGTTCGGCTCGGTCGACCTGTCCAAGTTCATGAACGTCATCATGGAGTCGGGCAAGAAGGCCGTTGCCGAGCGCATCATCTACGGTGCGCTCGAGCAGGTCGAGAAGAAGTCGGGCAAGGACCCGCTCGAGATCTTCATCACCGCGCTGAACAACATCAAGCCGATGGTCGAAGTGAAGTCACGCCGTGTCGGCGGTGCGAACTACCAGGTTCCCGTGGAAGTTCGCCCGGTGCGCCGCGTGGCGCTGGCCATGCGCTGGCTCAAGGAGTCGGCTCGCAAGCGCGGCGAGAAGTCCATGGCGCAACGCCTGGCCAACGAGTTGCTCGAGGCCGTCGAAGGCCGCGGCGGCGCGATGAAGAAGCGCGATGAAGTGCACCGCATGGCCGAGGCCAACAAGGCGTTCTCGCACTTCCGCTTCTAACTCTCGGTTTTCCCGTCCCGGCCGCTCATCGGGTTTACACGAACCCGCGAGCGGCTCACGTATTTGGAGTGCCATCATGGCCCGCAAGACCCCCATCGAGCGCTATCGCAATATCGGCATCTCGGCGCACATCGACGCCGGCAAGACCACGACCACCGAGCGCATTCTGTTCTACACCGGTGTGAACCACAAGATCGGTGAAGTGCACGATGGCGCGGCCACGATGGACTGGATGGAGCAGGAACAGGAGCGCGGCATCACGATCACGTCGGCTGCGACCACCTGCTTCTGGAAGGGGATGGAACTGGGCTTCCCCGAGCACCGCATCAACATCATCGACACGCCTGGGCACGTGGATTTCACGATCGAGGTCGAGCGCTCGATGCGCGTGCTCGACGGCGCCTGCATGGTGTACTGCGCCGTGGGCGGCGTGCAGCCGCAGTCGGAGACTGTCTGGCGTCAGGCCAACAAGTACAAGGTGCCGCGCCTGGCGTTCGTCAACAAGATGGACCGCACCGGCGCGAACTTCTTCAAGGTCTACGAGCAGATGAAGGTGCGCCTGATGGCGAATCCGGTGCCCATCGTGATCCCCATCGGTGCCGAAGAGAGCTTCACCGGCGTGATCGACCTCATCAAGATGAAGGCGATCATCTGGGACGAAGCCTCGCAGGGCATGAAGTTCGACTACCGCGAGATTCCGGCCGAGTTGCTCGAGGAGTCCAAGAAGTGGCGCGAGAACATGCTTGAGGCCGCGGCCGAGTCGTCTGAAGAATTGATGAACAAGTACCTCGAGTCGGGTGATCTGTCCGAGGACGAGATCAAGCTCGGCATCCGCACACGCACCATCGGCGCCGAGATCCAGCCGATGTTCTGCGGCTCTGCCTTCAAGAACAAGGGCGTGCAACGCATGCTGGACGGCGTGGTCGATTTCATGCCGTCGCCGATCGACATCCCGCCGGTGCCCGGCACCGATGACGACGACAAGCCCACGCAGCGGCGCGCGGCCGACGACGAGAAGTTCGCTGCGCTCGCCTTCAAGCTGATGACCGACCCGTATGTCGGCCAGCTGACGTTCGTGCGCGTCTATTCGGGCGTGCTGAAGTCTGGCGACTCGGTCTTCAACCCGATCCGCGGCAAGAAGGAGCGCATCGGCCGCATCCTCCAGATGCACGCCAACCAGCGCGAGGAGATCAAGGAAATCCTGGCCGGTGACATTGCCGCCTGCGTGGGTCTGAAGGACGTGACCACGGGCGAAACGCTGTGCGACCCGACGGCGGTCATCACGCTCGAAAAGATGGTCTTCCCGGAGCCGGTGATCTCGCAGGCCGTCGAGCCCAAGACCAAGCCCGACCAGGAGAAGATGGGCATCGCACTCGGCCGTCTGGCACAGGAAGACCCGTCGTTCCGCGTCAAGACCGACGAAGAATCGGGCCAGACCATCATTTCCGGCATGGGCGAGTTGCACCTGGAAATCATCGTCGACCGCATGAAGCGCGAGTTCGGCGTGGACGCCAACGTCGGCAAGCCGCAGGTCGCGTACCGCGAGACGATCCGCAAAGCCGTGTCGGATGTCGAAGGCAAGTTCGTGCGCCAGTCCGGCGGCAAGGGCCAGTACGGCCACGTCGTGCTGAAGCTCGAGCCGCAGGAGCCCGGCAAGGGCTTCGAGTTCGTCGACGCGACCAAGGGTGGCGTGGTGCCGAAGGAGTTCATCCCCGCGGTGCGCAAGGGTGTGGAAGATTCGCTGCCGGCCGGCGTGCTGGCGGGCTACCCGGTGGTCGATGTGAAGGTCACCCTGACCTTCGGCTCGTACCACGAGGTCGACTCGAACGAAAACGCGTTCAAGATGGCCGCGTCGCTCGGTTTCAAGGACGGCTGCCGCAAGGCCAGCCCGGTGATTCTCGAGCCGATGATGGCGGTCGAAGTCGAGACGCCGGAAGACTATGCCGGCAGCGTGATGGGCGATCTCTCCTCACGTCGCGGCATGGTGCAGGGCATGGACGACATGCCGGGTGGCGGCAAGGTCATCAAGGCTGAAGTCCCGTTGTCGGAAATGTTCGGCTACTCGACCACGCTGCGCTCGATGTCTCAAGGCCGCGCCACATACACGATGGAGTTCAAGCACTACAGCGAAGCTCCGAAGAACGTCGCCGATGCGATCATCACGGCCCGCGAGAAGTAAGAGATTCAAGCCGGTCTTTCGTGGGGCGCCGTTCGCTGCCAGTGGCGAACGAATCGACACCCTGCGGGAGACCTTAAACACTCCACTGGCAATGCTCTTTACTCTCTGGAGAAACTGAAATGGCAAAAGGCAAATTCGAGCGCACCAAGCCCCACGTGAACGTAGGGACG
>JAZKAV010000014.1:0-142760 GCA_040388965.1 Pseudomonadota bacterium | reverse complement strand
GCCCCAAACCGGTCACGTTCCCGAAATCGTCGGTCACGTTCGCCGAAATACGCATGCGGTCATCCTCGGTCTTGCTCTTGTCGTTCAGGCCGTTCGGCGACGTGATTTGGACGGCGACGTTGTGGGCCTTGCGGTGCGGCTGTTTGGCCATCCTGAATACCAGCTTCACCTGCGCCAGCGTGTAGCCCGTCAAGTCGTCGACGCCATAGTCGTCGTAGGCAACCTGATAAATCTGCCGGGTGTCGCGCCGATCCTTGCCGATCAGCATCGTGCTCGACAGATGCTGGATCAGCTCACGTCCATTGGCCGCATCGGTGGCTTGCTGCTCGAACGGTCGCGCGACCTTGATCTGCAGGATCGAGATTTTCTCGATGCCCGCCACACGCTCCTGCTCGATGCGCTTGAGCATTGCAGGTGTCGAGAAGCCGAACAGGTCGAATTCGCGCATCGGCATGTCGTTGATCTCGCCGTCGCACGCCAAGACGACATCGCGGAAGATGGTGGCCAGATCGCGGCGCGCCTCACGGTCTTCGCAGAACACACCGAGCGCACCGGTGCCGGGCTCCCACGAGAAGCTGGCCGACATCGCTGCAGGTTCTTCGTGCTCGACCACCTCGCCGTTGGCAACCTGCCGGAAGTGCGCCGTCGATCCGTTGAAGGTTGCAGTCAGCGTGTGCAAGAGCACAGGCGTGACCTCGTCGGTGTCCTTGCCGCCACAGCGGTCGGCATGTGCCAAATCACGCCGCGTGAACTGCTCGATGAGGACTTGGTCGGAAGCCACTTGCGGGAACAGCGCTGAAATGCGCCCGCGCAACACACCCTCGACGTCGGCATCAATGCTCGGCATCACGCCCTTCGGGCCGAGGTAGTGGCTGGAGTAGTTCTCGCTCTTCCACTGCCGATGCATCACCTGCACGCGCTCGGCATTGTCGAAACGCTGGTCGCGCGTGGCACCGGTCTCCGGAAAGTCCTGCAGCAGAAAGAGGAACAGGGCCCGGCTGTAGCGATCACTCGGCGCGGCCATGACCGCAGCGTCGTTGACGTCCTCATCGTCAAGGAGAGACTGGACGGCCTGCGCACCGTACTCGTCATCGAGCAGCACCACGCGCTCGGCCGCCCGCTCGATGTGCTGCTGCACGTCCGAGCCGAGCTTGGCGACGGCGTGGAACATCGCCTTGCGCGACTGCACCGCGAGGATGCCTTTGGCCGCGTTTGTCAGCGCCGCCACTTCCGGCAGCGACGTGGCGCTGGCGCGCTCGACCAGGAGCAAGGCGAGGCCGGGTCGCTTGGCCTTGCGAACCAGGGTCACGAAGTGCTCCATACACGGCAGGATTTCCGGGCCATCGTCCGATTGGCGGGATCGCGCCTGCTTCGCGGACTGCTGCGGCGCGGCGGTCGGCTGGTTGTGTTCTTGAGCGATGATTTGTTCGTCCGCTGGCATAGGCAATTTCCTTTTCTAAACGAAGTGCGCGATTGCGCGAGTGGTTAACTGACCGGTTCAAAAAAAGCCGACACGCAGTCGGCGGCGGGATGAAGGCTTTGATCAGACGATCTTGGCCCCCAGCTTGAGAAGGCCATAGCGCTCCATCCGCACCTGGATGAACCGCCTGTTGACGCCGAAGCGCTTGGCCACGGCCCTCTGCAAACATTCGATGTCGAAGAATCCGACGTCGCCATCAGCCGTCAGGTGAAGGCTGGTGCCGGGCAAATCGGGGTCGAGCGACGGGCTGCGATGGATCGTCACACCGTGCTTCGGAGCCAACTCTTCAATCGCCAGATTCAAGCGCTGGCGCGGCACCAGCAACGATCCCATGAACTCGTTGGCACGCAACTCGGCGAAGTATTCTTCCTTGGTGGTGTGGCCCGGAATCGCCAGTGAGTGCGTCGTAGCCCCCTCGGCGACGGGCGTGACTTTCGCCAAGTGCTCCACGTCACGGGTGGTCGTGCGGTAGGCCCGCCGCGCCGCGTCGCTGGGCTCATCGAACAAACCCGGCCCCTTGCTGGCATCGACGATCCATCCTGGCGCATCGAAAATGGCGTGGCCGAGTTCGTGGCCGAGGGTGCTCAGTACCAGCTCGTCGCTGGCGTTCACGCCAACCGGCGACACCGACACCATCGCCGTGTCCGGCACGCCGGGGTCGTACTCACAGATGCCCAGAACAGGGTTGCCGCGCTCGTCATGCACGACATTCCCGGTGCCGACGAACAGGTCGAAGACCACGCCGTTGATCTTCAGGCCGGAGATGGCGCTCAGGGTTGCGAGCGGGATGGCATCGGCAGCCGCCTCCACCAGTTGCTGGCGGGCCAAAACGGCGATTCCCTCAATCTCGGAATTCTTGATGTAGCTGGGGCGTTTTCGGTCGCAATGCCGGTAGCCAAGAGTCAACACCGGCATTCACTTGTCCCCCGTCGCTTGCTTGCGATACATCCGTACCAGGCCCCCCACGTCGTCGCGCATGTCTGGCGGAAGGCGGCTGGCCTCAACAAAGGCGTCGTCGACATTCTCGCCAAGGATTTCTGCCGCCTTGCGGATCAGCTCGTCCTTAGGCGGCTTCTCGATGTCGCGCTCTATGCGCGACCAGTAGGCAGGCGAGATGTCCAGCTGCCGGGCGAAGTCATTCATCTGAATGCCCTTCGCCTCCCTCTTCTGTCTGATGTAGGCACCAAATGCCATGTCGTGACCCAATTGCGTGATTAGTTAATTGACGCCATCGTATCGAGCAGATCGGGGCCTGTCAACTGTTTCGTTAACGCGCAATCAGGTTCCCTGCCAGACAAGCGCCGCTGGCCTGCCGGGGCTTCGTGGCCGCGCCACCGGATGAGCGCGATTACCCGGAATTGCCATCCGCTTCGGAACATCGCGCACATCATCTGCGACGGTTGCAATTCCTCGGAGCCGTCATGAAGAACCTCGAACTCGCATCTCCCTCGGAGATGTCCGCCAGCGCCCGCGCTGGTGAAATCACCACCATCCTTGCGGCCGCCATCGTCCGCACCGTCGTCGCAGAAGCGCCAAAACAGAGAGAAGTTGGCCTTGGCTTCCTGCCCGACCAGCGCGTTCATACAACCCCCTATCAACAGGAGAAGTTGTGATGAACGAGAAACAAGCATCCGTCGCCGCGCGGATCGCGGAGCTGTCGAGCCTGCCCATCGCCGAGTTGTGGCCAGTGTGGGATCGGTACTTCAGCAGCCGCCCCATCAACCCTAACCGCGTCTTCATCGAGTCGCGCATCGCCTACAAGATGCAGGAGGAAGCCTTTGGCGGTCTGGCGCACAACACGCGCCAGCGCCTGGAGGCCATCGGTGCCAAGCATTCCAAGATCAAGCTGCGGGCACGGCCGCGCGACACCAACTTCGCGCCCGGCACGGTGCTGCTGCGCGAATGGGGCGACCGCGAGCACAAGGTGGCGGTCACCGCCGAAGGTCTGTTCGAGTACGAGGGCTGCACCTTCAAGAGCCTGACAGCCGTGGCCCGGCAGATCACCGGCACGCACTGGTCGGGGCCACTGTTCTTCGGCCTGACCGGCAAGGCAGGTGCGCAATGAGCGACACCACCCAAATCGCCTCTCCCAAGGCACGCAAACGCTGCGCCGTCTACTGCCGGGTGTCGTCGGACGAACGCCTTGACCAGGAGTTCAACTCCATCGACGCGCAGAAGGAGGCTGGCCACGCCTACGTCGCCAGCCAACGCGCCGAGGGCTGGATTCCGGTGGCCGACGACTACGACGACCCCGGGTTCTCCGGCGGCAACACGGATCGGCCCGGGCTGAAACGCCTGATGGCGGACATCGAACGCGGCCAGATCGACATCGTGGTGGTCTACAAGATCGACCGCCTGACGCGCAGCCTCGCCGACTTCTCCAAGATGGTCGAGGTGTTTGAGCGCCACGGCGTGTCGTTTGTGTCGGTCACGCAGCAGTTCAACACCACCACGTCGATGGGGCGGCTGATGCTCAACGTGCTGCTGTCCTTCGCGCAGTTCGAGCGCGAGGTCACCGGCGAGCGCATCCGCGACAAGATCGCCGCCAGCAAGCGCAAAGGAATGTGGATGGGTGGCGTGCCGCCCCTGGGCTACGACGTCGAGAACCGCCTTCTGGTCATCAACGACCCCGAGGCAGCGGTGGTGCGGCGCATCTTCGAAGAGATGCTCACTATCGGCTCGCCCACCCAGATTGCCGCCAACCTGACGCTGGACGGCATCACGACCAAGGCGTGGACGACACAGGACGGCCAGACGCGGGCGGGCACGCGCATCGACAAGAAGTACCTGCACAAGCTGCTGCGCAACCGCATCTACCTCGGGGAGTTGTCGCACAAGGGCAGTTGGTACCCGGGCGTGCATCAAGCCATCATCGATCCAGGGCTGTGGGGGCGGGTTCACGAGGTGCTGGCCAAGGACGGTCATACCCGGTCGGTCGAGACCAAGATCAGGTCGCGCACCGACGCGTTGCTGCGCGGCCTGCTGTACGCGCCCTCGGGCGAGCGGATGTACCCGACCTACTCGCGCAAGAACGGGCGCAAGTACCACTACTACGTGTCCAAATCAGAAGCGCGGTTCGGCGCGCCGGGCAAGGGCTACGAGCGCCTGCCCGCGCCGGAGATCGAGGGGGCGGTGGTGGCCCAGATCCGCACGGTGCTGACCAGCCCGGAGACGGTGGCGTCGGTGGTGCGGCACATCCAACGCAACGGGGCCCAGATCGACGAGGCCACCACCGTGATGGCGATGGGGCGGCTCAACAACGTGTGGGATCAACTGTTCCCGGTCGAGCGCCACCGCATCGCCAACCTGATGATCGAGCGCATCGACCTTGTCCACGCGGGCGAGGTGCAGGGGATCAAGGTGAAGTGGCGTGAGGTGGGTTGGAACGCGCTGATCGCGGAGTTTGCCCCGGACAGCATCGGTGCCGAACTGCTGGAGGTTGAAGCCTGATGGACGAGTCGATGGAAACCTTTGTGCCCCTGACGTTCCGACGCCGGGGCGTCCAGCGCGTGGCCACCGACGAGCGCAGCGTCCACGACGTGACCCTGCTCGACGGTGTGGCACGCGCCTTCTACTGGCAGCACCTACTGGACACCGGCGCGATGCAGAGCGGTTCCGCCATCGCCCGCGCCGAGAAGCTGCACCACTCGGTGGTCAACGAACTGCTGCGCCTGACCCTGCTGGCCCCCGACATCATCGAGCAATTCATGGCGGGCAAGCAGCCACGGCGGCTGACGCTGATGTGGTTTCAGCGAAACCGCCTGATGGTCGACTGGCACGCCCAGCGCCAGCTCATGGCCAGTTTTGAGGAGGAGGCATGAGCAAGAAGCATCGTGGCCACGCCAAGGGCGACCCAGTGACGTATCAGACGCCGCTGCCTGCTGGCGGCGTGCAGATGGAAACCTTCCTGCCCTGGACACTGGTGCGCCGGGGCCTGAAGAAGCAGGTCATCACGCCGCTGGACGCACCGCAGGAGTTCCTGGACGAGGCCCTCCGTGAGCGGCAGGTGCGCGAGATGGCGCAGGACACCCCCTTGATGCGGGCGCTCGGCCTCGCGCACCACTGGCAGCGCCTGCTGGACGAAGGACGGTTCAGTTCGATGACCGAGATCGCGGCGGCCGAAGGCATCGACCTCGGCCAAGCGAGCAAGATGAGCCGACTGGCACAACTGGCCCCCGACTTGATCGAAGCCATCGCCCTGGGACGCCTCGATGTGGGCGTCAGCCAGTTGCTGCGCGGCAGGTTGTCGGCGTCCTGGCTGGCGCAAAGTGAGGCGCTGGTGGCAGGCTCGCGCTGACATCCGTGCCGCACCGACACGCCGCCGCAAGGCGGTTTTTTTGTGTCTTTCGCTGTCTCGGTCGCGCCCGCTAGAGCAAGCGAAGAAGCAAACCGACGGCCCGCAAACCCGCGTCAATCCACGACTTCGGGCCTTGAATGCTCAAGAGGGCAACAGAGAACAGAGAGAGAAAAACGGCGGAATGCGCGCCTGGAACGGCGACTTCCGGAGGGCTGTGCTCAAGAGGCAAGAGGCGGAAACCGCGCCAACACAGGGGGAACGGGCAAAAAAAATCCCAACCGGATAAGGGTTGGGATTTCACATTATGGTGGAGCTGGGGGGAATCGAACCCCCGTCCGAAAGCCATTGCCGGGCAGATCTACACGCTTAGCTGACTGATTTGCTTTTAGAGCCGCAGGTCGCGCAGCAGCACGCTACCTGCATTTCGATTCACTAGATTTAGTCCTGTGAAGAGTGACCCAACTCAGGACGAGCCAATGTGTATGACCTCGCAGTCTTTGGGTTACCCCTCAGACCCAGCCCATCGGCCAACTGTTGCGAGGCTCACCGGTTTTAAGCGGCGAGGGCGTACGAAGAGTCGTTCGCAGTTACTTTGTTTCCAGTGGATTAACGAGCGAACTGGTGCTCGGCGTGCACTGTTCCGACTCCGTACCCTCGTCGAAGCCAGGTCAGCCCCAGAGCGGATAGTTTAGGCCATCGACAACAGTTTCAAGAGATCGATCGGCGATCTCGCCAGGTGATCGGCATCCCACGACTCGATCGGTTCGCCGGCGCCGAGATAGCCCCAGTGCACGGCCACGGTCATCATGCCGGCCGCGCGGCCGGCCTGGACGTCGCGCAGGTCGTCGCCGACGTAGACACAGCGTGCCGCCGGCACCCCGATGCGTCGCGCCGCCTCGAGCAGGGGTTCGGGGTGTGGCTTCGAGTGCGGCGTGGTGTCGCCGCAGACCAGCGCAGCGGCCGGCGGCATCAGGCCCAGCGCCCGCACGAGCGGCGCTCCGAAGCGCGCCGCCTTGTTGGTGACGATGCCCCACGGCAGCCCGCGAGCGCCGAGTGCGGCCAGCACCGGCAGCATTTCGGGGAACACCTGGGTCTGCTGCGTCATGCGCGCCTCGTAGCGCTGCAGGAACTCGTCTCGCAGCGCGGCGAAGGCGTCGTCGTGCGGGCCGACGTCGAAGGCGCGGCCGATCATGCCGCGCGCGCCGGCGCCCACCATCGGACGGAAGTGCGACAGCGGGTGCGGCGCGAGACCGCGCGCGATGCGCATGTCGTTGCCGGCGCCGGCCAGATCGGGTGCGCTGTCGATCAGCGTGCCGTCGAGGTCGAACAACACGGCCCGAATCATCGCGGCGACCGTCATGCCGGCTTGCGACACGCCATCAGGTAGTTGACGCCGGTGTCGCCGGAGAACCCGTAACGCTTGGTGAGCGGGTTGTATTCCATGCCCCGCATCTCGACGAGATCGAGACCGGCGTCGCGGCACCAGTGCGCCAGCTCGCTCGGGCGGATGAAGCGCGCGTACTCGTGCGTGCCCTTGGGCAGCAACTTCAGCAGATGCTCGGCACCGACGATCGCCCACAGGAACGCCTTCGCGTTGCGGTTGATCGTCGAGAAGAAGAGCCAGCCGCCGGGCTTGGCAAGCGTCGCGCAGGCCCGCACGATGGCCGACGGATCGGGCACATGCTCGAGCATCTCCATGCAGGTGACCGTATCGAAGCTCGCCGGCGCCTCGACTGCGAGCGTCTCGGCGGCAACCTCCCGGTAGTCGACGCGCTCGGTGCCCGCTTCCAGCGCATGAAGCTGCGCGACCTTCAGCGGCTTCGACGCGAGATCGATGCCGAGCACGGTCGCTCCGCGCCGCGCCATGGAGTCCGAAAGAATGCCCCCACCGCAGCCGACGTCGAGCACGCGCCTGCCGGCAAGCGTCGCGTGGCGGTCGATCCAGTCGAGGCGCAAAGGGTTGATCTGGTGGAGCGGTCGAAACTCGCTCTCGGCATCCCACCAGCGGTGGGCGAGTTCGCTGAACTTGGCGAGTTCCTGAGCGTCGGCATTGATCATGCGGCGATGGTACCGAATGCGCCGCGCAGTGCCGCGGACAACGCCGCCGGCGCGCACCGGAATGCAGCCGGAAGGCTAAACGGACAAAGAAAACCCCGCCGAAGCGGGGCTTGTTTCTCAACGGACCGCGCGGGTCCGAGCCGACGATCATTTGCCGCGGGTACCCACGACTTCGATCTCGACGCGACGGTTCTTGGCGCGACCTTCGGCGGTCTTGTTGTCGGCAACCGGCTGCTTCTCGCCCTTGCCTTCGGTATAGACACGGTTCTTCTCGATGCCCTTGCTGACCAGATAGGCCTTGACGGCTTCCGAGCGCCGCACCGACAGCTTCTGGTTGTAGGCATCGGAGCCCACCGAGTCGGTGTGCCCGACAGCGATGATCACTTCGAGGTTGATGCCGCTCGTCTTGCCGATCAGATCGTCCAGCTTGGCCTTGCCTTCGGGCTTCAGCACCGACTTGTCGAAGTCGAAGAACGCGTCGGCAGCGAAGGTGACCTTCTGCGACGTTGCGACTGGCGCGACCACCGGGGCCGGAGCGGGCGTCGCCGCCGGGGCCGGGGCCGGGGCCGGTGCAGGTGCCGGAACGGGCGCCGGGGCGGGCGGCTTCAGCGCGCCATCGCAATCTGCGTTCGCCGTGGCCGGCGTCCACGCACCGTCTCGCCAGCACAGCTCGTTGGTGCCGTTCTTCCAGGGAATGTTGCCACTGCCGTTGACCCAATTGTCAACGGTCTGCGCGAACGCGCCAGACATCGAAGTGGCGAGGGCAGCGGTTGCAAAGAGCGACGCCACCTTGTTCAGTTTCTTCATGATTCTCCTCTCGAGGGAAGGCGCAGTAGTGTTCTGCAAAACGTCCGAACCGGAATCGGAAAGTACAGGTAAACCCCCGCGCATCAAACACACCTGCCCGGGCGCTGACCACCGACCGAGCTATTGTGCCATAGGCCTTTCACACCACCTGTTTTCGGCCTTGCCACAGGCGTCGAGGTCCGCCGATGTTGCATCAGCACGACAGGAAACGACACCTAGAATACCCCGTTGCGCCCCGTGCCTTCCTGAACACGCGCGCCCTTCCGGCTTCCACGAAAACACCGCATGACCCAGTTCGCCAAGGAAACCCTGCCCATCAGCCTGGAAGAGGAAATGCGGCGTTCCTACCTCGACTACGCGATGAGCGTGATCGTGGGGCGCGCACTGCCCGATGCGCGTGACGGCCTCAAACCGGTGCACCGCCGTGCACTGTTTGCGATGCACGAGCTGAACAACGACTGGAACCGGCCCTACAAGAAGTCGGCCCGCATCGTCGGTGACGTGATCGGCAAGTACCACCCGCACGGCGACCAGTCGGTCTACGACACGATCGTGCGCATGGCGCAGGACTTCTCGATGCGCCACATGCTGGTCGACGGCCAGGGCAACTTCGGCTCGGTCGACGGCGACAACGCCGCGGCGATGCGCTACACCGAAATCCGCCTCGCGAAGATCGCGCACGAGATGCTCGCCGATCTCGACAAGGAGACGGTCGACTTCGGCCCGAACTACGACGGTTCGGAAAAGGAACCGCTGGTGATGCCGAGCCGGCTGCCGAATCTGCTGGTCAACGGCTCGGGTGGCATTGCGGTGGGCATGGCGACGAACATCCCGCCGCACAACCTGAACGAGGTGGTCGATGCCTGCCACCACCTGCTGAAGAACCCCGATGCGACGATCGACGAGCTGATGGAGATCATCCCGGCGCCCGACTTCCCGACCGCCGGCATCATCTACGGCCTGTCGGGCGTGCGCGACGGCTACCGCACCGGCCGCGGCAAGGTGATCATGCGCGCGAAGTGCCATTTCGAGGACATCGACAAGGGCCAGCGCCAATCGATCATCATCGACGAGTTGCCCTACCAGGTGAACAAGAAGACGCTGCAGGAGCGCATGGCCGAGCTGGTGCACGAGAAGAAGCTCGAAGGCATCAGCCACATCCAGGACGAGTCCGACAAGTCCGGCATGCGCCTGGTGATCGAGCTCAAGCGCGGCGAAGTGCCCGAGGTCGTGCTGAACAACCTGTACAAGCAGACGCAGTTGCAGGACACGTTCGGCATGAACATGGTCGCGCTGATCGATGGCCAGCCGAAGCTATGCAACCTGAAGGACCTGATCGAGGTCTTCCTCGAGCACCGCCGCGAGGTCGTGACGCGACGCACCGTGTTCGAGCTGCGCAAGGCGCGCGAGCGCGGCCACGTGCTCGAGGGCCTGGCGGTCGCGCTGGCCAACATCGACGAGTTCATCGAGACCATCAAGGCCTCGCCGACGCCGCCGGTCGCGAAGGCCGCGCTGATGAGCAAGAGCTGGGATTCGTCGATGGTGCGCGAGATGCTCGCGCGCGTTGCCGGCGACAACCCGGGCGGCATGCAGGCGTATCGGCCCGAAGGCCTGCCGAAGGAATTCGGCATCCAGCCCGATGGCCTGTACCGCCTGTCGGACGACCAGGCCGGCGAAATCCTGCAGATGCGCCTGCAGCGCCTGACCGGACTGGAGCAGGACAAGATCATCGGCGAGTACAAGGACGTGATGGCCGAGATCACCGACCTGCTCGATATCCTGGCCACACCCTCGCGCGTGACCACGATCATTTCCGACGAGCTCGCCAGCATCAAGCAGGAGTTCGGCCAGACCAAGGTCGGCGCACGCCGCAGCACGATCGAGCACAACGCGATGGACCTCGGCACCGAGGACCTGATCACGCCGACCGACATGGTGGTGACGCTCTCGCACACCGGCTACATCAAGAGTCAGGCACTGAGCGAATATCGGGCCCAGAAGCGCGGCGGCCGCGGCAAGCAGGCGACGCAGACCAAGGAAGACGACTGGATCGACCAGCTCTTCATCGCCAACACCCACGACTACATCCTGTGCTTCACGAACAAGGGCCGGGTCTACTGGCTCAAGGTCTGGGAAGTGCCGCAGGGCTCGCGCAATTCGCGCGGCCGGCCGATCGTCAACATGTTCCCGCTGCAGCAGGGCGAAAAGGTCAACGTCGTGCTGCCGCTGACCGACGGCTTCCGCAGCTTCCCGGCCGATCACTACATCTTCATGGCCACGGCCCAGGGTACGGTGAAGAAGACCTCGCTCGACGAGTTCAGCAACCCGCGCAAGGCCGGCATCATCGCGGTCGACCTCGATCCGGGCGACTTCCTGATCGGCGCGGCGCTGACCGACGGCCACCACGACGTGATGCTGTTCAGCGACGGTGGCAAGGCGGTGCGCTTCGCCGAGGACGACGTGCGGCCGATGGGCCGCAACGCCCGCGGCGTGCGCGGCATGGCGCTGGAGCCCACCCAGAGCGTGATCGCGATGCTGGTGGCCGAAGACGAAACGCAGAGCGTTCTGACCGCCACCGAGAACGGCTACGGCAAGCGCACCTCGATCGTGGAATACACGCGCCATGGCCGCGGCACCAAGGGCATGATCGCGATCCAGCAGACCGAGCGCAATGGCAAGGTCGTCGCCGCCACGTTGGTGCGGGCCCTTGATGAGATCATGCTGATCACCGACAAGGGCGTGCTCGTGCGCACCCGCGTGGCCGAGATCCGCGAGATGGGCCGCGCCACGCAGGGCGTGACCCTGATCGCGCTCGACGAGGGCACGCAGCTGATCGGGCTGCAGCGCATTGTCGAGAACGATGCCCATGTCGACGCCGCGAGCGACGCCGCCGGCACCCCACCCCCCGAACCCGACGGCAGCGCCGAGCCGCCTGCCGAGGAGAACCCCTGATGAACAAGTTGATCGTGACGGCGCTGTTGACCGGCGCCGCGATGGCCCATGCCCAGACGACGCCAGCCACGCCCTCCTCGCCCGCGAAGAAGGAGCTGGTCCAGAAGCTGATGACATTGCAGCAGCCCGGCATCGAAGGATTGGCGCGCAATCTGGTCGAGCAGCCGGCCGGGGCGATGATCCAGGCCGCTGCGCGAGCCCTGCAGCAGGTCCCGGCCGACAAGCGCGAGGCCGTTGGCAAGAGCATCGAGGCCGACATCAAGAAGTACGTCGAGGAGACGAACCCGATCGTGCGCGAACGGGCGGTCAAGCTCGCGCCGTCGACGATCGGCGCGGCGATGGAGGAGAAGTTCACCGAGGACGAGCTCAAGCAGCTGGTCGCGTGGCTCGAATCGCCGGTGAACAAGAAGTACGCCCAGCTCAGCCCGGAGATCCAGAAGAGCTTCACCGAAAAGCTGGTGGCGGAGGCGCGGCCGACGGTCGAACCGAAGTTGCAGGCCCTCGAGACCAAGGTGCGCGCCTCGCTGGGCGTGCCCGCCGCGGCGTCGGCCGGATCGGCACCGCCCAAGGCCGCGACGCCGGCCAAGAAGGCCGCGAGCAAGTGAACCGCTCGATGGGTCGCGAGCCCCACGCGCCGGTGGCGACCAACGCGCCCGGGCAGGATTGCGGCGTGCGAGAATTTCGGCGACGCCATGGCTGATTCTTCCTCTTCCTCCTCGTCGATCGCCCCCGATCTGCTCGCGTTCCGCACCCGGATCGACAAGCTCGACCGCGAACTGCTGGCCCTGCTGAACCAGCGCGCGACGCTCGCCCAGCAGGTCGGCGAGCTGAAGAAGCGCGAGGGCTCGGTCGCGTTCCGACCCGAACGCGAAGCACAGGTGATCGACGGTCTGAAGGCCGAGAACCCGGGCCCGCTGAAGATGGAGAGCGTCGCGCCGATCTGGCGCGAGATCATGTCGGCCTGCCGCGCGCTCGAAACGCCGACGCGCGTCGCCTACCTCGGCCCGGCCGGCACCTTCAGCGAACTGGCGGCGCTCGGCTTCTTCGGCTCGACGATCGTGAAGGTCCCGTGCCCGACCGTCGACGAGGTGTTCCACGTCACCAGCGCCGGCGCCGCGGATTTCGGCGTGGTCGCGGTCGAGAACTCCAGCGAAGGTGTGGTCACGCGTTCGCTCGACCTGTTCCTGACGACGCCGCTGTTCATCATCGGCGAGACCAGCCTGTACGTGCGCCACAACCTGCTGCGCCGCGAGAACTCGCTCGACGGCATTCAGGCCGTCTGCGCCCACCCGCAGGCGCTCGCGCAGTGCCACGGCTGGCTCGGCAACCACCTGCCGAACGTGGAACGGCGCCCGGTCTCCAGCAATGCCGAGGGCGCGCGCCTGGCGAGCCTCGATGCCTCGCTGACTGCGATCGCCAGCACCCATGCAGCCACCGAATTCGGTCTGCACGTGGTTGCTCCGGCGATCCAGGACGACGCGCACAACCGCACCCGCTTCGCGATCCTTGCGCACCCGCACCAGCATCCGCAACCCAAGGCGTCGGGGCACGATTGCACCAGTCTCGTGGTCTCGGTGGCGAACCGTCCCGGCGCCGTGCACGACATGCTGGTGCCGCTGAAGAACCACGGCGTCTCGATGACGCGCTTCGAGTCGCGCCCGGCACGTTCGGGTCAGTGGGAGTACTACTTCTACATCGACCTGCAGGGCCACCCCGATCAGCCGAACGTCGCGGCAGCGCTGGCCGAACTGCGCGGCGTCTGCGCGTTCTTCAAGCTGCTCGGCACTTACCCGATCGACGCGCACTAGCCGGGCATCGACGTTTCCATGTTCAATCAACTCGGCGTGATCGGATGCGGCCTGATGGGCGGCTCGTTCGCGCTCGCATGCAAGCGCGCCGGCCTCGTCAAGCGCGTCATCGGCTACAGCAAGTCGCCGTCGACCACCGAGAAGGCGAAGAAGCTCGGCGTGATCGACACCATTGCCGAATCGGCCCTGCTCGCGGTGTCGGGCTCCGACATCGTGCTGATCGCCGTGCCGGTCGCCGCGACCGAGGCCACCTTCAAGGCGATCCGCCACCTGATCGAACCCGGCGTGCTGATCATGGACGTCGGCTCGACCAAGCGCGACGTGGTCGACGCCGCGCGCCGCGTGCTGAAGGAGCACGTCGCCTCGTTCGTTCCCGCGCACCCGATCACCGGCAAGGAAGCGGCCGGTGTCGGCCACGCCGACGCCACGCTGTACAACGGCCGCCAGGTGATCCTGACGCCGCTGCCCCAGACGTCCCCCGAACTGCTGCAGCGCGCGACCGATGTCTGGGCCGCCATCGGCTCGCAGGTGCTGCGCATGACGCCGGAGAACCACGACGCCGCGTTCGCCGCCGTCAGCCACCTGCCGCACCTGCTGGCGTATGCCTACTTCAACTCGGTGGCGCGGCAACCCGCGGGACGCGACTACCTCACGCTCGCCGGCCCGGGATTTCGCGATTTCACCCGGATCGCGGCCAGCGACGTGACGATGTGGCGCGACATCCTGCTGTCGAACCGCGAAGAGGTATTGAAGCAGACGCTGCGGTTCCGCCATGCGCTCGACGCCATGGAGCACGCGATGAAGTCGGGCAACGCCGAAGCGCTCGAAGACATGATCCGCAGCGCGTCGGACGCGCGCGGCGGCTGGCAGATGAACGCTGCCAAGCCGAACTCCAACCGCTGATCCCCGCGCGGCCCCGGCCTGCGCCGCTGCATGTTCACGACCCGCTTTCTCGATCTTCCGCCGTTGACCCGTGCTGCCGGCACGGTGCGCCTGCCGGGATCGAAGAGCATCTCGAACAGGGTCCTGCTGCTGGCCGGCCTGTGCACCGGCAGCACGGTGGTCCGCGACCTGCTCGACTCGGACGACACGCGCGTGATGCTCGATGCGCTGCGGGCGCTCGGCTGCGGCGTCGAGCACGATGGCGCGATCGTGCGCATCGAGGGCATCGGCGGCACCCTGAAGGCGCGCGAAGCCGACATCTTCCTCGGCAACTCGGGCACATCGACACGCTCGGTGGCGGCCGCGCTGGCTGTTCTCGCCAGCGTGCACGGCGGCCGCTTCAGGATCCGCGGTGTGCCGCGCATGCACGAGCGGCCGATCGGGGACCTGGTCGACGCGCTGCGTCCGCTGGGCTGCGTGATCGGCTACACCGGTGTCGAAGGCTTTCCGCCGCTGCGGCTGGGCGACGGCGCAGCGCATGCGCTGGACCTCGACGAACCGATCCGCGTGCGCGGCGATGTGTCGAGTCAGTTCCTGACCGGTCTGCTGCAGGCCATGTGCCTGGTGGCCAGCGATCGCGACGTCGTCGTCGAGGTCGTCGGGGAGCTGATTTCGAAGCCCTACATCGCGATCACGCTGAACCTGCTCGCGCGCTTCGGCGTGGGGGTGCGCAACGAGGGCTGGGCGCGGTTCACCATTCCCGCCGGCAGCCGGCTCGCGTCGCCGGGCTCGATCCATGTCGAGGGCGATGCCTCGTCGGCCTCGTACTTCGTCGCGCTCGGCGCGATCGCCGCCAGCAGCGAGGAACCCGTGCGGATCGAAGGCATGGGCAGCACCTCGATCCAGGGCGATCTGGCCTTCGTCGGCGCCGCCCAGGCGATGGGCGCGAACGTGCTGCTGGGCGAGAACTGGGTCGAGGTCTCGCGCGGCGCGTGGCCGCTGAGGCCGATCACGCTCGACTGCAACCACATCCCGGACGCCGCGATGACCCTGGCCGTGATGGCGCTGTACGCCAGCGGCACGACGCGGCTGAGCAACATCGCGAGCTGGCGCGTCAAGGAAACCGACCGCATCGCGGCCATGGCCACGGAGCTGCGCCGGCTCGGTGCGACAGTGAACGAGGGCAGCGACTTCATCGAGGTCACGGCGCCCGTTGCCTGGAAACCTGCCGCCATCCACACCTACGACGATCACCGGATCGCGATGTGTCTTTCACTCGCCGCGTTCAACGACGCGGGTCTGCCGGTGCGCATCCTCGACCCGCAATGCGTCGCGAAGACTTTTCCCGACTATTTCGAAACGCTGTTCAGCGTCGTCGGCGCGCGCCGGAACTGCATTCCGATCATCACGGTCGATGGCCCGACCGCCTCCGGCAAGGGCACGCTGGCCAGCGCCGTCGCGCAACGGCTCGGCTATCACTTTCTCGATTCCGGCGCGGTCTACCGCGCGACCGCGCTGGCCGCGATGCGCGCGGGTGCACGCACCGACGACGAGCAGCGTCTGGCCCAGCTCGCCACCCACCTCGACCTGCGGTTCGGCCCCGGCCAGATCCTGATGGGTGGCCAGGATGTGACCGAGACACTGCGCCTCGAAGAGGTCGGCGCCCTCGCCTCCCGGGTCTCGGCCTTCCCGTTGGTTCGCGCCGCGCTGCGCACGCTGCAGCTGTCCTTCCACCGGCTGCCGGGGCTCGTGGCCGACGGCCGCGACATGGGGACGGTCATCTTCCCCGGCGCGGACCTGAAGATCTACCTCACCGCGAGCGCCGCGACACGCGCCGAGCGTCGCCACAAGCAGTTGATTTCAAAGGGAATTTCGGCTAATATCGACGTTCTTCGCGCCGAGCTGGAAACGCGTGATGCCCGGGATCAGACCCGCAGCGTCTCGCCTCTCAGACCGGCCGCAGATGCGATGTTGCTGGACAACTCGGCATTGACCGTCGACGCCTCGGTGGACGCAGTGCTGACAGCCTGGGAGCAGCGCAGGCCCTTCAAGGCAGCTTGAAGGGCCATCGAGAGGTCCGTCGCCCTCCCTTCTGTGCCACCGATCCGAAGGCACGCCAGGGCGACGGTTGTTCAACCCAACCCCGCGGCTCGCCCGAGCCGCACCGGAAATACCCAATGCCCCAAACTCAAGTTGCCGAATCCAGCGGCATGGAATCCTTTGCCGCGATGTTCGAGGAATCGCTGACGCGCTCGGAAATGCGCAGCGGCGAGGTCATCACTGCCGAAGTGGTGCGCGTCGAACACAGCTTCGTGGTCGTGAACGCCGGCCTCAAGTCGGAAGCCTATGTTCCGATCGAAGAATTCAAGAACGACCAGGGCGAGCTCGAAGTCCAGGTCGGTGATTTCGTCTCGGTCGCAATCGACGCGGTCGAGAACGGCTACGGCGACACCATCCTGTCGCGCGACAAGGCCAAGCGTCTGGCGTCGTGGATGTCGCTGGAAAACTCTCTCGAGTCCGGCGAGTTCGTGACCGGCACCGTCAACGGCAAGGTCAAGGGCGGCCTGACCGTGCTGGTCAACGGCATTCGCGCCTTCCTGCCCGGCTCGCTGCTCGACACCCGCCCGGTCAAGGACATGTCGCCCTTCGAGGGCAAGACCATGGAGTTCAAGGTCATCAAGCTCGACCGCAAGCGCAACAACGTCGTGTTGTCGCGCCGCGCTGTGGTCGAGGCTTCGATGGGCGAGGAACGCGGCAAGCTGCTGTCGACGCTGCATGAAGGCGCGATCGTCAACGGCGTGGTCAAGAACATCACCGAGTACGGCGCGTTCGTCGACCTCGGCGGCATCGACGGTCTGCTGCACATCACCGACATGGCCTGGCGCCGCGTGCGTCACCCGAGCGAAGTGGTTCAGGTCGGCCAGGAGCTGCAGGCCAAGGTTCTGAAGTTCGACGCCGAGAAGAACCGCGTCTCGCTGGGCATCAAGCAGCTCGGCGACGATCCTTGGCACGGCGTGTCGCGCCGCTACCCGAACGGCACGCGCCTGTTCGGCAAGATCACGAACATCGCCGACTACGGCGCGTTCGTCGAGATCGAGCCGGGCATCGAAGGCCTGGTGCACGTCTCCGAGATGGATTGGACCAACAAGAACATCGCGCCGAGCAAGATCGTCTCGCTCGGCGACGAAGTCGAAGTCATGGTTCTGGAGATCGACGAAGACAAGCGCCGCATCAGCCTGGGCATGAAGCAGTGCAAGGCCAATCCCTGGGAAGAGTTCTCGACCACCGTGCAGCGCGGCGACCGCGTCAAGGGCCCGGTCAAGTCGATCACCGACTTCGGCGTGTTCGTCGGCCTGGCCGCCGGCATCGACGGCCTGGTGCACCTGTCCGACCTGTCCTGGCACGAGCCGGGCGAGCAGGCGGTGCGCAACTACAAGAAGGGCCAGGAGGTCGAGGCGATCGTGCTGGCCGTGGACGTCGACCGCGAACGCATCTCGCTGGGCATCAAGCAGCTCGACTCCGACCCGTTCACCAGCTACACCTCGGTCAACGACCGCGGCATGTCGGTGACCGGCAAGGTCAAGTCGGTCGATGCGCGTGGCGCCGAGATCCAGCTGAACGACGACGTGACGGGTTACCTGCGCGCCTCCGAAATCAGCCGCGACCGCGTCGAGGACGCCCGCAACGTGCTGAAGGAAGGCGACGAAGTCAACGCCGTGATCATCAACGTCGACCGCAAGGCGCGTTCGATTCAGTTGTCGATCAAGGCCAAGGACAACGCCGACAACCAGGAAGCGATGCAGCGCCTGGCGCAGACCAGCGAGCGCGAAAACGCCGGCACGACCAGCCTGGGCGCCCTGCTTCGCGCCAAGCTGGACACCCAGAAGGACAACGGCTGACATGACAGCCCCTGGCCGCCTTCGGCAGCTTCCCCCGAGGGGAGCACAGTCCACTGAGGTCCACGACGTGGGCCTCTTCGTGGCCCATGGCGGCCCGGCGCTGGCCTGTGGTCGTTGACCGACGGTTGTCGATGACCCGCTCCGATCTCGTCGCGCAGCTGGCCGAACGTTTCGGCCAGCTCACGCACCGCGACACGGAGTTCGCGGTCAAGACGATCCTCGATGCGATGTCCGCGGCGCTGGCCAAGGGCCACCGCATCGAGATCCGCGGTTTCGGCAGCTTCTCGATCAATCGCCGCCCGCCGCGCGTGGGCCGCAACCCGCGCAGCGGCGAGCAGGTGGTGATCCCCGAGAAACTGGTCCCGCATTTCAAGCCCGGCAAGGCCTTGCGCGAAGCCGTCGACGCGCATGTGTCGACCGATGCCGAGCGCGCGCTTCGCGGCGCATCCACGCACCAGGACTGAGACGCCTCGCGCATCACCCGGCCGGTAGAATCGGCCGCCCGATCGATGCGACACCTGCCGATGCGATTGCTTGTCTGGCTCTTTCGAGCCGCCCTCTTCTTCACCCTCTTCGCTTTCGCGCTGAACAACCAGCAGGAGGCCGGCGTTCGCTGGTTCTTCGATCAGGAGTGGCGCGCACCGATGGTCTTCATCGTGCTCGCGGCATTCGCGCTCGGCTGCGCGGTCGGGGTGTTCGCGATGGTGCCCAGCTGGTGGCGCCACCGCCGCGTCGCCCGCAAGCATGCGCCGGTGATCGAGGCACCACCCGAGACCCCTGTCGCGAACCCGGCGAGCGAGATCGCGCCGACTCATCCGCCCCGCGATGGACTTTGACCTGCAATGGCTGCTGCTGGGCCTGCCGCTGGCGTTCGGGTTCGGCTGGCTCGCGTCCCGCCTCGATCTGCGGCAATGGAGGCGTGAACAGAAGGATTCGCCCAAGGCCTACTACAAGGGCCTGAACCTGCTGCTGAACGACCAGCACGACAAGGCGATCGACGCCTTCATCGAAGCCGTGCAGCAGGACCCCGACACCTCCGATCTGCACTTCGCGCTCGGCAACCTGTTCCGCCGCCGCGGCGAGTTCGAGCGCGCGGTGCGCGTGCACGAGCACCTTCTGAATCGTGCCGACCTGCCGCGCTCCGAGCGCGACCGCGCCCAGCACGCGCTGGCCCAGGACTTCATGAAGGCAGGCCTGCTCGACCGCGCCGAAAGCGCCTACCTTGCGCTCGAAGGCACCGCCTTCGACACCGAGGCGCGGCTGGCCTTGCTGTCGCTGCACGAGCGTTCGCGAGACTGGCGGGCGGCCGTCGCGGTCGCCCAGAAACTAGAGCACCGCGGCACCGGCTCGTTCGCCTCGCGGATCTCGCACTACTGGTGCGAGATTGCCCTAGAGGCCGACGCCAGGCATCAGCCCGAAGAGGCCGACAACGCCCTGAAGCGGGCCCGCGAGGCCGCGCCGCAGGCTGCACGCCCGCTCGTCCTCACCGGCCAGCGCGCCGCGCAGCGCGGCGACCACGCCGAGGCGCTGGCACTGTGGGGCGTGCTGATGGTCGCGCATCCGGCCTCGTTCAACCTCGTCGCGAAGGAGTACGCGCGCAGCGCGCTCGCCAGCGGCGCACATGCGGCGGCGCTGGCGCACCTGCGCGAGCTGTATGCGCGCGCGCCGACGATGGAGCTGCTCGACGCCCTCGCGCTGCTGGACCCCGAGCCCGCGCGCCAGCGCGAACGCCTGCTCGTGCAACTGCGCCAGCACCCGACGCTTTCGGTCGCGAAAGCACTGATCACCCGGCAGGAGGTCGCGCACTTCGATGCGGGCGAGACCAAGGCCCTCGGCGACGCGATCGGCCGCGCGGCGAAGCCGCTGCACCGCTACCGCTGTGCGGCCTGCGGCTTCGAGGCTCAGCACTACTTCTGGCAGTGCCCGGGCTGCCTGAGCTGGGACAGCTACCCGCCGCAACGTCTGGAGGATCTCTGATGGCCGCTCACCCCTCGCGCGAGCAGGTCCACGGATCGCGCGTCCTCGTCGTCGGCGACGCGATGCTGGACCGCTACTGGTTCGGCGCGGTGGACCGCATCTCGCCCGAGGCGCCGGTGCCGGTGGTGCGCGTCGACCGCGAAGAGGAACGCCTGGGCGGTGCCGCCAACGTCGCGCTCAACGTCAAGTCGCTGGGCGCGCAGGCCACCTTGCTGACCGTCGTCGGCGACGACGAACCCGCACGCAAGCTGCGCCGCCTGCTCGAACAGCACGGTGTGGCCGCCCTGCTCGGCAGCGATCCGCAGCTCTACACCATCGTCAAGCTGCGCGTCATCGGCCGCTCGCAGCAGCTGATCCGCATCGACTTCGAGAACCAGCCGGACCACGAAGTGCTCGCCGGCATGCTCACCGACTTCGAGCGCGTGCTGCCCGATCACGACGCCGTGCTCTTTTCCGATTACGGCAAGGGCGGCCTGACGCATATCCCGCGCATGATCGAACTCGCCCGGGCCGCCCGCAAGCCCGTGCTGATCGACCCCAAGGGCAGCGACTACAGCCGCTATGCCGGCGCGACCGTGATCACCCCGAACCGCGCCGAGCTGGCCCAGGTGATCGGCGCCTGGAGCAGCGAAGCGCAGTTGCACGAGCGCGCCCAGGCACTGCGCGAAGCCCACCGGCTCGATGCCCTGCTGCTGACCCGCTCCGAGGACGGCATGTCGCTGTTCGATGCCCAGGGGCATGTGCAGGTGCCGGCCCAGGCCCGCGAGGTCTTCGACGTGACCGGCGCCGGCGATACCGTGATCGCCACGCTGGCCGCGATGCTCGGCGCGGGCCTGAGCCTGCGCGAAGCGATGTCCATCGCCAACCGCGCCGGCGGCATCGTCGTCGGCAAGTTCGGCACCGCCAGCGTCAGCCACGAGGAGTTGTTCGAATGACGCCGAGCCGCCTCGAGGCATTCACTCCCCATGGGCCGCGGATGCGGGCCACCTCGTATCCCTGGGGACACGCGCGAAGCGCAAGGGCGCACACGTCATGAAGGTTGTCGTCACCGGTGCCGCCGGCATGATCGGATCGAACCTGGTGCACGGCCTGAACGCGATCGGCGTCGACGACGTGATCGCGGTCGACGACCTGACCGACGGCCCGAAGTACCGCAACCTGCTGGGCGCAAGACTCAGCGACTACTTCGACAGGAGCGAGTTCTACACCCGCTTCACGAACCGCGAGTTCGGCCGGGTCGATGCCGTGTTCCACCAGGGCGCCTGCTCCGACACGATGGAGCACGACGGGCGCTTCATGCTCGACACCAACTACCGCTGCTCCAAGGACCTGCTCGATGCTGCCCAGGCCCAGGGCACGCGGCTGCTGTACGCCTCGTCGGCCGCGACCTACGGTGGCAGCGCCTCGTTCCGCGAGGAGCCGCAGTTCGAGCGTCCGCTGAACGTCTACGGCTACTCCAAGCTGCTGTTCGACAACGTGGTGCGGCGCCTGCTGGCGACGGCGCATGCCGGCAAGACCGCGCAGGTCGCGGGCTTTCGCTACTTCAACGTCTACGGGCCGCACGAGCAGCACAAGGGGCGGATGGCGTCGGTGGCGTTCCATCACTTCAACCAGTTCCGCGAGACCGGCAAGGTCAGGCTGTTCGGCGAGTACGGCGGCTACGCGCCGGGGCAGCAGAGCCGCGATTTCGTGTTCGTGGACGACGTGGTGGCGGTGAACCTGTGGTTCCTGCAACACCCCGAGTGCAGCGGGATCTTCAACCTGGGCACCGGGCGGGCACAGCCATTCAACGACGTGGCGCTGGCGACGGTCAACACCGCCCGCTCGCTGGCAGGGCAGCCTGCGCTGGCGCTGGAGGAACTGGTGCGCCAGGGGGTGGTCGAGTACATCGCCTTCCCGCCGGCGCTGGTGGGCAAGTACCAGTCCTTCACCCAGGCCGACCTCACGGCGCTGCGTGCCACCGGTTGCGATCACGCGTTCGCCGACGTGGCCGCCGGCGTCGGCGCGTATGGCGCATGGCTCGCGCAGCAGGCTTGACCGGTTCTGCGAGGCGCCGCTGGCCCGGTGATCCCGCCGTCGACGATTCTTCTCGAGGGCCGCCACACCGATGCCCGCCGCTCGGTGGCGTTTGCATTCCGGCCCCCGCTTTCGGGGGCGGGCTTTCGGGGTGACTCCTGATGGCGATGTTCAGGCCGGCGCAACGCCGGAACACTTCGCTCCGGGCCTGCAATCCGGCAGCGCCCGAATCCACCGGAGAGCCCTCATGAACCTCGTCAAAATCATCGTCAGCACCATGCTCGCGCTGCTGTCTGCCGCCGCCTTCGCGGCCGTCGACATCAACAAGGCCAGTCAGGCCGAACTCGAAGGCATCAAGGGCATCGGCCCGTCGATGTCGGCCAGGATCCTCGATGCCCGCAAGAGCGGCGCGTTCAAGGACTGGGCCGATCTGCAGGCACGCGTGAAGGGCGTGCGCACCGGCAACTCGGCCAAGTTCTCGGCCGACGGGTTGACCGTCAACGGCGCCGCGTTCAGCGCCGCCGCCGTCAGCGACGCGCCGGCACGAAGCGCCAAGGCGCCGAAAGCCGACCCGGCCGGCAAGACCGGCCGTGCGAAGTAGGCCGCGCCCGCGCCCCGGGGCCTGCGCCGGGGCGTTCCCGGCGCCGCATCAGGCCCAGCCGAAGAATGCAGCCACGTCGTCGCGCCGCTGCATCGTGTCGCCGACGCCCAGCGCCATCAGCTCGCGCGTGTAGGCCGATTCGAACAGCAGGTAGCTCGCGAGCGCGGCACCGCGCGCCTCCTCGCCCTGGCCCTGCACGCCGATGCCGCGCAACATCGTGCGCACCGGCAGCGGCAGCTCGCCCAGATGCTTCGCGGCGATGTCGTCCAGGCGCTGGCTCGGGGCGATCACCAGCACCTCGATCGGCTTCAGGCTCGTCCCGGCGCGCGCCTCGGGCGTGATCAGCGCGAGCGTGCTGTTGATGCGCTGCAGGCGCTCGACATCGACCGCGAGCGCGTCGAGGAAGATGCTCGACAGCGCGTGGCCGGCGATCTGCGCCAGGTTCGGGTACTCGTCGCTGCCGGCACGTTCTCCGGGCGGCTCGTGCATGCGCCCCGCGCCGACGACGAGGATGCGCTCGCCGCCCAGATGCACCGCCGCCGAGATCGGCGCGACCTGGCGCATCGATCCGTCGCCGCAGTACTCGATGTGGTCGACGATGTCCAGCGCGACCGCGGGGAACACGAACGGAATCGCCGATGACGCGAGCAGGTGCGCCACCGTGATCGCACCCCGCACCGCGATGCGCTGCGAACGCGTCCACGGCACGATGTCGTCGACGGCGTCGTAGAAGGTCACGTGCAGGCCGGAGCCGTAGCTCGAGGCGGTCACGCCCAGCGCGTGCAGGTGCCCTTCGCGCATCATGGGGCGCAGGCGTTCGGTGTCGATCAGGCGCTTCAGCAGCCCTTCCAGCGGCGCGTTGTCGAGCAGCGAGCGCGGCCGGGCCTGGCGCCAGCGCGCGATCACCCAGCCGATCGACATCATCGTCAGCCAGCGCGCGCCGGTGCGGATCACGCCGAGCGAATCGGCCCGGTAGACCTGCTCGGCATGAATGTTCTGCCAGACCTCGCACAGGGCCTGGACCGCAGCGTCGAAGTCGTCCGCACGGCAGGCGAGCGCGGCGGCGTTGATCGCGCCAGCCGAGGTGCCGGTGATCACCGGGAACGGGTTCGGGCCGGCCGCGTGGCCGCGGTCGCGCCGGATCTGCGCGATCGCCTTCAGCACGCCGACCTGGTAGGCAGCGCGCGCACCGCCGCCCGTCAGCACCAGCCCGGTGGTCGCGACGTTGGAGCCCATCACGCCTTATCGGCGCGCGCCGGGCGCGACTGAAGGCGGCGCGTCACGTCAGTCGTAGACGACCATGGCCTGCCCGTGGTGCGCAGCGGCGCACCAGCGCGCCAGCGCCGCGTCGGTCGGGTAGAAGCGCACCGCCTCGCCGAGATCGAGCTCGCCGCTGGCCGCCTCGCGGTGCAGTGCCAGCCGTACTGTCAGCCCCTGCGGCAGCTCGCCGTGCTCGGTGGCGATGCGGCGCGACGGAAAGTCGCGCAGCACGTCCGCCACCGGCGGCACGCTGCCGTTCACCGCGACGCGCAGGTACTTGCCGAAGCGGCAGCGCGCGCCGGCCAGGTCCCAGACCTGGGCCACCGTGAGCCGCAGCCCGCCCGAGAAGCGATCCGGCTGAACCTTGCCCTGGACGATGATCAGCTCGTCGTCCCTGAGCAGCTCGCGGTGTGCGTTCAGCAGCTCTTCGTTGGCCACCGCCTCGATCGCCTCGCTCTTGTCGTCGAGCTTGAAGATCGCGACCCGGCCGCGCTGGCCGTTGACGATGCGCAGGTCGGTGACGATGCCGGCCAGCAGCTGCCCGTCTCGTGAATCTGGGCGGCTGTCCAGCAGGTCGGCGATCTGGCGCTTCGCGAAGCGCCGCACCTCGGCCACGCTCTGGTCGAACAGGTGGCCCGACAGGTAGAAGCCGAGCGCCCCCTTTTCCTGCGTGAGCCGCTCCTTGATGCTCCAGGTCTCCGCCGCGATCAGGGCCGGCTCCTGCGTGCTCGCGCCGTGCTGGTCAGCGTCGCCGAAGTCGAACAGGCCGCTCTGGTCGGCATGCGCTGCCTGGGTGTCGGCCCAGTCCAGTGCGAGGCCGACGCTTGCGAGCATGGCAGCACGGTCCGGGTGCAGCGCATCGAAGGCGCCGGCCTTGACGAGCGCCTCGACGACGCGCTTGTTGAGCTGCTTGCGGTCGACACGCGCGCAGAAGTCGAACAGGCTGGTGAACGGGCCGTCCACGGCGCCGCTGGCGCCGCCTCCCGATCCCTCGCGCGCCGCGACGATCGCCTCGATCGCGCCCTGCCCCGTCCCCTTGATCGCGCCGAGACCGTACTGCACGACCTTGTCCGAGACCGGCTCGAAACGGTGCACGCCCCGGTTGATATCGGGCGGCTCGATCGTGACGCCGAAGGTCTTCGCGTCGACCAGCAGCGCGCGCAGCTTGTCGCTGTCGTCCATCTCCACCGTCATGTTGGCGGCGAAGAACTCGGCCGTGCAGTGCACCTTGATCCAGGCCGTGTGGTACGCGAGCAGCGAGTACGCGGCAGCATGCGACTTGTTGAAGCCGTAGCCCGCGAACTTCTCCATCAGGTCGAAGACCTCGTCGGCAACCTCCTTCGAAATGCCCTTCCGGGCCGCGCCGTCGCGGAAGATCTGCCGGTGCTGCGCCATCTCCTCGGCCTTCTTCTTGCCCATCGCGCGGCGCAGCAGGTCGGCGCCGCCGAGCGAGTAGCCGCCCAGCACCTGCGCGGCCTGCATCACCTGCTCCTGGTAGACCATCACGCCGTAGGTCTCGCCGAGCACGGTCTCGAGCAGGGGGTGCGGGTAGCTGACCTCCTCCTTGCCGTGCTTGCGCGCGCAGAAGGTCGGGATGTTCTCCATCGGGCCGGGGCGGAACATCGCGTTCAGCGCGAACAGGTCCTCGATGCGCGTCGGCCGCGCGTCCTTCAGCATGCGCTGCATGCCCGCGCTTTCGAACTGAAACACCGACTCGGTGCGGCCTTCCGAGAACAGCTTGTAGACGCGCGGGTCGTCGAGCGGCAGCTTGTCGTAGTCGAAGTCCTTGAACTGCGGGCGGCGCGCCTTGATGAAGTCCTTCGCGAGCTCGAGGATCGTCAGGGTCGCGAGACCGAGAAAGTCGAACTTCACGAGACCGATCGCCTCGACGTCGTCCTTGTCGAACTGGCTCACCGCGCTGTCGCTGCCGGGCTGCATGTACAGCGGGCAGAAGTCGGTGATCTTGCCGGGCGCGATCAGCACGCCGCCGGCGTGCATGCCAACGTTGCGCGTGATGCCCTCGACGCGCATCGCGAGCGCGAGCAGCTCGGCCACTTCCTCCTCTGCCGCTTCACGCTGCTCAAGTTCGGGTGCCTCCCTGCGGGCATAGATCAGGCCGGGATCGGGAAGGTCCGGCGGCGTGGGCAGCTTCGCGAGCGTCACCTGCTTGCCGGGCGGCGCCGGGATCAGCTTGGCGATCGAGTCGACCTGGCCATAGCCCATGCCGAGCACGCGGCCGATGTCGCGCAGCGCGGCCTTCGCGGCCATCGTGCCGAAGGTGGCGATCTGGCTCACCGCATCGCGGCCGTACTTGGCCTTCACGTAGTCGATCACGCGGTCGCGGTTGCCCTGGCAGAAGTCGATGTCGAAATCGGGCATCGACACCCGTTCGGGATTCAGGAACCGCTCGAACAGCAGGTGGTACTGCAGTGGATCCAGGCCGGTGATGTTGAGCGCATACGCGACCAGCGAACCGGCGCCCGAGCCGCGCCCCGGCCCGACCGGACAGCCGTTCTTCTGCGCCCAGTTGATGAAGTCGGCAACGATCAGGAAGTAGCCCGGAAAGCCCATCTTCAGGATCGTCGCGATCTCGAAGTCGAGCCGCTCGACATAGCGCGGGCGCTGCCTTTCGCGCTCGGCCGGGTCCGGGTAGCGCTGCCGCAGCCGCGCTTCCAGCCCTTCATGCGACGCCAGGCTGAAGTACTCGGCCATCGCCAGGGGCTTGCCGTCGACGACCGGCGTCGGGAAGTCCGGCAGTTGCGGCTTGCCCAGCACCAGGCTCAGGCTGCAGCGCTTCGCGATCTCGATCGTGTTCTCGATCGCGCTTGGCAGGTCTTTGAAGAGGGCCTCCATCTGCACCTGGCTCTTGAAATACTGCTCGCGGCCGAAACGCTTGATGCGCTTCGGGTTCGTGAGCATCTCGCCTTCGGCAACACAGACGCGCGCCTCGTGCGCATCGAAATCATCCGCGGTCGCGAACTGCACCGGGTGCGTCGCGACGACCGGCAACTGCAGCCGCGCAGCCAGCTGCACCGCCGCGCGCACATGGGCTTCATTGCCCGGCAGGCCGGCGCGCTGCAGCTCGATGTAGAAGCGATTCGGGAACAGGGCGGCAAGCCGGCGCGCCAAGGTGTCGGCCCGTGCCGGGTCGCCGGCAACCAGGGCCCGGCCGACGGCGCCCATCTCGGCACCCGCCAGCGCGATCAGGCCCGCGTTCAGCTCGGCCAGCCAGGCCCAGCTGACACAGGCCTGCGAGCGCTGCGCGTGCTGCAGCCAGGCGCGCGACAGCAGCTCGCACAGGTTGCGGTAGCCGGTCTCGTCCTGCACCAGCACGACGAGGCGGCTGGGTATCTTCTCGCCGCCATCGGGTTCGACCCAGAGATCCGCGCCGACGATCGGCTTGACGCCCTTCTTGCGCGCGGCGCTGTAGAGCTTGACCGCGCCGAACAGGTTGGACAGGTCGGTGATCGCGAGCGCGGCCTGCCCGTCGGCGGCTGCAGTGCTGACCGCGTCGTCGATCCGCAAGGTACCGTCGACGATGGAAAATTCGGTGTGGGTGCGCAGGTGAACAAAAGCCATCCGGCGATTCTAGGGAGGGCGCGGCCGGTAGAATTTCCGCGGTGGAATCCATCCTCAACATCGCCGCCTACAAGTTCGTCAGTCTCGGCGGCACCGCGCAGTGGCGCGAAGGCATCCGCCTGCATGCGCAGACGGGGTCGCTCAAGGGCACGGTGCTGTTGGCCGAGGAAGGGATCAACCTGTTCTTGGCCGGCGGCGAGCGCGAGGTTCGCGCGTTTCTGGCCTGGCTGACCGGTCACGCCCCGTTCGCCGATCTGCCGGTGAAAGAGAGCTGGAGCAGCTCGGTGCCCTTCGGCAGGCTGCTGGTCAAGGTCAAGCCCGAGATCATCCGCATGAACCACCCGGCGATCCGGCCGCAGGTGGAGCGTGCGCCCGCGGTCGACGCCAGGACCCTGGAGCGCTGGCTGGACGCGGGTATCGACGATGCCGGCCGCGAGGTCGTCACCCTCGACACGCGCAATGCCTTCGAGGTCGACCGCGGCCGCTTTCGCGGCGCGCGTTCGTTCGGCATCGCCAAGTTCAGCGAATTTCCGCAGGCGCTGCGCGCGCACCGTGCCGAGCTCGAAGGCAAGACCGTGGTGAGCTATTGCACCGGTGGCATCCGCTGCGAGAAGGCAGCGCTGCTGATGCGCGAGGCCGGTGTCGCGAACGTGCTGCAACTCGACGGCGGCATCCTCGCGTACTTCCAGGAAACCGGCGGCAAACACTTCGAAGGGGATTGTTTCGTCTTCGACGCGCGCGCGGCGCTGGATGACACACTGACGCCTGTCCGGTCGGTGTAAGTTCGGGCCGCCTTGCCACGATTCTCCGCGTCTGCCCGCGGAGCCTGCGCCATGAACACAGCCCTGCATCCCGCGCCTGCATCCCCTGAGGCGACCGAGCTCGCGGCCACCTACGCGGCGATTCGTCAGACCACGCTGGATCTGATCGCACCGTTGTCACCGGAGGATTGCCAGGTTCAGTCGATGCCGGATGCCAGCCCGGCGAAGTGGCACCTCGCGCACACCGCCTGGTTCTTCGAGACCTTCGTCCTGGAACCGCACGAGACCGGCTTCAGGCCGTTCGATGCGAGCTTTCGGGTGCTGTTCAACAGCTACTACCAGGGCGTCGGCGCGGTGCAGCCGCGCGCGCAGCGCGGGCTCATTGCGCGACCGTCGCTGGCCGATGTGAAGCGGTACCGCGCGGCGGTCGACGACCGCATCCAGCAACTGCTCGACTCGCATGCCGCCGATGCCGGCCTGACCCGACTCGTGACGCTGGGGCTGCAGCACGAACAGCAGCATCAGGAACTGCTGCTGACCGACATCAAGCACGCGCTGAGCTTCAACCCCATGCGTGGCGCATATGCCAGACGCTGGCCCATGACCAGCGTGAGCGCGCAGCCGCTGCGCTGGTTCGATCAGCTCGGCGGGCTGGTCGAACAGGGATTCGACGCACCGCTCGACGGCACCTTCTGCTTCGACAACGAGACCCCGCGCCACGGGGTGTACCTGGCACCGTTCGCGCTGGCCTCCCGGCCGGTAACCAACGGCGAGTACCTGGCGTTCATCGCCGATGCCGGTTACCAGCGCCCCGAACTCTGGCTGGCCGCGGGATGGGACTGGGTGTGCAGCGCCCGGCGCACCCAACCACTGTACTGGCACGAACTCGACGGGCGCCGGATGTGCCACACCCTGCAGGGATGGGTCGAGATCGACGCGCGCACACCGGTCTGCCACCTCAGCCACTTCGAAGCCGACGCCTTCGCACGCTGGGCAGGCGCGCGCCTGCCCACCGAATCCGAGTGGGAGCATGCCGCACGCCAGCTGCGTGCGACAGGTCGGCCGAACTTCGCGGATCGCGGCGCCTTTCACCCTTTGCCGGCCGATGGCGAGGCGGACGGGCCGGTGCAGATGTTCGGCGACGTGTGGGAGTGGACGCAGTCCAGCTACGGCGCCTATCCCGGCTACCGGCCGCTGCCGGGTGCGGTCGGGGAGTACAACGGCAAGTTCATGAGCAACCAGTACGTGCTGCGCGGCGGCTCGTGCGCCACGCCCGCCGGCCATGTGCGCGCGAGCTACCGGAACTTCTTCCCGACCGACGCGCAATGGCAGTTCAGCGGGGTGCGACTGGCGCGTGATCTCTGACGCCTCGGCAACTCGACACACGAGCGCCCGCTGCAACCCCGGGGCAGATCCCGCGGCGGCGCAATCGCTGCGCGGCTTGCGCCGACAGGGCAACAGACGACCGGCGGTCCTGCTTGCCGAACCGGCGCGTCGCTTCGGCGACGCGCGCGCCGAACAGCCGCGCAGTTTCCAGGTCACCCGGCAGCATGTCGTCGACGCACCTGGTTGAGGGTGAACGGTCGGTCGGGTGGAGACCGGTCGGGGATTCAGGCGGCGCGCTTCGCGTCGACGCTAATCGCCCCGGGCCCGAATGCGGCGAGCACCAGGAAGCCGCCGGCGATCGAGATGTTCTTCCAGAAGTTGATCTGCATGCTCATCACCTGATCGGCCGGCACGGCCCAGTAGGCGTGGAAGATCAGGCCTGCCAGCACGCTGAAGATCGCCAGCGCCAGTGCGGCCCAGCGCGTCAGGAAGCCGAACGCGACCGCAAGGCCGCCACCAAGCTCGACGAGGATGGTCAGCGTCGCGACCACCGAAGCCAGCGGCAGGCCCCGGGACGCGATGTAGCCGGCCGTGCCCTCGAAGCCGCCGATCTTGCTGAAGCCCGACGTGATGAAGATCAGCGCCAGCATGACGCGGCCGATCAGGGCGAGCGGGTTCTGAAGACGGTTGAACATGAGGTTTCCTTTGGGTTCGCCGGGACCGAAGAATGGATGGAGGGAGTCGGACTCATTGCAGGTCGAACACCAGCACTTCGGCGTCGACGCCATCGGCGATCGTCAGTTCCCGCTCGTCCTCGAGGCGCAGCGCGTCGCCGCCCTGCAGCAGCTGGCCGTTGACCGTGACGCTGCCGCGCACGACATGCACGTAGGCCTTGCGCTTCGGGTCGAGCGCGCGGCGCAGGGACTGGCCGCCATCGAACAGCCCGCTGTAGATCGAAGCGTCGGCGTGGATCGTGACCGAGCCGCCGGAGCCATCGGGCGACGCGACCAGACGCAGCGTGCCGCGCTTGGATTCGGCGTCGAAATGTTTCTGCTCATAGCCGGGATCGATGCCGCGTACCGCCGGCTCGATCCAGATCTGCAGGAAATGCGTCGTGCCCTTCGGCGCGTGGTTGAACTCGCTGTGAAGCACGCCGCGTCCGGCGCTCATGCGCTGCACGTCGCCGGGTCGGATGACGCCGCTGACCGCTGCATCGGCGCCGCCGGCGGCCGCCTCGGACTGTCCAGTGCCCAGGCTGTCCTTGTGCGCGAGTTCCCCCGACAGCACGTAGCTGACGATCTCCATGTCGCGGTGACCATGCGTGCCGAAGCCGGTGCCCGGAGCGATGCGGTCCTCGTTGATGACGCGCAGATTGCCGAAACCCATGTGGCGCGGGTCGTGGTAATCGGCGAACGAGAAGCTGTGACGGCTCTCGAGCCAACCGTGGTCGGCATGGCCCCGGTCGGAGGACTTGCGAACGCTGATCATGGTGCGACTCCTTTCATCGAAACGAATGTAGGGGGTCGCCCGTGCTTCGGTGATCAGCGCACGTTGAACTGATCGTTCAAATAAGATGAACGGCCTTCTCCGACCTCGCCATGATCGACAGCCGCAATGCCCTGACCCCGGACGCCCTCACGATGCTGGACGTGATCGCCCGCACCGGCAGCTTCGCCGCCGCGGCGCGCGAGCTGGGCAAGGTCCCCTCCGCGCTGACCTACAGCGTGCGCCAGCTCGAGGACGCGCTCGACGTGCTGCTGTTCGACCGCCGCTCGCGCCAGGCACGGCTCACCGCGGCCGGCGAGGAACTGCTGAACGAGGGGCGGCGCCTGCTCGACCAGATGGACGCGGTCGCGAACCGCGTCAAGCGGGTCGCCACCGGATGGGAGACGCAGCTCAGCATCGCGGTCGACGGCGTGATCTCGCGCCTGACGATCTTCGAGCTGTGCGAGTCCTTCTATGCGCTGAATCCGCAATGCCCGACCGCACGCGGCAGCGGCGCCGAACTGCCGGCGACGCTCGGCAACCCGGGCACGCGCCTGCGCCTGCGCACCGAGGTGATGGCCGGAACCTGGGAGGCGCTGATCAGCGGGCAGGCTGATCTGGCGATCGGCGTCGGCAGCGATCGCAGCGTGCCCACCGGTATGCAGATGAGGGAGATCGGGACAGCCGCCTTCGTGTTTGCCGTCGCGCCGCACCACCCGCTGGCCGCCGCCGCCGCACCGATCGGCGACGCCGAGCTGATGCGCCACCGCGCCGTCGCGGTCGCCGATTCGGCGCAGCGCACGACCCCGAAGACCGTGAACCTGCTGCCGGGACAGGACGTGCTGACGGTCGGCAGCATGCAGCTCAAGATCGAGGCCTTGTTGCGCTGCATGGGCTGCGGCTTCGTGCCGTTGCCGATGGTGCGCGAGCAGATCGCGGCCGGGCGGCTGGTCGTCAAGCCGGTGCAGCGCGCCGACCGCCAGCCGGCGCTCGGCTACGCCTGGCGCACGCCGGGCGCGAACGCGCCGGGCGCGGCGCGCAAGCCGCAGCTCGGTCTCGCGCTGCGCTGGTGGCTCGAACAGCTCGAGCGCCCCGCCACGCGCACCGCCCTGATCGAGCGGCACGGACAGGTGCCGACGGCCGGCATGTGACGGGGTGCGCCACTTCAAGATGCCCGCCGCGCGCGCCTATCGCGGTCGTTTCGCGCCCTCGCCCACCGGGCTGCTGCATGCCGGCTCGCTGGCCGCGGCACTGGCATCGTGGCTGGATGCGCGCGCCCATGGCGGGCAGTGGCTGGTGCGCATCGAAGACGTCGACGGTCCGCGCTGCGTGCCCGGTGCCGACACGGCGATCCTCGCGCAACTCGCAGCCTTCGGGCTGGTGCCGGACGAGCGGCCGGTGTGGCAATCGGCGCGCAACACCCATTACGAAGCCGGGCTCGCGCAGCTGGCCGCCGCAGGCTGGGCCTACCCCTGCGGCTGCACGCGCGCCGACATCGAGCGCGCGCTGAAGCAGCAAGGCCGCGTGCGCGAGCGCCACCGCGATCTCATCTACCCCGGCACGTGCCGGGGCGGCCTGCACGGCAATCCGGCGCGCGCGATGCGGCTGCTCGTGGCGCCGTCGCTTGACGATCCGGGCGCACCGCTGCACATCGACTGGCACGACCGTCGCCTCGGAGCGCAACGCCAGTGCGTCGGCGAGATGGTCGGCGACTTCGTGCTGAAGCGCGCCGACGGCCTGTGGGCCTACCAGTTGGCTGTCGTGGTCGACGATGCGGCGCAGGGCATCACGCACGTCGTGCGCGGCGAAGATCTGGCCGACAACACGCCGCGCCAGATCCATCTGCAGCGCCTGCTCGGACTGCCGACGCCGCACTACCTGCACACGCCGCTGGTGCTCGGTGCCGATGGCCAGAAGCTGTCGAAGCAGAACGGCGCCGTGCCGGTCGACACCGGCGAGCCGCTGACGGCGTTGCGTGCGGCGGCACAGGCACTCGACGTGCGCGCCGAAGGCGATGATCTGCCGCGCTGGCTGGCCAGTGCCACCGCCCTCTGGCGTGCCCGCTGGGCGATCAGCTGACCGCCTGACCGGATATCCGCCTACGCCCGGTGCTCCGGCGGCTGGCATGATCACGGTTCCTGTTCAATCACCGAGGAAAGCCCATCATGATCACGACCGATTCCGGTCTGCAATACGAAGACACCACCGTCGGTGCCGGTGCGACCGCGCAGGCCGGCCAGCAGGTGTCGGTCCACTACACGGGCTGGCTCTACAACAACGGCACGAAGGGTGCGAAGTTCGATTCCAGCAAGGATCGCAACGATCCGTTCGACTTCGGCCTGGGCGCCGGCATGGTCATCAAGGGCTGGGACGAAGGCGTGCAGGGCATGCAGGTCGGCGGCACCCGGGTGCTGGTGATCCCGCCGCAGCTCGGCTACGGCGCGCGCGGCGCCGGCGGGCTGATTCCGCCGAACGCGACCCTGATGTTCGAGGTCGAGCTGCTGGGCGTGTGATGCCGGTCCAGTACGAGATCGTCCACACGACGGTCTACCGGTACAAGCAGCCGGTGACCTTCGGCGAGCACCGGGTGATGTTCCGTCCGCGCGACAGCCACGACCTGCGCGTCCTCGCCACCGACCTGCAGGTCAGCCCCGAGGCAACGGTGCGGATGATCCAGGATCCGCATTCGAACTCGGTCGCGCTCGTGCAGCCGGTGGCGCCGGCGGCCGAATTGAAGATCATCTGCAGCTTCGAGATCGAGCATGCGCACACCAACAACCTCGAGTTGCCGCTGTCGCCGAGCGCCGAGGTTTTTCCGTTCGCCTACAGCCTGGAGGAGCGCTTCGACCTGGAGTGCTATCTGAGGCCGCATTACGACGATCCGGGCGGCCACCTCACCGCCTGGGCGCGCCAGTTCCTGCGCACCGACGGGCTGACCGGCACCCGCGACCTGCTCGTCCAGATGAACCAGGCGATCCGCGACAACTTCCGCTACGCCGAGCGTGACGAGGAAGGCACTCAGCCGCCGCAGGCGACCCTCAAGCTCAACAGCGGTTCGTGCCGCGACTTCGCGCTGCTGATGATGGAGGCGGCGCGGCGCCTGGGCATCGCGACGCGCTTCGTCTCGGGCTATCTGTACGACCCGGCACTCGATGGCGGCGAGACCACCGGCACCGTTGGCGCAGGCTCGACCCACGCCTGGCTGCAGGCCTATCTGCCGGGTGCCGGCTGGGTGCCGTTCGACCCGACCAACAACCTGCTCGGCGGCAGCCAGCTGATCCGCGTCGGCGTCGCGCGCGACCCGTCGCAGGCCGCGCCGGTGGCCGGCAGCTGGTACGGCGAGCCGGACGACTACCTGGGGATGACGGTCGGTGTGGCGGTGAAGCGCCGCTGAGCGTCTTGCCTGCCGCACCCAACAGAAAACCCGCAAAGCGGGCCTTCTGTTCGAGCGGAATGCTTCAGCGCGTGAAGCCGTTCGGGCGCGGACGCTGCGGCTTGAAGCTGCCCTTGCCGGCCGGAGCGCCCGGCTTGCGCGGCGCGAAGCCCGCCGGGTCGTGATCCACGCGACCGGTCGCGACACTCCGGTCGAACGGGCTGCGCAGCGCATCGCCACCATGCGCCGCGCGCGGCTCGAAGCGGCCGGCAGGGCGATCGAACGGCGCGCGGTCACGCGGCGCAAACCCTTCGCCGCCAGGGGGCGCGAATCCGCCCTCGCTGCGCGGCGCGAACGGCTTCTTGCCGAAGCCCTTGCCCGGCGCGCCGTGGCCGAAGCCCGGCTTGCCGAAGGGCTTGTTGCCGAAACGGCCCGCGCCTTCCGGGCGCGCCGCGAACATCTTCGGTTCCGGACTCTTCGGCTCCAGGCCTTCGACGACCGCAACCGGAATGCTCTGCGTCGTGAACTGCTGGATGCGGCGGATCATGCCCACGTCCATGCGCTCACCGAGCGTGATTGCGAGGCCGTTGCGGCCGGCGCGCCCGGTGCGGCCGATGCGGTGCACGTAGTCCTCCGCCTTCATCGGCAGCCCGTAGTTGATCACGTGGCTGATCGTCGGCACGTCGATGCCGCGCGCCGCCACGTCGGTGGCGATGAGAATCTTCAACTGGCCGTTGCGCAGGCCCTGCAGCACGCGGTTGCGCCGCCCCTGCGGGTGGCCGCCATGCAGCGACGCGACGTGGTGGCCCATGTCGGCCAGGCGATCGGCAAGCCAGTCGGCGTCGCGCTGCGTGCTGGTGAACACCAGCGCCTGCTCCATCTCCTTGGTGGTCAGGATGTGGTCGAGCAAGGCGTTCTTGTGGTTCACGTTGTCGGCCCAGTGCAGGCGCTGCTCGATGTTCTCGTGGGTGTCGGTGTGGGAGGCGACGTCGATGCGCTTCGGGTCGCGCAACAGGTTCTGCGCAAGCCGGCCCACATGGCCGAGGAACGTGGCGCTGAACATCACGGTCTGGCGCGCCGCGGGAATGGCATCGGCGATCGTGTTGATATCGTCGATGAAGCCCATGTCGAGCATGCGGTCGGCTTCGTCGAGCACCAGCATCTCGACGTTCTCGAGCACGCACTTGCCGGTGCTCAGATGGTCGAGCAGGCGACCCGGGGTCGAGATCAGGATGTCCAGCGGGCCGCGCAGCGCAGCGATCTGCGCCGGGTAAGGCACACCGCCGACGACGGTCGCCACACGCAGGCCCGGCACGAAGCGGCCGTAGGTCGCGGCGGCCTTGGCCACCTGCATCGCGAGTTCGCGGGTCGGGCACAACACGAGGATGCGCGGGCCGTAGATCACGCCCTTGACCCGCGCTTGGCCGGGTCCCTGCCCGTCCGGGCGCCGCTTGGTGTTGTCATCGCTGCGCGAGGCGAGCACGCGTTGCAGCGCGGGCAGGATGAACGACGCGGTCTTGCCGCTGCCGGTGCTGGCCGAAACCATCAGGTCGGCACCTTCCAGCGCGGGCGGGATGGCCTGCACCTGCACTTCGGTGGCGGTTTCGTAGCCGGATGCGGCGACGGCTTTGGTGAGGGCTTCATTCAGGCCCAGGTTCTCGAAACTCATGGTCTTCCTTCTTTCTTCAAACATGGCACGCGCGCACGTCGCCTTGTGGGCAAGAAACGTGCATCAACGCACCGGCCGCCACGCGAACGCGGCAACCGGGAAAGTCGCTGGGGAGAAGGTCCGAATCAGCACCGGGAGGCGGCGCTGGATCTCGGGAACAGTCAAAGCGACGGCATCGCCGCCAACCATTCCCTGCAGTTGCCACACAGGCGCGTGCTTGAGGGGTTCGAACAGGCCGCGCGGTGCACCTTGATGTGCGCTCTCTTTCGAGAGGGACCGCGCGAAGACTCGATGAGGTCAGAGGGGATGAACGAAACGCCGAAGTCCGATCCCGAAGGCGCAAACTCTGGCGAAGCGCGGATTCTATCGGGACTCGGGTTTTCCCGCAAGCCCCGGGGCCATCAAACCGCGAGCAGGTGCTCGCGGTAGTAGGCCAATTCGTCGATCGATTCGTGAATGTCGGCCAGCGCGGTGTGCGCCTGCGCCTTCTTGAAGCCGGCGAGGATCTCGGGCTTCCAGCGCTTTGCCAGTTCCTTCAGCGTGCTCACGTCGAGGTTGCGGTAGTGAAAGAAGGCTTCCAGCCGGGGCATGTAGTTCGCGAGAAAGCGCCGGTCCTGGCAGATGCTGTTGCCGCACATCGGCGACGTGTTCTTCGGCACGAAGCGCTTCAGGAATTCGATCACCTGTGCTTCGGCCTGAGCCTCGTCCACCATGGACGCCTTGACGCGGTCGATCAGCCCGCTCTTGCCATGCGTGCCCTTGTTCCAGGCGTCCATCGCGTCGAGCGTCGCGTCGCTCTGGTGCACCGCGAAGACGGGTCCTTCGATGCGGTTACCGAGCTGCATGTCGGTGACGACGACGGCGATCTCGATGATGCGATCGGTGTCGGGGTACAGGCCGGTCATCTCGAGGTCGATCCAGACGAGGTTCTGATCGTGGCTGGCCAGGGTGGGTTCGTTCATTCGGGTTCTCCTGCCGTGGATTTTCGCAGACCCTACACTTCCGACCCATGCAAGCTCTTGTCCTGACGCTCGTGTTCTCCGCCGCGCTGGCGCTGTCGCTGTTGCTCAAGTTCTGGCTCGCGACCCGGCAGATGCGGTATGTGGCCGCCCACCGCGACGCCGTGCCGCCGCCATTCGCCTCGACGATCACGCTCGCCGCGCATCAGCGCGCCGCCGACTACACGCTTGCGAAAGGCCGGTTCGGCCTGCTGAGCACGGCCTTCGGGGCAGCCGTGCTGCTGGGCTGGACGCTGCTGGGCGGCATCGATGCCCTCAACACGGTGCTGCGCGACGCGGTCCAGCCGCGTTTCGGCGGCATGGCCTATCAGCTCGCGCTGCTGGCCAGCTTTGCCGTCGTCGGCGGCCTGCTGGACTTGCCCTCCGACCTCTACAGCACCTTCCGCATCGAGCAGCGCTTCGGCTTCAACCGGATGAGCTGGCAGCTCTACCTGGTCGACATGCTGAAAGGCGTGCTCGTCGGCGCCCTGATCGGCCTGCCGGTCGCAGCGCTGATGCTGTGGATCATGGGCACCGCCGGAAGCCTGTGGTGGCTATGGGCCTGGGGCGCCTGGATGGCGTTCAACCTGATGATCCTGGTGCTGTACCCGACCGTGATCGCGCCGCTGTTCAACAAGTTCGTGCCCCTCTCCGACGAATCGCTGAGATTGCGCGTTCAGGCACTGATGGCGCGCTGCGGGTTCGCCGCCAAGGGGCTGTTCGTGATGGACGGCAGCAAGCGCTCGGCGCACGCCAACGCCTACTTCACCGGCTTCGGCGCCGCCAAGCGCGTGGTGTTCTTCGACACGCTGCTGAACAAGCTCACGCCAGGCGAGGTCGAGGCGGTGCTGGCGCATGAACTCGGCCACTTCAAGCACAAGCACGTGATCAAGCGCATCGTCGCCATGTTCGCGATCAGCCTGGCCGGCCTCGCGTTGCTGGGCTGGCTCTCGACGCAGACCTGGTTCTATGCCGGACTGGGCGTGCAGCCATCGCTGACGGCTCCGAACGACGCGATCGCGCTGTTGCTGTTCCTGCTCGTGACTCCGGTGTTCGGCTTCTTCGTCGCGCCGCTTTTTGCGCGGCTGTCGCGCCGGCACGAGTTCGAGGCCGACGCCTACGCCTGCCGGCAGGCGAGCGGACACGATCTTGCCGCCGCGCTGCTGAAACTGCACGAGGACAACGCGGCGACGCTGACGCCGGACCCGCTGTATGTTCGCTTCTACTATTCCCACCCGCCCGCCGGGGAACGCCTCGCCGCACTGTGGCGGGCACCGCCGGCATTGCAAGCGGCGCACGGCTCATGACGAATCTTCTGCATCGGAAGTGTCACGCTATCAAAGACGGCCAGGCGATGGACGACGCCGCGATCCACGCTCACCTCGCCCAGGTCGGCGGCTGGCATCTGAACCAGGGGGCGATCGAGAAGGCCTTCCGGTTCAAGGACTTCTTCGAGACGATCGCGTTCGTGAACGCGCTGGCTTGGATCTGCAACACGGAAGACCATCACCCGGATCTCTCGGTCAGTTACAGCCGCTGCGTCGTGCGCTTCAGCACGCATTCGGTCGGCGGTGTCTCGATCAACGACTTCGTCTGCGCGGCCAAGGCGGATGCGCTGGTGGCCTTTGGCGCCTGAACCTTCTTGAGCAAGACGTCCACGCTCGACCTCGGGCTGGTGGTCACCGGGCACGGCCGCCATTACCTCGTCGAGATGCCGGACGGCCGGCGCGTCATCTGTCACCCGCGCGGCAAGAAGAGCGATTGCGTCGTCGGCGATCGCGTGCGCTGGCAGGCTTCGGGCGACGAAGGCGTGATCGAGCATGTCGAGCCGCGCCGCAACCTGCTGTTCCGGCAGGACGAATGGAAGACCAAGTCGTTCGCCGCCAACCTCGACCAGCTGATCGTGCTGGTTGCCGCCGAACCGGTGTTCAGCGAGTCGCAGCTGGCGCGCGCGCTGATCGCCGCCGAAAGCGCGGGCATCCCCGTGCGCATCCTGCTGAACAAGGCCGATCTGCCCTCGATCGTCGCGGCGCGGGAGCGCCTCCGGCCTTATGCGGCGTTTGGGATCGAGGTCGTCGAGCTGGCATTGAAGGCGCAGCCCGATGCCGCCAGCGCGAGGCTCCATCCGCTCCTCGCCGGCAAGGCGACGCTGGTACTCGGCCCGAGCGGCACCGGCAAGAGCACGCTGATCAACCTGCTCGCACCCGACGCCCGGGCCCAGGTCGCCGAGATTTCGCAGGCGCTCAATTCAGGCCGGCACACAACGACCACGACCCAGTGGTACTGGATCGCCGGCAGCGAACGCAAGAGCGCGCTGATCGATTCACCCGGCTTCCAGGAATTCGGGCTGCGCCAGATCGACGCCGCCCAACTGCCCGCGCTGATGCCGGATCTGCGCGTCCACGCGTCGGCTTGCCGCTTCTACAACTGCACCCATCTGCACGAGCCGGGCTGCGGTGTGCGTGCAGCACTCGGGCGCGGCGAGATCAGCGAATCGCGTTACCGGATCTACGGCGAGATCCTGGCGGAACTGGTCGACCGGCGTTAGGGCTAAGCGCCGGGCGCCGTCCCCGCAGCGAATCGCCCGACCCGCTCGTCCCACCGGGGATGGCATCAACCGACGAGGTTGGCCAGCGACAGCAGCGCCAACAGCAGCATCCACAGCACCACCGAGCGCCAGACCAGTCCGACCACGCTGCGCAGATGGCCGAGCACCGGCGGCAGGCCGGGTGTCGACCCGTCGGCCGTCACCGCCTCGGGTGCCGCACCGGCCTCGAAGGTCTGCGAACGATCCGGCGTGACGCCCGGCGCAGCGCGGCCACCCAGTTGAATCCCGACGGCGCCGGCAGCGGCGGCAAGAATGATGCCTTCGTTCGGATGCTTCCACAGGCCCGCATCGCGGCGCCAGCAATTCACGGCCTCCTCGAAGTTTCCGACCACCGCGAAGCCGAAAGCCGTGAGCCGTGCCGGCACGAAGTCGAGCGCGCTGAACAGGCGTTGCGACAATTCCAGCAGGCGCAGGTTCGCAGGCGCATCGAGGGTGCGGCTCTTGAACGCCCAGTAGCGGCTCGCGTACTCGGCCATGCGGTACAGCAGCGCACCGGCCGGTCCGAAACCGAAGGTCGACAGCAATACAAACCAGAAGAACACGCCGAACACGTGGCGATGCGCGGCCAGCAGCGAATGCTCGATCACGTGTCGCATCAGCTCGGTGCGCGGCAACTCGCTCGCGTCGAGGTGGCGCCACTCGGAGAGCAGCCGTCTCGCCTCGGCTTCGTCGCCGCGGTCGAGCGCGTCGCGGATGTCGGTGAAGTAGTGGCTGAACTGGCGGAAGCCGAGCGTGAGGTAGAGCACCGCCACGTTCCACGCCAGGGCCAGCAACAGGTTGAAGTGTGCCAGCGCGGCATTGACGCCCCAGGCCACGAGCGCAGGAAGCAGCACGGTGATGGTCCAGACCACCCACGCGTGGCGTTCGGCCCCCGCGTCGAAGTTGCGGCCGGTCCAGCGCATCCAGCCGGTCAAGGTGTCGTGCACCACGTTGCCGCGCGGCAGTGGCTTCAGTTGCTCAAGCAGCAGCGCGAACAGAACGGCGAAGAAACTCATGCGTGCCGATCATAGCGACGCACCCACGGCTCAGGCGGCAAGGAAACGATAGAGATTGCGCAGCATCGCCGCGGTCGCACCCCAGATGAAATAGCGGCGTGGCTGACCCGCCTCGTCCAGCCCGTCCCACGGCATCGACAGGAACTCGCGAGGCGCGCCGTTCAGTTCGGCCGAATGTCGCCGATGGTTCGCGGGGTCCATCAGAAACGACAACGGCACCTCGAAGACTTCGGCCACCTCGCCGGGCTCGGGCTGGATCGTGAACCCGGGGCGCACGAGCCCGACCACCGGGGTCACGATGAAGCCGCTGCCGGTGGTGTAGGTAGGCATCGCCCCGAGAACGTCGACAAAGCATGCCTCGAGACCGATCTCCTCGTGCGCCTCGCGCAACGCGGTGGCCGCCGCATCCGCGTCACCCGGGTCGACGCGCCCGCCGGGGAAACTGATCTGGCCCGGGTGGTCGCTCAGATGCTCGGTGCGCTGCGTCAGCAGCACCGTGATCTCGGCACGTGGCACCAGCCCGATCAGCACCGATGCATGCGCCGGCGCCCTGTCGACGAAGCGACGCTCGACCTTGATCTCAGGCGTCCAGACCGGCGGTGCGAGAAAGCGCTGGCGCAGCGCGTCGCTGTGCAGCGTCTGCGGCGTCAACGCCGGCAGGTGATCGTCGACACCGACGACGGGGAGTGTCTGCGGATCGAAACTAAGCGCCATGGACAATCGAGGAACGGCAAAGGCCGCCCCACGGGGCGGCCTCGAGGCAGCGGGATCCGGACGCGAACGTCATCGCGCCCCCACCTTCAGGCCAGCTTTTCCTTGATCCGTGCCGACTTGCCCGAGCGGTCGCGCAGGTAGTACAGCTTCGCGCGGCGTACATCGCCGCGGCGCTTGACCTCGATCGACGCGATCAGCGGGCTGTACAGCTGGAACGTGCGCTCCACGCCTTCGCCGCTGGAGATCTTGCGCACGATGAAGCTGGAATTCAGGCTGCGATTGCGCTTCGCGATCACGACGCCTTCGAAGGCCTGCAGCCGCTTGCGCGTGCCTTCGACGACCTTGACGCTGACGATCACGGTGTCGCCGGGCGCGAACTCGGGAATGGTCTTGTTCAGGCGCGATATTTCCTCGCGCTCGAGGGTCTGGATCAGATCCAAGATTTTCTCCAAAATGATCATGCCAACGCGTTGATGGAGTTGGGCGGAGCGGCGACCGCAGTCAGCAGATTCATCTGCTGACTCGTCTGTGCTCCTGCGGGGCAGAGGATCGAAAAGCTTTTAATTATGTCACAAGAGAGGCCAGGAACCGCTCGTCGGCGGCGCTGAACCGCCCGGCGGCCCGCGCCGCGGCGATCAGGTCGGGGCGCTTGCGCGCCGTCAGCGCCAGCGACTGCTCGCGCCGCCAGCGCGCGATCCCGGCATGGTGTCCGGACACCAACACCGCAGGAATCGCCCGCTCGCCGTCGCCCGAGGCCAGCAGTTCCGGGCGGCTGTAGTGCGGACAATCGAGCAGGCCATCGGAGAAGCTGTCCTGCTGGTGCGACTGCGCATCGCCCAGCACCCCCTCCTGCAGACGCGCAACCGCATCCAGCAGCGCCAACGCCGGCAACTCGCCACCCGACAGCACGAAGTCGCCCAGACTCAGTTCCACATCGACGTGCCGGTCGATGAATCGCTGGTCGATGCCCTCGTAGCGACCGCACAGCAGCACCGCGCCCGGCGATGCTGCGAATTCGTTGACGACCGCCTGATCGATGCGCCGGCCGGTCGGCGTGAAATGCACGACCGGCGCGCTCGCGTCATCGGCACGCGCCGTGCGAACCGCCGCCAGCGCGCGCTCCAGCGGCTCGACCAGCAGCACCATGCCCGGGCCGCCGCCGTATGGGCGATCGTCGACGCGACGATAGGCGTTGTCGGCGAAGTCGCGCAGCGGCCACAGCCTGACCTCGACCTGCCCCGATTCGAAAGCGCGGCGCGTGATGCCCTGCGTCAGGTGCGGCGCGAACAGCTCCGGGAACAGTGTGATGACATCGAAGCGCATCGCCGGCACGCCACTCAGTAGTCCAGCCCCCAGTCGACGATGATCAGGCGCCGCTCCAGGCTGACCTCATCGACATAGGCGCCGACGAACGGGATCAGCCGCTCGGCCTCCTGCGCGCTGACGCCGGCCGGCACGACCCCGGGCGTCACGCGCAGCACGCTGTGCGGCCCGGTGTCGATCAGCCCGGCGACCGTGCCCAGCCGCTCGCCCTGGCGATTGACGACGTCCAGCCCGATCAGGTCGACCCAGTAGAACTCGTCCGGATCGGTGGACGGGAAGCTGGCGCGGCCGATGAACACGCGCGCACCGCGCAGCGCCTCGGCGGCGCTGCGGTCGGGGACTTCCTGGGCGAGGGCCACGACGACATCGCCGTGGTCCTTGACCTGGGTGATCTTCAGCAGCGATGGAATGGCGGCGGCGCCGGCGGGGCGCATGGGCCCGACCTTCTCGGACGGCAGAAGAAACCAGCGCCGCGACGAGAACAGCGCCTGCGGATCCGCCGCAAAGGGCTGAACCTTGATCCAGCCCTTCAGGCCCCACGCATCGACGATGCGACCGACTTCGATCGCGTCCCCGGGCCAGGCGGGGTCGGCGCCGAGGGGACGGGTGGCAGCGCTCATCAGAACCCTTCGTGCTGCGCACTCCGGCACTCACCCCTGGCGCGGCCCGGTGGTCTCATGGCCCGCGACCCGACATGCCGTCAGGCCGTGGCCTTGGCCTGCGCGACCAGACGCTGAACCGTCGGCGACAGTTGCGCGCCGGTGCTGGTCCAGTGCTCGATGCGGTCGAAAGCGACGCGCAACGGCTGCTCGCCGCCCGAGGCGACCGGGTTGTAGAAGCCGACGCGCTCGATGAAGCGGCCGTCGCGGCGGGTGCGCGAATCGGCGACGACGATGTTGAAGAACGGGCGCTTCTTGGCGCCACCGCGGGAGAGTCGAATCACGACCATGATTGTTCCTTCACGTGTACAGAGAGCATCCACCGCACCAGGACACCGCGCCTCGAACGAGCGCCTTCGAACGCTCGGGGTCACGCAGGGCAAGCAGATCGGGATCCATCGTTGCTGCAGATACGCCAGCCACTCGGCCGACCACCAACGAAACCGCGCATTATAAACTCAACGACCGCCCGACCCGACAAGCCATGCACAGCCCCGATCTGCTGATCCGCCCCAGCACCCCCGCCGACCTGCCCGCCATCTCGGCGATCTACGGCTGGAACGTGCGCAACGGCACGGGCACCTTCGAGCTCGACGCTCCCGACGAGGCCGAAATGTCGCGGCGCCGCGACGACGTGTTGTCCAAGGGCCTGCCCTGGCTGGTGGTCGAGCGCGGTGGCGCGGTGCAGGGCTACGCCTACGCCAACCACTTCCGGCCGCGCCGCGCCTACCGCTTCTGCGTCGAGGATTCGCTCTACCTCGCGGCCGGCGCGCAGGGGCAGGGACTGGGCCGCCTGCTGCTGGTCGAACTGATGGCGCGCTGCCAGGCCGCCGGCGCACGCCAGATGCTTGCGGTGATCGGAGATTCCGCCAACCTCGGCTCGATCGGCGTCCACCGCACGCTCGGCTTCGAGCACGCGGGTGTGATGAAGGCGGCGGGCTGGAAGTTCGACCGCTGGCTCGACGTCGTCGTCATGCAGAAGGCGCTCGGCCCCGGCGCCGCCACCGCACCCGTGGACCCGGCATGACAGCGAACCCGCAAACCTACAAGTCGAAGACGCTGGCGACCTGGATCGCGCTGCTGGGCGGCAGCGTCGGTCTGCACCGCTTCTACCTGCACGGGTTTCGCGACCGGTGGGGCTGGCTGTTTCTCTGGCCCAGCCTGGTCGGGCTGTACGGCGTGCAGCGCATGCGCCACCTCGGCACGGACGACCACCTCGCCTGGGTGCTGATCCCGATCCTCGGCCTGATGCTGTCGATCGCGATGCTGACCGCGATCGTCTACGGACTGACGCCCGACGAAAAATGGAACGCCCGCTTCAACCCGAGCGGCCCCCAGCACCGGATGAACTGGGCCACGGTGATCGGCGTTGCCGCGGCGCTGATCATCGGCGGCGGGGTACTGATGGCCACGCTCGCCTTCAGCGCCCAACGCTATTTCGAGTATCAGGCGGAGACAGCTCAGGGCAGCAACAGCAGACCGATCCAGTAGAACACGCCTGCGACGAAGGCCGACGCCGGGATCGTGAAGATCCAGGCCCAGACGATGTTGCCGGCCACCCCCCAGCGCACCGCCGCGGCCCGCTGCACCGAGCCGACGCCGACGATCGCACCCGTGATGGTGTGCGTGGTCGAGACCGGCACACCCAGCGCGGTGGCGAGGAACAAGGTGATCGCGCCGCCCGCCTCGGCGCAGAAGCCGCCCACCGGCTTGAGCTTCGTGATCTTCTGCCCCATCGTCTTGACGATGCGCCAGCCGCCGAACAGGGTGCCCGCGCCGATCGCGAGGTAGCAGCACCAGATCACCCAGCCGGGCGGCAGCTTGTCGGCGCCGCTCGAATGGCCGGTCGCGATCAGCAGCATCCAGATGATGCCGATGGTTTTCTGCGCGTCGTTGCCGCCATGACCCAGGCTGTACAGGCCGGCGGAGGCGAGTTGCAGCCGCCGGAACAGGTTGTCCACGCGCAGCGGCGAGGTTCGCCGGCACAGGTTCGCGACCAGCACCATCAGCAGCGAGCCGAGCAGGAAGCCGAGCAGCGGCGACAGGAAGATGAACAACACCGTCTTCCAGATCCCCGCGGCGATCAGCGAGCCCGCGCCCGCCTTCGCGATCACTGCGCCGACGATGCCGCCGATCAGCGCGTGCGACGAGCTCGACGGAATGCCCCACCACCAGGTGATCACGTTCCAGAAGATCGCGCCGATCAGAGCGCCGAACACCACGTGGTGATCGACCACGCCCGGCAGCACGATGCCCTTGCCGACGGTCGCCGCGACGTTCAGGTGGAAGACCAGGATCGCGATCACATTGAACAACGCCGCGAACACGATCGCCTGCTGGGGCTTGAGCACCCCGGTGGAGACCACCGTCGCGATGGCGTTCGCCGCGTCGTGGAAGCCATTCATGAAATCGAACGCGATGGCCAGTGCGACCAGCAACGCGACGACCCAGAACGCGGTCTGGACGGAACCCATGGGTCAGGGAATCACGAGTTCTCGAGGACCACGCCTTCGATCAGGTTCGCCACGTCTTCGCAGCGGTCCGAAATCGATTCCAGCAGTTCGTAGATCGCCTTCAGCTTGATCAGTTCGCGCACATCGGTCTCTTCGCGGAACAGCTTGGACATCGCCGAGCGCATCACGCGGTCGGCGTCCGATTCGAGCCTGTCGATCTCTTCGCAGGTCTTGATCGCCGCCTCCGCCACCTCGGCCTGGCTGATCTTGGGCAGCAGCGAGACGGCGTGCTGCACGCGCTCGCAGCACTTCGCGCTCAGGTCGCCCAGTCGCAGCACGTCCTCGGTCATCGTGCGCACGTCGTAGAGCGACATGGTTTCGGTCGCGTCCTGCAGCAGGTCGAGAATGTCGTCCATCGCGTTGATCAGCCCGTGGATCTGCTCGCGATCGATCGGCGTGATGAAGGTCTTGTGCAGCAGGCGGTTGACTTCGGCAGTGACGCGGTCGGCCTGGCGCTCGGCATTCCCGACCTCGTTCGCATACTTGTCGCGCAGGGCGGGGTCGGCGTAGTTCTGGATCAGCAGGATGAACGCGCGTGCGCCCACGACGATGAAATCGCCGTGCTGGTTGAACAGCTCGAAGAAATTGCCTTCGCGCGGCAGCAGCTTGCCGAACAGCATCGGTGGGTCCCCTCCGGGATTTCCGTGAGCGTCACGGAACCGTCATCGAATCGACTCGGCGGGAGTGTACTTGCGTGCCGAGCGCGGCCACTGCCCTTCACGCAAACGGGATCTCCACGTGCGAATTGAAGAACTCTCGCGGGCCGCGGAACGCCGCCAGCCGCTCCAGCATCACCGCGAAGTCGGCGTCGCGGTCGACCGGGTTGAAATGCTCGGTGCCGAGCGCGAACACCGGCGCGCCTTCGTAGCCGTGAAAGTATTCGACATACGCATCGCACAGCCGCTGCAGGTAGTCGGGCGCGATGCCCGGCTCCATCGGCATCGCGCGCCGGCGAATGCGCGCCAGCAGCGTCGCGGGCGAGGCCTGCAGCCACACCACCAGGTCCGGCTCACGCACCCGCCGGGCAACCTGCTCGTACATCTGCGCGTACAGGCGGAACTCGTCGTCGTTCAGGTTCAGGCGCGCGAAGATCGCGTCCTTCCGAAACAGGAAATCGCTGACCAGAGCCTGCGAAAACATGCCGGGCTGCGCCGCCGCCTGCATCTGCTTGACGCGCTGGAACAGGAACGCGAGCTGCGTCTGGAACGCATAGCCCGGCATGTCCTCGTAGAAGCGGCCGAGAAACGGGTTCTCCTGCGGCTGCTCGAGCAGCAGCTCCGCGCCCAGGTGGTCGGCGATCCTGCGCGCCAGCGTGCTTTTGCCGACGCCGATCGGCCCCTCGACCGCGATGTGCCGGAAACGCTGGAGTCCGGTGGTGTTCGGCATCAGGTTCGGAAGATGAAGTAGACCGCGCCGACCATGCACAGGCCGGCCCAGACGAAGTCCAGTTTGAACGGCTGGTTCATGTAGATCATCGCGAACGGCACGAACACCCCCAGCGTGACCACTTCCTGCGTGATCTTGAGCTGCGCCAGGCTGATGCCCGCGCCGAAGCCGATGCGGTTGCCCGGCACCTGCAGGAGGTACTCGAACAAGGCGATTCCCCAGCTGACCAGCGCCGCGGTGTACCAGGGCTTGTCCGCCAGATTCTTCAGGTGACCGTACCAGGCAAACGTCATGAAGACGTTCGACGCAGCCAGCAGCAGCACCGTTTGCAGCGGGGCGGGGATGGCGTTCATGCCCGGAGTCTATCGATCCGCTGCCCGGCGACACCGGGCAGCAGCAGGCAGATCGGACCGCGCCCCGGGATCACCAGTTGCGGGGCGATCTCGGCCAGCGGATGCAGAACGAACGCGCGCTCGTGCAGGCGCGGGTGCGGCACGGTCAGCATCGTCGTCGCAATGCAGCGATCACCATACAGGAGCAGGTCCAGGTCCAGCGTGCGCGGCGCGTTGCGGTACGGGCGCCTGCGGCCCAGCGCGCGCTCGATGCGATGCAACTCGTCGAGCAGCAACAGGGGTGCGAGGCGCGTGCCGAGCTTCACGACCGCGTTCAGGTAGTCCGGCCCGCCGGAGTCGATCGGTGCCGTGCGATAGATCGACGAGGCCGCGCGCAGCGCTGTCGCCGGCAACGTGGCCAGCGCGACGAAGGCGGCGTCGAGCGTCGCGCGCGCATCGCCGAGGTTGGCGCCGAGCGCGATGAATGCCGCCTCGCTCGACCTCGAGCTTGACCCCCCCCCGGAACCGCTCACCGACCCGCCGCCGGATCAGATGTCGCGCGAGGGATTCGACGCCACCGGCTCGACCGTCGTCGCGCCCCCGCCTGCATCGGCACCAGTCGGCTTGCGGCGTCGCCGGCGCCTCTTGCGCGGCGGCCCGCCCACGTCGCCGGAAGTGTCCTCAGTGGCCGCTGCCGGCGAATCCACGTCGGTGACGGCGTCGGTCGCGCGCGGCTTGCTGCGGCGCGCGCGCCGGGGCGTGCCCTGCGCGCGCACCGCATCGAGCAGCTTGCGCCGGCCTTCCTCGTCGGCGAGCGAGAAGTCTTCCCACCAGTTGGCGAGCTCGGCATCGATCTCGCCGGCAGCGCCGCGCAGCCGCAGGAAGTCGAAGCCGGCGCGGAAGCGCGGCTGCTCGATCAGGGTCGCAACGCTCTTGCCCTGACGGCGCTCGAAGCGCGGCTGCATCAGCCAGATCTCGCGCATGTCGGCGGCGAGCTTGCCGCGGCCGGAGATGTCGCCGATACGCGCGTCGAACACCGTGTCGACCGCCTGTTGCAGTGCCGCGAACGGCGGCTCGCCCTGGGCCTCGAGCTTGCTCCAGCCGTCGAGCACGTCGTGCCACAGCATGCAGGCCAGCATGAAGCTCGGCGCGACCGGCTTGGACTCAAGGACGCGACGGTCGGTGTCGGCAAGCGCGAGCCGCACGAACTTCTCGCGGCCGTCGTGGCGCTGCGCCTCGTCGAGCGCCACGTCGAGCACCGGGAACACGCCCCGGTGCAGGCCCTGCTTGCGCAGCTCCTGGATGCTCGCCAGCGCATGGCCGGTCTGCAGCAGCTTGATCATCTCGTCGAAGGTGCGCGACGCCGGCACGTTGTCGAGCAGCGCCGCCATCTCCTTGATCGGCGCGCGCGTCTTCGGCTCGATCTCGAAGCCGAGCTTGGCCGCGAAGCGCACGACGCGGATGATCCGCACCGGGTCTTCGCGGTAGCGCGCGGCCGGGTCGCCGATCATGCGCAGCAGCTTCTTCTTCACGTCCCGGATGCCGCCGTGGTAGTCGACGACGATCTCGCGCACCGGATCGTAGTACATCGCGTTGATCGTGAAGTCGCGCCGCGCGGCGTCGTCGATCTGCGAGCCCCAGACGTTGTCGCGCAGCACCCGGCCCTCGGCGTCGACGACATGGCTCTTGCCGGCCAGGTCGCTCTTCGAGGTCTTCTCGTTGCCGCTGACCTGGTCCGCCGCGGCCGCGTCGACCATCGCGCGGAAGGTCGAGACCTCGATCACCTCGGACAGGCCGCGCTCCTGCCGGCCGCGCCCGAACACCACATGCACGATGCGGAAGCGCCGCCCGATGATGAACGCACGCCGGAACAGCGCCTTGACCTGCTCGGGCGTCGCGTTCGTCGCGACGTCGAAATCCTTCGGTCGCAGCCCGACCAGCAGGTCGCGCACCGCACCGCCGACGATGTAGGCCTCGTAGCCGGCATCGGCCAGCGTGCGCACGACCCTGATCGCGCGCTCGTCGACCAGCGACGGATCGATCTGGTGCTCGCCCTTCGGCACCTCGACGCGCTTGCCCGCGGGAGCGCTGCCGCTACCCCTTTCGTCTGCGCCCCTGGGCGCCTTGCCGAGCAGCTTGTCGATGAATTTCTTGATCATTCGCGAGGCTTCTATCGTTGCAGTTCAGTCGAACAGTTTCAGGACGCGCCAGCCGCGCGCCTCGGCGATCTTCTGCAGCGCAGGGCTGGGGTTGGTGGCCACGGGATCGGTCGCACGCTCCAGCAGAGGCAGGTCGTTGACCGAATCGCTGTAGACGCTGATGCGCTCGAAACGGTCCCAGGCCAGCCCTTGCTGCGCCAGCCAGTCGTGCACCCGTGTGACCTTGCCTTCGCGGTAGCTGGGCGTGCCCTCGATGCGGCCCGTGATGGTACCCCCGGCGCCGCGCTCGAGACGCACGGCCAGAAGGTCGGGGATCGCCAGCGCCTGCGCGATCGGCGCGGTGACGAAGTCGTTGGTCGCGGTGACGAGCGCGATCAGGTCGCCGCGCGACCGGTGCTCGTGCACCAGCTCCAGGGCCCTCGGCCGCAGCGCCGGCGTGATCACCTCGGCCATGAACTGCCGTTGCGCTGCCGCGGCCTGGTCTGGCGTGCGTGCGCGCAGCGGGCCGGTCGCGAACGCGATGTAGGCATGGATGTCGAGCTGGCCGGCCTGGTACTGCGCGTAGAAGGCATCGTTGCGGCGCGTGAACTCCGCCGCGTCGACCCAGCCCAGCCGGATGATGAATTCACCCCAGGCATGGTCGGAATCGAGCGGCAGCAGCGTTTCATCGAGATCGAACAGGGTCAGCGACCGCCTCTCGCCGGACGAGTCGGCCGGTCGCCCCCCCGCAGGGATTCCCGCCGGCCTCGGGTGACCCGGCACCGTGCTCACCCGGCGCCCTCCTCGACCAGCATCTGCTTGAGCAAGGGCACGGTGATCGTGCGCTTGGTCGCGAGCGAGAACTGGTCGAGCCGGTCCAGCTGGCCGATCAGGTGCTTCAGGTCACGCGCGAAGCGGGTCAGCAGGTAGTCCATCACGTCGTCCGAGAGAAAGATGCCACGCTGGTCGGCCACACGGCGCAAGGTCGCGCGCACCTCCGGTTCGCCCAGCGGCCGGATCGCGAAGACGTGTCCCCAACCGAGGCGGCTGCGCAGGTCCTCGCGCAGCGGCAGATCGGTCGGCGGCACGCGCCCCGCGGCGGCAACCGGCACGCCGTGCGTCGCGGCCTCGACGAAGACTGCGAATGCGGCGTGCTGCTGCATGGCATCGAGCCGGTCGCAGTCGTCGATCACGACCAGCGCCCAGGCCTCGTCGAAGGACCACGGCGCTGGGTCGGCGGCACCAAACCATCCGGCGCGCGCGCCCTGGGCCGCGAAACGCTCGACAAGCGCTTGCAGCAGGTGGGTCTTGCCGGTCCCGCTCGGGCCCCACAGATAGACCGGCGCGGCCTGCGATGCCAGCGCCCGCAGGTGGGCGACCGCCAGCGCGTTCGCGCCGGGCAGGTAGTTGTCGAACGTCCGCGCCGCCTCGACGCCGATGGCCAGCGGGATCTGCCTCATCCGCGGAACAACTCGCTTCCGACATACGCCTCACGCAGCCGCCGCGCCGCAACGACCAGCACCGCGCTGACCGGCAATGCGATCAGCACGCCGACGAAGCCGAACAGGTGGCCGAACGCGAGCAGCGCGAAGATCACGGTCAGCGCGCTCATGCCGATGCGCTCGCCGACCAGCCGGGGCACGAGCACGAAGCCCTCGAGCAGCTGGCCGATGCCGAACACCACCGCCACGCCGATCACGCCGTGCCAGCCGCTGAACTGCAAAACGCCGGAAATCAGCGCCAGCGCCAGCCCGAGGCCGAAGCCGACATACGGAATGAACACCGCCAGCCCGGTGAATACCCCCACCGGGACCGCCAGATCGAAGCCGAACAATGTCAGCCCGACGCTGTAGAAGATCGCGAGCGCCAGCATCACCAGCAGCTGGCCGCGCAGGTACTGGCCGAGCGTTGCATCGCACTCGTCGAAGAACCGGCGGGTGCGGTCGCGCAGCCGGGGCGGGATCAGCGCCACGACGCGCTGCACCAGGCTGTTCCAGTCCAGCAGCAGGTAGAACAGCACCATCGGCACCAGGATCACGTTGCCGACGATCGCCAGCAGGATGCTGCCGCCGATGCGTGCCGAACTCAGGGCCGTGGCGAGCCACTCCTCGAAGTTCGCGTCCAGGTACTTCAGCGCGAAGGCCTTGATGCTGGCGGTGTCGAGCGCCACGTCGATGCCGAAGCGCGCGAGCCAGGGCGCCAGCTGGGTGTTCATGCGATCCGCCAGCAACGGCATCTGCTCGCGCAGCAGCGGCAGCTGCTTCGACAGGATCGGCACGATCAGCAACAGCACCGCCAGCACGCCGACGATCGCGACGACCTCGACCAGCGTCACCGCGACGACGCGTGGCACGCGGCGTCGCGCGAGCCGCTCGACCAGCGGGTGCAGCACATAGGCCAGCACCGCGGCGACGACGAACGGCGTCAGCACCGGGCCGAGCAGCCAGACGACCGCCGCGGCGAGCAGGCACAGGGCGATCCAGGTGGTGGTTTGGCGTTGCGCGGAGGTGAAGGTCATGGTGATCGGTGGCGCACGGGCGCCCACCATGTCGAGGTGGCGGAATTCTACGGGCCCGGCGCACCCCGCCCTTCGCGGGCACCGGCCGTTCAGTGCGGCCGCGGCGCCTCGCCGCCGCCCAGCCCGACCAGGCGGGCGCTGATCTGCACGCGGTCCGGGGCCTCGGCGGTGTGATCGAGGTAGTCCGACAGGTCGCGCGCCGCGGCGGCGTCGATGCCGAGATCGGCGTAGACCAGGCCGCGGTCGCGGCGCTCCTCCCAGCTCTGCGGCAGCAACACGACCAGGCGCTCCTGGACCTGCAGCAGACGACGCCAGTCGCGCGCGCCGCGATGGATCTCCTTCAGGTTGCGCAGCATGCGCGCCAGCACGTCGCGCGCGGTCGCAGCCTGCAGGAACAGACCCAGCGGCACGTCGAACTCGCCCTGCAGGCCACGGTTGCGCTTGTAGGGCGCGAGCAGCTCGTCGAGCTCGTCGCGCGACAGCGACTGACCGGTGAAGGGATCGATCACGACCTCGCCGCGCTGCTGCCCGGTGCTCATGCGCAGCTTGACCAGGAAGTGGCCCGGGAACGACACCCCGCGCGCCGTCAGACCGATCTGCGAGGCGAGCTCGATATACAGGACCGCCAGCGTGATCGGGATGCCGCGGCGCGTGCTCAGCACCCGGTGCAGGTAGCTGTTGTCGGGATCGTAGTAATTGTTGACGTTGCCGGCGAAGCCCAGTTCCTGGAAGAAGAAGCGGTTCAGCCAGCGCAGCCGCTGCACGGGCACCGCGTCGGCCGGAAACCGCTGCCTGAGCCGGACCGCCAGCGCGTCGATCTCGGCCAGCACGGCCTGGGTGTCGAGTCCGGGGAAGTCGTCCTGGGCGATCGAGACCGCGGTCTCGACGAGCGGCAAGGTGTCGTCGTCGGACACGAGGGAGGCAAAGTATTCGAGCGCGGTCGGCGTCTCGAAAGTCAACGGACCCGGCATGCCGCCAGTTTAGCTGCGTCGCACGAACTGTTGAAGCTTCAGGCCGCTGGCGAGCAAGGTGGCGAAATAGAGCGCGGCCGCGCCGCCCAGGCACAACGCCAGCCAGCCGATGCGCTGCGCCTGGTGGTGGACGAGGCCGATCCAGTCGATCCGGCGCTCGGCCCAGAACAGCAACGCACCGAGGAGCGCCGTGGCGCCGAACACGCGCAGCGCGAAGCCGCGCCAGCCGGGTTCGGGCACATAGGCGCCGGTGCGGCGCAGGCCCACGAAGAGCCATGTGGCGTTGATCATCGCCCCCAGGCTGACCGACAAGGCCAGCCCGGCGTGGCCGATGAACGGCACGAAGATCGCGTTCATCAGCTGCGTCAGCACGAGCACGGCGATCGCGATCTTCACCGGCGTGCGCGTGTCCTGGCGGGCGTAGTAGCCCGGCGCGAGAATCTTCACGCCAATCAGCCCCATCAGGCCGACGCCGTAGCCCATCAGTGCGGTCGAGGTCTGATGCACCGCCGCGGCATCGAACGCGCCGCGTTGATACAGCACCGCGAGCAGCGCGTTCGGAAACACCAGCAACGCCATCGCGCAGGGCAGCGCGAGCAGCAGTACCAGCCGCAGGCCCCAGTCGAGCAGGCCCGAGTAGGCCGCGGCGTCCTTGCGGCCGTTGGCGGCCGACAGCTGCGGGATCAGCACCACGCCGAGGGCGACGCCGAGCAGCCCGGTCGGGAACTCCATCAGCCGCGACGCCCAGTCCAGCGACGAGACCGCGCCCACGCCCTGGTGCGACGCGATCTGCGTGTTGATCACGACCGAGATCTGCGCGACCGACACGCCGACCAGCGCCGGCCCCATCTGCCGCATCACCCGGCCCACGCCCGGATGCGCCCAGGCCGCGCGGATCGCGCCCGGCAGCAGCCCGATCGAAGGCAGCGCGCCGACACGCCGGAGCGCCGGGATCTGGATCGCCAGTTGCAACACACCGCCGATCATCACGCCCACGGCTTGCGCATAGATCGGCTCGATGCCCCAGCGCTTGAACGCCGGCCCGAGCCACCAGGCCGCGCCGATCGATGCGAGGTTGAGCAGCACCGGCGTCGCGGCCGGCACCACGAAACGCTTCCAGGTGTTGAGGATGCCGGCCGCCAGCGACACCATCGAGATAAGCCCGATGTACGGAAACATGATGCGGGTCATCACGGTCGCGTCGTCGAGCTGCCTCAGGCCCGATGCCATCAGCCACACCATCAGCGGCGCGGCCAGGACACCGACCACGCAGGTCACGACCAGGGCCCAGAACAGCACGGTCGCGACCGCGTCGATCAGCCGCCGCGTGACCTCGTCGCCGTCGCGCGCACGCGTCTCGCCGAGCACCGGCACGAAGGCCTGCTGGAACGCCCCTTCGCCGAACAGGCGGCGCAGGAAGTTCGGGATCCGGAAGGCGACGTTGTAGGCGTCCATCCAGGCGCTGTTGCCGAAGGCGCCGGCGACGACGACGTCGCGGGCCAACCCGGAGATGCGCGAGACCAGCGTGAGCAGCGAGATGGTGGAGGCGGCCCGCAGCAGGTTCATGAACGGTCGGCTCGACGCCCGCAAAGGCGCGCCGCAGGGGTGGGATCAGGGAGGCGGCCGATTATAGGGAGCGCCCGCTCACCGGCCAGCCAGCCCATTGAGGCCGCCGCGCGCGGAATGCCGGAATGCTATACTTGCGCTCTTTGCTCCACCCTGCCAAGAGCAGCTCCACCTTCATAAAGCGCAAGACATGGCCACCTCGTCCAAAGCCAAGAAGAAAACCGTCCGCATCGCTTCCGGTCTGAAGCGCGTGCGCCAGGACGTGAAGCTCAACGCCGCCAACACCGCGCTGCGTTCGAAGTTCCGCACCGTGATCAAGAACGTGCAGAAGGCCGTCGTTGCCGGCGACAAGGCCAAGGCCGCCGATCTGTACAAGACCGCTCAGGCCGTGATCGACTCGGTTGCCGACAAGGGCCTGTTCCACAAGAACAAGGCCGCCCGCCACAAGAGCCGTCTGTCGGCCAAGGTCAAGGCGCTGAACGCCACCGCCTGATCATTCTCCCGGGGGTGGATCGAAAAAGGCTCGCACTGCGAGCCTTTTTGACGTCGGGGCCTCGCGTCACGGGCCCTTCCGCCTTGCTGCAGACCATCACTCCGGCTTCGCGGGGTTCGGCACCAGGCAGGCCTCGGTCAGCTGCAGTTCGTTGTCGCGAGCGAAGTTCATCACGAAGTCCCAGGCCATCGGCTCGACACCGCGCAGCGCCTCGCTGACGATCACGCACTTCACGCCGTTGATCACGCGCGGCACGCACAGCGGCGAATAGCCGATGAACGCGCCGATGCCGCCCTGCACGCCCTCCGGCCGAAAGCACGACATCGCCCCGGCGAGCCGCTCGGCCCAGTCGCTGGGGCGGAATGTCCGGCCATCCCGGGTGATGCCCTGGATGAAGAATTCGCGCGGTGGGGGATTCGTCATCGTCTCGATTCACCCGAAACTTCAGGGCCAGGCCGGGCGCTCTGTCCACAACGGCCAGCGTGCCAGTGGCGCCATTGTGCCGCGAAATTGTTGCGGCGCAGCACGCTCGCCGCCGAAGGGGTTCGGCCGCATCCGCGATGCATCGGCATTGCGCAGCGCGGATTTAGAATCCGCTTCGAGCGGGGTGCGGGTCGTTTCAAGAAGAGGCGCGCACGCCCGCTCGTTCTTTTCCACACTCGGAGTGACTCGACGATGAACGCCCCGGACAGCTCCCCCGCCTCGCCCGAACCCCATGTGATGAAGACCTACGGACGTCTGCCGATCGCGTTGTCGCATGGCCGAGGCTGCTGGCTCTGGGACACCGACGGCAGGAAGTACCTCGACGGGCTCGGCGGCATCGCCGTCAACACCCTCGGCCACGCCCACCCGAAGCTGGTGCCGGCGCTGACCGAGCAACTCGGCAAGCTGATCCACAGCTCGAACTACTACCTCGTGCCGCTGCAGGAGCAGCTCGCAGCGAAGCTGTGCGAGCTGTCGGGCCTGACCAACGTGTTCTTCTGCAGCAGCGGTCTCGAGGCCAACGAAGCGGCACTGAAGATCGCACGCAAGTACGGCCACGACTTGGGGCTAGACCGTCCGGAAATCGTGGTCTACGAGGCCGCGTTCCACGGCCGCTCGATCGCGACGCTGTCGGCCACCGGCAACCCCAAGGTGCAGGCCGGTTTCGGCCCGCTGGTGGAGGGCTTCGTGCGCGTGCCGCTGAACGACGTCGCGACGATCGAGGAAGTCGCCCGCACCAACAAGAACGTGGTCGCGGTCTTCCTCGAAGTGATCCAGGGGGAAGGCGGCATCCGGCCGACGACGATCGACTACCTGCAGCAGGTCCGCCGCATCTGCGACACGAACGGCTGGCTGCTGATGCTCGACGAAGTCCAGTGCGGCATGGGCCGCACCGGCAAGTGGTTCGCGCACCAGTGGGCCGGCATCCAGCCCGACGTGATGCCGCTCGCCAAGGGCCTGGGGTCGGGCGTCCCGGTCGGCGCCGTGGTCTGCGGCCCGAAGGCTGCAAACGTGTTCGGTCCCGGCAACCACGGCAGCACCTTCGGCGGCAATCCGCTGGCGATGCGCGCCGGCGTCGAGACCATCCGCATCATGGAAGAAGAAGGCCTGCTCGCCAACGCCGCCACAGTGGGCGCGGCCTTGAAGGCCGGGCTGGAGCGCGAACTGGCCGGCGTTGCCGGCGTGACCGAGATCCGCGGCCAGGGCCTGATGCTCGGCATCGAGCTCGACCGCCCCTGCGGCGACATCCTGGGTCTGGCCGCGGACGCCGGCCTGATGCTCAGCGTCACCGCGGACAAGGTGATCCGCCTCGTGCCGCCGCTGATCCTGAGTGCCGACGAGGCGGCCCGGATCGTCGCGATCCTGTGCCCGATCGTCAAGCGCTTCCTCGCCGCGCCCGCACGCGCCCAACCCGCGTCATGAAACCCGGCCACAGCCTCATGAAGCACTACCTGCAGTTCAAGGACTTCCGCGCCGAGGAGTACGCCTACCTGTTCGAGCGCGCCGCGATCATCAAGAAGCGCTTCAAGAACTACGAGAAGTACACGCCGCTGGTCGACCGCACCCTGGCGATGATCTTCGAGAAGGCCAGCACGCGCACCCGCGTGAGCTTCGAGGCCGGCATGTACCAGCTCGGCGGTTCGGTCGTGAACCTGACCACCGGCGACAGCCAGCTCGGCCGCGCCGAGCCGATCGAGGACAGCGCGCGCGTGATCAGCCGGATGGTCGACCTCGTGATGATCCGCACCTACGAGCAGACCAAGATCGAGGCCTTCGCCGCGAACTCGCGCGTGCCGGTCATCAACGGCCTGACCAACGAGTACCACCCGTGCCAGATCCTGGCCGACATCTTCACCTTCATCGAGCACCGCGGCAGCATCCAGGGCAAGGTGGTTGCGTGGGTCGGAGACGGCAACAACATGGCCAACACCTGGCTCCAGGCCGCGGACCTGCTCGGCTTCACCCTGCACGTCAGCACGCCCACCGGCTACGAGATCGACTCCGGCCTGGCCGGCGTGAAGAACCGCGACTGCGTCAAGACCTTCAACCATCCGATGCAGGCCTGCGAAGGCGCGCACCTGGTCACGACCGACGTCTGGACCAGCATGGGCTACGAGGCCGAGAACGACGCGCGCATGAAGGCCTTCGTCGACTGGTGCGTCGACACCGACATGATGGCCGCCGCGCAGCCCGACGCCCTCTTCATGCACTGCCTGCCGGCGCACCGCGGCGAGGAGGTCGAGGCCGAGGTGATCGACGGCCCGCAATCGGTGGTCTGGGACGAAGCCGAGAACCGGCTGCATGCACAGAAGGCGCTGATGGAGTACCTGGTGCTCGGCCGCATCGGTTAGGGCGCGCTCTCGTCGCGATGAAACTCGCCCTGCTGGCCGACCTGCATGCGAACCGCGAGGCAGTTGCGGCCGTGCTCGAGCATGCGCAGTCCCAGGAGGTGCGGCGGCATGTCTTTCTCGGCGACTTCGTGGGCTACGGCGCGGATCCCGATTGGGTCGTCGATCGCGTGCGGGACCACGTCGCGCGCGGCGCGATCGCCGTGCTCGGCAACCACGACGCCGCGGTGGTGCAAGGGCCGCAGCCGACCATGGTCGCCGATGCGCGCCAGGTCGTCGACTGGACGCGCGCCCGTCTCGATGCGCAGCAGCTCGCCTTCCTGGCCGGGTTGCCGGTCTCGGTCATGGACGGGGAGACGCTGTTCGTCCACGCCAACGCCCATGCGCCCACCGCGTGGCAGTACATCGTCTCGCGCAGCGAGGCGGTGCGCAGCCTGCTGGCCACGACCGCCCGCTACACGTTCTGCGGGCACACGCACGTCCCGGCGCTCTACCACCTGACCGGCACCGGCAAGTCGGGCGAGTTCGCGCCGACGCCGGGTGTGACGATTCCGCTGTCCGAACAGCGCCGCTGGCTGGCGATCCCAGGTTCGGCGGGCCAGCCGCGCGACGGCGATCCGGCCGCCTGCTACGCGGTCTTCGACACGACGGCGCATGCCCTGACCTTTCATCGGGTTCCGTACGACCACGACGCCGCCGCCGCGAAGGTGCGCGCCGCCGGGTTGCCGAAAGGCCTGGCAGAGCGCCTGACCGATGGAGGCTGAGGGCGCGATCCAGCCCGGCGCGCTCGAGGTCGGGCAGGTCGTCGACGGTTTCCGGCTCGACGAGCGCGCCCATCGCGGCGGCATGGCCACGCTGTGGCGCGTGACGCGGATTGCGCCGTCGCCCGCCGGCGCGCCCGACCTGCCGCTGATCATGAAGGTGCCTCGCCTCAAGGGTGGCGACGATCCGGCCACCATCGTCGGCTTCGAGGTCGAGCAGATGATCTTGCCGTCGCTCGGCGGCCCGCACGTTCCCCGATTCATCGCCAAGGGCGACTTCACGCGCCTGCCCTACATCGTGATGGAGCGCATCGACGGAGCGTCTCTGCGGTCACGCTTCGACGACGCGCCGCTGCCGATCGCGGAAGTCGCCCGGATCGGTGCCAAGGTCGCCACCGCGCTGCATGACCTGCACCGCCAGCATGTCGTTCACCTCGACGTGAAACCCAGCAACATCATGTTCCGCCCCGAGGTCGATGGCCGCGGCGGCGAGGCAGTGCTGATCGACTTCGGACTGTCGCGCCACGACCAGCTGCCCGACCTGCTCGAAGAGGAGTTCGAGCTGCCGATGGGCACCGCGCCCTACATGTCGCCCGAGCAGGTGCAGTTCGTCCGCAACGACCCGCGCAGCGACCTGTTCTCGCTCGGGGTCCTGCTCTATCACCTCACCACCGGCGCCCGCCCGTTCGGCGCTCCCGGCACGGTGCGCGGCTTGCGCCGGCAGCTCTACTGCGACCCCGTTCCGCCGCGCGAGCTGCGCGGCGACTGCCCGCCATGGTTGCAGGAACTGATCCTGCGCTGCCTCGAGGTCGACCCGGCGCAGCGTCACCAGAGCGCCGCGCAACTCGCCTTCGACCTGCAGCATCCGCACCAGGTCGTCCTCACCGGGCGTGCCGAGCGTGCGGCGCGCACGAACCGGCTGGGGGTCCTGAAGCGCTGGTTCCGCTCCATCGGCACCGAGCCGCGCACCCGCGGCGGCGTGGCCGAACGGACGGCGAGAAACCCGATCGTGCTTGCCGCGGTGGACGTGCACGGCGCCGAGCCGGCGCTGCTCGAGGCCGTTCTGCAGTCGGTGCAGCAACTGCTGCAGACCTCTCCCGGCGCGCGGCTCGCGTGCCTGAGCGTGATGAAGATCAACCGCATCGGCATGGACGAGCTGGTCGACAGCGACGGCCGCAGCCTGCATGTGAATCTGCTGGTGCGTCTCAAGCACTGGGCGCGCCCGCTGGTGCAGGCGACCGCGCATCCGGGCTCCGGCAACGAACCGGAAGCCGGCCGCATCACCTTTCACGTGCTGGAGGCGCCGGACCCGTCCGCGGCGATCCTCGACTACGCACGGCGCAACCGGGTCGACCACATCGTGATGGGGGCACGCAGCAGCGGCGGCCTGCGTCGCTACCTGGGCAGCGTCTCGGCGCAGATCGTCGCCGAGGCGGATTGCACCGTGACCGTGGTGCGCGCCGGACCCCCCGGCCGCTGACATGCGCCTTTGCGCGGTGTGCGAATTCACCGGCACCGCTGCGCCGGCGGCGGTGTTAACTTCGCAGTCGCCATGCAAAGACTCTGGGACATCTCGCCCCCGATCGCGGTCGATTCGCCGGTGTTTCCGGGCGACGCCGCGTACTCGCAACACTGGACTGCGCGGATCGGTCCCGGCTGCTCCGTCAACCTGAGCACGATCACGATGTCGCCGCACATCGGCGCGCATGCCGACGCGCCGCTGCACTACGGCACAGGTGCGCCGACCATCGGCGAGGTCGACCTGATGCCCTACCTCGGCCCCTGCCGCGTGATCCATGCGATCGACTGCGGGCCGCTGGTCCGGCCCGGGCACCTGATTCATGCGGTCGACGGGCTGCCGGTGCGCGTGCTGGTACGTACCTGCGCGAAGGCGCCCACCACCTGGTCGCCGGCATTCTCGGCGTTCGCGCCCGAGACGATCACCTGGCTCGCGTCGATCGGCGTTCGCCTGGTCGGCATCGACAGCCAATCGGTCGACCCGGCCGACAGCAAGACGCTCGTCAGCCACCGGCTGCTGCTGCGCCACGACCTGCGCGTGCTCGAGAACCTGGTGCTCGACGAGGTGCCGGCCGGCGACTACGAGTTGATCGCGCTGCCCTTGAAGCTGACGACGGCCGACGCCTCTCCCGTGCGCGCCATCCTGCGTGAACACCCGCGATGACGCCCCGCTGAACGGCGAACTCGGCGTGCGAATGCCGACGCACCTGACCGGCCGCACCGGCCGGCTGCACGACATGGCCGCGATCACCGCTGCGTGAGCCGGCCCGGCCCGTCGCGCGCGATCAGCCCGCGTTGCTCGGGAACACGAAGGTCGTCTTCGCGTGGCCGCTGTCGGTCACGTGCACGCGATGGGTAGCCAGATTGTGCCCATTCAGCGACGCGGCGATACGGTAGTCGCCGGCCGGCAGCCGCACCAGCATGAACGGGCCCTCGGCCTTCTCGTGCAGCACGAGCCGGCCCTTCGCGTCGGTGATCTTCACCATCGCGTCGGCGGTGTACTCGTCGCGCGCGCCGCTGTTTTCGAACAGCTGCACGATCAGCGGGTAGCGCTTGAACGCGGCCTCGAAGCGCTGCGACTCGTTCTCGCCGATGCCGCCAGACACATAGGAGGCGCTGCCGGCGTGGCGTTCCGGCGGCAGGTGGGTTTCGACCGCGTGCGCCTGCAGCGACACCGCGGCCCCGAGCAGCGCCGCGAAGGCCGCGCCGCTGCGCTGGAGCACGTTGCTCATGATGGAACTCCTTATCCAAGGTTGACCGGCACGAAGATCTTGTCGCCGTCGCGCTGCACCAGCAGCGCGACGCTCTTCGGCTTGCCCTGCAGCACCAGCTTGACCTGTGCGACCGACTGCACCGGCCTGCCGTTGATCGCCAGCAGCACGTCGCCCGGCTGAATGCCGGCCTTCGCCGCCGGTCCTGCGACGTTCTCGATCACCAGGCCCTGGTCGAGCTTGGCTTCGCGGCGCTCGTCGCGGGTCAGCGGCCGCATCTCCAGGCCCAGCTGGCCGGGCTGCACGTTGCCTTCCGCATTCGCGACCTGCGTGCCCTGCGCGTCGGCACTGCCGAGCTTGGCCTCGATCTCGCGCGACGCATGGTCACGCCAGACCTTGAGCTTGACCTTCTCACCCGGCGCCGACATGCCGATCAGGCTCGACAGCTCGCCCGAGCGCACGACCGGCTGGCCGTTGACCTCGGTGATCACGTCGCCCGACTTCAGGCCCGCAGCCGCCGCGGCGCTGCCCTGCGCGACGCTCGCCACCAGCGCACCGTCGGGCCGCTTCAGGCCGAACGATTCGGCGAGCGCCTGGTTCAGGTCCTGGATCGTCACGCCGAGCCGCGCATGCGAGGCCTTGCCGGTCGCGACGATCTGGTCCTTCACCTTCATCGCGACGTTGATCGGGATCGAGAACGACAGGCCCTGGAAGCCGCCGCTCTGCGAGTAGATCTGCGCGTTGATGCCGACCACCGCGCCGCTGCCGTCGAACAGCGGACCGCCCGAGTTGCCCGGGTTCACCGCCGCGTCGGTCTGGATGAACGGCACGACCGTGTTGTCGCCCGGCAGCGAGCGGCCCTTGGCGCTGACGATGCCCTGCGTGGCGGTCTGCTCCAGCCCGTAGGGCGCGCCGATCGCGAGCACCGGGTCGCCGACCTCGAGGTTGCGCGCGTCGCCGATGCGCACCGTCGGCAGGTCCTTCGCGCCGATGCGCAGCACCGCGATGTCGGTGGTCGGGTCGGAGCCCAGCACCTTGGCGCTGAACTCCCGCCGGTCGCTGAGCTTGACGGTCACGTCCTTGGCTTCGCGCACGACGTGCGCGTTGGTCAGGATCAGGCCGTCCGAGCTGATGATGAAGCCCGAGCCCATGCCCTTGAAGGGCACCTGCCCGCCGCGCTGCTGGAAGCCCGGCATGCCGCGGAAGAACTTGAAGAACGGGTCGTCCTCCATGCCCGGCGGCAGGCCCTGCTCCTCCATCGAGGTCTTGTGCATGCCGGCGACCGTCACACCGACCACGGCCGGGCCGAACGTCTTCACGATCGCGCGGTAGTTCGGCACGTTCTGCGCGGCCATCGACGGCACCGGCGGCGGCGCCGACACGTCGGACACGGCGGTGTACGCGGCGGATGATCCCTGCGTGGCCGCAGGCTTGCCCTTCAGCCAGCCGGGCAGATCGATCGCGCCGGCGGTGCCGACCGCCAGAACACCGGCGGCGACCAGCGCCGCACTCAGGGGTTTGAATTTCATGTTCGCTCCTTGCTTCATTCCGACGCGGAAGATTCCGCCTGGGACCGAAGATAGGAGCTGCCGGTTAGGGCTCGGTTAGCGCGCGGTTAAGCCAGGGTTAGGCGCACCGGCCATGCTTCACGGCTTCAGCGTGATGTCACCCACATACGACAGGCCGTGCCCGTGCGTGTTGTCGGCGTCGGCGCCGACCGCAACGGCGATGATGTCCGGCACCACGCCATCCGACTCGTCGCCGAACATGCGCTGGTGGTCCGCCCAGACGTTGCGCTTGTGCGTGACCCATTGCCCGAGCTTGCCGGTGCCGCTCTGCAGCACGATGAAGCGCACCCGCTTCGTGAACGGGCTGACGACCGCGGTGTCCGGCGCCAGCTTGTTGTCCCACACGTAGCACACCGTCTCTGTCGGCAAGTCCTCGCCGGTGCTGGAGCGCGCCAGCGCGAGCCGGGCGCGCTCGCCGAAGGGCAGCTTGGCGCCGTCGAACGCAAAGGACACGCAGACCTTGGCGGCCGAGTCCTCGCCCGAGCGGGTCTTGAGATCGGCATCCTCGATCAGCTTGTCGACCCGCCAGCGCCATGTGAGCACCGTCTGCTCCGCGGCCTTCACGTGCACTGCATGCACCAGGTTGCCGTAGGACTCGTCGGACTCGATCTTCAGCACCTTCGTGCCGCCGAGGTCGACGATCGAGAACCTGGTCGGCACCTTGTTCGGCAGCGTCACGAACTTCCAGGCGGCAGGCGCCTCGCCGGGGGCCGCGGCCGAGAACGCCGCGATCGACGACTCGTCGGCGGCCCAGGCCGGCAACGCGAAGCAAAGACCAAGCATCAGCGCACGGGGGGTTCGCATCGGATCGTCTCCATGATTGTTCGAGCCGGGCGCGCCGCCGCTGCGACGCGCGGGCTGCAGTATGACCCGAGAAGGCGGATTCGTGCAGCAGCGCGACGCGAGCGAAAATCCGCGCAACCCGTGGCAGCGCCTCGAAGCGGTGCTCAAATGCTGGCCTGTCGCCGGCCCGGATGCGCCGCCCGACGCCCGCAACGAAAGACCCGCCGTGATTGCCACCATTCTTGACGAGATCAGCCGGTACATCCAGGCCGCGTTGCAGTCGCCGAACGAACTGTTCGCGCTGCTCGCGGTGCTCGCCGCCGCGGCGTTCGTGCTGGTCAGCAGCTTCGTGAAGACGATGATCCCGCTGCGCTGGCTCGCGATCACCAGCAATGTCGGCTTCATCGCCTACGGCGCGCTGCACCCGTCGTACCCGATGCTGCTGCTGCACCTGGCGCTGCTGCCGATCAACTTCTTCCGCCTGGCCGAGATGAAGCGGCTGACGCGCCGCGTCGAGGCGGTGCGGGTCGAGGGCCAGCTGTCCTCGGTCTGGCTGCGGCCCTACATGCGCAGCAAGAAGATGCGCGCCGGCGCGGTGCTGTTCAGGAAAGGCGACATGGGCGACCGGCTCTACCTGCTGGCCGACGGACGGGTCGAACTGGTCGAGATCGGCACCAGCGTCGAGCCGGGGCAGATCTTCGGCGAGATCGCGTTCTTCTCGCCCGACCGGCGCCGGATGCTGACGGCGCGCTGCGCCGAGAACAGCACCGTGCTGTCGATCGACGAGGCCACCGTCAAGGAGCTCTACTACCAGAACCCGGCCTTCGGGTTCAGGATGATCGAGCTGGTGGCGGAGCGTTTCTCCGCCGACGTTGCGCGCCTGAACGCGATGGTGATTGCCACCCGCGCCGAACGCGATCAGCTCGCGGCCAGGCTCGCGGCGATCGACTGAACCGCGTCCTCGAGCCGGGTCCGCGCCAGCTCCTGGCATTGCTCGCGGCTGAGGTTCGCGGCGGCATCGAAGGCCGTGGCCGACTTGACCGGCGCATAGACGACCTTGGTGCCCTGGATCGGCAGCCGCACCACCGGCAGCAGCATCGCGCGCGCCGTCACGACGCAGGTCTTGCCCTCGGTGAACCCGCCGCTCACCTGGCTGACGAAGCGGAACTTGCGCGATGGGTACAGCTTGAGGACGCGCGCCGGCGTGTTCTCCTTCCAGATCTTCTCGGCGGTCGCGGGGTCCATCAGGAAGTTCGACGAATCGTCCAGGCTCATCGGCTTCGGGGCCGCGGCGAGCGCGCTCGCCGCCAGCATCAGGGCCACAACGCCCAGACTCGCAACGCCAGCTTTCATGAATCGCCTCGGGAAGGGGTTTCTGGATGCGCGACGACGGTCGGCGCCACGACCGGTAGTGTAGGCAGGCCCGGTGCCGCCGGCGCTGTCTTGTGCGCCGATGCCGGCGCGAAACGGACCTCGACGCGCAGCCCGCCGAGCGGCGAATCGGCCAGCGCGACCGACGCGCCGTGCCGCTCGGCGATGCTGCGCACGATCGCCAGCCCCAGGCCGGTGCCGGCCTCGCCGCCCGCCGCATGGCGGTAGAAACGGTCGAAAACCCGCGCCCGTTCCTCGGGCGGGATGCCCGGGCCGGCATCGTCGACGCGCAGCAGCGCCGCGCCGCCCTCCTCCAGCACCCGCACCTCGACCCGCGAGCCGCGCGGCGCGTAGCGCACCGCGTTGTCGGCCAGGTTGCGCGCCAGCACCGCCAGCGTCGCGGCGTCGCCGCGCACCCACACCGGCGCGTCGGTGTTCAGCTCGATCGCGGTGCCGCGCGAATGGGCGAACGGCACCGTGTCGGCGATCGCGGCGCGCGCCGTCTCGGCGAGGTCCAGCGTCGCGAACGCGGCCAGCGGGGCACCGGGCTCGGCGCGCGCCAGCGTCAGCAACTGCTCGACCAGCCGCGCCGCCCGGTCGATGCCGGCGGTCAGGGCCTCGACCGCCGCGGTGCGCGCCGCCTCGTCGGGTGCGCGCCTGAGCAGTTGCATCTGCAGTTTCAGCGCGGTGAGCGGCGAGCGCAGTTCGTGCGCGGCGTCCGACACGAACGCGCGCTGCGCGCCGAGCGAGGTACCGAGCCGCTGCAGCAGCCCGTTCAGCGCGCCCACCAGCGGCGCGACCTCGTCGGGCAGCCCCGTCGTCGGCAGCGGCTCCAGCGACTGTTCGTCGCGCGCGCGCACGCCGTCGGCGAGGCGCCGCAGCGGCGCGAGCGTCTGCGCGGCCAGGACCCACACCAGCAGCGCCATCAGCGGCGCGATGAACAACAGCGGCACGACGCTGCGCAGCGCCGCGCCGGCCGCGAGGCGGCGGCGGATCTGCACCGGCTGCGCGACCTGGATCACGCGGTCGCGCGACGCGACACTGAAGGTGCGCCATGTCTTGCCCTGCACCGTCATGTCGGCCAGGCCCAGCACGGCACGCACCGGCAGGTCGTTGCGCAGGCGCGGCGGATAGATGATGCGGCCATCCTCGGTCCAGATCTGCACGACGAAATCGAGCTCCTCGTCGGCCAGCGTGCTCGCCTGCGCCGGCGCAATCTCGCCCTGGTCGCGCAGCGAGAACGCCATCTGGCGCAGCTGGTAGTCGAACAGCGACTCGGTCTCGGCCAGCACGTTGCGGTAGGTCAGCGCACCCATCACGACGGCCGTGACGACCAACATGCCCAGCAGCGACAGCAGCACGCGGACGCGGATCGAATTCATACGGCCACCGCCCGGGCGCCGGGTCGCCATGGGCCACGAAGAGGCCCACCGGGTGGACCTCGGCCGGGCGGCGCCCAAGGGCCACGAAGGGGCCCCTGCGTGGCCCTTGGGGGCAGGAGCGCAGCGACGCGGGGGCTCATGTTCCTGGCCTGTCGCCGACGAAATAGCCGACGCCGCGGATGTTCTGGATGAAGTCGGCCCCGAGCTTGCGGCGCAGCTGGTGGATGTAGACCGAGACCGCGTTGCTCTCGATCTCCTCGCCCCAGCCGTACAGGCGGTCCTCGAGCTGGGCGCGCGACAGCAGCGCGCCGGGCCGCTGCATCAGCGCCTCCAGCACCGCGAACTCGCGTGCCGACAGCAGCACCGGCACGCCGTCCCGGCTGACCTGGCGCGTCGCCGGGTCCAGCGTGACGCTGCCGAACGCCAGCGCGGGCTGCGCGCGCCCGCTGTGGCGGCGCAGCACCGCGCGGATGCGCGCGGTGAGTTCGTCCAGGTCGAAGGGCTTGACGAGGTAGTCGTCGGCGCCGGCGTCCAGCCCGGCGACCTTGTCGCCGGGGCCGTCGCGCGCGGTCAGCACGATCACCGGCGTCGCGTCGGCGCGCGCGCGCACCGCGCGCAGCAACGCCAGCCCGCCGCCGGCCTGCGTCTCGGCGGCGTGCGCGCCGCTGGCCGGCAGGCCGAGGTCGAGCAGCACCAGGTCGAAATGCTCGGTCGCCAGCGTCGCGTGCGCGGCGGCCTGGTCGCGCACCCAGTCGACCGCGTAGCCCTCCAGGCGCAGCGCGCCGCGCAGGCTCTCGCCGATCATCCGGTCGTCCTCCACCAGCAGCAGTCGCATGCCAAAAGCATACCGCGCGCGGGGTGCCCGCAAGACGCGGTATCGTGCCGCCCATGCCCGCGACGCTGCGCCACACCCTGCTGTCGTTCCGCGACCTGCTCGCCACCTTCGGCCCGTTCATCCTGATCGCCGCGGCGCTGCTCGGGATCGCCTACTGGGTGCTGGACCCGACGCCGCCGAACAAGGTCGTGCTCGCCACCGGCACCGCGCAGGGCGCCTACGCCGAGTTCGGCAAGCGCTACGCGCAGATCCTTCAGGGCTACGGCGTGACGGTCGAGCTGCGCGCGACCGAGGGCGCGGCCGAGAACCTGCGCCTGCTGCTCGATCCGAATTCGGGCGTGGACATCGCGTTCATGCAGGGCGGTGCCGGCGAGCGCGCGCGCAAGGAGGCCGACTCGCTCACCCCGGCCGACGACGACGAGGCCGGTCTGGTCTCGCTCGGCAGCCTGTTCTACGAGCCGGTCTGGCTGTTCTACCGCATCGATTCGGCGCAGCGGCTGCTGCGCGAACCGGCGCTGACCAGCCTGTCGCAGCTCGGCGGCTGGCGCCTGAACATCGGCGCCCCCGGCAGCGGCGCCCCGAACCTGATGCGCAAGCTGCTCGAGGCGAACCGCATCGATCCGAAGACGCTGACGCTGCTGCGCAAGTCGCAGACCCCGGCCACCGTCGACCTGCTCGCCGGCGACGCCGACGCGGTCGTGTTCGCTTCCGCGCCCGAAGCGCTGATCGTGCAGATGTTGCTGCGCACGCCCGGCATCGCGCTCTACGACTTCGCGCAGGCCGAGGCGTATTCGCGCCAGTTCCCGTTTCTCACGCCGGTGACGCTGCCGCGCGGCGTCGTCGATCTGGCCAGCGACGTGCCGGCGCGCGACGTGCGCCTGCTCGCGCCGACGGCGACGCTGCTGGCGCGCGCCGGCACCCACCCGGCGCTGCTGCAGCTGTTCATCCAGGCGGCCAGGCAGGTGCACGGCAACGCCGGCTGGTTCCAGCACAAGGGCGACTTCCCGAAGGCCGGCGGCACCGAGCAGCCGCTCGCGAAGGAGGCCGAGCGCTTCTACGCCAACGGCACGCCGGTGCTGCAGCGCTACCTCCCGTTCTGGCTCGCCAACCTGATCGAGCGCATGTGGCCGGTGCTGGTGACCATCGTCGCGATCCTGATTCCGCTGTCGCGCGCCGTGCCGCCGCTGTACCAGTTCCGCATCCGCTCGCGCATCTTCCGCTGGTACGCGCAGCTGCGGCGGGTCGAGGACGCGATCGGCCAGCGGCCGGTCGCCGAACTGCTCGGCGACCTGGCGTCGATCGAGGCGCGCGTCGAAGGCGTCACCGTGCCGCTGAGTTACGCCGACGAGCTGTACTCGCTGCGCAGCCACATCCAGATGGTGGGCAACCGGCTGCGGGCCGCGGCACCGACGGGCGTCGCATGAGCGCGCGGCCGCGTGTGGTCATCGTCGGCTGCGGCTTTGGCGGCATCGAGGCGGTGCGCAGCCTGTCGAAGGCGGATGTCGAGATCACGCCGGTCGACCGCTCCAATCAGCACCTGTTCCAGCCGCTGCTGTACCAGGTCGCGACCGCGGGCCTGAGCGCGCCGGCGATCAGCGCGCCGATCCGCCACACACTGCGGCGCGAGATGAAGCGCGGCAACCTGACCGTCCCCTGCAGGCCGAGGTGACCGGCATCGACGCCGCCGGCGTCACCTACGAGCGCCAGGAGGGCGACGCGACGCAGCGCTTCTGGCTGCCGAGCAAGACCGTGATCTGGGCCGCCGGCGTGGCCGGATCGAAGCTGGGCCAAGCGCTCGCGACCGGCGCCGGCGCGATCCTCGACCGCGCCGGCCGCGTCGTCGTGCGGCCCGACCTGAGCCTGACCGACCACCCCGAGATCGCGGTGATCGGCGACATCGCGTCGGCGATGAGCCACCCGGCCGCATCGGCGGCTGGCGACGCCAAGCCCGTGCCGGTGCCCGGCGTCAGCCCGGCCGCGAAGCAGATGGGCCGCGCCGCCGCGGCGAACCTGCTGCGCCGGTTGCGCGGCGAGGCCACCGTGCCGTTCCGCTACATCGACTACGGCAACCTGGCCACGGTCGGCCGCAAGGCCGCGGTCGTCGACCTGACGGTGCCGGTGTTCGGCGCGCTGCGCTTCTCGGGCTTCCTCGCGTGGCTGTTCCGGCTGTTCGCGCACATCTGGTTCTTGATCGGCTTTCGCAACCGCCTGATCGTGATGCTCGACTGGGGCTGGGCCTACTGGACCTACGAGCGCTCGGCAAGGGTGGTCGCGGAGCCGCCGACCGCGCCGCCTGCCTAGAATCGAGGCAGATGCCGACCCCCGAACAGCTCGCCCGCCAGCAGATCGACGCGATGCTCATCGCGGCGGGCTGGGCCGTTCAGGACTACGCCGCGTACAACCCCGGCGCCGCACGCGGCGTCGCATTGCGCGAGGTGCCGCTGAAGAGTGGCCGCTGCGACTACCTGCTGATCGTCGATCGCGGTCCCGTCGGCGTCATCGAAGCCAAGCGCGCGGGCACGTTGCTCGCCGGCGTGGCCGAACAGTCGGCGCACTACGCGGTGCAGTTGCCGGCGTTCTTCCAGGTCAGCGCGAGCGAGTTGCCGTTCGCCTACGAATCCACCGGCACCGAGACCTTCTTCCGCGATTCGCGCGACCCCGCACCTCGCTCGCGCCCGGTGTTCGCGTTCCACCAGCCCGACACGCTCGCCGCCTGGGCGGTCGAGCCCGACACCTTGCGCGCCCGCCTGCAGCACCTGCCCGCGCTCGACCCCACGCGCATGCGCGATTGCCAGATCGAGGCCGTGACGAACCTCGATGCCTCGCTCGCCGACGACCGCCCGCGCGCGCTGATCCAGATGGCGACCGGCTCGGGCAAGACCTACACCGCGATCACCACGATCTACCGCCTGCTCAAGTACGCGAAGGCGAGGCGCGTGCTCTTCCTCGTCGACCGCGGCAACCTCGGCACCGGCGCGATGCGCGAGTTCGCCGACTACATCGCGCCCGACGACGGCCGCAAGTTCACCGAGCTCTACAACGTGCAGTTGATGCAGAACAACCGCTTCGACGGCGTCTGCAAGGTCACGATCTGCACGATCCAGCGCATGTACTCGATGCTGCGCGGCGAGGCCGAGCTGGCCGACGAGCTCGACGAACATTCGAGCTTCGAGCTGGCGGCCGGCGGCCAGCCGAAAGACGTGGCCTACAACCCCGCGCTACCGATCGAGGCCTTCGACTTCATCGTCACCGACGAATGCCACCGCAGCATCTACCACCTGTGGCGCCAGGTGCTCGAGTACTTCGACGCGCACCTGATCGGCCTCACCGCCACCCCGAGCAAGCAGACCATCGGCTTCTTCAACGGCAACCTGGTGATGGAATACAACCACGAGCGCGCCGTGGCCGATGGCGTGAACGTGGGCTACGACGTCTACCGCATCAAGACCGAGGTGACCGAGCAAGGCGGCAAGGTCGAGGCCGGCTTTCACGTCGACAAGCGCAACCGGCTGGGCCGCGCGACGCGCTGGCAGCAGCTCGACGAAGACTTCGAGTACGAGGCCCGCCAGCTCGACCGCAGCGTGGTCGTGCCGAGCCAGATCCGCACCGTGCTGCAGGCCTTCAAGGACGCGCTGCCCGCGCTCTTCGAGCAGCGCGCGATGGTGCCCAAGACGCTGGTCTTCGCGAAGGACGACAGCCACGCCGAAGACATCGTGCGCATCGCGCGCGAGGTGTTCGGCCGCGGCAACGAGTTCTGCAAGAAGATCACCTACATGAGCTACGACCCCGCGACGCTGCAGCGCGAGAAGCCCGAGACGATGATCGCGACCTTTCGCAACAGCCCGGCGACGCGCATCGCCGTCACGGTCGACATGATCGCCACCGGCGCCGACATCAAGCCGCTCGAATGCCTGCTCTTCATGCGCGACGTGAAGAGCCGTGCCTACTTCGAGCAGATGAAGGGCCGCGGCACGCGCACCGTGAGCCCGACCGAGTTGCAGGCCGTCAGCGGCGCCGACGCGAAGGCCAAGACGCGCTTCGTGATCGTCGGCGCCGTCGGCGTGTGCGAGAGCGACAAGACCGACAGCCGGCCGATGGAACGCAAGCCCGGCGTGAGCTTCGACAAGCTGATGCTGGGCCTGGCCTTCGGCAGCCGCGACGACGACGCGCTGCTGAGCCTGGCCAACCGCATCGCGCGGCTCGACCGCGAGGTCGATCAGCCGCAGCGCAAGCAGGTGGTCGATGCCTGCGGTCAGACCTTGAGCGAGCTGACGCACCGCCTGCTCGATGCGACCGACCCCGACCGCATCGCCAGCCATGCGGCAACCACCGGCACCGACCAGGACGCCGCGAAGGCCGCACTCGTCGCCACCGCGTGCGCGCCGTTCGACAACCCGCTGCTGCGCGACACGCTCGCCAGCCTGAAACGCGAGGCCGAGCAGACCGTCGACACCGTGACGCAGGACGTGGTGGTCGAAGCCGGCCTCGACGCCGCCGCCAAGGAGCGCGCGCAAAGCCTGACGCGCAACTTCCGCGAATGGATCGAGGCGAACCGCGCCGAGATCGAGGCGCTGCAAATTCTGTACAGCCGCCCGTACCGCAAGCGCCTGAGCGAAGACGCGTTGAAGGATCTGGAAGCCAAGCTCGCGCACAGCCCCGGCCACTTCACGCCCGACGGCCTGTGGCACGCATTTGAGATCGCCGACCGGCAAGCCGTGAAGCGCAAGCCCGGCTTCGTGCCGCGCTTCACCGACCTCGTCAGCCTGGTGCGCTTCGCCTGGCAGCAGGAGCCGACATTGGAGCCGTTCGAGGACCACGTGACGAGCCGCTTCGATGCGTGGCTCACTGCGAAGCAGCAGCAGGGCACGGCCTTCAGCAGCGAGGAACAAGCGTGGCTGAACCGCATGCGTGACGCGATCGCCGCGAGCGGCAGCGTCGACCGCGACTACTTTCAGAGTGCCAACGAACTCGGGCCGGTGTACCGGGTGTTCGGCGAGAGGCTGTGGCCGTTGATGGATGAGTTGAACGTGGCGCTGGTGGGATGACGACGAAGCTGGCGGCGCACGAGAGGCCCGCGTTCTACAACGCAGTGCGAGCGGTCCGGCTGGGCGACGTCGCGCAGTCCATGAAGAACGGCATCTACAAGTCGAAGGACGCGTACGCAGACGAGGGCGTGGCATGCCTGCGCATGTACAACATCGGCGACGGTCGCATCATCTGGCGCGACATCAAGCGCATGACACTCAGCGAGCTGGAGCGTACCGAGTACGGCCTGGAGCCCGGCGACCTTCTCGTGAACCGCGTGAACAGCCGGGAACTGGTGGGCAAGACAGCGCTCGTCCCGCCGGGAATCGAACGCTGTGTCTTCGAGAGCAAGAACATCCGCGTACGGCTTGATCGCAATTTGGTCGAGCCGGCGTACGTGAACTACGCGCTGCTCGCGTTGGGTCGGGCGCACTTCAACCAGAACGCCCAGCAGGTTGTGGGTATGGCGTCTGTGAGCCAGCCGCAAGTGGCGGCATTCCAATTCTTGTTGCGCCCAGTCGCGCAGCAGCGCGAAGTCGTCGCCTACCTCGACGAACAACTCTCCCGCCTCGACGCCAGCGTGGCCGCGCTGCATCGGGTGCAGGCCAACCTGAAGCGTTACCGCGCCAGCGTGCTCAAGTCCGCCTGCGAAGGCCGCCTCGTGCCCACCGAAGCCGAACTCACCCGTCAGGAAGGCCGCGACTTCGAGACCGGCGCGCAACTTCTGAATCGCATCCTCGCGAGCCGTCGCACGAAAGTAGCCGGAAGAGTCAAGAGCAAAGACCCAATGCCCATTGACTGCGCAGACGACTCGGCGGTGCCCGAAGGCTGGACGTCTGCGTATGTCTGCCAACTTGGCGTGGTGACAACGGGATTCACGCCTTCGACCGCCGATCCCGCGAACTTCGACGGGGACGTTCCGTTCTTCAAGCCTACGGACTTGGACGCTGGATATTTCACGCGTGAGGCGCGACAGACCTTGTCTCTGAAGGGGCTCAGCTCTGGTCGCCTCCTTCCGCGAGGGTCAGTCTTGGTTACATGTATCGGAGCCACGATCGGCAAGGCGGGATTGGCTCAGGTTGATTGCGCCACCAACCAACAAATCAACGCCATTACCGTCGAACGGGAACACGTTTTGGCGGAGTACTTGTTCTGGTTTATGTCCAGCCCCGACTCGCAGCGAGCCATACGGGAGAATGCTTCGTCCACGACGTTACCGATACTGAACAAGTCGAAGTTCGAGCGTCTGACGGTCCCCCTCCCGCCCCTCGCCGAACAACACCGCATCGTCGCCGAAGCCGACCGCCGCCTGTCGCTGATCCGCGCCGCCGAGGCGCAGGTCGCCGCCAACCTCGCCCGCGCGCAGCGCCTGCGCCAGTCCATTCTGCAGGCAGCTTTCCGAACGCCCGCTCAAGCGGGACAATAGGGCAAGGAGGTCGTTGTCATGGCTACCGAAACAAGCATCGATCTGGCTACGCTGCGATTCGACGGGGAGCGCTTCGCCGGCCACACGCTGGACGTCGAATGCACACAGGAACTCGTGGCTTACCGGCGCATCATCCTGGAATGCGCCAAGGCGCTGTGGCGCCGCAAGCACGTCGACCGGGAGCGTCTGCCGGCGAGATTCGAAGACAGCTTCCGGCTTCAGTTCGATCGGCTCGAAGAAGGGTCGGCACGCGTGCCACTTCGGCGTGTGCTCGCAACGGAACAGGCGGCGCTGGACTGGGGCAATCGCGACGAGTTCGACGAAGCCGCAGAACTTGTCGACGCGGCCATTCGCGCAGCCAACGACGACGCGCTGTTGCCCGAGGCATTTCCATCGAACGTGGTTGCGCTCTTCCGCGAGTTCGGTCGAACGCTGCGCGACGACGAAGTGCTGTTCACTCGCGCCCATCACGGCGTCGCGGAAGCCGCTTACTCGCCCAAAGCCCGCAAGCGCCTCGCCGAGTGGGTGGCGGCCACCTACGAGGACGTGGTCGAGGTGACGGGCGAGGTTCAGATGGCCAGCGTGAAAGGCCAGTTCTCGCTGCTGACCGGATCAGGCGAGCCTGTCACAGGCAGGTTCAGCCCGCAGCAGGAGACGCAGGTTCTGGAGGCGCTGCGTGACCACAACACGCTCGGCCTGCGCGTGCGCGGCGTGGGCGAGTTCGGTACGCAGGATCGTTTGCTGCGGCGCTTCAACCGGATCGACAGCGTGGAGCACGCCGCACCCGGCCTGCCGCCCTACGTCGAAGGCGCGCCAGACCTTTGGGCGGAACTGGACGCCATCGCCGCCAAGGTGCCGGCCGATGCGTGGAAAGCCGTGCCGGCGGACCTCTCGCTGCGCGTCGATGAGTTGGTTTATGGGCACGAGGCAGGACCCAAATGAAAGTGGTGTTCGTGGACACCGGTTTCTGGATCGCGCGCTTCAAGCCCAACGACACGCAAAGTGCGCGCGCTGCCGAAGTCACGAAATCACTGGGGCCGGTCAGGTTGCTGACGACCGAGATGGTCCTGAATGAGTTTCTCGCTGCGTTCTCGTCGGTACCGCTGAGGACATTTGCTGTGGATGCGGTCCGGGCGATTTCGTCGAATCCGAATGTGGAAGTCGTCGCTCAGACCTCGATTCAATTCCGGGAGGCTTTCTATCTCTACGCGAGCCGCACCGACAAGGAATGGAGCCTGACCGATTGCGCCTCGTTCAACCTCATGCGTGAGCGAAGTGTCTCCGAGGCGTTGGCGCACGATCACCACTTCGAGCAGGCGGGCTTCGTCGCATTGTTGCGTGTCAGCTGAGCCCGCCGAAGCGCAGGTCACCATCAACCTCGCCCGGGCGCAGCGGCTGCGCCAGTCCATCCTGCAGGCGGCTTTTTCCGGCCCAGGCACCATCCCTTCGAGAATGTAGCTCGCAGTGCTACATTCGTGGCCGTGAAAGCCACAACCATCAACCCCGCCACGCTGCTGTTCCCGGCCAGCTACCGCCGCCGCGTGCTGACGCTGCTGCTGCTGCACCCGGAGCGTGCGCTGCACGTGCGCGAGATCGCGCGGCTCACCGGCACCACCGCCGGCACGCTGAACAAGGAGCTCACCAAGCTCCACGCCGCCGGCCTGCTCGATCGCGAGCGCGTCGGCAACCAGGTGCGCTACACGGCCAACCGCGCCAGCCCCATCTACACCGAGCTCGTCGGCATCCTGCGCAAGACCATCGGCCTGGCCGACGTGCTGGCCGATGCGCTCGCGCCCTCGGCGCCGGTGATCTCGGTGGCCTTCGTCTTCGGCTCGATGGCGCGCGCCACCGAGACCGCGGGCAGCGACGTCGACGTGATGCTGATTGGCAGCCTGGGCTTCGGCGACGCGGTGAAGCTGCTCTATCCTGCACAGGCCACGCTGGGGCGCGAGGTCAACCCGAAGGTCTTCAGCGCCGATGAATGGCGGGCCCGGCTGAAGGCGAAGGACCCGTTCATCCGCGACGTGCTCGCGAAGCCCAAGATCTTCCTGATCGGAAACGACGATGAGCTTGAAAAACTTGGTCGGCGTCAGCCTCGATGAACTACCAGCCTCGCGCGAAACGGTCACGCGCCTGCTGAGCGCGGCCAAGGCCCACATCGCCGATGCCCAGGCGACGAACATCAGCGCCGAGACACGCTTCGGCGCCGCCTACACCGCCATCCGCATGCTGGCCGACGTGGCGCTGAACGCCAACGGCTACCGCACGCTCACCAGCCGGCCCGGCCACCACCAGACCGCCATCCAGACGCTGCCGCTGACCATCGGCCTGCCGACGCCCACGGTGCAGGTGCTCGATGCCTTGCGCAAGCAGCGCCACGTGACCGAATACTCCGGCGATCTCGTGCCCGAAAGCGCGGTGCTCGAATGCGTGACACAAGCGCAGGCGCTGCAGGCCGCAGTGCGCGCGTGGCTGAAGGCGAATCAGCCTCAGCTTCTTTTAGCGGAGTGCGCTCTGTCTGGCGCAGAACTTCTCATTTCAAGAATAGAGAATTCATGGCCCGGGCATCATCAAATACCGTACCATCCACGCATACTTTCTCATTTCACGAAACAAGAAATGCCGAAGATCGCCAACCGCCAGATCGCACTCAAGCCCCAGGACCTGTTCGTCGTGCTGGCGCTGCACAGCCGTGCCGAGCCGCCGGCCAGCCTCTACCCCGACCTGGCGGCGCTCACCGGGCTGGCCGTCTCGGCCGTGCATGCGTCGCTGAAGCGCGCGGCGGCTTCCCGCCTCGTGATGTTCCAGGAGCGCAAGCCGGTGGTGCTGAAGCCGGCGCTGCTCGAATTCCTGGTGCACGGCGCTCGCTACGCCTTCCCGCCCGTGCAGGGCGGGCTCACGCGGGGCGTGCCCACGGCCTATGCGGCGGCGCCAGTGAACGCGGTGATCGCACCTTCGGCCGACCCGCCGCCGGTGTGGCCACACGCCAAGGGCTCGGTGCGCGGGCTGGCGTTGGCTCCGCTCTACCCGTCGGTGCCCGAAGCGGCGCTGAAGGATGCGGCGCTGTACGAAGCGCTGGCCTTGTTCGACGCGCTGCGCATGGGGCAGGCGCGCGAACGCAATGCGGCGCATGACCTGCTGAAGATGCAATACAAGTGAACGGGCGAGACGCATGAACCCGCACGATCCGAACGTGGCCAAGGTCGAACTCGTCGCGCAGGCGCTGGGCGAGTTGCGGGAGCAGGTGGTCTTCGTAGGCGGGTGCGCCGTGGGCCTGCTGTTGACCGACCCGGCCGCCGCACCGCCACGCGTGACCTACGACGTCGACCTGGTCGCCGAAGTCGCTGCACTGCGTGGCTACCATCGGCTGGAGCGCGAATTCGCGCGGCGCGGTTTCGAGCGCGACATGGCGGCCGATGTACCGATCTGCCGCTGGCGCTACCAGCGACTCGAAGTCGACCTGATGCCCACCGACCCCGCGGTGCTGGGTTTCGCCAACCGCTGGTACCCGCTGGCCGTAGCCGGCGCGGAGCGCGTGTTGCTGCCGAGCGGCACGGCGATCCGGCTGATCGGCGCGGCGGCGTTCGTGGCCACCAAGTTTGAAGCCTTCGCCGACAGAGGCCGCAACGACCTGCTGGGCAGCCACGATGCCGAAGACATCGTGAACCTCGTCGACGGCCGGCCCGAGCTGGTGGACGACGTGGCGAACGCGTCGTCGGAACTGCGGCGTTATCTGGCCGAGCGCTGTGCAGCCCTGCTGGCGCGGCCCGATTTCGCCGACACACTCGCGGGCATGATCGTGCCCGACGAAGCACTCGCCGAGCGGGTGCAGACCGCCCTGCAACGATTGACTTCGATGGCCCGCCTTGCCTGAACCATGAACGCATCCACCCTCGTCCAGAAGCTCTGGAACTACTGCAACATCCTGCGCGACGACGGTCTCTCGTACGGCGACTACGTGGAGCAGTTGACCTTTCTGCTGTTCCTGAAGATGGCGGACGAGAAGACGAAGCCGCCGTTCGACCAGAAGCCGATCATCGACGCGCAATGGAGCTGGCCTGTACTGCTCGAACTCGACGCCGACGACCTCGAAGTGCACTACCGCCACACGCTCGAGGCGCTGGGCAAGGCCGATGGCGTGATCGGCGTGATCTTCCGCAAGGCGCAGAACAAGATCCAGGACCCGGCCAAGCTCAAGCGCCTGATCGTCGACCTGATCGACAAGGAGCAGTGGTCGCTGCTCGACACCGACCTGAAAGGCGACGCCTACGAGGGCCTGCTGCAGAAGAACGCCGAGGACGTGAAGGGCGGCGCGGGCCAGTACTTCACACCGCGTGCGCTGATCCAGGGCATTGTCGAGGTGATGAACCTGCAGCCGGGCGAGACGATCTGCGACCCGGCCTGTGGCACCGCCGGCTTTTTGCTGGCGGCGCACGCGAACTTGAGCAAACGTAAACGCAAGCTCAGTAAGGCAGAGTTGACCAGTCTGAACACGCGGACGCTATTCGGGGTCGAGCTGGTGGACAGCGTGGCGCGACTGGCCTGCATGAACCTCGTGCTGCACGGCGTGGGTGCCGACGACACAGCGGTCGTGCCGGTCGAGGTGCGCGACGCGCTCTCGGGCAAGCACGGCGAGTACGACGTGATCCTGGCCAACCCGCCGTTCGGCAAGAAAAGCAGCGTGACGATCACGTCGGACGAAGGCGACGTGTCGCGCGAGACGCTGACGATCCACCGCGAGGACTTCTGGGCCACCACATCGAACAAGCAGCTCAACTTCGTGCAGCACATCTTCAGCAGCCTGAAGATGCACGGCCGCGCGGCGGTGGTGCTGCCCGACAACGTGCTGTTCGAGGGCGGCGCCGGCGAGACGGTGCGGCGCGAGCTGCTGAAGCAGGGCGACCTGCACACCGTGCTGCGGCTGCCGACCGGGCTGTTCTACGCACAAGGCGTGAAGGCGAACGTGCTGTTCTTCGACCGCAAGCCGCCGCGCCCCGATGGCCAGCCGAACACGCAGCGCGTGTGGTTCTACGACCTGCGCACCAACCAGCACTTCACGCTGAAGACCCGGCCGCTGCAGCACGCCGACCTCGACGAGTTCGTGCGGCTGTACCGGGCCGAGAACCGGCTGACGCGCGAGGCCACGTTCGGTGACGCGAATCCTCAGGGCCGCTGGCGCTGCTACGACGCCTCCGAACTGCTGGCGCGCGACAAGGCCAGCCTCGATCTCTTCTGGCTCAGGGACGAGAGCCTGTCGGACAGCGACAACCTGCCGCCGCCCGACGTGATCGCGGCCGAGATCATCGAGGACCTGCAGGCGGCGCTGGACCAGCTGAAGGAACTCGAAGCCGAGCTGCAGCCGGCACCGAACTCCTAGACAATCTTCGTTCCGGATCGACAGGACGCCCCACCATGGACACCCGAACCTCGACCCACCGACTGCGCATCGAGAAGGTCCGCGACGCGTTGCAGCGCCACGGCCTCGCCGCCGTGCTGGTGCCGTCCAGCGACCCGCACCTGAGCGAGTACCTGCCCGGGCGCTGGCAGGGGCGGCAGTGGCTGTCGGGCTTCACCGGCTCGATGGGCACGCTGGTGGTCACGCAGGACACCGCTGCGCTGTTCGCCGACAGCCGCTACTGGGTGCAGGCCGAGGCCGAGCTCGCCGGGACCGGCACCGAGCTGGTGAAGATCCCGACCGGCAACGCGAGCGCGCACGTCGACTGGCTCGCGCGCCACGTGCCGGCCGGCGCGAGCGTCGGCGTCGACGGCAGCGTGCTCGGCCTGGCCGCCGCGCAGCTGCTCGAGGCCGCGCTGACCCGGGCCGGCGTCGGGCTGCGCACCGATGTCGATCTGCTCGCCGAGGTCTGGCCCGAGCGCCCGGGCCTGCCCACCGCCGCGGTCTACGAACACCTCGCGCCACAGGCGCCGCGCCCGCGCGCCGCGAAGCTCGCCGACGTGCGTGCGGCGATGGCCGCACACGGCGCGAGCCACCACTTCATCTCGACCGTCGACGACATCGCATGGCTGCTGAACCTGCGCGGCGCCGACGTGAGCTTCAACCCGGTGTTCCTCGCGCACGCGCTGCTCGGCGCCGGCGGCATGACCCTGTTCGTCGCCGATGGCAAGATCGGCGCAGACCTGCAGGCCGTGCTCGCACGCGACGGCGTGCGGCTCGCCCCGTACGCGCAGGCCGGCGCCGCGCTCGCGGCGCTGCCGGCCGATGCCGTGCTGCTGCTCGACCCGAAGCGCGTGACCTTCGGCCTGCGCGCCAACGTCGCGGTTCGCGTGATCGAGGCGATCAACCCGAGCACGCTGTTCAAGAGCCGCAAGACCGAGGCCGAGGCGGCCCAGGTGCGCGCGGCGATGGCGCAGGACGGCGCCGCCTGTTGCGAGTTCTACGCCTGGTTCGAGGCGGCCCAGGGCAGGGAGCGGATCACCGAGCTGACCATCGACGAGAAGCTCAGCGCGGCGCGCGCGAAGCGGCCCGGGTTCAAGGGCCTGAGCTTCGACACGATCGCGGCGTTCAACCCGAACGGCGCGATGCCGCACTACCACGCCACACCCGAGTCGCATGCCGTGATCCACGGCGACGGCCTGCTGCTGATCGACTCCGGCGGCCAGTACCTGGGCGGCACGACCGACATCACGCGCGTCTGGCCGATCGGCAGCGTCACGGCCGAGCACCGGCGCGACTACACGCTGGTGCTGAAGGGCACGATCGCGCTGAGCCGCGCGCGCTTCCCGCGCGGCACGCTGGCGCCGATGCTGGACGCGATCGCGCGCGCGCCGCTGTGGGCGCACGGGCTCGAGTACGGCCACGGCACCGGCCACGGCGTCGGCTATTTCCTGAACGTGCACGAAGGACCGCAGAGCATCTCCAAGGCGATCCCCGACGCGACCATGGCGATGGAGCCCGGCATGATCACCAGCATCGAGCCGGGCCTGTACCGGCCGGGGCGCTGGGGCATCCGGATCGAGAACCTGGTCCTGAACGTGCCGGCCGCGTCGCTCGCACCGAACGGCGTGACCGAGTTCGGCGAGTTCCTCGAATTCGAGACGCTGACGCTCTGCCCGATCGACACGCGCTGCATCGAGCGCGCGCTGCTGCGCGCCGACGAGATTGCCTGGCTCGACGCCTACCACGCGACCGTGCGCGAACGCCTGGCACCGCTGGTCGCCGGCGACGCGCTCGCCTGGCTGATCCGGCGCACCGAGCCGGTCTGACGCGGCGCCGGGCGCGGGCGATGCCGACCCTCCACGCCGCCGTTCCCGCCATCGGCGTCGACCTCGGCGGCAGCAAGATCGAGGCGATCGTGCTCGACGCGCAGGGCGCGAGCCTGTGGCGCGAGCGCGTCCCGACCCCGGCCGGCGACTACGCCGCGACGCTCGCCGCGGTGGCCGCGCTGGTGGCGCGGGCCGAGGCGGAACTCGGCCTCGCGCACTGCAGCGTCGGCGTCGGCACGCCGGGCACCGCGACCGACGCCGGCCTGATCAAGAACGCCAACTCGACCTGCCTGAACGGCCGCCCGCTGCAGCACGATCTGGCGCAGGCGCTGGGCCGGCCGGTGCGCATCGCCAACGATGCGAACTGCCTCGCGCTGTCCGAAGCCGCCGATGGCGCGGCCGCCGGGGCGGCGGTGTCGTTCTCGGTGATCCTGGGCACCGGCGTCGGCGCCGGCATCGTCGCGAACGGCCGGCTGCTGAACGGCGCGAACGGTCTGGCCGGCGAATGGGGCCACGTGCCGCTGCCCTGGCCCGAGGCCGGCGAGCGCGACGGGCCGCGCTGCTACTGCGGCCGGCGCGGCTGCATCGAGACCTGGCTCAGCGGCCCGGCGCTGGCGCGCGACCACCTGCAGCACAGCGGCGCCGCGCTGACCGCGCCACAGATCGGCGCGCAGGCCGCGCGCGGCGACGCCGCCTGCGAGGCGACGCTGCAGCGCTACGAATCGCGCCTGGCGCGCAGCCTCGCGCTGATCGTCAACCTGCTCGATCCGCAGGTGATCGTGCTCGCCGGCGGCGTCTCGGCGCTGCAGCGGCTGGTCGCCAACGTGCCGCGGTTGTGGGGCGGCTTCGTGTTCAGCGCCGGCGTGACCGACCCGGTGCGCACGCGGCTCGTGCGCAGCCGGCACGGCGACTCGTCCGGCGTGCGCGGCGCGGCCTGGCTGTGGCGTGATCGCTGAGCGCGGGTCCGCGGCGTCCATCCACCGTTTGCGGCCATTCGACAGCGCCGGACTGCAGCCTGTCGGTAGCCGCCGTGAAACTGACGCTCCCGCTCCTGCGGCGGGGTCCGACGCTGCACTCCTGGCGCGGCTCAGGCGCCCGGCCGCGCCATCCGCGCCGCCAGCACCTGGGCCAGCGTGTCGGCGGCGTCCTGCAGGTGGGCGCGCGTGTCGGCACCCAGCCCGCTGCGCCGCGACACAGCATTCAGCCGCAGCAGCAGCGCCTGCGCCTGCGCGCGCACCAGGCTGCGCGCGTCCGCGCGGCCGGCACTGCCCGGGCGCAGCAGCAGCGCGCTGAGGCGGTTCAGGTGCTCGCGCTGCAGCGCGCGGCGCGGCGCGGGGATGTCGCGCACACCGCCGGCGTCGACGCCGTCGAGCTCGCTCCAGATGTCGCGGCGGAGCCGGCCGTACAGCTCGGAGAGCTGGAACGCATCGGCGCGCGTCTCGGCCTTGCCCTGGCTGTCGAGGATGCGGGACGCGACCTCGTCGCCCATCAGCTGGGTCAGCAGCGCGCGCTGCACGCCGAACACGCGCTCGGTCACCGAGTAGTCGGTCGCGACCGGCGCCATGCCGCGCTGCAGCGCATCGAGACGCTCCTCGAAGTCGGGCGCGAGACGGCGCTGCAGCGCGGGCGGCACCGCCAGGCTGTCGGCCGCGAACACGCTGCGCGCGAGCTGGTCGAGCGCGTCGCGCTGGATGGTCGCAGGCACCGGCTGCAGCGGGTCGCGGCCCGAGCCGGGGAAGTCGCGCAGCGTGCGCACGCCGCCGATCTGCCGAGCGAGCACGCCGGCCGAGCGCGCGACGTCGTTGACCGCGAAGTCCAGCGAGCGGCGCAGCACCGCGTAGTCGCGCTCCGGTGACAGGGCCCGCGTTTCCTGGCGCCGGAACAGGTCGCGCGCGATCGCCAGGCGCTTGCGGGCGAACGCGAGCGGGTCGCTGCCGAGGTCGAACTGCAGCGCGTCGGGGTCGATGCCGAGGGAGTTGTCCTCGTCGGTGCCGAAAGCCAGCTCGGGTTCGTTGCTGCGCGCGGCGATGCGCTCCAGCACCGCCTTCTCGTCGGCCGGCGCGAGCGGCCTGTAGGCGTACTCGATGGCCCAGTAATCGTAAGGCCCGAGCGTGGTCTGGAACGGCGCCACCGGCGGCGCGCCGGGGCCCGCAAGGTTGATCGGCGCGTACTCCATCACCGAGCCGGTCAGCGCGTGCATGCGCGTGAACCCGGGGTCGGAGAGCTGCGCATCGGTGTAGGCCCGCGAGGCGCGGAAGTTGTGGCGCAGGCCGAGCGTGTGGCCGACCTCGTGCATCGTCACGTCCTTCAGATAGGCGAGCACGAACTGCTCGGCCTCGGGGCCTTCGGGGTCGATCTCGCCGCGCGCGGCGAGCACGTCGAGCGCGTAGCCCAGCTGGTCGGCGGCCTGCTCGGCGTTGCGGCAGGCCCGCGCGTCGAAGGCCTCGCCGCGGGCGGCGGCGCCGAACTGCATCAGCGCCGGCAGCTCCGCCGCACCCTGGTTCAGGACCTGCGAACGCAGCGCCCGCCGCGAACGCGACGACAGGCTCTCGATGCCGATGTTGGCCGCGAGGATCTCGCCGCTGCGCGGGTCGACGTGGCGGGGCCCGATCGCCCCGAAGCTCGGAGAGGCGTTCGTCATCCAGCGCACCGAGGCGCCGCCGTCCAGCGTGTCGACCTCGGCATCGTCGGGCTGCACCTCGACCTGGATCGCGCCCTTGAAGCCGATGCGCTCGAAGGCCTGGTTCCATTCGAGGATGCCGGCCGCGATCGTGTCGCGGTACTTCAGCGGAATCGTGCGGTCGAGCCAGTAGACGATGGGCCGGACCGGCTCCGACAGCGCGGCCGCGGGGTCCTTCTTCTCGAGGCGCCAGCGCTGCACGTGGCGTTCGATCGGCGAGCGGCTCAGGTCGTCGCTGAAGTCCCATTGCGAGGCAGTGAAGAAGCCGATGCGCGCGTCCGCTTCGCGCGCTCGCATCGGCGGCTCGGGCAGCGCGGCGATCGTGTAGTGCGCGGTCACGAACAGGCTGCGCACGTCCGGCAGCGTGGTCGGCACCGTGGGCACCGGCGCGCCGGGCGGGGTGTTCGGCTGGCGCACCGCGATCGACCCGGTGGCGAAATGCTGCAGCACCTGCAGCACCAGGCCCTCGGGCCGGGCGCGCACGGTGGTGATCGCCGAGTTGCGGCCGTCGAACGCATAGCCCTGGCGGTAGCTGCGTTGCAGCTGCATGCCGATGCCGAGCATGTCGTTGACGAACAGCGCGCCCGCGTCGACCAGCACCGACCCGGCGGTCGGGTGCGGCTGGCTCGCCACCGGCGTGCTCGCCAGCAGGCTGGGCGAGAACGCCGCCGCCACCGCGCGGCCCTCGGGCGTGCCGGCGCGCGCGGTGAATTCGGTGTTGCGCGCGATCATCTGCACCTGGTTGTGGAGGCGCCGGAACTCGATCACGTGCTCGTCGTCCATCGAGCCGCCGAAGAGGCCCGCCTCGCCGATGCCGGTCGCGAGCTTCATCGACAGGAAGAAGGGCTTGCCGAAGTCGCCCGGCTTCAGTTCGATCCAGACCTTCTCGTCCTTCCGGTAGGTCGTGAACAGGCCCTCGGTCTTCCCGGCGTCGCGGATCACCGCGGCAAAGGCCTGCGGACTGCCGGGCGGCGGCACCGCCGGCTGCGGCGTGCCGGGGGGCACCCCGGAGGCGCTCGGCGCCGCGCCGGTCGCGGCGCGCGGCATGCCCGCGGGAGCGGCCGGGCCGCTGGAGCCGCCGGCCGTCTTCAGCGACGCGCAGCCGCCCAGCATCGCCAGCGCCAGGGCAACCGCCAGCGCTCGGCCGCGCAACGACGCAGGGCGGCTCATCCGCCGAGCCACTCAGCCTCTCACTTCAGTGCCTTGAAGCGCAGCCGGTGCGGGCGCGCGCCCTCTTCGCCGAGGCGCTTCTTCTTGTCGGCCTCGTACTCCTGGTAGTTGCCGTCGAAGAAGACCCACTTCGAGTCGCCCTCGCAGGCCAGGATGTGCGTGGCGATGCGGTCCAGGAACCAGCGGTCGTGGCTGATCACCATCACGCTGCCGGCGAATTCGAGCAGCGCGTCCTCGAGCGCACGCAGGGTTTCGACGTCGAGGTCGTTGCTCGGCTCGTCGAGCATCAGCACGTTGCCGCCCTGTGCCAGCGTCTTGGCCAGGTGCAGCCGCCCGCGCTCGCCGCCCGACAGGCTGCCGACCAGCTTCTGCTGGTCGTTGCCCTTGAAGTTGAAGCGGCCGATGTAGGCGCGCGAGGGCATCACGAACTTGCCGACGACGATGTTGTCCAGGCCGCCGGAGACGTCCTGCCAGACGGTCTTGTCGTCTTCGAGCGACTCGCGGCTCTGTTCGACGAAGGCCATCTTCGCGGTCGGGCCGATCTTCACCGTGCCGGCGTCCGGCTTCTCCTTGCCGGCGATCATGCGGAACAGCGTCGACTTGCCCGCGCCGTTCGGCCCGATGATGCCGACGATCGCGCCGGCCGGCACCTTGAACGACAGGTCGTCGATCAGCACGCGGTCGCCGAAGCTCTTGCTGACGTGCTCGAACTCGATCACCTCGTTGCCCAGGCGATCGGACACCGGAATGAAGATCTCGTTGGTCTCGTTGCGCTTCTGGTAGTCGACGTCGGACAGCTCCTCGAAACGCGCCAGACGCGCCTTGCTCTTGGCCTGGCGCCCCTTCGGGTTCTGGCGCACCCACTCCAGTTCCTTCTTCATCGCACGGGTGCGCGCGTCCTCGGTCTTCTGCTCCTGCTCGATGCGCGCTTCCTTCTGCTCGAGCCAGGTCGAGTAGTTGCCCTTGTACGGGATGCCGCGGCCGCGGTCGAGTTCGAGGATCCACTCGGCTGCGTTGTCGAGGAAGTAGCGATCGTGGGTGATCGCGACAACGGTGCCGGGATAGCGCTGCAGGAACTGCTCCAGCCAGTCGACGCTCTCGGCGTCGAGGTGGTTGGTCGGCTCGTCGAGCAGCAGCATGTCGGGCTTCGAGAGCAGCAGCCGGCACAGCGCGACGCGGCGCTTCTCGCCGCCGGAGAGCACACCGATGACGGCATCCCACGGCGGCAGGCGCAGCGCGTCGGCGGCGATCTCGAGCTGCAGGTCGGCGTTGTCGCTGCCGCTGGTGGCGATGATGGCTTCGAGCTCGGCCTGCTCGGCGGCGAGCTTGTCGAAATCGGCGTCGGGTTCGCCGTACTCGGCGTAGACCTCGTCCAGGCGCTTCTTCGCGGCCAGCGCGCCGCCGATGCCTTCCTCCACAGCCTGGCGCACGGTCTGGTCCGGGTTCATCAACGGCTCCTGCGGCAGGTAGCCGATCTTCAGGTTCGGCATCGGCGTGGCCTCGCCCTCGATGTCCTTGTCGATGCCGGCCATGATCTTCAGCAGCGTGCTCTTGCCCGAGCCGTTCAGGCCGAGCACGCCGATCTTGGCGCCGGGGAAGAAGCTGAGCGAGATGTCTTTGAGGATCTGCCGCTTCGGCGGCACGATCTTGCCGACGCGGTTCATGGTGAAGACGTACTGGGCCATCGAGGTGTCCTGGGGAAAAGTCCTGAAAAGCGGCCGGGCCGCGCGGGCCCGGCCGTCAACCGGGTATTGTCGCCGCTCTGTGCGGGCCAGCGGTGGCGCGGGCTTCGCGCAGACCGTTCATTCGGCCGGCGCGGCATCGGCCAACGCCGCAGCGCTATGCGGCGCCCGCGCCGCATAGCGCTGCGCGAGCACCGCGCAGACCATCAGCTGCAGCTGGTGGAACAGCATCAGCGGCAGCACCACGGCGCCGACCGCCGAGTTCGCGAACAGCACCCGCGCCATCGGGATGCCGCTGGCCAGGCTCTTCTTCGAGCCGCAGAACACGATCGTGATCTCGTCTTCCTTCGAGAAGCCGAGGCGCCGCGCGGCCACCGTCGTGATCGTCAGCGCCAGCGCGAGCAGCACCGCGCAGACGACAAGCAGCCCGGCCAGCGCGCGCAGCGGAATCTGCTGCCACAGGCCCTGGATCACCGCGTCGCTGAACGCGGTGTAGACGACCAGCAGGATCGAGCTGCGGTCGATCGTGCCGAGCACGGTCTTGTGGCGCTGCACCCAGGCGCCGATCCAGCGCCGCGCGACCTGGCCGGCGATGAACGGCAGCAGCAACTGCAGCACGATCGCGCGCACCGCACTCAGCGACAACATCGGCGAGACCGCGGCGCCGTGCTGCGCCAGCAGCAGCCCGACCAACACCGGCGTCAGGAAGATGCCGATCAGGCTGGACGCCGACGCGCTGCACACTGCCGCCGCGACGTTGCCGCGCGCCACCGACGTGAACGCGATCGCCGACTGCACCGTTGCCGGCAGCGCGCACAGGAACAGGATGCCGATGTACAGCTCGGGCGTGACCAGCGGCTGCAATACCGGCCGCAGCGCGACGCCCAGCACCGGGAACATCACGAAGGTGCAGGCGAACACCAGCAGGTGCAGCCGCCAGTGCGTGATGCCGGCGACGATCGCCTCGCGCGAGAGTTTCGCGCCGTGCATGAAGAACAGCAGGCCGATCGCGATGTTGGTGATCGCGTCGAACGCGCGCGCCCAGTCGCCGCGGCACGGCAGCAGGCTCGCGGCGATCACGACGCCGGCCAGGGTCAGCGTGAAGTTGTCGGGCAGGAAGCGGGAGCGGGCCATGGCGGGGCGCGGCGGTGGGTCGGCGTGCGAGCTTACGGCAAGCCGTGGGCGGCGCAGGTGGCCGCATGCAATTGCCCGCACCGGCGACGCCGACCGCCGGTTCGTGGCGCGAATCAGGCGGGCGTTCACCGGGCTGTTTGGCCACCGAGGCAGGCGACACCGGTTAGAATGCCGACACCGGCGCAGTCACCAGTCACTGCGCCGACGTCAACCCTGACTGAGCCGGCGTTCTGTCGAACGCAGCGCTCGCCACACCCCTTCCGCCTGCGACTGGCGCCCGAAGTACGAGCGACAGGCCGACCCCTCCCTGTTTGGAATTCCATGACCTTCGACGAACTCGGCCTCGCCGAGCCCTTGCTGCGTGCCGTGCACGAATACGGCTACACCACCCCCACGCCGATCCAGGCCCAGGCGATTCCCGCCGTGCTCTCGGGCGGCGACGTGATGGGCGGCGCGCAGACCGGCACCGGCAAGACCGCCGGCTTCGTGCTGCCGATGCTGCACCGCCTGATGGCGAAACCCGCGACGCGCGACGCGAAAGGCAAGTTGCCGATCCGCGCGCTGATCCTCACCCCGACCCGCGAACTCGCGGCCCAGGTCGAGGAGAGCGTTCGCACCTACGGCAAGCATGCGAAGCTCAGCTCGATGGTGATGTTCGGCGGCGTCGGCATGCAGCCGCAGATCGACAAGCTCAGGCGCGGTGTCGACATCCTCGTCGCCACGCCGGGTCGCCTGCTCGACCACCACCAGCAGCGCACGCTCGACCTCTCGCACGTCGAGATCTTCGTGCTGGATGAGGCCGACCGCATGCTCGACATGGGCTTCATCCACGACATCAAGAAGGTGCTCGCGGTGCTGCCGGCACAGAAGCAGAGCCTGCTGTTCAGCGCGACCTTCAGCGACGAGATCAAGAACCTCGCCGACCGGCTGCTGAACAAGCCGGTGCTGATCGAGGTCGCGCGCCGCAACCAGACCGCCGAGACGATCGCGCAGAAGGTCCACCCGGTCGGCCGCGAGATGAAGAAGGACCTGCTGATCCACCTCATCAAGGAAAACGACTGGGACCAGGTGCTGGTATTCACGCGCATGAAGCACGGCGCGAACCGGCTCGTCGAGCACCTGCTGAAGGCCGACATCAGCGCGATGGCGATCCACGGCAACAAGAGCCAGACCGCGCGCACCAAGGCGCTGGCCGAGTTCAAGACCGGTGACCTGACGGTGCTGGTGGCCACCGACATCGCCGCGCGCGGCATCGACATCGACATGCTGCCGCACGTCGTCAACTACGAGCTGCCGAACGTGCCCGAGGACTACGTGCACCGCATCGGCCGCACCGGCCGCGCCGGTGCCAAGGGCGAGGCGGTGTCGCTGGTGTGCGTCGACGAGAACGGTTTCCTGCGCGACATCGAGCGGCTGATCAAGCGCGAGATCCCGAAGGAGATCGTCCCCGGCTTCGAGCCGCCGGCAGGCGAGCGCGCCGAGCCGATCGTGCTCGGCCGCATGGTGATCGGCGAAGGCGCCGCCGGGCGCGGTGGCCAACGGCATCACGCCGGTGGTGGCGCAGGCCGTGGCGGCCACGGCGGCGGGGGTGGTGACGCGCGGGGCGGCCAACGATCCGGCGGCGGCGCGGCGCGGCCGCCGGGCTCGCGACCCGCTGGCGGCGGCGGTCGTGCGCCGGCGCGCTCGAGTCCGCCGAAGCGCTGAAATCCAGGCCTGGGCATTGCCCGGGCCTTTTTTTCGACTGCCCAGGCGGTCGAGAATGAGCCTCCCCGCCCATGCTCACGATCGCCGACTCCCAGCCCCTGTTCCGCCACAAGGCCTTCATGCGGCTGTGGAGTTCGCGGCTGGCCAGCACCGGCGCGAGCCAGATGCTGATGGTCGCGGTCGGCTGGCAGATGTACGACCTGACCGGCAGCGCCTGGGACCTGGGCCTGGTCGGCCTGCTGCAGTTCCTGCCGGCGCTGCTGCTGGTGCTGATCGCCGGCCACGTGGTCGACCGCTTCGACCGCGCACGCATCGTCGCGCTGTGCATGCTCGCGCAGACCCTGATCGCGCTGCTGCTGGCGATCGGCGCGCATCGCCTGTGGGCGAGCCGCGAGCTGCTGCTCGTGATGTCGGTGCTGCTCGGCACCGTGCGGGCCTTCCAGATGCCGGCGCAGCAGGCGCTGACGCCGCTGCTCGTGCCGGCCGATGTGCTGCCGCGCGCGCTCGCGTTCAGCTCGATGGGCTCGCAGGGCGCGATCGTGCTCGGGCCGGCGCTCGGCGGCTTCATCTACGTTGCCGGGGCACCGGCGGTGTACGCCGTCTGCGCGGCGCTGTTCGCGCTGTCGGGCGCGCTGGTCGCGGGCGTGCGCTACACGCGCTCGCCCGACACGGCACGCCGGATGAGCCTGGACACGCTGCTCGCCGGCGTGCGCTTCGTGCGGCGCGAGCCGGTCGTGCTCGGCGCGATCTCGCTCGACCTGTTTGCGGTGCTGCTCGGCGGCGCGACCGCGCTGCTGCCGATCTTCGCGAAGGACATCCTGCACACCGGCCCGTGGGGCCTGGGCCTGCTGCGCGCGGCACCGGCGGCGGGCGCCTTCGCGCTTTCGCTGCTGCTGACGCGCTGGCCGATCACGCGCCACGCCGGCCGCGTGCTGCTCGGTGCGGTCGCGGTCTACGGCCTCGCGACCCTGGTGTTCGGGCTGTCGACCTCGTTCGCGCTGTCGCTGGGCGCGCTCGCCGTCGCCGGCGCCGGCGACATGGTCAGCGTGGTCGTGCGCCAGTCGCTGGTGCAGCTCGACACGCCCGACGAGATGCGCGGCCGCGTCAGCGCGGTCAACTCGGTCTTCATCGGCGCGTCGAACCAGCTCGGCGAGTTCGAGTCGGGCGTCACCGCGGCGCTGCTCGGGCCGGTCGGCTCGGTGCTGCTCGGCGGCCTCGGCACGCTGCTGGTCGCGGGGCTCTGGTTCCGCCTGTTCCCGGCGCTCGCGAACCGGGACGCGCTGACCGGCCGGCACCGATGAGCGTCGCACCCGAACCCGAACTGGTTTACGTCGACGCGCACTGCATCGTCGCGCTCAAGCCCGGCGGGCTGCTGTCGGTGCCGGGGCTGGGCGCCCATGGGCAGGACTGCCTGGCCGTCCGCGTGCAGGCCGTGCACCCCGACGCGCTCGTCGTGCACCGGCTCGACATGGCGACCTCCGGGCTGATGCTGTTCGCCCGCGGTGCCGATGCGCAGCGGGCGCTCGGCCGCGCGTTCGCGGCACGCACGGTGCACAAGCGCTATGTCGCGGTCGTCGCCGGGCGCCTGCCGGCCGACGAAGGCGAGATCGACCTCCCGCTGAGCGCCGACTGGCCGAACCGGCCGCGCCAGAAGGTCGACACCGCGCAAGGCAAGCCCTCGCTGACGCGCTGGCGCGTGCTCGCCGTCGATGACGCGCGCGGCACGACGCGGCTCGCGCTCGAGCCGGTCACGGGCCGCGCGCACCAGCTGCGCGTGCACCTGCTCGCGATCGGCCACGCCGTCCTCGGCGATGCGCTCTACGCCCCGCCCGAGGTGTGCGCGCGCGCCGACCGGCTGCTGCTGCACGCGAGCGCGCTGGGCTTCGCGCATCCGGCGAACGGCACGCCGCTGTGGTTCGAGTCGGCGCCGCCGTTCTGACCCGCGGCCCGATTGCCGACGCCGCTCGCGTCCCGTCACGCTTCACCTGCATCCGTGCGTGGCCGGCGCGGCGCTTGCGTTGTCGCCCCGCGGCCGCAGATACAGCGGATGATCGGCGAGCCGCAAACAGGGTCATTGGCCACCCGTATGATCGCGCCGCCGACGCGGCCCGCGAGAACGCGGGCCGGCTCTCTCCACCGAAGGAACGTTCGATGAAATCACTGATCCTCGCCCTCTCGCTGGCCATGCTGTGCGCCGGCCTCGCGCCGCTCGACGCGGAAGCCCGCCGTCTGGGCGGCGGATCGTCGGCGGGAATGCAGCGCAGCGTGCCGGCGCGCACGCCACCGGCCGCCGCGCCCGCGCAACCGGCACAGGCCGCGCCGACCGCACCCGCGACCGCCGGTGCCGCACCGACCGCCGCGCCGAAGCGCTCGTGGATGGGGCCGATCGCCGGCCTGGCCGCCGGCCTGGGGCTGGCCGCGCTGATGAGCCACCTCGGCATGGGCGCGGGATTCGGCAACATCGTCATGCTGGCGCTGCTGGGCATCGTCGCGTTCGTCGCGATCCGCCTGCTGATGAACCGCTTCGGGCGCAGCACCGCACCGGCCGCGTTGGCCACGCCGAACGGCCTGCAGTTCGCCGGCGCGACACCGGCGCCCGCCACCGGCAGCCCGTCGTGGGCCCAGGCGGCGCCGGCCTCGGCGTTGCTGCCGCAGGCGGCCACCGCAGCGGCCCTGCCGGCCGGCTTCGACGCCGCGGCCTTTGAACGCATCGCGAAGATGATCTTCATCCGCATGCAGGCCGCCAACGACAGCGCCGACCTGAACGACCTGCGCGCCTTCACGACGCCCGAGATGTTCGCGGCCGTCAAGCTCGACCTGCAGGAGCGCGGCAGCGCCGCGCAGACCACCGACGTGGTGCGCATCGACGCCGAGGTGCTCGAGGTGGCCGACGAGGCGCAGCGCCAGGTCGTCAGCGTGCGCTTCCACGGCCTGATCCGCGAAACGAAGGACGGCGCGGCCGAACCGTTCGACGAGGTCTGGCACCTGGTGAAGCCGGCCGACGGCAGCCGCGAGTGGGCGATCGCCGGGATCCAGCAGGCACTGGCGGCCTGAACGCCGCGATGGCGAACCGGCTGTTCGTCATCACCGGCGCATCGCGCGGCCTGGGGGCCGCGATCGCCGAGCAACTGCTCGCGCCCGGGCATCTGCTGCTGTGCATCGCGCGCCACCGCAACGATGCGCTCGCCGCAACGGCGCAGGCCGTCGGCGCACGCTGCGAGCAATGGGCGCTGGACCTCGGCGAGCCGGCCGCGGCAGCGCAGCGTCTGGCCGCCTGGTTCGCGACGCTGGATGCGACCTCGTTCGACAGCGCGGCCCTGATCAACAACGCCGCGCTGCTGACCCGCGTCGGCCCGGTCGACGACTGCGACAGCGCCGAGCTGGCGGGCGCGCTGCGCGTCGGGCTCGAGGCGCCGCTGCTGCTGAGCGCGGCATTCCTGGGCGCCACGCGCGCCTGGCGCGCCGACAGGCGCGTGCTGAACATCTCCTCGGGCCTGGGCCGGCGGGCGATGGCCGGGCAGGCGCCGTACTGTGCCGCGAAGGCCGGCCTGGACCATCTCTCGCGCGCGATGGCGCTGGACGAGGCGAACCGGCCGAACGGCGCAAGAATCGTCGCGCTCGCGCCCGGCGTGATCGACACCGACATGCAGGTGCATCTGCGCGGCGGCGCGGCGGCCGGCTTTCCGGAGAAGTCCCGCTTCGTCGACCTGAAGGAGAAGGGCCAGCTCGCATCGACCCGCGACGCCGCGGCCGGCGTGTTGCGCTACCTGGCGCGCATCGACTTCGGCGCGAACGTGGTGGCAGACGTGCGCGACGCCTGAACACGGGCGGTTCGGCGCGCGCGGTGTTCGCGCCGACGGCCCGCAGCGCCCGGCATCGAACGACGCCCACGTCGCGGGCGTGACCGCGCGGTGTCGTCGCGCTTCGCGGCCGGCTCGGGACGGTCAAGTCCATCATTTCACTCGCTAGACTTCCGGTCGTGACGTCCTCCGCTGCTTCATCACCGCGCGCAGATCCGGTTCCCGGCGCGGCAGCAGGCTGCCCGGCCCAAACAGGAGCGGTCGACATCGTTCGCGAATACCCCGACACGAGCTGGGCCGGCGACGGCCCGACCCGCGCGGTGGAGCGCGAGCTCGAAGACGGCCACGTGCTCGGCTTCCCGAAGCTGGCCTTCGTGCTGTCCGACGCGGAGCGCCGCTTTTTCGATCCGCGCTGGGCCGACGGCAAGGCGAAGAACATCTCGCTGCGCTGGGGCGGCGGCCCGATGCGTGACCCGGCGCGCGGCCCGACCCACGGCGAAATGCGCGGGGCTGCCGGCGCGCCGGACGAGCTCGCCGACCTGAAGGCCCTCATCACCCGATACGCCGAGCAGAGCGAGGCCCTCGTACAGCGGCTGTTCCCGCACTACCGCGGGCAGCTCAGGCGCGGCAACACCTCGTTCCGCCCGGTCGACGTCGCCGGCCGCGCGACCAGCTGGCGCCAGGACGACACGCGGCTGCATGTCGACGCGTTCCCGTCCAACCCGATGCAAGGCACGCGGCTGCTGCGCGTGTTCTGCAACGTCAACCCCGCCGGCCGGCCGCGCGAGTGGCGCGTCGGCGAGCCGTTCGAGGCGCTGGCGACGCGCTACCTGCCGGCGATCCGGCGGCCGCTGCCCGGCTCGGCCTGGTTGCTCCAGAAGACCGGCCTCACGAAGCGGCGGCGCACCGAGTACGACCACCTGATGCTGCAGCTCCACGACCGCGCCAAGGGCGACGCCGAATTCCAGCGCGCGAGCCCGCAGGCGCGCGCCGAGTTCGCGCCCGGCACGACCTGGGTCGTGTTCAGCGACCAGGTGCTGCACGCCGCGATGGGCGGCCAGCACATGCTGGAGCAGACCTTCTACCTCGACGTGGCGCACCAGCAGCGCCCCGAGACCGCGCCGCGCAGCACGCTGGAGCGGCTGCTCGGGCGCGAGCTGCGGTGAGAGACCGCGAGGCCAACGGAGCGGATCAGCCGCGTGTGCGCTTCCAGCAACGCTCGGCCTTCGCGAAACGCTCGATCGGCGGGCCGGCCGCGGCGATCAGTGCCTCGCGCCGCGCCGTGAGCCAGCCGAGCGCGAACATCGCCGCCGGATCGTCGCCGGCCCGCAGCGCGTACGCCTGCATCGCCATCGTCGCGTCGCTGACCGCGCCCAGCGCGTCCTGCAGGCCGCGCAGCGCCTTCAGGTAGCGGCGCACGGCGCGCCGCTCGAACAGCCCGGTGCAGAACTCGGTGGCGTAGCGCAGCCGCTTCGCGCGCTTGCGCAGGCGATGCCGGCTCGCGTCGTCGAGCGCGGCATAGCGCTTCGCGTCGGCGACCACCTGCCGGTGCCAGCGGTTCAGGCGCGCGGCCAGCCGGTCGCGCAGCGATGCCTCGTCCGGGCCGTCGGCGGGCTCGGCGTCGCCGTGCATCGCGGCGATCAGGTCGAGCAGCAGCGTCTGGCCGGCATGCGAGCGCAGCAGCTCGACCGGCGACGCTTCCGTGCCGGACGCGTCGAGCGCCGGCGCTTCGGCCGGCACCCCGGCGGCGCGCATCGCCGCGCGCAGCTCGGCGCCGAACTCGGCCTCGATCACGACGCGGTCGCGCGCCGCGCCGAGGCGCCGGAACAGCGCGCCCGCACCGCTGCCGAGCGTCGTGTCGGGCGCACCGGTGTCGAACAGCGCCAGCGCGCTGCGCAGGCGCCGCAGGCCGATGCGCAGCTGGTGCACGTGTTCGGCGGCGTGCGCGCCGCTGGCGATCTGGCTCGCGTTCGCGAGAATCTGGTCGGCGCAGTTGCGCAGCACCGCCTGCCACGCGCTCGCCATGTTCATCGATCCGGCCAGCCGCAGCGCCTGCGCGGCCCTCGGCGGCGCGACGCTTTCGCCGCGCGCCAGCAGGTCGCCGCGCTCGGCCTTGCTGCGCCCGTCCAGCCACAGGCCGTGGCGTGCGACCCAGCGCCGCGCGGTCTCGATCACGGCGCGCGGCGGACCGCTGACGAGTTCGATCTCGAGCTCGCTCACGTCGATCCCGCGTGTGCCGGTCTCGATGCGGCCGCGGTCGAAGGCGAGCTCGACACGCGCCGATGGTTGCCCGTCCGCGCGCACCGGCAGCACGCGGGTGCGGCGCCGGATGTCGGTGCGGTAGAGCGGCAGCAGCGGGGCGGCCGGCGGCGCGGCGAGCAGCGCCAGCAGCCGCTCGCCGACCGGCGTTGCGGCATGCAGCGCCGGGTCCAGCGCCGGCATCGCCGCCGCGGCGCCGCGCGCCACGTTGTGCTCGAGCCGGGTCAGGCCGTCGTCGGCCGCGCCCTTGAGCGTCTGTACCCAGCGGCGGCCCTCGCGGCGCATCCGCAGCGCCAGGCCCGCGGCGGCCAGCCGGCGATCGGCGGTGTCGTGGTACGCGGCCTGCAGCCGCATCCACGGTCCGGGCGTGCGCCCGGCGACGGCCGCTTCGACCTCGGTGCGCCGCGCCGCCGGCACCTGGAGCTTCAGTTCGATCTCGTGCATGGCAGGATCGTGACACACGGGCCAGCCGGGCTTGATGAAACGGTGGCCGCACGCATCCGCGGGCCCGACCGTCGCGCGGGCGAGCGGGGCGCCGACCCGACTCGCCGGTCGGGTCCGGCCCGGCCCGGCCCGGCCGTTAAAATACGCGCCTCGACTCCAGTGTCCGCGCCGCGGGCGCGCCCAGCTCCCATGCCATTGTTCTGGAAAGCCTACAAATCCGACGTCACCTCGTTCATCGAGGAACTCAAGGCCAACAAGCCGACGCTGGAGGCCGAGCAGCGCCACGGTCGCCAGCTGCTCTGGGACAAGCACATCGACCGCGATGCCCAGGCCGAGTACGCCGACGCCAAGGTGCCGCAGCAGCCCTACGTCTACCAGACGAAGCGCTGACGCCCGCTCCGCGTCTATCCCCCCGTGAGTGACGACGCAGCGGCACCGGAGGTGTCCGAACTCGCGGCCGTGCCCGCCGAAGCGCTGGGCAGCCCCGCGGCCGGGCCGGCCGTCGTCGACGGCATCGCGGTGGCGCGGCTGTACGGCGAGCCGCTGTTCGCGCTGCCCACCGACCTGTACATCCCGCCGGACGCGCTGGAAGTGTTCCTCGAGGCCTTCGAAGGGCCGCTCGACCTGCTGCTGTACCTGATCCGGCGCCAGAACTTCAACATCCTCGACATTCCGATGGCGAGCGTGACGCGCCAGTACCTGGCCTATGTCGAGCAGATCCGCAAGACCAACCTCGAGCTCGCCAGCGAGTACCTGCTGATGGCGGCGATGCTGATCGAGATCAAGTCGCGCATGCTGCTGCCGCCGAAGAAGAGCGCCGACGGCCAGGAGCCCGAAGACCCGCGCGCCGAGCTGGTGCGCCGCCTGATCGAGTACGAGCAGATGAAGCTGGCCGCCGCGAAGCTCGACGCGCTGCCGCTGATCGGCCGCGACTTCCTGCGCGCACAGGTCGTGATCGAGCAGTCGCTGGCGCCGCGCTTCCCCGAGGTCGACGCCGACGATCTGCGCGCGGCCTGGGCCGATATCCTCGAGCGCGCGACGCTGAACCAGCACCACCACATCACGCGCGAGCAGCTCAGCGTGCGCGAGCACATGAGCATCGTGTTGCGCGCCCTGCAGGGCCGGCGCTTCGCGCTGTTCGAGGACCTGTTCGACGTGGCGCGCGGCCCGCAGGTACTGGTCGTGACCTTCATCGCGATGCTCGAGCTGGCGCGCGAGCGCCTGCTCGAAGTAACCCAGGCCGAGGCCTTCGCGCCGATCTACGTGCGGCTGGCCTATTCGCCGGCCTGACCGGCGAACTGCCACATCATTGCCGGCCTGACCGGCGCGCCACCGAATCTTTGCCGGCCCGACCGGCAGGCAACGGAACCCACCATGAACGAAACCCCTGACGCCGCCCCGCTGCCCGACCGCCTGTCCACCGACCCGCGCAGTCCGCATCACGTCGCCGCCGTCTTCGAGCGCGCGATCGGCATCCGCCTGAATGGCCGGGAGCGTTTCGACGTCGAGGAATACTGCATCAGCGAAGGCTGGATCAAGGTGCCTGCCGGCAAGGCGCTGGACCGCAAGGGCCTTCCGCTGATGATCAAGTTGAAGGGCAGGGTCGAGGCGTTCCATCGCTGAGTGGCCGCCGGGCCTGGCCGGGCCATGGCGTCAGAGCGCCTTCACCTCGACGAAGTACAGGCCCCAGGGACACAGTGCGAAGCGCCGCTCGAGCGGCTTGTCCTTGAAGTCCGCCAGCCGGTCGGCGTCGTAGACCGCCCAGAGAGGACCCAGGCCGCCGATGCTCAGGGGCACGCCGTCCAGCGTCGTGGCCACGATCATGCGGTAGCGCTGCGCGTCGGCCAGGCTCACCGCCACCGTGTAGCCGTCGAGTGCACGCAGGACCAGCATCACCGGCGCGCCCGCGGCAACACCGGCAGCTCCCACCACCGAGCCGAGCAATGGGCCGGTCAACCTGTGCCTCTTGGCGTCGTACTCGATCGTCGGCTGGATGGTCACGGCCGGCAGCCGGGCCAGCATCGCGGCATCGAACTGCCAGGCCTTGTCGAAGCCGACGCCGTGCTTGACCATCAGTTGGTCCAGCGCCGGGTCCAGCGGACCGCGGTTGCTCCGCGCAATCGCTCCGGTGACGGTCAGGAGGCCCGGACCCGTTCCCGCGCGCGCGGGAGCCGCCTGTGCCCGCCAAGGCAGCGCGGCGCCGAGCGCACCCGCCACGAGAAACCGGCGCTTGTCCATTCGATGACCTCCTGTGTCTGCGGCAGCGTTGAACCGCCGGGCGTCAACAAGCAGTTGTGCGTCAAGGATCGGCGCATGGGCCGTTCTCCTTGCTCGCGCGGATTCTCGTGACGGTGTGCCGAGGAATCACCCACCCGGCTTCACCCCCAGCTTGAACGCGATCATCGCGCGCAGCTTGTTCGGCACGACCGGCTTGATCAGCAGGTGGAAGTCGTGCTCGATCGCCTCCTTCTCGTGACCGGTCATCGTGCTGCCGGTGACCAGGATCGCCGGAATGGCGGGGCCGAAACGCGCACGCAGGGCCTTGATCGCGTCGACCCCGCTCAGACCCTCCTCCAGGCGGTAGTCGACGATCAACAGATCGGGCCTGACGAGCGCCGGGTCGCTGCGCTCGGCCCAGGCGCGGGTCGCCGCGACGCTGTCGAACGCCTCGATCTGCGCGCCCCAGCCGGCCAGCAGCACCTCGAGGCCGGCGCGCACCGCGGGCTCGTCCTCGACGACGACGATGCGGCGGCCGGCCAGCGTGAGGTCGGCCGGCCCCTTGCCCGGCACCGACAGCAGCGCCGAGGGCCGCGGCGCCCGGCCCGCCGGCAGGTCGAGCGTGAACACCGTGCCGCGGCCGGGTGTCGAGCGCAGCGCCAGCGAGGCGCCCATCAGGCCGGCCAGGCGCTTGACGATGGCCAGCCCCAGCCCCAGGCCCTTGCGCTGGTCGGGGCTCACCTTGGGCGTGTTCGGCACCTGGTAGAACTCGTCGAAGATGCGTGCCTGTTCGGTCGGGGTGATGCCCAGGCCGGTGTCCCAGACCTGCAGCCGCACGCGGTCGCCACGCTGGCGGCAGCCGACCAGCACCGAGCCGTCGTTGGTGTAGCGGATCGCGTTCGAGACCAGGTTGCGCAGGATGCGCTCGACCAGCAGCGGATCGGCGAACACGACCCGCGCACCACCGCGCAGCCGCAACGACAGCCCCTTCTCGAACGCGCTCGGCTCGAAGTGCAGCCGCAGCTTGCGCAGGATGTCGCCGACTTCGAAGTGCTGCGGATGCACCTCGATCCCGCCGCTGTCGATGCGCGTGATGTCGAGCAGCTCGGAGAACAGGCCCTCGAGCGCGTCGACCGATTCGTTGATGCTGTTGACCAACTGGGCGACCTCGGGCTCGCGCACGCGCTGGCGCAGCGCCTCGGCGAACAGGCCCATCGCATGCAGCGGCTGGCGCAGGTCGTGGCTCGCGGCGGTGAAAAACTGGGTCTTCGCGCGGTTCGCGATCTCGGCCTCGCGCCGCGCGGCCTCGGCGGCCAGCGTCTCGACGCGCAGCTGCGCGGCGAGCTTGTCGCCCTGCACCTTCAGGTCGATCGCGCGCTGCAGGGCCTGGCGGTAGCTGTTCGCCAGCACCGTGGTCAGGCTGATGATCAGAACCAGTTCGCCGGCGAGCTGGTAGCTGTAGACATCGCCGACCGCCGCGATCCGAACGATCAGCGGCAGCAGGCACAGGCTCGCGTAGGCGAGGTACAGCCGCGGCTGCGTCGACAGCACCGGGATGCCCGCGACGGTGAAGGTGTAGACCACGATGATCAAGCCGGTCGCCTGCTGCTGCTCGCTGCCCAGGCCGTAGAAGATCCAGCCGGTAGCGCCCCACAGCGACGCGGCGACCACCGTGCCGACATTCGAGCGCAGGCGCCAGCCCAGCCACTCGTCGCGGGTGCGCGGCGCGGCGCGGCGGAAGCGCTGGATCACGACCGCCCGCACCACGCACATCGCGACGAAGGCGCCGATCCAGGCCACAAGCAGCGCAGCCGGTGCGATCGACCAGTACAGCATCGTGACGACGCCGACACCGGCGAGGTAGCCGGCCAGCGCCGCCGGCATGTAGGCGTAGGTGCTCTGGACGACTTCGACAACGGCGGCGAAGGCCGGATCGTGATCGGGCGGCGCCGCAGCGGCGGATTCGAGCGCCGCGCTCAACTCAGCGCCCGGAATGGCGCCACGCCGACAGCGGGCGCTGCCCCGACATCTGGCTCACCGCCAGCACCGCCTGGGTCCGCGAGCTGACGCCGAGCGTGCGCAGCACCGCGGCGACGTGGTCCTTGACGGTCTCGACCGAAAGGTTCAGTTCGCGCGCGATCAGCTTGTTCGGCTGGCCCTTCAGCAGCAGCCCGAGCACCTCCGTCTGGCGCGGCGTCAGGCCGATGTCGGCGAGCGGCGCGCTGCCGGTCTGGAAGTCGCTGTCCTGCGCCTGCTCGCGCACCACGCGAAGCACGCCGGGAACGGTGTCGCCCTCGGGCCTGGTCGCCGGCTCCGAGCCCATCGTCATCGGCGGCACGTAGATGCCGCCGGACATCACCATGTGCAGCGCCTCGAACAGGGTCTCGTTGCTGGCCCGCTTCGGCACGAAGCCCATCGCGCCGGCATCGATCGCGCGGATCACGTCGCTGCTGCGGTCCGAGGCCGACACCACGACGACCGGCAGCGCCGGATAGGAGGACCGGAACTCGGCCAGCACCTCGAAGCCGTCGGCGTCGCCGAGGTTGAGGTCGAGCAGCACCAGGTCGAAGTCGGAGTCGGCTTTGAGCGTCGCGCGCGCGGCCCGGGCGCTGCTCGCGCCGATCACCGTGGTGTCGCTGCCCAGGCCTTCGATGACGGACTGCAGCGCGCAGAGGATCAGCGGGTGGTCGTCGATCAGCAGTACCTTCATGCGCAGGCCTCCAGCAAGCGTGCATCGTAAACCACCGGGTCGACCGGCGCCCTCCCCAACAGCGCAACTTTCCGACAGGCGCAGCCCACCGGACCACCGGCCCTGTGTCGACGACGGCACGGTTGCTCAGGCGTCCAGCCAGCGCACCAGCGGCTGCCATTGTTCGAGGTCGCGCTCGAAGCGGCTGGAACCCACGTCCCACAGCGTCAGGCCGTGCGCGGCGAGGTGCACGTAGTTCTGCGTGTCGCGCAGGAATCCGAGCAGCGGCAGCTTCACGCCGTCCAGGAAGCTGCGCAGCTGATCGGTGGCGATCGTGCCCTCGCGGGTGCGCATGCCGACCAGCGCGATCTGCACCCGGTCGCTGCGCTTGTGGGCGAGCAGCTGGCGCACGAATTCGTGGGTCGCGTGGATGTCGAAGATGCTGGGCTGCAGCGGCACCAGCACCCGGTCGGCGAGCTTCATGACCTCGTCCAGGCGCTTGCCGTGCAGGCCGGCCGGCGTGTCGAGCACCACATGGGTGGTGCCCTTCGGCGGACGCACGACCGCGTCGTGCGCGACCTCCCAGGCGGCGATCGGCGCCAGCCCGGCCGGGCGCAGCGCCAGCCAGGTGCGGGCGGATTGCTGGCGGTCCACGTCGCCCAGCATCACCTTGAGGCCGCGCGATGCGAGGTAGCCGGCGATGTTGGTCGACAGCGTCGTCTTGCCGACGCCGCCCTTGGGATTGGCCACCACGATCACCGGCATGAAAACCTCCCTCTGTTCGGATCCGCTTTCGGGTTATGTTACCGGGGCTTTCGGACGCGTCGCCATCGAGACAACCCGCGCGCGACCCGCATCACAGCTGCACGACCTCGGCATCACGCTGATCGAGCGCCAGACGCTCGACTCCGCGCTGATGAGCGCCCAGCGTGCTCGAGGCGCTGGGCTGGGAGCGCCACCAGGCGCACACGGGCTGGAGCGGCGACACGGAGCCGCGCCGCAAGCCGCGGGCTTGAGGCGCCCGCGGGACCCGCACCGCAGGCCGGCGGCGTGCGGACAGCAGCCAGGCGGCAGCTCTTTTTGGGCGACACTCAGTATTTCCGTCCCTCCGGAGCAACCGCATGAAGCGAATCACGACTCACCCCCTGTCCCCTGTCCCGGCCCGCCGCCTGCGGCCGGTCGCGTGCGCCGCGCTGCTGGGCGTGGCGCTGGCCGCGTGCACGACCCCGCCTGCACCAGCGCCCGGCCCGCGCGCCGTGGCCCAGCTCCAGGCCAGGAGCGGCAGCGCCGTCAGCGGCACCGTCTCCTTCAACCAGGAAGGTGGGCGCGTGCGCGTGGTGGCGCGCGTCGCCGGCCTGACGCCGAATCAGGAGCACGGTTTCCACGTGCACGAGAAGGGTGACTGCTCCAGCGCCGACGGCCTGAGCACCGGTGGCCACTTCAACCCCACCGGCCAGCCGCACGGCGCACCGGATCGGCCGCACCACGGCGGCGACATGCCCGCGCTGAAGGCCGACGCGAAGGGCAACGCCGAGGCGACCCTGATGCTCGACGGCGTCACGGTCGGCACCGGCCCGGCCGACCTGCTGGGCAAGGCCGTCATCGTCCACGCCAAGCCGGACGACTACGCGACCCAGCCGACCGGCAACGCCGGCGGCCGCGTGGCGTGCGGCGTGATCGCGGCGGTGGGCAAGTAGCATGGGTCGCCACCCGACACCGGCATCGGCGCCGCACCGGCGCGGCGGCGCCAGGAGCGCGGCATGTTGAGATGGATCGTGGTGGCGCTGTTCCTGGGCTCGGTGGCCTGGGTCCACTGGCGCGGCAAGGTGCGCCACAAATGGTTCCGGCAGCTGTTCGACCACTCGGCCTTTCTCGCGCCGGTGAACGTGCCCTTGTACTGGCTGTCCAGCGTGCCGACGCAACCCTACATCCCGGTGGACGGCTTTCCCGGCCTGCGCGAGCTGGCGAGCCACTGGCAGGAGATTCGCGCCGAGGCGCAGGCGCTCGCGAACCTGCGCCGCATCAAGGCCTCGGAGAACAACGACGACGCGGGCTTCAACTCGTTCTTCAAGGAAGGCTGGAAGCGTTTCTACCTGAAGTGGTACGAGGAGCGCCCGCCGTCGGCCGAGCGTTACTGCCCGCGCACCGTGGAGCTGCTGCAGCGCGTGCCGTCGATCAAGGCGGCGCTGTTCGCCGAACTGCCGGCCGGCGCCCGGCTCAAGCCGCACCGCGACCCGTTTGCCGGGTCGTTGCGCTACCACCTCGGGCTGGCCACCCCGAACGACGACCGCTGCCGCATCTGGGTCGACGGCGAACCGTACAGCTGGCGCGACGGCGAAGGCGTGGTGTTCGACGAGACCTACATCCACTGGGTCCGCAACGACACCGACCAGGACCGGCTGATCCTGTTGTGCGACATCGAGCGGCCCCTGCGCTACCGCTGGGCCGCCGCGCTGAACCGCGCGTTCTCGCGCTACGCGATGACGGCGGCGGCCGCCCCCAACGACGCGGGCGACCGCACCGGCCTGATCGGCCGCCTGTTCCGCATCTCGCTCGTCACCGGCAAGTACCGGCGCCGCTTCAAGAACTGGAACCCGACCGTCTACCGGGCCACGCGGATGCTGCTGATCGCCGCGGTCGTGGCCGCGCTGATCTGGCTCTGACCGCTCGCCGCCGCCCGCTCCGGGGTCTTTGCGGCACGCCCTGTTGATGCCAATTCATTTGCAATAAGATGGCGGCATGCAACGCAACACCCGCCAGCGCGAGGCCGTGCTCGCCGCGATCGAGCGCGCCGGTCAGGCGCTGACACCGGGCGAGATACTCGCGCTCGCGCAGGGCACGGTCGCAAGCCTGAACCTGTCGACGATTTATCGCCACCTCCATGCGCTGCAGGACGAGGCGCGCATCGTCAAGGTCCTGCTGCCCGGTCAGGCGACACGCTTCGAGGCCGCCTGCGGCGACGGCCAGCGCGATGCGGCGCACCACCACCACCACTTCCATTGCGAGCGCTGCGACCGCGTCTACGCGCTGCACGCCTGCCCGGGCCCGATGCAGGAGCTGGCGCCCGCGGGCTTCGTCGTCAGCGCGCACGAGATCACGCTGCGCGGCCTGTGCGCCGAGTGCGGCCGGGAAGGCAGACGATGATCGCCGCCGACCTGCCGGCGAGCGGCATGGCACTGTTCTTCCTGCTGGGCCTGCGCCACGGCATCGAGCCCGATCACATCGCGGCGATCGACGGGCTGACGCTGCGCGCGCACGACCACCACGAGCGCCACGCACCCTGGACCGGCAGCCTGTTCGCGCTCGGCCACGGCCTGGCGATCGCGGTGATCGCGGTCGCCATCAGCCTGCTCGCCGCGTCGTTCACGCTGCCCGCCGCACTGGTGCAGGCGCTCGACTGGCTGCCGATCGTGCTGCTGACGCTGCTCGGCGCCTGGAACCTGCGCGCGCTGCTCGCGCCGGGCGCCTACCGGCCGAGTTCGGTGCGCATGAAGCTGATTCCGGCAGCGCTGCGCGAGCGCACCGACCTGTGGTCGACGGTCGCGATCGGCCTGCTGTTCGCGCTGGTGATCGACACGGTCGCGCACGTCTCGGCCTGGAGCGTGTTCGCGACCCACCAGGGTGGCTGGTGGGCGGGGGTGGTCGCGGGCCTGCTGTTCTCCGGCGGCATGCTGATCGCCAGCACCGCCGATTCGCAACTGATCGCGCGCGTGCTGCGCAGCGCCGGCAGCGAGGCCGCAGCCTCGAGGCTGCGGCGCGCCATCGGCTGGTTCGTCGTGATCCTGTCGTTCGGCGTCGTGCTGCAGTCGGTGGCCTCCAAGCTCGGCACCTGACCGCGGCGCCGGGCGCGGGCGCGGCGCTATCCGGCGCCTGACCGGGCGCCGCGCCGGCCCGTCGTCACGTCATGCTGCCGCCTGGCGCGCGAGCCCGGTCGGGCGGCCGGAAAAGTCGGTCCAGCACCTCGCGTCGAAGTCATAGAGCTTGCAGCGCCGCACGGTGTCGGCGTACCAGCGCCACGAGAAGGGCTGCACGACGATGTGCCCGGCGAGCTTCTGTTCCAGCAAGGCCTGCGCGTGCTCGAGCCGGTAGAGCGGCACGCCCATGTCCACGTGGTGGGCGGTGTGCTCCATGATGTGGTGCAGCACGCTGCCCATCGCCGAGCGGAAGGTCAGGTGCACGGTCGTCGAGACGAACGGATTCGCCGCGGCCCATTGCGCCTTGCTGTCGTACCAGGCAATGCCCGGGTGGGTGTGGTGCACGTAGACGACGAAGCCGATCATCCCGTTCCAGACCAGGAACGGAACGACGAACCCGACCGCCAGCAGCCACCATGCCGACTGCCCGGTGGCCGCTGCCGCCGCCACGAGACCACCGACCCAGGCCAGCGCGTAGGCACTCGCCATCAGGCCGTCGAGCGTGAACACGGCGCGGCGCGTGGGCATCGTCGCGCGGTTCGGGAACATCATCCGCGTCCACCAGATCTCGACCAGGTAGTACAGCCACGGTGCCCAGCCGCTGCGGTAGAGCCGCTCCAGCGCGCGCCGCCACCGGGGCAGCGCGCGGAATTCGTCCAGCGAGCGCGGCTGCCAGACGAAGTCGAAGCCCTTGAGGTTGGTGTAGCCGTGATGGACGACGTTGTGCCCGACCTCCCACAGGCTGTACGGCGTCAGCGACGGCAGGAAGATCAGCCGTCCCAGCCAGCGGTTCAGCGTGCGATGGCGCGTCAGGCTCTGATGGCAGGCATCGTGACCGAGGATGAACAGCCGGCTGATCACCAGGCCGGTGGCCAGGCCCGCGAGGGCCTGCAGCACCGGGTGCGGTGCCAGCAGGGCCGCGGCCAGGCACGCAGCGTACAGCAGCAGGTCGGACACCACCAGCGCGAGCGCCCGGGCCGTGCTGCGCCCCGAGATCGGTGCGAGCCAGGCCCGGATCAGCTTGCGGTGCGGTATCGCCCGGGGCGCGGCCGGAGCGTGATTCATCGCGCGCAAGGGTTCGGCCTGCAAGGCGTCAGAAGCGGCGGCCGATGCCGACACCGACCAGCCAGGGATCGACCTTGAATTCGCCCATCTTGGTGCCGGCCGATCTGACGTCGGTACGGATCTGGACCTTCTTCACGTCGAGGTTCAGGTAGGTGTTCGCAGCGATCTCCACGTCGACGCCGGCCTGCAGCGCAAAGCCGAAGCTGTTGCGCTTCACCGACGGCTGCAACGCAGCCTGGACGGCCGGATCGAAGGAGACGCTCGAGAAGCGCGTGTAGTTGATCCCGGCACCGAGGTAGGGCCTGAACATCCCCGGGTTCGTGAAGTGGTACTGGAAGGTCAGCGTCGGCGGCAGGTGCTTCAGCGAACCGATGTCGGTGCCGCCGGAGCGAATCGTGTGCTTCTGCGGGTAGGTCAGCACCAGCTCGGCGGCGAGTTCGGGGGTGAAGAAGTACGAGATGTCGACTTCGGGAATCACCTTGTTGTCGATCGACAGATCGAGCCCGGTCGAGTCCTTGTTGGCACTGTCGAGGTTGACCGCACGCAGGCGCACCAGCCACGGGGCCGACGACTGGGCCTCGGCAGCGACCGAGGTCATGGCAGCGGCCGCGACGATGGCCGAGAGCGCAATGCGCTTGAAAGTCCTTGTTGTCATCACTGAAGTTCCTGTCTTCGAGGAAATGTCCTCGCCAGGGATTTCATGCGCTGCGGTCGCGACCGATTTTGCGGCGCATCAAGAAGGCGGCGGGGGATTCGCGCGCGACGCGTCCCGACAACGCGACCATTGACCGAGATCAAGCAGAATCGATCGATGTTCGCCCCTTCCCAGAACGACGTTCGCCGCTTCTTCTGCGAGACGCACCGCAAGCAGCGCGCTGCGCTGCCGTTGACGCCGATGGAGACGATCGCAGCCGACTGGATCGGCCAGCACCCCGAGTACCGGGAAGCACTCGCCGACCTGGATGCGGCGCTCGCCGCCGTCTACGAGGTCGAGGGCGGACGCGGCAACCCGTTCCTGCACCTCTCGATGCACCTGTCGATCACCGAACAGATCGCGATCGACCAGCCCCGCGGCATCCGGCAGGCGTTCGGGCTGCTGTCGGCCAGGCTGGGCTCGGCGCACGAGGCCCAGCACGAGGTCATGGAATGCCTGGGCGAGATGATCTGGGCCTCGCAGCGCAGCGGGTTGCCGCCGGACGGCGAGCGCTACCTCGAATGCGTGAGGCGCCGCGCCACGCGGTGATGCCTCCGCGGCCGGGGCCGGCCCGCCCGATGCCCGGGCCGGCCGGCGACCCACGCGGCGGCTGGCCCCGCGTCCCCCGCCGGGTCGGGTGCACCGTCACTCGCTGCCGACCAGCCCGTTGCGGATCGCGTAGACCGTCATCTCCGAGTTGTTGGTCAGGCCGAGCTTCTCGAGCACCCGGGCGCGGTAGACGCTGACGGTCTTGGGGCTGAGCATCAGTTCCTGGGCGATGTCGGACAGCCGCTTGCCGGAGGCGATCATCACCAGCGTCTGCAACTCGCGGTCGGACAGCTTCTCGTGCGCGTTCGCGATCATCGGCGTGGTCAGGCTCTCGACCAGCATCTGCGCGATCTCGGGGGTCACGTACTTGCGGCCCTGCGCCACCGTGCGCACCGCGGTGACGATCAATGCCGGGTCGCCGCCCTTGTTGACGTAGCCGAAGGCACCGGCGCGCAGCGCGCGGATCGCATACTGGTCTTCCGGGTACATGGACACCACCAGCACGCGCATCGTGGTGGTCTCGTCCTTCAGCACGTGCAGCACGTCCAGGCCGCTGCGCCCGGGCAGGTTGATGTCGAGCACCAGCACGTCGGCAGTGCGCTCGCGCATCAGCGCGCGCAACTCGCCGTAGTCGCCGGCCTCGCCGACCACCTCGATGTCGGGTGCGTCGGAAAGCGTGTCGCGGATGCCGCGCCGGATCAGCGCGTGGTCGTCGCAGAGAAAGACCTTGATCATCGGTGGGCGCGCCTCGTTCCAGCCATCACAGGGATCCCCACTGGCTGGGGTCGTCGGGGTCGTGCGGATCTGCCGAGGGTATATCAACGAAGCCGAGCGGATTCAAGGGCACCGAAAGAATCAGCGTCGTGCCGCCCGCGCCGCTGCTGAGTTCGACCCAGCCGCCCACCGTGCCGGCGCGCTCGTGCAGGCCGCGGATGCCGAACGAGCGCGCCTTGGCCAGGTCGTCGGCGTTCAGGCCGCGGCCGTTGTCGCTGATCTCGAGCGACAGCACGCCGCCGGCCAGCGACAGGTCGAGCTGTACCCGGCTCGCCTGCGCGTGCTTGGTGACGTTGGTCAGCGCCTCCTGTGCCGTGCGGTACGCGACCAGCGGCACGCCCGGCGGCAGCTCGGGCGCATCGGCCGGCAGCCGGATCTCGCACTCGATGCCGGTGCGCTTCTCGAAGCGCGCCGCCAGCCAGTGCAGCGCCGCGACCAGCCCCTGCTCCAGGATCGCCGGGCGCAGGTTGTGCATGATGCGCTTGCTCGAGTCGATCGCCAGCGTCACGGTCTCGAGCGCCGAGTTGACGCGCGCCAGCACCTCGTCGGAATCGGTGTGGCGGGCGATCCAGGCCAGGTCGAACTTCAGCGCCGTCAGCGAGCCGCCGACATCGTCGTGGATCTCGCGCGCGATCGCGACGCGTTCCTGCTCGATGCTGTTCTGCAGGTGCTGGGCGAGCTCGCGCAAGCGCTGCTTGGACTCGTCGAGCGCGCGGTCGGCGCGCTCGCGGGCGCGCCGCGTCTCGGTCGCCTCGACCGCGTGCAGCAGTGCCGGCACGAGCCGGGCGAGGTTGTTCTTCAGCAGGTAGTCGCTCGCGCCGTTGCGCATCGCCTCGACCGCCGTCTCCTCGCCGATCTCGCCCGAGACCAGGATGAACGGCAGGTCACGGCCGCTCGCCTTCAGCAGGTCGAGCGCGACCAGGCCGGAGAAGCCGGGCAGGTTGTAGTCGGAGATGATCGCGTCCCAGTCGTCCTCTTCGAGCGCCCACAGGAAGTCGGCCTCGGAGTCGATGCGCTGCATCTGCGCGCGCAGCCCGCTGCGGGCGACGTGCGCCAGCATCAGTTCGTGGTCCGGTTCCGAATCCTCCAGGTGCAGCAGGCGCAGCTCCCGATCGAACGCGGTCGACAGGTCGGCCGGGCGGGTGGCGTTCCAGGGCGATGGCGGCATGGCGCCGAGTATGCCCCGCGCCGTCGGACGCGGGCAACCGCAGCCCCGCAGTGGCCCGAAAAGCGCCCGATCGGCTCGCCTGTTCGTCCTCAGGTTCTCCTGCGGATGGCCGAAACAGGTCGGGATGCGCCCGCCTGACCCCGCCGACACCGCCAGCACGATGCCGTACCCGCATGTCCCCGAGCCCGGCGCCGCGGCGGTTCGGCCCCTGCTCGTCGCCGCCGATCTGCAGGACAACCTGATGATGGCGAGCCACGACCTCGACCGCCTGCAGACCCTGCTCGCCCACGCCTGCGACGAGCTGATGCTGGGTTTTCACGGCGCGACGCAGCAGCTGCGCGCGATTGCCGCCGCACCGGCCGCCGGCGCGCCCGTGCCCGATCTCGCCAGCGGCGCGATGCGCCAGCTCGGCAGCGCGATCACCGCGCTGCAGTTCCAGGACATGGCCTCGCAGCTCATCCATCACACCCATCAGCGCCTGCGCAACTGCGCCGACCGCCTCGCCCGCGAAACCATGGGCGACGACGAGGACGGCGCGGCCGTGGTCGAGGCAGCACCGCTGCGCCCCAACCCGGTCACGCAGGACGAGATGGATGCCGGCTCGATCGAGCTGTTCTGACCCGCCGGCGATTCAAGAACACCCGCACCAGGCCGAAAACGCACCAGGACATCCGGAGACTCACATGCATTCAATCCTCGCGGTCGACGACTCCGCGTCCATGCGCCAGATGGTCGCGTTCACGCTCAAGAGCGCGGGCTACAGCGTCGTCGAGGCCATCGACGGCCAGGACGCCTGGGAGAAGACCGGCAAGAGCGACTTCGACCTGGTGCTGACCGACCAGAACATGCCGCGGCTGGACGGCATCGGCCTGACCAGGAAGCTGCGCGACAACCCCAAGTTCAAGACCACGCCGATCCTGATCCTGACCACCGAGTCCAGCGACCAGATGAAGCAGGCCGGCCGCAGCGCCGGCGCCACCGGTTGGCTGGTCAAGCCCTTCGATCCGGCCAAGCTGATCGAGGTGATCAGGAAGGTGATCCGCTGAACGCGGACGGACCCCGGAACCCGCAGGAGCCAGCATGGGTGACATGACGACAGAAGGTGCGAACATCGGCGCGGGCATCGACCTGAGCCAGTTCTACCAGGTCTTTTTCGAAGAGGCGGGCGAGAACCTCGACCGCATGGAAGCGCAGCTGCTCGAGATCGACATCGCAGCCGCCGACGACGAGGAGCTGAACTCGATCTTCCGCTGCGCGCATTCGGTCAAGGGCGGCGCCGCGACCTTCGGTTTTGCCGACGTCGCCGAGCTGACGCACCAGATGGAGACGCTGCTCGACAAGCTGCGCCGCCACGAACTGGTGCCGACCGCGGCCATGGTCGACGTGCTGCTGCAGTCGGGCGACGCCCTGCGCGCCCAGCTGGCACGCCACCAGGGTGGCGGCGGCGACGCGGTCGACACCGCCGAGCTGCTGGCGCGCATCCGGGCGATGACGACCGGCACGGCTCCGTCCGCGCCGGCGGCGCCCGCCACGCCGCCCCCGGCGCGCGCGGAGCTGCCGCTGGACGCCGACCCGTCGACACCGGCCGAAGTTCAGGCGCGCGAACTCGAAGTGCGGGTCGGCCCGCTGGGCGACCCCGCGCAGGCCGACAACCTGGTCGAGCTGTTCAAGGAGATCACCGACCTCGGGACGATCGAGCCGATCGACGGGGGCCATGCCAGCGACGGCATGCGGCGCTTCCGTGTCATCACGACCAGCAGCGACGCCGACCTGCTGGACCTGTTCACCTTCCACGTCGCGCGCGAGCAAGTGGCGCTGCTGCCGATGACCGACGGCTACGGCTTCCACCCCGGCGCGCCGGGGGCGCCGCCGGAGGATGAACTCGCCCGGCGCGATCCGGGCTACGGCTTCTTCGACAACGCACCGGGTGCGCCGGTCGACACCGCGGGCCCCACCAGCGCGCCGAGCAAGGCCGGCACTGCTGCGCACACCGCGAGCCCGGCACCGCGTGCCCCAGCCCGCGCCGAGAAGGCACCGGCCGCGGCGCTCGAAGCGTCGACCCTGCGCGTCTCGGTCGAGAAGGTCGATCAGCTCATCAACCTGGTCGGCGAACTCGTCATTACCCAGGCGATGCTGGCGCAGAACAGCAAGCAGATCGACACCGCGCTGTACCAGCAACTGGCGGGTGGCCTGGCCGACCTGGAGCGCAACACCCGCGACCTGCAGGAATCGGTGATGTCGATCCGGATGATTCCGATGTCGATGGTGTTCAGCCGCTTCCCGCGCATGCTGCGGGATCTGGCGGCCAAGCTCGGCAAGAAGGTCGAGTTCGTGACGCTGGGCGAGGCGACCGAACTCGACAAGGGCCTGGTCGAGAAGATCACCGACCCGCTGACCCACTTGGTGCGCAACAGCTGCGACCACGGCATCGAATCCCCCGAGGAGCGTGTCGCCAATGGCAAGCCCGAGCACGGCACGATCACGCTCGCGGCTTCGCACCAGGGCGGCTCGATCCTGATCGAGGTGCGCGACGACGGCAAGGGCCTGTCGCGCGACAAGCTGATCACGAAGGCCCGCGAGCGTGGCATCGACGCGCCGGACTCGATGTCCGACGCCGAGGTCTGGGGCCTGATCTTCGCGCCCGGCTTCTCGACCGCCGAGGTCGTGACCGATGTGTCCGGCCGAGGCGTCGGCATGGACGTGGTGAAGAAGAACATCACCGCGCTGGGCGGCACGGTCGAGATCGACTCGGCCGAGGGCTGCGGCATGAGCGTGAAGGTGCGCCTGCCGCTGACGCTGGCCATCATGGACGGCATGTCGGTCGGCGTCGGCGACGAGGTCTACATCCTGCCCTTGTCGTCGGTGATCGAGTCGTTCCAGGTCCGGCCCGACACGATCAAGACCATCGGCGGCAGCGGCCGGGTCATCGAGGTGCGCAAGGAGTTCATGCCGGTGCTCGACCTGGAACGCATCTTCGAGGTGCCCAGAGTCGATTTCGACGGCAACAGCGGCATCATGGTCGTCGCCGAGGCCGAGGGCGGGCGTGTCGCGCTGCTGGTGGACCAGCTGCTCGGCCAGCAGCAGGTGGTTGTGAAGAACCTCGAAGCGAACTACAAGCGTGTCGACGACATCTCCGGCGCCACGATCATGGGCGACGGCCGCGTCGCGCTGATCCTCGATGTCGGCAGCCTGGTGCGGCGCTCGCGCCACTGAGGCGCCCTGCGCCCCGAGCGCAAGCGGCCCGCGACCCGCGTCTGCTGCCAGCCGCATTCGTCGTTCGACCTCCGGCGAAGATTCTCGACCTGCCCGGTTTGCCGCCGATGAACACGATGAATTCTCGCCACGTCTTCTTGCAATCACATCCGACCGAAGCACCATGAATGCAACCGATTTCCTGCGCAAGTTCACGATTCGCACCCGCATGCTCGGTGCCATCGCCTTGGTGTTGCTGCTACTGACGATGCTCGGATTGGCGGGGCTGCGCGGACTGTCGCAGGTCGAAGGAATCGCCGACCGATTCGTCCTGCAGACTCACGCCGACACCCTCGCGTTGGCCGAGTTGCGCACCTCGATCGGGAACGTGCGGCGGTTCGAGAAGGACATGCTGATCAACTACGACAGCGACAAGCAGCAGGCCGCTTACCGTCCCAAATGGAACAAGTCGGTCGACGATGCGCGTTCCGCAGCTCGCAAGCTGGCTGCATCGAACCAGCCGGACCGGGCGGCCGTCGCCGGAAGGCTCGACGAACTGCTTGGCGCGTATGCCGAAAAGGCCAAGCCGGTTCTGCGGCAGATCGAGGTCGGTGGATTCAACGACGCGCCCGTCGCCAACAAGGCCATCGAGCCGGCCAAACTGCTCGTGCAGTCCGCAGAGCTCGAAATCGACAAGTTGGCCGTGATGCTCGAGCGCGAAGCCGAAAGCAGCGCGACGTCACGCCGCCAGGTCACGCGCATGGCCTACTGGGTCTTTGGTGCGGCGTTCCTGTGTGCACTCGCCTTGGTGGTCCCGTTGACCTTGCTGAACCTGCATTCCATCGCCCGTCCGATCGCCGCGGCGCGGCGCCTGGCCGAGAAGATCGCCACCGGAGACCTGAGCCAATCGGTCGACGTGTCGGGACACGACGAGATCGTCCACCTGCAACGATCGCTGGCCACCATGCAGGACGCCTTGCGCCACCTGGTGGGTCAGGTGCGCAACTCGACCGACAGCATCGGCACCGCCAGCGCCGAAATCGCCACCGGCAACCAGGACCTGAGCCAGCGCACCGAGCAGACCGCCTCCAACCTGCAGCAGGCCGCCTCGTCGATGGAGCAGCTCACCGGCACGGTCCGGCAGTCGGCGGACTCGGCCCGCCAGGCCAACCAGCTCGCCAGCTCGGCCGCCGAGGTCGCCGCCCGCGGCGGTGTCGTGGTCTCGCAGGTCGTGGCCACGATGGACGACATCAACGCAAGCTCCAAGAAGATCGCCGACATCATCGGCGTGATCGACGGCATCGCGTTCCAGACCAACATCCTGGCGCTCAACGCCGCTGTGGAGGCCGCACGCGCGGGCGAACAGGGCCGCGGCTTCGCGGTCGTCGCCGGCGAGGTGCGCTCGCTGGCCCAGCGCAGCGCCGAAGCGGCCAAGGAGATCAAGGGCCTGATCGGCGCTTCGGTCGAGAAGGTCGAGGGCGGCTCGAAGCTCGTCGCCGATGCCGGGCGAACGATGACCGAGATCGTGGGCTCGGTGCAGCGCGTCTCCGACATCATCGGCGAGATCACGGCTGCGGCCACCGAGCAGAGCCAGGGCATCAGCGAGGTCAACAACTCGGTGACCCAGCTCGATCAGATGACGCAGCAGAACGCCGCGCTGGTCGAACAGTCGGCCGCCGCAGCCGAAAGCCTGCGCGAGCAGGCGACGCGGCTGTCGCAGGTCGTGGGCGGCTTCAGGCTCGGGGCAGCGGGCCCGGCCGCAAGGAGCGCGCCGAGAGCCGCTTCGCCCGAATCGCCAGCCCCGCGCAGCGCGCTCGTGCCGAAACCGGCACCCACGCGCCCGCCGGCAGCGGTGCCGACGCCGACCAGGGCGGTCGCCGGCAAGCCCGAACACGCCGTCAAGTCCCCGACCATCGCCGCCGCACCGGCGGCCGACGACGATTGGGAGACCTTTTGAGCCGGAACAGGCATTCTCGCCGCTTCAGCTCTTGCGCAACCGGTCGATAGAACCTCGAGAACGCATCCACCCGCAACCGCGGGTCGCCGCCGCCCAGCGAACATCACAGGACCGAACCCATGAACATGATGAACGACGCCCGCCACATCGCCCAGCACGAGGCCGCACGCCGCGCCGCCTCGACGGGCGGCGAATTCCTGACCTTCCGCCTCGGCGCCGAGGAGTACGGCATCGACATCCTGAAGGTCCAGGAGATCCGATCGTACGAGCAGCCGACGCGCATCGCCAATGCACCGGCCTTCATCAAGGGGGTCGTCAACCTGCGCGGCGTGATCGTCCCGATCGTCGACCTGCGCCTGAAACTGGGCTGCGCGACCGCCGATTACAACGATTTCACGGTCGTGATCGTGCTCAACGTCAAGGGCCGCGTCGTCGGCGCGGTGGTCGATTCGGTGTCGGACGTTCTGGCGCTCGACCAGGACACGATCAAGCCCGCGCCCGAGATGAATTCGGCGGTCGACACCAGTTTCATCACCGGCATCGGCAGCATCGCCGACCGCATGCTGATCCTGATGGACATCGAGGGACTGATGTCCAGCGAAGAGATGGGCCTGATCAACACGATTCACTGAAGACCGAACGCTCGTCGAGCGTCCGACACCCGCGGCTAGCAGTTCTGGCGCCGCTTTGCACCAACAAGGAATCCAGAAACAATGAAAGCCATCGGCAACATGAAGGTCGGCATGCGCCTGGGACTGGGCTTCGCCGCCCTGCTGACGCTGCAGCTGGTCACGACCGGCATCGGCATGCGCCAGATGGCCGACCTCGCCGGTCGCGTCACGACGATCACCGAAGTCGGCGAGGCCAAGCTCAAGGCCCTCAACGAGGTGTCCGCCAACATCGGTGCGCGCGCCATCGCCGCACGCAATCTCGCGCTGCTGACCGACCCGGCCGCGCAGAAGCCGGACCTGGAGCGCGTCAAGACCTCGCAGGCGGGGATCGACAAGGGCATCGCCGAGCTCGCCGCGGTGATGCAGAAGACGCCCGAATCGGCAACGGCCGAGGAGCGCGAGATGCTCGACAAGCTGCGCTCGCTGGAAGGCAAGTACCTGCCGATCGCCGGGCGCATCGTCGGCCTGGCGACCACGCAGAAGACCGAGGAAGCCGTCAAGGCGCTGACCCAGGAGTGCATGCCGGTGCTGACCCAGGTGGTCGCCCACGTCGCCACGTTCAACGAATTGCTGAAGAAGGAATCGGTCGACAGCGCCGCCGCGGCGCAGGCCACCTACGAGAAGGCAAAGTGGATGATCGTCGCAATCAGCGCCGCGTCGCTGGCCCTCGGCGGCCTGGTAGCGTGGCTGCTGACGCGCTCGATCACCCGCCCGCTGCATGTGGCCGTCGCGGTGGCCCGCCGCGTCGCGGCCGGCGACCTGACGACGAAGATCGAGGTCACCAACACCGACGAAGCGGGCCAGCTGCTGGCGGCGCTGAAGCAGATGAACGACAGCCTGGTGAAGGTCGTCGGCAACGTGCGCCACGCCAGCGATTCGGTCTCCACCGGCTCGACCGAGATCGCCGCCGGCAACCAGGACCTGAGCTCGCGCACCGAGCAGCAGGCGAGCGCGCTCGAAGAAACCGCCGCATCGATGGAAGAGCTCAGCTCCACCGTCAGGCAGAACGCCGACAACGCCAGGCAGGCGAATCAGTTGGCACTCGGTGCCTCGACGGTCGCGATCAAGGGCGGCGAGGTCGTCAGCCAGGTCGTCACCACGATGAAAGGCATCAACGACAGCTCGAAGAAGATCGCCGACATCATCAGCGTGATCGACGGCATTGCGTTCCAGACCAACATCCTGGCGCTGAATGCGGCCGTCGAAGCAGCACGTGCCGGCGAGCAGGGCCGCGGCTTCGCGGTGGTGGCCTCCGAGGTGCGCAGCCTGGCGGGGCGCAGCGCGGACGCGGCCAAGGAGATCAAGACCTTGATCACCACCAGCGTGGAGCGTGTCGAGCAGGGCACGGCGCTGGTCGACCAGGCCGGCACCACGATGGCCGAGGTGGTCAATTCGATCAAGCGCGTGACCGACATCATGGGCGAGATCAGCGCGGCCAGCCAGGAGCAGAGCGCCGGTGTGGCCCAGATCGGCGAGGCGGTCACGCAGATGGACCGGGCCACGCAGCAGAACGCCGCACTGGTGGAAGAAAGCACGGCCGCGGCCGAAAGCCTGAAGGCGCAGGCGCAACAACTGGTTCAGACGGTGGCGGTGTTCAAGCTCAGCCCGGGTGACTCGGCCCGCGCTGCGGCCCCGGCGGTGGAGTTCGCAGCGGCGCCCAAAGCCCTTTCGCCCGTCGAGCGCCGCGGCCCGGATCGCGCGACGAACGTGACCCGGCCCAAGTTCGGCAGCGCCAAGGCCAAGGCCGCAGCGCCGACGCTGACTGACGAAGCCGCAACCGCCAAGACCGGCACCGGCGACTGGGAAAGCTTCTGACGCCGGTTCCGGTGGCGTCGACGAGGCGCCCCGCCGCGTGCGGGGCCTTTCGCCGAGCGCGTGCCTTCACACGTCGGCGGCCTGGCGCAGCGTCTGCATCACCGGCCGGCGCAACACCTCGCGCAGCCCCCACCAGCCCGCGCCCAGCGCCAGCAGCGCGCCGGCGGCGGCGCCGGCCAGCGGGACCCAGGGCGATGCGTTCCAGCGGAAGTCGAAGACATAGCGCGCCAGCGCCCAGCCGACCGCCATCGCCGCGACCGAGGCCAGCACACCGGCCAGTGCGCCGACGCCCAGCAGTTCGGCGCGCTGCACCTGCGCCAGCAGCTTGCCGCTCGCGCCGAGCGCACGCATCACCGCGAACTCGCGCGCGCGCGCCTCGCGCGTCGCGGTGACCGCGGCGAACAGCACCACCAGCCCGGTGGCGAGCGTGAAGCCGAACAGGAACTCGACCGCGCGCACGACCTGGTCGAGCACGCGCTGGATCTGCGCGATCGAGGCCGAGACGTCGATGGCCGTGACGTTCGGGAAATCGCGCGCGAGCGCGTTGTCGAATGCCGCCCCGCGGTCCGGCCCATCGGGCGCGCGGTAGGCGGCGATGAAGCTCAGCGGCACGTCGGGCGGCGTCGCGGTCGGGAACATCACGAAGAAGTTGACGCGCATCGAGCTCCAGTCGACCTTGCGCAGGCTGGTGATGCGGCCCTGCGCCACGACGCCGCCGACATCGAAGCGCAGCTCGTCGCCGAGCTTCAGCCCCAGGGTCTGCGCCAGGCCTTCCTCGACGCTGACGGCGTTCGCCTCGTTGCGGCTCCAGCGGCCGGCCGCTAGCTGGTTGTGGGCCGGCAGGTCGGCGTCGTTGCTGAGGTTGAACTCGCGGTCGAGCAGCCGCTGGGCGCGTTCCTCGGGGTAGTCGTCGGGCTTGACGGGCCTGCCGTTGATCGCGATCAAGCGGCCTCGGAACATCGGAAACCAGTCGTAGCGATTCACGCCGGCCGCTTCGAGACGCTGGCGGAATGCGTCGCCCTGCTCCGGCTGGACGTTGATGACGAAGCGGTTCGGCGCATCCTTCGGCGTCGCCTGGCGCCAGCTGTCGATCAGGTCGGTGCGCAGCAGCACCAGCAGCACGAGCGCGAGCAGCCCGACACTGAGCGCCGACACCTGCAGCACCGCGAACGCCGGGCGCGCCGCGATCTGGCGCGTCGCCAGCACCAGCCAGCGCGGCGCGCTCGCCCCCAGGGTCCACCAGCGCGACGTGCCGGCCTCGGGCACCGCGCGCCGCAGCACCAGCACAGCGAGCCAGGACAACAGCGCGAACACCGCGATCGCCAGCGCGAACCCGCCGACCGCGATCAGCCCGAGTTGCAGATCGCTGGAGACGGCGAGCAGCAGCAGCGCGAACCCGACCGCGCCGGCCGCGAGCACCGCGATCGACGCCGGCTTGAGCGCGCCCAGGTCGCGCCGGATCACGCGCAAGGGCGGCACCTGCGCGAGCTGCAGCACCGGCGGCAGCCCGAAGCCCATCAGCAGCGTGAGCCCGACGCCGACGCCGAACAGCGCCGGCCACAGGCTGGGCGCCGGCAGGCTCGATTCGACCAGCCCGGCGAGCAGCAGCACGAACACGTGGTGCACCGCGAAGCCGAGCACGACGCCGGCCAGGCTCGCGATCAGGCCCACGGACCCGAACTCGGCGATGTACTGCAGCGCGATTCGCCGCTGCGGCAGGCCGAGCACGCGCAGCATCGCGCAGTCGTCGAGGTGCCGGCTCGCGAAGTCGCGCGACGCGATGCCGACCGCCACCGCCGCCAGCAGCGCCGACAGCAGCGCAACCAGGTTCAGGAACTTCGACGCGCGGTCCAGCGTCTGGCGCATCTCGGGCCGGCCGGTGGCGAGCGACTCGACCCGCAGGCCGCGTACGCTGGTGCGCTTGATCTGCGCCTCGGCCCACGCGACGAACTCGCGCACCGGCTGGTCGCTGTCGCCGGGCGCCGCGACCGCGAGCCGGTAGGTCACGCGGCTCGCCGGCTGGACCAGGCCGGTCGCGGGCAGGTCGGCGATGTTCAGGATCACGCTCGGCGCGAAGCCCAGGAAGCCGGCCGCGCGCCCGGGATCGTTGACGATCGTGTGGGCGATGTGCAGGCTCGCATCACCAAGCAGCAGCGCGTCGCCGACCTTCAGCTTGAGCGCGCCGAGCAGGGCCGGATCGACCCAGACGCTGCCGCGCTCCGGCGCGCCCGGGCGCTGCCGCTGCGGCGTGCCCGGCGCGCCGCCGACCGTGACCACGCCGCGCAGCGGGTAGGCGTCGCTGGCCGCCTTGACCGTGACCAACTGCGACCCGCCACCCTGTGCCTCGCCAGCCCGGCCCATGCTCGGGAAGGCCACGGTCGTCGCGGTCGCCAGGCCGAGCTCGCGGGCCTTGGCCGCAAACGCCGCCGGCGCGGGCCGGTCGGACGCGACGATCGCGTCGCCGCCCAGCAACTGGCGGGCGTCACGCGCCAGGCCGCCCTCGATGCGGTCGGCGAAGAAGCCGACCGCGCTCAGCGCAGCGACCGCGAGCATCACCGCGACCACCAGCAGGCGCAATTCCCCGGCGCGAAAATCGCGCCACAGCTGGCGCCGCGCCAGCGTGGCCCACGACGCGGGGCGGATCGGTGCAACGGGGAGGCGGTCCATCGGGCGGAACTTACACGAGTCCGCGCCGCTTCCGGCGAGCCGGGGCCATTGCCTCGAATGCCGCTTGCAAGCGCCCCGAACGCGCGCGCCGCGGTGTGGTGCTGTAATGGCCGCATGACGAACAACGCGCTGCCCCCGGTCTTCGTCTCTCACGGCTTGCCGATGATCGCGCTCGGCGCGGCGCCGGCCGCCGTTGCGCGCTGAGCGGATCGCCACGATGGACGACGCCGGCCCGATCGTCGCGGCACCGCTGCTGCTCACCGCGCGGCTGCGGCTGGTGGCCGCCGACGAACACCTGGGCGCGGCGCTGGCCGATTTTCACGGCCGCAACCGCGCCCACCTCGCGGCCTGGGACCCGCCGACCGAAGCCGGTTTCTTCACCGCCGCGGTGCAGGCGCGGCGCCTGCAGGAGGCCGCCGCGGCCTTCGCCGCCGGCACCGGCTTTCGCTACCTGCTGCAGCCGATCGGCGACGCCAGCCGGGTGATCGGCAGCGTCGAGTTCTCGAACATCGTGCGCGGCGCATTCCAGAGCTGCCAGCTCGGCTACGCGCTCGACCAGAAGCACGAAGGCCAGGCGCTGATGACCGAGGCGCTGCGCTGCGCGATCGCCGAGATGTTCTCGCCGCGCATCAACCTGCACCGCGTCCAGGCCGCGTACCGGCCCGAAAACTGGCGCAGCGCCGAGGTGCTGAAACGCCTGAACTTCCACGACGAGGGCGTGTGCCCGGACTACCTGTTCATCGACGGCGCCTGGCGCGTGCACCGGCTGGCGGCATTGCTGAACCGGGACTTCGCCGAGCCCGCGGCATGGCTATCGCCGGGCTGAACCGCCGCGGCCGGCGCCTGGTCCCGGCGCTGCTCAGCCTCCTGCCGCGGCGAACGCCTCGTCGAGCGCCTGCATCCAGCGCTGCTTCGCGTCGCGGCCGGCGAAGCTCGCCTCGAAGCTGTTCGCCGCGAGCCGGTAGGCATGCCGCGCGCCGAGTTGCGGCAGCGCGGCGAAGGCCTCGATGAAGTTCTGGTTCACGTAGCCGCCGAAGTAGGCCGGGTCGTCGGAGTTGACGGTCACGCACAGGCCCGCGTCGAGCATGACGGCCAGGTTGTGCGCCGCCATCGTCGGGTAGACGCGCAGCTTGACGTTCGACAGCGGGCACACGGTCAGCGGCACGCGCGCGGCGGCCAGCCGCCCGACCAGCGCCGGGTCGGCGGTGCAGGCCACGCCGTGGTCGATGCGCTCGACCTGCAGCACGTCGAGCGCACTGCGGATGTAGGCCGGCGGGCCCTCTTCGCCGGCATGCGCGACGAGGTGCAGGCCGAGCGCGCGGCAGCGTGCGAACACGCGCGCGAACTTCTCCGGCGGATTGCCGCGCTCGCCGCTGTCCAGGCCGACGCCGATGAACCGGTCGCGGTGCGGCAGCGCGGCCTCGAGCGCCGCGAACGCCGCCTCCTCGCTGAGGTGGCGCAGGAAGCACAGGATCAGCGCGCCGTCGACGCCCAGCTCATGCCGCGCGGTCTCGCAGGCGCGCGTCAGGCCGTCGATCACGGTGCCGATCGGCACACCGCGCTCGGTGTGGGTCTGCGGATCGAAGAAGAGCTCGGCGCGCACCACGTGATCGGCCGCGGCGCGGCGAAAGTACGCCATGCCCATGTCGAAAAAGTCCTGCTCGTGCAGCAGCACGCTCGCCCCGGCGTAGTAGATGTCGAGAAAGCTCTGCAGGTCGGTGAAGGCATAGGCTGCGCGCAGCGCCTCGACGTTCGGGTACGGCAAGGGAACCGCGTTGCGCTGCGCGAGCGCAAAGATCAGCTCCGGCTCGAGCGAGCCCTCGATGTGGATGTGCAGCTCCGCCTTGGGCATCGCGCGCAGCAGCGCGGGCAGGCGCTCGCGGGAGATGGCGTCGAATTCGATCGCGGTGGTCATCAGCAGACTCCGAAGGTGACGCCGTGCTCGCGCAGGTAGCGGCGGTAGGCAGCCGAAGCGCGGTCGGCGGCGCTGTGCAGTTCGGTGACCGGCGCCTGGGGCGAGATCGGCAGGCAGCGCGGCCGCTGCGATTCGAGCACCGGCTGGTCCTGCATGAAGATCGTGTGCTGGAAGTCCTGCAGGCGCCGGTCGCTGGACGCGAAGTCGTTCATCGCCAGCCGGATCCAGACCCGGCTGCGCTCCGGCGCGAGCGGGCAGACGAACATCGCGATCGATTCGCGAAAATCCGCCAGCGCGACCGCGGCGGCCTCCGGCACCTTGGTCAGCACGCAGGTGTAGGGCGCGTTGACCTCGTAGGTGTACTCGACCATCGCGCCGCCGGTGGCGTGCAGGCTCGATTGCGGCTGCCAGGCGGTGCAGCCGGTGGCGAGGAAGCCGGTCGGCGTCGCGTCGACGCGGTGCGGCGCCACCGCGGTGTGGTCGCGCGCGCCGAGGATGCCCTCGTGCACGAAGCCGAAGTGCGACATGTCGAGGAAGTTCTCGATGATGCGCGGCGCGCTCGTCGCCACGTCGTACGGGCCGCAGTTGACCTTGCGCAGGCGCGCGTCGTGCTCGGCCGCGAACGGGGGCAGCAGGCCGGGCTCGGCCTCGGGCACATCGGCGCGCAGCGCGACCCACACCAGCCCGTAGGCGAGCCGCGCGCTGTAGGCGCAGGCGCGGTGCTCGGCCGGCGGCACGAACTGCGGCAGCGCCGGCACGGCGACGCACCGGCCGCGGCCGTCGAAACGCCAGCCGTGGTAGGCGCACTCCAGCGTGTCGCCCTGTACACGGCCCATGGACAGCGCCGCGCCGCGGTGCGGGCAGCGGTCGGCCGCGGCGTGCACGGCGCCGCGCGAGTCGCGCCACAGCACCAGGTCCTGGCCCATCAGGTGCGCGGCCAGCGGCCGGGCGCCGAGCTCGTCGGCCAGCGCCACGGGGTGGAACAGCGTCGTTTCGATCACTCGAACTCTCCGATGAAAAAAGGCCGCCTGGCGCCGCACGGCGTCAGACGGCCCGGATGCGGTCCGCCCGCTACTTGCCGGACGGGATCTTGCCTTCCACGCCCTTGACGTAGAAGTCGACCTTGTCCTTCCAGTCCTGGTCGGCCTTGACGTCCTTGGCGAGGCGCTCCTTGCCGGTGCTGTCGACGATCGGGCCGGTGAAGACCTCGAAGCTGCCGGCCTTCATGCCGGCCTTGATCTCGTCGAGCCTGGCCTTCACGTCGGCGGGCACGGCGTCGGCGGGCTTGATGAAGTCGTTCATGCCCTCCTTGACGCCCCAGACGGTGCGCTCCGACTTCCAACTGCCGTCCATCACCGACTTGACGGCCTGCTTGTAGTAGCCGCCCCAGTTGGCCACCGCCGAGCCGAGGTGCGCCTTGGGCGCGAACGCGCTCATGTCGCTGTCCCAGCCGAAGGCGTACTTGCCGTTCTTCTCGGCGGTCTGCAGCACCGCGGTCGAGTCCGTGTTCTGCAGCAGCACGTCGGCACCGCCGTTGATCAGCGACTGCGCGGCATCGCCTTCCTTCGGCGGATCGGACCAGGTGCTGACCCAGACCACCTTGGTCTTGACCTTCGGGTTCGTGCTCTGCGCACCCAGCGTGAAGGCGTTGATGTTGCGCAGCACCTCGGGGATCGGGAACGAGCCGACGAAGCCGATCGTGTTGGTCCTCGTCATCTTGCCGGCGACCACGCCGGCCATGTAGGCGGGTTCGTAGAACTTGGAGTCGTAGATGCCCATGTTGGGCGCGGTCTTGTAGCCGGTGGCGTGCTCGAACTTCACGTCCGGGAACTCGGCCGCCACCTTCAGCATCGGCTCCATGTAGCCGAACGAGGTCGCGAAGATCAGCTTGTTGCCCTGGGTGGCCAGGTCGCGGATCACGCGCTCGGCGTCGGCGCCTTCGGGCACCTTCTCGACGATGGTGGTCTTGACCTTGTCGCCGAACTCGGCCTCGACCTCCTTGCGGCCGAGGTCGTGGGCGAAGGTCCAGCCGGCGTCGCCGGCGGTCCAGATGTAGACGAACGCGACCTTCAGCGGCTCGGCCTTGGGCGCGGGCGCCTCGGCGACCGAGGCTGCGGAAGCCGGCGGCGGCGGCAGCGGGACTTCCTCCTTCTTGCCGCAGCCGACCAGGGCGATGGCGGACAGCGCAGACAGGGCCGCGGCTTTCATGAGCACGCGTTTGCTTTCGACGAACATGGTCTCTCCTCTTGGGGGTGGGGCGGTTGAACGGTATGTTGTCATGAACCCGGGTGGAACGGCCGGCCCAGCGAGGCCGGCATGTTGATGCGGATCCACGCCGGGTTGCGTGAGATCAGCGCGAGCACGACGATGGTGGACACATACGGCAGCATCGCCAGCAGCTGGCTGGCGATCTCGACGCCTTCGCCCTGCAGGTAGAACTGCAGCATCGTCACGCCGCCGAACACATAGGCGCCGAGCAAGACGCGTGCCGGCCGCCAGGTCGCGAAGGTGGTGAGCGCGAGCGCGATCCAGCCGCTGCCGGCCGTCACACCTTCGACCCACAGCGGCGCACGCACGACCGACAGGTAGGCGCCGGCCACCCCGCACAGCGCGCCGCCGGCCAGCACCGCGGCGAGGCGGATCCAGCGCACCCGGTAGCCCAGCGCATGCGCGGATTCGGGCGACTCCCCGACCGCACGCAACACCAGGCCGGTGCGGCTGCGGTACAGGAACCAGGCCAGCGCGAGCATCAGCGCGATCGCGAGGTAGGTCATCGGGTGCTGGCGGAACAGGGCCGGCCCGAAGAACGGCAGATCGGCCAGGCCGGGGATGCCGGACGGGTCGCGCTTGGGCAGCGTCTTGCCGGCGAAGTTCACGCCGATGAAGGCCGACAGGCCGCCGCCGAACAGCGTGACCGCGAGGCCGGTCGCGTACTGGTTGGTGTTGAGCCAGATCACCAGCACGCCGAACAGCAGCGCCAGCGCCATCCCGGCCGCAGCGCCGGCGGCGAACGCCGCCCAGTCGTTGCCGGTGGCGAACGCGGCCCCGAAACCGGCCAATGCGCCGACCAGCATCATGCCCTCGGCACCGAGGTTGAGCACGCCGGCCTTCTCGTTCAGCAGCAGCCCGAGGCCAGCGACGGCCAGCGCCGTGCCGGAGGCCAGCGTCGCGGCGATCAACAGCGCGATCTCGTTCATGGCGCGGCCTTCGCCGGCACGGTGGTCGTCGCGGTCACCGCGCCCGCCGAGGCCGCGGATCGGCTCGCCTGCCAGCGCACGCGGTAGTGGATCAGGGTGTCGCAGGCCAGCAGCAGGAACAGCAGCAGGCCCTGGAACACGCCGGTGAGCGCGTTCGGCAGGCCCAGGCGCGACTGGCCGAGCTCGCCGCCGATCAGGAACATCGACAGCAGCAGCCCCGAGAACACGATGCCCGCCGGGTGCAGCCGGCCGACGAAGCAGACGATGATCGCGGTGAAGCCGTAGCCGGTGGAGATGTGCGGCGTGAGCTGGCGCAGGGGGCCGGCGGCCTCCATCGCGCCGGCCAGGCCGGCCATGCCGCCGGAGATCAGCATCGAGGTCCACAGCGCGCCGCGCGCCGAGAAGCCGGCGTAGCGCGCCGCAGCCGGCGCCAGCCCGCCGACCTGCAGCTGGAAGCCGCGCCAGGAGCGGAACAGGAAGGCCCAGAACAGCGCCACCAGCACCAGCGTGATCGCGAAGCCGATGTGCAGGCGCGACTGCGGCACCAGCGGCGCCAGCCAGGTCGACGCGTCGAAGGTCTTGGTCTGCGGAAAGTTGAAGCCCAGTGGGTCCTTCCACGGCACGAAGACGAGGTAGTTGACGAGCTGCTGCGCCACATACACCAGCATCAGGCTGACCAGGATCTCGCTGGCGTTGAAGCGGTCGCGCAGCAGCGCGACGATCGCCGCCCAGGCCATCCCACCGGCCACCCCGGCGAGCAGGATCAGCGGCGTCCAGACCCAGCGCGGCGCGTGGATGCCGGCGGTCGTGATCCACAGCGCGAGTCCGCCGGCGGCGACCGCACCGAGCAGGAACTGACCCTCGGCACCGATGTTCCAGACGTTCGAGCGGTAGCACACCGCCAGGCCGAGCGCGCACAGGATCAGCGGCGTGGCCTTCAACGCCACCTCGGTGAGCTGGCGCACGCCGCGCAAGGGCTCGACGAAGAACGCGCCCAGGCCGGCCAGCGGGTCCTTGCCGAGCGCGGCGAACAGCAGCGCCGCCACCACCACGGTGAGCGCGAGCGCGATCAGCGGCGACGCCAGCGACATCGCCTTCGAGGCCTGCGGCCGGGCCTCAAGCCTGAGCATGCTGCACCTGCGCCGCGTCGTTCGCGGCCCGGTCCCACAGGCCCGACATCCATTCGCCGATTTGCTCGATCGTCGCCTGCGCGGTCGGGATGCTGGGCGAGACCCGGCCCTGCGCGATCACGACCAGCCGGTCGCAGATCTCGAACAGCTCGTCGAGTTCCTCGCTGACCACCAGCACCGCGCAGCCCTCGTCGCGCAGCTTCAGCAGCGCGCCGCGGATCTGCGCCGCGGCGCCGACATCGACACCCCAGGTCGGCTGCGAGACGATCAGCAGCTTCGGCCCGGCATCGATCTCGCGCCCGACGATGAACTTCTGCAGGTTGCCCCCCGACAGGCTCTTCGCCGCGGCGCCCGGCCCGCTGCACCTGACCTGGTACTTCGCGATCAGCGCCTCGGCCAGCGCGCGAACCTGGCGCGTGCGGACCCAGCCGGCCGCGCTGACCGCCCGGGTGCGCGTCAGCAAGGTGTTCGCGGCGAGCGACAGCGTGGGCACGGCGCCGCGGCCGAGGCGCTCCTCGGGCACGAAGTGCAGGCCGGCGCGCCGGCGCCGCCCGGGCGGGTGGTCGCCGATCGGCTTGCCGAACAGCCGGATGGCGTCGGGCGCGGCACGCGGGTCCTCGCCCGAGAGCGCGGCCATCAGCTCCTGCTGCCCGTTGCCCGAGACGCCGGCGATGCCGACGATCTCGCCGGCACGCACGTCGAAGCGGATGCCGCGGAGGTTCATGCCGAACTGCTCCTGCCGGGCCAGCGTCAGGTCGCGCACGTCGAGCACCACGGCGCCGAGCCGGGCCTGATGGTGCTGGAGTTGCGGTGGCTCGGCGCCGATCATCAGCCGCGACAGCCCGGCGTTGGTCTCGGTGCGCGGGTCGACCGTGCCGGTGACCCTGCCGCCGCGCAGCACGGTGCAGTTCGTGCACAGCGCGCGGATTTCGTCGAGCTTGTGGCTGATGTACAGGATGCTCGTGCCCTCTGCGGCGAGCTTGCGCAGGGTGACGAAGAGCCGGTCGACCGCCTGCGGCGTCAGCACCGAGGTCGGCTCGTCGAGGATCAGCAGCTTCGGGTTCGTCATCAGCGCGCGCACGATCTCGACGCGCTGGCGCTCGCCGACCGACAGCGTGTGCACCGGCCGCAGCGGCTCGACGTCCAGGCCGTACTCCTGCTCGACCTTCGTCATGCGCTGCGTGACCTCGGCCAGGCCGAGCGACTTGTCCAGGCCGAGCCAGACGTTCTCGGCCGCCGTCAGGGTGTCGAACAGGCTGAAGTGCTGGAACACCATGCTGATGCCGAGTTGCCGCGCCTCCTGCGGGTTGCGGATGTCGACCGCCCGGCCGTTCCAGCGGATCTCGCCCCCGTCGGGCGCGACCGCGCCGTAGATCATCTTCATCATCGTCGACTTGCCGGCGCCGTTCTCGCCGAGCACGGCGTGGATTTCGCCGGGCTCGACCTTCAGGTTCACCGCGTCGTTCGCGCGCACGGCGGGGTACTGCTTGCTGATGTTGACGAGTTCGAGACGGAGCATGGGATCCCTTCGGGTCTGGCGTCGTTCAGGCGGGTTGAGGACGGGCCGGCGTGCCGCGCCGGTAGCGCGGCACGCCGGCCACGAACGCGGCCACGAGGTTGCGATCATCGGCCATCGTCATCCACGCGAAGGCGCGCTCGTGCAGCCCGCGCGCGGCGTCCATGCGGCGGATCGAGACCGGGTCCGCGGCCCAGTCCCAGACGCACACATCGGCCGTGCGGCCGGCCTCGAGCGAGCCGATCTCGTCGCCCAGCAGCAACGCGTCGGCCGCGCCGCGCGTCGCCGCATGCAGGGCTGTCCACGCGCTCAGGCGCTGGCCGGCCAGCGCCTGGACCTTGTAGGCGTCACCCATCGTCCTGAGCATCGACAGGCTGGTGCCGCCGCCGACGTCGCTCGCCAGGCTGACCGCCGCGCCCGACTCGCGCGTGGCGCGCCAGTCGAACAGGCCGCTGCCGAGGAACAGGTTCGACGACGGGCTGTGCGCGATCTGCGCGCCGCTCGCGCGCAGCGCGGCGCGGTCGGCAGCGTCGAGCCAGATGCCGTGGGCGAGCACGCTGCGGCGGTGCAGCAGGCCGGCGCGCGCGTAGACGTCGAGGTAGCTGCGCGCCTCGGGGAACAGCTCGCGCGCCCACTGCACCTCGGCGCGGTTTTCGGCGACGTGGGTCTGCAGGTACAGGCTCGCGTCGGCAGCGCACAGCGCGCCGGCCATCGCGAGCTGCGCCGGGCTGCTGGTCGGCGCGAAACGCACCGTCACCGCGTAGGCGAGCCGGTCGACGCCGTGCCAGCGCCCAATCAGCGCCAGGCAGTCGGCACGCGCCCGGGTCACGTCGTCGCGCAGGTCGTCGGGGGAGTGCCGGTCCTGCAGCACCTTGCCGGTGATCAGGCGCATGCCGCGCTGCTGCGCCACCTGGAACAGCGCCTCGACCGACACCTTGTGCACCGTCGGGAACACGACCGCGGCGGTCGTGCCGTGCGCCAGCAGCGCGTCGACGAACAGCGCCGCGCCGGCCCGCGAATGCGCGGGATCGGCAAAGCGCGCCTCGGCCGGAAAGGTGTAGGTGTTGAGCCAGTCGAGCAGCTCGGTGCCGTAGCTGGCGATCACGTCGAGCTGCGGCATGTGGACATGGGTGTCGACGAAGCCGGGCAGGATCAGCCGGCCGCGGTGGTCGTGGCGGGCCCAGCCCGCGCCGGGGTCCGGCGTCTGCGCGCCGACGATGCGGCCGTTCTCGACCAGCAGCCAGTGGTCGGGCCGGAAGCGCACGGCCGGCGAATCGACCTCGCCCCAGAGCGGCTCGCCGGTGAAGTCGAGCAGGTCACCGCGCAGCGCGATGCGATCCGGCACCGGGGAGCTGCTCATGCCGGGAGTTCCGAGGCCGAACCGCCGCCGCGCGGCGCACCGCGACGGAGCATGCCGTGGCCCGCGAGATTGCGCGCCACGCCGCGCACCTGGTCGCGCAGCCAGCGGCCGGACGCCGAGGCGTGCGTCAGGTCGTGCCAGAGCTGGTAGTAGGTCAGCGGCGGAAACGGCACAGGACAGCGCACGATGCGCACCGGCAGTGAATCGACGTAGCGCGAGCAGAACAGCCTGCCCGTGGTCAGCACCAGCAAGCTCTGCGCCACCATCAGCGGGATCAGCCCGAAGTGGGCGCTGCGCACCATCACGTCGCGGCGCAGGCCGAGCGCGGCGAGGTGCTCGTCGATCACGCCCGGCGCAACCCCCTGGCGGCCGGCATGCAGCGGTGTCGGCGCGACGTGCTCGCAGGCCAGGTAGCGCTCCGGCGACCAGGCGCGGCCAGCGGCGCCGCGCGAGGCCTGCGAGGCAGCGCTGCGTGCCACGGGGTGGTCCTCGGCCACCAGGCAGACCACTTCGTCCGACAGCAGCCGCCCCAGGTGCAGTTCCTCCGGCGGCCGCAGCCAGTTGCCGATCACCAGGTCGACCTCGCCGGCCGCGAGGCTGCGCCGGTAGTCGAACTCGCCGGACAGCGGCATCAACTCCAGCCGCACCCGCGGCGCCAGCTTCTTCAGGTGCGCGACGAGTTCGGGCAGGAACAGCGGGTCGAGGTAGTCGCTCGCGGCGATGCGGAAGGTCGCGCCGCTGGCCAGCGGGTCGAAGCCACGCTGGTGCGCGCGCGGGCCGAACAGCCGGTCTGCATCTTGCAGGAGCCGGGAGGCAGGTTCCAGCAGGCGCAGCGCGGTGTCGGTGGGGACCATGTTGTTGCCGGTGCGCACCAGCAAGGGGTCGGCGGTCAGCGCGCGCAGCCGCTTCAGCTGGGCGCTCACGGCGGGCTGCGTGCTGCGCAGGCGCATCGCGGCGCGGGAGACACTGCGTTCGGTGATCAAGGTCTTCAGCACCCGGATGAGGTAGAGCTCGATCTTCTCGAAGTCCAGGCGCTGCGTCATGTTCACGGCAAGATACATGTTATGCGCAATCTTGTATACCCCGGCGCACGGAAGCGACTAAGTTCCCGAGCGTCACGACCCTTCGAGGCCCGCCCATGCCAGACCACCCGCCAGCACCGGCACCGAGCCACCCGATCCGCTTCTTCCACCGCGGTGGCGTCGTCGAAGTCGCCCACGCGGCCCCCACCCGCACCGTGCTCGACTGGCTGCGCGAGGACGCGCGCTGCACCGGCACCAAGGAGGGCTGCAACGAGGGCGACTGCGGCGCCTGCACGGTGGCGATCGGCGAAGTGGCGGCGCCGGACGACGCGGCGGCGGTGCGCGGCCTGCGCCTCACGACGGTGAATGCCTGCCTGCGCTTCCTGCCGACGCTGGACGGCAAGGCGCTGTTCACGGTCGAAGATCTGAAGCCGATGGCCGCGGACCCGAAGGGCTCTTCCGCTTGCGCGGCACTGCACCCGGTCCAGCAGGCCATGGTCGACTGCCACGGCTCGCAGTGCGGCTTCTGCACGCCGGGCTTCGTGATGTCGCTGTGGTCGGCCTACGAGCACGGCCGGTCCGGCGGCGCGCCGCCGACGCGCCAGCAACTCGCCGACGAGCTCTCGGGCAACCTGTGCCGCTGCACCGGCTACCGGCCCATCCTCGACGCCGGCCAGCGCATGTTCGATCTGCCGCCCGTCGCGCTCGACACCGTGCCGGTGCTGGCGGCGCTGAAGTCGATCGCGCGCGACGCGGGCTTCAGCTACGCGGCGACCGGCGGCGGCGGGCGCTTCCACGCCCCGACCACGCTGGCCGAACTCGCGACGCTGCGCGAACAGCACCCGCAGGCCCGGCTGCTCGCCGGCTCGACCGACATCGGCCTGTGGGTCAACAAGCAGTTCCGGGCGCTGGGCGACCTCCTCTACGTCGGCGACGTGGCCGAGCTGCAGCGCATCGTCGAACAGGACGGCGAACTCGTGATCGGCGCGGGCGCGTCGCTCGACGCCGCCTGGGGCGCGCTGGCACGCCGCGTGCCCGCGCTCACCGACGTGTGGCTGCGCTTCGCGTCGCCGCCGATCCGCCATGCCGGGACGATGGGCGGCAACATCGCGAACGGCTCGCCGATCGGCGATTCGGCGCCGGTGCTGATCGCGCTGGACGCGCAGATCGAGCTGCGCCGCGGCGCACGCCTGCGCCGCATGCCCCTGGCCGATTTCTATGTCGACTACATGAAGAACCGGCTGGAGGCCGGCGAGTTCGTGCAGGCGGTCGCGGTGCCGCTCGCCGCGATGCAGCGCCAGGTGCGCGCGTACAAGATCAGCAAGCGCTTCGACTGCGACATCTCGGCGCTGTGCGCCGCCTTTGCGCTCGAACTCGACGGCGGCCACGTGAAGGCCGTGCGCCTGAGCTACGGCGGCATGGCCGGCATCGTGAAGCGCGCCGCGCAGGCCGAGGCCGCGCTCGTCGGCCAGCCATGGACACAGGCCGGCGTGGACGCCGCGAAGGCGGCGCTGGCGCAGGACTTCAAGCCGCTGTCCGACCTGCGCGCCAGCGCCGCCTACCGGATGCAGGTCGCGCAGAACCTGCTGCAGCGCTTCTGGCTGGAGACGCGCGCCGAGAACCCCCTGCCGGCCAGCGCGACCAGCGTGTTCAGCGTGATGCCGCACCGGACCGGCGTCGCCTCCCCGTGAGGAGCACACCCCGATGAACAAGCCGATCGACGCCCTGCTGCGGCAACCCGGCGAGGCCTTCGCCCACTACCTGGAGAACGCGGCCACGCGCCTCGACGAGCCCGCCGAGGCGCGCGCCGCAGGCCATGGCGCGCGCGTCGGCATCAGCCGCCCGCACGAGTCCGCCCACCTGCACGTGGCCGGCGAGGCGAGCTACATCGACGACCTCCCCGAGCTCGCCGGCACGCTGCACTGCGCGCTCGGGCTGTCGCCGGTCGCCCGCGGCCGGCTGAGCGCAACCGCGCTCGACACGATCCGCGCGCTGCCGGGTGTCGTCGCGGTGCTGTCCGCCGCCGACATCCCGGGGACGAACGACTGCGGGTCGATCGTCCACGACGACCCGATCCTCTGCCCGATCGTCGAACACGCCGACGGCTCGGCGTGGGGCGAGATCCGCTACCTCGGCCAGCCGGTGTTCGCGGTGATCGCCACGACCCGCGACGCTGCCCGTCGCGCCGCCGCGAAGGCGCCCGAGGTGCTGACGATCGCCGCCGAGCCGCCGGTCATCACGCCGCAGCAGGCGCACGCCGAGGGGCAGTACGTGCTGCCGCCGATGCACCTGGTGCGCAGCACCACAGACGGCGGCGCCCGGGCCGCGATTGCGCGGGCACCGCACCGGCTGGCGGGCACGCTCGAGGTCGGCGGCCAGGAGCAGTTCTACCTCGAAGGCCAGATCAGCTACGCCTGTCCCGTCGAGGATGGCGGCATGCACCTGCACTGCTCGACCCAGCACCCGAGCGAGATGCAGCACCTGGTTGCGCACGCGCTCGGGCTGCCCTCAAACCAGGTGCAGGTCGAGTGCCGGCGCATGGGCGGCGGCTTCGGTGGCAAGGAGTCGCAGTCGGCGCTGTTCTCCTGTGTCGCCGCGGTCGCCGCCGCGACGCTGAAGCGCCCGGTCAAGCTGCGGCTGGACCGCGACGACGACTTCCTGATCACCGGCCGGCGCCACTGCTTCTGGTACGAGTACGAGGTCGGCTTCGACGACGATGGCAAGCTGCTCGGCGCCGAGATCACGATGGTCGCGCGCGCCGGACACTCGGCGGATCTCTCCGGCCCGGTGATGACCCGGGCGCTGTGCCACTTCGACAACGCCTACTGGCTGCCCGACGTCGCGATGCACGGCTACTGCGGCAGGACCAACACCCAGAGCAACACCGCGTTCCGCGGCTTCGGCGGACCGCAGGGCGCGATCGCGATCGAGAACATCCTCGACACGATCGCGCGCACGCTGGGCCGCGACCCGCTGGACGTGCGGCGCGCGAACTTCTATGGCCGCGAGACGGACCACTGCGCCGCCGGCACGGCAAACGGTGTCACGACCCCGTATGGGCAGGTCGTGACCGACAACATCATCCACGAGCTGAGCGCCGAACTCGAAGCCGGCAGCGAGTACCGCGCGCGGCGCGAAGCGATCGCGCGGTTCAACGCAAGCAGCCCGGTGCTCAAGCGCGGCATCGCGCTGGTGCCGCTGAAGTTCGGCATCTCGTTCAACGTCAAGCACCTGAACCAGGCCGGCGCGCTGGTGCATGTCTACACCGACGGCTCGATCCTCGTGAACCACGGCGGCACCGAGATGGGCCAGGGCCTGAACACCAAGGTGGCGCAGGTGGTGGCGCACGAGCTGGGGGTCGGGTTCGAGCGCGTGCGCGCGACCGCGACCGACACGCAGAAGGTCGCGAACACCTCGGCCACCGCCGCCTCGACCGGCGCCGACCTCAACGGCAAGGCCGCGCAGGACGCGGCACGCCGGATCCGCGAGCGCCTCGCCGCCTGCGCGGCGTCGCACCACGGCGGGCGTGCCGACGACGTGACATTCGCGAACGACACGGTCCTGGTCAACGGCAGCTCGCTGCCCTTCGCCGAGCTCGTCGCGCAGGCCTACCTCGACCGCGTGCAGCTCTGGTCCGACGGCTTCTACGCGACGCCCGGCCTGAGCTGGGACAAGGACCGGATGTTCGGCCGGCCGTTCTACTACTTCGCCTACGGCGCGGCGGTCAGCGAGGTCGTCGTGGACACGCTCACCGGCGAGTGGAAGCTGCTGCGCGCCGACATCCTGCACGACGCCGGCCGGTCGCTGAACCCGGCCATCGACATCGGCCAGATCGAGGGCGCATTCATCCAGGGCATGGGCTGGCTGACGACGGAGGAGCTGGTCTGGCACCCGACCTCGGGCAAGCTGACGACCCACGCGCCCAGCACCTACAAGATCCCGACCGCGAACGACTGCCCGCCGGTCTTCAACGTGAAGCTCTACGACGGCCCGAACCGCGAAGACAGCATCCACCGCAGCAAGGCCGTCGGCGAGCCGCCGCTGCTGCTGCCGTTCTCGGTGTTCTTCGCGATCCGCGACGCGGTCTCCGCCGTCGGCGACCACCGGGTCGATCCGCCCTTGACGGCGCCGGCGACGAGCGAGGCGATCCTGCGCGCGATCACGGCGGTGCAGGCGGGGTGACATGACGCCCGGAAGTCCCGCGCTGGGAGTCGGACGGCCCGGAGGCAGCCCGTTGCACAATTTCGAACTCCACCTCACGTGCGAGTGCCTGCGCAGCAAAGGCTCGTTTCCGACGAAAAGCCCCGTCGGTGGATTTCGCTGCACCACCTGCCGCGACGCGCGGTGGAGCCACTGAGATGGACAAGCGGGTGCACGACACCGCACGGCGCTGGCTCGACGAACGCCGGAGCGCGATCGTCGTCGAAGTGACCCGGGCGCTCGGCTCGGCGCCGCGCGAGGCCGGGGCGCGCATGCTGGTGTCGGCGACGGAATCGGTCGGCACGGTCGGCGGCGGCCACCTCGAGCTGAAGGCGATCGCTCGGGCGCGCGAGATGCTGGGCACGCCCGAACCCGCCGCACGCACCGACCATTTCCCGCTCGGCCCGTCGCTCGGCCAGTGCTGCGGCGGCGCGGTCACGCTGGCGTACGGCGTGCTCGACGCGCAGGCCCTGGCGCGCTGGCCGGCGCGCCGGCCGCTGTTCCACCTGCAGCTCTACGGCGCCGGCCATGTCGGCCGCGCGATCGCGACGCTGCTCGCCACGCTCGACGCCAGCGTCGACTGGATCGACGAGCGCGAAGAGCAGTTTCCCGCCGCCACCACCGTCGGCGCACCGTGGCCGGAACACATCCGCCGCCACTGCGTCGACGCGGTCGACGCCGAGGTTCGCCTGGCGCCGCCCGGCGCGTTCTACCTCGTGCTGACCCACGACCACGACCTCGACCTGCGCATCACCGAAGCGATCCTGAAGCGCGGCGATTTCGGCCACCTCGGGCTGATCGGCTCGACGACGAAGCGGCAGCGCTTCATCCGCCGCTTCGAGCAGCGCGGCATCGCACCGGAGGCGATCGCGCGCATGACGTGTCCGATCGGGGTCGAAGGCGTTCGCGGCAAGGAGCCCGCGATCATCGCCGCGGCGGTCGTGGCCCAGTTGCTGCAGCGGCTGCCATAGTCAGCGGGCGACTTTCGCAGTCGCCCAGGTTTCGTCCGTCCGTCACGACCACGCGGCGACCCGGTCGCCAGGAGAAGTCTCCCGGCCCATGCCTGTGTGTGCCAGCGCACAGACGCTGGCCGGCGCGACCGCGATCATTCGACCCTCCTCTGCAGAAAGGCCGGCTCTTGCCCGGCCCTGAAGGTCGCACTGTTCGGATGCAGGCCCCGACAAGCGCAGGTCCCCTTCGGATCGTCGATCGCTTTTCACGGAAGCCCTCCATGCCTGAACCAGAAAACGGCCGCACCGTTGCCGGCAAAGCAGGTGGCCTCACCGAAGTGCGGCACCAGAAGGCGCTGCTCAAGACGGGCGCCCTGCAGAACGCGATCTTCAACAGCGCCAACTTCTCGAGCATCGCCACCGACGAAAAGGGCGTGATCCAGATCTTCAACGTCGGCGCCGAGCGGATGCTGGGCTACGCGGCCGCCGACGTGATGAACAAGATCACGCCGGCCGACATCTCCGATCCACAGGAAGTGATCGCGCGGGCCAAGGCCTTGAGCGCCGAGCTCGGAACGGAGATCACCCCGGGCTTCGAGGCCCTGGTGTTCAAGGCCTCGCGCGGCATCGAGGACATCTACGAGCTGACCTACATCCGCAAGGACGGCAGCCGCTTCCCCGCGGTCGTGTCGGTCACGGCGCTGCGCGACGCGGGCAACGCCATCATCGGCTACCTGCTGATCGGCACCGACAACACCGCGCGCAAGCAGGTCGAGGCCGAGCAGAGGAAGCTCGACCAGCGCCTGCGCGACCAACAGTTCTACACGCGTTCGCTGATCGAATCCAACATCGACGCGCTGATCACGACCGATCCGTCCGGCATCATCACCGACGTCAACAAGCAGATGGAGGCCCTCACCGGTTGCACGCGCGACGAGCTGATCGGCGCGCCGTTCAAGAAGTTCTTCACCGATCCGGACCGTGCCGAGGCGGGCATCAAGCTGGTGTTGAGCGAGAAGAAGGTCACCAACTACGAGCTCACCGCGCGCGCCAGGGACGACAAGAAAACGGTGGTGTCCTGCAATGCGACCACCTTCAACGACCGCGACCGGACGCTGCAGGGCGTGATCGTCGCAGCGCGAGACGTCACCGAGCGGCAACGTCTCGACCAGTCGCTGCAGGAGACGAACGTGCAGCTGGAGCGCACCAGGTTCGCGGCCGAGAAGGCCAACCTCGCGAAGTCGGATTTCCTGTCCAGCATGAGCCACGAGTTGCGCTCCCCGCTGAATGCCATCCTGGGATTCGGCCAGCTGCTGGAGTCGGGTTCGCCGCCGCCGACGACGGCCCAGAAGGACAGCATCGACCAGATTCTCCGGGCCGGCTGGTACCTGCTCGAGCTGATCAACGAGATCCTCGACCTGTCGTTGATCGAGTCCGGCAAGCTGTCGCTCTCGCCGGAATCGATGTCGCTGACCGACGTGCTCGACGACTGCCAGGCCATGATCGAACCGCAGGCGCAAGAAAGCGGCATACGCATGCAGTTCCCGGGGTCGGACAAGCCCTTCTTTGTCAAGGCCGACCGCACCCGCGTGAAGCAGGTTCTCATCAACCTGCTCTCCAATGCGATCAAGTACAACCGTGCCGGCGGGACGGTCGAGGTGAAGTGCAGCGAGATCACGGCGGAACGCACACGCATCAGTTTTCACGATACCGGCCAAGGCCTGTCCGCAGAGCATCTGGCGCAGCTGTTCCAGCCGTTCAACCGTCTCGGACAGGAGTCCGGTGCCGAGGAGGGCACCGGCATCGGCCTGGTCGTGAGCAAGCGCCTGGTCGAGCTGATGGGGGGCGCCATCGGCGTGGAAAGCACGGTCGGGGTGGGCAGTGTGTTCTGGATCGAACTGAACGCGACGGCCGACCCGCAGCTGGAGCCCGGCGGGGATGAACCCGCAGCGTCGGCGCAGGCGCCGCTGCGCTCCGGTTCGGGGCTGCGCACCCTGCTCCATGTCGAGGACAACCCGGCCAACCTGATGCTGGTCGAGAAGCTCATCGAGCGCCGTCCGGACATCCGCCTGCTGAGCGCAGGAGATGGCGGCCGGGGCATCGAGATCGCCCGCGCATCGCTGCCGGACGTGATCCTGATGGACATCAACCTCCCCGGGCTCAGCGGCATCGAGGCGTTGACGATCCTGGCCGGCGACCCGGCCACAGCGCAGATCCCGGTGATCGCGCTCAGCGCCAATGCCATGCCCCACGACATCGAAAGAGGGCTGGAGGCAGGATTCTTCCGCTACCTGACCAAACCGATCAAGTTCAACGAGTTCATGGACACGCTGGACGTGGCACTGAAACTTGCAGAGCCGGGGCCCACCTGCACGCATTCCGAGGAGACCGAATGATATTGACGGCACCCGATATTCTTGGCGCCAGCATCCTGATCGTCGACGATCAGGATGCCAACGTGAAACTGCTCGAGCGCGTGCTGGGCGAGGCCGGCTACACCCGCGTGAGCTCCACGATGCGGCCGCAGGATGTCTCGACGCTGCATCGCGAGAACCGCCATGACCTGATCCTGCTCGACCTGCAGATGCCCGGAATGGATGGATTCGAGGTGATGGACGGCCTCAAGGCAGACGCGGCCGACAGCTACCTTCCGGTCATCGTGCTGACCGCCCAGCCGGCTCACAAGCTGCGCGCGTTGCAGGCCGGCGCCAAGGACTTCATCAGCAAGCCCTTCGATCTGGTCGAGGTCAAGACGCGCATCCACAACATGCTGGAGGTGCGGCTGCTGTACAAGAAGCTGGCGAACTACAACGAGGCACTCGAACGGACGGTTCGGGAACGTACCGCCGAACTGCGCGAGAGCGAGAGCCGCTTTCGCCGGCTGACCGAACTCGCCTCCGACTGGTACTGGGAACAGAACGAGACCGGGAACTTCACCCAGGTGTCGGGGCCGGCCCTGGAGATGGTGGGAATCGGGATGCCGGCGTTCCTCGGTGAAGCCGGCGGCGGCGGGGCGACGGGATGGAACGAGGTCGACCGGCTGCTGCTTCAGGCCAAGATTGCGGCCCGCGAGCCTTTCCTGGACTTCGCCTTCAGTCGCGTCAATGCCGATGGCTCGCAGCAACACTTTCGGGTCAGCGGGGAGCCGATGTTCGACGAATCCTGTCGCTTTTCGGGCTACCGCGGCATCGGCGTTGAAGTGACCGCGACAAGTCGACCCCAAGCACTCGGCACCTAGCGATGCCGGCGCCCCACAGCCCGCTTCAGAACCGTCTTCTCGCCGCGCTGCCCGCGGCGGAATTCGAGTCCCTGGCGGCACATCTGGAACTGGTTCCGATGCGCCTCGGTGACAGGCTCTACGAACCTCGCGGACAGTTGCTGCACGCTTATTTCCCCACGACGGCCATCGCATCGCTCCACTACGTGATGGAGTCCGGCGCATCGTCCGAGAGCTCGGGCGTGGGCAATGAAGGCGTCATCGGCATTTCGCTGTTCATGGGAGGCGACACCACACCGAGCTCGGCCATTGTTCATACCGGCGGCCACGCTTACCGGCTGGAGCGCCGTCTGGTAAAGCAGGAATTCGATCGGGCCGGCCTGGTGCAGCGCTTGTTCCTGCGCTACGCCCAGGCACTGATCACCCAGATAACGCAGACCGCAGCCTGCAATCGGCACCATTCGGTGGAGCAGCAGCTGTGCCGCTGGCTGCTGTTGACGCTGGACCGCATCCCTTCCCGCGAGCTGGTCATCACGCAGGAGCTGATCGCCGGCATCCTCGGTGTGCGCCGGGAAGGCATCACGGCGGCCGCCGGGAACTTGCAGCGCGCGGGATTCATCCGCTACCGCCGTGGCCACATTTCGGTGCTGGAACGGTCCGGGCTGGAGGCCCGCGCGTGCGAGTGCTACGCCATAGTCAGGAAGGAATGGAGCCGCCTGTTGTCCGATGCCGATGCGGGCCGAACCGGAACGGGGCCGGTGCACCTTGACGCGCAACGGACTCAGACATCCGTCGCCGCCGGCCGCAGCATGCCGAAGACCACGATGGCCGCCAGCGCCAGGCCCCCGGCGAGCGCAAAGGCAAGGGCGGGCGTGACCACCCACAAGGCCCCCGTCACCAGCGAGGCGGGCAGGTACAGCGCGCCGGTCACCGAGTTGTACACGCCGATGGCCGTGGCACGCCGGTCCGGTTCGATGTCGGCGATGAACGCCTTGCTCTGCGATTCCTCGATCGCATAGAAGAGCCCATAGACGGCGAACAGGCCGGCCATCTCGACCCGGCGGGTGGCGAACACCAGACCGATGTTGAGCGCGCCGTAGATTGCGTAGCCGAGCACGATGACGCGACTGCGTCCGACCCGGTCCCCGAGCCGGCCCACCAGCGGCGCCGCGATCACGCAGACGACGTTGAACAGCGCATACAGCAGCACCGTGTCCTTCAGGCTGAAACCGACGGCGTGCGCCTTCACCATCAGGAAGCCCAGGCTGTAGTAGGCCAGCGCAAAGATGCCGGCCGGCACCAGGAAGCGCTTGAAACCCGGGCTCAGCGACCGCCAGTTCCCACCGATGCTCTCGCGTTCACGGGGAACGCCGGGCCGGTCCCTGACCCGCGCCAGCACGGCGATGCTGAGCACGGCCGGAACGAAGGCGACCACGAAAAGAAGCCGATAGCCTTCGCCCGTCTCGCCGAGCCAGGACAGCAAGGCGTAGGCCAGCAGCGGGCCGGCCACGGCCCCGGCCTTGTCCAGGGCCTTGTGCACGCCGAACGAGTAGCCCCGGGTTGCCGCCGCGGCAATCGAGGACAGCCAGGCGTCGCGCGGCGGTCCGCGGAAACCCTTGCCGAGTCTCTCGACGACACGGAACAGGCCCAGGGCTGCCACCGAGGACGACACCAGCAGAACCGTCTTCGCGAGCGTCGAGAAGCCGTAGCCTGCGATGGTCAGGGCCTTGCGCTTGCCACTGCGGTCGGACAGCCGGCCTGCGAGGTAGTTCAGTGACGAGGCCGACAGATCGGCACACCCTTCGATCAATCCCAGCAGCGCCGTCGAGGCGCCGGCCACCACCGTGAAGAAGACGGCAAAGACCGAGAAGATCATCTCCGAACTGAGATCGGTCAGAAAGCTGACCAGGCCGAGCTTCAGGACGTCCGGGTGGACCGACAGCCGATTCGCCTCGGCGGCCTCCGGCGCCTGTTCTTCACCGTTCACGCGGCGCGCCGTTCTTGCCGGGTGTTCGGGCGGGTCATGACGGGACGGTAGCGGTGTCGCGCCGTCGAGCGAGGCTCGAGCGCTTCAGGGCGGCAACAACCGTGCGCCGGAATCGAAGCTCACCCTGCATCGCGCCGGCGGCCGGCGAGCGCTGTGCATCGGTCGTCAGTGGCCGGCGCTGCCGAACACGTGGTCCCAGAAGGTGCCGGTGACACCGAAGTACGCCGGCCGCGCCAGGTGATGGTGCAGCGCATGCGCCCGCTTGCGACGCTTCAGCCAGGCGTTGTCGATGTTCCAGTGGTGCGTGGCATGGTGCGTGACGGCGTAGCCCAGGTAGCCGATCAGCACGCCCAGGGTCAGCGCGCCCGCCTTCCAGCCGCCGGCCAGGCCGAGCGCGGGCAGGAACACCAGCGCGAAGATCAGCCCGGCGCTCAGGATCGTCGGGCTCGCGATCAGGGCCGTCGGCCGCTCGTGGTGCAGGGCGTGCCAGCCCTTGAACGGCTGCAGGCCGTGCAGCACGAAGCGGTGCATCGCGTACTCGATCAGCGTCCATGCGGCGAGGCCGATCGCTGCCAGCACGGACCATTGGGCCAGCGGCTGCGCGAGCATCAGCGCGCCGGTCAGCACCACGATGGCGGCTCCGTAAAGCACGAAGTCGGCGCGGTAGGCGCCCCGGCTGTGTTCCAGCGCGAAAAGATTCATCGGTTGAAGGCCGCAGTGGAGATGCCTGCATTGGACACGGGATCGCGGCTGCGTTTCAAGTGGCCCCGCCAAGCCCCGGATTGTGTTCGCTATCGAACATGCCCGAGCGCCGGAATTGCCTACACTCCACGAAATCATCGAGCCCGTTGTCGCCAGCGGCCGCCTCGCCCCCACCCGGACCCTCACGATGGCCGTCGCACACGACCCCCGCATGAACCAGCTGCTCGCGGCCCTGCCCGAGCCCGACTGGCAGCGCTGGCAGCTCCGGCTCGAACCGGTCGATCTGGCGCTGGGCCAGGTGCTGTACGAATCGGGCAGCACGCTCAGCCATGTCTGCTTCCCGACCACCGCGATCGTCTCGCTGCTGTACGTGATGGAAGACGGCGCCTCGGCCGAGATCGCGGTCGTCGGCAACGAAGGCCTGGTCGGCGTCGCGCTGTTCATGGGCGGCGAATCCACGCCCAGCCGCGCGGTCGTGCAAAGCGCCGGCAAGGGCTGGCGGCTGGCATCGCAGGTCATCAAGGAGGAGTTCAAGCGCGCGCCGGTCCTGCACCTGCTGTTGCGCTACACCCAGGCGCTGATCACGCAGATGGCGCAGACGGCGGTGTGCAACCGCCACCACTCGCTCGACCAGCAGCTGTGCCGCTGGCTGCTGCTGAGCCTGGACCGGCTGCAGGGCAACGAGCTCGTGATGACCCAGGAACTGATTGCCAACATGCTGGGCGTGCGCCGCGAAGGCGTGACCGAAGGGGCGCTGAAGCTGCAGAAGGCCGGGCTGATCCGCTATGCACGCGGCCGCATCACGGTGCTGGATCGCGCCGGGCTGGAGCACCGCACCTGCGAGTGCTACGCGGTGGTCAAGCGCGAATACGACCGGCTGCTGCCAGCGCAGCCCGCGACGTAGCCGGGACCTTGTCGTGCCGCTATGTGTGCTGGCACACAGTCACGCGGTGGCGCGGCGCTCAGACTCGGCGATTCACCGCGGGAGCGCAGTTTGGCCAGCATCGAGAACCACCTGATCGAACGGCTGCCACGCGCCGACCGGCTGAGGCTGCTGGCGATCTGCGAGCCGGTCGAGTTGGTGCTCGCCGAGGTCCTGGTCGAGCCCGGCCAGGCGGCGCGCCATGTCTGGTTCCCGACCGAGGGCTTCGTCTCGCTGGTCACGCTGATCGACGGCAGCCCGGGCCTGGAGGTCGGCATGGCGGGCCGCGAGGGCATGCTGGGTGCACACGTCGTGCTCGGCATCACGAAAACACCGCTGCGGGCGCTGGTGCAGGGGCCCGGGGCAGCCCGGCGCATCGGCGTGGCGGCGTTTCGCGCCGAGCTGGCGCGCAGCCTGCCCCTGCAACGCGGTCTGAACCGCTACCTTTACGTGCTGATGGCGCAACTCGCGGCGGCCACCGCCTGCCTGCGCTTCCACCAGATCGGCCCGCGCCTGGCGCGCTGGCTGCTGATGAGCCAGGACCGCGCGCACGCCGACCACTTCCACGTGACCCACGAGTTCCTCGCCTACATGCTCGGCGTGCGCCGCGTCGGCGTCACCGCCGCCGCCGGCGTGCTGCAACGCGGCGGGTTGATCGAGTACCACCGCGGTGCCCTGACCGTGCTCGATCGCCCCGGGCTCGAAGCCGCCGCCTGCGGCTGCTACCGGGCCGACCTGCGCACGTATGCAGCCATGCTGGCCCCGACCCGGCCAGCCGCCGCGTCGTGAGCGCGCCCCCGGGCCGACGACCTACGTCGTCCGCCCCCCGAGGTCCGGAACGGGCCCCTTCGTGGCCCAGGGGGATGAGAAACCTTCGGACGGCCGGGCGTTTCCTCATGCGTGTCCGGATGTGCGCTGGCGCACAGACGCGGCGGACCGCAGCGTCTATCTTGACCGCATTCCCAGTCGGAGTAGGAATGCCAGTCACCCAGCACCCCCTCCACAGATCCGTGCATGC
>JAZKAV010000013.1:0-150290 GCA_040388965.1 Pseudomonadota bacterium | reverse complement strand
TAGGAGATGCGAATGGAAATGTCCAGCGGTTTTTTGAGGTAAAGGGCAGGGCTAGGCGGCCCACCCGCTCCCGAGACAACCGCCACCGATTCGACGCGCGCCTGCCCGACCCGTGCCGGCAGTCGGTGGGTCGCGCGGGGCGGAACACGCGCGGACCATTCCGCGCTAAGCTTCGAGCAAGCGCCGCAGAGCGCCTGTTCGTACCAATGACCGGAGGAGCAAACCATGGTGCGCCATTCCCTGGGCTGGCTGCTGGCCCCCGTCGCAACCCTGTGCCTCATCGGCTCGGCGCTTGCGCAATCCGCCTACCCCAGCAAACCGGTCCGGCTCATCGTGCCGTACGCGGCGGGGAGCGCCACCGACATCCTGGCGCGAACCATCGGCCAGAAGCTCGCCGAAACATGGGGCCAGCCGGTGATCGTCGATGCCCGTCCCGGGGCCGGCGGCACCATCGGTACGGTGGCCGCAGCGCGCGCTGCGCCGGATGGCTACACGCTGGTCATGGGAACCAACGCCACGCACGGCATCAACCGGTCGCTGTACAAGCAGTTGCCCTACGATCCGATCAAGGATTTTGCGCCGATCGTGCTGACCGCGACGCTGCCATACATCCTGCTCGCTCACCCGACTTTCCCGGCCAACTCCTACGCGGAGCTGGTCACGCTGGCGAAGTCGCAGCCGGGCAAGCTCGATCTCGCTGGCGGCGTCAGCACGGCGCAACTCGCGCTGGGTCTGTTGAACACGCAGGCAGGCATAGCGCTCAACTACATCACGTACAAGAGCACGCCGCCCGCCTTGACCGACGTGCTGGGCGGCCAGGTCAAGCTGCTGATCGCCGACCCGGCCGTTGCGCTGAGCCATATCAAGGCCGGCCGCCTCAAGCCGCTGGCGGTCACGACGCTGGAGCGACTGTCCCTGCTGCCCGAGGTACCGACCCTGAACGAGCTGGGGCTGTCGGGCTACGAGGTGGTGGCCTGGTGGGGCGTGATGGCGCCGGCCGGCACGCCGCGGGACATCGTCGCCAAGGTCAATGCCGACGTGCTGAAAGCGCTGGCGCTGCCGGATGTCCGCGAGAGGCTGCTCGGCATGGGCATCTCTCCGGCGAGTTCCACACCGTCCGAACTCGCCGCCTATGTGCAGTCGGAGATCCCCAAGTGGGCCAATGCCGTGAAGGCCGCCGGCATCGAGGCGCAATAGGGGCCACAGGACGGATTGCCCGTCCGGAGCCGTTCGGCGCGAGCCGCAGAACGTATACGGGCCGTTGTTCGCCACCGCGGCTGCGGGTTCGACGGACTCGACCGAACGCGGCTGCGGCACCTGCGTCGGCCGGGGGTCGCCGAAGGCCCGTTCGGCGTCACGAATTCACCCATGCCACCGGCCGCAGGCTTGCGGGCAGGTACAGCGGGTGGCCCGGGTGGCCGTCTTTCGTCAGCCGCAGGTAGTGCAGGCCGGGCAGCAGCGCCCGCACCTCGGCGTCGCGCCCGCGGTGCGTACCGTGGGCGCCCCAGGCTGCAACCACCACGCCGGCCTCCTTCGCCACGTCGCGCAGCGTGGCGTCGTTGATGTCGCGCTCGCCCACCGGGTTGTCCGCCTTCTTCATGTCGGCTGGGTCGGTGGCGCGGTACGCAAACAGGTTGACCATGCACAGGGCGTCGAAGCCCCACGCCCGCGCAAAGCCGATGCAACGTCGAATGGTGGCGTCGTCCTGCGTCTCGTCCGCCGTGCTCGGGTTCAAGCCGATGAACACTGCGGCCGGTCCTGGCCCCCAGCGTCGGCGCAGGGTGTAGCGGTAGCGCCGGCAGGCACTGAGGCATGCGCTGCGCTCCATCGCTTCGGCCACAGTGCCGCCGAACATATCGCTCGAACGGAGAGCCAACGGCTCACCGCTTGTAGTGTCTTCCAACTTGGTCACGCCGTTGTCTCCCGCTCAGCTACGTCGTTCGCACCCTGCGCCGAGCGAAGGTCTTCAGCCCGGCAGCAACTCGAACCGGGGCAGCGCCATGTCTTGCGCGACGGGTTCGAACACGACGCGCACCCGGGCGCCGATCGCAATGCCGGCCGGGTTCACCACCTCCCCCATCAGGCGCGTGCCTTCGTCCAGCGTGATCACCGCCACCGCCATCGGCAGGCGGTCCTTCAACGCCGGGTGGGACGCTCGCGCATTGATCGTGTAGGTGTAGATCCGGCCCAGGCCGCTGGCGCGCAGCCACTCCAGGCGCTCGGACAGGCACGCGGTGCAGAACAGGCGCGGGATCGAATGCCGGTGGCCGCAGTCGGCGCAGCGCTGGAACAGCAGCTCGCCCCGGGCCGCGGCCTGCCAGAACGGCAGCGTGGTCGGCGTGGGTTGCGGCAGGGGTCGGGGGGTGGGGATCATCGCGTCAGACTCCGAGAACCATCGTGGCGTGGGCCGAAAAGACCAGCCCCGGCGCGTGGCACAGCGCGAGCTTGGGATCGGGCAGTTGGCGCTCGCCGCACTCGCCGCGCAACTGCCGCACCGCCTCGATCACCAGGAAGATGCCGAACATGCCCGGGTGTCCATACGACAGACCGCCGCCCGAAGTATTGATGGGGAAGGCCCCGCCCGGCCCGAGCCGGCCGTCGCGAACGAAGTCCTTGCCCTCGCCGCGGGCGCAGAAACCCAGCTCTTCCAGCGACTGCAGGACGCCGATCGTGAAATGGTCGTAGATCTGGACGCAATCGATGTCGGAGCGTTGCACGCCCGCCATCGCGAGCGCCCGGTCGGTGGTGTCGGCAACGCCGGTATCCAGCCAGTCCGGCAGCTCCAGCGGCGTGTAGTGGTGGGAGAAGCGCTCCGCCAGCCCGAGCACATGGACAGGCCGCTTCTTCAGGCCGGCCGCGCGCGCGGCGCTGGTCACGATCAGCGCACCACCGCCATCGGTGACGAGGCAGCAGTCGCGCAGGCGCAAGGGGTCGGCGATCACCGGCGAGGCGTTGATCTCCTCCAGCGTGGTGGCTTCGCGCCGATAGGCCTTCGGGTTCAGCTGCGCCCATCGGCGCGCCGCCAGCGCGATGTGCGCGAGGTCTTCCGGCCCCGACCCGTAGCGGTGCCGGTGCAGCTGGGCCGCCATCGCGTAGTAGCCGATCGGGCTCAGCTGGCCCGTCGGCACGATGAACTGCCCGCGCGACGACCGGGGGTCTTCGGCGATGACGCCGGACTTGCGCGACCCGTCGGAGAGCTGCGTGCTCCCGTAGGTGATCAGCGCCACCTCGCACATGCCGGACTGAATGGCCGCCATCGCGTGCCGGATGTGCAGGATGTTCGACATGCCGCCGACGTTGCTGCTGTCGGTGTAGCGCGGGCGTATGCCCAGGTACTCGCTGAGCAGCAGGCTGGCGAAGCGGTCGTCGGTGTGCGCGAACACCGCATCGACGTCCTGCGGCAGCAGGCCCGCGTCCAGCAACGCGAGGCGCGACGCCTGCGCCTGCAGCTCGAGGGCTGTCTTGTCCGGTGTCTTGCCGAGATCGGATTCGGCCACGCCGACGATGGCGACCGGGGCTTGGGAGCTTGATGGAGAGGGCATGTCTGGATTCTGCCGCTTTTCGGCGCGGAGCCCAGGCAGGTGTGCCGGTCTTGCCGCGTGCACGGCCTGGTCTGTGGTCAGGGCGCCGGGCCCGCGGCAAACTCCCGATTCAAGGCATCGAGCAGATTCGCCTGGTCCTCGGCGTGCCCCTGCCACGCCTGCTGCGCGAGCTGGCGCTGGCGCTCGCAGGCCGATCGATCGCCCAGCGCCTCCCAGACCTGCACCAGCCGGCTGTGGCCGGGCGCCCGGTCGCAGTGCGAGGCTTCGCGGGCCAGGCAACCCTCGGCCACACGGGCATCCTGCGCCGCGCCGGTCTCGTCGGCAGCCTGGAGGCGGCACCATGCCCGATCGGCCAGCAGCGTGCCCTCGACCGAGCCCATGCCCTGGTCGAGGGCATCGGCGAGGTGCTGCTCGTACAGCGCCAGGGCCTCGTCGGTTCGACCCAGCAGGCTGCAGGTCTGGGCGCGCAGGATCGGCTGCAACGCGCGCAGGCTGCGCACACCGAGCATCGCGTCGAAACTCGCGGTCGATTCCGCGCTGAGCAGCGCCAGCTGATCGGTCACCGCGCCGGCCGGGCCACAGGCCAGCGCCTGGCGCAGCGCGGCCAGCCGCAGCGAGGCCTTGTTCCAGAGCATCGCGCTGAGGGTCGAGTCGTCGCCTTCGGTGGTCGCATGGCGGTGTGCCCGGTCGTACCAGGGTCGGGCCAGATCGAGCCGGCCCGCCTCGTCGTACGACTGCGCCACCACGAGACAGGCGCGCGCCCGTGCGGCGTGATGATCGGGCCGGGCGATCGCCAGGGCCTGCGCCGCGTACCGGGCCACGCCCGCGGCGTCCATGCGCAGGTAGTCCAGGTGGGCGAGCCAGGCGGCGCTCAGCGCCTGCAGATCGGTCAGTCGGGCCGCCGAACTGATCGCGTGGGCGCGCTTCATCCGGTCGTGGGTCGACGAGCCGAGATTGCTGTAGTGGCTGACCAGGCCGTTGGCCAGGTTCAGCCAGGCGCTGATCGCCGCGCTCGGGCGCGACTCGTGGCGCTGCTGGATCGCGGCGATCTCGCGGCCGGCCTCGTCGAACTCGCCGATCCGCGCAAGATAGGCCGCGCGTTCACAGCGCGCGCAATCGGCGGCGAGCGTCTGCGTGGCGCCCCTGATGTCGGCTTCGAGTCGACTCAGGAGGCGCGACTTCATGCTGCGGTCAAGCGATCGAGCGCTTCCCGGTAGCGCGCAGCCGTCTGTTCGATCACGGCCGCCGGCAGCACCGGTGCCGGCGCGCGCTTGTTCCAGGGCCGGCCGTCGACGCGCGCCTGCTCGAGCCAGTCGCGCACGAACTGCTTGTCGTAGCTCGGCGGGTTCGCGCCCTCGACGTAGCCCTCGACCGGCCAGAAGCGCGAGGAATCGGGCGTCAGCACCTCGTCCATCAAGGTCAGCGTGCCGTCGGCATCGAGCCCGAACTCGAACTTCGTGTCGGCGATGATGATGCCCTTGGCCAGCGCCAGCTCGGCAGCGGTCGTGTACAGCCGGATCGACACATCGCGCACCGTGACGGCGAGCGGCTCGCCGACGATGCGGCACATGCGCGCGAAGTCGATGTTCTCGTCGTGGTCGCCAGCCTCGGCCTTGGTCGCCGGCGTGAAGATCGGCGCCGTCAGCTTCGACGCATTGCGCAGGCCCGGCGGCAGGGCCACACCACAGACCGACCGGCTCGTCTGGTACTCCGCCCAGCCGCTACCTGCCAGGTAGCCGCGCACCACCGCCTCCACCGGCAACGGTTTCAGGCGCCTGACCAGCATCGAGCGGCCGCGCACCTGGTCACGCTCGTCGGCAGCAACGACGCCGAGCGGGTCGTCGCCGGTCAGGTGATTGGGCACGACGGCCCCGAGCTTCGCGAACCAGAACAGCGCCATCCGGGTGAGCAGCTCGCCCTTGCCGGGAATCGGCTCGCCCATCACGACGTCGAACGCACTGAGGCGGTCGGTCGCGACCATCAGCAGGCGGTCGGAGCCGACCGCGTAGTTGTCGCGAACCTTGCCGCGCGCCAGCAGCGGCAGCGAGTGCAGCCGGCTTTCGAGCAGCGGCGACGAGCGTGGCGTGGAGGCTGTCATGGGAACGAATGCCGCGACACGCGGCAAGTAAGCAATTGTATGGGAGTCGGCACGGCGCGGATCCCGCTCCCGCAGAATGCGCCCCGGAGCCCTGCACGGCGGCGCGCCGATCGAAGGAGGCGTCAGACCACCGTCTGCGCCAGCTCGCCGCTCGCATAGCGCTTCGCGACCTGCGCCAGCGTCTGCGCCTTGATCCTGCCCGCCTGGCCCTCGCAGCCGAACTCCACGTAGCGCTGGCGGCAGATCTTCTTCGCCGCTTCGCGCGCCGGCTTCAGGTAGTCGCGCGGGTCGAACTTGTCGGGGTTCTGCGCCATGTACTGGCGGATCGCGGCCGTCATCGCCAGGCGCACGTCGGTGTCGATGTTGATCTTGCGCACGCCGTGCTTGATCGCTTCCTGGATCTCCTCGACCGGCACACCGTAGGTTTCCTTCATGTTGCCGCCGTATTCGCGGATCACCGCCAGCAGGTCCTGCGGCACGCTGCTCGAGCCGTGCATCACCAGGTGCGTGTTCGGGATGCGCTGGTGGATCTGCTTGATGCGGCCGATCGCGAGGATGTCGCCGGTGGGCTTGCGGGTGAACTTGTAGGCGCCGTGGCTGGTGCCGATCGCGATCGCCAGCGCATCGAGCTGAGTGCGCTTGACGAAGTCGGCGGCCTCTTCCGGATCGGTCAGCAGCTGGTCCATCGTCATGGTCGACTCGGTGCCGTGGCCGTCTTCCTTGTCGCCGCGCATCGTCTCGAGCGAGCCGAGGCAGCCGAGTTCGCCTTCGACGGTGACGCCCAGCCTGTGCGCCATGTCGACGACCTTGCGCGTCACGTCGACGTTGTAGTCGAAGCTCGCGATCGTCTTGCCGTCGGCCTGCAGCGAGCCGTCCATCATCACCGAGCTGAAGCCCAGGTCGATCGCCCCCTTGCACACATCCGGGCTCTGGCCGTGGTCCTGGTGCATCACGAGCGGGATATGCGGCCACGACTCGACCGCGGCCTGGATCAGGTGCTTGATGAAGGGCTCGCCGGCGTACTTGCGCGCCCCCGCGCTGGCCTGCAGGATCACCGGCGCGCCGACCTCGTCGGCCGCGGTCATCACGGCCTGCACCTGCTCCAGGTTGTTGACGTTGAACGCGGGAATGCCGTAGCCGTTCTCGGCGGCGTGGTCCAGCAGCTGGCGCATCGAAACGAGTGGCATGGCGGTCTCCTGAAGTCGAATGAACGGGCGGCGCGAACCCGCGCCACCCCTCGAAGAATTGTAGCGAGCAGCCCTACCCGACCCGCTCGGCGAGGTAACCCTCGGCGCGCATCGCGCTCAGGATCCGCGCGATGTGCGCGACCCCGCGCGTCTGCACCACGACCTCGATCTGCACCCGCTCGATCATGGGCAGCAAGTGCGCCTCGGAGATGGTCTGCACCATGGCCACCACCTGCCGCTGCGTGACGCCGCCCACCGCGTTGTGATGTGGTATGGACTCTCGATGCCGTTCTGGTCGCCCTGGTGGACGCTGTCGATGCGGATGAAGCCTGCGCGTCCCTCGGGTGCCGGGGCAAGGCTGCGGCGAAGCTGCCGCAGTTCCGGGGGCAACACCGTGCTGGGCAACCTCGAGACAGGGGTGGCCGGCACCTATCACGCCCTCAAGTTCGCCAAGTACGCCCACCGATACCTCGCTGAATTTCAGTACCGATTCACGCGCCGCTTCGATCTGCGCTCAATACTCCAGCGCTTCGGTCACGCCGCGTGCACGACCAAGCCGCACTCGCTCGGGCAAATTCGTGGCTGAGGCATGTCGCGAACCAGGCGCCTCGTTGGAAGAGACGGAGAGTTGACAGTCCTATCCGCCGTTTGGCACCTTGCCACTCGCTGGACCTTTCAGTGTCGTGATCGACTGGCGGTGTCGAGTTCATCACAGCGTCCGTCCAAAGGCAGTTCCATCGGCCCGTGGAAACTGCCGTCATCGGTCACTCGATGACCGACGGCAGCCAGGTGGAGATCGCCGGAAAGAAGATCAGCAATCCGATAGTCATGAGATCGGCGATGACAAACCAGAACAGGCCGCGGAAGATGGCCGGCACGCTGACCTGCGAACCCACGGTCGTCTTGATGACAAAGACGTGCATCCCGATCGGTGGCGTCAACATGCCGATCTCGATGAACTTCACCACCAGCACGCCCATCCAGACCATGTCGAGGTTGTATAGCTTGAAGATCGGAATCAGGATCGGCAGCGTGAGCAGCAGCAAGCCCAGCGTCTCGAGAAACATGCCCAGCACCAAGTAGATCGCGCCGACGCACAGCACCAGCGTCGTCGGATCGAGATCCAGTGCCTTTACCTCCTGCGCCAAAAACATCGGCAGCCCGCTGAGCGCCAGAAAGCGCGTCAACAGCACCGCCCCAATGACGATGAAGAAGATCGACGCCGAACTCTTGAGCGTGTCGAGGAAGCTTTCTCGCACCACCGTGCGCGTCAACTGGCCGGTCAGCAAGGCGACCACAAAGGCCAGCAAAGCGCCGAGAGCCGCGGCTTCGGTGGCGGTGGCAAAACCTGTATAGATGCCGCCGATCACCCCGAACATCAGCGCGATCAGCGGCCAGGTCTTGGCCAGCGATTCGAACTTCTCCTTGGTGCTGGGGCTTTCCTTCGATCTGGGCGCGAGGCTCGGGTCGAGCGTGCAGCGCACGGCGATCATCGCGCTGTAGATCACGGCCGTCAGCAGCCCGGGCAAAATGCCGGCGATCAGTAGCTTGCCTATCGGTGCCTCGGCCATCCAGCCGAAAATCACCATCAGGATGCTGGGCGGTATCAGCGCCGCCAGGGTGCCGGCGGCGGCCACGCAACCGGCAGCCAACCCCTTGTCGTAGCCGAGCTTGATCATCTCGGGAATGGCCAGACGGCTCATCGCGGCTACGCTGACGATGCTCGAGCCACAGGCCGCCGCAAAGCCGGCCGAGGCCGCCGTGGTGGCGATCGCCAGGCCGCCGGGTAGCCAGTTGAGCCAGTTCTTGGCTGCACGCAGCAGTGAACCCGTCAACCCGGCATGGTAGGCCACCGCCCCCATCAACAGGAACATTGGGATCGCCGCCAGAGACCAATGGGCCACGAAGTCGTAGGGCGTGTCGCCCAGGGCCCCCATCGCCGCCTTCGGCCCATGCGTGATGAACAAGCCAGTCAATGAGACAGAGCCCAGAGCCACACCCAAGGGCACCCGAAGCGCCAGCAGAATGAGCATGGCTCCGATGGCGAGGATGCTGATACCAATGGCGGACATTGTCAGCTCCCCTCGCTGGTGGTGCTCGGATCGAAGACGCCCAGGATCCCCCGAATCAACTGCACGAGTACCACCAACGCCATCGATGCCGCAGCCAGCGGCAGGAACCAGCGCGAAGGCCAGGTCGGCAACTCCCAGTCGACGACCATCACGCCTTCGCCGAATTGGGTGGCGCGCAGGGCGGAGTGGGTACTGGCGACGACCAGCAAGACAAGGAATACAAGAGTCAAGACTTGGACACCGACCATCAAGGCGGCGAGCCGGCGGCCATGCAGATGCTCGGTGAACAACTCGATTGCGATATGCTGTTTTTGCGCCTGCACGTAGGCCAGGCCGCAGAACCCGATGGCGGCCATGTAGTAGGCCGACACAATCTCCAGCGTGGCAGCAACCGGCGCCCCCAGGAAGTGCCGGCCGAGGATATCAGCGCCTATATGGAGCATCATGGCCAATACCGCCAGCAGCCCCAGGCCCAGGAGCAGCTGACTCAGGCGAACCGACAGTCTGTCGAGCAGATCGAGCATTGGATTTCCTCGTCAAGAACCGCCCACGCAAAGCGTGGGCCACGCGGTTTGATTCCATCAGAATACTCAAGGCGCTTGGCTGCGCCGCTCAGTCGAACTTGGCGCGCTCGAAGACCCGCTTGCGCAGCTCGGCCTCGAAGGCATTGAGATCGCGTGTCTTGACGAACGGCATGGCGCTCCAGGCTTCGACGTTCTTGAGGAAATTGCTGGCGATGTCGGCCGGATCCTTGACGCCTCGGCCGGCCGCGAGCTTGATGGCACGCACCATTTCTCCTCCGCGGTGCGCCTCGGTAGCCGCCAGCAGGTCAGCCGCCGGCTTGAGCACTTTCACCCCGTGCTTTGCACTCGCGGCAGCCATGATTTCGCCCTGCTCGCCCAGGCTGTTACGCATAACCTCGGCAATCAGGAACGGCAGATGCTTGATCAACAGCGCCTTGTGGGCGGCACTGAGCTTGTTCCAGGTTGTCTCGTTGATGCCGAAAATCAGCGCACCGTGGTAGGTGCCCGCGTCGACCTGCGTCACGAACTTGGCCACGTCCCAGTAAGAATAATTCTTCAACCAAGTCAGGTCACCGGAAACGCAATCGATCTGCCCGCGCTGCATAGCCTCGTAACCCTCGGCGGCGTCGGTATTGACAGGTGTCGCCCCCATTGCCGCAGCCCACACGCCAAAGGGCCCGACGGCACGAATTCGCAGCCCCTTCATTTCGGCCCGTGTGGTCACGGGCTTGCTGCACATCAGCCCGTAGGGCATGTTGGAATAGAAGGCCAGAGGTACGACGTTGTGCTGCCGATAGCTGTCGCGGCACGATTTGCAGTCGATCAGCACGGTCTGGTTGACCGCACCCGCCATCGGCAGGCCGTCCCGACCAAGCAAGGCCAACTCGGAGATCGTGAGCATCGTCGCCAACTCGCGCGGGGTGTACTGGTCGACGATCGTGCCGGCATCGGCGATACCGTCACGCACCGCGCCCAGAGTGCCGCGGCCGCTGGCCAATGTGCCGCCGTGATAAAACTCAAACGCCAGTTCGCCCTTTGACTCGGTCTTGATCAGTTCGGCATATTTCTCCAGCGCGCGTGCGCTGGCCGACGACGACGGCCCAAAATTGGTGAAGCGAATCTTGGTGGCCGCTGTGGCGCCGAAAGCGGCCAGAGTGGTAGCTGCCGCGACCACCGCAGCCCATATGGTCATTTTTGCTGAAAGCATACCTGTCTCCGTTTCTGGTTTTGCGAGAAGAACTCTTGGCCGAGCCAAGCCTGGAACACCGAGTTGCCGTTCGCCGCTCAAGTGCTGCGCAACCCGTGCAACGAGACAGCTCTGGCACTCAGCTCCCCTTGAAAGTTGGCTTGCGCTTTTCATTGAACGCCGCCACGCCTTCACGGGAATCTTCGGTGGTCTTGAGGAAAGCGGCCCAAAGGCCCTCGATATCCAGGCCGGTTTCCAGGTCGACATGGGTGGACGCCAGCGCCGACATCTTGAGCGCCGCCTGCGAAAGAGGCGCCCCCTTGAGAACCGGCCGCAGGAATTCCAGCGTCGCATCCAGAAAGCCCTCGTCCGGAAACACGGCATTGGCCAGACCCCATTGCAGGGCCGTATCGGCGTTGACGGGTTCGCCGCCGAGCAGCAGTTGCTTGGCCCGACCCAGGCCCACGATGCGCGCCAAGCGCTGCGTGCCGCCCGCCGCCGGCAGCACGCCCAGCCTGACCTCCGGCAGTGCGATGCGCGCGTTCTGGCTGGCCACGCGCATGTCGCAGGCCAGCGCGATCTCGCAGCCGCCGCCGTAGGCCACGCCGCTGATCGCGGCGACGATGATCTTCGGCGTTGACTCGAACTTGCGCAGCAGGGTGCGAATCCGCTCCAGCAAGCGCGTCTGTTGCGTGCGACCGGCTCCGCCGCTGGCTCGGTCTTGCTGCACACGTTTGAGGTCGGCACCGGCACAAAATGCACGTTCGCTTCCGGTCAGTACCACGATGCGTGGTGACACTTGCTCCTCGAGCCGATCCAGCAATTCGAGCAGCTCTTCGGCCATCTGCACGTTGATCGAGTTGAGCACGTCGGGACGGGCAAAGGTCACGATGCCGATCTCGCCTCTTTCCTCGTATTGAATCGTTTCCATCAGCACAGCCTTCGGCATTGAGTTGTTCCGTAGCCGCGACGCCATTGCGGCTGCCGCCTACATGGTCATCGAATAACCGCCATTCACCGGCAAGGTCTGCCCGGTGACCCAGCCCGACGCCTCGGAGGCCAGGTAGAGCACCGCAGCTGCGGCGTCGGTGGGCTCGCCGTAGCGTTTGATCACGTAACGGGACAGCATTTTCTTGGCCGCCAGCGGGTCGGCCTTGACGCGCTCCGCCGAGGCCGCCGTCGCCGGTGTGTGGGTGGCACCCAGGGCCACGCAATTGGCGGTGACATTGTGCTTGCCGACTTCTTTGGCCAGGGCCCGGGTGAAGCCGGCTGCGCCTGCCTTGGCGCCGGAATAGACGACGAGATTCGGCTCGCCGACGCGGCCCGCGTCGGAAATCACGTTGATCACCCGGCCCCATTGCCGTTGCACCATGGTCGGCACGCAAATACGACACAAGTACATCGGCGAAAAAAAGTTGACGTCGATCCAGCCGTTCCACTGCTCGGGCTCGGTCTCCAGAAAGCCGCTGCGGTTGGCCAGCAGTTCGGCCGTCTGTCGCCCCGCATTGCCGGCGTTATTGACGAGAATGTCGACGCCGCCGGTTGAGGTCAGCAAGTCGTTCATCTTGGGCTGCAACTTGCTCCAATCGGTCACGTCGGCGGCAAACGCAACGGCGCGAGTGCCCGTACCCAGTTGCTCAATTTCTGCCGCCACCGCCTGGGCGCGATCGACGATCAGGTCGTTGACCACCACCGTACCGGCCCCGTATTGCGCGAGGTACAGGCAAATCTGCCTGCCAACGCCCTGCCCCGCACCGCTGACGAAGGCCGTTCTGCCGCCCAGATCAAATACGTTCTTCACGAATCGCTCCTTGCTCTGACATCATTCGGAATGAGCGCCGACATCCGTTGCCAACGATCCCGCCCAGGACCATCGTGCCGGTGACCATCGTGTTCATCGGGGATCAACTGTGCTTGGATCTGTCGACGAACTTCAGAAGTTTGTGCGGCGCGGGTCTTGGAATCGCTTCCAATTCGACCCAGGTAATCCGCACCGCAACGCCCAACTCCTTCTGCAAGGCCGTTTCCAGGCGTCTCTTAAGTTCGACCGGATCGCGCGTGGCTTCCTGGTCGTAGCAGACCGAGATCGTCAACTCCGGCTGAGTCGGGGCTTCCTTGCTCATGAAAAATTGAGCCTTGCGCGTCTCGGGGTGGCGCTGCAATATCCGCTCGATGTCGTAAGGCAGGAAGCGCTTGCCGTCGACATGCACCGTCCAGATCGAACGGCCCAGAATCCTGCCGTAGGGGTGGTTGAAATGTTCGCAATGGTCGGCGACGATTTCGGCGAAATCCTCGGTGGCGAAGCGAATGTACGGCAGCCCCTTGACGCGCAGATTGGTGGCCACAAGCTCGCCGCGGCCGACCTCGCCGACGCGCTCGCCGCTGTCGGGGTCGGTCAGTTCGGCATAGCCGATGTCTGCCCAGTAGTGGGCGCCACCATGGTCGCAGGAGCCTTCGAACATCCAGCAGTAGCTCTCGCCGCAACCGGCACCATCGCGAATCTTGACACCGCCCCAGTCCCTGGCGATGTTCTCGCGCGCCGTGTCGGTCAGCGCCTCGCCCATGGTGTTGATGTACTTGACCGAGCCCAACACCTCGGCCGGCTCCAAGCCGGCGCTGCGTATCGCCGCCGGCAGCAGTGCCGCCGCCAGCTCCGTGGTGATGGGGATCACATCGGGCCGAAAGCGCTGGATTGCTTCGACGCTGATGCCCAGCACGATCGGGCGCATGCGCAGGCGACGAAGCGCACCCCACAGCACCGGCGTCAGCCAGTGCCAATTGCCATGCCGGGCCAGAACCTTCATTCCAGGCCTGTAGCCGGCATCCCAGAAGCTGCGGGTCAGCGACTCGATGGCGACCCCGAGGTCCTCGCGCGTGTAGGCGCCAAAGGTCGGCCAGCCAGTGGTGCCGGAGGATGTCCAGGTGGCAAACAGCTGCGATCGCGGCACACAGGCCAAGCCCGAGAACGGGTCGCCGGTTTCCTTCTGGTAGTCACGCAGGTCATCTTTGCGGAAGATCGGCACCCGCTTGTAGAAGTCGTCCCAGGTCTTGAGCTGCGCGGGCTTGAAGTCATGCTTGTCGTACAGGCGCCGATAGAAGGGTGAGCGCTCGTAGACATAGGCGACTTGTTGCCTAATCAGATCCCACTGCAGTTCCTTGATCTCCTTGATGGGCCGGGTCTGCGCCTTCTTGTCCCAATAGTCGTGGCCGTGGTCTTTGGTGTGCAGCATGATTTCCGTCGTCCCCGCGGTTCAGGAGTTCGCCGCGATGAAGCGCGGCCCGCACGAGCCGCATGCACATCGCGCGTGCTCGATATGGCCGCGCACCGAGCTTTGGTAGCGCACCAGCGGCATGCCCCGGCTGAAGCGCGAGGTCACCGTCAACAGACCAGTTGCCCCGTCTGCCAGGGCGCGCCCCGTGTCGTCGGTGATCTCCACGCTGTAGAGATCGCGTGCGATATGAAAGCCCCTGCGGGCATGACATTCCTGAGCGTAGAAGAAGGCCTCCCACACCTGCAACAGTTGCAGCACGGGCACTTTCCACGCCGTCTCGAGGGCCGCGCGTTCAGCCTCCGGCAAGGGCGTGTCTTCTCGAACCACCACCGTCTCGACCCCGAAGTCGGCCAGGCTCTGGCTGCCCAGACGCTGCTGCACCGCGCGCATGTGTTCGGCGTTCGAGAACACCACCTGCGGCCGGAACAGCTCGATCACGGCATGTGAGCGCTGCGCTTCCTGCGTCGCGATCTCCAGCCGCACGACGGTCAGCCCCAGCATGTCCTCGACCGCCGGTCCCAGGTACGACCCCATGCCACCCACCGCGCTGACGATGCCCATTACGAAGGGGTCGTTGCCCCAACTCATGGCCACCACGGTGGACCCACTGGACAGTCCTAAACCCATCCACTGGCGGCTGACCAGATCGACAAGACGCGCGCGCTCGTCCTGCGTCAGCCCGACGTAGAACGTCGGATCGCCCACCGGCGCCAGGGGCGTTATGGCAAAGGATTGCGGGGTGAAGAGATACAGCAGCGAGCCCTGCGCAATCGTGCGCCGCCCACCGTAGATGTCGGCCGACTTCTCCCTGAGCAGCAGATCGTCGCGGCGCAGTACCGGCAGGTCCTGCAGGCGTCTTTCGCCGCTTGCCGGCGGACCCAGGTGACCCCAGTGGCGCTTGTAGAAGGGCGTCACGCCCGCTACCGCGATGAGCGACGACAGTTCGAGCGCCTCGTCACCCGCGTCCTCGCCAGAGTCGGCATCTTGCATGCCGGCTTCGGCACCTGGAGTCAGCGACATATGTTCATCTCCTCAATCTTGTCTGGCATGCACTGCCCGACAGGAAATGGCCTGCCCGCGCTAGCAGCTGAAAACGCCCACCGCGCAAACACCGCCATAGCCCTGCGTGTGCGTGACGGCCACCTTCGGCTTGTGACCAACCTGGCGCTTGCCGGCCTCGCCGCGCATCTGCCAAACCACTTCGCACACCTGGGCCACACCGGTCATGCCAAGCGGATGCCCGCGCGCCTCTAGGCCGCCACTGGGGTTGACCGGAAGTTTTCCATCCAGCCAAGTGTGCCCCTGCTCGATGAAGAGGCCACCTTCGCCTTCGGGGCAAAAGCCGAGTTCCTCGTAGTGCATGATTTCGCCGATCGTGAAGGCATCGTGGCATTCACAAAGGTCGACGTCTTCCGCTCCGATGCCCGCCGCTTCGTAGGCTGTCTTCGCGGTGCGAATGCTGACTTCAGAGCCGGAAACACCGTGACGCGAGGTTTGAACGGAGCTGCCGGCGACCTTGATCAGCGGCTTGCTGGTGAAGCGGCGCGCCACCTTTTCGCTGGCGAGCACGACGGCGGCTGCGCCGTCGGAGGTCGGACAGCATTGGTACAGCGTCAGTGGATCGCAGACCGGGCGCGACTGCAATACTTCGTCCACCGTCAGTTCGTTGCGGAAATGAGCATAGGGATTGAGCGCCCCGTTCTTGTGGCTCTTGACCGCCACGAGCGCCAGTTGTCTGGCCGTGGTGCCGTAGCGGCTCATGTGCTTTTGCGCCGACAGCGCATACATCGCCGGCATCACGTTCAGCCCCATGCGCGTGGCGTACGAGTTGGGCTCGCCGATGCCGCCGATGACGCCGCGCTCCATGCGCTCGAAACCGACCACCACCGCCACGTCATGGGCGCCTGCCATGATGCCCTGCGCGGCAAGATGGATCGCGGTGGTGCCGCTGGCGCAGGCATTCTCGATGTTGAAAATCGGAATGCCGCTGAGGCCGATCTCCTGGCCGACCAGCTCGCCGGCCGAGATGCCTTGGCGCGTGTGCGACGCATACAGTGCACCGACATCCGACCAGGCGACGCCGGCGTCTTCCAGCGCCTGCGTCACGGCCACGTAGGCCAGGTCGATGAAGGTCTTGTCGGGGTAGCGGCCACAGGGATGCATTCCCGCACCGATCACAACTGCCTTTGCCATTTTGCTTGCTCCTTGTTGGAGAACGTGAGACGTGAACAAGTCCGCCGACGAAGGCGCGGCCTTATGCGGGCGCGAAGACCGGAGCGATCACGTCGCGCCCCTGTTCGTCCTTGTACAAGCTGCGAAGTACGAGCCGCAGCTTCATGCCCGACTGGATGGCGTCCGCGCCTACCAGTTGACTGTGCACCGTCAGCCCGTCCTCGACAACGACCTTGGCAATGACATACGGAACGCCTCCGCGCCAACCCGGCGGCGCCTGGCGCACGACGGTGTAGGAATCCAGCACGCCACGGTCGGACAACAGGGTCCGTCGCGCGTGACTGGAGAAGCAGTTGGGGCAGCGATGCGATGCCGGGAACACGCGAGTTCCGCAGGCTTCGCATTCGGAACCTGCCAAGCGCGGCTCACCGTCCACGGTGAAGTCGAAGATGCCTTCCGCCACGGCTTGAGCGGTGCCCGATTGCAGCGCGGCGCGAAAGCCGGTAGCTGCAACCGAGTCACTTGAGGGCGATTCGGTTTTCGTCATTCGTCTGTTCCAGGTTCGTCTCGCACAACGGTCGCAACAGGATCAAAAGGCCGACAGGCCGGTCAGGTTGCGGCCGATGATCAATTTCTGGATTTGTGTCGTGCCGTCCGGAATGGTGAGAATGCGCGCCTCGCGGAAGTACCGCTCGACGGGATATTCGGTCGAGATTCCGTACGCGCCGTGGATCTGTACCGCCATCGAGGTGACCTTGACCGCCATTTCAGTGGCAAACCACTTGGCCATCGACGTTTGGGTGTCGCAGCGCACGCCCTGGTCGACCAGCGACAGGCCGCGGTAGGCAAGCAGTCGCGCCGCATCGGTCTGCGTGGCCATTTCGGCGAGCATGTCCTGCACGAGTTGATGCTGCCCGATCGGCTTGCCCCATTGAACGCGCTGCTTGGCGTACTCGAGCGCCACCTCGAGCGCCGCCTGTGCAATGCCGACCGACAGCAAGGCCACATAGCAGCGCGCGACCTCAAAGCCGCGCAGGGTCGACATCAGGCCACTGCCGTCACGCCCCATTTGCCGCCAGGCGGGGATGCGCACGTTGTCGAATCGCATGATCGACGTGGGCCATTCCCCCATGGCCATCTTGGGAATGTCCGACGAGCTGTAGCCGTCAGCACGCTCGACGATGAAGCGCGAAAGATTGCCGCGCTCAGGTCCGGTTCGCGCGATCACGACCACGAGGTCGGAAATGCCGCCGTTGGAAATCCAGCATTTCTCGCCGTTGATGATCCAGTCGTCTCCACTGCGGGTGGCGCTGGTCGTGACCTCGGCCGGGTTGGAACCCACGGCCGGTTCGGTGATCGCGCCCGCGCCTATCAGTTCCCCGCTCAGCATGCGCTGGAAGTAGGCCTCGTACTGCTGGTCTGTGCCTTCCCGCCCGATCTTGGCCGCCATCGAAGAGGTGATGAACACTAGGCCGGCCAACGCCGGGAACACCATGCTGAGGCGCTCGATGAGCATCCCGTGGGTGCGGAAGGACAGACCCAGCCCCCCCTTGTCTTTGGGCACGGTACCGGCGATGAACCCGAAGTCGGCCAACTCCTTGACAAGCTGGCCGGCGACGTCGCGCGGTATGGCGACGTTGTTGTACTGCTTGTAGAGCGGCTTGATACGCTTGTTCAGAAAGCGGTCAACTGCCTCCATGAGCATTTGTTGCTCATCGTCAAGTTTCAGGTAATCCATGTCTCGCTCCTGACTCTTCTTCAAGCAGCGACATCAACGCAGCAACTGCGGCGCGCGGCGCTGAACGGCAATGCCACTACTCCATAACAGATTTCGGCACGGGTCGATTCCCCCCAACGCCGTTCGACTGGCGCACGTATCAACCTGCGCGCCCGCGCCTGCACCTGCACCTGCACCTCGGTGAGTGGGACTTACGGCAATCTAACTAGCATTTGATCGGTATGAAATCTTAAGGCGATTGAATGATCCATGCTGTCACCTGAGAGACAGCAGCCTGAACCCCTGGCCGACAGCGAGGTGAACGCGCGCTGGTGCTGCACCTCGTCGATGTTGGCGCCGAGCCTGCCGAGCAGCGTCGCGACATCCGCGAGTGCGCCGGGGATGTCGCGCACGTCGAAGCGCAGGCGTGCAAGGCGGCCGGACTTGACCATGCCGCGCTCGATGATCTCAGCCAGCAGCGCGTCGTCGACATGCCGGCAGATCAGCGGCAGGGCCAGCGCGCCCGGCGACGCGACGGCGATGCCGTCGGCGATCGTCGCCTGCGCGTTCTCGCGCTGCCCGCCGTGCTTCGCGTTCCAGGCCGCGGGGAAGCGCTCGGTCTGCACGCCGATCACCTCGATGCCGGGCCGCAGCGCGCGCGCCGGGGTGGCGGCACCGGCGATCAGTCCGCCGCCGCCGATCGCGACCACCAGGGTGTCGATCTGCGGCTGCTGCTGCAGCATCTCCAGGGCGATCGTGCCCTGCCCGGCGATCACCGCGAGCTCGTCGTAGGGGTGCACGAGCGTGAGGCCGCGTTGCTGCGCCAGGTGCAGGCCGTGCCTGCGTGCGTCGTCGAAGGTGTCGCCCTCGGGCACGACCTCGGCGCCGAAGCCGCGCGTGCGCTCGACCTTCACCGCCGGCGCGAAACGCGGCATCACGATCGTCGCCGGGATGCCCAGGCGCTGCGCGTGGTAGGCAACGCCCTGCGCGTGGTTGCCGGCCGAGACCGCGAGCACGCCGCGCGCGCGCTCGGCCGCCGTCAGCTGCGCCAGCTTGTTCAGCGCGCCGCGCTCCTTGAACGACGCGGTGAACTGCAGGTTCTCGAACTTCAGGAACACCGCGCAGCCCGCCAGCGCCGACAGCGTGCGCGAGGGCATGCAGAGGGTGTCGGCGATCTCGCCGCGCAGGCGAACGGCGGCAGCCCGGATGTCTTCGAGCGTCAGCGTGCGCGGGGCCATCCGAGCCTTGTCACGCGATCGCGGCAGATCAGGCCACCCGGCAGACCTTCAGCATGTTGGTGCCGCCCGGGTGCCCCATCGGCTCGCCGCAGGTGATCGCATAGGTGTCGCCCGGATTCAGCACGCCGCTGTCGACCAGCAGGGCCTCGGCCTTCGCGAGTGCCTCGTCGCGGTCGGCGACGTTCGGCATCAGCAGCGGCGTCACATTGCGGTACAGCGCCATCCGGCGCTGGCTGCGCACCTGCGAGGTCAGGCCGTAGATCGGCACGTGGATGCGGTGCCGGCTCATCCACAGCGCCGTCGATCCCGATTCAGTCAGCGCGAGGATGGCCTTGCAGCCCAGGTGGTAGGCGGTGAAGAGCGCGCCCATCGCGATCGACTGGTCGATGCGCGCGAACTGCTTGTTCGTGAAGCTCGCGTCGAGCGCGATCTCCTCGGCGTTCTCGGCCTCGACGCAGATGCTGGCCATCATCTCGATCGTCTCCACGGGGTACTTGCCGGCAGCGGTCTCGGCGCTGAGCATCACCGCGTCGGTACCATCGAGCACCGCGTTCGCCACGTCGCTGACCTCGGCGCGCGTGGGCACCGGGTTGACGATCATCGACTCCATCATCTGGGTCGCGGTGATGACGACGCGATCCATCTCGCGCGCCATTTTGATCATGCGCTTCTGCAGCGCCGGCACCGCCGCGTTGCCGACCTCGACCGCGAGGTCGCCGCGCGCGACCATGATGCCGTCGCTGACCCGCAGGATCTGGTCGAGCACGGGGATCGCCTCGCTGCGCTCGATCTTCGCGATCAGCTGCGGCTTGTGCCGCCACGGCTCGCCGGCCACGTTGGCGAGCTGGCGCGCCATCTCCATGTCGGTCGCGGTCTTCGGGAAGCTGACCGCGAGGTACTCGCACTGGAAGCTCATCGCGGTCTTGATGTCCTCCATGTCCTTCGCGGTCAGCGCCGGTGCGGTCAGGCCGCCGCCGGCCTTGTTGATGCCCTTGTTGTTCGACAGCTCGCCGCCGACCACGACCGTGGTGTGCACCTCCTCGCCGCGCACCGCGTCGACCACCAGCTTCAGCAGGCCGTCGTTGAGCAGCAGGATGTCGCCGGCGCGCACGTCGCGCGGCAGCTCCTTGTAGTCCAGGCCGACGCGCTCGTTGTTGCCCAGCGCCGTGGTCGCACCGTCGAGGATGAAGGTCTTGCCGGCCTCCAGCATCGTCTTGTCGCCCTCGAACTTGCCGACGCGGATCTTCGGCCCCTGCAGGTCGGCCATGATCGCGACCTCCTTGCCGCAGCGCTTCGCGATCTCGCGCACCATGGCCGCGCGGTCGATGTGGTCCTGCGCCTTGCCGTGCGAGAAGTTCATCCGCACCACGTCGACACCGGCCCGGACCATGCGCTCGAGCACCTCGGGCGAGTTCGATGCGGGGCCGAGGGTGGCGACGATCTTGGTGGCGCGGGGCATCGGCAGTCTCCGTGTTCTGGTGGTGCCCGCGATTATCGGAGTGCCGCGCCCATCGTGGCCCGGTCACACCGGAATGAAGCTCATCCGGCAGCGCGCTTCTGCAGGATCTCGAACGCCGGCAGTGTCTTGCCCTCCAGCACCTCGAGGAAGGCGCCGCCGCCGGTCGAGATGTAGCCCAGGTCCTTCTCGATGCCGTACTTCGCGATCGCCGCCAGCGTGTCGCCGCCGCCGGCGATGCTGAATGCGCTCGATGCCGCGATCGCGCGCGCGATCGTCTGCGTGCCGCCGGCGAACGCATCGAACTCGAACACGCCGACCGGCCCGTTCCAGACGATCGTGCCGGCCGCCAGCAGCTGGTCGGCCAGCCGCTTCGCGGTCTGCGGGCCGATGTCGAGGATCAGGTCGTCGTCGGCCACATCGGCCGCGGCCTTCACGGTGGCGACCGCGTCGGCCTTGAATTCCTTCGCGGTCACCACGTCGCTCGGGATCGGCACCGCGGCGCCGCGCGCGCGCATCGCTTCGATCACCGCCTTCGCCTCGCCGACCAGGCCGGCCTCGGCCAGGCTCTTGCCGATCGGCAGGCCCGCCGCGAGCATGAAGGTGTTGGCGATGCCGCCGCCGACGATCAGCTGGTCGACCCTCGATGCGAGCGACTGCAGGATCGAGAGCTTGGTCGAGACCTTGCTGCCGGCGACGATCGCCACCAGCGGCCGTTTCGGGTGTGCCAGCGCCTTGGTGATCGCGTCGATCTCGGCCGCGAGCAGCGGGCCGGCACAGGCGATCGGTGCGTACTGCGCGATGCCGTAGGTCGAGGCCTCGGCGCGGTGCGCGGTGCCGAACGCGTCGTGCACGAAGATGTCGCACAGCGCCGCCATCTTGCGCGCGAGCGCCTCGTCGTTCTTCTTCTCGCCCCGGTTGACGCGGCAGTTCTCGAGCAGCACGAGCTGGCCCGGCCGGACGCTGACGCCGTCGACCCAGTTCGCGACCAGCGGCACCTCGCGGCCCATCAGCTCGCCCAGGCGCTGCGCGACCGGCGCGAGCGAATCCTCGGGCTTGAACGCGCCCTCGGTGGGCCGGCCTAGGTGCGAGGTCACCATCACCGCGGCACCGGCCTTCAGTGCCATCGCGATGCAGGGGATCGAGGCGCGCACCCGCGTGTCCTCGGTGATCCGGCCGGCGTCGCCCAGCGGCACGTTGAGGTCGGCGCGGATGAATACGCGCTTGCCGCTCACTATTCCTCGAGCGACGAGGTCTTCGAATCGGAGAACGTTCATGGTCGGTGCGATCGGGAGTCGATGAATCGGATGCCGTGCGCGTCACCAGCCCAGGCCGATGCGCAGCGCGACCGTCACCAGCGTGCCGGTGACGATGGTGCCGAGGATGCCACGGCGCCAGAAGAAATAGAGCGTCGCGGCGAGCACGCCATACAGCCGCGCGTCCTCGAAGGTCGTGATCAGGTGCCCTTGCGTCATCACGATCTCCGGCGCGACGACGGCCGCCAGCGCGGCCAGCGGCGCGTAACGCAGGCCCTGCCTGAGCCACAGCGGCATCGGCAGTTCGCGGTCGGGATACAGGAAGAAGCCGCGCGTCACGACGGTGATCACCGCCAGCCCGAGGATCGCGACCGCTGCCTCCCAGTTGCTCACGTGTTGTCCTTCACCGGCGTCGCCACCGCCGGCGTCGCATGGTTCATCAACAGGCCGATCGCGACCGCCGCGGCGATCGCGACGACCACGTTCAGCTTCAGCGGCAGCGCCACCGTCGCGACCGCAGCGGCGCAGGCCACGCCCGCGGCGACCCAGCTCGCGCGGTCGGTCAGCAGCGAATACATCAGTCCGAGCAGCGCCAGGATGCCGGCGAAGCCGAAGCCCCACTCGGTCGGGATCGCGTCCGCCAGCAGCATGCCGGCCAGCGACGGCAGCTGCCATGCCGGCCAGTTGGTCGCCACACCGCCCCAGAAGTACGGCCCCTGCCCGGGTGCCGGCCGCGGCTCCGGAAAGCGCGACATGAACACGACGAAGTTCAGGTCCGCGCTGAGGTAGCCGCGCAGCATGCGCTGCCACCGCGGCAGGCCGCCGAAGTACGGCCGCCACTGCGCGCTGAAGATCACGAAGCGCAGGTTCACGCACAGCGCGATCGCCCAGACCGTCCAGATCGGCGCCCCCGAGACGATCAGCGGCAGCGCCGCGAGCTGGGCGCTGCCGGCAAACACCAGCAGCGACATCATGATCGCCAGCGGCAGCGGCAGCCCGCTCTTGACCATCGCCACACCGGTCACCAGGCCCCAGGCGGCAATGCCCAGCGACACGCCGACCATGTCGCGCGCACCGCGCGCGAACTCGGGGTGGCGCCAGACCGGGGGTGCGAGGACGTCACTCATCGATCGATTGTCCTATGAGCGGCGCGGAACTGCCGCCCGGGCCAGATCGGCCCCGGCATGGCCGCCTGCGGACCCTGCCCCGCATGGCGCGGGGCGGAGCGACCGGGTCGACCGCGGTCTCAGGAATCCTGCGCCTTGCCGCCCTGCTGTGCCCGCGGCTTGGCGGGCTCGGCCTTCGCGGCGGGCTTGTCCGCCACCGGTGCCGGGTCGGCCGCGCTGTCGGCCTCGGTGACGACCGCCTTGGCACCGGCAACCTTGGTGACGAGTTGCGGCGCGACCGGATCGATCTTGTTCTCGCGCATGTAGTCGTTCATCTCGCGCCAGCCGGCGAACACGGCCGCCTTGTCGGCCTTGCGGTTCAGCGCGAAGCAGTCCTCGATCGCGCGCGCCGCGTTCCGGCACGCGCCGCCGATGGCCTTGCCTTCGGCCTCGCGTGCCGCGGCCACCTTCTCCGGCGACTCGATGCCGAGCGCACCGCCGAGCATGTCGCAGCCGGCCAGCAGCGCGGTGGCGAGGACGACGGCAGCGACAGGCAGGCGGGGCATGGCAATACTCGGGCAGTGATCTGCCCGGGATATCGGCCGCGCTACCTCGAACTTGAGCGACGCTGCGCCGTCAGCCACTCGTAAAGCGCCGGGTCGGCATAGGCCCGGTCCCAGGCGTTGTGGCCGACGTCGGGGTAGACGGTGAACCGGACCTTGCCGCCCACCGCCTTCAGCGCGTCGACCATCTCCTGGTCGCCGGCGATCGGCACCGCGGTGTCGAGCGCGCCGTGAAAGGCCCAGACCGGCAGATGGCGGATGCGCTCGGCGCGGTCGCTGTCGCCGGCGCCACAGATCGGCGCGATCGCGGCGAGCGTGTCCGGGTAATCGACGGCGTAGTTCCAGGTGCCGTAGCCGCCCATGCTCAGGCCGGTCATCAGCACCCGGTCGGGGTCGACCGGCAGGCGCGCGACCAGGTTGGCGCGCAGTGCTTCGAGCGCATCGCTGTCCCAGGCCATGCCCTCGGGCACCTGCGGTGCGACCAGCACGAACGGGAACCGGCGACCGGCGGCGGCGTACTTGCCGGGGCCATGGATCTTGACCCTGGCCAGATCCCGGCCGCGCTCGCCGGAACCGTGCAGGAAGAAGACCAGGGGCCAACCGGCCGTCGGTTTCGCGGCGGCGTCCGGCATCCAGATCAGGTAGCGTAGCGCGACGCGCTTGCGCACGATCGCGCTGAAACTCTGCGCGTGTTCGCCCGGCGCGATCGTCGCGGCGCGACCGGTCAGCGGCGCCACGGAACCGATCGCAGCAAGTGCCCGAAGAACGTGACGGCGATGCAGCATGGGTGTGGCTCGGGTTCAGCGTGGCTCGATGCGCACGCGCACCGGCGTGTGCGTCAGCGCGATCGCATCGGCCGGGCCGTCGACCACGCGGCCGTCGACACGGACCCGCGCCGTGCGGCTCCACGGCCCGCGCAGCGCGATGCCGCCCGGCGGTTGCGTGCGCAGCGCCTGCACCTCGACGTCGATCACGCCGCGCGGCCCGGTGCGCGCCTTCCAGCTCAGCGGGCCATACGGCGTGCGCAAGTCCTGGATCGAGAGCCCCGGACCGCCCAGCCATGCCATCGGCACCCCCGCGGCCAGCACCAGCGCGTGCTCGCCTTCGTGCTCGTAGGCGAACAGGTCGAGCACCGAGCGGATGTGGTCGGAGGCGACCCAGCCGTGCGGCATGTCGCCGAGAAAGCGCGGTTCGCGCACATCGCGCAGCACGACCTCGGCCCACTGGTTCCATCCGGCCGGGCGGCGGTCGCGGTAGAAGTAGGCCATCGCCTGTTGCGCACGCTCGCGCTCGCCCAGGCGCACCAGCGCGCCGACGTTGCGCCACTCGTAGGGGGTGTAGCCGCCGTCGCCATGCCGCAGGCCCGCGGCCTCGTCGCGGCGGCGCGCCTCGAAGTTGCGCCAGTAGCGGTCGAAGGTGTTGCGCACGGTGGCGCCGGGCAAGCTGCCGAGCAGGCCGCCGGGGCTCAGGGCGACGGTGCTCGACGTCGGATCGACATCGCCGCGATCCGCCGCGCCCGGCAACACGTCGAGCCCGTGGCGGCGCGCGCTCGCGACCAGCGAGGCACGCAGGTCGGCGAGGAACTCGTCGCGCTGTCCGGCGATGCGGACGGCGTCGTCCTTCAAGCCCAGATCCTGCGCCAGCTCGACCGCGCTGCGGTAGCCGGTGTAGGCCCAGAAGTCGTCCCAGTACGAATAGGCCGGCTTGTCGGAGTAGCCCTCATGGCTGATCGACGGCGGCATCAGGCCGAAGTACGCGGCGCGCTCCGGCGAACGGTTCGCCTCGGTGCGCTCGCTCGCGCGCAGCGTCTCCATGTGCGCCACCGCGCGCGCCACATGCGGCCACAGCGCGCGGGCGGTGGCCTCGTCGTGCGTGTGGCGCCAGAGGTCGGCCACGGCGAACGCGAACTCGCCGTCGCTGTCGTTCTCGGGCACCGGATCGGCACCGCGCGCGGTCGCGCAGCACGGCACCTTGCCGTTCCCGAACTGGAACGGCGCGAACCAGCGCAGGAAGTCGCGCGCCACGTCCTCGTGACCCAGGCGCAGCAGCGCCGACGAGGTCAGCGCGCCATCGCGGATCCAGGAGCGCGCGTAGGCGCGCGCGCCGGGCTGCAGCGCCGGGCCGCTGCGGTTCACGAGGATGTGGCCGAGCGCCGTGCGCAGCGCTCGCGCCACGTCCTCCACCTCGGCCGGGCCGCTGATGCGAACGCGGTCGAGGCGGGCCCGCCATTGCGCGGCGACGATCGCTTCCTCGCGCCCGACGTCCAGCGCCGCGTCGGCGAGCGGCGCCGTGACCGGCAACGCCACGTCGATCTCGCGCCGCTCACCGGGACGCAGCCTGATCTGGTAGCGCAGCCAGGCACTCGCGAAGCCGGGCGGCGCCGGCTCGATGCGCACGCTGTCCGGCGCGCTCAGCGCCTGCAGCCGCGGCGCGCCGTTGACCGACAACAGCGCGCGCCCGTCCCACGCGAGGTTGTCGATCCGGCTCGCACCGCCCGGGTGGGCGAGGAACTGCGTCGGCGGGTTGGCCTGGAACGGCCGCCACGCCAGCACCAGCGCGAGCCGGCGCGTGCGCGGCCCGAGGTTGCGCAGCGTGTACCTGGCTAGGGCCCGCGCTGCATCGGGCGTGCCGTGGCCGAAGGCGGAGATGTCGAGCGCGAGATCGCCGATGCGCCAGTGCGTCGCCGGCATCGGCAGGTCGCCGTCGCGCAGCGAGTGCGTGATGCGCGCGTCGGCCCAGCTCAGGCGCTTGCCGCGCGACTCGACAAAGGGCTCGAGCGCGCCGGCGCCGGGCAGCGGTTCGATCACGCCGTCTTCGCTCATCAGCGACGCGGTGCGCGCACCGTCGACGCCGAGCACGGTCCAGTACGACTGTTCTCCCGCATAGGCGCGCGGGTACGCGCCGCGCGGCGACTCCCTGGCGATGTGCCTGAAGAACGCGTTCGCATCGGCCGCGTCGAACGGCTCGATTTCGGGCGCGACATCGGCGCCGACCACGCGCAGTGCGCGCGCCTCGGACTCCGGCAGCCAGTGGTGCTGGACGTCGCCCTGCCCACCCTCGACATGGCGCAGGGTGCGCCAGTGCTCGCCGTCCATCGAGAGTTGCAGGTCGTAGCGCGCGGCGCCCCGGCCCGCAGGCCAGCGCAGCGTCACGGCGCCGAACTCGCGCGGCTCCGACGCCGAGGGCTGGTCGGGCAACCGGCGCAGCGTGAGCCGGTCGAAGCACGCCGTGCCCCTGCCCGCGCCGCTGCCCGACGCGATCACCAGCTCGACCGAGGCGGTGCGGCGCAGCCTGCGGTCAAGGGTCGGCCCCCACGCGAAAGCGATCTGGCGCTGGCGGAACTTCAGCGTCTGCCATTCCTGCGGAAAGCGGTACTCGGGCCGCTGCGCCCACCAGACGTTCTCGCCGCTCGCGTCGACGAGCTTGAGCTGCAACGCATTCGGCGCGGCGTCGCCGCGCACGTTCATCGCCAACTCGTAGCGCGGCGGGTAATCCAGCGGCAGCGCGCGACGAGCGCTCACGTAGCCGGTGACCCGGCCGAAGTCGAAATCGATGCACAGCGCGCGGCCACCGGGCCCCTCGGCGGACCGCAGCGCGGCCTTGACGTCATCGGTGGCGCTGACCGTCCAGTCGCCGAGGTTCGAGAAATCGTCGAGCACGCGCTCCTGAGCGTGCAGGTTCGCGGCCCAGGCGACCAACAGCAGAACCGCCCACCTCATCCCTTGACGCTCCCGGCCATCAGCCCGGCCATGTACTGGCGTTGCAGCGCAAGAAACAGCAGCAGCACCGGCAGCACGGTGACGACCGAGCCGGCCATCATCAGCTCGTTGTCCTGTACGTGCTCGCGCGACAGGCCGGCGAGTGCGACCGGCAGCGTGTGCAGCGAGTCGTCGGTGAGCACGATCAGCGGCCACATGAAGTCGTTCCACGCGCCGAGAAAACTGAAGATCGCGAGCGTGGCCAGCACCGGCGTCAGCATCGGCACGATGATGGTCAGGAAGATGCGCCACTCGCTGGCGCCGTCGATGCGCGCCGCCTCGAGCAGGTCGTCCGGGATGCCGCGCGCGAACTGGCGCACCAGGAAGATGCCGAACACGCTCGCCATCATCGGCACGATCGCGCCGCCGTAGGTGTTGATCAGCCCAAGCGGCTCGAGCATCAGGAAGAGCGGCAGCATCGCGACCTGGCCCGGGATCACGAGCGCGCCGAGCAGCGTCTTGAAGATCGCCTCGCGACCGCGGAAGTTCAGCTTCGCGAACGCATAGCCTGCCATCACGTTGAACGCGACCGAGATCGCGGTGGCGAGCAGCGCGATGCCCAGACTGTTCAGGAAATAGCGGCCCATGCCGACGCTGCCGAACAGCAGCCGGTAGTTCTCGAGCGTGAGGCGCGAGGGCAGGATCGGCACCGGCAGCACGCTCGACGCACCCGCCGGCATCAGCGAGACCGACACCATCCACAGCAGCGGGAACAGGCTGACCGCCGCGAGCCCGGCGAGCAGCCCGTTGACAACCCACACCGCCAGGCGCGGGGTCATGACGACACCCCGCTCGCCGGGTACGGCGATCGACCCTCCGCGAGGGTCGGGCCTTGCTTGGGGCGGCCCGGCGCGGCGGCCCGGGTCATGACGACACCCCGCTCGCCGGGTACGGCGATCGACCCTCCGCGAGGGTCGGGCCTTGCTTGGGGCGGCCCGGCGCGGCGGCCCGGGTCATGACGACACCCCGGGCTCGCGGTCCAGGCGCAGCAGCACCCAGCTGACCGCGAAGATCACGACGAACAGCAGGAACGCGACCGCCGACGCATTGCCCAGGTTCCACCAGCGGAAGCCCTCCTCGTACATGAAGTACAGCACGCTCACGGTGCTGCGCAGCGGCCCGCCCTGCGTCATCACGTAGGGCTCGGCGAAGAGCTGGAAGTAGCCCGAGATCGTCATGATGCCGACCATCACCAGCGTGGGCGCGAGCATCGGCACGGTCAGGTCGCGGAACTGGCGCCAGGCGCCGGCGCCGTCGACGCGCGCCGCCTCGTACATCTCGCGCGGCACGGCCTGCAGCGCGGCGAGCAGGATGATCATGTTGTAGCCGAAGTTCTTCCAGGCCGCGAACAGGATGATCGCGGGCATGGCCCAGTGCGGGTCGCCCAGCCAGTTCACGGGCGCGATGCCGATGCTGTCGAGCGCCTGGTTGATCAGGCCGTAGCGCGTGTGCAGCAGGTAGCGCCAGATCACCGCGACGGCGACGACCGTGGTCACCACCGGCGCGAACAGCGCGGTGCGAAAGAAGGGCTGCCACTTCGCGACGCGCGCGTTCAGCAACAGCGCCGCCCCCAGCGACAGGCCGATCGACACCGGCACGCCGACCGCGACGAAGTAGAAGGTGTTGCCCAGCGCCTGCCAGAACAGGGGCGTGCGCAGCAGGTGCAGGTAGTTGTCCAGGCCGACGAAGCGCAGCGCCGAGAGGTCGGCGAGCGCGTACAGGTCGAAGTCGGTCAGGCTCAGCAGCAGGCCGGCGGCGACCGGCAGCGCGAAGAACACGCCGATCACGATCAGCGCCGGCGCCGCGAGCACCCAGCCGACGACGCCGGGCTTTCTCATGCCGCACCCCGCGCCGCGCGCGCGCGCAGCCAGCGGCGCTTTTCGAGCACCGCATCGGTCCAGGCGTCGAGCTCGGTCGTCGCGGCAGCGATGCCTTGCCTGCGCTGCACGACACGCTCGGCGGTGAGCTGCATCTCCTGGAAGATGCGCTCCCACTCGGGCACCTTGGGCGCCGGGCGCACGCGCTCGAGCTGGTCGGCGAACGCGCGCGAGGGCAGGTCGTCGCGCAGCGACGGCGCGAGCCAGGCGCTGCGGCGCGGCGGCAGGTTGCCGGTGAGCGCGTGAAAGCGCTGCATCGTCGCCGTCTCGCTGAGGAACTCGATCAGCTTCCAGGCTGCGTCCTTGCGCTTCGAGCCACGCATCAGCACCAGGCTCGAACCGCCCGCGGTCGACACGCCCGGGCCGTCGGGACCGGGCAGCGGCGCGGTCGCCCAGTCGCCCTGGCGCGCGGGCGGCAGGCGGCGCCGGAATTCGCCGATGTTCCAGGGCCCCGAGATGTAGAACGCGAACATGCCGCGCGCGAACTCGTCCCACACGTTGGAGACCTGCGTGTTCGTCATCGCCGGGGCGAGCCCGTCATGGAACAGGCCGGCGTAGAAGTCGAGCGCGCGCCGGAACGCGGGTTGCGAGAACGCGCCACGGGTGTCGTCGGCGGCGAGCAGCGCACCTTGCTGCAAGGCGAACGCATAGAGAGGCTCGGGCTCGTTCAGCGGCAGCAGCGCGCCGTAGTGGCCCGCGCCGCCGCGATCGCGGATCGCCACCATCGCGGCGCGCCATTCGGCCCAGCTGCGCGGCGCCTGTGCGATGCCGGCGTCGCGCAGCAGGTCGCTGCGGTAGAACAGCAGCCGCGTGTCCACGTACCACGGCAGGCCGCGCAGCTGCGGCGCGTGCGCCGCGCTCGCCCCGGGCATGCGGTTGGTGTCGAGCACGCCGGCGTAGTAGTCGTCGAGCGGGATGCCGGCCGCATGGATGCGCGCATCGAGCGGCTCGAGCGCGTCGAGCGCGTCGAACTCGGGAATCCAGGTGTTGCCGAGCTGGCAGAGGTCGGGCAGCGCGCCGCCGGCGTAGGCGGTCAGCAGCTTTTCGTGCGCGGCCGTCCAGGGCAGTTGCTGGATGCGCACCTCGATGCCCGGATGGCGCGCGCGGAACGCGGGCAGCAGCGCGCCGACGACCTCGGCCTCGCGGCCCATGGCCCAGAAGTCGAGCGGGCCGTGCGGATCGGCACGGCGCCCGCAGCCCGCACCGGCGAGCGCGAGCGCGCCGCCCCCCAGCCCGCGCAACACGCGGCGGCGCGGTTCACGGCCGGCGGTGTGATGGCGAGCCGGCATCACGCGGCCTTGTCGAGCCAGCCGCCGGTGAAGCCGGCACGCGCCAGGCCGCGCCGCAGCGGCACGCAGTGGCGCATGTCGTCCCAGACCAAGCCGTTGCGGTAGTTGCCGATCATCGCGAGGATCGGGCCCTGGTCGATGCCGAGGTAGTCATTCGCGACCCAGCCGAACGCCGGGTCGACGCGGCCGTCGGTGAGTCTGGCATCGGTTGCGGTGAAGCTGCGGTTGAAGGAGTCGAGAAAGCCGTAACTGCCGTAGATGTAGGCGCCGTAGCGTGCATGCATTTCCTCGACCGCCGGAATCACGATCTCGGGCGCGAACGGCAGCGACGAGAGCGTGGCGGTCGGCGCGATCGTGCCGTCGTCGACGGTGTTGCCGCGGCCCGCGCCGCGCGCCGAATAGTCCAGAAAATAGCGCAGACGGCCGCTGCGGTCGAATTCGCGCATCGTGCCGGGTCCGTCGCAGGCGGTGAAGCCCCAGACGTTGGCGCCGTACTCGAACCAGCCCTTGGGGTTGGCGATCGCGTAGGCGCGCTGGGCGTAGACGGCACGGCGGCTGTTCTCGAAGTAGTCGATGCCGCGCTGGCGCATCGTCGCGTCCTGGATGCCGCGGAAGTCGATCCAGATGTGCGAGTACTGGTGGCCGAACAGCGGCGCGAAGCTCAGGTGCTCGTAGCCCATGAAGCGGCCCCAGGTGCCGCGGTAGCTTTCGGCCCAGGCACTCCACGCGCCCTCGCCGACCGGGTGCGTCGGCGAGCCGAGCGCCAGCAGCACGACCAGCATCGCCTCGTTGTAGCCGCTCCAGTCGTGCGGGAGAAACTGCTTCTCCGGGCTCCAGCCCATGCTGATCAGTTGGCCCCGCACCTGCGCCCATTGCCAGTCGATGCGCCAGTAGATCTGGTCGACCGTCTCGCGGATCGTGACCTCGTCCGGATGGTCGCCGTCGAAGAATGCCTGGGCGTGCAGCATGCCGGCCATCAGCAAGGCGGTGTCGACCGTCGACAGCTCGCTCTTCGGCGCGCGCAGGCCGGTCTTCATGTCGAGGAAGTGATAGAAGAATCCCTTGTGGCCGCTCGTGCCGCGCGACTGCGGCCCCTGCGGTGCATTGTGGAAGAAGCGCACCGTCGCCAGCACGCGCTCGCGCGCCTGCTCGCGCGTCACGAAGCCGCGATCGGCGCCGATCACGTACGCGCTCAGCCCGAACCCCACCGCCGCGATGCTGGCGGGCGAGCGCGTGGGGTAGCGGTCGGGCACCATCCCGTTGACCGGGTTCGCGGTGAACCAGAAGAAGTCGAAGGTGCGGCGCTCGATGTCGTCGAACAGCGGCGGCAGGGCCCCACGTTCGGTGATCGCCGGCGGCTCGACAGGGTTCGCCGCGTTCGAGGCCTGGTCCGCGAGACTGGTGTCGTAGACGGGGCTGCGCAACACCCGGGCCGCGCAGCCCGCGAGCGGGCCCAGCAGGGCGGCGCCACCCCAGAGGAGTACCTGGCGTCGGGTGGGTTCGGACATGGGCGGGCTATCGGGTCGAGGCTGCCTGCAGGGCCGGCTGGAACGGTCCGCCGCCCTGATCCGCCGTGCCGATCGCGGGGGTTCGACCGTCTCGTGGGGTCGTGGCCATGGACAGAGCGCCGCCGCTCAGGCGTCCGGGTTCAGCGCCGCGCCGTTCGACGCGATCACGCGGGCGTAGAAGTGCGCGCTGTCCTTCAGCGTGCGCTCCTGGGTATCGAAGTTGACGTGGACGATGCCGAAGCGCTTCGAGTAGCCGAGCGACCACTCGAGGTTGTCCATCAGCGACCAGGCGCAGTAGCCGCGCAGGTCCACGCCTTGCGCGATGGCATCGTGAGCGGCGCGCAGGTGGCTTCGGTAGTAGCCCAGGCGCAGCGGGTCGGCAACCCGGCCCTCGGCGTCGGCCTTCGGCGGGTCGTAGAACGCGGCGCCGTTCTCGGTCACGTACTGCGGGATGTCGCCGTAGCGGCCCTTCAGCCACACCAGGATCTCGGTCAGCCCTTGCGGGTGCACCTCCCAGCCGGTGTCGGTGTAGGTCGATTGCGACTGCGGAACGACCGCGGTCTTGACCGGCCACGCGCTCTCCTCGTGGCGGATCATGTCGCGCATGTAGTAGTTGACGCCGACGAAGTCGATCTTCTCGCCGATCAGCCTGAAGTCGTCGGCCGGCCACTGCGGCCAGGCCTCGCCGAAGATCTCGGTCATCTCGTCGGGATACTTGCCGAGGAAGACCGGGTCGAGGTACTGGCGGTTCATGTAGGCGTCGGCGCGGCGCGTCGCGGCCAGGTCTTCGGGCTTGTCGGTGGCGGCATGCTTGGGCGCGAGGTTCACGACCAGGCCGACCTCGTGACCGCCGACCGCCCGGTAGGCCTGCACCGCCTTGCCGTGCGCGCGCAGCAACTGGTGCGAGGCGATCGGCGCCTCGAAGCGGTTTTTGTGACCGGGCGCGAGCGCGCCGTGCAGGTAGCCGCCGTCGGTCACGACCCAGGGCTCGTTCAGCGTCGCCCACTTCTTCACGCGGCCGTCGAGGCGCTTGTACATGACGCTCGCGTAATCGGCGAACCAGTCGGCCACGTCGGGGTTGAGCCAGCCGCCGCGGTCGTCGAGCGCGGCGGGCAGGTCCCAGTGGTAGAGGGTGGCCAGCGGCTCGATGCCGGCTTCCAGCAGGGTGTCGACCAGGCGCTCGTAGAAGCCCAGGCCCGCTTCGTTCACCCGGCCGCGACCCGCGGGCAGGACACGTGCCCAGGCGATGCTGAAGCGGTAGGCGGTCAGGCCCAGCCGCTTCATCAGCGCCACGTCGTCCTTCATGCGCCGGTAGTGGTCGCAGGCCACGTCGCCGGTGTCGCCGTTCTTCACGAGCCCCGGCGTGCGCACGAAACGGTGCCAGATGCTCGGCCCGGCACCGTCAGCGAGCGGCGAACCTTCGATCTGATAGGCCGAGGTCGCCGCGCCCCACAGGAAGGCCGGCGGGAATTGGTAGGTCTTCAACATCTGCCCCGAGGATGCTCCACTCGGGGCAGACGGTATCACCGGATCAGGAGGCGACCGGCGCCATCGCGAGTAACCGTTCGACACGCTCCTCGGTGGACGGGTGGGTGGAGAACATGCCGCGCAGGCCGCCGGCCGACAGCGGATTCACGATCATCATCTGCGCCGTCTCGGGGTGGCGCTCGGTCGTTTCCAGCGGGATGCCCTGCGCGATTCGATGAATCTTCTGCAGCGCGCTGGCCAGCGCGCGCGGCTCGCCGGAGATCTCGGCGCCGCCGCGATCGGCCTCGAACTCGCGCGCCCGGCTGATCGCCATCTGGATCAGGCTGGCCGCGATCGGCGCGAGGATCATCACCAGGATGCCGACGACCGGGTTGGTCGAGCGGCCCTCGCTGTCGCGACCGCCGAAGAACATCGCGAAGTTCGCGAGCATCGAGATCGCGCCGGCCATCGTCGCGCTGATGGTGCTGATCAGGATGTCGCGGTGCCGCACATGGGCGAGTTCGTGCGCCATCACGCCGCGCAGTTCGCGCTCGCTGAGCACCCGCAGGATGCCGGTGGTCGCGGCAACCGCGGCATGCTCCGGGTTGCGGCCGGTGGCGAACGCGTTCGGCGCGTCCTCGTCGATCAGGTAGACCTTGGGGCAAGGCAGCTGGGCGCGCTGCGCGAGCTCGCGCACCATGCGGTAGAACTGCGGCGCGGAACTCTCGTCGACCTCCCGCGCCGCGTACATCCTCAGCACCAGCTTGTCGGAAAACCAGTAGCTGAAGAAGTTCATGCCCAGCGCGACGACGAGCGCGATCATCATGCCCTGCTGCCCGCCGATCAGCGAGCCGAGGGCCATGAACAGGGCGGTGATGGCCGCCATCAGGATGGCGGTCTTCATCAGGTTGAACATGGCGGGGGATCCTGGTTGAAACGCATGGAGCGGCGCAGATGCGGGCAGCGTACGCGAGTTCAACGGCCCGCCGGTGCGAAGACCCTGCCGGCAGCGAGCGGCACACCCTGCAGGAACTGCGCGGCGCCCAGGCGCTTGCCGCCGGCGCGCTGCAGTTCGGTCAGCCGCAGCGCGCCCTCGCCGCACGCGACGGTGATGCCGGCGTCGCCGACCGCCAGCACCTCGCCCGGCGCGCCGCGCCCGGCCACGACCGTGCCGCGCCAGCACTTGATGGGGATGCCGTCGAGCAGTGCGGTCGCGCCGGGGAACGGGTCGAACGCGCGCAGCCGGCGCTCGATCGTCGCGGCGCGGTCGCGCCAGTCGATCGCCGCCTCCGACTTGTCGATCTTGTGCGCGTAGGTGATGCCCTCGGCCGGTTGCGCTTGCGGCACCAGGGCACCGCAGGCGGCCAGCTCCAGCGCCTCGACGATCAACCGGCCGCCGAGTTCGGCGAGCCTGTCCTGCAGGCTCGCGGTGGTGTCCGCGGGTGCGATGTCGATGGCCTCGACGAGCAGCATCTCGCCGGTGTCCAGGCCGGCATCCATCTGCATGATGGTGATGCCCGTGCGTGCGTCGCCGGCCTCGATCGCACGGTGGATCGGGGCGGCGCCGCGCCAGCGCGGCAGCAGCGATGCGTGAATGTTCAGGCAGCCCAGGCGCGGCAGGTCCAGCACCCACGTCGGCAGGATCAGGCCGTAGGCGGCGACCACCAGCACGTCGGGCTGTGCTTCCAGCAGGGCGGCGCGCGCCGCCTCGGCGTCGTCGGGGAACTTGCCGTCCAGCCGCAGGCTGCGCGGCTGGACGACCGGCAGCCCCTGTTCGAGGGCGAACGCCTTCACCGGCGACGCCTGCAGCTTCATGCCGCGACCCGCCGGGCGGTCGGGCTGGGTCAGCACCGGGCCGATCGCGAAACCGGCACGCTGCAGTCGCTCGAGCGCGATGCGCGCGAAGTCCGGCGTGCCTGCAAAGGCGAGCTTCATCGGTGGGCGCCCGGTTGCCGGCCTCTCATTCACGCTCTTCCTCGCGCGCCTTCTTGAGCAACTTGGCCCGGATGCGGTCGCGCTTGAGCTGGCTCAGGTACTCGACGAAGACCTTGCCGACCAGATGGTCCATCTCGTGCTGCACGCACACCGCGAGCAGGCCGTCGGCCTCGAACTCCTGCGGCTGGCCATCTCGGTCCAGCGATCGCACGGTAACCCGGGCATGGCGCGGCACCTTGTCGTAGATCGCTGGGACCGACAGGCAGCCCTCGTCCGCGAAGGTCATCTCCTCGCTTCGGGCCACCAGCTCCGGGTTGATCAGCACGCGCGGGTCGTCGCGGGCCTCGGAGGTGTCCATCACGATCACGCGCTCGTGCACGTCGACCTGGGTGGCCGCGAGGCCGACACCGTCGGCGGCGTACATGCTCTCCAGCAGGTCGTCGACCAGCTGGCGGATGCGCGCATCGACCCGTGCCACGGGCCTGGCCACGGTGTGCAGGCGGGGGTCGGGATAGCGCAGGATGTTCAGCTTGGCCATGGAGGGGATTTCATTTCGGCGGCGCCTCAGGCACCGGTGTGGAACTGACGCAACGCCGCCGGTCGTGACAGGTCTCACACGGCGCGTCAGCCGAGGTCAGTTTCGTTGCGATATCAAGGGTTTAGGGGCAGAATCTGTGAAACTGATTGAGGATTTTCGCCGAACCGCCATCGGTCCGGCGAAGCCAGCGGACTCAACCCCATCGCGCGGGCGATCCATGCCGTGCATCTCCTGAGAGACACCTCCATGACCCGTCGTGACCGATCCGCCTCTCGTCTTCGCCGGACTGCCGGTGCCGTGTCCATCGGCGCGATGCTGGCTCTGGCGTTCGGCTCGGCCGCGGTGCAGGCCGCCAATTATCCGATCACCGCGCAGCAGCGCGGCACCGCCCAGAAGGTCGCCCAGGACGGCGTGCCGCTGTCCGAGCTGGCCCCGAACGCGCCCGATTCCTACACCGTGAAGCGCCACGACACGCTCTGGGACATCTCGAAGCTGTTCCTGAAGAGTCCCTGGCGCTGGCCCGAGCTGTGGGGCATGAACCTCGACCAGATCCGCAACCCGCACCTGATCTACCCCGGCCAGGTGCTGTACCTCGACAAGACCGGCGGGCGCGCCCGCCTGCGCATGGGGCAACCGGTCACCGGCACCGACAAGCTCTCGCCGCGGGTGCGTTCGTCCGAACTGGGCGCCGACGCGCTGGCGTCGATCCCGTTCGGGCTGATCGAGCCGTTCCTGAACGATGCCGTCATCTTCCAGGGCAACGAACTCGAACGCGCCCCCCGGATCGTCGCCACGCAGGAAGGCCGCGTGATCCTCGGCCGCGGCGACACCGCCTACGTGCGCGGCGAGCTGAGCAGCGGCACCGAGTACCGCATCTTCCGCGAGCCCAAGCCGCTGGTCGACCCGACCACCAAGGAAGTGCTGGGCTACGAGGCGATCTACGTCGGCGGCGCCGAATACACCCGGCAGGGCGAGACGCGGGTCGACGCGGCCGGCACGTCCGAAATCGTGCCGGCCACCTTCGTCGTGACCAGCGTGCGCCAGGAGGCCGGGGTCGGTGACCGGCTGGCGGTGGTGCCGCCGCGCGAGTTCACGAACTATGCACCGCACGCACCCCAGGGCCCGATGGACGGCCAGATCGTCTCGCTCTACGGCGACGCACTGACCGCGGGCCAGAACCAGATCGTCGCGCTGAACCGCGGCACGAAGGACGGCATGGAGCGCGGCCATGTGCTCGCGCTGGTACGAACGGGCGCGCGCGTGGTCGACCCCACCGATCCGGGCAAGCCGACGATCAAGCTGCCCGACGAGCGGCATGGCCTGCTGTTCGTGTTCCGCGTGTTCGATCGCATGTCGTACGCGCTGATCCTGTCGGTCAAGGAGCCGGTCTCGCCCGGCGACCGCTTCACCCAGCCCTGAACCCGAGCCGCAGGCCGACCGGCCGGAGCCGGCCCCTGGTGTGATCGACCCCGACGAACTCGGCGCCTGGTTGCGCCTGCTGGAAACGCCGGGGGTCGGGGGCGAATCGGCGCGCCGATTGCTGGCCGGCTTCGGTTCTCCGCAGGCCGTGATCGCCGCATCGACCGCCGCGCGGCGTGAACTCGTCGGGTCCTTGCAGGCGCAGGCGCTGGCGACCGAACCCGGGCATCTCGCCAGCCTCGTCACGACGACGCTCGCCTGGCTGCAAACGCCGGCCGCCGAGCCACGCGCGGTCATCACGCTCGGCGATTCGATGTATCCGCGTGCGCTGCTCGACAGCGCCGACCCGCCCCTGCTGCTCTATGCCCAGGGTCGATGCGAGTTGCTGCAGGCGCCGGCACTCGCCGTCGTCGGCAGCCGCAACCCGACACCCCAGGGCACCGACAACGCCCGTGCCTTCTCCAGCCACCTGAGCCGCGCCGGCCTGACCGTGGTGTCGGGCCTGGCGCTGGGGATCGACGCCGCCGCGCACGCCGGCGGGCTGGACGGCGCGGCGAGCACGATCGCCGTCGTCGGCACCGGCCTGGACCGGGTCTATCCGCGCCGCAACCTGGGGCTCGCGCACCGCATGGCGGCCCAGGGGCTGATCGTCAGCGAGTACCCACTGGGCACGCCGGCGCTGGCGCCGAACTTCCCGCGCCGCAACCGCATCATCGCCGGGCTGACACGCGGCACGCTGGTGGTGGAGGCGGCGCTGAAGTCCGGCTCGCTGATCACCGCGCGCCTGGCCAACGAGGCCGGCCGCGAGGTGTTCGCGATCCCGGGCTCGATCCATTCGCCGCAGTCGCGCGGCTGTCATGCGCTGATCAGGCAGGGCGCGAAACTGGTCGAGACGGCAACGGACATCCTGGAGGAACTGCGCCTTCCGGCGCCCGCCATCGATGGCCGGGCGCTGCCCCCGGGCGCGGCGGCGCCGACTGGCGACGACCCGCTGCTGGCCGCGCTCGGCTTCGACCCCGTGACGCTGGACGCGCTCGCCGCCCGCACCGGCCACAGTGCTGCCGACCTGAGCAGCCGCCTGCTCGGGCTCGAACTCGAGGGGCTGGTCGCGCGCCTGCCGGGCCAGCTGTTCCAGCGCATCCCGCCGCGCTGAGTCCGGCCACCCTGGCAGCAGGAATGCGAGCGTCCACGGCGCCGCTGCGACGGGCGGCTAAGGTATAGTGAAACCATGTTCGATGTGCTCGTGTACCTGTACGAAAACTACTGGCGGCCCGATGCCTGCCCGGAGCACGGTCAGCTGACGCGCAAGCTGTCGTCGGTCGGTTTCGAGTCCGACGAGATCGAGGAGGCGCTGTCCTGGCTCGATGGCGTTGCGACTGCGGCGCAGTCGTACGTCGGCGAGCAGGGCGCGGCCAGCCTGCGGGTCTATTCGCCCGCCGAGCAGGAGCACCTGGGCGAGGACTCGATCGGCTTCATCAGCTTCCTCGAGTCCGCCGGCGTGTTGCCGCCGCCGATGCGCGAGATGGTGATCGACCGCGCCAGCGCCATCCCCGGCGGGCCGCTCGATCTCGAGGATCTGAAGATCATCGTGCTGATGGTCTTCTGGAGCCTGGGCGAGGAGCCGGACGCGCTGATCCTCGACGAGCTGTTCGTCGATGCCGAGGACCGGTTGATCCATTAGTCTTAGGAATGGGAAGGCGGCCGAAGCCGCGCGGAGTCGGCTTGTGCCGTACCACCCATCGCGGCTTCAGCCACCTTTACATCAATTCAATAACCTCGAAGGATCGCTGTCGAGCTTGGCCATCGCGCTGCGGGTGGCGCGCACCGTCAGCGACTCGTCCTGCGCCGGCACCAGCAGGCCGGCCTGCAGGAAGGCGGCGAGACGGTTCTGCTGGAACAGCACGCCGCGCCCCTGCGACGAGACGAACAGGGTCAGTTGCCGGCGCATGCCTTGCCACGCCAGCTGCATCGGTTCGTTGCGGTTGCGGTAGTCGAGCATGTACCAGCTACCGACCTGCAGCTCGCGCGCCCAGGCGATCATTGCCGGCGTCGGCATCGAACCGCCTTCGGCGACGACCTCGAGTTCGGAGCTTTCGTGGCCGGACAGGTCGTGCACCATCGCTTCGTCGATCACGAGATCGTCGGCCTCGGGCAGCAGTTCCTCCAGCGTCTCGAGCCGGGCCATCAGTTCTTCCAGGCGCTCGTGCGGTATCGCCGCGGTCTTCGCGGTGAACGCCGCGGCCAGCGAGTTGTTCAGGCGCTGGATGTGTTCGTCCTGCTTGTCGGCCGACACGCCCGCGTGGTCCATGCCGTCGCGCAGCGTCTTCAGCAGTGGCGGCAGGCGGCGGATCACCTCGGCCCGCTCCTCGCGCGAGACCTTCGCGCTGGCCGACCAGATCAGGTCGGTCGCGGCGCGCTTCATGTCCCGGGTGGCGTCGCTCTGGCTGCCCGACTTGATCGCGGTCATCGCCATCACGTCGGCCCAGACCTGGAACAGGAACTCGCGCACGCCCTCCTGCACCGGCATCTCGTTGAGCATCTTGCGCAGCTCGATCGTGTACTGGATCGCCAGTGTCTCGCGCTGCTCGACCTGCTGCGCCAGCGAGACGCCCTTGCGAGACGCCTCGTTCTCGTTCTTGAAATAGTGCTCGAGGAACTTCTCGAACTCGACCAGCACGGTCTGGAACACGCGCCGGCCGGTGTCCGGATAGGCCTCGACGACCTGCACGACGCGCTTGATCTCCTTCTCGAGGATGTCGCCGACCGCGCGGCTGTTGGCATCGAATCCCATCACGCACGAGCCCATGCGGTCGATCAGGCGGCGCGCCGGGTGGTCGATGGTCGCGAAGAAATCGGGCTCGCTGACCGCCACTCGCAGCACCGGCATCTGCAGCCGCGCGAACCAGACACGCACCGAGGTCGGGATGCGCTCTTCGGTCAGGATGCTCTGAAACAGCAGCGCGACGATCTCGATCGTCGCGCGCTCGACCGGTGTGCTTGCGGCCTGCTTCAGCGCCTGCTTGCGCCGGTTGAGTTCCTCGAGCAGCGCGGGCGCACTGACCTGGCCGGAGACGGTGGCCGCATGTTCCGCGGTCGCCAGGCGCCGCGCAAGGCCCTGCTGGGCGTCATTGATCGCGGCCTTCAGGCGCGGCGCGGTCGTCACCGGCCGGCCCCCCTGTTGCGTGACGCCGAAACCCGGCAACTGGCGAGCGACCAGCCGGTTCAGGCGGCCGAGCACCTGCTCGGCATGGTCAGCGCCATGCGCCATGCCGGCGGTGCGGGTCATCATGCGCGTCTCGTCGCCGACCCCGCCGCGGTGGTCGGCCGCACCGCCGCCCGACTGCACGAACGCGCCGCGCGTCGACGTCCCCGCCGAGCCCCCGGCGTTGCGCGAACGCCGGATGAACGGTCGCAGGTCGACATCCGGCAGCACGTGGCGCTCGAGCAGGTAGCGGTTGGTCTCGTGGTAGCCCTCCTCGGCGAAGTGGGCGAACTCGTCCTGCAGCACCCCCTGCAACTCGCGCCACGCCTCCAGGCTCAGCGTGGCCGCGCGCCACGACGCGGTGACGATGCGCGCCAGCACGTGCGGGCGCAGCACGTCGTTGGTGTCGAGTTCGTCGCGGGCTTCGAGCACGTTCATGCGCGAGCGCAGGTCGGTGAATTCCCAGGAGGCGCGGTCCATCATCGACAGCGCCAGCTTCGAGCTGATGATCTCGTGCTCGATCGTGTCGTCGTCCACCAGGCTGAGCTTCGCGTGTCGGCTCGCCGTCAGCGGCAGATCGCCGGGATGCGTGGCCGAGACGAGCCCGCTCTGGCGGGCGCCGCGCAGCATCGAGGTCATGCCCTGCAGCCAGTAGGGCGCGGCCTTGTGGAGTTCGGCCACCGCGTCGCGCCGGCGCATCGCCACCGCCGGCTCCGCGACCTTGCCGAGCAGCACGCGGGCCCCCTGATCGACCGCCTGAACCACCGCCGGCAGGCCGGCGAGCAGACCCTCCACGTACGCGCGCCTCGCCTGCTGGGCCAATGCCGTCGGGTTGGCGGGGGTCGGCATGGGTGAGTGACGCGTCCTGAGAGGGTGACGATGCGACTCTACACCACGGCCCCGGCGTTCGGATCGTCCGGATCGGCTCCCTTCGCCGGACCGGTCTTGACCAGATCTTCACGCTGCACGCCCAGCCACATGGCGATCGCCGCCGCGACGAACACCGACGAATAGATGCCGAACAGGATGCCGATCGTCAGCGCGATCGCGAAACCGTGCAGGGTCGGCCCGCCGAAGATCAGCATTGAGAGCACCATCATCTGCGTGCTGCCGTGGGTGATGATGGTGCGGCTCATCGTGCTGGTGATTGCGTGGTCGATGACCTCGTGCGTGTTCATCTTGCGATAGCGCCTGAAGGCCTCGCGGATCCGGTCGAAGATCACGACCGATTCGTTGACCGAATAGCCCAGCACCGCCAGCACCGCCGCCAGCACCGTGAGGTTGAACTCCCACTGGAAGAACGCGAAGAAGCCCAGGATGATGACCACGTCGTGCAGGTTGGCGACGATCGCCGCGACCGCGAACTTCCATTCGAAGCGGATCGCGAGGTAGATCATGATGCCGACGACGACCGCCAGCAGCGCGTACGCACCGTTGACCGCCAGTTCCCGCCCGACCTGCGGCCCGACATACTCCACGCTGCGCTGCTGCACCGGCTCGACAGCGCCGGCCGAGCACACCGGCCGGCTCGCCGTCTCGCCCTTGTCGGTGGTGATCTGGCGCACGCCGACGCTGCCGCTCTCGGCCTTGCACAGCGTGTCGAACACGGTGGCCGCGACCTCGGTCTGCTTGGTGTCCTGGCGCGCCGGCAGCCGGATGATCACGTCGCGCGAACTGCCGAAGTTCTGCACCTGCACCTCGCCGACATTCAGCTTCTCGACGCTGGCGCGGATCTTCTCGACGTCGGCGGTCTGCGCGTAGCTCGCCTGCATGACGATGCCGCCGGTGAACTCGATCGAGAAGTGCAGCCCGCGCGTCGCGAGAAAGAACACCGCGGCGAAGAAGGTGACGGCCGAGACGATGTTGAACACCAGCGCATGCCGCATGAACGGGATGTCGCGCCGGATTCTGAAGAACTCCATGGGGGATCCTTGTGTTTGCTCGCGCGCTCAGGCCAGCGCCGTGCCGCCGTGGGCCACCACGAGGCCCGCTTCGCGGCACTCTGCGGCCTGAACTCCCCTCGGGGGGCGGTGCCGAAGGCGCCTTGGGGTCGTCATTTCCAGGTCTTCACCGCAGGCACATCGGGCTGCGGCTTCCAGACCTGGCCGATCGCCACGCTCCTGAGCTTCTTCTGGCGGCCGTACCAGAGGTTGACGAGGCCGCGCGAGAACACCACCGACGAGAACATCGACGTCACGATGCCCAGGCAGTGCACCACCGCGAATCCGCGCACCGGGCCGGAGCCGAACGCGAGCAGCGCGAGACCGGCGATCAGCGTCGTGACGTTCGAGTCGAGGATCGTCGCGAACGCGCGCTCGTAGCCCTCGCTGATCGCGACCTGCGGCGACTTTCCGCCGCGCAGCTCCTCGCGGATGCGCTCGTTGATCAGCACGTTCGAGTCGATCGCCATGCCCAGCGTCAGCGCGATCGCGGCGATGCCCGGCAGCGACAGCGTCGCCTGCAGCATCGACAGCACCGCCAGCAGCAGCAGCAGGTTGAAGCCCAGCGCCAGCGTCGAGACGATGCCGAAGAGCTGGTAGTAGACGCACATGAACAGCGCGATCGCCGCGAAGCCGAACAGCACGCTGTGGAAACCCTTGGTGATGTTCTCGGCCCCCAGGCTCGGGCCGATCGTCTTCTCCTCGATGATGTCCATCGGCGCAGCGAGCGAGCCGGAGCGCAGCAGCAGCGAGGTGTCGTTCGCCTCGCCGGCGGTCATGCGTCCGGAGATCTGGAAATGCGCGCCGAGTTCGCCGCGGATCACCGGCGCGGTCACGACCTCGCCCTTGCCCTTCTCGAACAGCAGGATCGCCATGCGCTTGCCGACGTTGTCGCGCGAGATGTCCTTCATGATGCGCGCGCCCTTCGCGTCGACCGTCAGGTTGACGACCGGCTCGTGGGTCTGGCCGTCGAAGCCGGGCTGCGCGTCGGTCAGGTTCTCGCCGGTCAGCACGACCTGGCGCTTGACGATCAGCGGGCTGCCGTCGCGGTCGCTGAAGCGTTCGGTGCCGAACGGCACCGGCCCGCTGCCGCGCATCGCGAGGATCGCCTCGGCGCTGTCGTCGACCATTCGCAGCTCGAGCGTCGCGGTGCGGCCGATGATGTCCTTCGCCTTGGCGGTGTCCTGCACGCCGGGCAACTGCACGACGACGCGGTCGGCGCCCTGCTGCTGGATCACCGGCTCGGCGACGCCGAGCTCGTTGACGCGGTTGTGCAGCGTCGTGATGTTCTGCGTGATCGCGGTGTCCTGCACGCGCTTGGCGGCTTCGGGCTTGAGGCTGCCGCTCAACTTGATGTCGGTGCCGTCGGGGGTCTCGGTCCATTGCAGGTCGGGCAACTGGTCCTGCAGCAGCGCGCGCGCGGCGGTCAGCGTCTCGCGGTCGCGCAAGCGCACGTCGACCGTGTTGCCGTCGCGCGTGATGCCGGCGTGGCGCAGGTTCTTGTCGCGCAAGAGGGTGCGGATGTCGCCGGTCAGCGCCTCGGCCTTCTTGGTCAGCGCCGACTTCATGTCGACCTGCATCAGGAAGTAGACGCCGCCGCGCAGGTCGAGGCCGAGAAACATCGGCAGCGCATGCAGCGAGGCGAGCCAGCCCGGGGAGCGCGACAACAGGTTCAGCGCGACGATGTAGCTCGGGTTCGCCGGGTCGGGGTTCAGCGCCGCGTTGATCGCGTCCTTGGCCTTGCGCTGCGCATCGAGGTCGTCGAAGCGCGCCTTCACCGAATTGCCCTCGAACTGCACGAAGTCGGGCTGCAGAGCGGCCTTGGCGAGGATTTCGGCGACGCGCGGCGCCATCGAGGCGTCGAGCTTCAGCGTGGCCTTGCCGCTGCTGACCTGGACGGCCGGCGCTTCACCGAAGAAGTTCGGAAGCGTGTAGACCAGCCCGACCAGCAGGGCGACCACGAGCAGCGCGTATTTCCAGGCAGGGTAGCGATTCATCGGGGGTTCCTTCGGCGGCACGGGCGCCGCGACGGCGAGCGCCTCGCCGCGCCATGACCGGCCGCGGGGCGCCCGCCCGGGCAACGCGCCTACCTGGCAGCGACAGTGCCCTTGGGCAGCACCTGCACGACGGCGCCGCGCTGCACCTGGATCTCGACGCCGCTGGCGATCTCGAGCGTCAGGTAGCTCTCGCCGATCTTCGAGATCTTGCCCAGCATGCCGCCGCTGGTGACGACCTCGTCGCCCTTTGCGAGCGCGTCGATCATCGCCTTGGCCTCCTTCTGGCGCTTCATCTGCGGGCGGATCATCACGAAATACAGCACCACGAACATCAGGACGATCGGGAGCATTCCTGTGATACCGCCGCCGAACAGAGAATCGGTGGCGGCAGGCGCGGCTTGCGCGAAGGCTTCGGAAATGAACACGGGAGAATCCTTGTTGGAGCCCGGCACGACGCCGGCAGCGAAACCCGTCGATTGTAGGGCGCGCCCGCCGCTCGTGGCCGAATCCCCTGATGGGGCGAATCCTGCGCGCCTCGGATGTCCTGGGCGCCGGCGCCGGCCACGGCACCGCTCGCACAGGGCGTGCGCGCTACGGCAGGCGGTTCACGCGCGCCGCCGTGGTCGGCGCGCGCCCGGGCTGCGCCTTCAGGTACGCGAGCAGCGCATCCAGGTCCTGCCCGCCGCCGGTGCGCGCCTGGCCATGCACCAGGGTGACGAAGCCGTCGCCGCCCTCGGCCAGGAAGCTGTTGACCGTGACGCGGTAGCGGCGGTCGGCCTCGATCGGCGCGCCGTTCAGCCGCAGGTCGCGCACCCGGTCGCCGGCCGCGGCGTCGGACTGCCACGTGTAGCCGAGGCCCTCCGACGGCTGCAGCAACGTCGTCCCCCCGCCCGACTTCTGCTGCGATTCGAGCACCGCCTTCAGCTGTGCGCCGCTCAGCGTCATCACGACCAGGCTGTTGCCGAACGGTTGCATCGTGAACACATCGCCGAAGGTCACGGTGCATGGCGGCGTGCCGCGGCATTCCAGGTCGCTGCGGATGCCGCCCGGGTTCATCAGCGCGATCTGCGCGCCGCCGTTCGAGGGCGCCGCCGTCGCCGCGAGTTGCGCGTCGGCGACCAGCCGGCCGGCCGCGCTGTCGGCCGGCCCGCCGCGACCGAAACGACCCGCGATCGTGCCGACCGGGCGCTCGGCCTTCGGCGCGACGATCGCCGCGTAGCGCGCGACCAGCGCCGCGATCGCCGGATCGGGCCGGGCCGTGCGCAGCACCTCGGCATAGGGCGCGGGCGTCGCCGCGGCGAGGCGCTCGCGCAGCGCCGGGTCGGTCGCGTCGTTGACGACCGGCAGGTTGCGGCTGCGCGTCAGCGCCGGAAGGATCTGCCGCGTTCGCGGGTCGATCTCGACGTCGACGACCGAGATGCCGCGGCCGTACGAGGTGCCCGAGATGATGGTGCGGCCGTCGACGAGGCAGCGGTAGCCCTGGTGCGTGTGCGCCGAGAAGACCACGCTGATCTCGGGCACGAGGCGCTTCGCGATGTCGAAGATCGGCCCCGACTTCTGCGGGCACGTCGGATCGTTCCAGTCGCCGCGGTTCTGTGGCGTGCCGAGTTCGCCGCCTTCGTGGACGAGCGCGACGATGGTCCGCACGCCCTGCCGGCGCAGGCGCAGCGCCGCACGGTTCACGCCGTCGGCCTCGTCGATGAAGCGCAGGCCCGCCACGCCCGAGGGCACCACGATGCCGGGCGTCGTCTTCGTCACCGCGCCGATGATGCCGATGCGCATGCCGGCGACGCGCTTGATCGTGTACGGCGGCAGCACCGGCCGGCCGCGTGCGTCGAGCACGTTGGACGCGAGCATCGGGAAGTTCGCGCCGGCGTAGCGCTCGAGCCCGCAGGACGTGACCGCGTCGTCCGGCAGGGTCGCGGCGCAGCCGCCGGTCACGACGCGCCGAAGCTCGGTGAGGCCGGCGTCGAACTCGTGGTTGCCGACCGTGCCGGCGTCCAGCCCGATCGCGTTCATCACCTCCACCGTCGACTCGTGCCTGAACAGCGTCGAGACCAGCGGCGCGGCACCGACCAGGTCGCCGCCCGACAGCATCAGGCTGTGCGGCGCACCGGAGCGCAGCGCCTGCACCATGCCGGCCAGTGCCGCAGCACCGCCCGCCGCCACGCGCAGCGGCTGGCCGCCCTGCGGATCGGCCAGCGTCAGGCTCAGCCCGGCGGGTTCGAGATGGCCGTGGAAGTCGTTGATGCCGATCAGCCGCAGATGAACCGTGTCGGCAGCCTGCGCGAGCACGCACAGGCCGAAGGCCGCGGCGACCAGAACGCCCCGGCAGGCGCGGGATAGACGCATCGAGGCGTGCAACCTCATCGCGGCGTTGGCGGACGTCGACGAGAACGGCGCGTCGATCGCGCGACTCATGGCGCACTCGCGTGGTCGATGCGCTCGATCACCACCGGCCGTGGCGCCGGCGCGGCATCCGCGACCCCGATCAGCGTCGCGAGGCGCGCGCAGGCGGCGGCAGCGGCAGGCTCGTCGGCCGCGTGCACGATCGCCAGCGCAGCGCCGGCCTCGACGCGATCGCCGATCCCGAGGACCTCGGCGAGGCCCACGCGATGATCCACCGCATCGCCGGCCTGGCGCCGGCCGCCGCCGAGCTCGACCACGAGCAGGCCGATCTCGCGCGTCGCCATGCGGTCGACCCACCCTGCGCGCTCCGCACGCAGGGCGCGCTGCACCGGCGCGGCCGGCAGGCAGGTCGCGGCACGCTCGACGAAATCCGCCGGCCCGCCCAGCGCCGCGACCATGCGCGCGAAGCGATCGAGCGCGCGGCCGTCGGCGAGCACCGCGTCGACGCGCGCGAGCGCCGCCTCGTCCCGATCCGCGAGCCCGCCGAGCAGCAGCAACTCGGCGCCGAGCCGGCGCGTCAGCGCGAGCAGCCGCGGCTCGCGCCGCGTGCCCTGCAGGAAGGCCAGCGCCTCGCGCACCTCGAGCGCGTTGCCGCAACTGTGGCCGAGCACCTGGTTCATGTCGGTGAGGCAGGCCCGCGCCGGCAGTCCCGCGCCGGCAGCGACCTGCACCAGCGAGCGCGCGAGCGAGCGCGCCATCGGCAGCCCGGCCGCGAACGCGCCGTTGCCGACCTTCACGTCCAGCACCAGGCCCTGCAGCCCGGCGGCGAGCTTCTTCGACAGGATGCTTGCGGTGATCAGCGGGACCGACTCGACGGTCGCCGTCACGTCGCGAATCGCGTACAGGCGCCGATCGGCCGGCGCCAGCGCCGCGGTCTGGCCGACGATCGCGCAGCCGGCGCTGCGCAGCGCCGCACGCAACTGCCTGGTCGACGCGGCGGTGCGGTAGCCCGGAATGCTGTCGAGCTTGTCCAGCGTGCCGCCGGTGTGGCCCAGACCGCGGCCCGAAATCATCGGCACGAAGCCGCCGCAGGCGGCGACGATCGGCGCCAGCATCAGGCTGACCTTGTCGCCGACGCCGCCGGTCGAGTGCTTGTCGAGCACCGGGCCGCCAAGGTTCGCGCCGGCCCAGTCCAGCAGCTCGCCGGAGCGCGTCATCGCGTGCGTCAGCGCGGCGGTTTCGGCGTCCGACAGGCCGTTCAGGAACATCGCCATCGCCATCGCGGCGGCCTGCGCCTCGCTCCATGACGCGTCCACCAGGCCCGCGACGAAGGCGTCGACCTGCGCGTGCTCCAGCGCGAGGCCGTCGCGTTTGCGGCAGATGATTTCTTGGGCGAGCATTGCGAGCCTCACCCTCAGTATGCCGAGGGCGCCGGCGCCGAAGCGGCGGGCCTGCCGCCCAGCACCGCCTCGATGTCGTTCAGCAGGCTGCTCGCGCCGATCCGCAAGCGCCGCGGCTGCACCGCCTCGCGGCCCAGCGCCTGCTCGCACAGCCCGAGGTAGACGGCGGCCTCGGCGACGCTGCGGATGCCGCCCGAGGCCTTGAAGCCGGCGCGGCCCGCCGCGCGCGGGTCGGTGGCGATGCTCGCGAGCATCACGCGCGCGGCCTGCGGCGTCGCGCCGACCGGGGTCCTGCCGGTGCTGGTCTTCAGGAAGTCGGCGCCGGCATCCAGGCTCAGGCGACAGGCCCGCGCGATCGGCGCCGCGTCGGCCAGCACGCCGGTCTCGAGGATCACCTTCAGCACGAGGCCGGCACACGCGGCGCGCACCGCCTGCAGCAGGTCGGCCACGACGCGCTCGTCGCCCTGCAGCAGTCGGGAGAACGGCAGCACCACGTCGACCTCCTGCGCGCCGGCGTCGACGATCGCGCGCGTCTCGCGCACGGCACGCGCGATGTCGGCGCTGCCGTCGGGAAAGTTCGCGACCGCCGCGACCGCGATCCCGCCCGGCAGCTCGCGCCGCGCCCGCTGCGCGAAGCGCGGCCAGACGCACACCGCCGCGACCGGGCCGAACCGGCCTTGCGCACGCGCGCACAGCGTCACGACATCGGCCTCGGTGTCGGCATCGTTCAGGCTCGTCAGATCGAGGCAGGCAAGGGCGAGCCGGGCGCTTCGGAACAGGTCGGGTTCGATGTTCATGGCCGCCTCGCCCGCCTCGTGCGCCTCACCAGTCACAACTCGATCGCCGCGACGATGTCGGCGAGCAGCGCTCCGGCGACGTCGCCCACCGCGAGCGCCTGCGACAAGGTGTGGGCATGGCTCAGCGATTCGTCCGACATCCCGGCCGCCATGTTCGTCAGCAGCGACAGCGCGAGCACGCGCATGCCGGCGTGGCGCGCGAGGATGGTCTCGGGCACCGTGCTCATGCCGACCGCGTCCGCGCCCCACTGCCGGAACATGCGGATCTCGGCCGGCGTCTCGAACTGCGGCCCCAGCGTCCACAGGTAGACGCCCTCGTGCAACTCGACGCCGCTGCGCGACGCGACGGCGTGGGCGGTGGCGCGCAGTTCGGGGTCGTAGGCGTCGAGCATGCCGACGAAGCGCTCCGCGCCGCCCTCACCGACCAGCGGCGAGCGCTGCGACGGGTTGATGTGGTCGGACAGCACCATCAGGCTGCCCGGCGCCATCGCGGCGCGCAGGCTGCCGGCCGCATTGGTCTGCACCAGCACCTCGCAACCGAGCGCACGCAGCGTCCGGATCGGCAACTGCATGCCCTTCACGTCGCCGTTCTCGTAGGCATGCTTGCGCCCACTCATCACCGCGACCTCGTGCGCGCCGATCCGGCCCAGCCAGAGCTCGCCCGAATGGCCGGGCACCGTGGCCTGCGGGAAGCCCGGAAGCTCGTCGTAGCGGATGCGCAGCGCGTCGCGCAGCTGGTCGGTCAGGCCGCCCCAGCCGGAGCCGAGCACGACCGCGATGCGCGGCTGCGCCTGCGGCGCGCGGGCACGCAGCTGTCGAACCGCGGGGGATTCGCCGGTCATGGGGCGAGGACCTCCGGGCCGAAGCTGTCGGGCAGCAGCTGGGCGAGCGTGAAGCGCGCGCGCAGCTGCACGCGGTCGCCGACCAGCACCGGCGTGTCGGGCGCGCCGAACTCGCGCAGCTTCTGGCGGCAGCCGCCGCACGGCGTGACCAGCGCCGCGCCGTCACCGACGACCGCGAGCGCGCGCACGCGCCGGCCGCCGGCCAGCACCATCGCGCTGAACGCGCCGGCCTCGGCACACAACCCTTCCGGGTAGGCCGCGTTCTCGACGTTGCAGCCGGCATGGATGCGGCCCTGGTCGTCGAGCACGGCCGCGCCGACCGCGAAATGCGAGTACGGCGCGTAGGCGTGCGTCTGCGCCTGGCGCGCGGCATGCAGCAATTGTTCCTGTTCGGGTTCGGTGGGCATCGTTCGGGAGTTTGCGCGTTCAGCGCTCCTCGAGGGAATACCGCGCTCTTGGCGCATTGGCGCGTCCAATGACGCTGGCCCGCAGGATCACGGTCACCACATCGGGGCACGACCTGCATCGCCGGCATCTCGCCGAGGCCGGGCAGGCTGACCCCCTGCGGCCGATCGCGGCGGGGTGATGCGTCATCATCGCGCAATTCCATGCCCGTCCCGCGGCTGTCGAATCCGAAGACCACGACCTTGAGCCCGCACGCAGCGCCTCCTTCGCCCGAATTCGTTGCCTTCAGGCGCCTGCCCAAGGCGCTGTTGCACGAGCACCTCGACGGCGGCTTGCGTCCCGCGACGTTGCTCGAACTGGCCCGCGCGCGTGGCCTGGCCGTGCCGACCGACGGGCCCGACGCACTGGCCGACTGGATGCACGCCAATGCCAACTCCGGCAACCTCGAGCGCTACCTGCGCGGCTTCGCGCTGACCGTCGCGTCGATGGCCACGGTGCCCGCCTGCGAGCGCGTCGCGTTCGAGGCGGCCGAAGACGCGCGCCTCGACGGCTGCGTGCTCGCCGAGTTCCGCATCGCGCCGCTGCTGCTCGAGCCGTTCGGGTTGCGCGGCGAGGCGGCGGTCGAGGCACTGATCGCGGGGCTGCGCCGCAGCGGTCTGCCCTGCGGACTGATCGTCTGCGCGATGCGCACCGATTCGCCCGACCAGACCCTGCGCGCCGCGGAGCTTGCCGCGCACTACGCCGGTCGGGGCGTGATCGGTTTCGACCTCGCCGGCGCCGAGCGCGGCCACCCGCCGGCCGTTCATGCCGCCGCATTCGCGCGCGCCCGGGACGCCGGCCTCGGCCTGACCTGCCATGCCGGCGAGGCCGACGCCGGCTCGCGCGTGCTCGAAGCCGCCGCGCTCGGCGCGACGCGCATCGGCCACGGCGTGCACATCATGATGGGCCAGACCCCGGCGCAGACCGCGCGCTGGGTCGGCGCGGCGCGCGAGCGGGGTCTGCATTTCGAGGTCTGCCCGAGCAGCAACGTGCACACCGGCGCGTTCCCGTCGCTCGCCGCGCACCCGATCCGGGCCATGGTGGAGGCGGGCCTGTCGGTCTCGTGCTCGACCGACAACCGGCTGATGTCGGGCGTCACGCTCAGCGGCGAACTCGCGGCCATCCATGCCGAGACCGGCCTGAGCTTCGCGCAGCTGGCGGGATTGATGCGCAGCGCGGCAGCCGCGTCGTTTCTGCCGGCCGAGGCCCGGGAGGACGCGCTGCAGGCGATGCGCCGGTGGGACGCGGAGTCAGCGCCGGCGCCCTGAAAGACTGCGTGGCCGCGCGGACGCACCGCGCCGCGCCCGCACCGCGCGCGCCAGGTCGCGCAGCACCGGCACCGTCTGCACGAAACCGAGGCAGGCGTCGGTGATCGACACGCCGCGCTGCAACGCCACGCCGGGCACGAGATCCTGCCGGCCCTCCTCGAGATGGCTCTCGATCATCACGCCGACGATGCGGTGTTCGCCGGCCGCGACCTGCGCCGCGACGTCGCCGGCGACCTCGACCTGGCGCCGGTACTGCTTGCTGCTGTTGCCGTGCGAGACATCGATCATCACCTGCTCGCGCAGCCCCGCGGCACGCAGCGTCGCGCAGCTCGACGCGACGTGCGCGGCATCGTGGTTGGGCACCCGGCCGCCGCGCAGGATGATGTGGCAGTCCTCGTTGCCGCGGGTCTCGAAGATCGCCGCCATGCCCATCTTCGTCATGCCCATGAACGCGTGCGGCGCGCGCGCGGCGAGGATCGCGTCGGCGGCGATGCGGATGCTGCCGTCGGTGCCGTTCTTGAAGCCGACCGCGCAGCTCAGTCCCGAGGCGAGCTGGCGGTGGCTCTGGCTTTCGGTGGTGCGTGCGCCGATCGCGCCCCAGGCGATCAGTTCGGCGATGTACTGCGGGCTCAGCAGGTCGAGGAACTCGGTGCCGGTGGGCAGGCCCAGGGTCGTGAGCTCGAGCAGCAGGCGGCGCGCGCGCTCCAGCCCTTCGTTGATCGCGAAGCTGCCGTCGAGGTGCGGGTCGTTGATGTAGCCCTTCCAGCCCACCGTCGTGCGCGGCTTCTCGAAATAGGTGCGCATCACGACCAGCAGGTCGTCCTGCAGCTCGTCGGCCACGGCCTTCAGGCGCTGGCCGTACTCGATCGCCTGCTCGTGGTCGTGGATCGAGCACGGGCCGACGACGACGATCAGGCGGTCGTCGCGGCCATGCAGCACATCGGCGATCGCGCTGCGGCTCTTCTCGACCAGCGACAGCGTGTCGTCGCGCACCGGAACGCGCTCCTGCAGCAGGGCCGGCGTGATCAGCGGGCGCACCGCGCCGATGCGCACGTCGTCGATGCGGGTCGTGTCCAGCGTGCTGTCGCGCGCGCCGACTTCGCGGTCGTGCAAGGGGTCGTCCAGTCGGGCCATGGGCGCGCAGCTTACCGCGGCGGGCCATGCCGCGGCACCCGGCCGTCGGCCCGACCGCGGCGGTCCGGTCCGCACAGGCGCCGATTCGGCCCGGTCGGCGGCGCGCGATCCAGACACGCGTCGATGCCCATTCTTCACGCTGCCGGGGGCAGCGACCCACGGGCGGCGGGCACGGGATTTGTTAGCCTTGCGTGCTGGTCGATTGCCGCCATGCGGCGAGGACCGGACGGAAAAGACTCATCGGCATGGCCAAGTTCACAGCAACCCCACCCACTCAAGTGCCGGAGCGCCGCTCCGGCGAGGATCGCCGCCGGCTCGACGGTCGCCCGCCCGGCAAGCACGAGCGCCGTCGCGGCCTCGAGCCGCGCGGGCCGGAAGTCGTCGAGATCGAGATGTCGAGCTCGGAATGGATGGCGCTGAGCGACACGCCCGGCGCGCCGCCCAAGGGGCCATCGCGCCGCTGATGCCGCGCGGGCGGCTCAGCGCCGGAACAGTTCGAAGAAGACTTCTCCGGAAATCGTTTCCGAGAAATCGGTCACCTCGACCCCCGTGAGCAGCTCGTGCGAGGAGTGCTCCCACCCGAGGACATCGCCGGCGGCCTGTTGCAGAACCGGCCACGGGATGCCGAGGTTCAGGTCCAGATCGTCGACGGCATCGGCCAGCGACTGGCTTCGCAGCAGACTCAGGAAATCGAGCGAGGATCCGCCTTCGTTCATTCACACTCCCCCGAGTGCCCACGCTGCGATTGGCCGGTTCCCTGAAGCAGGATCAGGGGTGGCCTCCAAAACGTCCCCCTAAGTATAGGGGGAGGATTCTTTTGCTTACAAGTGGGGCGGCCCGAGGGTCTACCCCAGCCCGGTCCCCGAGAGCGACGACTTCCGGATTCCCATGCTCCACCTCCACTTCTCCAACCGCTACGAGGTCCTGACCCGCCGGCTGCTGACGACGCTCGGCACCGGCGCGGCGGACGCATTCGCCGCGGACCAGGTGATCGTGCCGAGCGCCGCCGTGCGCCGCTCGGTGACCCTGGCGATCGCCGAGGCGCGCGGCGTCTGCGCCAACGTGGAGTTCTCGTACCTTGCGCAATGGCTCTGGCGGCAGATGGGCGCGCTCGTTCCTGCGGTCGCACCCGAATCGCCCTTGCTGCCTCCGGTGCTGACCTGGCGGGTGTACGGCGTGCTGGGCGACGCCGACTTCGTGGCCGCGCATCCGCGGCTGGCGTCGTATCTGGGCGGCGCCGACGACGTGATGCGCTTCGAGCTGGCCAGCCGGATCGCCGCTCTGCTCGACCAGTACCTCACCTACCGCCCGGACTGGCTCGCCGCCTGGCGGGTCGGGCGCACACCGGCGCTGGGCGCGGCGCGCGACAGCGAACTCGCCGACGAACGCTGGCAGGCCGATCTCTGGCGCCGGCTGGCCGCGACCGCCGGCACCGCGGCGTCGGACCCGGGCGCGGCCTTCGCCGCCGCGCTGCAGCGCACCACGCCGGCCCAGGCCCGGGCGGCCGGCGTGCCGGCGTGCGCGCACGTGTTCGCGCTGCCGACCACGCCGCCGCTGCACATCGCGTGGCTGCAGCAGATCGGCCGCCTGGCCGAGGTGCACGTCTACGTGCTCAACCCCTGCCAGGAATACTGGTTCGAGCTGATCGACCGGCGGCGGCTCAGCCACCTGGCGGCGCGTGGCGGCGCGCCGGACCGGCATCACCACGAAGAAGGCAACCGGCTGCTCGCGGCCTGGGGCCGGCAGACCCAGGCCCATGTCGACGCGCTGGTCGACAGCGCCGGCGAAGCAGCGACCGACGACGGCGAGTTCGTGCCCGGCGGCGCCGACACCCTGCTGGGGCGCCTGCAGGACGCCATCCTGGCGCTGGCCGACCTCGCGCCCGGTTCGGTCCGCCCGAGCGCCGGCGACCGCAGTCTCGAAGTGCATGTCTGCCACTCGCTGACCCGCGAGCTCGAAGTCCTGCAGGACCACCTGCTGGGCCTGCTCGCCGACGGTGCGGTGCAGCATCCGTCGCAGGTCCTGGTGGTGACGCCGGACCTCGACGCCGCCGCCCCGCTGATCGAGGCCGTCTTCGGCACCGCGCCGCGCGACCGGTTCATCCCGTACACGGTCTCGGGCCGGGCCCGCAGCAGCGTCAATGCACCCGCGCGCGCGCTGCTGGGCCTGCTCTCGCTGCTTGCCTCGCGGTTCCATGCCAGCGCGGTGTTCGACCTGCTGCAGCACGAGATCGTGGCGCGCCGCTTCGGTCTGGAGAAGGACGCCCTGCAACGGGTCCACGACTGGCTGCGCGAGTCCGGCACGCGCTGGGGCCTGGACGCGGCGCACCGCGCGGGCTTCGGCGTGCCCGCGTCGGCGGACCACACCTGGGCCGAAGGACTGGACCGGCTGTTTCTCGGCTACGCCCTGCCCGCGCAGGTGCCGGAGCCGTTCGCCGGCCTGCTGCCGGCCGGCGACGCCGAAGGGTCGGACGCGCTCGCGCTCGGGGCCGTGGCGCAGTTCGTCGACCGGCTGCACGCCCTGCACGACGCCGTGGCCCTGGCCCGGTCGCCGCACGCCTGGCGCGGCCTGCTGCTCGACGCGGTGGATGCGTTCATGGCCCCGGTCGGGGACGAGCTCGACGACCAGCGCGAGCTGCTCGACGCGATCCGCGAACTCGCCGAGTCGATGCAGCGCGGCGGCCTGGACGACGCGGACGCCCGGAGCGTGCCGTTCGCAGTCGTGCGCACGGCGCTCGAACAGCAGCTCGACGATCCGGCGCGCGGCGGCGTGCCCACGGGCGGCGTCACGTTCTCGTCGATGAGCAGCCTGCGCAACCTGCCGTTCCGGGTGGTCTGCGCGATCGGGCTGGACGACGGCGCCTTCCCGACCGCCACGCGGGCGCCGGAATTCGACCTGATGCCGCTGCAGCCGCGGCGCGGCGATCGGCAGCGCCGCAGCGACGAGCGCAACCTGTTCCTCGACCTGCTGCTCGCGGCCCGCCACAGCGTCTACCTCAGCCACACCGGCCGCAGCGTGCGCGACAACGCCGCGCTGCCGCCGTCGGTGCTGATCTCGGAGCTGCTGGACGTCCTGATCCCGGCGATCGCCGCCGACCCGTCCTCGGCCGAGGGCCTCGCGCAGGCGCGCCGGCGGCTGGTGGTCGAGCACCCGCTGCAACCGTTCGCGATCGCGGCGTTCGAGATCGGCGGCGATCCCCGCCTGCGCAGCTTCCATCGCGAGCTCGCCGACGCATTGCGGCGCAGCCTTCGGGCCGCGCCGCCGGCCGTGCCGCCCGCGGCGCAAGAGGGTGCCGGCGTGCCGCAGGCGGCGACCGAGGCCGAGGCCGAGGCCGAGGCGGAGACGGAGACGGAAGATGACGACGCGCCGCTCGCCGCGCTGCCCGCCTTCTTCGCGGGTCCACTCGCCGCGCCCGGGCCGGCGTGGCGCGAGGTCAGCGTCGACCAACTGGTCGAGTTCTTCGGCAACCCCTGCCGCTACCTGCTGAAGCGTCGCCTGGGCATCGCCCTCGGCCGCGCGGCCGAGGAGCTGCAGGACGACGAGCCCTTCCTGCCGGACTGGCCGGGCCGCACCGCGCTCGCGGCGCGCCTGCTCGGGCCCCTGCTGGCGGGCGCCGACGCGGCCTCGGTGCGCGCGCTCGCCGAGGCCGGGCACGAGCTGCCGTCGGGCTCGCTGGGTCGCCGGCAGCTCGAGCATGAACTCGATTCGCTGACCCGCTTCGCCGGGACGATCCGCACGCACACGGCGGCGCCCTGCCTGCCGCCGCACCAGGTGCGCCTGGCGATCGAGCTGGACGGCGAGCCCTGGCAGCTGAGCGCCAGCTTCGCCGACCTGCGCCCGGACGGGCTGGTGCGCTGGCGCTACGACACCCTGCGTGCCGGCGACGTGCTGGCGGCATGGATCGCGCACCTCGCGCTGTGCGCCGCGCCGCCGCAGGGCGTCCGGGCGCAGACCCGCTGGCTGTCGCTGGACGAGACCCTTCAACTCGAATCGCCGGAGCAGCCGGCCGCGCGGCTGCAGGAACTGCTGCGGCTGTACCGGCGCGGCCTGCGCGAGCCGCTCGAGTTCTTCCCCAAGTCCGCCTGGTCCTACGTCACCAGCGGTTCGTCCCTGAACCGCGCCAGCCAGACCTGGACGCCCACCCCGGTCCGCCCCTTCGCCGAGGGAGCCGACCCGGCCTACCGCCTGGCGCTGCGCGGGCGTGCCGACGCGCTGGCGGGCGAGTTCCCCGGCCTGGCCACGATGGTCTTCGGGCCGGTTCTGGACGCCGCGGGGTAACGAAAGAACTTGCGATGGAAGACCGCGAACCTGAGCACGTCTTGTCCTGCCCCTGTGCCGGCCGGGTTCAGGCCACAGCACGCGCACTGCGTGCCTGTGCAATCACGGCGCTCCGTTCAGATGGCAGGACGGGCCCCGGGCCTGCGCCCGCCGCCATGGGTGGAATCTTCGCCGCATCTTCGCTTCACGCGGCGTTCAAGCTCAGCGCCTCTTGCAGCTGCTTGCGCACCATCGCCCGCAACGAGGCCGGCGCCATCACCGCCACATGGCTCCCATGACGGAGGATGTCCATCGCAAGCTCCGTCTCATCCACGTAGGGCACCTGCAGTTCGTAGCGGCCGTCGTCGACCCATCGCCCCTTCTGCTGCGGATGCCATTCCTCGCGGCTCACCCATTGGGCGGCCTCGGCGTCGAAGCTCAGCGTGGCCCAGCGGCGCTTGGCGCCGGCATAGATGCCGTAGCCAGCGTCCATTTCAGCCTCCAGCGTCTTGGCCGAGACCTCCTTGGCCTTCGTCTCGAGCAGTTCGGCGTGCTCGATCGCATCCAGCGAGAAGCGGCGCAGGCTGTCGGTGCGGTGGCACCAGCCGTCCAGATACCAGGTGTTCCGGTGGTGCACCATGCGCTGCGGCGACACGTCGCGCTCGCTCGTCTGCGCGCGGCTGCGTGTGCGGTAGCGCATGCGGATGCGGCGGCGGTTCAGCAGGGCCTCGACCACCAGCTCGAAGAACTTGCCCGGCACCGGGCGCCGTGCCGAGTTGATGATGCGCACGCGCTGGAGCAGCGACCTGGCGTCGACCTCGTCGGGCCCCAGCATCTGGTGGATGCGTTCGAGCAACGGTTGCAGATGGCGGCTGATGACGCCTTCGGTGTCCAGCTCGCTCAGCAGCTGGTGGGCCATCAGCAGGCTGTAGAGCTCGCGCTCGTTGAACCACAGGCCGGGCAACTCGTGCTTTTCGCCGAGAGGGTCCTGCCCGAACTTGTAGCCGTTGAGGTAGCGGTCGTAGACGATGGGGGCGCCCAGGCGGTCCTTCAGGTAGTCCAGGTCGCGCTTGAGCGTGGCCGGGGAGACCTCCAGCTCGTCGAGCATGGTCTGGAAGCTCACGTGGCCGCGGTTGCGGATGAGCATCTCGATCTTGTAGACCCGGGCTGTCTTGGTCATGGCGCGGCGCGGTTGCTCGCTCAGGGTGTGAGCCTGTTCGACTGTAACCGCATGAATTGCGCATTCGATGGAACGTCGGCCGCTTGCTGGAGCGCCGCGCGCGGGGACAATGCGGGGCGCACAGGGACGGTGTTCGCCGGCGCGGCGCGCCAGATCGGAAGGAGCAACTTGACCAGGAATCCCCACCGGGCCGATGGGCAGATCGGCCGCCCGCACCGCCCGTTCGCCGCGGGCGATGCCGTGGCGCGGGCCGCCGCGCGTCCTGCAGCCTGCGAGCGGCCGGCCGCCGGGGCGCTGCGCGCGGGTGCCGCGGTGTGCCCCGCAGGCGCAGCCCGCGGGTGTGGCCGAGGCCCGATCCGATGACCGCACAAGCCCTGGACGTCTTTCGCTGTCCGCTCGACGGCAGCACGCTGATCGAGGCCTCGGCCGGCACCGGCAAGACCTGGAACATCTGCGGCCTGTACCTGCGCTTGCTGCTCGAGCGCCGGCTCGAGGTGCAGCAGATCCTGGTCGTGACCTTCACGAACGCGGCCACGGCCGAGTTGCGCGAGCGCATCCGCACGCGCATCGCCGAGACGCTCGCGCACCTGCGCGGCACCGGCCCGGCGGTCGTCGACCCCTTCGTCGGCACGCTGCTGCACGCGTTGAAGACCGGGCACGGCCTGGCGGAGCCCGACATGGCGCTGCGCCTCGACCTGGCCCTGCAGACCTTCGACGAAGCCTCGATCTTCACGATCCACGGCTTCTGCCAGCGGGCGCTGGCCGACACGCCGTTCACGTCGGGCCTGCCGATGGCGCTGGAACTGCTCACCGACGACACCGACCTGCGCATGGAGGTCGTGCACGATTTCTGGCGCAGCCATGTCGCGGGCGAGGCCCTGGCGCCGGCACTCGCCGGCCACCTGCTCGCCAGCAAGGACAGCCCCGAGAAATGGGACAAGCTGCTGAAACGCCGGCTCGCCAAGCCGCTGTCGGCCGTCCTCTGGCCGGCGGCGCTGGACGAGGCGCCGGTCGGCGATCCCGCGGCGCTGGCCGCGGCCCTCGGCACGGCGCACGCCGCCGCCCGGGCGACCTGGCAGGCCGAGCGCGAGCGCATCGTCGGCGGCGTGACGCAGGCGCTGCCCCGGCTGAACGGCAACGTGTACAAGGACAGCTCGGTGCAGACCGCCGCCGCGAGCTGGGACGCACTGCTGGCCGGCAGCGATCCGCTGGCGGCGCCCGACGGTCTGGAGAAGCTGGACCTGTTCACGCCGGAACGTCTGCGCCCCAGGAAGGGCCAGCCGCCGCCGCAGGCCCATGCCTTCTTCGATCAGGCCGGCGAACTGCTGGCGCGGCTGGACGCAGCGAGGCAGGTGCTGGCCATCGGCCGCCAGCGCCTGCTGCGCCGGTTGCTGGACGAGGCGCCGACGCGGTTGCGCGCGCTCAAGCACGAACGCCGTGTCGTCGCCTTCGACGACATGCTCTTCAACCTGCATGAGCGGCTCTCGGGCGGCGGGCAGCCGGGGCTCGCCGCGGCGCTGCGGGCGCGCTTCCCGGCGGCGCTGATCGACGAGTTCCAGGACACCGACCCGCTGCAGTTCGCGATCTTCAAGGCGATCCATGGCAACAGCGGGGCGCCGCTGTTCCTGGTGGGCGACCCGAAGCAGGCGATCTACAGCTTCCGCAACGCCGACCTGCACACCTACCTGCAGGCGCGCCGCGAAGCCGCCGCCCGCTACACGCTGGCCGACAACCAGCGCTCGGTGCGCGAACTGCTGGCCGGGCTCAACGGCCTGTTCTCGATCAATCCGCACGCCTTCGTGCTGCCGGGCCTGAGCTACCAGCCGGTGCACTGCGGCACGAAGCCGCGCAAGACCTGGCAAGACGCGACGCTGCCGCGCGCCTCCCTGCAGCTGTGGCAACTGCCGCGGGACGACGCGGGCCAGCCGCTGCCGAAGAAGGCGGCCCGACGCGCGGCGGGCCAGGCCTGTGCCGGCGAAATCGCGCGCCTGATCGGCGCCGGGCAGCGCGGCGAGATCGTCGTCGGCGACAAGCCGCTGTCGGGCGGCGACATCGCGGTGCTGGTGCGCAGCCACGCCCAGGGCAGCGAGATGCGGCAGGCGCTGGCCGCACTCGGCGTCGGCAGCGTCGAGTTGTCGCAGGCCAGCATCTTCGGCAGCCCGGACGCGGAAGACCTGGAACGGGTGCTCGCGGCGGTGCTGGAGCCGACCCGCGAGCCGCTGCTGCGGGCCGCGCTGGCCACCGGCATGCTCGGCCTCGATGCGGCCGGCATCGAGGCCGTCTCGGCCGACGAGGCCCGCCTGCTCGACGCAGTGACACGCTTCACCGACTACCGCGAGCTCTGGCTGCGCCGCGGCGTGGGCGTGATGCTGCGCAGCCTGATGGTGCGCGAGGGCGTCGACGAACGCCTGCTGGAGCGCATCGACGGCGAGCGCCGCCTGACCAACCTGCGGCACCTGTCGGAGTGCCTGCACCAGGCCGCGGAGTCCCACGGCGCGCCGGACCTGCTGCTGCGCTGGCTGCAGACGCAGCGCGCCGAGGGCAGCAGCGACGACGCGGCCCAGCTGCGCCTGGAATCCGACCGCAACCTGGTGCAGGTCGTCACGATCCACAAGTCCAAGGGGCTGGAGTACACGGTCGTGTTCTGCCCGTTCCTCTGGGACGGCCATCCGGGCGGCTCGCCCGCCACGGCGGAAGGCCGGGAGTATCACGACGCCGACGGCCGACCCGTGCTCGACTTCCGGACCGGCGGCGACGATTCGGCCGTCAAGGCGCAGATCGCGCTCGAGCGTGCCGCGGAGAACCTGCGCCTGATCTACGTGGCGCTGACGCGCGCGGTGCAGCGCTGCTACCTGGTCGTGGGCTCCTACACCGGCACCTTCGGGAAGAGCGTGACGAGCACGCAGAGCAGCCGCAGCCCGCTGAATTCGCTGGTGGCGGGCGCCGGCCTGGCGCCGGCCGAGTGGCAGCAGAACAGGCTGCCGCCCGCGGCAATCGCAGCGGCCTGGGAAAGCTTTGCCGCCGCCCACCCGGGCAGCGTCGGCCTGGCGCCGCTGCCCGCGGGCCCCTGGGCCGGCGTCGACCCGGCGCGCATCGCCCCCGAGGCCGTGGCCGCGCTGCCCGCGCCCGCATCGATCCCGGCAGCGTGGTGGATCGGCAGCTACAGCAGGCTGACGCTCGGCCTGCGTCACGAAGGGGCGGCGGTCGATCACGACACGCGGGTGAGCGCGGATGCCGAGGCCCTGGCCGAGGAACGAACCGCACCGCCGCCGACGGACGACGACATCCTCCACTTTCCGCGCGGGCCGGACGCCGGCACCTGCCTGCATGCCGTCTTCGAGCGCGCGGACTTCACCGACCCGGCCAGCTGGCCGGCGGCGATCTCGGCGGCGCTGCGCGAGCAGCCCCCGGCTCCGCCTGCAGGCGCCACGGCCGCCCTGCTGCCGGGGATGCTGACCCGGATGCTGGACGACGTGCTGCACACCCGGCTGCCAGGGGGCATGGCGCTCGCCGAGCTGCCGCGCAGCCGCCGGCTGGTGGAGCTCGAATTCAACCTCCCGGCCACCCACCTGACGGCGAACGCGCTGGCCGCCCTGCTGCGCGAGCACGGCTATCCGGTTGCGCCGCTGAGCTTCGGCGTTCTCGAGGGTTACCTGCGGGGCTTCATCGACCTCGTGTTCGAGCACGACGGCCGCTTCCACCTGCTCGACTGGAAGTCCAACCACCTGGGCGACACGCCTGCCGACTACGGCCCGGCGCCGGTGGCCCGCGCGATGGCGGAACACGGTTACCACCTCCAGTACCTGCTGTACGCGGTGGCCCTGCACCGCTACCTGGGACAGCGCCTGCCCGACTACGGGTACGAGCGTCACTTCGGCGGCGCGCTCTACCTGTTCGTGCGCGGCGTGCGTCCCGGCTGGGCCACGAGCGACGGCACGCCGACAGGCATCTATCGGGACCGTCCGCCGCGCCAGCTCGTCGAGCAGCTGTCGGCGCTGCTGGGGACGGCCAGCCCCGTCGGGGTGCCCGCATGACGCCCGTCACCATCGCGGGCCCTCTTCTGGCATCGGCCGGCCGCCCGGCGGATGGCCTGGCCGACGGGTTCGCCGCGCACGTCGCGGCCTGGGCCGGCCGCCTGGGCGCCGATGCCGCGACGCAGCGCATCGTCGGCCAGGCCGCCGCCGCGGTCAGCCTGGCGACGAGCGACGGCCATGTGTGCCTGTCGCTGGACGAGTGGGCGAGGACCGCCGCGCCCGGCGCGGATGCCGCACGGGTCAGAGCCGCGCTGCTCGCCTCGGGCGTCGTCGGCACGCCGCGGCAGCCAGGCGCGATGCCGCTGATCCTGGACGACGAGGGCCGCCTCTATCTGCACCGCTACTTCGACCACGAACGCCGGCTCGCGGCGCGGCTGGTGCGCGCGGCGGGCGGGCCCCCCATCGGCATCGACGCCGCGACCCGGCAGCGGCTCAACGATCTGTTCCGGCCGAACGAGGCGGTGCTCGGCGGCGCGGTGGACTGGCAGAAGATCGCGGCCGCGCTGGCGCTGCGCGGCCGCCTGACGGTCATCAGCGGCGGCCCGGGCACCGGCAAGACCACCACCGTGGTGAACCTGCTGGCCTGCCTGGTCGCGCAGAACCCCGACTGCCGCATCGCGCTGGCCGCGCCCACCGGCAAGGCGGCGGCCCGCATGACCGAGGCCATCCGGCAGCGCGCGGCGCACCTGCCCGAGGTGCTGCGCGCTCGCCTGCCCGGCGAGTCGTCCACCGTGCACCGCCTGCTGGGCGTGACGCCGGCGCCCGGCGGCTTCGTCCACCACGCCGGCAATCGGCTGCCGATCGACGCGCTGGTGGTCGACGAGGCCTCGATGCTCGACCTGGCGCTGGCGACCCGCCTGCTCGACGCGGTGCCCGAGTCGGCCCGCATCATCCTGCTCGGCGACAAGGACCAGCTCGCCGCCGTCGAGTCCGGCGCCGTCTTCGCCGAACTCGGCGCCGACCCGTCGCTGACCTCTGTCTGCCGGGGCGCGCTGGCCGCACTGTGCGACCTGGACGCCGCACAGCTCCGATCACCGCCGCCGGCGCACCGCAGCAGCCTGACCGACAGCGTCGTCTGGTTCACCCGGAACTTCCGCTTTGCGCCGGACTCGGGCGTCGGGCGGCTCGCCGCCGACATCAACAACGCACGCGCGGCGCACGCCCTGGCCTGGCTGCATGCCGGCGCGGACGACTCGATCCGCTGGCTGGACGAGGACGGCGCCGCCCCGGGCGAGGCGACATGGGAGCGCCTGGTCGAAGGCTATGCCGGCTACCTGCAGGCCGTGCTGCGGGACCCGGCGGACCGGGCCGGCATCGGCGCGGCCTTCGGTGCGTTCCGCGCGCTGTGCGCCGTGCGCGACGGGCCGCGCGGCCTGGTGGCGATCAACGAACGGATGACGCGGCACGCCCGCGACGCGCTGGCGCCGCTGCACGCTGCGCGCCCGCTCGACGCCCGCTCGCCCTGGTTCGCCGGGCGCCCGGTCATGGTGCTGCGCAACGACCACGTGCTGCGGCTCTTCAACGGCGACATCGGCATCACGCTGCCCGACGAGCACGGCGACCTGACGGTGTGCTTCCCCGACAGCGAAGGCGGCTTCAGGAACGTCGCGCCCGTGCGCCTGCCGCAGCACCAGACCGCGTTCGCGATGACCGTGCACAAGGCGCAGGGCTCGGAGTTCGACGAAGTCCTGGTGCTGCTGCCTCAGCGGCACGGCCCGGTGCTGACGCGCGAACTCGTCTACACCGCGGTGACGCGCGCGCGGGAGCGGGTCACGCTGTCGTGCAGTGCACAGGTCCTGACCGCGGCGATCGAGTCGCCCACGCGCCGTCACTCCGGCCTGCTCGCGCGGCTGCGCGAGGCCGCCGCGTCCATGGGTCGTGATCGAATGGAGCAGCCAACCCCGTCGCAAGCGGTCCACTCGAACTGAGCTTCCGTCAACCACACGAACGGTCAAGCCAGCGAGCTGGCCAGTGTTTCTGACGTCTTGCTACAACGTGCGGGTCGACAACTCGATAAGCTGGAATGCCGCTGATACATGGAGCTTGCTCAGCATGAAAAATTCGATCGCTCTGGTCGCTGCCGCGTCGGCCGTGATGGTGTCGGGCGCTGCTCACGCGGGCGTCCACTGGTCCGTCGGAATCAACGTGGCGCCGCCGGTGGTCTACGCGCCCGTCTACGCCCCGGCTCCGATCTACTACGCGCCCCCCGTCGTGTATCGGGCGCCCGTGGCGGTCTATGAACCGGCTCCCGTGTACTACGGCGTGCCCGCCTACTACGGTGGCGCCGCCGTGGTCTATGGCGCGCCCGGGTATTCCGGCGGCTGGTACGGCCACCCCCGTGCGTGGAGACACGAGCGCTGGGAGCACCGCCACCACCGCTAGCGCGACCGCTTCTCGGGGGGCGGCTACCAGGGCCTCGGCCTGCCCGTCGCCAGGCAGAGTCGCTCGACCCGTTTCGATTTCGTGTGCTGCGTTTCGGGATGTGTTCCGCGCGAAGTCCTACAGCGTCGCGAGGCCGCTCGGCGTAGATTCGAAGCGTCCCCTTCAAGTGCCAACCACCGGGCCTTCTCGATGATTGTCTTCTCCGTACCGGACATGGTTTCGTGCCGCTCGATGGGCGCGATCACGAAATCGGTCAAGGCCGTGGACCATGAAGCGACGGTTCGCATCGACATGGTTCGGCATGTCGTCGCCATCGAGTCCGACAGCCCGGCGCCGGCGCTGAAGCGGGCCATCGATCGCGCCGGCTTCACGGCGCGAAATGCCTGGCCGGCGCCGGTGCCGTTCGACGGCACCGTCGACGTGCTGCTGCCCCTGGGCGAATGAGGGCCACGGTTCGAGCGCCCGGCGGAACGCGCCGGGTCTATCGGCCGAACAGTCCTTTCACGACGCTGCCCAGGCCCTTCACCACGCCGGACAGGCTGACCCCGAGCCCTTCCGCCAGCCCCGACGCGATCCTGGTGGCGACGTTCTCGTTCAGCGAGAACGACGGATCGTCCAGTCTTCCGTCGAGCGTGAACTTCACTTCCAGCCGTCCTTTCTGGCTCATCGCCGCCAGCACGGCCGCCCTGGGGATGCCGGCAAAGGTGGCCAGCCCGCCGTCGTTGGCCAGTACCAGGTTCGTCAGCGTCACCTTGCCCGGCGCGTGCAAGTGCCGGCGCAGGACGGTCGCGCGCAGCTCGAGGTCCAGCGTGCCCCGGCGGACCCTGGCCTCCGCCATCCTGAGCAGGTAGGGTTGCAGGGCCACCAGGTCCACGCCGGAGAACCGGACACTCAGGCTGGCGTCGCTGGACAGCGGCGTGTACCGGCCGTCGATCGCGACCCGGCCATCACGCTGCGGCCCCTTGAACAGGCCTGCGAGCTTGATCGTGATCGCCTGGTCGAGGGCGGGCAACACGAACGGGCCGGCCTCGGCATCCAGGCGTTCGAGACGCAGCGGCAACGGGGGCTGCCGAACCGAAGCGTCGAAGATCGCGAGCGTGGCGTTGACGAGCTTCACCTGGCCGATGACCAGCGACGTCGCACCGCCGGCCGCATCGGGCGCTGCGGATTCACGCCCGGTCTTCGCAGAACCCAGCAGCGCGGGCACCAGGTGGAGCCTGCCGTCGCGCGATCTCAGTGCCGACAGGTAGCCGTCCTCGACGGTGACACGGGCGATGCGCCACGGCCGGCCAAGCAGGCTCCGCAGGTCGGGGGTCATCTGCACGCGCGCGGCGCGCAACTCGTCTTCTGCCGGCCATCCCGGTGCCGCCCTGATGCGCAGATCCAGAACCTCGATGCCGCTCCAGTGCGCGCTGATCGCGCCGATGCTGGCACGCGGGCCCAGGGCGCCTTCGATCCGGGACTGCAGCTGGCGAACCGCCAACCGCGACCCGACGAGGATCAGAACGGCCAGGCCGACGACAACGGCAGCGGCGATGCACAGGCGACGGTGGGTGCGGGTCATGGGAGCGGCGGCGGCGGAACGCTCCCATCCTAGTTCGTTGCCGCGGGCCACCGCTCGACCCTCAGCGAACCAGATCCCACCCCATCATCGCCACCGCCACCAGCATCACCGCCACCGCGCCCCACCCGAAGAAGCGCGTCTTGCGCCTGACCGGCAGGGAGCCCATGACCGTCGCGTTGCCCGACAGGATCATCATCGCGACCATGATCGGCACCGCGACCACGCCGTTGACCACCGCGCTCCAGTACAGCGCCTTCATCGGGTCGATCGGCGTGAAGTCCAGCCCGGTGCCGACGATCGTCGCGATGCCGATGATCGCGTAGAAGCCCTTCGCCTCGCGCCAGTGGCGCTCCAGCCCTTCGGGCCAGCCGAAGGCCTCGGCCACCGCGTAGGCGGCCGACGAGGCCAGCACCGGCACCGCGAGCAGCCCGGTCGCGACGATGCCCAGCGAGAACAGCGCGAACGCGAAGTCCCCGGCCAGCGGGCGCAGGGCCTGCGCGGCCTGCGCGGCGGTTTGCACGTCGGTGACGCCGGCGCGGTGCAGCACGACCGCGCCGGTCAGCATCACGAAGAACGCGATGCCGTTCGAGAACACCATGCCGACCACGGTGTCCAGGCGCATGCGGCGTTTCGCGCGCTTCAGCGCGCGGCTGCTCTCGGCGCCGGCCTTCAGGCCGCGCAGCCGCATCTCCTCGACCTCCTGCGCCGCCTGCCAGAAGAACAGGTAGGGCGAGATCGTCGTCCCCAGGATCGCGACGATCATCATCCAGAACGCCGAGTCGGGGATCACCCGGGGCAGCACCAGGTCGTGCAGCACCCTCGCCCAGGGAATCTGCACCGTGAACGCGGTCGCGACGTAGACGAACAGGCTCAGCGTCAGCCACTTCAGGATCGGCGCGAGCCGACGGTAGGGCACGAACACCTGCAGCAGCAGCGTGAGCACGCCGAACCCGACCGCGTAGAAGTGCGCACCGCCGCCCACCACGAGCTGCAGCGCCTGCCCCATCGCCGCGATGTCGGCCGCGATGTTGATGGTGTTGGCGATGAGCAGCAGTCCGACGATCGCGAACAGGAAGAATCGCGGCGTGTGCAGCCGCAGGTTCGCCGCGATGCCCTGCCCCGACTGACGCCCGATGCGTGCGCTGACGAGCTGGATCCCGATCATGAACGGGATCGTCAGGAACACCGTCCACAACACCCCGGTGCCGAACTGCGCGCCGGCCTGGGTGTAGGTCGCGATGCCGGAGGGGTCGTCGTCGGCCGCGCCGGTGACCACGCCGGGGCCGACATGGCGCAGGAACGCCGGGATGCGGCGCGTCTTCTTCCTGGGCGCGGCGGGCGGGTGGGGCATGGCCGCGATGATCCCATGCAAATCTGTGCAAACCGGCTCGGCCTTGCCGCGGGGCCGCCATGCGCCGCGGCGACAATCGCGTGCCTCGCCGAGTCCGGCGCCCGCCCTCCCGACCGACCGTTCCGATGCTCGACAAGCGCTTCTTCCCCCGCCAGGTGGTCGAGTCCAGCGGCAACCGCTGGGACTGGGCGCTGCTGCCGCTGGTGCTCGCGCTGCTGGTGGCGCTCGCCTACGGCGGCTCGCAGATGGCGCGGCCCTACCAGCTGGGCGAGACGCTGCCGCTGACGCTGGACCCGGCCTACCTGCCCTACTACCTGCTGCGCACCACGCTGCGCATGTTCCTGGCGCTCGGCGCATCGCTGGTCTTCGCCTGCGTGTTCGCCGCGATCGCGGCCAAGGTCCGCACCGCCGAGCGCGTGATGGTGCCGCTGCTCGACATCCTGCAGTCGATCCCGATCCTGGGCTTTCTCTCGATCACGGTGACCGGCTTCATCGCGCTGTTTCCGGGCAATCTGTTCGGCGTCGAGTGCGCAGCGATCTTCGCGATCTTCACCTCGCAGGCCTGGAACATGGCGTTCAGCCTGTACCAGTCGCTCAAGACCGTGCCGAGCGAGCTGCGCGAGGCCGCAGCGGTGTTCCAGCTCTCGGGCTGGCAGCGCTTCTGGCGGCTCGACCTGCCGTTCGCGATGCCGGGGCTGCTGTGGAACATGATGATGTCGATGTCCGGCGGCTGGTTCTTCGTCGTCGCGTCGGAGGCGATCTCGGTGTCGAACCAGAACATCAAGCTGCCCGGCGTGGGCTCGTACATCGCCCTGGCGATCGAGCAGCGCGACCTCGGCGCGATCGGCTGGGCCATCGGCGGCATGCTGGTGGGCATCGTGCTGTACGACCAGCTGTTCTTCCGCCCGTTGCTGGCCTGGGCCGACAAGTTCCGCTTCGAGGAAGGCACGAGCGACGCCGCGCCGACCTCGTGGCTGCTGACCTGGATGCGCCGCACCGATGCGCTGAGCGCGCTCGGGACGCGCTTCGTGCGGCTGCTCGAGCGCTCCCTGACGATGTTTCGGCGGCGCCACGACGGCACCTCGATCCGGGCGCGCGCGACGGCGCCGAACCCGCTCTGGTCGCGCGTCTGGGACGCTGTCGTCGCGGCGGCGGTGCTGCTCGCGATCTGGCAGCTCGCCGGCTTCATCCGCGCCGAGGTCGGCCTCGAGGAAGTGCTGCACGTCTTCGTGCTCGGCTGCTACACGATGCTGCGCGTGCTGGTGCTGATCGCGCTCGCGGCGCTGGTCTGGGTGCCGATCGGCGTCTGGATCGGCATGAACCCGCGCTGGGCCGGGCGGCTGCAGGCGGCGGCGCAATTCCTCGCGGCATTCCCGGCGAACCTGATGTTCCCGATCGCGGTCGTGCTGATCGTCCGGTGGCAGCTGAACCCGAACCTCTGGCTGTCGCCGCTGATGGTGCTGGGCACGCAGTGGTACCTGCTGTTCAACGTGATCGCCGGCGCCTCGACCGTGCCGACCGAGCTGCGCTATGCCGCGCAGAACCTGGGTCTGCACGGCTGGCTGAAGTGGCGGCGCTACCTGCTGCCGGCGGTGTTCCCGAGCTTCGTCACCGGCGCGATCACCGCCAGCGGCGGCTCGTGGAACGCCAGCATCGTCGCCGAGTACGTGAGCTGGGGCGACACGACGCTGCAGGCGCAGGGCCTGGGCAGCTACATCGCCCACATGACGGCGACCGGCGACTTTCCGCGCGTTGCCCTGGGCATCGGCGTGATGTGCGTGTTCGTGATGGGCATGAACCACTTCGTGTGGCGGCGCCTGTACCGCATGGCCGAAGACCGCATGCATTTTTGAAGGAGGGCTCCCATGGCCCCAGTGATCGTCGAATTGAGGAACGTCGGCAAGTCGTTCAGGTCGGCCGACGGCCACCAGCGCACCGTGCTCGAAGGCGTGGACTTCCGGCTGGCCGAAGGCGAGATCGTCGCGCTGCTCGGGCAGAGCGGCTCGGGCAAGTCGACCATGCTGCGCATCATGGCCGGCCTGATCGGCGCCGACAGCGGCGAGGTGCGGCTGCGCGACCAGCCCCTGCACGGCCCGGCGCGCGGCGTTGGCATGGTGTTCCAGTCGTTCGCGCTGTTTCCGTGGCTGACGGTGCAGGCCAACGTCGAACTCGGGCTGGAGGCGCGCGGCGTCGCGAGCGCCGAACGTGCGAAGCGCGCCGAGGCGGCGATCAAGCTGATCGGGCTGACCGGCTTCGAGGGCGCGCTGCCGCGCGAACTCTCGGGCGGGATGCGCCAGCGCGTGGGCATCGCGCGCGCGCTCGTCGTCGAGCCCGAGGTGCTGCTGATGGACGAGGCGTTCTCGGCCCTGGACGTGCTCACCGGCGAGCGCCTGCGCGAGGACATCCTGGAACTGTGGACCCGCAAGGCGATGCCGACCAAGGCGATCCTGGTCGTCTCGCACAACATCGAGGAAGCCGTGCTGATGGCCGACCGCGTGCTGATCTTCGCGAGCGACCCGGGGCGGGTGCGCTTCCAGCTCGCGGTGCAGCTGCCGCGCCCGCGCCACCCCGAGAGCGCCGAGGTGCGGCAGCTGATCGACGAGGTCTATGCGCTGATGACCGTCGGGCGCACCGGCAGGGGCCGCGCCGCAGAGGAGCCGGTCACGCTGCAGCTCGGCGAGCGCCTGCCCGAGGCCGACGTGGCGCGCATGGAAGGCCTGCTGGAACTGCTCGCCAGCGACACCTTCGACGGCCGCGCCGACCTGCCGCGGCTGGCCGAGGAGACCGAGCTGACCGACGACGAGCTGCTGCCGCTCGCGCAAGCGGTGTCGCTGCTCGGCCTGGCGCAGCTCGCCCACGGCGACCTGCACCTGACGCCGCTGGGCGCGCGCTATGTCGCGGGGGAACACACCTTGCGCCAGGAACTGTTCGGCCGGCAGCTGCTCGCGCACGTGCCGCTTGCCGCCCACATCCGCCACAGCCTGGAGCAGGAAGCCTCGGGCGAACTGCCCGAGGAGCCGTTCCTGCGCCTGCTCAGCGAGAGCCTGAGCGCCTCGGAGGCCGAGCGCGTGCTGCGCACCGCGATCGAATGGGGCCGGCACGGCGAGGTGTTCGAATACAACTACACGACCGGCCTGATCCATTTGCCGGAAGGCGAACAGGACGCCGATGCGCCCGCCTGACCGCTCGCGACGCCCTACACGGCCGCGCCGAACAGGCGGCCCGCGCCCGCCGTGATGGCCATCGCCAGCGCACCCCAGAACGTGACCCGCCAGGCGGCGACCAGCGGCGGTGCGCCGCCCGTGCGCGCCGAGACACCGCCGAGAATCGCCAGGAAGACGAGCGAGGTCACGCACACCGCGGCGATCAGTGCGCCCGGCGGCGCCAGCGTTGCGACCAGCAGCGGCAGCGCGGCACCGACCGAAAAGCTGGCCGCCGAGGCCAGCGCCGCCTGCACCGGGCGGGCACTGAGCGCCTCCGAGATGCCGAGCTCGTCGCGTGAATGCGCGCCGATCGCGTCGTGCGCCATCAGCTGCGCCGCCACCTCGGTCGCCAGCGACGGGGTCAGGCCGCGGCCGACGTAGATCGCGGCCAGTTCCCGATGCTCGGCCTCGCCGTCGGCGGCCAGTTCGGCGCGCTCCTTCGCGAGATCGGCGGCTTCGGTGTCGGCCTGCGAATGGACCGACACGTATTCGCCGGCCGCCATCGACATCGCGCCGGCGACCAGCCCGGCCACCCCGGCCACCAGGATCGCGCCGCGGGTGCCGTTCGCCGCCGCCACGCCGAGCACGAGGCTGGCGGTCGAGACGATGCCGTCGTTGGCGCCCAGCACCGCGGCGCGCAGCCAGCCGATGCGGTCACTGCGGTGCCATTCGCGGTGCCACCCCGTGGCCCTCATGGCCGCGGGGCCGCGCGCGACCGCAGGAAGGGCAGCATGCGCACGAGCGTCGCGTCGCGGGCGATGCAGTGGTGGAACAGTGCAGCGGCGACGTGCAGCCCGACCAGGAAGTAGCCGATCTCGCCGACGGTCTCGTGGATCTCCTCCAGGCCCTCGGCCAGCTGGTGGTCCTCGCCGAGCAGCGCGGGCAGCTGCATGCCGAAGAACGGAATCTCCTTGCCCGCCGCGCTCAGCGTGAGCCAGCCCAGCACCGGCATCGCGATCAGCAGCGCATAGAGCGCGAGGTGGGTCAGCGCGCCCAGCCAGCGCTGCCAGGGCGGCGTGCGCGGCTCCGGAGCGGGCACCGTCCCGGACCACCGGGCCACGACCCGGATCGCCACGACCGCCAGCACCGACAGCCCGAGCATGTAGTGCCAGGTCTTCAGCAGCGCGCGCGGGTCGCTCCCCTTCGGGAACAGGTCAGCCAGGTTGATGCAGGCGTAGACCGCGACGAGCTGAAGCGCCATCAGCCAGTGCAGCGTCAGCAGCAGCGGACCGTAGCGCTGCGGTGTGTCGTTCGAGTTCAAGAGTCCCTCCCGGAGGCGGCTGGCCGGCAGGCAGGATGCCACGGCCGGGGCGCCGATGCGATTCTGGAGCATGCCGCAGCCGCGCCGACCGCGCTTGAGCGGCGTCAAGATCAGGGCCGCATACCGGTCGCGACCAGCGCCTTCGTCCCGCCCGGCCGGCTCATTGCGCCACGCCCGCGGCCCAGGCCGTGCGGATCAGCCGGCCGCAGAGCGCCGAGTCGCAGCCCTCGTTGGCCGCGAAGACCTGGCCAGCTCTCGCTCGTCGGCAGCGGGGTGGACAGGGCCTAGCACTGGCGACCACTGCGCAGATGCCCCAGCGGCAGCGCCGCGCCGGCCTTGACCTCGCCGAGCGAGAAGCTGGTGTGCAGGTCCTTCACGTGCGGCAGGTGCAGCAGCGTGTCGCGCGAGAACTTCGAGAACGCGTCGAGGTCGGTCGCCATCACCTGCAACTCGAAGGTGCCGGAGCCCGAGATGTAGTGGCACGAGATCACCTCCGGGATGCGGCGGATCTTCTCCTCGAGCTCGCGGGTCGAGGCCGCGTCGTTGCGATCGGCGTCGACGCGCACGAAGGCGAGCACGCCCAGGCCGATCTTGCGGCGGTCGATCTCGGCGCGGTAGCCGGTGATGAAGCCCTGCTCCTCCAGCCACTTCACGCGCCGCCAGGTCGGCGCGGCCGAGATGCCGATGCGCGCCGCCAGCTCGGTGTTCGACAGGCGCGCATCGCGCTGCAGCTCGTGCAGGATCAGCAGGTCGTAGCGGTCCAGCTCGCTGCCGTGGGCGTCGGCCGGTTCCGGGCCCGCCGGGGCGGGCTTACCCGATGCGGGTCTTTTGGGCGCCATTTGCTCTCCGCAGTGGAAATCGGCGCAAGATTATTGCTCGAACCCCCGCTTCCACGACAAACATAGAAAGGACACGGTGCAGGCAAATCCCTAAACTCTGTCCGGTGCGCCGCGGCCACCGGTTGCGCCGGGCACGCGCGCCACCCCCCGTCACTGCTGGAGTATCGAGAAGATGAACGCACCGCTCCCCGAGTCGATCCGCAAGGCGCTCGAAACCGTTTCGCTCGACGACAAGTACGCGCTCGAGAACGGCCGGGCGCTGATGAGCGGTGTGCAGGCGCTGGTGCGCCTGCCGATGCTGCAGAAGAAGCGCGATGCCATGAACGGGCTGAACACCGCCGGCTTCGTCAGCGGCTACCGCGGCTCGCCGCTGGGCGGCTACGACCAGTCGCTGTGGCAGGCGAAGAAGCACCTGGCCGCGCAGAACATCGTGTTCCAGCCCGGCGTCAACGAAGAACTCGCGGCGACCGCGGTGTGGGGCACGCAGCAGCTCGACCTGTACCCGCAGAGCAAGAAGTTCGACGGCGTCTTCGGCATCTGGTACGGCAAGGGCCCGGGCGTGGACCGCTGCTCCGACGTGTTCAAGCACGCCAACATGGCCGGCACCGCGAAGCACGGCGGCGTGATCGCGCTGGCCGGCGACGACCATGTCGCGAAGAGCAGCACCGCCGCGCACCAGAGCGACCACATCTTCAAGGCCTGCGGGTTGCCGGTGTTCTTCCCGAGCAGCGTGCAGGACATCCTCGACATGGGTCTGCACGCGTTCGCGCTGAGCCGCTTCGCGGGCGTTTGGTCGGGCATGAAGACGATCCAGGACATCGTCGAGTCGACCTCCAGCGTGTTCGTCGACCCGGACCGGGTCGACATCGTGATCCCGACCGATTTCGCGATGCCCGCCGGCGGCGTGCACATCCGCTGGCCCGACACGGCGCTGGACCAGGAAGCGCGGCTGATGGACTACAAGTGGTACGCGGCGCTGGCCTACGTGCGCGCGAACCGGCTGAACCACAACGTCATCGAGGGGCCGAACGACCGCTTCGGCATCATCGCCAGCGGCAAGGCCTTCAACGACACGCGGCAGGCGCTGCACGACCTGGGGCTGGACGACGACCAGTGCCGCCGGCTCGGCATCCGGCTGCACAAGGTCAACGTCGTCTGGCCGCTGGAGGCGACGATCACACGCGAGTTCGCGCGCGGCCTGCAGGAGATCCTGGTGGTCGAGGAGAAGCGCCAGGTCATCGAGTACCAGCTCAAGGAAGAGCTCTACAACTGGCGCGACGACGTGCGGCCCAACGTGCTGGGCAAGTTCGACGAGGCCGACGGCGACCAGAGCGGCGGCGAGTGGAGCCAGCCGAACCCGAGCCGGAACTGGCTGCTGCGCGCCCAGGCCGACCTGACGCCCGCGCTGATCGCCCGGGCGCTCGCGAAACGCCTGAAGAAGCTCGGCGTCGATGCCGACACCGCCGCCCGCATGGACGCCCGCCTGGCGCTGATCGACGCCAAGGAGCGCAGCCTGGTCGTGCAGGCGATCGACAGCGGCGAGCGCCTGCCGTACTTCTGCAGCGGTTGCCCGCACAACACCAGCACGCGCGTGCCCGAGGGCTCGCGCGCGGTCGCCGGCATCGGCTGCCACTACATGGCGGTGTGGATGAACCGCAGCACCGTGACCTTCAGCCAGATGGGCGGCGAAGGCGTCTCCTGGGTCGGCCAGGCGGCGTTCACGACCGACCCGCACGTCTTTGCCAACCTGGGCGACGGTACCTACTTCCACTCCGGGCTGCTCGCGGTGCGCCAGAGCATCGCGGCCAAGGTCAACATCACCTACAAGATCCTGTTCAACGACGCGGTCGCGATGACCGGCGGCCAGCCGATCGACGGCACGCTGAAGGTGCCCGAGATGACGCGCGAGCTCGACGCCGAGGGCGCGGTGAAGGTCGTCGTCGTCACCGACGAGCCGCAGAAGTACACGGACGCCGGGATCGCCGCGCGCCTGGCCAAGGGCGTGACGGTGCGCCACCGCGACGATCTCGACGCGGTGCAGCGGGAGCTGCGCGAGATTCCCGGCTGCACCGTGATCGTCTACGACCAGACCTGCGCGACCGAGAAGCGCCGCCGCCGCAAGCGCGGCACGCTGGTCGAGCCGGCCAAGCGCGTCGTCGTCAACGAGCTGGTCTGCGAAGGTTGCGGCGACTGTTCGGTGCAATCGAACTGCCTGAGCGTCGAGCCGCTCGAGACCGAGTTCGGGCGCAAGCGCCGCATCAACCAGAACACCTGCAACAAGGACTATTCCTGCGTCAAGGGCTTCTGCCCGAGCTTCGTCACCGTCGAGGGCGGCAAGTTCGTGGGCCAGAAGAAGGGGCCGGGCAAGAGCGCCCGCCCCGACCCGTTCACGCTGCCGGCGCTGCCCGAGCCGGCGCTGCCGCTGGCCGAGGCGCCGTGGGGCATCCTGGTGGCCGGTGTCGGCGGCACCGGCGTGATCACGATCGGCCAGCTGCTGGGCATGGCGGCCCACCTCGAAGGCAAGGGCATCGTCACGCAGGACTCCGCGGGCCTGGCGCAGAAGGGCGGCGCGACCTGGAGCCACATCCAGATCGCGAACCGCGCCGACGCGATCCGCACCACCAAGGTCGGCACCGCCGAGGCCGACCTGGTGATCGGCTGCGACCCGATCGTCGCCGCCAACAAGAGCACGCTGGCGGTGATGCGCGAAGGCCGCACGTTTGTCGCGATGAACACCCACGGCACGCCGACCGCCTCGTTCGTGATGAACCCGAACTGGCAGTTCCCGGCCGCCAACTGCAACACCGCGGTGGTCACCGCGGTCGGCGCCGCGAGCGTCGGCACGCTGGACGCCGAGGCGCTCGCGGTGCAACTCGTCGGCGACTCGCTCTACACCAACCCGCTGATGCTCGGCTACGCCTGGCAGAAGGGCCGCATCCCGCTCGGCCTGGCTGCGATCACGCGCGCGATCGAGCTGAACAACGTGCAGGTCGAGAACAACAAGCTCGCGTTCGAATGGGGCCGGCGCGCGGCGCACGATCCGGCGGCGGTGCAGGCCCTGCTGAAACCCGAAGGGTCGGGGTCGCAGGTCATCCAGTTCGTCAGGAAGACCGTGAACGTCGACGACATGACGGCCAAGCGCGCCGAATTCCTGACCGCCTACCAGAACGCCGCCTATGCGCAGCAGTACAAGGCCTGTGTCGAGAAGGTGCGCGCCGCCGAGGCCCCGCTGAACAGCACGAAGCTCACCGAGGCGGTCGCGCGCTACCTGTTCAAGCTGATGGCCTACAAGGACGAGTACGAGGTCGCCCGGCTGCACAGCGACCCGGCCTTCCTGGCAACCATCGCCGCGCAGTTCGAGGGCGACTACACGCTGAACTACCACCTCGCGCCGCCGCTGACCGCGAAGCGGAACGCGGCCGGCGAGCTGCAGAAGTCCCGCTTCGGCCCGGCCATGCTGACCGGCTTCAGGTGGCTCGCGAAGCTCAAGGGCCTGCGCGGCACCGCGTTCGACGTGTTCGGCAGGACCGAGGAACGCCGGACCGAGCGCGCGCTGATCGGCGAATACAGGGCCTCGATCGACGAGCTGCTGGCGTCGCTGGACGCCGGCCGGCTGGCGCTGGCGACCGAGATCGCGCGCATCCCCGAGGAGATCCGCGGCTACGGCCACGTCAAGGAGCGCCACCTCGCGGCGGTGCGGCCGAAGTGGGCCGCGCTGATGGCGCAATGGCGCGCGGGCGGCCAGCGGCGCGCGGCCTGATCGGCCTGGCGCTGTGCGGCGCCGCGCTCGCGGCCGCTGCGCAGCCGGTGCCGAGCGCGGCATCGGAAGCGCAGGCCGCGGCGCCGGCCTACACGCTCGACCCGACCCACACCTTCGTGCACTGGGAGGTCGTGCACATGGGCACCTCGACCCTGCGCGGGCGCTTCGACAAGGTCGGCGGCACGGTCCGGTTCGACGCGAAGACGCAGCGGCTCGACGTGAGCATCACGCTGGACACCGCCTCGGTGAGCAGCGGCGTGCCGCTGCTCGACGCGCAGCTCAGGGGCGGCGCGATGCTCGACGTGGCCGCCCACCCGCAGGCCTGGTTCACCGCCCGCAGCGCGCGCTTCGAGGGCGAGGTGCCGCGCGAACTGCGCGGCGAACTCACGCTGCGCGGCGTCAGCCAGCCGCTGAGCCTGCGCGCGCTGCGCTGGAACTGCGCGCTCAACCCGCTGTTCCGCCGCACCGTCTGCGGCGGCGACTTCGAGGGCGAGCTGATTCGCAGCAGCTTCGGCATCACCCACAGCCTGCCGTTCGTCGCCGACCGGGTGCGGCTGCTGATCGAGGTCGAGGGGATCGCGCCGTAGCGGCGGCCGGGGTGGCTCCTGCATCCCCAAGAAGAGTTCCGGCTCGATGCCAGCCTGCTTCAGGGCGGCTCGCAGCGTGCCCTCGGGCATGATCAGGTCGCGACGATCACCGGGTCGTCGAACGCCTCGCTGGCCAGGGGACGATGAATCCTGGACCCGGCCGACTGCACTTCGAACGGGATCACCGATCGTGCGCAGCACCGGCTGCTCACCCCGGCGCCCGCAGGCTGTCGGGCCGGCGCGCGGCCAAGGGCGTTCGGACGGACCCTCCGCCTCAGCGCGGCACGTGCACGGCCGGCATCAGCCCGAGCTTGCCGGCGCGCCGCGCGAACTTGCGGTCGTCAAAGCTCGCCATCGCATCGCAGGTCCTGTAGGTGGCGTGATGCAACGCGTCCGCGAAGTCCAGCCCGTGGCGGTGGCCGGCCAGTGCCGCTTCTACCGACAGGCGGTCCTCGACGGTGACCTGCGGCGAGGCCAGCAAGTGCTCGAGCACGCCGGCGAACTGCGCCCGCGTGCAGCCGTAGGCGCCGCGCATCACCCATTCGAGCTCGAGCAGCACGGTCTTGGCGACCTGGAGCGGCTGGCCGCCTTCGAGCAGCCGGCGTGCCGCCTGCTGCTGGCGCGCAGTGGCCGCACCGGCATCGAAGCCGCCGACGTAGTAGCGGGCCAGCACGTTGGTGTCGAGCCCGGTCACTTGCGAACACCCCGCTTTGCAGGCCCGGGCTTCAACAGGCTGGCCACATCGAACTCGGCCGGGACGGCGGGTGCGGTCACCTTGACCATGCCGAAGCCGCTTTTCGGCGCCGCACGATCCGGCACCGCAGGCCGCAGGACGGCGTGGTCACCCTCGACCACGAAGGCCACGCGCATGCCCTGGCGCAACCCGAGTTGCTGCCGGACCGCCTTGGGAATGGTGACCTGCCCCTTGCTCGTCATCGTGGTGCTTTCCATCGCACACCCCGGAAGTATTACCAGGCAAGGATTCTACCGAGCGTCGCGCGCCGCCGAGCACAGCGAGCGCCTCCAGGAGGCTGCGGCAGGTGGCGCTTCCGCGGAGCGCAGCCGGGGAGGGCGGATTCGATCGAGATCGGCAAGGGCGGACGGGCCCGTGTCACCCAACCCGCGCAAGCCGATCTCGTGGCGCCTGCCCGGCCGACGTCATCGAACGCCGGAAGGCCACGGGCCCCGGCCGCCAGACCCGCATGGCCGAGCGTTCGAGCACGCTGCGCCGAAGGCTGCCGAGACCTCGGCAGCGACGAGTCTGCAGGGCCGACTATTTCGGCTGCTCGTTGCCGTAGGTCTTGACGAGGTAGTCGACGATGAGTGGAATGTCCTCGTCGGGCACCGGCGCCTTGAAGACCGTCTTCATGCGCTTGACCATCGCGTCCCAGTAAGGCCGCGGCGCGGTCGGCGGCTGGTACTGCATGTACTCGGCCGAATGGCAGCTCGAGCACAGGCCCTGCGCTTTCGCGTAACCCGGCAGCGCGCTTGCCTTCAACTGCACGCCGTCGGGCGGTGCGACGTAGGTCTTGGTGACGGCACCGGCACCGCCGGCAACGAGTGCGGCCAGCGCCGCGGCGAGGACGAAGGCGAGTTTCATGCGGATCTCTTTCATGCCGCCGTGACCTTGACCGACTCGACGACGTTGCGCATGTAGCCGGCTGGCTGCCACAGCGCTTCCATCGGCTGGCTCTGGCCGGAGCGGTTCCAGGCCCGCACACGCAGGTCGTAAACGCCGCGTTCGGGGGTGAAGCCGAACGTGAACTCGCGGAACGAGTAGCGCCCCATGTCGGCGCCGAGCCTGGACTCGCGCCAGCTCTGGCCGCCGTCGATCGAGTACGCGACCTCGCGCACGCCCTGGCCGCCGTCGAACGCGATCCCGCGCACCGCCAGCGCCTGGCCGGCGCGCACGCGCGCGCCGTCGCCGACCGAGGTGATGAACGAGCGCACGTTGAAGCGCCCGATCGGCCGCGTTGCCGCCGGCGTGGTGCCGGGCTCGATGCAGGCGCAGTCGTTGTCCGGGATGCGGTAGGCCGGCTTCATCCAGAACTCTTCGAAGCTGTTGTCGATGACCTGGATCTCCGACAGGTGCTTGACCCAGTAGGTGCCGTAGTGGCCGGGCACGATCAGCTTGACCGGGAAGCCGTTCAGGTACGGCAGGTCGACTCCGTTCATCTGGTAGGCGATCATCACCTCCCCGTCGAGCGCGTGGTTGACGTTGAGCGCCTTCACGAAATCTCCGCCGCCCAGGAGCGCGAAGTCGAGCCCGTTGAACGTGACCTCGCGCGCGCTGTTCTTCAACTCGGCACGCGCCAGCACGTCCTTCAGCGGCACGCCCAGCCAGCGCGCGTTGCCCATCGCGCCGTTGCCGAGCTGGCCGCCGGTGACGCGCGGGTTGAAGAGCGCGCGGCTGTTGCCGGAACACTGGTTGACGGCACGGTACTCGATCGGCTTGAACTGCGTGCGCAGCTCGGCCATCGTCAGCTCGAAGGGCTTGCCGACCGCGTTGCCGCCGATCCTGACGACGTGCTTGTCGCCGTCGATCGAAGGCGGCAGACCGTTGTTGTGATAGCGCACGAAGAAGGCGTCGTTCGGTGTCTCGATGCCGTCGTTGAAGACATCGAAAGGCGTCTCGAGCTGCGGCGGGCGCGTCGTCAACACGATCAGGGGCCGCTTCTCCGGGAAGGCGACGACGTTGCGCCGGCCGTTGACGAAGGCATGCTCGAAGGTCTCGGCGCGCGCACCCGTCAGGCCGAAGCCGGTGGCCAGCGCCGAGACGCCGGCAACGAAGCGGCGGCGCCGCGGGTCGGGAGGAAGGCTGTCGTTCACTGTCTGTTCTCCTGGGCCGATGCGGGTGCTCGCGCGCACCCGCCGTCACCAAGTCCCAACTATTTGGCGGAAAGCGTCCGCCGGTCTGGTTCCGGTAACCACCGGACGCAAAGCGTACAACGAACCAACGATAGACTCGTTACGATTCGTGGCGAGAGCGTGACAACTCGCCGATGGCCGCAACGCGCATCGGGCATCGATCCCGGGGCGCCGATGGCGACAAGAGGGACGCTCGCCAGCCGGCGCAGCACTCGTTGGGGAGTCGAGAACGTGAACAGGCATATCGCCGTGGGCTTGGTACTGTGTGCCATCGCGGGCTCCGCCCTTGCCGACCTGTCGGCCATCGTCGTCAGCGAGCCGACCGCGCGCAAGGACGGTCTGCTGGTGTCGCGCCAGGGGCTCGAGTCCAACCTCGGCAAACTGCTCGGCCAGCCCGTCAAGGTGACCCTCTCCGACGACCTGACCGACGCGATGCGTGCGACGCGCAGCGGCGGCTACGACGTGTTCGTCGCGCCGGCGCAGGTGGCGGCCTCGGCGATCGCGCACGGCTACGAACTCGTCGGCTCGACCGATGCCGAGGAGGAGTACGTGCTGGTCGGCAAGGCCTCTCTCGCATCGGTGGCCGCGATGAAGCAGGCGCGCATGTACCTGCCGCAGCAGGACTCGATCTACACCTACCTCGCGCGCGGCATGCTGACCTCGGCCGGGTTGTCGTTCAAGGACCTGCGCCAGATCGAGTACGCGCGCTACCCGCAGGCCGGCTTGACCGCGATCACGATGCGCCTGACCGAGGCGACCGTGATCCGCCGCCCCGACTGGGATGCCTGGGCCAAGGACAATCCGGGCGCGGCAAAGGTGCTCGCATCGGCTGGCGGCGTGCCGGGCGGCTTCTCGGTCGCGCTGAAGAAGGATCTGCCGGCCGACACGCGCAGCCGGCTCGCGAAGTGGTTCCAGACGTCGGCATCGTCGTGCGGCATGAAGAACGTCTCGGTCGTGCCCGAGAGCGCGCGCTACCGGCACATCGCCGAACTCGGCACCTTCACGCCGACCAGCCTGCCGGGCGTCACCGTCGTCGACGCGCAGCAGGTGGCGCAGTTGATGACGCAGGGGGCGATCGTCGTCGACACACGCACCGAGAAGGAATACAAGTCGCTCCACATCCCGGGCGCGCTGTTCGTGCCTTACCACGAGAAGAGCCTGAAGGACGTCGCCTACGACGCAGCGCTCGACGACTTCTCCGGGTTGGCGACGCTCGATCCGAAGAAACCGACCGTCTTCCACTGCAACGGCGCGGAGTGCTGGAAGAGCTACAAGGCCAGCCGCGCCGCGCTCGCCAAGGGCTTCGACAAGGTTTACTGGTTCCGCGGCGGCATGCCCGAGTGGGAGAAGGTGGCGCCGCAGGCGGCGCAAGGCGGCAAGTAACCCGAGTCTCATGACCCATTGAACGCCTCGCCAGTGGCAAGGATCTGCCACCCATGACCAGCCCGGGAACATCCGCGCGCCGTCGCCCACCGCCCGCCGCGCTCACCCGAGCGTCCACAACCCGTTCACCTGCCGCGCGCGGCCGAGCGCGGCCAGGGCTTCGAGGATCTGCGGCAGGCGGCGCTTCCACGGGCCGCGGCCGGTGAAGGCGGATTCGATCGCGGCCAGCGCGACCGGCCGCGCGCTGGCGGTGAGCAGGCCCGCGACGCCGCGCATCTGCTCGGGCAGTGTGTTCGGCCACGGCCGCTTCGCGGGCGCGGCGGCGGCTGCAGCGCGCCGGCCCTTCGCAGCGACCGTCGCGGGCGCGACGCCGAGGTCCATCTCGTCCTGCGTCGCGACCGGCCCGGCAGCAGCGCCGCGCCGGGCCGGGTCCTGGAACTCGGGGCGCAGCCAGCGCACCGTGCCGCGCGCTTCCTCGGCGGCGCGCTCGGCGTTCAGCGCGACCAGACGCAGCAGCAGTTCCTCCTGGGCCGCCGCCTGCGCGGCCGGCTTGCCGGGCCAGGGCAGCGTGCCGCCGGGCTGGCCGACCAGCGCCGGCGCGAGGTCGGACCAGCCGTAGGCCTGCAGCACCAGCGCGTCGAGACTGTCGTGCAGCTCGGCGAGCACGCCGACCAGCCCGTCCGCGTGCGTGCGCCTCTCCTTCACCGTCAGCGCGCGGCGCAGGCGCAGCGCGTCGAGCACGTTGTACATGTCGGTCAGCGTCAGCGACGCATGCGCCGCCTGCTGGCGCTTGCGGTGTGCGTCGAGCTCCTCGGCCGTCGCGGCGATCTGCGCGGCGAGGGCGGGTTGGTCGGCGAGGTTGGGGAACGGGAAGGGCTCGAAGCAGCGCGTCTTGTTGTAGCGCGGGTCGTTGCCGACACCCAGCCTGCCACCCGCCCGAAGCGCCCATTGCACGTGAACGCGGCTGGAGAGCACGCCGAGCGTCGCGGCATCGGGCAACGCGATGGCGATGAGCATGTTGTCGGGCGCGATGCCGGCAGCGAGGAACTGAAACGTGCGGTGCTTGGCGGTTTCGCCAGTGGCGATGTAGCGCGGAAGGCTTTCAAGCGCATCGCGAAGTTCTGTGTTCTTGCGACCGAAGAGCCACCAGTTCTCACGTCGATAGCGCTCGCGGTTTTGGTCGCGTTCAGGCTTCACTCGCTCGAGCACCCACTGATACGTGGCCGGGAAGCGCTGCCTGACCTCCTCGGATTTCAGGCCATGTAAGTCGATGACCATTGCGCCGCGCGAGCGGTCGGCCAGGTCGCGGCCATTGCGGTAGGGCCGGATATGAGCTTCGAGTCCAGGTACGCGGCCAAGGCCGAGCGAAGCGGCCTCGGCCGCTGTGACGATGAACCCAGCGCCATGCAGCTTCACGCCCGTGTTGGAAAGACCTGCGTTGGATCGCAGCCCGTGGACCGAGGCGATGTCGGCACCGATGCGCAGGTCCGCATGCAGCACGCCGCGCTGCGCACTGAAGCTCACGTCGCTGCTGCCATCGGGCAGCGAGGTTTCGCGCACGGCCGTGAGCAGTTCGCCTTCGTGTGCGCCCGGCGCGCCCACCGTCATGCTGACCCGCACCGCCGCACCGCCCGCGCTGTCCACCCACGGGTGGTCGGGAATCGCGAACACCAGCGAGAGCGTGCCAGCGGCGGGGCGGGGCAGGCCGGCGCCCGATTTCGGCGTATTCCGCGGCATGAGGGCGCCGGCCTGCCCCGCCTCGCCGCCCGCTCCGCCGGCCGAGAGCGCGCGTTCCACGACACGCCGGTTGAAGGTCTGCGGCAGGCTGTTCGTCGTGATCAAACCAAAGCGCCGAGCAGAACCACGAGCGACCAACTGCGCCGCCGCATGCCACCAGTGCATCACGAAGTCCGCGCTCTCCGGCACGTCGCTCCAGGTCGCGCGCAGCGCCTCGGCGTAGCCGTCGCCGAGCGCGCGGCGCACCGTGCTCGCGCCGATGAACGGCGGATTCCCGACGATGAAGTCCGCGGCCGGCCACGCGGCCTTGCGCGGGTTCACGTACCTCTCCAACGCCACCTGGAACGCCTCGTCCGGCACGCGCTCGCCGGTCACCGGGTGCGGCCTGACATGCACACCGTCCCAGCGCGTCACCGCCTTGCCCTGCCCGTCCATCACGTAGTCGACGCGGTCGCACGCGAGCACCGCGTCGCGGCATTCGATGTTGCCGTAGTCGTGGATCACCGGCTCGGCCACGCTCGCGTTGCCGAAGCTGCGGATGTGCCATTGCAGGAAGCCGATCCACAGCACCAGCTCGGCGAGCGCGGCGGCACGCGGGTTGATCTCGATGCCGAGCAGCTGCTGCAGCGTGACGGTCTCACCGGCGAAGCCGAGCCGATCCTGCCGCACCGCGTCGGTGTCGCCCCCCAGGGCCTGCAGCTGGTTCAGCACCTCGCCTTCGAGCCGTTTCAGGTGTTCCAGCGTCACGTACAGGAAGTTGCCGCTGCCGCAGGCCGGGTCGAGCACGCGCGTCGTGCACAGCCGGTGGTGGAAGCGGCGCACCTCGGCGCGGGCCTCGTCGAGCTTGCCCTCGTTGGCGAGCAGCACGGCGGCGGCCTGCGCATCGGCCCAGTCGGCTCGCAAGGGCTGCACGACCGTGGGCAGCACCAGCCGCTCGACATACGCGCGCGGCGTGTAGTGCGCGCCCAGCGCGTGGCGCTCGGCCGGCTCCAGCGCGCGCTCCAGCAGCGTGCCGAAGATCGCCGGCTCGACCTCGCGCCAGTCGGCGTTCGCGGCGCGCAGCAGGCCGTCGATCTGCGCGCGGGTCAGCGGCAGCACGTAGCCGTCTCCCGCGGCGCCCTTGAACAGCTTGCCGTTGAAGCGCAGCAGGTCGCGCTCGAGCACGGCGCTGAAGCCGCCGCGGTCCATCTCGGACCACAGCACCTGCAGCATCTTGCGCAGCGTGGCGGGGTCGTCGCGGTGGCGCTGCAGCAGCTCCTTGAAGCTGCGCTCGGGCAGCAGCGCCACGTCCTCGGCGAACATGCTGAACAGGCAGCGCGTCAGGAACGCAGCCACCGCCGGCGGCGCGTGGCCCGAGGCCTCGAGCGAGGTCGCCAGCTCGGCCAGCTCGGCCGAGACCGCGCGCGTGACCCTGGCGCTGATGCGCGCCGGGTCGAGCGCGAGCGGATCGAGCCAGAGCGTGCGCAGGCGCTCGCGGATGCGTTCGTCGCGCAGCTCGTCGAGGCGGATGCGGTGCGAGCGCGGGTCGGGGAACGGCGTGTAGGTGGCGCCGCTGCGGCTGAACTCGGCATACAGCTCGATGACGTGGCCGACATCGACGACGACCAGGAACGGCGGGCGGCCTTCGGACGCCGGCAACGCGCGGGCGTAGCTCTCGGCCTGGGCGTGGGCGCGCAGCAGCGCGTCGTCGAAGCCGCGGGTGTGGGCGCCGGCGCGGATCTTCTTCGCTTCGAGCACAAAGTGGCCGCGCCGGTAGCAGTCGATGAAGCCGGCGCTGTGGCTGCCGTCGCCGTGCGCGAACTCGACGCGGCGCTCGTACACGTAGGCGTTGTCACGCGATTCGTCGCTGGCCGGCCCGGGCCGGGGCACGCCGAGCAGCTCGCACAGCTCGCCGACGAAGAGCTGGTAGTTGGCCCGCTCCGAGCCGGTGGCCGCGCCCCAGCGGGCGATGAAGGCGGCGATGGCGGGCGTGGGCTCGGGCTCGGTCACGTGGCGGATCATAGGGCCCGGGTCGGCGCCGGATCGCCGGGCAGGCCCTGGCGCGCCGGCGCCTCGGCCGCGGCCTTCTGCGCGCGCGCCGCCGCTGCGGCGCGCAAGGCCTTCAGCTTCTCGCGCGGGTCTTCCTTCACGGCCACCTCGTCGAGCTTCATCTCGCCGACGAAGCGGCTGGGCACGCCGGCGACGACCTCGCGCCCGCGCTTGCGGCGGCGCAGCACGCTGACGCCCAGCGTGCTGCGCGCGCGCGTGATGCCGACGTACATCAGGCGGCGTTCTTCCTCGAGGCGCTCGGCCGTCATCTGGTCGTCTTCGCTGCGGAACGGGAGCAGCCCCTCGTTGACACCGGCGAGCACGACGTGCGGCCACTCCAGCCCCTTCGCGGCGTGCAGCGTCGAGAGCGTGACGACGTTCTGATCGTCGCCGCGCTCGGCCAGGCTGATGATCACCGAGATCGTCTGCGCGACCTCGAGCACGCTCTTTCTCTCGGTCTCGAAGGTCGCGCCGCCGTCGTTCTCGCCGACGGCCTTCAGGCCGTCGTTGTCATCTCTGCCGCCGCAGCGCCGCGCGATCCAGTCGACGAAATCGAGCACGTTGCTCCAGCGCGCGGCGGCGAGCTTCTCGCTGTCTTCGCCATCGTGCAGGTGCTGCTCGTAGGCGATGTCCTTCAGCCAGCCCGTCAACAGCGCCTTCGCGTCCTCGGCGCCGGTGGTCTGGCGGGCACGGTACTCGAAGTCGTTCAGGTAGCGCCCGAACTCGTGCAGCGAGCCGAGCGCGCGACCGCTGAGCACCGACCCCAGGCTCTCGGCGAACAGGGCCTCGTGCAGGCTGGTCTTCCAGCGGCCGGCGAACTCGCCGAGGCTGGCCAGGGTCTGGTGGCCGATGCCGCGCTTCGGTGTCGTCACCGCGCGCAGGAACGCCGGGTCGTCGTCGTTGTTGACGATCAGCCGCAGCCAGGCGCACAGGTCCTTGATCTCGGCGCGGTCGAAGAAGCTCTGCCCGCCCGAGACCTTGTACGGGATGCCGGCCTTGCGCAGCGCCTTCTCGAACACGCGGGCCTGGTGGTTGGCGCGGTACAGCACCGCGAAGTCCCTGAACTCGACTGCCGCGCCACCGGTCGTCGCCGCCGCCGCGGCGCCGGCCACCTGCGCGCCGCGCAGGGCCTGGAAGCGCGTGACGACGCGCTCGGCCTCGTGCTCCTCGTTGTCGCACTCGATCACGCGCACCGGCTCGCCGTCGCCGAACGCGCTCCACAGCTTCTTCTCGAACAGCTTGGGGTTGTGGGCGATCACCTGGTTCGCCGCACGCAGGATGTGGCCGGTCGAGCGGTAGTTCTGCTCCAGCGCGATGACCTCGAGCGCCGGATAGTCCTGCGGCAGGCGCTTCAGGTTGTCGATGGTCGCGCCGCGCCAGCCGTAGATGCTCTGGTCGTCGTCACCGACCGCGGTGAACCGGGCGGGTTCGCCAGCGAGCAGCTTGAGCACCTCGTACTGGATCGCGTTGGTGTCCTGGTATTCGTCGACGAGCAGGTAGCGCAAGGTGTCCTGCCACCTGGCACGGACCTCGGCGTCGCGCAGCAGCAGCTTGTGCGGCAGACCGATGAGGTCGTCGAAGTCGACCGCCTGGTAGGCGGCCAGGCGCTCCTCGTAGCGTTGCATCACGCGTTGCGCGATGCGCTCGTCGTCGTTCGCCGGCTCGACGGTCGCGCTGTTCAGTCCCCGGTTCTTCCAGCCGCTGATCGCCCATTGCCAGCGGCGTGCGAGGGCGTTGTCGCTGCTCGCGCCGGCTTCCTTCAAGACGCCGAGCACGTCGTCGCTGTCGAGGATGCTGAACTGCGGCTTGAGCCCGAGCCGCTCGCCGTCGCCGCGCAGGATGCGCACGCCGAGCGAATGGAAGGTGCTGACGACCAGGTGCTTCGCCGCGCGCGGGCCGACCAGCGCCCTGGCGCGCTCGCGCATCTCCTGCGCGGCCTTGTTCGTGAACGTGATCGCGGCGATCTGGCCGGGCGCGTAGCCGGCCTGCAGCAGCCGCGCGATCTTGTGGGTGATCACGCGCGTCTTGCCCGAGCCCGCACCGGCCAGCACCAGACACGGCCCGCCGAGGTAATGCACTGCGTCGAGTTGCGCGGGATTGAGCGGATCGGGAGCGGAGGACACGGGCGGTTCGGCGGGGAGCGCGCCATGATAGCGAGGCGCTTGCGATACTGGGCGCACCATGCAGGCCATCCTGACCGTCACGATCCCGTTCTTCGCGCTGGTGCTGCTGGGCTACCTCGCGGCGCAGCGCGAGCTGCTGCCGGAGGAGGCGATCCCCGGCCTGAACGCCTACGTGCTGTTCTTCGCGCTGCCCTGCCTGCTGTTCCGGTTCGGCTCCAGCCTGCCGTTCGAGCACCTGTTCGATGCGCAGCTGCTCACGCTCTATGCACTGTGCGCGCTGCTGATGCTCGCGGTGACGATCGCGGCGACGCTGCGCCGGGGGGCGCATGGCGCCGGTGTCGGCCTGAAGGACGCGGCCTTCGGGGCGCTGGTCGCGGCGTTTCCGAATTCCGGCTTCATGGGCGTGCCGCTGCTGGTGGCGCTGCTGGGCGACAACGCCGCCGGGCCGGTGATCGGCGCCGTCCTGATCGACCTGATCCTCACCAGCACGCTGTGCCTGGCGCTGGCGCAGGCGGGTTCGCACCGCACGGGCGGCGCGGGCGGGCGTGGTGGGCTCGCCGCCGCCGCGCTGTCGCTGCGCGGCGCGCTGGCGAACCCGCTGCCCTGGGCGATCGTCGTCGGTGCGCTGTTCGCCGCCTCCGACCGCGAACTGCCGGGGCCGATCGCGCAGATCGTGCGCATGCTCGGCGATTCGGCATCGCCGGTGGCATTGTTCACGATCGGCGCGGTGTTGTCGCGCGCCGGGCGCCACGCCCACACCCGCACGCCGGTCGCCCGCTACCTGCCGGTGGCGCTGCTCAAGCTGGTGCTGCACCCGGCGCTGGTGTTCGGGCTGGGCACGGCCGCGACCGCGCTCGGCGCGCCGGTGCCGCGCTTCGGGCTGATGGTGCTCACCCTCGTGGCGGCACTGCCGAGCGCCAGCAACGTCTCGGTGCTGGCCGAGCGCTACGGTGCCGACAACGGCCGGGTGTCGCGCATCATCATGGCCTCGACCGTGCTCGCGTTCGCGAGCTTCTCGGTGCTCGCCTGGGCCTTCGGCGCCGGCCGCGGGATGCGCTGAGGAACGGACCGCGCCTGCCGCGTTCCGGCGTGGCGCCCGGTCCCGCGCGAACTCGGCAGAATCGCGGCATGACCGACCTTTCGCTCGCGCGCCACATCGGCGCCATCCTGTCGACCGCCGCCGTCGATGCCGACCCGACCGAGACCGCCGAGTGGTGCGAGGCGCTGGACGCGCTGAGCGCGGCGCACGGCCCCGAACGCGCCCGCTTCCTGCTCGACGCGCTGCTCGTGCACGCGCGGCGCCGCGGCCTGAACTGGCTGCCGTCGATGGTCACGCCCTACGTCAACAGCATCGCGCTGGAGGCGCAGCCGCCGTTCCCCGGCGACCTCGCGATGGAACAGCGCCTGGCCGCGCTGATGCGCTGGAATGCGCTGGCGATGGTGATGCGCGCGAATCGCGTGGAGACCGGCGGCTCGGCCGAACTCGGCGGCCACATCGCCAGCTACGCGTCGGCGGCCGACCTGTTCGAGGTCGGCTTCAACCATTTCTTCCGCGCCCGCGACGACGCCACAGGCGAGCTCGGCGACCTGGTGTTCTTCCAGCCGCATTCGGCGCCGGGCGTCTATGCGCGCGCCTTCCTCGAAGGACGGCTGACGGCCGGCGACCTCGCCCACTACCGGCAGGAACTGAGCGCGCCGGCGCGCGGCGCGCGCGGCCTGAGCTCGTACCCGCACCCGCAGCTGATGCCGGACTTCTGGCAGTTCCCGACCGGCTCGATGGGCATCGGCCCGATCAACGCGATCTACCAGGCGCGCTTCATGCGCTACCTGCAGCATCGCGGGCTGCTGGCAGCGACGCCGGCGGGCACAACGTGGCGGCCGATGTCTGGAGCGTCACGAGCTTCAGCGAACTGGCGCGCGACGGCATCGAGGCCGAGGCCGCGTGGCGGCACGGCCAGGCCGAGGTGGTGGACGCCTACGTCGCTCGCCAGCTCGCGCCGACCGAAGGGCCGATCGTGATCGCGACCGACTATGTGCGCGCGGTGCCGGAGCAGATCCGCGCCTTCCTGCCGGCCGGCCGGCGTTGCGTGACGCTGGGCACCGACGGTTTCGGCCGCAGCGACACCCGGGCCGCGCTGCGCCGGCACTTCGAGGTCGATGCGCAGGCGATCGCCGCGGCGGCGCTGCGCGCCCTGCGGTAATTCCGCACGCGCGCAACCGCGCCCGATCGGGCGCGGTTGCGCGGCCCGTGCTAGACTTATCGTTAGATATCTGATGATTAGAAGGCTGTTCGAATGTCGCTTGTGGAAGAGCGCTTTTCGGCCGCGCTGCACAGCACCGCGCGCGGCTGGCGGCTCGCGCTGGACCGGCGCCTGAAGGACCTGGGCATGAGCCAGGCGAGCTGGCTGACGGTGGCGGCGGTGGCGAAGGCGAAGGCGCCGCTGGCACAGATCGAACTCGCGAACCGGGTCGGCGTCGAGGGCGCGACCGTGGTGTCGATGCTGGATCGCCTCGCGGCCGCCGGCCTGATCGTGCGGGTGCCGTCCGCGACCGACCGGCGCGTCAAGCTCGTGACGCTGACGCCCGCCGGCGCCAGGCTCTACGACAAGGTGCGCATGGAAGCGAACGCGGTGCGCCGGCAGTTGCTCGGCGGCATCGACCCGCGCGTGCTGCTCGCGGCCACGGAGTTGCTGGAGCAGCTCCAGGGTGTGCTGGAGGACGGACCATGAGCCCGCCGGGCCGCCCCAAGGGCGAATTCCGGAGTGCGCAGCACGCAGGTACCCCAGTGAGCGCGGTGATCGGCGCCGCGGCGGCGGGCGTCCCGCTCGAACCCCGCCCGTTGAACCGCCGCATGATCACCGGCTCGGTGATGCTGGCGACCATCATCCAGGCGGTGGACACGACGATCGCCAACGTCGCGCTGCCGCACATGCAGGGCAACCTCTCGGCCTCGCAGGACCAGATCACCTGGGTGCTGACCTCGTACATCGTCGCCGCGGCCATCGCGATGCCGCTGACCGGCTGGATGTGCGACCGGTTCAGCCAGAAGAAGGTGCTGCTCGCGTCGGTGGCCGGGTTCACGGTCGCGTCGCTGCTGTGCGGCGTCTCCGGCTCGCTCGCCGAGATCGTGACCGCGCGCCTGCTGCAGGGCCTGTTCGGGGCCATGCTGGTACCGCTCTCGCAGGCGGTGCTGCTCGAGATCAACCCGCCCGAGAAGCGCGGCTCGGCGATGGCGGTGTTCGGCATGGGCGTGATGGTCGGGCCGATCCTGGGGCCGACCTTGGGCGGCTGGCTGACCGACAGCTACGACTGGCGCTGGGTCTTCTTCATCAACCTGCCGGTCGGCGCGCTGGCGTTCTACGGCATCTGGCGCTACATCGCCCCCGCCAGGCCCGCGCGCTCGATGCGTTTCGACCTGTTCGGCTTCGCCACGTTGAGCCTGGCGATCGGTGGACTGCAGATGATGCTCGACCGCGGCCAGGGGAACGACTGGTTCGCGTCGACCGAAACCTGGGTCGAACTGCTGGTCTTCGTGATCGCGTTCGCCTGCTTCGCGGTGCACACGGCGTTCACGCCGGCAGGGCAGTCCTTCTTCGACTACCGGCTGCTGAAGAACCGCAACTTCGTGACCGGCCTGACCTTCGTGTTCATCGTCGGCATGGTGATGTACGCGACCCGCGCGCTGATGCCGTCGATGCTGCAGTCGCTGATGAACTATCCGGTCACGGCCGTCGGCCTCCTGACGGCGCCCACCGGCATCGGCACGATGCTGTCGATGATGATCGTCGGCCGGCTGGTCGGCCGGGTGGACCTGCGCGCGCTGCTGTTCGCCGGCTTCTCGATCACCGCGGTGTCGCTGTGGCAGATGACCCGCTACACGCTGGTGCTGTCGGAGAGCGACATCGTCTGGCCAGGCGTGATCCAGGGCATCGGCCTGGGCCTGGTGTTCGTGCCGCTGAGCACCGCGAGCTTCGCGACGCTGCAGCCGGGGATGTTCTCGCAGGGCACGGCGATCTACAGCCTGATCCGCAACATCGGCAGCAGCATCGGCATCTCGCTGGTGCAGACCCTGCTCGTGCGCAACACGCAGATTGCGCATTCGTCGCTGGTGGCGCAGATCGACACGCCGGGCGCCATCAGCGCGCTGGCAGGCAGCCCCTTCGATTTGACGCACCCCGCGGGGGCGGCGTTGCTGAACGCCGAGGTGACCCGGCAGGCGTCGATGATCGCCTATGTCGACGACTTCCAGCTGATGCTGGTCATGACCCTGTGCGTGCTGCCGGCGCTGTGGGTCATCAAGCCGAAGAAGCGTCCAGGGGCCGGCGGCGCGGCGGCGGCCCACCTGGCGGTGGACTGAGCGTCCCGGGTACGACTGCAGTCCGGTCTACTTGCGGCGCAGCTTGCGGATGGCGGCGATCTGCGCGGCCATCGCCGCGAACTCGCCCTGCGCCTTCGCGAAGTCGATGTCGCTCTTGGCGTTCTTCATCGCGTCCTCGGCGAGGCGCTTGGCTTCGTTGGCCTTGGCCTCGTCGAGGTCGCGGCCGCGGATCGCGGTGTCGGCCAGCACGGTGACCGTGCCCGGTTGCACTTCGAGGATGCCGCCGGCCACGAACACGAACTCTTCCTCGCCGCTGCTGGTCCCGTCGGGGTTGGCGCGCGCGATGCGCACCGCGCCGGGCTTGATGCGCGTGATCAGCGGCGTGTGGCGCGGCAGGATGCCGAGCTCGCCGCTCTCGCCCGGCAGCGCCACGAATGTCGCCTCGCCGGAGAAGATGCTGCCTTCGGCCGAGACCACGTCTACGTGCAAGGTTGCCATGTGTCAGTTCCTCTGTCTGTGACTGAGCAAGCAGTCGGGTCGCGGGCTAGGCGCGGCGCGCAGCCGTACGGAAGTACGGCGAGCACCGCAACGACGCCCCCGGCCCGAATGCGCCGCTCAGTTGATCTTCTTGGCCTTCTCGATGGCCTCGTCGATGGTGCCGACCATGTAGAAGGCCTGCTCGGGCAGCGAATCGCACTCGCCGGAGACGATCATCTTGAAGCCGCGGATGGTCTCCTTCAGCGGCACGTACTTGCCCGGCGAGCCGGTGAACACCTCGGCGACGTGGAAGGGCTGGCTCAGGAAGCGCTGGATCTTGCGCGCGCGGGCCACGGCCAGCTTGTCTTCGGGCGAGAGTTCGTCCATGCCGAGCACGGCGATGATGTCGCGCAGCTCCTTGTAGCGCTGCAGCGTGCCCTGCACCGCGCGGGCGGTGTTGTAGTGGTCTTCGCCGACGACGTTCGGATCGAGCTGGCGCGAGGTCGAGTCGAGCGGGTCGACCGCCGGGTAGATGCCGAGCGACGCGATGTCGCGCGACAGCACGACGGTCGAGTCCAGGTGGGCGAAGGTGGTCGCGGGCGACGGGTCGGTCAGGTCGTCCGCCGGCACGTAGACGGCCTGGATCGAGGTGATCGAGCCGACCTTGGTCGACGTGATGCGCTCCTGCAGGCGGCCCATTTCCTCGGCCAGCGTCGGCTGGTAACCCACCGCGGAAGGCATCCGGCCCAGCAGCGCCGACACCTCGGTGCCGGCCAGCGTGTAGCGATAGATGTTGTCGACGAAGAACAGCACGTCGCGGCCCTCGTCGCGGAACGACTCGGCGATCGTCAGGCCGGTCAGCGCGACACGCAGGCGGTTGCCCGGCGGCTCGTTCATCTGGCCGTAGACCATCGCGACCTTGGACTCGGGCAGGTTCTCGAGATCGACGACCTTCGAGTCGGCCATCTCGTGATAGAAGTCGTTGCCCTCGCGGGTGCGCTCGCCGACGCCGGCGAACACCGACAGGCCGCTGTGCGCCTTCGCGATGTTGTTGATCAGCTCCATCATGTTCACGGTCTTGCCGACACCGGCGCCGCCGAACAGGCCGACCTTGCCGCCCTTGGCGAACGGACAGATCAGGTCGATCACCTTGATGCCGGTTTCGAGCAGGTCCTGCGACGGGCTCAGCTCGTCGTAGGCCGGCGGCTTGCGGTGGATCGACATCGTCAGCTCCTGGCTGACCGGGCCGCGCTCGTCGATCGGGCGACCGAGCACGTCCATGATGCGGCCGAGCGTCGCGCGACCGACCGGCACCATGATCGGCTTGCCGGTGTTCGACACCATCAGGCCGCGGCGCAGGCCGTCGGAGGAACCCAGCGCGATCGTGCGCACCACGCCGTCGCCGAGCTGCTGCTGAACTTCGAGCGTCAGCTCGCCGCCGTCCATCTTCAGCGCGTCGTACACGCGCGGCATCTTGTCGCGCGGGAACTCGACGTCGACGACCGCGCCGATGCACTGGACGATCTTGCCTTGGGTTTGCACGTCAGCCATGGGGTTTCCTTTTGCTTGAATCTCGTGTGTGGGATCGGGTTCGTGATGCTGCCGCGTCAAACGGCGGCGGCACCGGCCACGATCTCGGACAGTTCTTTGGTGATCGCCGCCTGCCGCGTGCGGTTGTAGATCAGCTTCAGCTCGGCAATCAGGTTGCCGGCGTTGTCGGTCGCGGCCTTCATCGCGACCATGCGCGCCGAATGCTCGGACGCCATGTTCTCGGCCAGCGCCTGGAACACCAGCGCCTCGGTGTAGCGCACCAGCAGTTCGTCGATCACGGCGGCCGCGTCGGGCTCGTAGATGTAGTCCCAGCCGTGCGCCTGGCCACCGGCACCCTTCTCGGCTTCCCTGACTTCGGCGGTCATGCTCTCGCTCGACAGCGGCAGCAGTTGCACGACCACCGGCTCCTGCTTGATCGTGTTGATGAAGCGCGTGTAGCACAAGTACACCGCCGACAGCCGGCCCTCGGCATACGCGTCGAGCAGCACCTTGACCGGGCCGATCAGCTTCTCCAGCGTCGGCTTGTCGCCCAGGTGGGTCGCGTGCGACACCACCTTCGCGCCGATGCGGGTCAAAAAGCCGTAGCCCTTGTTGCCGATCGCCACCGCCTCGCTCTTCTGGCCCGAGGCCTCGACGTCCTTCAGCTTGTTCGTGACGGCGCGCAGCACGTTGGTGTTCAGGCCGCCGCACAGGCCCTTGTCGGTCGTGACCAGGATGAAGCCCGCGGTCTTCGCGGTCTCGTTCTTCACCATGAAGGGGTGCTTGTATTCGGGCGTGGCGGTCGAGAGGTTGGCCGCCAGGCTGCGAATCTTCTCGGCGTAGGGCCGCGCCGCGCGCATGCGGTCCTGCGCCTTGCGCATCTTCGCGACCGAGACCATCTCCATGGCCTTGGTGATCTTCTTCGTGTTCTCGAAGCTCTTGATCTTGCCGCGTATCTCTTTGCCTGCTGCCATGCGTTGGCTCCTTGTTAGGCCGCGCGACCGATACCGGCGCCGGGCCGCCGAGGGCCACGCAGGGGACCCTTCGCGGCCCTTGCGGCCGAGCGCCCCCTCGGGGGGCAGGAACGAAGCGACGTGGGGGTCGTCATGACTAGGCGAAGGACTTCTTGAACGCGGTGATCGCGATCGTCAGCTCGGCCTCGGCATCCTTGTCGAGCGCCTTGCTGTCGTCGATCTTCTTCAGCAGCGCGGCGTGGCTGGTCTTCAGGTGGGTGTGCAGGCCATGCTCGAACGGCAGGATCTGCTTCACGTCCACATCGTCCATGAAGCCCTTGTTGACCGCGAACAGCGACGCGCCCATCAGGCTGATCGACAGCGGCGAGTACTGGTTCTGCTTGAGCAGCTCGGTCACGCGCGCGCCACGGTCGAGCTGCTTGCGGGTCGCTTCGTCGAGGTCGGACGCGAACTGCGCGAACGCCGCGAGTTCGCGGTACTGCGCCAGGTCGGTGCGGATGCCGCCCGACTGGCCCTTGATGATCTTGGTCTGCGCCGACGAGCCGACGCGCGACACCGAGATGCCGGCGTTGATCGCGGGGCGGATGCCGGCGTTGAACAGCGAGGTCTCCAGGAAGATCTGGCCGTCGGTGATCGAGATCACGTTGGTCGGCACGAACGCGGACACGTCGCCGGCCTGGGTCTCGATGATCGGCAACGCGGTCAGCGAGCCGGTCCTGCCCTTGACCGCGCCCTTCGTGAAGGCCTCGACGTAGTCGGCGTTCACGCGCGCGGCGCGCTCGAGCAGGCGGCTGTGCAGATAGAACACGTCGCCCGGATAGGCTTCACGACCCGGTGGGCGGCGCAGCAGCAGCGAGACCTGGCGATAGGCGACGGCCTGCTTGGACAGGTCGTCGTAGACGATCAGCGCGTCTTCGCCGCGGTCGCGGAAATACTCGCCCATCGTGCAGCCCGAGTAGGCCGACACGTACTGCATCGCCGCGCTCTCCGCGGCGGTGGCGGCGACGACGATGGTGTATTCCATCGCGCCGTTGGCTTCGAGCGCGCGCACCACGTTCTTGACCGACGAGGCCTTCTGGCCGATCGCGACGTAGATGCAGGTCATGTCCTGACCCTTCTGGTTGATGATCGCGTCGATCGCCACGGCGGTCTTGCCGGTCTGACGGTCGCCGATGATCAGTTCGCGCTGGCCGCGACCGATCGGCACCATCGAGTCGATCGACTTCAGGCCGGTCTGCATCGGCTGGTCGACCGACTTGCGGGCGATCACGCCCGGCGCGATCTTCTCGATCGGCATCTGCATCTTGGCGTTCACCGGGCCCTTGCCGTCGATCGGCTGGCCCAGCGCATTGACGACGCGGCCCTTCAGCTCGGGGCCGACCGGCACTTCGAGAATCCGGCCGGTGCACTTGACCACGTCGCCCTCGGAAATGTGCTCGTACTCGCCCAGGATCACCGCGCCGACCGAGTCGCGCTCGAGGTTCAGTGCCAGACCGTAGGTCGGCGAACCATCGGGGGCCGGCGCGAATTCGAGCATTTCACCCTGCATCGCGTCCGACAGGCCGTGCACGCGGCAGATGCCGTCGGTCACCGACACGACGGTGCCCTGGTTGCGGATGTCGGTCGCCGGGCCCAGGCCCTCGATGCGGCTCTTGATCAGTTCGGAAATTTCTGCGGGATTCAGGTTCATCACTGTCTCCAATTCAAGGAGGTCCGGTGGACGAAGCTCAGGGCGGTCAGGCCGTGAGCGCCGCCTTCATTTGTTCGAGGCGTGCCTTCACCGAGGTGTCGAGCACTTCGTCGCCGACAACGACACGAATGCCGCCGATCAGATCGGGCTGCACCTGCACGGTGGCGTTGAGCTTGCGCCCGAAGCGTGCCTCCAGCGACACGACCACATCGGCCAGCGCGGCCGGCTCGATCGGGAACGCGCTGTAGACGACCGCGTCCGAGACGCCCGAGCGTTCGCTCACCAGCGCGTGGAACTGCGCGGCGATCTCCGGCAGCGCGGCGAGGCGGCCGTTGTCGATCACGGTGCGCAGCAGGTTCTTCGAGGCGTCGGTCAGCGGCACCGCCGCGTTGCTGCCGACCACCGAGGTGATCACGTCGAACACCTGCTGTGCACCCGACTTCGGCGCATCGGCGAACTGGCGCAACTGCGGGTTGGCGGCAATGGCCGCCAGTGCGTCCAGCTCGGCGCTGGCCCGCTTCAGGTCGCCCTTCTCGGCGACCTGGAACAGCGCCTCGGCATACGGGCGGGCAAGGGTTGCAAGCTCGGCCATGGGTCAGGCCCCCAAGGAGCGCGCGGCGTCGCTCATAGCTCGGTCTTCAGCTGCGACAGCAGCGCAGCGTGAACGGCCGGGTTCACCTCCTTGCGCAGGATCGCCTCAGCGCCCTTGACCGCCAGCGCGGCGACCTGGTCGCGCAGCGTCTCGCGCGCCTTGATCGACTCCTGTTCGGCCTCGGCCTTGGCGGCGGCGATGATCTTCGCGCCCTCTTCGGCCGCACGGCTCTTGGCCTCTTCGACCATGGCCTGCGCCAGGCGCTCGGCGTCGGCCAGGCGTTGCGTCGCGTCCTTGCGGGCCGAACTCAGCTGCTCTTCGACGCGCTTGTTGGCGTTGCTCAACTCGGCCTTGGCCTTGTCGGCGGCCGACAGGCCGTCGGCGATCTTCTTCGCGCGCTCGTCGAGTGCCTTCACGATCGGCGGCCACACGAATTTCATCGTGAAGCCGACGAGGATCAGGAACACGATCATTTGCACGATCAGCGTTGCATTGATGCTCACGTTCTTGCCTCTGGTGGGAAGAAAGGGGGAGATTCCGGGCTGCGCCGGAGGCGCTTACTTCGGCAGGTTGGCGATCTGCGCCAGGAACGGATTGGCGGTGGCGAACCACAGCGCGATACCGGTGCCGATGATGAACGCGGCGTCGATCAGGCCGGCGAGCAGGAACATCTTGGTCTGCAACTCGTTCATCAGCTCCGGTTGGCGGGCAGCCGACTCGAGGTACTTGCTGCCCATGATGCCGATGCCGATACAGGCGCCCACGGCACCCAGACCAATGATCAGGCCAGCGGCGAGGGCAACAAAGCTAATGACTTCCATGATGACTCCAGTTGAGGTTTGTTGGAAAGGGAAAGGATGAATCTCGAAAACGAGAGAGGCCGCGGAAAGAACGCAGGGGGCTAGTGGCTGTCGTGCGCCTGGCCGACATAGACGAGCGTCAGCATCATGAACACGAAGGCCTGCAGCGTGATGATCAGGATGTGGAAGATCGCCCACACCGAACCCGCGATGATGTGGCCGATGGTCAGCAGGATGCCGGTCGCGCTCAGCGCGAACGCGCCGCCCATCAGGGCGATCAGCATGAAGATCAGTTCGCCGGCGTACATGTTGCCGAACAGCCGCATGCCGTGCGAGACGGTCTTGGCGACGAACTCGATGATCTGCATCAGCAGGTTGACCGGCCACAGGAACCACTTGTCACCGAACGGCGCCGCGATCAGCTCGTGCGACCAGCCGCCCGCGCCCTTGATCTTGACGTTGTAGATCAGGCAGACGATCAGCACGCCCAGCGACAGGCCCATCGTGATCGACAGGTCGGCGGTCGGCACGACGCGCAGGTGCGCGAGGCCGAAGACATGCTCGCCGATCCACGGCAGCAGGTCGACCGGCAGCAGATCCATCGCATTGAGCAGGAAGATCCACACGAACACCGTCAGCGCCAGCGGCGCGACCAGCTTGCGGCTGTTGGCGTTGTGCACGATGCCCTTGGCCTGGCTGTCGACCATCTCGACCAGGATCTCGACAGCGGCCTGGAAACGGCCCGGCACGCCGGAGGTGGCCTTGCGCGCCGCCAGCCACAGCAGCCAGCAGCCGATCACGCCGATCACGATCGTGAAGAAGGTCGAATCGAGGTTGACCACCGAGAAATCGGCCACGCCGGTCTGGTGACCGTTTTGCAGATGCTGCAGGTGGTGAATGATGTACTCACCCGCGGTGGGGGCGTGCGCCGCGCCTTCTGCTGCCTCTGCTGCCATCTTCTTGCTACGCCTTGTTGTCCGAACGCCGGCCGCGCCACAGGAGCGCGACCCAGTTGACCTTGATGCACACCACCATCGTGACCAGCAGCGCTGGCCAGCTCAGGTTGGGCACCACCCTCGCAGCGATCACCAGCATGGCGATCGCGACCCCGATCTTCAGCATTTCCCAGAACATGAACCCCGCCGTCGCAGCCAGCGGATTCCGCGTTCCCCTTGTCATCCCGCGCGCCAGCAAGGCACTCGGGAGGACGACAGCCGCCGCCCCGTACAGGGCCGACCAGGCTGCCTCGCCACGCTGCGTGAAGGCCCATACCGCGGCCCCGCACACCAGCCCCGTCACGGCCTGCGCCGCAACGACCCGCCACGGCGACGCCGACGGGTTGCTCTTTCTCCAGGCATCGGCCTGTTGTCCGGACCAGGGCTTGATGACCTCCTGCTGCGCCGCATCGTCCCAGTCTGCGCCGGGGTTGGGTGCGCGGTTTCGGGTGACACCACGGGAGATCGTCTCAATCATGGTGTGACACGGCGCGCATGCAGCAAAGCCTTGAAATTATATGGGGAAACCCGGGGGCCTCCGGACACCCCAGCGCGACGCGCGGACTTGACGCGCCGCGCGACCGATGTCATGCAGGTGAGGAAGCGCCCGGCCACCCGAAGTTTCCTCATCCCCCTCGGGACGCGGACGACGCAAGTCGTCGGGCTGGGGCGCGCTCTCGACGCCGCGCGCCGTCAGGGCAGTTCGAGGTAATGCGCAGCGAGCGCTCTGAACGCCTGCGCCGAGGCGGCGGCATCGAACGCAGCGCCGAGCTCTTCGCGCAGGATGGCCGCGACCGGGTCGGCCAGCAGCGCGGCATGGCGCGCGTCGAGGAACAGCAGCCGGCAGCGCCGCGCCAGCACGTCCTCGACGCTGCGCGCCATCTCGACGCGCGCGGCGAACCGCACCATCGCAACGCTCAGGCCGCCGCCGCCGTCGCGCCACAACCATGTGTTCGCGCCCGGCAGGGCGCGCAGCGCCGCGACGTCGGAGCCGTACCCGTGCTCACCGGGCGACCGGGTCAGCGATGCGCCCGCACCGGCCGGCGCGCCGGCGAGCTTCAGGCGTTCGGTCACGCCGGCGGCGCGTGCCGGCAGCAGGCCGGCGGCGAAACACTGCGCGAGCACGTCCTCGGCCATCGCGCGGTAGGTTGTCCACTTGCCGCCGGTCACCGTCACCAGGCCCGACCGGTCGACCAGCACCGTGTGCTCGCGCGACAGCGTCCGGGTCGGCGTGTGCCCGTCCTCGTCCTGCGCCGGCCGCACCAGCGGGCGCAGACCGACCCACACCGAGAGCACGTCCGCGCGCGACGGCGGCCTGCTCAGGATCTTTCCGGCCTCGCGCAGGATGAACTCGATCTCCTCACGCAACGGCGACGGCTCGGCGGGGTGATCGTCGCGCGGCGTGTCGGTCGTGCCGAGCACGGTCCTGCCCAGCCACGGCAGCGCGAACAGCACGCGGCCGTCCGCGGTCCTGGGAATCAGCAGCGCATGGCCGGTCGGCAGGAAGCTGCGGTCGACGACCAGGTGCACGCCCTGGCTGGACGCGACCATCGGCGCGCGCTTCGGTGCGCCAGCCGCGGCGTCCATCGCGCGGACCGCGTCGACCCAGACCCCGGTCGCGTTGACCACGCAAGCCGCCCGCAGCGTGAACCGCTCGCCGCCTTCGGCGTCCTCGGCGAGCAGGCCCTGCACCTTGCCGGCGTCGCGCAGCAGGCCGGTGCAGCGCAGGTGGTTGACGACGCAGGCGCCGCGCGCGACCGCGGTACGCGCCAGCGCAACGGCCAGGCGCGCATCGTCGAACTGGCCGTCCCAGTACGCGACGCCGCCCGACAGCCCGTGCGCGCGCACCGTCGGGATCAGCGCCTGCACCTGCGCGCGGGACAGCAGCCGTGTGGCGCCCAGGCGGCGGCTGCCGGCGAGGGCGTCATAGACCTTCAGGCCGGCGGCGTAGAAGCCGCGCTCCCACCAGCGATACGCCGGCACCACGAAGGCCAGCGGCTGCGCCAGATGCGGCGCATTGGCGAGCAGGGCCCCGCGCTCGTGCAGTGCCTCGTGGACCAGCGCCACCCTGCCCTGCGCGAGGTAGCGCACACCGCCGTGGACCAGCTTGGTGCTGCGCGACGAGGTCCCCTTCGCGAAGTCGGTCGCCTCGACCAGCACCGCGTCGAAACCGCGTGCCGCCGCGTCGAGCGCAACCCCCAGGCCGGTCGCGCCGCCGCCGATCACGGCGATGTCCCAGGTCTTGCCGCTGCGCAGCCGGACCAGCTGCTGCGCGCGATTCATCGCCAGCCGCTCCCCGGGGTCACAGTGCGAAGTTCACCGGCAGACCGGGCACGTCGACATCGAGCGCGAGCACGCAGCCCGCGAAAGGTTGCTCGACCAGCTCGGCCGCGGGGCGGTTCTGGCGCGAGCTGGTGACGTAGAGCGTGCGCAGGTCGGGGCCGCCGAAGCAGGGCATGGTCGGGCAGCGCACCGGCAGCGCAATCTCGCGAACGACCTCGCCATCGGGCGACAGCCGCAGCAGCCGCTGGCCCTCGAACATCGCGACCCAGTAGCAGCCCTCGGCGTCCATCGCCGCGCCGTCGGGACGACCGCCGTAGTCGGCCAGCGCCTGGCCCGGTTGCCGGACCGGAAAGCTCGCGAACACGCGCTGGCGGCTCAGCGTGCCGTTCGCGCCGTCGAAATCGGCGGCGTAGATCGCGTGGGCCTTCGTGTCGCTCCAGTGGATCGTCCGGCCGTCCGGGCTCCAGGCCAGTCCGTTGCACACGGTCAGGCCGCCGACCCGCCGTTCGAGCCGGCCGTGCGAGAAGCAGCTCAGCGACGCGCGCGGCGGATCGCGCGGCTCGTAGATCGTGCCGACCCAGAAACGGCCCTGGGGGTCGCACTTGCCGTCGTTGAAGCGCTCGCTGGCGGGGTCGTACGGCGGCTCGGCGGCGCGTGCGCGTTCGCCGCTCACGGGATCGAAATGCCACAGGCCGTCGCGCATCGCCAGCAGCAACTGGCCGTTGAGCCGCGGCGCAAGACTCGCGACATCGGTGTCGAACTGCCAGTGGCGCAGATCGCCGCGCTTCGGGTCGAAACGCTGCAGCTGATGGCCGGGGATGTCGCAGTAGTACAGCGCCTGTTCGCGCGGGTGCCACACCGGCGATTCGCCGAGCAGGGCGGCCGCGGCAACGGCCACCCGGACCGCGTCGCCGTCCGCCATCAGAGCACCGCGACCTCGAGCGTCATCGAGGCCTCGATACTTTCGCCCGGCGCGACGCTTCGCAGGCCGTGTGCCGCCGGGTCGGCCATGTGGATCGCGTTCGAGACGTGGCTGACCGGCTCGACGCAGAAGTAGTCGCGATCCTGGGGCGTGAACACGACCAGGCGGTTCGACGACGAGCGCAGTTGCAGCGAGAACTTCTCGTCGCGGATGCGCGCCGGGCCGGTCCAGCCCTCGAAGCAGTTGTCGAAAGCCAGGTGCGACACGTCACTGTCGATGCCGGGCTGCGCCACCTTGCGCACCGGCAGCTGCGTCGCGTCGCAATCCCAGCGGTCCGACACCTCGATGTGCAGCCGGCTGCGCGCGCGCTTCGTGAAATACGGGTGCCAGCCGAGGCCGGCCGGCTGCGCGATCTCGGCGGTGTTGCTGAACACCATCTCGACGCGCACCGATTGCGGCGTCAGCGTGAAGTACTGGGTCGCCTCGAACGCGAACGGCCAGTCGGCATCGCCCGCGTGCTTCAGCCGCAGCACGACCTCGAGCACGCTGCTGGAGACGATCTCCCAGGGTCGGCGCCAGCCCACGCCGTGCAACGAATGCGGGCTGGTGTCGAAGTTGGGCTGGGTCGTGTAATCGTGCCCCTTCCAGCGGAACTTGCGGTAGCCGAGCCGGTTGGAGTACGGCACGAGCGGGTAGCACGCCGACGCGCGCGAGGCGGTCAGCCGATCGGGTTCGGTGGAACGCAGGATCGGCGTGTCGCGGTGCCAGAGCCCGGCGACGCAGCCCCCGAGATCGGGCCGCAGTGCCAGACGCAAGGCGCCGGCGTGCAATTCGAACGATGGCTTGGCTGATCCAGTCATGGCCCTCCCGGCGCGTTGAGATCGCAGCGGTGAACGCGCCCGACTGCGCGATCCTGCCGCTGCGGCCCATCCTACCCCGGTCGCCCGCGGCCGCCGCCGGGCCCGGAGGCCGAGAGCCTCAGCCCAGATCGGCCTTGAGGTAGTGCGCGCCGGGAATCGGGTTGAAGTAGTAGGGCGCGATCTCCTCGAAACCCAGCGTCGCGTAGAGCTCGCGCGCAGCCTCCATCTCGTTCAGCGTGTCGAGCAGCATCACCGAATAGCCGGCGCGGCGCGCCTCGTCGAGCAGCGCCTCGGCGAGCGCGCGGCCGAGCCCGAAACGGCGGAACGCCGGGCGCACGTACAGGCGCTTCATCTCGCAGGCATTGGCATGGTCGACGTCGGCGAGCGCGCGCAGCCCGCCGCAGCCGGCCAGCGCCTCGCCGACAAAGGCCAGCAGCAACTGGCCCGCGGGCGGCGCGTACTCGCCGGGCAGCGTGGCCAGTTCGGTCCCGAAGTCCTGGAAGCACAGGTCGACCGGGAGGCTGGCAGCGTACTCGCGCAGGATCTCGCGCGCCGGCGCGATCCCCGCTTGCGTCGTGACGCGCAGCAGCGTGATCTCGGGGGGCGGTTGGTCACTCATGCGTCGGTGCAGGCGACAAGCGCCCCCTCGGGCAGCAGGCGCGAAGCGGGTTGGGCCCCACCCGGTCATCCGCCGAGGCTCGCGACCCAGCCGGCCAGGCCGGCGCACAGCGCGAGCAGCACGACCGCGAGCACACGCGAGCGGCCATTGTCGACGGCAGCCGGCACCGGCGCGGCGAGCTGCTTGTCGCCGCTGAGCATCGGCGCCACCAGATTGCGCTTCTTCACGACCAGGTAATAGAGGATCGCCGCGACGTGCAGCACGACCAGCGCAATGATCAGCCACTGGCCGACGTTTCTGTGCCACTTCGTCAGCGCCAGGCTGGTCGCGCCGGAGACGAACCTGACCAGCGGCCCGGTGTTGGCGATCTCGTCGTCCGCGAACAGCCCGGTGCCGACCTGCGCCGCCAGTGCCGCGAGCAGCGCCAACACCGACAGCGCGCCCAGCGGGCTGTGGCCGACCTCATGGTGCTCGTGCACGCGGCTGCGGCCGCGCAAGTAGCGGGCAATCGTCGCCGGCCCGTGGACGAAGTTCGCGAAGCGCGACCAGTGCCCGCCGACCCAGCCCCACAGGATGCGAAACGCCAGCAGCGTGAACACCGCATAGCCGAGGCGGAAGTGCCAGGCCATCGCATTGCCGCCGACCCAGGCGCTGCCGATCGACGCGACCACACCGGTCGCCAGGGTCCAGTGGAAGGTTCGGGTCGGGAGGTCCCAGACCCGCACGGTCGTCAATGGTTCGTTCATCGTCGGCCGGATTCACCGGCACAGGTTTGCGCTGATGCAGCGAAAGATACCCGCAATCGCCGCGCCGCGGCGTCGACCCCGGACATTCCCGCAGGCGCGGAGTTTTTCCGGCAAGCGCTGCGTACACTCGCCGGCACGTGCCCGAGCCTCGCGGCACCGGCGTGCGCCAACCCGCGATCAGCCTCACGAATCAGGCCAGGAGAAAACCGCATGGGACGCTTCGCCCCGACATTGCTGATGGCCGGTGCTGCGCTGCTCGGCACCGCGATCCCCCTGCCCGCCGCGGCGCAGTTCGCGAAGCCCGAAGACGCCATCAAGTACCGCAAGGCCGCCATGAGCGTGATGCAGGCGCACGTGGGCCGGATATTCGCGATGGCCAATGGGCGGGTGCCATTCGACGCGAAAGCCGTGGCCGACAACGCAGACATCGCCGCGGCGATGTCCAAGTGGCAATTTTCCGGCTTCGTGCCCGGCAGCGACAAGGGCGACACCAAGGCCGAGCCGAAGATCTGGGCCGAAATGGACAAGTTCCGCGAGAAGGCCGACAAGAGCCAGGAGGATCTCGTCAAACTGAACGCCGCAGCGAAGACCGGCAATGTCGATGCCGTCAACGCGGCTGTCGGTGCGGTAGGGCAGTCCTGCAAGGCCTGCCACGACAGCTACCGCAAGGAATGAGGGCGTTCGTCCGAGTCTGAGTCGACCGAGGGGCTGGCGCCGCGACGGTGGCGCGATCGCTCTTGCGCTTCGGGCCCGCATCCGGGCCCATGGGCATCCGCTAAACTCCGCGCCTGACCCGTCTCGAGGTCAACAACGAGGCGCCGCGCGCCAGGGGCAGTAAGGTCCCGCCGCAGCGATCGCGCCGGCTGCCGATCGGCCGGCGCCCGACATCGAATCCGTGGCCGACACCTCAATGACAGATTCCCGTTCCCGCCCCGCGCGCCGCTGCCTGCTTGCCCCGGTCCTCGCCTTCTGCCTCGCGGCCGCCGCATTCGGGACCCGCGCGGCCGACGATCCGACGAACAGCGGCCCGGCCAACACCTTCAGCACCCCCGGCTACCCGGCGAGCCCGCAACAGGGCGCGGGCCCGCTCGGACAGTCCAACCCGCAGGGACTGCCGAACGTCCCGGGCCTGCGTGGAACACAGTCTCGAGGCATGTACGACACGACGACGCGCGGGGCACCGGGCCCGAATCCGCCCGATCTGGTGATGCGCCGCGCCGAACCGCCGCCGAAGCCGGGGGAGTTCCAGAAATTCGTCGAAACCGCGACCGGCCGGCTGCTGCCGCTGTTCGGAAGCCGCTTCTTCGCCGACACCGCCGACGGCTTCGCGCCGGTCGACAACATACCGGTCTCGGCCGACTACACCGTCGGTCCCGGCGACGAGATCATCCTGCGCGCCTGGGGGGCCATCGACGTCGACTACCGCAGCACCGTCGATCGCAACGGCCTGTTGAACCTGCCCAAGGTCGGCAGCTTCAACGTCTCGGGCGTGAAGGCGTCCGAGCTCGAGAAGCACCTGCGCGCGCAGATCGGGCGCCTGTACACCAACTTCGATCTGAGCGTGTCGCTGGGCCAACTGCGCGGCGTCAAGGTGTTCGTCGTCGGCCCGGCGCAGCGGCCGGGCGTGTTCACCCTGGCAAGTCAGTCGACGCTGCTGTCGGCGGTCGTGATGGCGGGCGGCCCGGCACCGAACGGCTCGATGCGCAAGGTGCTGCTGCGGCGCGACGGCAAGGTCATCTCGGAGCTCGACATCTACGAGTTCCTGGTGCAGGGCGACAAGTCGAAGGACGTGCAGCTCGCCGCCGGCGACGTGGTCGTGTTCCAGCCGGCCGGCGCGCGCGTCGCGCTCAATGGCGCGCTCGACACGCCGTCGATCTTCGAGCTGAAGACACCGCAGGAGCCGGTGCGCGAGGTGCTGCGCTATGCCGGCGGCACGCCGCCGCTGGCGAACCCGAACCGCGCGCAGCTCGAGCGCGTCGACGCGAGCCAGCCGAAGGCGGCGCGCTTCGTCGAGGAGTTCAAGCTCGACGGCGCCGGCCTGCAGAAGCCGCTGCGCGACGGCGACGTGCTGACCTTGCTGCCGATCTCGCCCCAGTTCGCGAATGCCGTGACGCTGCGCGGCCACGTCGCGCAACCGCTGCGCTACCCGTTCACCCCGGGCATGCGCATCCGCGACCTGATCCCGGACCGGGACGCGCTGATCTCGCCCGACTTTTACCGGCGCAAGAACCTGCTGGTGCAGGTGATCGACGAGGACGAGGATCTCGGCACCAATGCCTACGGCTATCGCGACGGCATGAGGCCCGGGGCCAGCCGGGGCTATACGACGAACGACGGATACCCGGGCAACACGGGCACCGGCAACAACGCCTACCCCAACGCCTATCCGCCAGGCGGCGGGTCGCGCACCAACAACGGCGCGTACGCCCAGAACAACGCGTACGTGCCCGATGCCGGCAACCCGGACTCCGCCACGGCATCGCCGTCGTCGTCGTCCATGCCCCGCACGCGCGCCGAGCGGCTGCGCCGCAGCGAAGATCGTGCCATCGTCAATGCCTCGAAGAGGGCACCGACCGCGTTGTTCGACGAACTCAACTGGGACTACGCGGTCATCGAGCGGCTCAACACCCGGGACCTGAGCACGCAGGTCATCCCGTTCAACCTCGGCAAGGCAGTGCTGCAGGCGGACGAGACCGACAACATCGAACTGATGGCCGGCGACGTGGTCACGGTCTACAGCCAGAAGGACATCCGGGTGCCGGTGTCGCGCCAGACGCGGCTGGTGGCGCTGGAAGGCGAGGTCGGTGCCCCGGGCGTCTATCAGCTGTTCCCTGGCGACACGCTGCAGAGCGTGATCGCCCGCGCAGGCGGTTTCACCGCGCAGGCCTACGTCTACGGGCTGGAGTTCAGCCGCGAGGAGACCCGCCAGCGTCAGCGCGAAAACCTGACCGCGGCGATCACGCGGCTCGAGGCGCTCGCATCGGTGCAGGCCGCACGCGACGCCGCGAACCGCCGCGACGACCCGACCGGTGCCGCCTCGACGGTGGCGGTCAGCAACGCGGCAACCCAGGCACAGCTCACGCGCCTGCGCAGCGTGCAGCCGAACGGCCGCATCGCGCTCGAACTGAAACCCGAGGCCACGACACTGGAGGCGCTTCCCGCGGTGCCGCTCGAGGGCGGTGACCGCATCGTCGTGCCGCCGCGCCCGGGCTTCGTCACGGTCGCCGGCGCGGTGGTCAACAGCAACGCCTTCCTCTGGAAGCCGGGCCGCACCGCGGGCGAGTACCTGCGCCTGGCGGGCGCGGACGAGGCGGCCGAGCCGGCGAACATGTTCATCCTGCGCGCCGACGGCACCGTCAGCCACGCCGGCGACAGTCGCAGCTTCTTCGGCCGCAACAGCCTCGAATCGCAGGTGATGCAACCCGGCGACGCGCTGATCGTGCCGAACCAGCTCGACTTCGAGACCTGGGGCCGCGCGTTCGTGCGCAACCTGAAGGACTTCGCGCAGATCTTCACCGGGTTCGGCATCGGCCTCGCGGCCATCCACTCGCTTTGATGCAGGGCCTTTCATGACCAGCGACGACCTGCAACAGCTGGCTCCGGCGGGCCGCGACGACGTCGACGACGAGGGCCCCGGCGTCGACCTGACCCAGGCACTGACCTGGATCGGCGACGGCAAGAAGTTGATCGCCGTGGTCACCGTCGTCGCGGCGATCCTGTCCGTGGCGATCGGGCTGCTCCTGCCCAAGACCTTCACGGCGCGCGCGACGATGCTGGCGCCCGGCTCGCAGCAGCAAAGCAGCTCGGCCGCAGCGCTGGCCGCGCTCGGCTCGCTGGGCGGGCTGGCCGGCGGCCTGGGCGCGAAGTCGCCCGACGAGCTCTACGTCGCGCTGCTGAAGAGCGACAGCGTGCAGCGCGCGCTGGCCGATCGCTTCGACCTGATGACGCGCTACAAGGTCAAGAGCTACGAGGCCCTGCGCAAGACGATGCCGAACTACATCCGCGTCTCCTCGGACAAGAAGAGCGGCCTGATCAGCGTCGAGGTCGACGACGCGGAACCGAAGTTCGCCGCCGACCTCGCCAACGCGCATGCCGGCGAGATCACGAAGGTGCTCGGGCGCCTCGCGGTTTCCGAAGCGCAGCTGCGGCGCGTGTTCTTCGCCGCTCAGCTGAACGAGACGAAGGAGAATTTGGTCAGGGCCGAGCAGAACCTGCGCGCCGTGCAGGAGAAGTCGGGCGTGATCGTGCTCGACAAGCAGGCCGAGGCGCTGATCACCGGCGCGGCCCAGGTGCGCGCGCTGATTGCCGAACGCGAGGTGCAGCTGAAGGTCCTGCGCACGTCGGCAACCGAACAGAACCCGGACGTGATGCGCCTGAACTCCGAGCTGCGCGCGCTGCGCACCGAGCTGGCGCGCATGGAGTCGAATTCCGGCGGCAACGCCGGCAGCGCGGTCGACATGCCGGTGGGCAGGCTGCCCGAGGCAGGCATCGAGTACGTGCGCGCACGCCGCGAGCTGAAGCTGCAGGAGACCCTGCTCGAAGCGATGATCCGCCAGTACGAGGCCGCCAAGCTCGACGAGGCCAAGGAAGGCCCGGCGCTGCAGCAGGTCGACATCGCGCTGCCGCCCGACCACAAATCCAAGCCGTCGGTCGCGCTGATCGCGATCGCGAGCACGCTGCTGGCGCTGTTGCTGTCCACAGCCTTCGTCGTCGCGCGCCGCTACGCCGCCTGGTCGCGCGAACAGTTCCCGCAGGACGCGGCGGCACGCGCAGCGCTGGCGCGCGCCTGGCGCTGGCGCACCTGACCTGCGGCGTGCGCCGAGCCGCGGCACCCGAACGCCGTTCGACCCCGTCCGACCCCATCCGGGGGGTTCGGTAAGTGCCGGTTACAGGCGAAAATGCCGGTTCCATGAACGGCGAGCTGTTCGACTCCACCATCCCCTTCGGCGAGCCGGAGCTGCTGAAGGCGAGCGCCTACCGCCGCTACCTGGCCGAACTCGAGGCGGACGTGGCGGCGGGCCGCGCGGGTGCGCCCCTGTCGCAACTGAGCCCCTCGCTCCAGGCCGACCTGTGGCGCCACGAGCAGCGCCACGGCAGCTACGAAGTGGTCGAAGTCGTCGCCGCCTGCATCCGCCATTCGTCGCGGGTGACGATTCACCTGCAGTGTGCCGAGCGGGTCGTACCGCTGACCGTGTTTCCGCGCGAAAGGCTGGTGCACAGCCCGATGGAGATCGGCGAGCTGATCGATCGCCACCTGCCGCACGTGCAGGTCCTGGATCTGGAGCCGGCGATGCTGCGCCCGCCGGGTGACAAGGCGCACGATCTGGTCGGGGAGGCGCGGCTGCACCATCCGCTGACGCCGCTGCTGTGGGCGCTGGCGATGCGTGGCCCGCGCCGCGAGCTGCTGCCCGAGATCGCCGCGCCGGCGGTCTACCGTGTCTCGCCGGCGCTCGACCTGACGACGCTGCCGCTCAGCGGCGCGCTGCGGGCGGCCATCGATCGCCTGCGCCACCAGACGGTGTCTCTCACGGCCCTGGCCGCCTGGCCAGCCTTCGATCGCGAGCGTGCCGTGCGCCTGCTGAACGCGCTGTACCTGCAATCCGGGCTGATCGTCAGCCGCTCGCACCCGGATGCGGTGCGCGAGAGCTGGTTCGGGAACTGAGACCCGCCCGCGGCGCCGGTCAACGTGCGCCGAGCGCTTCCCAGCGCTCCATCGCGGCCAGCAGTTCGTCGTCGATCGCGGCCGTCCGGGCCTGTGCCCGCATCGCCTTGTCGGCCTCTTTCGCGTACGACTCGGGCCGCGAGAGGAACTCGCCGAGCGCCTTCTGCTCCTGCTCCAGCGCTTCGATGCGCTTGGGCAGTTCGTCGAGCTCGCGCTGCTCCTTGTAGCTGAGCTTGCGCGGCCTGGCCGGGGCCGGCGCGGCGGCGGCCGGCTTCGCAACCGGCAGCGCGGCGTTCGCGCGCGTGTCCCTGGGCTTGCCCGATGCGCGCGCGGCCTGCTCGCGCAGCGTGCGGGCACGGTCGCGCTGGAGCACCCAGTCCTCGTAGCCGCCCTCGTACTCGCGCCAGCGGCCGGGCGACTCGTCGCCTTCCCAGACGATCGTGCTGGTGACGACGTTGTCGAGGAAGCGCCGGTCGTGGCTGACGAGGAAGACCGTGCCCTTGTAGCTCTGCAGCAGCTCCTCGAGCAGTTCGAGCGTGTCGATGTCGAGGTCGTTGGTCGGCTCGTCGAGCACCAGCACATTGGCCGGCAGCGCGAACAATCGCGCCAGCAGCACGCGGTTGCGCTCGCCGCCGCTGAGCGTGCGTACCGGCGAGTTCGCGCGCTCGGGCGAGAACAGGAAGTCGTTCAGGTAGCTCATCACGTGCTTGCGCGCACCGTTGAACTCGACCCACTCGCTGCCCGGGCTGATCGTGTCGGCGAGCGTCGCGTCGAGGTTCAGGGTGCTGCGCATCTGGTCGAAGTACGCGACCTCGAGCTTGCTGCCGCGGCGGATCGTGCCGCTGTCCGGCGGCAGCTCGCCGAGGATCAGCTTGAGCAGCGTCGTCTTGCCGGCGCCGTTCGGGCCGATCAGGCCGACCTTGTCGCCGCGCAGGATGGTCGCGCTGAAGTCGCGCACGATGACCTTCTCGGCGCCGTGGTCGCCGAAGCTCAGCGACACATGCTTCAGCTCGGCGACGATCTTGCCGCTGGGCGCGCCCGAGTCGACCTCCAGGCGCACCTGACCGAGCGAATCGCGCCGCTTCTGGCGCTGGTCGCGCAGCACTTCGAGGCGCTGGATGCGCGCGACGCTGCGCGTGCGGCGCGCCTCGACGCCCTTGCGGATCCAGACCTCCTCCTGCGCGAGCAGCTTGTCGGCGCGCGCGTTCGCGAGCGCATCGGACGCGAGCTGCTCTTCCTTCATGCGCTCGTAAGCCGTGAAGTTGCCCGGGTAGCTGCGGATGATGCCGCGGTCGAGCTCGATGATGCGCGTGGCCACTGCGTCGAGGAACGCGCGGTCGTGGGTGATCAGCATCACGCTGCCCTTGAAGCCGCGCAGCAGCTCTTCGAGCCAGGCGATCGAATCGAGGTCGAGGTGGTTGGTCGGCTCGTCGAGCAGCAGCACGTCGGGCACGGCGACCAGGGCCTGCGCGAGCGCGACGCGCTTCTTCATGCCGCCCGAGAGCTGGCCGATCTCGCGCGTGCCGTCGAGGTGCAGCTGGTGCAGCGTCGTGTCCACGCGCTGCTCCCAGTTCCACGCATCGAGCGCCTCGATGCGCGTCTGCAGTGCATCGAGGTCGACACCGTCGGCGTGCTCCTCGTAGGCCTGGCGCACGGCGCGCGCCTCGGCCACGCCTTCGCTGACGGCCTCGAACACGGTGTGGCCGGGCTCGAAGGCCGGCTCCTGCGGCACGTAGCAGATGCGCACGCCCTGCGTCATCTGCAGCAGGCCGTCGTCGACCTTCTCGAGCCCTTTGACGATCTTCAGCAGCGACGATTTGCCGGCGCCGTTGCGGCCGATCAGGCCGAGCCGCTCGCCCGCCTCCAGCGAGAACGCGGCGTTGTCGAGCAGGGCCACGTGGCCGAAAGCCAGGTGGGCGTTGGAGAGGGACAGCAGTGCCATGGGTTCGCGCGCGGCCGCAGCGCAACGCGCGGCCATCAGGGAAAACGCGGATTATCGGTGCTGCCCGGAAACAAGAAAGGCAGGGGCGGGCCCCTGCCTTCATCGCGGCTGCCGGCAACGGCAGTGCGGGACTTACTTCTTCTTGTCGGCGGCGCTGGCTGCCTTGTCGGCCGGCTTCGCGTCCTTCTTTGCTTCCGCCTTCTGCGCGTCTGCCTTGGCTTCGCTGGCCTTGGCCATCGGGGCGGCGCCAGCGTGCGAAGCGGCTTGGACGTTGAAAGCCAGGCTGGTGGCAGCGGCGAACAACAGGGTCGACAGGAGCTTGGTCATAAGAGTCTCTTTGGTGGAATTGACGATGGTGATCGAGGCGCTTGATTCGAACCGGGCGGCCACCTCGCGGCAACTTTCCGGACGCCAGTCCTCTGCTTGTAGGCAATTCTGCCGACCTCCCGTGGCACGGGGTGTCTTCGGATTGCCGGCTTGCACAACGCGGCACTTCACAATGCGTTGACAGCATGGACACATAAATTCACGCGTCCGGTCCGCTAGGATTCGTCGCCCCGCTTGCCAGAGATTGTCCGTGCCCAGACCCACTCGCACTCTTGTTGCCCTGTTCCTCGCCTCCCTGCCTGTGTGGGCCCGGCCGGCCGCCGCGGCGCCTCATGTGCCGGCGTCCGACAGCGTGGTCGTCGAGCGCCTCCCGGCGCGCGCCACCGACCCGCGAATGCGCGAGTTGATCGAGTTGCGCGCGGCCTGGCGCCGTGATCCGGCCAACGCCGACACCGCGGTGCAGCTCGCGCAGGCCAATTTCGACCAAGCGGCCGCCGAGGGCGATCCGCGCTACGTCGGTCACGCGCAGGCGGCCCTCGGCCGTTGGTGGGAGCGGCCCGACCCGCCGCCGAACGTGCGCGTGATGCGGGCCATCCTGCTGCAGTACGGGCATCGCTTCGCCGAGGCCGTGGCCGACCTGGACGCCGCCGTGGCCCAGCAACCCGGCCTCGGCGAGGCCTGGGCCTGGCTGGCCGCCATCCGCATGGTGCAGGCGGACTACCTGCAGGCACGGCGCGCCTGCACCGCGCTGGCCCCGCTCGCGCCGCCGCTCGTCGCGACCGGCTGCAGCGCCTATGTCGATTCGGTGACCGGCCGGGCCCAGCCCGCGGTCGCCGCGCTGCGCGCCGCGCTCCAAACCGGGAGCGGCGCCAGCGTCGCGCAGCGCCAATGGGTGTTGACGCGGTTGGCCGAGATCGAGGAGCGCCGCGGCGCCACCGTCCCGGCCGAGGCGGCCTACCGCGAGGCGCTGCACCTGGACCGGTCCGATGTCTACCTGCTCGCCGCCTATGCCGACTTCCTGCTCGACCAGGGACGCCCGGCCGAAGTGCTGACGCTGCTGAAGGACCGGGCGCGCGCCGACGTGCTGCTGCTGCGCCTGGCGCTGGCCGCGAAGCAGGCGCAAGACCCCGCATTGGCCGGCTGGGCCGCGGACCTGTCGGCCCGGTTCAAGGCCGCGCAGGCGCGCGGCGACACCACCCACCAGAAGGAGGAGGCTCGCTTCGCGCTCGCGGTGCAGGGGCAAGCCGAACGCGCCCTGGCCCTGGCGCAGGCGAACTACAGGCTGCAGCGCGAGGTCGCCGATGCGCGCATCCTGCTCGAGGCCGCCCTCGCCGCGCGCCAGCCGGCCGCTGCCGCACCGGTGCTGCAGTGGATGGCCGCGTCGGGCGTCGAAAGCGTGGCGCTGCAGGCGCTCGCCGCCCGCCTGAAGGCGCCGAGTTGAAGGCCGCGCCGCATCGCGCCGGGGCATGGCTGGCCCAGGTTCTCCTGTGTGTCGCGCTGGCGCTGGCGCTTCACACGCCGGCGCGGGCCCACAAGCCCTCCGACAGTTACCTGACGATCGCGCTGACTGACGCCGCGATCACCGGCCGTTGGGATATCGCGCTGCGCGACCTCGACTTCGCCATCGGCCTCGATGCCGATGGCGACGGCGCGATCACCTGGGGCGAGGTGCGCGCCCGGCATGCCGAGATCGCGGCCTATGCGCTGGATCGGCTGGCGATCCGCGCCGACGCCGTCGACGGCCCGGCCTGCACGGTCGAGGTCGGCGCGCAGGCGATCGACGAGCACACCGACGGCAGCTATTCGGTGTTGCCGCTGACGGTCCGCTGCCCGCAGGTGCCGAAACGCCTGTCGATCGCCTACCGCCTGTTCGCCGACCTGGACCCGCAGCACCGCGGCCTGCTCAACCTGCAGGCCGGCGGCGTCGCGCGTTCCGCGGTGCTCGGCCCGCAGGCACCGCTGCAGACCTTCGACCTGACGCAGGCCAGCCGGTGGGCGCAGTTCCTCGACTACCTGCGCGACGGCGTCTGGCACATCTGGATCGGTTTCGACCACATCCTGTTCCTGCTGTCGCTGCTGTTGCCCGCGGTGCTGGTGTGGCAGGGGCGGCAGTGGGGCCCGGCCGAGACCTTCCGCGCGGCGTTCTGGAGCGTGGTGCGTGTCGTCACCGCGTTCACGGCGGCGCATTCGATCACGCTGACGCTGGCGACGCTGGGCTACGTGTCGCTGCCGTCGCGCTGGGTCGAGTCGGCCATCGCGGCGTCGGTCGTGCTCGCGGCGCTGAACAACGTGGTGCCGGTCTTCCACGGCCGGCGCTGGATGGTCGCGTTCGGCTTCGGCCTGATCCATGGCTTCGGGTTCGCCAGCGTTCTGTCCGACCTGGGCCTGCCGCGCGATGCACTGGCGCTGGCGCTGGCGGGCTTCAACCTCGGCGTGGAGTGCGGCCAGCTGGCGATCGTGGCCCTGTTCCTGCCGCTCGCCTTCGGCCTGCGCCGCAGCTGGTTCTATCGGCGCCTGGTGATGGCGGGCGGGTCGCTGGCGATCGCGGCGTTGGCGGCGGTCTGGCTGTGCGAACGGCTGTTCGAGTTCAAGGTGCTGCCGATCTGAGAGGTGCCGATCCGAGCGCCGCCTCGAGCGCATCGATGAACATCTTCGCCACATCGAACCCGCTCTGCTGCGTGATCTCCTGAAAGCCGGTCGGGCTGGTCACGTTGATCTCGGTCAGGCAGTCGCCGATCACGTCGAGGCCGATCAGCAGCAGTCCGCGCGCCGCAAGCACCGGCCCGATGCCTTCCGCGATCTCGCGGTCGCGCGCGCTCAGCGGCTGCACCACGCCCTTGCCGCCGACCGCCAGATTGCCGCGGATCTCGCTGCCCTGCGGGATGCGCGCCAGCGCATGTGGCACCGGCATCCCGCCGATCACGAGGATGCGCTTGTCGCCCTTGACGATCTCGGTCAGGTAGCGCTGCGCCATCACGGTCTCGGCGCCGCCCCGGTTCAGGGTCTCGACGATGCTGCCGAGGTTCAGCCCGTCGGGCCCGACGCGGAAGATGCCCATGCCGCCCATGCCGTCGAGCGGCTTCAGGACGATGTCGCGCTGCTCGGCATGGAAGCGCTTGACATCGGCCTCGCTGCGCGTCACCAGCGTGGGCCCGATGAACTGCGGGAACTCGAGGATCGCCAGCTTCTCCGGGTGATCGCGCAGCGCGCGCGGGCTGTTGAACACACGCGCGCCCTCGCGCTCGGCCTGGCCGAGCAGGTGGGTGGCGTAGAAGTACTCGTTGTCGAACGGCGGGTCCTTGCGCATCATCACGGCGTCGAGCCCGGCGAGTGCCGCGACCGTCGGCTCGCCCAGCGGCTCGAACCAGCGCTGCGCGTCGCCCGTCAACGTGAACGCACGCAAGGGCGCGCTGACCCGGCCGCCACGCTGCCAGGTCAGGTCCGCCGGCTCGCACGCAAACAACGCGTGACCGCGCGACGCCGCCTCGCGCATCATCGCGAAGGTCGAATCCTTGTAGGTCTTGAAGCTTTCCAGCGGGTCGGCGACGAACAGCAGCTTCATGGTCGGTGTCAGGCGAGAGAGCAGGGCCGCCACTGTTGCACAAAAAGCGCGAGCGCGCCGGCGGCCACGCCCCAGAACGCCGAGCCGATGCCGGCCAGGCTCACGCCGCTGAGCCTGACCAGAAACGTGATCAGCGCCGCCTCGCGGTGCGCCTCGGACTGAAGCGCGACCGCCAGCCCGCCGCCGATGCTGCCCAGCAGCGCGAGGCCGGCGACCGCGGCGACCAGTTCGCGCGGGAAGGCCGTCAGCACGCCGCTCACCGCCGCGCCGAACAGGCCGACGACGCAATACAAGACTCCGCACGACACGGCGGCCATGTAACGCTTGTCGGTGTCCGGATGGGCCTCCCGCCCCATGCAGATCGACGCGGTGATCGCCGACAGGGTCAGCGCGAACGCGCCGAACGGCGCGAGCACCAGCGTCGCCAGTCGCGACCGAACTGGTGAAGCCGACCAGCACGGCAACGAAGCCGGCGGTGGCGGCGGACGGCGAGAGGTCCTGCAGCGGCGAGCGCATCTGGCGAACATCGCCGCTCGATGGGCCCGGGCTGCGACTGCGGCGTGCGCATGCGTGCGGATCGTCGTTCAGATCTCGAGCTTCGACCCCAGCTCCACCACCCGATTCGTCGGCAGGCTCAGGAAGTCCGCCGCCGCCGCCGCGTTGCGATGCATGCTGGCGAACAGCTTCTCGCGCCAGCCGGCCATGCCGCTGCCGATCGTGGGCATCACGATGTCGCGCGACAGGAAATACGAGGTGTCCATCTCGTCGATCACGCAGCCGCGGCGTTCCAGCAGGGCCAGCGCCTCGGGCACGTCGGGCTCGTTCTTGAAGCCGAAGTTCAGCGTGACCTGCCAGCAGTTGTGGCCCAGCGATTCCATCTCGCAGCGCTTGTCGAAGCCGATCCACGGCACCTCGTGCTGCTTGACCGTGACGAACAGGTTGGTCTCGTGCAGCACCTTGTTGTGCTTCAGGTTGTGCAGCAGCGCATTGGGCGTGATGCCCTGGTCGCTGACGAGAAACACCGCGGTGCCCTGCACACGGGTCGGCGGGCTGACGAACACGGCTTCGAGAAAGCTCTTCAGGTCGATCGCGTCCTCGCGCAGCCGCGCGGCCATCAGGCGGCGGCCCTGCTTCCAGGTCATCATCAGCGTGAACATCACGATGCCGATCGCGACCGGGAACCAGCCGCCGTCGAAGACCTTGACGACGTTGGCGCTGAAGTAGACGAAGTCGACGGCGAAGAAGAAGAAGGTCGCCGCGACACTGAGCGACCACGGGTACTTCCAGCCGTAGCGGATGACGAAGAAGGTCATCGTCGTCGTGATCAGCATGTCGATCGTCACGGCGATGCCGTAGGCCGCGGCGAGCTTGGTGGTGGAGCCGAACACCAGCACCGCGACCACGATGCAGACATACAGGCCCCAGTTGATGAAGGGCACGTAGATCTGCCCGGCCTCGCGCACCGAGGTGTGCAGGATGCGCAGGCGCGGCAGGTAGCCGAGCTGGATCGCCTGCTTGGTGACCGAGAACGCCGCGGTGATCAGCGCCTGCGACGCGATGACTGTGGCGCAGGTGGCCAGGCCGATCAGCGGGTACAGCGCCCAGGTCGGCGCCATCTCGAAGAACGGGTTGCCGACCTTGCTCGGGTGCTGCAGCAGCATCGCACCCTGGCCGAAGTAGTTCAGCACGAGTGCCGGCATCGCCAGGCCGAACCACGCCAGGCGGATCGGCCGCTTGCCGAAGTGCCCCAGGTCGGCATACAGGGCCTCGGCGCCGGTCACGCACAGAACGACCGAGCCGAGCGCGATGAAGGCCACGCCCGGATTGCCGAGCAGGAACACCAGCGCGTAGTGCGGGCTGAGCGCCCACAGGATCGACGGATTCTCGGCAATGTGCACCAGGCCCAGCACCGCGAGCGTGATGAACCACAGCACCATCACCGGCCCGAACATGTTGCCGACCCGCGCGGTGCCGTGACGCTGCACGAGGAACAGCCCGGTCAGCACGAGCAGGGTGACGGGCACGACGTACTGGCGCAGCGCCGGCGCCCCGACCTCCAGGCCCTCGACCGCCGACAGCACCGAGATCGCCGGCGTGATGACGCCGTCGCCGAAGAAGATCGCGGTGCCGAAGATGCCCAGCACCAGCAGGCGCCGGCGCAACCCCGGCTTGTCGCGCACCGCGGTCGATGCCAGCGCCAGCATCGCGATCAGGCCGCCCTCGCCGTTGTTGTCGGCGCGCAGGATCAGCAGGACGTACTTGACCGAGACCACGACCGTCAGCGTCCAGAACACCAGCGACAGCACGCCGTAGATGTTCTCGGCGGTCAGGATGACGTGACCGTGCGCGAACACCTCCTTCAGCGCATACAGCGGGCTGGTGCCGATGTCACCGTAGACGACGCCGACGGCCGCCAGGGTGAGACCGCCCAGGGCGGACCCGGAGGGCGGGGATCTGGAGGACGAGGAAGGGGTGCTCAATCCGGGTGCCGGGTTTTCTGATCGATCATCATTGTGCCCGGGCCCGAGGCACGGGGTGTCGGTCGGTAGGGATCGGATTCTGCGCCCGGCACGGGCCGATGACCGGCTCCGGCGCAAAAATGTTGCGGCGCAGCAACCGCGGCGGCTCGCCTATTCGTAGACCTCGGCGTTCGGATCGGTGGCTTCCAGCTCGTAGCTCGCCGCCACCATGCCCAAGCGCGCGACCACGCCGTACATGTAGAAGCGGTTGGGCGCACTCGCGCCCGGCTTGGCGCCCGGCTTGGGCAGCTGGTTGTGCTCGGCAAACGCGAGCGGCACGAAGCTCGCGCCCGGCGCGTTCAGGTTCTCGTCGATGCCACGCTCGGCGTTCACGCGGTAGAAGCCGCCGACCACGTAGCGGTCGATCATGTAGACCACCGGCTCGGCGACCGCGTCGTTGACGCGCTCGTAGGTCGGCACCCCCTCCTGCAGGAGGACCTCGTGCACCTCCTGACCATCCTTGCCGACACCCATCCGGCTGCGCGTGCGGCGCGAGAGGTCGGCCAGGTCCTTGGGGTCGCGCACGGTCATGATGCCCATGCCGCCGGTACCGGCGTCGGCCTTCACGATGACAAAGGGCTTCTCCTGGATGCCGTATTCCTTGTACTTGCGGCGGACCTTGCCGAGCAGGGTCTCGGCATTGCTCATCAGGCACTCGTCGCCGGTGCCGTCCTCGAAGTTGACCTCGCCGCAATGCGCATGCATCGGATTGATCAACCACGGATCCATGCCCAGCAACTTGGCGAACTTCTTCGCGATCTCCTCGTAGGCGCGGAAATGGTTCGACTTGCGGCGCATCACCCACCCGGCATGCAGCGGCGGCAACAGGTACTGTTCGTGCAGGTTGTCCAGCAGCTTCGGCACGCCGGCCGAGAGGTCGTTGTTGAGCAGGATCGTGCAGGGGTCGAAGTTCTTCAGTCCGAGCCGCCCGCGCGTGCGCACCAGCGGCTCCAGCGTCAGCGTGCTGCCGTCGGGCAGGGCGACCTCGGTCGGCTGCGTGATCGATTCGTCCAGCGTGCCCAGCCGCACGTTCAGCCCGGCCATGTGGAAGATCTGCATCAGCCGCTGCACGTTGGCCAGGTAGAAGGTGTTGCGCGTCCGCTTCTCGGGGATCAGCAGCAGGTTCTTCGCCTCGGGGCAGATCTTCTCGATCGCTGCCATCGCGGCCTGCACCGCCAGCGGCAGCATCTCGGCGGTCAGGTTGTTGAAGCCGCCGGGGAACAGGTTGGTGTCGACCGGCGCAAGCTTGAAGCCGGCGTTGCGCAAATCGACCGAGGTGTAGAACGGCGGCGTGTGCTCCATCCACTCGAGCCGGAACCAGCGCTCGATCGCCGGCAGCGATTCGAGGATGCGCTGTTCCAGTTCGTTGATCGGTCCGTTGAGCGCGGTGATGAGGTGAGGAACCATGACGGGGCCGAGTCCGGAGGTGAGTACCCTGCCGCGGAGAGTCGCGACAGGACGATTCTAGGCACTCCGGGTTTCCCCGAAGATGGACAAGCCTCGTGGCCTCGAGCAAACACGCAAAAAAAGAGCCGCCCGACGGCGGCCCTTTCGAGGAGCCGCCCTCGCGGGCGGCTGTTGCATCGCGTCAATTGTGGTACGCGGTTTCGCCGTGCGCGCTGATGTCCAGCCCCTCGCGTTCGTCTTCTTCCGTCACGCGCAGGCCGATGACCTTGTCGACGATGAAGTAGGCCACCAGGGAAACCACCCCCGACCAGACGACCGTCAGGCACACGCCCTTGAGCTGGATCAGGAACTGGTCCCACATGCCGTTGGACGAGACGGTCGCAGTGACCCAGTCCGACACCAGGCCCGGGCCGCCGAGCGCCTGGTTGTTGAAGATGCCCGTCAGCAGCGCGCCGACGATACCGCCGACGCCGTGCACGCCGAACACATCGAGCGAGTCGTCCGCGCCGAGCATTTTCTTCAGACCCGTCACGCCCCACAGGCAGGCGAAGCCGGCGACGAAGCCGACGACGATCGCGCCCATCAGGCCGACGTTGCCGGCCGCCGGCGTGATCGCCACCAGACCGGCGACGGCACCCGACGCGGCGCCCAGCATCGAGGCCTTGCCCTTGCCGTCCATCAGCGCTTCACCGATGCACCAGGCGAGCACCGCGGCGGCGGTCGCGCTGAAGGTGTTCATGAAGGCGAGCACGGCGCTGTTGCCGGCTTCCAGCGCCGAACCGGCGTTGAAGCCGAACCAGCCCACCCACAACAGCGAGGCACCGACCATGGTCAGCGTCAGCGAGTGCGGCGTGAACGCCTCCCTGCCGTAGCCGATGCGCTTGCCGATCATGTAGGCGCCGACCAGGCCGGCGACCGCGGCGTTGATGTGCACGACCGTGCCGCCCGCGAAGTCGAGCGCGCCCCATTGCCAGACCAGGCCGGCCTTGGCATTCATCGCGTCGACCACGTCCTTGCCGCTGTAGGCGTCCGGGCCCATCCAGAACCAGACCATGTGCGCGATGGGGGCGTAGCTGAAGGTGAACCACAGCACCATGAAGGCCAGCACCGCGGAGAACTTCGCACGCTCGGCGAAGGCGCCGACGATCAGGCAGCAGGTAATGCCGGCGAAGGTCGCCTGGAAGGCCATGAACAACAGCTCGGGAATGTAGACGCCCTTGCTGAAGGTGGCCGCCATCGCGAAGGTTCCGGCAGTCGAATCGAACAGGCCCTTCATGAAGAGGCGGTCGAAGCCGCCGATGTACGCGTTGCCTTCGGTGAACGCCAGGCTGTAGCCGTAGATGCACCAGAGCACGACGATCATCGAGAACGTGACCATCACCTGCATCAGCACCGACAGCATGTTCTTGCTGCGCACCAGGCCGCCGTAGAACAGCGCCAGGCCGGGCACCGTCATCATGATGACGAGCAGGGTGGCAACGATCATCCACGACACGTCGCCCTTGTTGGCGACCGGGATCGAGGCCGCGGCAGCGGGCGCGGAGGCAGCCGAGGCGGCGTCGGCAGCGGCGGGCGCCGAAGCCGGCATGGCGGCCGGCGCCTTGTCTGCCGGCGCCGAGACCATCGAGGCCGCGGCGGCCGGCGCAGACGCCGCCTCCTCGGCCATCGACGCGCCGGCAAAGCCCAGGACCGCGAAGCCCAGGACCAGTGAAGCGAGTAGTTTTCTCATGGTTGTCTCTTCTTGTCCTGGGCGTCAGAGAGCGTCTTTGCCGGTCTCGCCGGTACGGATCCGCACGACCTGCTCGAGCGCGGACACGAACACCTTGCCGTCGCCGATCTTGCCGGTGCGGGCAGCGCCCTCGATCGCCTCGATGACGCGGTCGACGATCGCGTCGTCGACGGCGGCCTCGATCTTCACCTTGGGCAGGAAGTCGACGACATACTCCGCACCGCGGTACAGCTCGGTGTGGCCCTTCTGGCGGCCGAAGCCCTTGACTTCGGTCACTGTGATGCCCTGCACGCCGATGGCGCTGAGGGCTTCGCGGACTTCGTCAAGCTTGAAGGGCTTGACGATGGCGGTCACCATCTTCATGGTCGAACCTCTTTCTGTGCTGGAGTGTGAATGCCGCGACGACCTCGGGCGCCAGGCCCGTGGTCGCCGGCCCGATTAAAGGGTCTTGGTCAGGGTTGCGATGAAGCGGGCCTTGTTGACGCTGGAGCCGTCGGTCGAGTAGTTGAACGAGTCCTTCTTGCTCGCACCGACGATCGCGCCGGAGAGCGACACACCCGCACCGGCGATCTTGCTCAGGTCGTAGGTCAGGCCGATCTTGTAGTCGTAGTAGTTTGGCAACTTGTTGCCGTCGGTGCCGCTCACGTTGTCGCGCAGGTCGCTCGCGAAGCGCGTGTAGCCGATGTGCGTGTTCAGCGTCAGCAGGTCGATGATCGGGAAATTCGCCGACAGGTCGAGGTAGCCGGTGTTGCGGCCCTTGCAGACGCTGCCGCAGAAGCCGAAATAGTCCTTCGACACCGTGTGCGAGTACTTCAGCGAGGCCGGCCCGTAGCTCAGCGAGCCGTAGATCTCGGTCGTGTTGGCGTATCCGCTGCCGATGTACTGGTAGCGCAGGATGCCGACGTCGTAGCCGACGTCCTTGACGATCTCGCCGCGATACCCGCCATAGAAGTCCATCTCGATGCTGGCACCGCCGAGCGAGTCGGGGATCCAGCCGATGCTGGAATTCCAGTTGCCGAGGTAGAAGCCGTTCTGGGTCCAGTCGAACCCGCCCTGGATCGCCGGACGCAGGTTCTTGGTCGGCGTGAGCGAGCCCTGATCCTGGCCGCGATACTTGTAGTTCGTGGTCAGGCTGATATTGGCGGTGAAAGGCGACGGCGGGTCTTCGGCGCGCGCGCCGGCAGCGAGCGTCGATGCGACGGCGATAACGAGAAGGGACTTGTTCATCCTGATGGCTCCGTAATGGTCTCGAGAAGGGACTCCCCGGTTTTGCACGATGTGTGCCAGCGGCCCGGTCGCTTGTTCTTGCGCCGAAAACGGCTTCCCCAGGTCGCGGCTCGGGTATTTGCGCCCTACTTCAGTGCGCGACCGCAGGTTGCACCGCAATAGTGCGTGACGGCACCCCAAACCTGGCCCCACCCTTTGAGCCAGGCCGCCGGCACAATGCCTGTCGCGGCGGTGGCCGCTTCCCGCAACGATCTTCCGGGGCCCGAACCATGTCGCTTGCCGTCGTCCACAGCCGCGCACTGCACGCGCTCGAAGCGGCCGAGGTCACGGTCGAGGTGCACCTGGCCAACGGCCTGCCCGGCTTCATGCTGGTCGGCCTGGCCGACACCGAGGTGAAAGAGGCGCGCGAACGGGTTCGCGCCGCGATCCAGAACAGCGGCCTGGCGTTCCCGCACAACAAGCGCATCACCGTGAACCTGGCGCCCGCCGATCTGCCGAAGGAGACCGGGCGTTTCGACCTGCCGATCGCGCTCGGCATCCTGGCCGCGAGCGGGCAGCTTGATGCCACCCAGCTCGATCGCCACGAGTTCGCCGGCGAGTTGTCGCTCGGTGGTGAGCTGCGACCGGTGCGCGGCGCACTCGCGATGGCGCTCGCATTGCAGCGCAGCCGCACGCGCAGCGACCGGGCACTCGTGCTGCCGCACGCCAGCGCCTGCGAGGCCGCCCTGGTCGACGGGCTGTCAATCCACGGCGCCGGCCACCTGCTCGAGGTCGTCGCTGCGCTGCAGCCGCCGGGCGACACGGCGCCCCCGGCACTGCCGCGTGCCGTCGCCGACGCACGGCAGGTCCCCCCGGTGCTGCCCGACATGCGCGATGTCAAGGGCCAGGCCGGCGCGAAGCGGGCACTGGAGATTGCCGCGACCGGCGGCCACAGCGTCCTGATGCTGGGCTCGCCCGGCACCGGCAAGTCGATGCTGGCGCAGCGCTTCGCCGGCCTGCTGCCGCCGTTGTCGCAGGACGAGGCGCTCGAATCCGCGGCCGTGCTGAGCCTGACCGGCGCGTTCGCGCACGCGCGCTGGGGCCAGCGCGTGCTGCGTGCGCCGCACCACACGGCGTCGTCGGTCGCACTGGTCGGCGGCGGTTCGCCGCCGCGGCCGGGCGAGATCTCGCTTGCCCACCACGGCGTGCTGTTCCTCGACGAATTTCCGGAGTTCGCGCGCACTGCGCTGGAGGCGCTGCGCGAGCCGCTGGAGACCGGCCGCATCGTGATCTCGCGCGCGGCGCGGCAGGCCGAGTTCCCGGCGCGTTTCCAGCTCGTCGCCGCGATGAACCCCTGCCCCTGCGGCCACCTCGGCAACGCCCTGCATGCCTGCCGCTGCACGCCCGACGCGGTGGCGCGCTACCAGGGGCGGATCAGCGGTCCGCTGCTCGACCGCATCGACGTGCAGGTCGAAGTGCCCGCGGTGGCGCCCGAGGCCCTGTCGTCGGCACCCGACGGTGAAGCCAGCGCCCTGATCGCGCAGCGTGTCGCCGCGGCGCGCGCCCGGGCGCTGGCGCGCCAGGGCAGCCTGAACGCGGCGCTCGCCGGCGACGCGCTCGATCGGCACTGCGCGCTCGATACGGCCGCCACGCAGTTCCTGCGCACCGCCGCCGCGCGGCTGGGCTGGTCGGCGCGCGGTTTCCACCGCGTGCTGCGCGTCGCGCGCAGCATTGCCGACCTGGCGCACGGCGAGGCGATCGTGATCACCCACCTGGCCGAGGCGATCCAGTACCGGCGCGTGGTCGGACAGCCCTGAACGCGCGCCAGTACAGGCCGCGGGACGAGGGGCTCATCGGGAGGCGCCTGGCCGCCCGACGTTTCGTCATCCGTCTCGGGCGGCGGACGATGCATGCCGTCGCCCCGGGTCGCCGTCAGGTCGCCCTCAGGAACCCGAGGTCGCGGCTGAAGTTGCGCAGGTTCGGGAACACCGTGTCGAGCTGCGCGTCGCTCGCGCCGAACCACTTGCCCAGCGTGCTGCCGATCGTGTCGACCGAGGTCACCGGCAGGTAGGCGTTGTTGCCGGAGTCCGACAGCCCGAGGCCGAACTGCGGAAAGCGGCCGTAAATCTCGCCGCCGTTGACCGCGCCGCCCAGCACGAAATGGTGGCCGCCCCAGCCGTGGTCGGTGCCGTCGCCGTTGCTGGTCAGCGTGCGGCCGAAGTCGGACGCGGTGAACAGCGTGACGCTGCCGCGCATGTCGCCGCCGGCCAGACCGGCGAGCGCGCCGTCGAAATAGCCGAGCGCGTGCGAGAGGCGCGCCAGCAGATCGGCCTGGTTCGTGTTCTGGCCGTCGTGCGTATCGAAGCCGCCCATCGAGACGAAGAACACCTGGCGCTTCGCGCCCAGGCCGTTGCGTGCGCCGATGATGCGCGCGACGGTCTGCAGCTGTTGCGCCAGGCCGTTGTTGGCGAGGTTGTTGGTCGAGGGCTGCACGTACTGCGTCGGCGCGGTGACGACGGACGCCGCGTAGGCGGTCTGGAACGTCGCCTGCGCGTCGACCGAGCGCTTGACGATCGCGCCGTACTCGTTCGCGAACAGGTGTGCATTGGTGGCGGTGACGATGCTCTTGAGCGTGGCCGACGCGGTCGTCGAGCCGAACAGGCTGCCCGACAGGCCGCTGATCTGGGTCGCGCCGTTGTTGCCGACCTGGTACTGGAACACCGTCTCGCCGGCGGAGAACACCGCATTGCCGGACACCGAGATGCTGGTGAACACCGTGTTCGTGTTGCTGCCCGCGACCAGGTCGCCGAGGTGACCGCCCCAGCCGACCTTCACGCCCTCCGGGCCGAGCGCCTGCCAGGTCGACTGCTGGTCGTTGTGCGATCCGAGCGCCTTCGGTCGCGGCAGCACGCCGGCAACGAACTCGGCGCGGGTCAACGGCTGCACCAGCGGCCCGGCGTTCGCCAGGATCGCCAGGCGGCTCGCCGCGAACAGCGCGGCAGCCTCGGGCATGCTCGGGTGCAGCGCGTAGCCGAAGGCGCTGTTCTCCGGCGAGACCGTGAACTTCGGCGTGATCGCGCGCACGCCGCCCAGGCGATCCGGCGACGCGGGCGCGGCGGTCGCAACCACCGGTGTGCCGGGCGCCTTCAGCGCGATCGACTCGGGCGCGACCGAGCGCAGCCGCGTGTATTCGTCGAACGACAGCGCATCGGTGCGCAGCACCATGTTCGAGGAGTCGTTGCCGCCGTAGAGGAACAGGCAGACGATGGCCTTGTAGTCGGCGGTCTGCGCGACCGCGGTGTTCAGGCTCGCCAGGTTCAGCGCGAACGGCGCAGCAGCACTCCCGACCGAGCCGGAGACGACCGACGCGGTGCGCAGGAAGCGCCGGCGGGACGCATCGAGACGCGAGGTTTTCAGCAGCATGGGAGAGGCCCTCGTCATTTCTGGATCAGGTAGTCGGGCGCGGCCATCGACAGATACACCGCGAGGCAGACCCGGTCGCGCTTGGCGCTGTCGATCGCGGCCTGGTTCGTCGGCGTCTGCGCGGCCGGGTCCGGCGCGCTCGCGCCGGCAGCCGGCGCCGGGTAGGTCGGCGCCGGAATCGCGCGGCTCGTGACCGCGGCGACGATCTGCGCGCGCAGCGCGTCCGGCATCTGCCCGCTGAACAGCAGCAGGTTCATGCGTTCGACCAGATCGGCCGGCGTCGCCGCGAGCGCGAGTTCGGCCGCGTAGTCCTGCTGGATGTCGCGGCTGGTGTCCACCGCGAGGAGGCTGCGCAGGTAGTTCATGTAGCCGGCGACCGACACGTCGTGGACGATCTGGAACTCCGGCGCGACCAGGCCCGCGTCGGCGATCGGCTTGCTCGACGGCACGTAGCCCGGGCGGTAGAAGTTGAACACCGTCGGCGCCGACAGCACGGTCTGGTTCAGGCGCGTCGCCGGATCGTCGGTGTTGCCGATGCCCATGTAGCGGCCGGTCTTCGAGCTGGCGTTGAAGGCGCGCATGAAGTTCGCGAGCCGCACCACCGGCTCGCGCACCTTGCCGTAGCTGGCGGAGGTGCTGGTGTTGCGCGCCTCGGGGTCGAGCAGGATCGCCTTCCACACCGCCTTCATGTCGCCGCGCGTGCCGCCGCCGTTGTCGTTGAACGCCGCCGCGACACGTGCCACGTAGGCCGGGCTCGGGTTGCTGGTGACGAGGCGCTGGATCAGCTGCCGGCCGATGAACGGGCCGACGTTCGGATGGTTGAACAGCGTGTCGAGCGCGATCTTCAGGTCGCCCCGGGTGTCGGCGGCGGCCAGCGTCTGCGCGGGGATCGTGACGCCGAGGAAGTTCTTCGCGCTGATCGAGTGGAAGTTGGTGTTGGGAGCAAACTGGTTGTAGTCCTGCATCGGCCGCCAGTCGCGCTCGAAGTTGGCGTCGTTGCCGAAGAAGCGCCGGTTCGTGCGGTCGGTGGTCACGCTGCCCGCGTACCAGCTCCAGCCGGTGAACACCTGCGACAGACCGTCCAGATCGGCCGGCACGTAAGCAGCGACAGCCTTGCCGTCGGCGCCCGTCACGGGGGTGCCGTCGAGGTTCAGCTTGTACTGGCCGATCGTGAACAGTTGCGTGATCTCGCGCGCGAAGTTCAGGTCGGGCACGCGGCCGGTCGTCGGGTCTTCCTTCTGGTTCTTCAGGTGCGACAGGTACACGCCCATCATCGGGTGCAGCGCCACCGCCTCCAGCAGGCCGCGGAAGTTGCCGAACGCGTTCTCGCCCAGCATGTCGTAGTACGACGCGACGCCACGCGGCTGGCTGCGCAGGACGTCGTTGCTGAACGAGACCACGAAGACCTGCGAGAGCGCGAACGCGGCACGCTGGCGCAGCTGGTCCTCGCCGGCGATCGCCTGGCCCCAGTAGGAGTCGAAGAAATTGGTCGGGCTGATCGAACCGCCGGTGGCGGCCAGGTCGGCCGCGGCCTGGTTCATGTACAGGCGGTGGTAGGACTGCGGCTTCGCGAACTGCTCGTCGATCCAGGCCGCGTAGCTCATCGTCGACAGGCGCGTGATCTCGGCGCTGGTCGGGCCGTAGGTGGCCTGCGTCAGGAAGCGCGCGGCGGCCGCAGCGGCGTTCGTCGGACCAGCCGCCGCCGGGCTCGCGGTCGGACCGCTGTCAGCCCCGCCCGTGCCGCCACCGCTGCCGCCGCCGCACGCCGCCAGCAAGACCAGCAGCGCCGCGGCCGCAGCCTTGCGAGCGAAGCGAGCGGACGCGCCCGCCCGAATTTCGGACGATTGAACTCTTTGCACTGCGACTCCCCCGTGTGACCGTCACGCCGTCGGTCACGAAGGCACGCAGGGCACGTGCCCGGCGCCGATGGACCGGACCCGTCAGATCGGGGCCGGAAGGCGTGAGAAAGTTGGCATGCCGCGCACGATCGATCGCCGGATCAGCGACGCAATCCGGGCTTGCTGCGAGGAAATGCTTCAGCCCGTAAGCAAACGCATCCGCAGGACCGAGCCTGCGCCAACCCGCTCAGAGCAGCGCGGACAGCGAGCGCCGTACCAGATCAGTGTCGAGCGCGCTGCGCTTCGCCCAGTCGGCGAGCTGGTCCTCGCCGATCTTGCCGACGTTGAAATACGTCGCCTCGGGGTGCGCGATGTAGAAGCCGCTGACGCTGGCGGCAGGCGTCATCGCCAGACTCTCGGTCAGGCCCATGCCGATGTCGGCGCAGGCCAGCACGCGGAACATCTCGGCCTTCACCGTGTGGTCCGGGCAGGCCGGGTAACCGGGCGCCGGACGGATGCCCTGGTACTTCTCGGCGATCAGGTCGGCGTTGCTCAGGTGCTCGTCGGGCGCATAGCCCCAGAACTCGGTGCGCACACGCTGGTGCAGGCGTTCGGCGAAGGCCTCGGCGAGCCGGTCGGCGAGGGCCTTGAACATGATCGAGCTGTAGTCGTCGAGGTCGGCGACGAACTGCCTTTCCTTCTTCTCCGCACCGATGCCTGCCGTCACCGCGAACAGGCCGATGTAGTCGGCCACGCCGGAGTCCTTGGGGGCGATGAAGTCGGCCAGGCAGCGGTTCGGCCGCGTGATCTTCTTCCCGCCGGGGCCGTCGATGACCGGGCGCACCGTCTGCATGCGCAGGCCACGCCACGTCATCAGCACGTCGGTGCGCGAGTCGTCGCTGTAGATCTCGATGTCGTCGTCGTTGACGGTGTTGGCCGGGTACAGCCCGATCACGCCGTTCGCGGTCAGCCAGCGGCCCTCGATCGCGCGGCGCAGCAGGCGCTGGCCGTCGGAGAGCACGCGCCGCGCCGATTCCCCGACGATCGCGTCGTTCAGGATCGCGGGGTACGGGCCGGCCAGGTCCCAGGTCTGGAAGAACGGGCCCCAGTCGATGCACGCCGCGATCTCGGCCAGGTCCTGGTTGCGCAACACACGGCGGCCGATGAACTTCGGCTTGACGGGCTTGAACGACGCCCAATCGATCGGCGTCCTGTTCGCGCGCGCCTGGGCCAGCGTGACCAGCGGCGCGGCCTTCTTGTTGGCGTGCTGCTCGCGCACGCGAACGTAGTCGGCGTTGAGCTCGTCGATGTAGGCGGTGGCGCGATCGTCGCTGAGCAGGTCGCTGCAGACGCCGACCGAGCGGCTCGCGTCGGGCACGTACACCACCGGCCCTTCGTAGTGCGGCGCGATCTTCACGGCCGTGTGCACACGGCTGGTCGTCGCGCCGCCGATCAGCAGCGGGATCTTCTTGATGCGGAAGTAGTCGTCGCGCTGCATCTCGCCGGCCACATGCTGCATTTCCTCCAGGCTGGGCGTGATCAGGCCCGACAGGCCGATGATGTCGGCGCCCTCGACCTTGGCACGCGCGAGGATGTCCTGGCACGCCACCATCACGCCCATGTTGACGACCTCGAAGTTGTTGCACTGGAGCACGACGGTGACGATGTTCTTGCCGATGTCGTGCACGTCGCCCTTCACGGTCGCGATGACGATCTTGCCCTTGGCCCTGGCCTCGCCGCCGGCCTCGATGTGCAGGCGCTTCTCTTCCTCGATGTAGGGCAGCAGGTGCGCCACGGCCTGCTTCATCACGCGCGCGCTCTTCACGACCTGCGGCAGGAACATCTTGCCCTGGCCGAACAGGTCGCCGACGATGTTCATCCCCACCATCAGCGGCCCTTCGATCACGTGCAGCGGCCGGCCGCCAGTGGCGAGGATGCGCTGGTAGACCTCTTCGGTGTCTTGGACGATGAAATCGGTGATGCCATGCACCAGCGCGTGGCTCAGGCGATCGTCGACCGGTTTCGCGCGCCATGCGAGGCGGGCCGTGTCGTCCTTCGCCATGCCCTTCGCACTCTCCGCGATCTCGATCAGGCGCTCGCCGGAATCCTCGCGGCGGTTCAGCACCACGTCTTCCACGCGCTCACGCAACTCGGGATCGAGGTCGTCGTAGACGCCGACCATGCCGGCGTTGACGATGCCCATGTCCATGCCCGCCTGGATCGCGTGGTACAGGAACACGGTGTGGATCGCCTCGCGCACCGGGTCGTTGCCGCGGAAGCTGAAGCTCACGTTCGACACGCCGCCCGAGACCTTGGCGCCCGGCAGGTTCTGCTTGATCCAGCGCACGGCGTTGATGAAGTCGACCGCGTAGTTGTCGTGCTCCTCGATGCCGGTGGCGATCGCGAAGATGTTCGGGTCGAAGATGATGTCCTCGGGCGGGAAGCCGACCTCGTCGACGAGGATGCGGTAGGCACGCGCGCAGATCTCGATCTTGCGTTGATACGTGTCGGCCTGGCCCTTCTCGTCGAACGCCATCACGACCGCCGCGGCGCCGTAGCGCTTCACCAGCTTGGCCTGGTGCCTGAACTGCGCCTCGCCTTCCTTCAGCGAGATCGAGTTGACGATGCCCTTGCCCTGGATGCACTTCAGGCCGGCCTCGATCACCTCCCATTTGGAGCTGTCGACCATGATCGGCACACGCGCGATCTCGGGCTCGCCGGCGATCAGGTTCAGGAAGCGCACCATCGCTGACCTGCTGTCGAGCATGGCCTCGTCCATGTTGATGTCGATGACCTGCGCGCCGTTCTCGACCTGCTGGCGCGCCACACTCAGTGCCTGCTCGAACTCGCCGTTCAGGATCATCCGCGCGAACGCCTTCGAGCCGGTCACATTGGTGCGCTCGCCGACGTTGACGAAGAGGGTTCCTTCGCCGATCAGCACCGGCTCCAGGCCGGAAAGTTTCATCGGGGGGACGGGAATCTTGGTCATCGCGGGCACGCTCGAATCAATGCGGGCCGCGCTGCTCACCGCGGACCGTGTCAGGCCGGATGAGCGCCGTTGAACCATTGCAAGGGGCTGCAACGTGCCCGAGCCTGGCAGCCGCAGTGATCGGGACACCACCGGCTGTCGCAACGCTCCTCGGGCGAGTGCGGATTCTAAGGTCAGGCGGCTTCCGGCTCCAACTCGCCGAACAGCGCGCCCTTGTGCCCGCAGCGAGGACGGTACTTGCCGACCTTCTGCGCGATCGCCGCGATGTGCGCCGGTGTCGTGCCGCAGCAGCCGCCGGCAATGTTCAGGAAGCCGGCCTTCGCGAACTCCTCGAGCAGGCTGCCGGTGATCTCGGGCGTCTCGTCGAAGCCGGTGTCGCTCATCGGGTTCGGCAGGCCGGCGTTCGGGTAGCAGCTGACGAAGGTGTCGCCGGCCACCCGCGACAGCTCCTCGATGTAGGGCCGCATCAGCGTTGCGCCGAGCGCGCAGTTCAGGCCGATCGCGAGCGGCTTCGCGTGGCGCACGCTGTGCCAGAACGCGGTCACCGTCTGGCCGGACAGGATGCGCCCCGACGCGTCGGTCACGGTGCCGGAGACGATCACCGGCAGTCGCTCGCCGGTGTCCTCCATCAGCTCGTCGAGCGCGAAGATCGCGGCCTTCGCGTTCAGCGTGTCGAAGATCGTTTCCACGAGGAAGAGGTCGCAGCCCCCTTCCAGCAGGCCGCTGGCCTGTTCGTAGTACGCAGCGCGCAGCTCGTCGAACGTGACGTTGCGCGCCGCCGGGTCGTTGACGTCGGGGCTGATGCTCGCGGTCTTCGGCGTCGGTCCGATCGCCCCGGCGACGAAGCGCGGCTTGTCGGCACTGCTGAACTTGTCGCACGCGGCGCGGGCCAGCCTGGCGCCGGCCACGTTCATCTCGCGCGCGAACGCGCCGAGTCCGTAGTCGTCCTGCGCGACGCTGGTCGCGCCGAAGGTGTTGGTCTCGATGATGTCCGCGCCGGCGGCCAGGTACTGCTCGTGGATCTCGCGGATCACCTCGGGCCGGGTCAGCTGCAACAGGTCGTTGTCGCCCTTCAGATCCTTCGGGTGGTCCTTGAACCGCGCGCCGCGGTAATCGGCCTCGCCGAGCTTGTAGCGCTGGATCATCGTGCCCATCGCGCCGTCGAGAACGACGATGCGTTGCGCCAGGATTTCAGGGAGTCGCGCGGCGCGGGTGTAGGTCGGCGTGGTCATTCGGACATTGTAGAAAGCGTGTCAAGACCGCATGGCGCTGCGGCCATTCCCGCTTCGCGCCGCAGGTGCTGCGCGAGGGCGGCACCTGCGGCTGCGGCCGGCGTCAGTGCAGGAAGCCCATCCCGCGCTGCTGGCGCACCTCGGGCTTGACGCGGTGCTCGGCCTCCAGCTGCGACAGGAACTCGTCGGGCGCGAAGGCCTCGCCGAGCACGTCGACCTGGCGCTTCACCGCCGCGAAATCCCCCGGCGCGAGCGACGTGAGCTGGGCGAGCCGGCCCGCCTGCTCGCGCGTGAGCAGCGCGGCATCGCCGCCCAGCGCCTCGACGACGAACATGCGTTCGCGCTGCGCCGGCGTCAGCGGCTTGAACTGGACCTTGAACGTGAACCGGCGCAGCGCCGCCTCGTCCAGCTCCTGGAACAGGTTGGTCGTGCAGATGAAGACACCGGCGAAGCGCTCCATGCCCTGCAGCATCTCGTTGACCTCGCTGACCTCGTAGTTGCGTTCGGCCATGCGGCGGCTGCGCAGGAAGCTGTCGGCCTCGTCGAGCAGCAGCACCGCGGCCTCGAGTTGCGCCTCGTCGAACATCTTCGCCATGTTCTGCTCGGTCTCGCCGACGTACTTGCTCATGATGTCGCTCGCCTGGCGGACCATCAGCGGGCGTTGCAACTCATGCGCGATGTGCTCGGCCAGCGCGGTCTTGCCGGTGCCGGGCGGGCCGTGGAAGCACAGCGTGCCGCAGGTCCTGCGGCGCAGCGCCTCGACGATCTTCGGCACCTCGAAGCGCGATTCGGTGTTGACCAGCCCGAGGTCGTAGCTCGTCACGACGGGCCGTGCGCCGCGCTCGGTCGTGGTGTTGCCGAGCGCCTTGTCGGCGTTGACCAGCTGGCGCTCGATCAGCGGCTGCAGATCCTGGCCGGCGTCGGGCGGGCTGGCGAGCCGCGCGAACCGGACGGCGGTGCGGATCTGCGCCGGCGTCAGCCCCTTGCGCTCGGCGAGTTTCGCGGCGAAGCCTTGCGCCACCTCGACCCCGGCGAGCGCGCGCGCGACCAGCGCCTCGCGTGCGCCGGGCGGCGGGCTCTTGAGTTCGAGGTGGTACTGGAAGCGGCGCCGGAACGCCGGGTCGATCTGCTCGATGCGATTCGTGACCCAGATCACCGGCACCGGGTTGGTTTCGAGAATCTGGTTCACCCAGGCCTTGCCGCTGACGCTGCCCGAGACCGCGCCGTCGCCGGTGTCCATGCGCGCCATCAGCTGCGCCGCGTCGGTCGAGATCGGCGGGAACACGTCCTCGACCTCGTCGAACAGCAGCGCGACATTGCGGCCGCCCTTCAGGAAGACCTGGCTGATCTGCAGCGAGCGGTAGCGGTCGCGGCCGCTGAGCGAATTGCCGTCGCGGTCCGCGTACTCAACCTCGTAGAGTTCGAGCCCGGCCGCCTGCGCCGCAACCTTCGCGAGTTCGGTCTTGCCGGTGCCCGGCGGGCCGTACAGCAGCACGTTGACGCCGGGCTCCCTGCGGGCGACGGCGTTCGCGAGCAACGCGGTCATCATCTTCTGGTCGACGCCGACGAAGTCGAAATCGGTCACGGTCAACTCGCTGCGGCTGGCCGGCCGGGTGAACACCGCCATCAGGTCCGACGGCCCTTCGTACCGCCGCATCAGCACCGGCGGCAGCTGTTCGCTGACCTTCATCAGGTCGGCCAGATCGGTGATGTTGTGCTCGGAGATCAGGTTCTCGACCATGCCGATGCGCTCGAGCCGCGAACCGGCACGCAAGGCCTCGGCCACGTCGGTCTCGCTGACGCCGGCAACGCTCGCGATCGCGGCGTAGGCCTCCTGCGCATTGCTCACCTTGAATTCGACCAGCAGGCCGCGCAGGTCGCGCTGGTAGCGCGCCAGCGTGCCGTAGAGCAGCAGTGCGCGCTCGGCCGGGTTGAGCTGCAGCAGGCCCGCGAGCGCATCGATGTTCTTCTGGACCAGCGTCGATTCCTTCTTCAGGCTGCGGCCCAGCCAGTCGGCCGTGGCGCCGAGCACCGCGAGCAGGTCCTTGGGCGCGTCCTTGATGTACTCGTCGATGTAGAAGAACAGCGTGCCTTCCTCGTACGGGCCGCGCCAGCCGCCGTGGCGCGCCATGAACGCGTCGTCGGAAAGGGCCTCGTGGCCGCGCCAGTGCTCGTTGGCCCGGCAACGCGTCTTCAGGAACTGGCGCAGGCGCGTCAGCACCGAGGCCGGCCACGCCAGGTGCCTGCCGGTCAGCGACAGCAGGCTGTTCCAGTCGCGCCGCAGGTTGAAGCGCGCGGCGTTCTGCATGGTCAGCGTCAGCACGAACTGCGAGCACATGCGGTCCAGCACCGGCGCGTCCTTCAGCCCGGGGGACAGCAGCAGGCGCGCATCAGCGTGGCTCTTGACCATGACACCTCCGTTCGGGTGAGTCGGCGGGTGATCTTGGCGCAGAGCGCACCCTGCGACAAGTCCCCGGAGCCGACATGCGACACCGCACCATAACGCAGGTGGCCCGATGGCGGCGAGCGCGGGCGCGACGCCCGCGCAGCCCAGGAGATCGGGACCTCAGTGAAGAATCACCGGCTGCTGCATCAGCGAGGTGAAACGCGCGATGTAGTCGTCGATCTCTTCCTCGGACGGCTGGGTCTGGATCAGCGCCTCGACGCCTTCCTTGAAGCTCTCGGCCATCGCGCCCTGCAGGAAGATCTCCTTGCGGGCGAACTTGTCCACGATCTCGTAGCCACCGTGGCTGAGCGGCTCGGGAGCGTCCGCGACGGGCGCGACAGCCCGGGCATCGGGCGCCACCGCCGCGGCCACGTCGAACAGCACCACGGCGTAACTGTCGGAGTTGTAGAGCATCTGCATTCGGTAAATCCTCGTGTTCGACGACTGACGACTACCTGGGCATCACAACGCAAAAATCAAGCCAGCCGCCGGCAGGGCAGCGAACGTCCCCGCGAATCAGGGGTCAGTGGGGCGAGGCCATCTCGAGCAGCCGCAGTTCGTAGCCGTCGTCGTTCGGGCCTGACTTCTGCGTCGCGCGCACCGGCAGGTGCTGCCGCTGCGGATCGAGCCACACCTGCACCGTGGTGTCGTAGGGCTCGCGCGGCTCGCGCACGAACTTGATCGCGTCGACGCTGCCGGCGGGCACCGACACCGCTTCGGGCCCGACGCAGCGCAGCACCCACACATCCAGGTCGCCGTGCGAGCCGGTCACGACCATCGCGACCGTCGCCCCCGGCTTCTCGAGCCGCGGCTCGGCGCCGACGATCGCGGCCAGCTGCACCATCCAGCTCAGCCGGTCCTGCGCGCCGGCGCGCAACGGGAACTCGCTCGGCGACCCCGAGTAGCTGATCTTGCCGGCCTCGCGCTGGAAGTTCGCCGCTGTCGCACTGCGACGAAACCGCTGGTCGACGAAGCGCAGCGGCGCGACCCCGGCGGCATCGAAGCCGCCGGTGCTCGCCTGCGACAGGATCGTCAGCCCGCCGAGCTTGAAGTCCAGCGCGAGCTCGTAGCGGTCGCCCTGGGGTCGCCAGGCCAGCTCGCCCGTCCCGTGCAGCACGCCGCGCTGCACCTCGTAGCGCAGCGTCGTCGCGTGCGGCATCCGGGTGCGGTAGTGCGGGATCGCCTCGTCGGCGGCGGCCTGAGGGGCGGGCGTCGCGGGGGCGGCTTGCGCCAGCGCCAGCTGCATCGTGGGCATTGCCGCAGCCTGTTCGACGCCAGGACCGGCGGCCGGAACCTGCGCCTCAACCGGCGCGGCTACCCGCGCGGCGCGCGCGGGAATCGCCGCGCGCGGCTTCGGGCGCATCTGCACGACCGGCGCCGCAGGTGCCGCGGCCGCCGGCGGTTCGGCCCTCGCAGGCCGCTCGACCACCGTGAAGCCAGCCGTGGCCGGCGTCTCGACCACGCGCACCTGCATGGCGGTTGTCGGCAGCGGCGCCGGCTCGACGGACAGCCAGGTCCATGCGCCACCGCCGAGAAGCGCTGCGTGCAGCAGCAGGGTCGCGGCGCTCAGCACCGCCAGCGACCGCCAGCGGCGTCCGGCAACGCTGCGGGGCTCGAACATCGGATCGAAGTCATGCGTCGACAATAGCGCTCCTTCGAAAACCTCTGCGTCACTCGGACATCCATGAAGCTTGCGACCTACAAGGACGGCTCCCGCGACGGCCAGCTCGTCGTCGTCTCGCGCGACCTGACACTCGCCCACTATGCCAGCGGCGTGGCGACCCGGCTGCAGCAGGTGCTGGACGACTGGAACTTTCTCTCGCCGCAGCTCCAGGAGCTGTCGCAGACGCTGAACCACGGCAAGGCACGCCACGCCTTCGCATTCGACCCGCGGATGTGCATGGCGCCGCTGCCGCGCGCCTGCCAGCGGGCCGACGGCTCGGCATTCATCCACCATGTCGAACTCGTGCGCAAGGCCCGTGGCGCCGAGCCCCCCGAGAACCTCGACACCGAGCCGCTGATGTACCAGGGCGGCAGCGACGATCTTCAGGGCCCGTGCGACGACATCGTCTGCGCGAGCGCAGACCTCGGCATCGACTTCGAGGCCGAGGTCGCGGTGGTCACCGGCGATGTGCCGATGGGCACCGCCGCCGATCATGCGATCGACGGCATCCGGCTGCTGATGCTCGCCAACGCCGTGAGCCTGCGCCATCTCGTTCCGGCCGAACTCGCGAAGGGCTTCGGCTTCCTGCAAAGCAAGCCTGCGACCGCATTCAGCCCGGTCGCCGCGACGCCCGACGAATTGCTCGGCGCCTGGCACGGCGGCCGCGTGCACCTGAACCTCGAAAGCGTCTGGAACGGCAGGCGCGTCGGGCTCGTCGATGCCGGGCCGCAGATGCACTTCCACTTCGGCCAGCTGATCGCCCACCTGTGCAGGACGCGCAACGTGCGCGCCGGCTGCATCGTCGGCAGCGGCGCCGTCAGCAACCGGGACGGGTCGCGCGGCTACTCGTGCATCGCCGAAAAGCGCGCGATCGAGACGATCGAGGACGGCGCGCCGAAGACCGGCTTCATGCAGTTCGGCGACACGATCCGCATCGAGATGAAGGGGCTGGATGGCATGAGCCTGTTCGGGGCGATCGAGCAGAAGGTGGCGTTGGCCGGCTGAACGCCGTGCCGGAACGGGAAACACACACGCTGACAATTCCGGCGTTGACGGCGACCGCCATTTGGGAATATTTTCCCAACCATGGATCCCGGCCTGCCCACCCGCCGCGCCCTTGAACGCGCCATCGAGCATCTGCTTCGGCCCGTGGTGCGCCTGCTGCTGCGCCATGCGGTGGCGTTCGGCACGTTCGAGGAACTCGCCAAGCGCGTCTATGTCGATCTCGCCTTCAAGGAGTTCGCCGTCCCCGGCAAGAAGGCCACGGCGTCGCGTGTCGCGGTGGTCTCGGGACTGACGCGCAAGGAGGTGCAGCGCGTCGCGACGCAGACCCCGAAGGCGTCGGACGACGGCGCCGACCCGTACCACCGCGCCGCGCGCGTGCTCACCGGCTGGGTCCGCGACGCGGACTTTGCCGACCGACACGGCCAGCCGCGCGCGCTCGAGGCCGACGGAGCATTCGGCTTCGGCGAACTCGTGCGGCGCTACAGCGGCGACATGCCTTCTCGGGCGGTGCTGGACGAACTGATGCGCGTCGGCGCGGTCGCACGGCGCGAGGACGCGCGCGTCGAACTCGTGACGCGCGGCTACATCCCGCAGCACAGCGAGATCGACAAGCTCGGCATCCTGGGCGGCGACGTCGCCGACCTGATCACCACCATCGACCACAACCTGCAGCACGGCGCAGCCGACCCGTGGTTCCAGCGCAAGGTCATGTACGACACCGTCCCGGTGAGCCAGTTGGCGGCGTTTCGCGCGCTCGGCGCGCGGCGCTCCCAAGGGCTGCTGGAGTCGCTCGACCGCTGGCTCGCCGAACACGACACCGCCTCCGACCACGACCCCATGCCGCGCGCGCGCGCCGGCATGGGCATCTACTACTTCGAGGAACGCCTCGACACCCACGATTCGCCAGGAGCCGCGCCATGATCGACATGAAACTTCTTTCCGCCACGCTGGCGGCTGCCGGCCTGGCCCTGTCCGGATGCGGCGGCGGTGGCGGCGGTGGCGGCGGGATCGGCGGCACCGGCAGCGCCGCCCAGGGCACGCTGCGGGTCTCGATGACCGATGCCCCCGCCTGCGGCTACGACGCGGTCAACGTGACGGTGCAGAAGGTGCGCGTCAACCAGAGCGCGACCGCGGGCGATACCGATGGCGGGTGGTCCGAGATCGTTCTCGCCCCGGCCAAACGCATCGACCTGCTGACGCTGACCAACGGTGCGCTCGAAACCCTGGGCGCAACCGCGCTGCCCGCCGGCAAGTACACCCAGTTGCGCCTGGTGCTGGCGGCCAACGACAGCGCGACGCCGCTCGCGAACTCGGTCGTCCCGACCGGCAGCACCGAGGTGGCGCTGACCACGCCCAGCGCGGCGCAGACCGGCCTGAAAGTCAACCTCGACCTGGACGTCGCCGCCGACAAGATCGCCGACCTGGTGATCGATTTCGATGCCTGCAAGTCGGTCGTGAAACGCGGCAATTCCGGCCAATACAACCTCAAGCCGGTGCTGAGCGCCACGCCCGTGCTGTCGGACGCAGGCCTGCGCGTCGTCGGCTACGTCGACCCGTCGATCGCGCTGCCATCGACGCTGGTGTCGGTGCAGGCGGGCGGCGTTCCGGTCAAGGCCACCGTGCCCGACGTGAACGGCAAGTTCGTGCTCTACCCGGTGCCCGCGGGCAACTACGACCTGGTCGTCAGCGCGAGCGGCCACGTCACCGCGGTGATGACTGCCGTGCCGGTCACGACCACCGCCTACACCAACGTCAACACCGCGCTGCTGCCGATCGCGCCGCCCGGGACGACGCTGCGCACGGTGTCGGGAACGCTGTCACCGGCCACCGCGACGGTGCGCGCGACGCAACTCCTGAGCGGCGGGCCGACGGTGGAGGTCGCCTGGGGCACGGTGGACGCGACGACCGGCGCGTTCAGCTTCGCGCTGCCGATCGGCGCCGCGGTGCGCACCGCGTACGTCGAGAACCCTGCGTCGCTCAGCTTCGTCGGCGATACGACCACGCCCCCGAAGTACACGCTGGAGGCCGCCTCGGGCGGCGTGACCAAGACGCTGGCGATCGACGTGTCGGCACCGGTTGCTCCGGTCGTGTTCACGTTCCCGTGAACGCCAGCCGAGAGCGAGAGTGCGGCGATGAAGGTCTGGCGTGAACTCATGGTGCTGTGCACCGCCGGGCGCGTGTTCGAGCACCGCGCCGGCACGGGCAGCTTGCGCGCGATCGTGAGCGATCGCGCGCTGCACCTGCTCGGCCTGATCGACCGCCGCCAGCGCGTCGGGCCGGCGGAGGATGCGGACAATTTCGCCCCCGACACCGACATCCAGGTCTTCTTCGTGGACAGCGAGCCGGTCGCGGCGCCGGGTGCCGCGCGGATGGGAAAGGCCTTGTAGCGCGGACCCTGCTGCGCATGCGGCGGCAGGGCGCCGGTTCGATGCCTGGCGCATCTGGAACAATCGGTCTCTTCATGAGCCTCGACCTGCCGCGCAGCTTCAAACTGATCACCGTCTGGCTGCTGCTCGGCGCCGCGGTCTTCGTCGGCGTCCAGTGGTGGCAGCACCGTGCCCAGCAGACGCTGTTCCAGGCACGCGGCAGCGCGGTCGAGATCCGCCGCGGCGCGGACGGCCACTACCGCTGGCCCGGCAGCGTCAACGGGCGCGCGGTCGACTTCCTGATCGACACCGGCGCGACCGGCACCGCGATTCCGGCGGCGCTGGCGCGCGAGCTGCAGCTGGCGCCGCTGGGCACGATCCGCTCGAACACTGCCGGCGGCGTGGTCGCGGCGCACGTCGTGCGGGCGGACATCGAGTTGCAGGGCGGCGTCAGCGTGCGCAGGCTGCAGATCGCTGCCCTGCCGCAACTGGCCGGCAACCCGCTGCTGGGCATGGACGTGCTCGGCCGCCTGCGCTGGCAGCAGCGCGATGCGGTGCTGCGCATCGAGATCGGCGACGCGCGCTGAACCGGCGTCGCCGTCCAGACCGCATGACCCGCCTGCTCCGCATCGCGCTGGCCAGCCTGCTCGCACTGCTGCTGGCCGGCGCCGCGTTCGCGCAGGCCGCGCCCGCCTGCCCGCCGATTGCACAAGCGCCGACTCCCGCACAGTTGCAGGAAGGCATCCGCCATGCGCGCGACCACGGCTTTCTGTGGCGCATCAGCAAGGGCGGCCGCAGTTCATGGCTCTACGGCACCCTGCATGCCGCGAGGTTCGAGTGGACGTTCGCCGGCCCGTCGCTGCTGGCGGCACTGCAGGCCAGCGACACGATCGCGCTCGAGATCGACGCCCTCGACCCCGCGATCCAGCGGCGCATGGCGCTGGCGCTGGCCGGGCAGCCGCGCCCGGCACTGCCACCGGCGCTGCAGCAGCGCCTCGAACGGGCGGCGCAGGCCGGGTGCGTGCCGCTGCAGGCGCTGGACGGGCTCGCGCCCGAGATGCAGATCGCGACGCTGACCACGCTGCTGGGCCGGCGCGGCGGGCTGGACCCGAGCCACAGCATCGACCTCGTCCTGTCCCGCTGGGGCCGCGAGGCGAAACGCCGCGTGGTCTCGCTCGAATCGCCCGAGCTGCAGCTCGCGGCTCTGCAGTCCGCCAGCCCGGCCGAGACCATCGAGTCGGTCACGAGCGCGCTCGACGAACTCGAGGCCGGCCGCACGCTGCCGCTGCTGCTGCGCATGGCCCGGGTCTGGGCCGACGGCGACTGGGCCGCGCTCTCGGCCTACGAGGGCTGGTGCGACTGCCGGAAGACCGCCGCCGACCGCGCCGGGCTGGCGCGGCTGCTCGACGACCGCAACCCGGCGCTGGCCGACGGCATCGCCGCGCTGCATGCGAGCGGCCGGCGCGTGTTCGCGGCGGTCGGCAGCCTGCACATGATCGGGCCGGCCGGGCTGCCGGCGCTGCTGGTGCAGCGCGGGTATCGTGTCGAACGGATCACCATCGACCCGCTCCGGGAGACCAGACCATGAACGACCCGTCCGCCTTCGCGAAGCTCGTGCCCGGCTTCGACTTCCTGCAGGGCCTCGTGAAGAACGCCGGCGCCGCGTTGCCGGGCATCGGCTCGTGGGTCGCACCGACGATCGACCCGGCCGAGCTGGACAAGCGCATCGACGAGCTGCGCACCGTGCAGTTCTGGCTCGAGCAGAACGCGCGCATGCTGGGCGCGACGATCCAGGCGCTCGAAGTCCAGCGCATGACGCTGTCGACGCTGAAGACGATGAACGTGCAGATGGAAGACCTGCGCGACTCGCTGCAGATCCGCATGCCGACGATGCCGGCTGCCGCAGCGGCCGAAGCGGCAGCGACCACCGGGCCCGCTCCCGAGCCGCCCGCGGCGAAGTCCGCGGCGCCTGCCGGGGCCGGCGCCCCGGGGGCCATCGACCCGCTGCAGTGGTGGGGCGCGCTGACGAAGCAGTTCACCGAACTCGCGACCACCGCGATGAAGGAGGCCGGCTCGGATGCCGCACGCAAGCCGGCCGGCACGGCGGTGGATCGGACGCCGGAACCGGCCGGTGCCGCCCCCGCCGCGAAGCCCGCCGCGGCGCGCAAGAAGCCCGCAGCCACCAAGGCGGCGCGCGGCAAGAGTGCGCCGCGGGGGTGACGACGGTCGGGCACCGGCGAGGCTCCGGAACGCCGTGCCCGCGCTCCGGCCCGGCGCGGGGACAATACCCGGCACCATGAACCGTTTCCTGCACGGCCACGCGACGCACCCGGACTGGCGCGTCGCCCTCGCGCTGGCCGCCGCCCAGATCGAGGCCCGGCGCCGCGAACCCGGCCACGCGGCCACGCCCACGCTGGGCTGGGTCTACCTGACCGACGCCTGCGCGCCGCATGCCGAGGCGCTGCTCGGCGAGCTGCAGCGGCGCTGGCCCGGGGTCGAATGGGTCGGCGCGAGTGGCATCGGCATCGCCGCCGACGGCGTCGAGTATGCCGGCGAGCCGGCGCTCGCGCTGATGCTGACCGATCTGGCGCCGGCGCACTTCCGCGTGTTCTCTGGCGCGCGGCCGCTGACCGGCTTCGACGCGCACACCGCGAACGTCCACGCCGACCCGCGTGCCGCCGACCTGGCCGATCTGGTCCACGACATGAGCGCGCGCACCGCCACCGGCTACCTGTTCGGCGGGCTCGCCTCGGCGCCGTCGCGGCTGCTGCATATCGCCGGAAGCGCGTTGTCGGGCGGCCTGTCGGGCGTCGCGTTCGACCGCAGCGTCGCGCTGGTCTCGCGTGTCACACAGGGCTGCCAGCCGGTCGGGGCGCAGCGCACGGTGACCGCCGCCGAGCGCAACGTGATCACCCGGCTCGACGGCGCGCCGGCGCTCGACTGCCTGTTGCGCGACATCGGGCTCGAGGGCGTCGAGCCGCGCGCCGCCCTGCCGAAGCTGCGCCAGGTGCTGGTGGGCCTGAGCGATGCCGTCGAGACCGGCACCGCGCACGCGGACGCGTCGACCCGCAGCGCGTTCGACGCGGTCGCACTGCACAGCGCCAGCGCGCGTGCCTTCGGCGCCGACACGCGGGTGCGGCACCTGATCGGCCTGGACCCGGGACGGCGCGGCATCGCGATCGCCGACACCGCCGCCGTCGGCATGCGGCTGGCGTTCTGCACCCGCCACGTCGAGGCGGCGCGCCGCGACCTGATGCGTATCTGCGCCGAGTTGCGCGAGGAGGTCGAGCCCGAGGAGCTGCCGTTGCCCGCCGCACTCGCGCTGAAGGGGGCGCACCCCGGCGACACCGGTGCCGCCGCTTCCTCGGGCATCGCCGGCGCGATCTACGTCAGCTGCTCGGGGCGCGGCGGGGCGCATTTCGGCGCGCCCTCGGCCGAGCTGGCGATCGTGCGGCACGCGCTCGGCGACGTGCCGCTGGTCGGCTTCTTCGCCGCCGGCGAGATCGCGCGCCACCACCTCTACGGCTACACCGGCGTGCTGACGGTGTTCCGGCGCAGCGCCGCCGCATGAACAGGACGAGACGACGATGAACGCCCCCTTGCCCGACGCGCCGACGATCGAGGTCGACGAGCGCGCGCGCCGCCAGGCCGAGGTGGTCGCCGCATTGTCGGCGCTGCTGCCCGCGCACGCGCTGCTGTGGCACCGCGAGGACACCACCCCCTACGAATGCGACGGCCTGACCGCGTACCGCGAGCAGCCGCTGGTCGTGGCGCTGCCCGAGACGGAAGGCGAGGTCGCCGCGGTGCTGCGCGAATGCCATCGCCTGAACGTGCCGGTGGTCGCACGCGGCGCCGGCACCGGGTTGTCGGGCGGCGCGCTGCCGCACCGGCTCGGCGTGACGCTGAGTCTGGCCAAGTTCAACAAGATCGTGAAGGTCGACCCGGTCGCGCGCACCGCGGTCGTCCAGTGCGGCGTGCGCAACCTCGCGATCAGCGAGGCCGCCGCGCCCCACGGGCTGTACTACGCGCCCGACCCGAGCAGCCAGATCGCCTGCACGATCGGCGGCAACCTCGCCGAGAACGCCGGCGGCGTGCACTGCCTCAAGTACGGCCTGACCCTGCACAACGTGATGCGCGTGCGCGGCTTCACGGTCGACGGCTCGGCGGTCGAGTTCGGCTCCGAGGCGCTGGACTGCGCCGGGCTCGACCTGATGACGGTGCTGATCGGCAGCGAAGGCATGCTCGCGGTCACGATCGAGGTCACGGTCAAGCTGCTGCCCAGGCCGCCGCTCGCGCGCTGCATCATGGCCAGCTTCGACGACATCCGCAAGGCGGGCGAGGCCGTGGCGAACGTGATCGCGGCCGGCATCGTCCCGGCCGGTCTCGAGATGATGGACAAGCCCATGACGGCCGCGGTCGAGGACTTCGTGCACGCCGGCTACGACCTCGATGCCGCCGCGATCCTGCTGTGCGAGAGCGACGGCACGCCCGAGGAAGTGGCCGAGGAGATCGGCCGCATGCAGGCCGTGCTCGACGCCAGCGGCGCGACGCGCATCCAGGTCAGCGAAAACGAGGCGCAGCGCCTGACCTTCTGGAGCGGGCGCAAGAACGCGTTTCCGGCCACCGGCCGCATGAGCCCCGACTACATGTGCATGGACTCGACCATCCCGCGCAAGCGCCTCGCCGACATCCTGCTCGCGATCGGGGACATGGAGAAGAAGTACGGGCTGCGTTGCGCCAACGTCTTCCATGCCGGCGACGGCAACCTGCACCCGCTGATCATGTTCGACGCGAACGACGCCGACCAGCTGCACCGCTGCGAGCTGTTCGGCGCCGACATCCTCGAGTCCAGCGTCGCGATGGGCGGCACGGTCTCGGGCGAGCACGGCGTGGGCGTCGAGAAGCTCTCGGCGATGTGCGTGCAGTTCGCGCCCGGAGAACGCGAGCAGATGCTGGCGCTCAAGCGGGCGTTCGATCCGAAGGAGCTGCTGAACCCCGGCAAGGCGATCCCGTCGCTGGCGCGCTGCGCCGAGTACGGCAAGATGCACGTGAAGCGCGGTCTGCTTCCGTTCGCCGACATCCCCCGTTTCTGACACGCGCCCGACGATCCGCATGAGCCCGAACGACCCCGCGCTGCAGCTGCTGATCGACCGCGTGCAGACCGCCCGCGCTGCCGGCGCCCAGCTGCGCATCCGCGGCGGCGGCACGAAGGACTTCTACGGCGAGCCGCCGCAGGGCGAGCTGCTCGACACGCGCGTGCTCGAAGGCACCTCGAGCTACGAGCCGACCGAACTCGTCGTCACGACGCGTTGCGGCACCGCGCTCGCCGAACTGGAAGCCCTGCTCGCGGCCCAGAGCCAGTGCCTGCCGTTCGAGCCGCCGCACTTCGCCTACGCGCCGGGCGCCGCGGCGCTGGGCCCGCGCCAGCGCGGCGCAACGGTCGGCGGCATGGTCGCGGCCGGCCTGTCCGGCCCGTCGCGCGCGGCCGTCGGTGCGGTGCGCGACCACGTCCTCGGCGCGACCATGCTGAACGGCAAGGGCGAGGTGCTGACCTTCGGCGGCCAGGTGATGAAGAACGTCGCGGGCTACGACGTCTCGCGCCTGCTCGCCGGCTCGCTGGGCACGCTGGGCGTGATCCTCGAGGTCTCGCTGAAGGTGATGCCGGTCGCGCCGGCGACCGTGACCCTGCGGCTCGAGATGGACCAGCCGGCCGCGCTGGCGCGCCTGAACGGCTGGGGCGGCCTGCCGATCCCGCTGAACGCCAGCGCCTGGTGGGACGGCAACCTGATCCTGCGCCTGCGCGGCGCGCTCGCCGCGGTGCAGACGGCGCGCGCGCGCCTGGGCGGCGAGGTCGTCGAGCCCGAACATGCCTTGCCGTTCTGGCAGGGCCTGCGCGACCACACCGACGAGTTCTTCGTCGCGGCCCGGGCGGCCATCGCGGGCGGCGCCTCGCTGTGGCGCCTGTCGGTGCCGTCCACCGCGCCGGTGCTCGCGCTGCCGGGCGAGCTGATGATCGACTGGGGCGGCGCGCAGCGCTGGCTGTGCAGCGCCGCGCCGGCAGCGCTGGTGCGCGATGCGGCCGCAACGGTCGGCGGCCACGCGACGCTGTTCGCGGCGCGCGACAAGGCGCCCGGCGCGTTCGCGCCGCTGCGCTCGCCGCTCGACCGCATCCACCGCGAGCTGAAGAAGTCCTTCGACCCGGCGGGCGTGTTCAACCCCGGCCGGCTCTATCCGGGTCTGTGAAGCCCGGCCCCCGACGACCCACCGCAGCGCGAACCCCGCCCACGATGCAGACCCACCTCGCCCCCCGGTTCGAAGGCACGCCCGAGGGCGACGAGGCCGAAGCGATCCTGCGCAAGTGCGTGCACTGCGGCTTCTGCACCGCGACCTGCCCGACCTACCAGTTGCTCGGCGACGAACTCGACGGCCCGCGCGGACGCATCTACCTGATGAAGCAGGTGCTGGAAGGCGCGCCGGTGACGCGCAGCACGCAGCTGCACCTCGACCGCTGCCTGAGCTGCCGCAACTGCGAGAGCACCTGCCCGTCGGGCGTGCAGTACGGCCACCTGATCGACATCGTGCGGCCGATCGTCGACGGCCTGGTCGAGCGGCCGGCGCGCGAGAAGGCGACGCGCTGGCTGCTGAAGGAGGGGCTGACCTCGCCGCTGTTCGCGCCCGCGATGAGGCTCGGCCAGGCACTGCGCCCGCTGGTGCCGGCGGCGCTGAAGGGCAAGGTGCCGGCGCGCGCCGGCGCGCGCGCGCACCAGTGGCCGACCCGCACGCACCCGCGCAAGGTGCTGATGCTGATGGGCTGCGTGCAGCCGGCGATGATGCCCAACATCAACAGCGCGACCGCGCGCGTGCTCGATGCGGCCGGCATCCAGACCGTCGTCGCCGACCAGGCCGGCTGCTGCGGCGCGATCCGCACCCACCTGAACGACACCGCGGGCGGCCTGGCCGACATGCGGCGCAACATCGACGCGTGGTGGCCGCTGATCTCGGGCGGGCCGGGCTCGCTCGCCGGCGTCGAGGCGATCGTGATGAACGCGTCGGGCTGCGGCGTGACCGTGAAGGACTACGGTCACGCGCTCGCGCGGGACCCGGCCTACGCCGACCGGGCCCGGCGCATCGGCGGACTCACGCGCGACCTGAGCGAGCTGCTGCCCGACCTGGTGCCGCGGCTGAAGACCAGGGTCCGGCTGCGCGGCGGGCCGACCCGGCTCGCGTTCCACCCGCCGTGCACGCTGCAGCACGGCCAGCAACTGCGCGGCAGCGTCGAGATGCACCTGATCGCGCTCGGCTTCGACGTGCGCGTCGCGCCGAGCGAGTCCCACCTGTGCTGCGGCTCGGCCGGCACCTACTCGGTGCTGCAACCCGAGCTCGCCGACCGGCTGCGCGACCGCAAGCTGGAGAACCTCGCACCGCTCGAAGCGCAGACCATCGTCTCCGCGAACCTCGGCTGCATCCAGCACCTGCAGACCGGCACGACGACGCCGGTGAAACACTGGATCGAGGTGCTCGACGACGCGCTCGCCTGACCCGGCCGCACGCGCGACTGGCGCGTCGCCGCCGACCCGGGTACCATCCGACACGCTTTGTTACTTATTCATGGCGAGGAGGGTTTCCGTGATCAACATCAGCAACTGGTTCTTGCGTCTGGCCGTCCTGTACCTGCTCGCGGGCGTCAGCCTGGGCCTGTACATGGCCGCCAGCCACAACCACGCGATGGCCCCGGTGCATGCGCACCTCAACCTGCTGGGCTGGGTGTCGATGGCCTTGTTCGGCCTGTTCTACCGCGTCGTGCCGGCCGCGACCGGGACAACCCTGGCCAAGGTTCACTTCTGGATCTACGTGCCGGCGCACTTTGCGCAGATGGTGCTGCTGGCCCTGCTGTTCCGCGGCTTCCCCGCGGTCGAGCCGGCGCTCGGCGCGGTGTCGATGCTCGTGGGCGCAGCGGTCGTGGTCTTCGCCGTGGTGGTGTGGAAGCACACGCAGACGCTGCAGCAGGCGGGCGTCTCCGCCTGAGATTGGGGGCCTCGCTTCCACCCGAGCCGGCACGTGCGCATCCTCCTGGTTTCCGACCTCCACTACACGCTGCCGCAGCTCGACTGGGTCGTGCGCGCCGCGCCGTCGTTCGATCTGGTGGTGCTGGCCGGCGACCACCTCGACATCAGCTCGAGCGTCTCGCTCGACGCCCAGTCCGTCGTGATCCTGCGCTACCTGTCGCTGCTGCAGTCGACGGGGCGCGTCGTGGTGGCGTCGGGCAACCACGACCTGACCGGCCCGGACGGCCAGGGCGAGCAGTCGGCCCTGTGGCTGGCCGAAGCGCGCAGTGCCGGCATCGCGACCGATGGCGGTTCGCTGACGATCGGCGACACCCTGGTCACGATCTGCCCGTGGTGGGACGGCCCGCTGGGGCGCGCCGCGCTGGAGCGCCAACTGGCCGCCGATACAGCGCGCCGGCCGGCGCGCTGGGTGTGGGTCTACCACTGGCCGCCGCTGGGCTCGCCGACCTGCTGGACCGGCCGGCGCCATTACGGCGACGCCGACGTCGGCGGCTGGATCGCGATGCACCGGCCGGACATGGTGCTCACCGGCCATGTGCACGAGCCGCCCTTCAAGCCCGACGGCGCGTGGGCCGATCGCATCGGTCCCACGTGGGTCTTCAATGCCGGGCGCCAGATCGGTCCGGTGCCGGCCCACATCGAGATCGACCTGGGCGCCGGTTCGGCGTGCTGGCGCTCCATGATGGGCGAGGAGACGCTGCGCCTGCAGGACGCCGCGGCGCCGCAGCGCAGCGTGTTCTAAGCCGCGGCTCACCCGCGCGGCCGGCCGCGCGGGTTCAGACGCGCTCGACGATCAGCGCGATGCCCTGGCCGACGCCGATGCACATCGTGCACAGCGCGTAGCGGCCCTTGATGCGCTCCAGCTGGTTGACGGCGGTCGTGACCAGCCGCGCGCCGCTCGCCCCCAGCGGGTGGCCGAGCGCGATCGCGCCGCCGTTCGGGTTGACGCGCGCATCGTCGTCGGCCACGCCGAGGTCGCGCAGCACCGCCAGGCCCTGCGCGGCGAAGGCCTCGTTCAGCTCGATCACGTCCAGCTGCGCGATCGACAGGCCGGTGAGTTCGAGCACCTTGCGCGTCGCCGGTGCCGGGCCGAAACCCATGATGCGCGGCGCCACGCCGGCCACCGCCATGCCGACCACGCGCGCCCGCGGTGTCAGGCCGTGGCGCGAGGCTGCGGCCTCGCTGGCGAGCAGCAGTGCGCACGAGCCGTCGTTGACCCCCGAGGCGTTGCCGGCGGTCACGGTGCCGTCGGGTCGCACGATGCCCTTGAGCTTGGCCAGCGCCTGCGCGGAGGTCTCGCGCGGGTGCTCGTCCTTGGCCACGACGATGGCATCGCCCTTGCTCTGCGGGATCGTCACCGGCGTGATCTCGGCGTCGAAGAAGCCGGACTGCTGCGCCGCGACCGCCTTCAGCTGGCTGGCCAGCGCCATGCGGTCCTGCGCTTCGCGCTCGATCTTGAACTCCGTGGCCACGTTCTCGGCCGTCTCGGGCATCGAGTCGGTGCCGTACAGCTGGCGCATGAGCTTGTTGACGAAGCGCCAGCCGATCGTCGAGTCGTAGACCGCGTTGTTGCGGCTGAACGCGGTCTCGGCCTTGGGCATCACGAAGGGTGCGCGGCTCATGCTCTCGACGCCGCCCGCGATCATCAGACCGGCCTCGCCGCACCGGATCGCGCGCGCGGCACTGCCGACCGCGTCCAGGCCCGAGCCGCACAGGCGGTTCAGCGTTGCGCCCGCGACGTCGACCGGCAACCCCGCGAGCAGCCCGGCCATGTGCGCCACGTTGCGGTTGTCTTCGCCGGCCTGGTTGGCGCAGCCGTAGATCACGTCGGTGACCGCGGCCCAGTCGACCTTCGGATTGCGCGCCATCAGCGCCCTGATCGGGATCGCGGCAAGGTCGTCGGTGCGCACCGAACTGAGCGATCCGCCGTAGCGGCCGATGGGCGTGCGGATGGCGTCGCAGATGAAGGCTTGGGTCATGGTGTCTCCTTGGTGGGTAAGGGGTCAGGCGAGCAGCGCCAGGCCGCCGAGCCGCGGCCGTTTGTCGGAGGCCGGCGGGCAGCGCGGACCGCGCGACGATTGTGCTCTGGCCCCGCGCGGCCAGGCACTCGGGCGCCGCGAAGGCCTTCGCGGCGACGATCGAGAGTTCCATCGGCCGCCGACCCCGGGGTGGCGTCTGGACCGCCAGTGTGCCAGTTCGCCAGGTCGCCGCCGAAGCCGGCGATCATCACGGTGGCGGCGTCGGGCCGGGCGTGGCGCCACCGCGCTCGCAGCGGACGCCATCTGCTTGTCGAGCACGACTGACCCGCAATTCGTGCTCGCGGGTCGGCGAGCCATCGAGCCGAACGGTGTCCCGGCCGGCGCTATGGCTTCGGGGTCGATGCTTCCTGAGGCTTCTCGCCGCCGGGGCCCATCGCCTCGCCGGCCTTGCGCATCCCGTGGCCCATCGCATGACCGGCCGACTCGGCCCCGCGCTTGATCGCCGCACCGGCCCGGTGGGCGCCGCGCTTGATCGAGTTCTCGGTGCGTGCGGCGGGGCCGGGCTGCGCGTTGCGATAGTCTTCGAGCGCCTGGTCCATCCGCTGCTGGCGCGCTGCCGCGGAATCTGCATCGGCCGCCAGCGCAGCGCTCGCGCTGACCACGCTGAAGAGCGCGGCGATGAGTGTCAGTTGCATAGGTTTCATGGTTCACTCCTGGATGTTGAAAGCGCCCCCCAGGCCGACGACATGCGTCGCCCCCCAAGGTCCGGAAGGGACCCCTTCGTGGCCCAGGGGGATGAGGAAACTTCCGGCGGCCGGGCGTTTCTGGTGAGACGAGCGAACCATAGATCGGTGCGCGGTCCAGGGCCAGCGGCGCGCTGCGCGATCGCCTGTCGGTGGTCTCCTACGAGGCCAGCGCGGTGGCCGGTGCCGAGAACACTGCGGGCGACCCGCGCCGAAGTCTTTTCCAAACGAGGTATGAGCCTGGAGAGGCCTGACCTCGGGGACGCGCGG
>JAZKAV010000012.1:0-44654 GCA_040388965.1 Pseudomonadota bacterium | reverse complement strand
CGCGCCGCGTGCCGATGTGGAACGGCCCGATCGAATGCCGGCTGTTCCGCTTCGATCTCGTCGCCGGGTCGGCCCGTGCCGCCCGGGCCCAGGCACCCTGACCACCCCTCGCGGCGCGGCCTCGACAGGCTGCGCCCGACTCACGGAAGCCGGGCCGCGGCCGCCGTTGCTCAGCACGCCGCTGCTGCCGCGGCGCTGCCCGCGGACCAGGCGATCCAGCCAACCCGTTCGGTCCGTCCTCTCGAGGAAATGTGGCTTTGCCGCTTTCCTTGAACCCCCGCGGGGGCGGGCTGGGCGCAGCCCGGCCCTGGGGGCACTCTCGAGGAAATGTGGCTTTGCCACTTTCCTTGAACCCCCGCGGGGGGCGGGCTGGGCGCAGCCCGGCCCTGGGGGCACTCAGAAGGCAGGTGCGATCCGCGCAGCGCGGCGCTGCCATGCAAGCCAGCACAGCGCCAGCGCGGCGACCATCACCGGGACGAGCGACCCGAGGTTCAGCACCGTCCAGCCGCTGGTCGTGACGAGCGCGCCGGAGCTGAACGAGCTCAGCGTCATCGTCGAGAAGATCGTCGTGTCCATCGCCGCCTGCGCGGTCGTCTTCTCTTCCGGCCGGTAGGCCTGGGTAAACAGCGTGGTGCCGCCGATGAACAGGAAGTTCCAGCCGACACCCAACGTCAGCAGCGCCACCACGAACTGCATCAGCTCGACGCCCGACAGTGCCACCGCGATGCACACCGCGATCAGCGCCACGCCGACCCCCATCACGGGCAGGCAGCCGAAGCGCCGGATCAGCGAGCCGGTGAAGAAGCTCGGCACGAACATGCCGAGCACATGCCATTCGAGCACCAGCGCCGCGCTGGCGAACGGGTGCCTGCACTGCGCCATCGCGATCGGCGTGGCCGCCATCAGCAGGTTCATCACGCCGTAGCCGAGCGCGCAGGACAGCACCGCGACGATGAACACCGGCTGGCGCGCAATCTCGCGCAGCGGCCGGCCCGGCCGCGCCGCGCTCGGCTGCGGCAGCGGCGGAAAGTCGATCGCCGAGATCGTCAGCAGCGCGAGCAGCGCGATGCCGACCAGCGCCGCGTAGGCGCCCGCGAAGGGCACCGGCAGCGCGTCGCGCGCGGCGCTCGCGAGCGTGGGGCCGGCGACCGCGCCGAGGATGCCGCCGGCCAGCACCCAGGAGATCGCGCGCTCCTTGAAGGCCGGCGCGACGATCTCGGTCGCCGCGAATCGGTACAGCCCGGCGTTCGCGTTGTAGTAGCCGGCCAGCATGGTCGCGGCGACCAGCAGCCAGAACTGGTGCGACACCGCCGCGTACGCGCACAGCGCACTCGACAGCATCGCGACGCACAACCCGGCCTGGAATGCCCGCTTGCGGCCCCAGGCACGCTGATGCCGCGCGACCAGGCCCGCACACAGCGCGCCACCGGCGACGTAGCCCGTGACCGGCAGGGTTGCCATCCAGGCGGTCGGCGCGAGGCTCAGGCCGACCAGGCCGTTGATCGCGATGAAGGTGACGTTGTTGGTCAGGAACAGGCCCTGGCACAGGGTGAGGAGCAGCAGGCGCAGGTTCATGGCGATGCTTCGTGGACAGCGCGGCATGGGCACCGTCGGGTGAGGCGTGCTTGCCGCGGCGCGCCCCGTTGTTCGGCCCGCGAACGGGAGCTCGGCACGGCGCGTCTCATGCCCCGGCCAGCGCCAGGTGCGCGAGCAGCGCGAGCGGCGCGGTGTCGGCGCGCAGCACGCGCGGGCCCAGCGACACCGCGGCGAAGCCGGCCGCGCGCGCGGCCGCTTCCTCGTCCGGCGAGAGCCCGCCTTCCGGCCCGCTGAGACAGACGGCACCGGCCGGTGCCATCGTCATCGCGCCGACCGGCCGCGCGGCGTGGAAGCCGAGCATCCAGCGCGACATCGCCTGCGCCGGCCGCTCGCGCAGCCACTGCGGCAGCGTGCACACCGGGCCGACCACCGGCACGCGCGTGCGCCCGCTCTGCTCGCAGGCCGCCACCGCGACGGCCTGCCAGTGCGCGACCTTCTTCTGCGCGCGCTCGCCCGCCAGGCGCAGCACCGAGCGCTCGCACAGCAGCGGCTGGATCGCGCTCGCGCCGAGCTCGGTGGCCTTCTCGACCAGGGTGTCCATGCGTTCGTTCGCCGGCATGCCGAGCGCGAGCGTGACCCGGAACGGCAACTCGCGATCGGCCTCGCTGCGCGCCCCGAGCTGCACCGTGACCTCGCTGCGCCCCATCTGCACGACCGTGGCCGCGAATTCGCCGCCGGTGCCGTCGAACAGCGTCAGCGCCGCGCCCGGCTGCAGCCGCAGCACCTGCACATGGCGCGCCGGCCCGGCGGGCAGCGCGAAGGTCGCGCCGGCCGTCAACGGCCGGTCGCTGAAAAGGCGCGGGGGCATGCGGCGAGTGTGCCTCAGCCGATGCGGCCGGGCGCATCGGGCCCGCGCCGCAGTGCGCGCGCCGGCCACCGGGCCGGCCCGGCGGGTTCACCCGGCCGCATCGTTCTCGAGCCAGTCCTCGACGATCGCGCGCGTGTAGACGCTCGCCACCTCGGCGATGAAGCGTGCGAAGTCGACGTGGGCGCTGTCGTCGGCGCGGTCCGAGATGGTTCGCAGCACCGCGAACGGCCGGCCGAAGTCGGCGCAGGCCTGTGCCAACGCGGCGCCTTCCATCTCGACCGCGAGCGCATCGGGCAGCAGCCCGCGCAGCTCGCCGCTGTGCGCCGCGCTGGCGACGAAGCGATCGCCGCTGACGATCAACCCGCGGTGCACCAGCGCGGCATCGATGCCGAAGTCGCCGAGGTGCGTGGTGCCGATCAGCGCGTCGGCGCGATCCAGGCAGCGCTGCGCCGCGGCCCCGAGCGCCGCGGCCAGGTGGGCGTCGGCGTCGAAGCGCGCGCGTCCGGTCAGCGGGATCTCGAAGCGCGGGAACAGCGGCGACGCGTCCATGTCGTGCTGCAGCAGTTGCTGCGCGACGACCACGTCACCCACCTTCACCCCGTGGCGCAGCCCGCCGGCGACGCCGGTGAAGACGAGCTGGCGCACCTTGAACTCGTGCATCAGCAGCACTGCGGTCGTGGCCGCAGCGACCTTGCCGATGCCCGACAGCACCAGCACCACCGGCTGACCGTGGATCGTGCCCTGGTGGAAGTCGCGGCCCGCCAGCCGCACCGACCGCGGATCGCGCAGCAGCGGCAGCAATGCGCGCAACTCCTGGTGCATCGCGCTGACGATGCCGATCGGCAGGCGCGACATCGTGCGGACCCGTTCGCGAGGTGGCGGGGAGCGCGAGCGTCGAGCGCTCAGGCGCCGTACAGCGCGCGCCGCGCGGCGGTGGCCACGGCCTCGCCCTTGCGTTCGGCGATCTGCGCCAGCGTGCGCTTCGCAACCGCCTGCAACTCCTCGATGGTGCCGGCCTTCTCGACCGCCAGCGTCAGCACGAAGCCGCGCAAGCCGAGTTCCTTGGAAATGATCTGCGTCAGCGCGGCGGTGAACTGCGCGTAGTCGAGCGCCACCGGCTCGGCCGCCGCGGCCGGCGTGCCGCCGCGGGCCGCGGTCGAACCGCCGGCACGGCCGACCGCCGGCACCACCGGCGTGATCAGCCCGAGCGACTGCAGCACGGCAAAGTCATCGCGCGTGATGCCGGCGAGGTTCGCGAGCAGCATCTCTTCGGCCTTGACGCCGTCGATCACGAGCAGCAGGTTGCGTTGCGCGCGCTCCTTCACGAGCGCGCGCGCCTGGATCTCGGTTCGCCCCGCGTCGGTCTTGGCCCAGATCACCGATGAATTCCCATTGACGAATGGCGCCCCGTTGGCATCGCGGCGCGCGACACAGCCGGAAATGTATCAGCAGCGATGTGCCGCGCGCGAGGCAGAACGCCCGCACCGGCCCCCAAAGCCTTGCCGTGCGTGACGAGCGTCACCGTGGCGCCTGGTTGCTTCGCAATTCGCGGCGCAGGATCTTGCCCACGTTGGACTTCGGCAGCTCGGTGCGGAACTCGACCACCTTGGGCCGCTTGTAGCCGGTCAGGTTCGCCTCGCAATAGGCGCGCACGTCGGCTTCGGTCACGGCCGGGTCGCCGCGCACGATCACCAGCTTGACGGCCTCGCCGGACTTCGCGTCGGGGATGCCCACCGCTGCGCATTCCCGGATGCCGGGCATCTGCGTGACCACGTCCTCGACCTCGTTCGGGTAGACGTTGAAGCCGCTGACCAGGATCATGTCCTTCTTGCGATCCACGATTCTGAAGTAGCCGCGCTCGTCGACGGTGCCGATGTCGCCGCTGCGCAAGAATCCGTCGGGCATCATCACCTTCGCGGTCTCGTCGGGCGCCTGCCAGTAGCCGGCCATCACCTGCGGGCCCCGGATCGCGATCTCGCCCGGCGTGCCCGGCGGCACCTCGTGGCCCGCGTCGTCGAGCAGCCGCAGCTCGGTGTTGGGCAGCGGCAGGCCGATGCTGCCGCTGTAGGCCGTGCTGTCGACCGGGTTGCAGGTGACGGACGGCGAGGTCTCGCTCAGGCCGTAGCCTTCGACGATCGGGCAGCCGGTCTTCTCGAGCCACAGCTTCGCGGTCGCGCTCTGCACCGCCATGCCGCCGCCGACCGAAATCACCAGACCGCTCCAGTCCACCGTGTTGAAGTCGGGATGGTTCGCCATCGCGTTGAACAGGGTGTTGACGGCCGGCAGGCTGTGGAAGGTCTCGCGCCTGATCTCCTTGAACACGCTGGTCAGGTCGCGCGGGTTCACGATCAGAACGTTCGCGCCACCCATGCGGATCATCAGCATCAGGTTGGTGGTGAAGCCGAAGATGTGATAGATCGGCAACGCGCAGATCGTCACGATCTGCCGACCCGCCGGGATCTTCTTCAGCGCCGGCTGGTACCAGGCTTCCGACTGCAGGATGTTCGCGACGAGGTTGCGATGCAGCAGCACCGCACCCTTGCTGACGCCGGTCGTGCCGCCGGTGTACTGCAGCACCGCGATGTCGTCGGGGCCGACGCCGGCCGGCCTGAAGGCATCGCGACGTCCCCCGGCGAGCGCATCGTTGAATCGCACCGCGCCCGGCAGCTCGTAGGCCGGCACCAGCTTCTTCACCTTGCGCACGATGCAGTTCACGATCATCGCCTTCGGGAAGCCGAGCATGTCGCCGAGCGCCGTCGTGATGATCTTCCTGGTGGGCACCGCCGCCAGCACCTGCTGCAGCGTGCTCGCGAAGTTGTCGACGACGATGATCAGCCTGGCGCCCGAGTCCTTCAGCTGGTGCTCGAGCTCGCGCGGCGTGTACAGCGGATTCACGTTCACCACCACCAGCCCGGCGCGCAGCACCGCCGCCACCGCGACCGCGTACTGCGGCACGTTGGGCATCATCAGCGCGACCCGGTCGCCCTTCGCGAGGCCCTGCGCCTGCAGGTACGCAGCCAGCGCACGCGAGGCCTCGTCGACCTGCGCGAAGCTGATGGAGCGGCCCATGAACTTGTACGCCATGCGGTCGGCGTACTTCCTGAAGCTGTCGTCCAGCAGCGCCACCAGCGAGCCGTATTGCTCGACATCGATCTCGGCCGGCACGCCGGCGGGGTACTGCTTCAACCAGGTCTTTTCCATGGAGCGCTCCGAGACACAGCGCAGGATTCTGACCGAGCCCTATCGTGCCCGACTTAGGGTATTGCCCCGGAACCTGCCCGCGGAGCCCGTGGTTCGTCACGGCGCGTGCCAGCCGCCTCCCAGGGCCTGGATCAGCGCGATCGCCGAGGCCTGCCGACTCGCGGCGAGCTGGGCCAGCGTGCGGCGCGCGCTCAGCGCCGAGGCTTGCGCCGTGACGACATCGGTGTAGCTCACCTGCCCGGCCTGGTAGCGGTTCAACAGTTGCTGCTCGGTCAGGTCGGCGGCTTCCGAGGCCGTGCGGCGCAGGCCCGCCTGCTCGCTCAGTGCGCGCGCTGCCGAGAGCTGGTCCTCGACCGCCTGGAATGCCGCCAGCACGGTCTGCCGGTAGCGCGCGACGGCCGCATCGCGCGCCGCCTCGGCTGCGGCAACGCGCGCGCGCGCCGCCCCGGCATCGAACACGGTCTGCGCGACCGACAGGCCCAGCGACCACAGCGTCGCCGACGCGTCGAACAGGTCGCCGACCCGGCTCGCCGCGCTGCCAAAGGCGGCCGTCAGGTTCAGCCTCGGGAAATAGGCCGAGCGCTGGATGCCGATCTGCGCATTCGCCGCCGCGACGGCGCGCTCGCTTGAGGCGATGTCGGGCCGGCGCTGCAGCAGCTCCGACGGCACGACCAGCGGCACCGCCGGCACCGCCATGTTCCACTCCGCGGCGGGCAGCGTGAAATCGGCCGGCGCCTTGCCGATCAGCACCGCGATCGCGTGCTCGAGCTGCGCGCGCTGGTTCGTCAGTGCTGCCAGATCGGCCTGCGCGTTGGCGAGCTGGACCTGCGCCTGCAGCAGGTCGGTGCGCGGCGCGATGCCGGCGCCGTAGCGGTTGCCGGTGATCGCCAGCGCCCGCTGGTAGCCCTCGACGGTGCGGCGCAGCAGGCCGAGCTCGGTATCGGCGTCGCGCAGCGAGAAGTAGTTGGTCGCCAGTTCGCCTTGCGCCGACAGGCGCGCCGCGGCCAGGTCGGCCTCGCTGGCCTGCGCGCTCGCCTGCGCGCCCTGAGCGCTCAGGCGCAGCGCGCCCCACACATCCGGCACCCAGCTGGCGTCCGCAGCCATCTGGAACGCGTTCGCGGTGCTGATCGCGCCCTTGCCGCCGCTGCGCCGCGCGCTGCCGTCGAGCACGATCTGCGGGAACAGCGCGGCGCGCTGCTGCGCCACCAGCGCGCGTGCCTGCGCATAGGCGGCGACCGCCCCGGCGACATTCTGGTTCGAGACCTCGACCTGCGCGACGAGCCGGTTCAACTCCGCATCGCCGAACAGCTCCCACCAGGGGCCGCGGTCCAGCAGGTCGGCGGGCGCGGCCGGGAGCCAGCCGGCCTCGGCCTGCGGCGCTTCCTTGAAGGCGGCGGGCGTCGAGACCTCGGGGCGCCGATGGTCGGGGCCGAGCGCGCAGGCCGACAGCAGCGCGGCCAGCATGAGCACCGGCCAGCGCGACGCGCGGGCGGGAGGAGTTGCGTTCATGGCAGGCCTCGCGCGGGCCGCGGCGCGATGCCGCCGCGGCCCAGGTGGCGTTCGTCGGGGCTGCGGCGGCGCAGCTTGTCGAGCAGCAGGTAGACGACGGGCGTGGTCAGGAGCGTCAGCAGCTGGCTCGCGATCAGCCCGCCGATGATCGCGATGCCCAGCGGCTGGCGCAGCTCGGAGCCCTCGCCGAAGCCGATCGCGAGCGGCAGCGCGCCGAGCGCGGCGGCGAGCGTCGTCATCAGGATCGGGCGGAAGCGCAGCAGGCAGGCCTCGCGCACCGCCTCGATCGCGCTCAGCCCGCGCGCGCGCTCGGCCTCGAGCGCGAAGTCGATGATCAGGATCGCGTTCTTCTTGACGATGCCGATCAGCAGGAACACGCCGATCAGCGCCATGATCGAGAACTCCATCCGGAACATCAGCAGCGCCAGCACCGCACCGACGCCGGCCGACGGCAGCGTGGACAGCACCGTGACCGGGTGCACCAGGCTCTCGTAGAGGATGCCGAGCACGATGTAGATCACGACGATGGCCGCGACGATCAGCAGCGTCTGCTGGCTGCTGGACTGCTGCGCCGACAGCGCGCTGCCGGCGAAATCGCCGCGCACGCTGGTGGGCATGCCGATGTTGGCCTCGGCGGTCTTGATCGCGTCGCGCGCCTGGTCGAGCGTCGCACCGTCGGCGAGGTTGAACGAGATCGTGGTCGCGAGCTCGCTGTCCTGGTGGCTCACCGAGGTCGCGGTCGATTCCTCGACGAAGCGCGCCATCGTCGCCAGCGGCACCAGGCTGGTCGCGGTGTTGGCCAGCACGTTGCCGGTCGACGCATTGCGCACGCCCGGGTTGGCCGAGACCGCGACCGCGGCCGTGCCGGTGGGCGCCAACGCGGTGCTCGCGGTGTTCTCGACGGCGACCGTCTGCCCGCCGCTCTGGACCAGCCGCGTCGCCGGCACGTAGATGTCGGCCAGCGCGTTCGGGCTGGTGGTGTAGCCTGGCGCCCACTCCATCACGACGTGGTACTGGTTCAGCTCGGTGTAGATCGTCGCGACCTGGCGCTGGCCGAACGCGTTGTACAGCGCCGCGTCGATCGCGCTCGAACTCACGCCCAGGCGCTTCGCGGCGTCGCGGTCGACCTTCACCGTGGTCTGCACACCGTTCTCCTGCTGGTCGGTGTCGACGTCGGTCAGCAGCGGCTCGTTCTTCAGCTCGTCGTTCAGCCTCACGGCCCATTTGCGAAGGTCGGCGACGTTGTCGCTCTTCAGCGTGTACTGGTAGGTCGAGTTGCTGGCGCGGCCGCCCGAGCGCACGTCCTGCACCGGGTTCAGGAACACCTGCAGGCCGGTCACGCGCGCGAGCTGCGGGCGCAGCCGCGCGATCACCGCGCTGCCCTTGTCGGTGCGCTGGCCTTCCCTGGAACCCAGCGGCTTCAGGTTGACGAACATGAAGCCGCCGCCGGCGCGGCCGCCGCCGGTGAACCCGACCACGGTCGCGACGGCCGGATCGTTGCGCACGATGTCGACGACCTGGCGCAGTTTCTCGCCCATCGCCTTGGTCGAGATGCTCTGGTCGGCGCGCATGCCGCCGCTGACCTGGCCGGTGTCCTGCTGCGGGAAGTAGCCCTTCGGTGCGGCCGCGAACAGGTAGACGTTCAGGCCGATCACCGCGAGCAGGATCAGCATCACCAGCGCCTTGCTCGCCAGCGCCCAGTCCAGGCTCGCCTCGTAGCGGCGCAGCACCCACTGGAAACCGCGCTCGGCGACGCGCGCGACGCGCCCCGGCGGCTTCGCGTGCTCGCCGCCCGGCCCGAGCAGCCAGGCGCACATCATCGGCGTGGTCGTCAGCGAGATCACCAGCGAGATCAGCACCGCGGCCGACAGCGTGACCGCGAACTCCTTGAACAGCCGCCCCTGCTGCCCGCCCATGAACAGCAGCGGGATGAACACCGCCACCAGCGAGATGCTGATCGACAGCACCGTGAAGCCGACCTCGCGCGCGCCGAGCAGCGCGGCCTGCATGCGCGTCATGCCGGCCTCGATGTGGCGGCTCGTGTTCTCCAGGACCACGATCGCGTCGTCGACGACGAAGCCGGTGGCCACGGTCAGGGCCATCAGGCTCAGGTTGTTGAGCGAGAAGCCGAGCAGAACCATCACGCCGAAGGTGCCGAGCAGCGCGACGACGATCGCCACCGCCGGCACGATGGTCGCGCGCACGCTGCGCAGGAACAGGCTGACGACCAGCACGACCAGGATCACCGAGATGACCAGCGTGACCTCGACCTCGCGCAGCGACGCGCGGATCGAGTTGGTGCTGTCGTTCGCGACATGCATCTCGACGTCGGCCGGCAGGTCCGCCTGCAACTCGGGCAGCAGCGCGCGCACCGCGTCGACGGTCTCGATCACGTTCGCCGACGGCTGGCGCGTGATCAGCACGATGATCGCCGGCTCGCCGTTGAACAGGCCGAGCGTGCGCGTGTCCTCGACGCCGTCGACGACCTGCGCCACGTCCTGCAGCCGCACCGCGGCGCCCGCTCCTGGCGTGGACCCTCGCCATGCGATCACCATCGGCGCGTAGTCGCTGGCGCGCAGCGCCGGCGTCTGGGTGTAGATCTGCAGGCGCTGGTCCGGGCCCTGCACCATGCCCTTGGGCCGGTTCGCATTGCTGGCCTGGACCGCGGCGCGCACGTCCTCGGTGCTGATGCCGAGCCGGTTCAGCGCGAACGGGTTCAGCTCGATGCGCACCGCCGGCAGCGAACCGCCGCCGAGCTCGACATCGCCGACGCCGGCAACCTGCGACAGCCGCTGGCTCACGATGTTCGAGACCGCGTCGTAGATCTGCCCCGGCGTCTTCGACTTCGACGTGAGCGCCAGGATCATCACCGGCGCCGACGCCGGGTTCGCCTTGCGGTAGGTCGGGTTGCTGCGCAGCGTGGCCGGCAGGTCGACGCGGCTCGCGTTGATCGCCGCCTGGACCTCGCGCGCCGCACCGTCGATGTTGCGCGACAGGTCGAACTGCAGGATCACGCGGGTCGAGCCCGTGCTGCTCGTCGAGGTGATCTCGTTGACCCCGGCGATCGTGCCGAGGTGCCGCTCCAGCGGGGTGGCCACGCTGCTGGCCATTGTGTCGGGGCTCGCGCCGGGGATGTTGGCGCTGACGAAGATCACCGGAAAGTCGACCTGCGGCAACGGCGACACCGGCAGCGCGAAGAACGCGCCGATGCCGGCCAGCGCGACGCCGACCGTCAGCAGCACCGTGCCGATCGGCCGGCGGACGAAGGGCGCGGAAAGATTCACGTGGTCGCCGCCTCGTCGCCCGGCGCGCGCCGCGTGCGGCCGCCACCGAGCCGGTCGAACGCGAGGTAGATCACCGGCGTCGTGAACAGCGTCAGCAGCTGGCTGACGATCAGCCCGCCGAAGATCGCCAGGCCGAGCGGGCGGCGCAACTCGGCGCCGTCGCCCCAGCTCAGCATCAGCGGCACCGCGGCGAACAGCGCGGCGAGCGTCGTCATCAGGATCGGCCGCAGGCGCAGCAGCGCGGCCTGGTGGATCGCGTCGCGCGCGCTCTTGCCTTCGCTGCGTTCGGCGTCGATCGCGAAGTCGATCATCATGATCGCGTTCTTCTTGACGATGCCGATCAGCAGGATGATGCCGATGATGCCGATCACGCCGAGGTCGTTGCCGGTGATCATCAGCGCCAGCAGCGCACCGACGCCGGCCGACGGCAGCGTCGACAGGATCGTCAGCGGGTGCACGTAGCTCTCGTACAGCACGCCGAGCACGATGTAGACGCAGATCACGGCGGCCAGGATCAGCCAGAGCTGGCTCGATAGGGACCGCTCGTACGCGCCCGAGGCGCCGAGGAAGGTCATCGTCACGCTCGCCGGCAGCGCGATGTCCTTCGCGGCCCGGCGGATCGCGTCGACGGCGTCGCCGAGCGCATAGCCGGGCGCGGTGTCGAAGTTCAGCGTGCTCGCCGGGTATTGCGCGACGTGGGTGATCTGCAGCGGTGCCTGGCGCTCGGTGATGCGCGCGAAGGCGGACAGCGGCGTCGGCGTGCCGCCGCCGCTGATCAGGTTCAGCTTGCCCAGATCGGCGGCGTTCGCGACCAGCCCGGGGCGCGCCTCGAGGATCACGCGGTACTGGTTGGTCTCGGTGAAGATCGTCGAGACGACGCGCTGGCCGAACGCGCTGTACAGCGCATCGTCGACCGAGCTCGCGGTCACGCCCAGGCGCGCGGCGGTGTCGCGGTTCACGTCGATGTAGGCCGCCAGGCCCTGGGCCCCGGCGTCGCTGCCGACGTTGCGCACCTGCGGGGCGTCGCGCAGCCGATCCATCAGCCTGCCCATCCACAGCGTGATGGCCGCGCTGTCGACGCTTTCGAGCGAGACACGGTACTGCGTCGGGCCGGTCTCGGCGTCGATCGTCAGGTCCTGCGTCGGCTGCAGCGAGAGCTGCACTCCGGCGACCTGGCGCACGCGCTCGCGCAGGCGATCCATCAATGCCTGCTGGTCGCCGTGGCCCGGCTTCAGGTTGATCAGCAGGCTGGCGGCGTTCAGCATCGTGTTGTTGGCGGCGTCGACGCCGACGAAGGAACTGAGGTTCGCCACGTCCGGGTCGGCCAGGATCGCAGCCGCGGCCTGCTGCTGCAATTGCGCCATGCGCTCGTACGAGACGTCCCGCGCGGCCTGGAGGCGGCCCTGCAGCTGGCCGGTGTCCTGGGTCGGGAACAGGCCCTTCGGGATCATCACGTACAGCAGCACGGTCAGCGCGAAGGTCGCGAGCGCGACCACCAACGTGATCGCCTGGTGGTCGATGACCCACACCAGCGAGCGGTCGTAGCGCTGCATCACGCCGGCGAAGAAGCGCCGGGCGCGCGCGGCGACGCCGTTGCGAGGCGGGGGCGGCGCCGGGCCGCTCCCAAGCGGCCCCGCACCCTCCCGGGGGGTGGCCGCGTACCCGCGGCCGGGGGCGCCATGCAACCAGCGCGCCGACATCATCGGCACCAGCGTCAGCGACACCACCGCGGAGATCAGGATCGTGATCGCCAGCGTGACCGCGAACTCGCGGAACAGCCGGCCCACCACGTCGCCCATGAACAGCAGCGGGATCAGCACCGCGATCAGCGAGACCGTCAGCGAGATGATCGTGAAGCCGATCTGCGTCGCGCCCTTCAGCGCCGCCTGCATCGGCGGCTCGCCCTCCTCGAGGTAGCGCGCGATGTTCTCGATCATCACGATCGCATCGTCGACGACGAAGCCGGTGGCGATCGTCAGCGCCATCAGGCTCAGGTTGTTCAGGCTGTAGCCGAGCAGGACCATCAGCCCGAAACTGCCGATCAGCGAGATCGGCACCGCGATGCTCGCGATCACGGTCGCGCGCAGGCTGCCCAGGAACGCGAAGATCACCAGCACGACCAGCACGACCGCAAGGACCAGCTCCATCTCGACATGCTGGACCGACGCGCGGATGCCGTTGGTGCGGTCCGACAGCACCTCGATCTTCAGCGACGCCGGCAGCCCGGCCTGCAGCGTGGGCAGCTGCTTCTTGATCGCGTCGACCGTGGCGATCACGTTCGCGCCGGGCTGGCGCTGCACGTTCATGATGATCGCCGGCGTCAGCGTCTGGCCGGCGCCGCCGGGCCGCCCCAAGGCGCCGGGCACCCCCTCGGGGGGAGGCGAGCGCAGCGAGACCGGGGGCTCCTTCGTTCCCGCCCACGCGCCGAGCTGGTTGTTCTCGGCGCTGCTGACGACGCTCGCCACGTCGATCATGCGGATCGGTGCGCCGTTCTTGTACGTGACGATCAGGTTCTTGTAGTCGTCGACGGTGACGAGCTGGTCGTTCGAGTTGATCGTGTAGGCGCGCTTCGGGCCGTCGAAGCTGCCCTTCGCGGCGTTCGAGTTCGCGCTCGTGATGGCGCTGCGCAAGGTGTCGAGCCCGAGCCCCATGGCCGCGAGCGACTGCGTGTCGGCCTGGATGCGCACCGCGGGCCGCTGGCCGCCGGACAGCGACACCAGGCCGACGCCCGAGACCTGGCTGATCTTCTGCGCCAGCCGCGTGTCGACGAGGTTCTGCACCTCGGTCAGCGGCAGCGCGTCGGAGGTGATCGCCAGCGTCAGCACCGGCGCGTCGGCCGGATTGACCTTGGCGTAGACCGGCGGCGCGGGCAGGTCGGCCGGCAGCAGCGAGCCGCCGGCGTTGATCGCGGCCTGGACCTCCTGCTCGGCGATGTCGAGCGTCAGGCCGAGCGTGAACTGCAGCGTGATGATCGAGACGCCGGCCGCGCTGGTCGAGGCCATCCGGTCCAGCCCGGCCATCTGCCCGAACTGGCGCTCCAGCGGCGCGGTGACGGTGTTGCTCATCACCTCGGGGCTGCCGCCGGGGTAGAGCGTGCGCACCTGGATCGTCGGGTAGTCGACCTGCGGCAGCGCCGACAGCGGCAGGAACCTGAAACCGACCAGGCCCGCGAGCACGATCGCCACCATCAGCAGCGAGGTCGCGACCGGGCGCGCGATGAACGGGCGTGACGGGCTCATCAGGCAAGCTCCGTGCTACGCACTGCGGTGAATTCGCCAAGGGTCCCGGCGGGGCCCCTTCGTGGCCCAAGGCGGCCGGGCAGGCTCACTGGGGTACCTTCGTGCTGCGCACTCCGGAATTCGCCCTTGGGGCGGCCCGGCGGGCTCATGACGGCAGCCCCGTGACCCGGATGTCCATGCGCGGCCTCAACGCGCCGCGCTCGCGGCCTGCGCCTCGGCGTCGGAAGCGCGCCGGCGATGACCGAACGCGCCCGACGCACCGCTGGCGCCCTGCTCCGCGCCCGCGCCGCTCGCCCCGTTGCCGCGCCGCCCGCGCGCGCCCGAGGCCGCGCCCGACGCGGCACCGGCCGGCCGGTCGACGCTGGTCTGCACGCGCGCGCCGTCCTTCAGCCGATCGCCACCCTCGGTGACGACCTGCTCGCCCAGCGCCAGGCCGGTCGCGATCGCGACGTTGTCGACACCGGCTTCGCCGCGCGTGACGTTGCGCGGCGCGACGGTCTTGTCCTCGCCGACGACGTAGACGAAGTCGCCGTTCGGGCCGTGGCGCAGCGCCGTCACCGGCACGACGGTCGCGCCGGTGATCGTGCGCAGCAGCAGCCTCGCGTTGACGAACTGGTTCGGGAACAGCGTGCCATCGGAGTTCGCGAAGCGCGCCTTGGCCTTCACGGTACCGGTCGTCGTGTCGATCTGGTTGTCCAGCGTCGAGAACGTGCCGGTGGCGAGTTCCCGGGTGCGGGCGCGGTCCCAGGCCGCGACCTGCAGCGTCGCGCCTTCCGCGACGCGCGCCTGGATCTCGGGCACCCGGTCCTGCGGAATCGCGAACTCGACATCGATCGGTGCGACCTGCGTGATCAGCGCGACGCCGCCGCTCGTGCCGGGCGTGACGTAGTTGCCGGCGTCGATCGGCCGCAGGCCGACGCGTCCGGCGACCGGCGCGACGATGCGCGTGTAGCCGAGGTTCAGCCGGGCCGTGCCTTCGTTGGCGCGGTCCATCGTCACCGTGCCCTCGAGCTGCTTGACGAGCGCCGCCTGGGTGTCGGCATCCTGGCGCGCGATCGAGTCCTGGCCGAGCAGCGTCGTGTAGCGCTGCAGCGTGACGCGCGCCGCCTGCAGCTGCGCCTCGTCGCGCAGGCGCGCGCCGGTGGCCTGCGTCAGCGCCATCTGGAACGGCTCTGGCGCGATCGTCGCGAGCAGCTCGCCCTTGCGCACCATCCGCCCTTCCTCGAACAGCACCCGGGTCAGCACGCCCGAGACCTGCGGCTGCACCGTGACGTTGGCGGCCGGCACGACGGTGCCGAGTGCTTCGATCACGACCGGGATGTCGGCGCGCCGCGCGAGCGCGACACCGACCGTGCTCGGCGGTGCGCTGCGCCCGGCACCGGCGCCGCCGGGTCCGCCGCGCCCACCGGCGCCGGCCGCACCTGGCGCACCGGCGGCGCGCTCCGGCGTCTGATGCGTCAGGTGCCAGGCCCACCAGCCCAGGGCCGCGAGCACGAGCACCGCGACGACACTGCCGATCCAGCGGCTGCGGCGTGACACCGGGCGCCTCGGGGCGGGCGGGGACGGCGGAGGCGGCTCGGTGGATTCCATGGGTGGGCGCGGCAAGGCTGGTCGGAGGATGCCGACCGCAGCGTACCGGAGTTGCCCGTCGAGGCGCCCCGGCAGGTGCAGAATGCGTCGCGTGCGTTCGAGCCGGTGCGCGACGCGCGGCCACGGCAGGCGCGATGTTGACCCGATCCGCGCGCCTCAATCATTCTTTACCCGGCGCGGCCGGCCCGCGTCGAACGAGGACCAGAGCATGAAGTTGATGCGATACGGCGCCAGGGGCGCCGAGAAGCCCGCGCTGCTCGATGCGCAGGGCGTGCTGCGCGACCTGTCGGGCGAGATCGTCGACATCACGGCGCACACGCTGACGCCGCACGGGCTGCGACGGCTGCGCGACATCGACCCGGCCGCGCTGCCGGTGGTCGCGAACCCGGGCCGCATCGCGGTGCCATGGAACGGCTGCGCCAAGTTCGTCTGCGTCGGCCTGAACTACGCCGACCACGCCGCCGAATCGAACCTGCCGCTGCCGGCCGAACCCATCCTCTTCACCAAGACGCTCAGCTGCATGGTCGGATGCAACGACCCGGTGGTGCTGCCGCAGGGTTCGGTCAAGGGCGACTGGGAGGTCGAACTCGGTGTGGTGATCGGAGCGAAGGCGCGCTATGTCGGCGAGGCGGATGCGCTGAAGCATGTCGCCGGCTACTGCGTCGTCAACGACGTCTCGGAGCGCGAGTACCAGATCGAGCGCGGCGGCACCTGGGACAAGGGCAAGGGCTGCGACACCTTCGGCCCGGTCGGCCCGTGGCTGGTGACGGCCGACGAAGTCCCGGACCCGCAGGCCTTGTCGATGTGGCTGGACCTGAACGGCCAGCGCATGCAGACCGGCCACACGAAGACGATGATCTTCGGCGTGGCTCGGCTCGTGAGCTACATCAGCCGCTTCATGACGCTGTATCCCGGCGACCTGATCAGCACCGGCACGCCGCCCGGCGTGGGCATGGGCCGCAAGCCGAACCCGGTCTTCCTGAAGGGCGGCGACGAGATGCGCCTGGGCATCGACGGGCTGGGTGAACAGAACCAGCGCGTCCACGCGTGGGACCCGGCCTTGATCGACAACGAGGCCTGAGTTCCACCCCGCCAATGAGGTGACAGTCGCGCGGCGGCGGCCCGACAGGTCTACAGTCGGGCGTTGACTGCCCATCCCGACGAAGGATCATCATGCCCCGGATCACCCGCAGAAGTCTCGTCTCGATGACCACCGTCGCCGCTCTGGTGACGCTCGCCCCGATGGCGACGTTCGCGCAAGCCCGCTCGGCAAGGAACAAGGTCGTCTTCCAGGTGAGCGACGCGGACCCGCAGAAATGGAACCTCGCGCTCAACAACGCGAAGAATGTGCAGGACGATCTCGGCAGCGAGGACGTGGATATCGAGCTCGTCGCCTACGGGCCCGGCATCGGCATGCTCAAGGGCGACTCGCCGGCGGCCGCGCGGATCGCCGCGGCACTGAAGGGCGGCGTCAGGATCGTCGCCTGCGAGAACACGATGAAGGCGCAGAAGCTCGTCTATGCCGACATGCTGCCGGCGATCGGCTACGTGCCGGCGGGCGTCGTGGAACTGATGAAGAAGCAGCAGGACGGGTACGCGTACATTCGTCCGTGAAGGCGGCCGTGTCGCACGGCGGCAACCGGCGACCTCGGCGACGGCCCTGTCCGCGAAGGAGTGACCCCCCGCATCGGGGGCGTTGATGCCGCGGAGCGCCTTGCTCTACAGTCGCTCCACCGCGCCACTCCTTGAACGTCTGCGCATGGCCACCCTGATCCCGGCACTCGGCAGCTGCGCCTCGCGCATGACGCACGGCGAACGCCGGCTGGCAGAGCGCCTGGAGCAGAAGCTCGACGACGACTACCTGATCTGGTACGACGTGCCGGTCGGCCCGAAGCTCTCGCATCCGGACTTCGTCGTGCTGCATCCGCGGCGCGGGCTGCTGATCCTGGAGACCAAGGACTGGAAGCTCGAGACGATTCGGCGCGCGAGCCGGCATGCGTGGGAGATCGTTCCCGACGGGCAGCTCAAGGTCGTGATCAACCCGCTCGCGCAGGCGCGGCACTGCGCGATCCAGGCGGTGAATGCGCTGGAGCGCGACGCCCAGCTGGTTCATGCGCAGGGGCCGCACCAGGGCAAGCTCGCCTTCCCCTGGGGGCACGGCGTGGTGTTCACCCGCATCACGCGCAGGCAGTTCGAGGACGCCGGCCTCGGCGATGCCATCGAACCGGACCTTGTCATCTGCTCGGACGAGATGCCCGAGAGCGTCGATGCCGAGCGCTTCCAGCAGCGGCTGTGGAACATGTTCCCGCACGCGTTCGGCGCCGTGATGTCGCTGCCCCAGCTGGACCGGGTGCGCTGGATCATGTTCCCGGAAGTGCGCGTGCAGACGCAAGGTGCACTCTTCGACGACAGCGATCCCGAGGCGGAACTGCCCGACATCATGCGCGTGATGGACCTGCAACAGGAGCAGCTCGCACGCAGCCTTGGCGACGGCCACCGCGTGATCCACGGCGTGGCCGGCTCGGGCAAGACGATGATCCTGGGCTACCGCGCAGAGCTGCTCGCGAAGGCCGCTGCGCAGGCCCGGCCGGTGCTGGTGCTTTGCTACAACGAGCCGCTCGCGGTCAAGCTGGAGGCGGTGATGGCCGCCAAGGGCCTGGCCGACCGAGTGCTGGTGCGGCACTTCCACAAGTGGTGCCGGCAGCAGCTGGTGGCGTACCAGCAGCCGATCCCGGCTCAGGGCAAGGCAATGTTCGATCAGATGGTCGACAACGTGATCCGCGGCGTCGAACGCAAGCAGATCCCTTCAGGGCAATACCAGGCAATCCTGATCGACGAGGGTCACGACTTCCAGCCCGAGTGGCTCAAGCTGGTGACGCAGATGGTCGACCCGGCCACCAACAGCCTGCTGCTGCTTTACGACGACGCGCAGAGCATCTACGAGCGCCAGCGCACGCGGCAGTTCAGCTTCAAGAGCGTGGGCATCCAGGCGCAGGGCCGCACCACGGTGCTGAAGATCAACTACCGGAACAGCCGCCAGATCCTGCAAACCGCCAGCCTGATCGCCGCGGACCTGTTGAAGGACGATGCCAGAGACGACGACGGCATCCCGCTGCTGCACCCGATCAGCTGCGGTCGCGACGGCCACGCGCCACTCGTGATCCGACTGCCGAGCCTGCGGGACGAGGCGGTGAAGATCGCCGAGCTGCTGGAGGCGGCGCACCAGGAGGGGCGCGCGTGGGGCGAGATGGCGATCATCTGCCGCCACTACCCGGTGATGGACGCGTGCGCCGCAGCGCTGCGGCAGCGCAGGCTGCCGCATCAGGTGCGCCGCGCCACGGGAAGCTTCGATCCGGGTGCCGACACGATCAAGGTGCTGACGATGCATGCCAGCAAGGGGCTCGAGTTTCCGGTGGTCGCATTGCCCGGCGTCGGTCGCATGCCCGAGACCGGGAGCAACGATGCGGACGAGGCGCGGCTGTTCTACGTGGCCGCTACGCGCGCGACACACACGCTGTACATCACCTTGAGCGGGAATGGCGGGTACATGGACCGATTCCCGGCGTGACGCATCAGGGCCCGTGCGCCGCCCCGGCGCGCCTATCTGCCGACGCCCAGGCTCAGCATCAGCCGCAGGTACTCGATCCGCGCGTGCAGTTCGGCCAGTTCGTGGCGCAGCGCGAGCCAGCGGCGGATCTGCTGGTCGTCGACCTCGGTGCGTGGCGTCGGGGCGGAGGGGCGCGGCGTAGGGGTGCTCATGGCATCGTCCGGCAGGTCGGGATGAAGCGCATGGTCCCGAACACCCCATCACCGGTCAACCCCGCGTTCAGGGGCGGGCGCCCCGCCGGACGCGCGCGTCAGCCGCGGCTGCGGCTCTTCGGTTCCGCCGGCATGCGGCGCGCGACCCTGGTGCCGTCTTCACCGACCGCGCTGCCGACCACGAAGGCATGCGGTTCGCTCCAGCCGCTGGAGGTCTTGCCGTAGACGAGGTCGGTGGTGCGGATGCGGCCTTCGGTGAGTTGCACATAGCCTTGCGGCAGGTTCGGCTGATCGGGTCCGGTCATGGGATATTTCGTGTGGTGGAGGCTGCGATTGTCCAACACATCCGGAGTGCCGCCCGAGATGCGCCGCAGGCCCTGGGCGATCGGCGCGCGAGCGATCTCGGCGATCCGGCGGCGCAGCACGACGCGCAGCGCGCATTGCCTTCCGAAACACTTCCTCGCGTGGCTGGTCGGATAATCGATCGCTTCCCGCACTGCCCGACCCACGCCACCATGTTCGACCGAGTGTTCGCCGCGATCGCCCTCGCCGTGTGCGTCGTCCTGCTGCTGCGCCTGACGATGAGCGTGCCGCGGCGCTACCGCTTCGACTCGGCGCTGCGGCGCGGCGCGCTCCGGCTGCGGCGTGTGGCATTTCGGGTCTGGCACTGGCGCGCCGCACGGCGCGAAGCGCGGCGTGCGCGCGAGATTGCCGCCGAAGCGATCCGGCGCGCGCGCGACCGCGGCGACCGGGACGGCAATGTCTACACCCCCAAGTCGTTCCGCAAGCCACCGCGGGACAAGATGCATTGAACCGGCACGCGCCCTCGCCTCCCGAACGCTGGTCCGCCGACGCCGGCCATCGCGATGTCGTCAAGCTCGACATCCCGGCCGACGCGTTGCGCGAGCGCCGGTTCGAGATCTTCTGCCGCCTGGTCGTGCGCGGCGCGCGCAGCGATGCGAGCCACGGCATGCGCGTGCTCGTCGACGGCGCGCTCGAATGGTCGCGCCGCGTGCCGACCGACCCCGGCGGCAGCGATTCGCTCGACCTGCGCCTGTGCCGCACCGTGCCGCCGGGCCGGCCGCTGCGGCTGACCGCGACCTGCGAGCTGCGCGGCGCACAGCGCGTGCGCCTGTCGATCGACGCGGAGGAAGCGTAGCGCCCGGCGGCCGGGCGCTCCTTGCGTCGTTCGCCCTGCAACACGACCCGCGGGACCGACAATCCTGGGCGAGTCCACTCGGGGCCGCAACGCCCGCCGCCTGTGTCCGACACCCTGACCATCCCGCGCCGCATCCTGCCGGCGGTCGCGCTGTCGCAATTCGCCGGTACCTCGCTGTGGTTCGCGATCAACGCGGTCATGCCCGACCTGCAGCGCAGCGCCGGCCTGCCTGCGGCAACGACCGGCTGGCTGACGGCCGCGGTGCAACTGGGCTTCATCGCCGGCACGCTGATGTTCGCCTTGCTGGCGGTGGCAGACCGCTTCTCGCCGCGCCGCGTGTTCCTCGCCTGTGCGCTGGCCGGCGCGGCACTGGCCGTCGCCACCGCGCTGCTGCCGCCGACGGTGTCGACGCTGATTGCGCTGCGCGTGGCCACCGGCGTGGCGCTCGCCGGCATCTACCCCGTCGGCATGAAGATCGCCGCCGGCTGGTACGCGCAAGGGCTGGGCTGGGCGCTCGGTGTGCTGGTGGGCGCGCTGGTGCTCGGCACGGCGATGCCCTTCGGGCTGCGCGCACTCGGCGCCGCGTGGGCCTGGCAGACGGTGATGCTGGCCGTCGCGGCAGTGGCGGCCGGCGGTGGCGTGCTGATGGCGCTGGCGGTGCCCGATGGTCCGCATCTGCTGCGAGGCGCCGCGGCCGTCGAGCTGACTCCGCGCGCGCTGGCCGTGGTCTGGACCGACCCGCGGCTGCGCGCCTCGGCCCTCGGCTACTTCGGCCACATGTGGGAGCTGTATGCGTTCTTCGTGCTGCTGCCGGCGATCGTCGCGACACGCTGGCACGGTGCGACCGCCTCGTGGTGGGTGTTTGCGGCGATCGCGGTGGGCGCGTTCGGCTGTGTCGGCGGCGGCGTGCTGGCGCGGCACTTCGGCGGCGCCCAGGTGGCCGGCGTGCAGCTGGCCTGCAGCGGCGCCTGCGGGCTGGTCGCCCCCTGGCTGCTCGACGCGCCGCTCTGGTTGTGGGCGCCCTGGCTGCTGCTGTGGGGCACGACGGTGTCGGGCGATTCGCCGCAATTCAGCGCGCTGACCGCGGCCAATGCGCCGCGCGCGCTGCTCGGCAGCGTGCTCACGCTCGTCAACAGCATCGGCTTCGCGCTGTCGGTGCTGACGATCACGCTGTTTGCCGGTCTCGCCACGGTGCTGCCGTTGGCCCAGGTGCTGCCATGGCTGGCGTTCGGCCCGGCGCTGGGTGTGCTGGGCCTGCGGCCGTTGCTGCGGCGCCGGGAATGATCTCGGATCGATCACCGCTGGAAGCGCGGGCCGGTCGACCATCGGCCATGCGACCGCGCCGGTCACGCTCTGAAACGCCCTGCGTCCGCTACTGAATTGCCCAAGATGCCCGAGCCGCCGAGGCGCTGGCGGAGGCCGGTCCCGACACTGTAAGAAGATCCAGCCGCCATGCCGACTTCGGTATCATTCCCGGCACCATGATGAACACCGCCGCCGACGATTTCGCCCGCTTCGTCGCGGGCCGAAAGTTCAAGACGATCCTCGCCGATCCACCCTGGCAGTTTCAGAACAAGACCGGCAAAGTCGCCCCCGAGCACAAGCGACTGGCCCGCTACGCGACCCTCGAGCTCGACGAGATCAAGGCCTTGCCGGTCGAATCGGCGGCGGCCGACTCTGCCCACCTCTACCTGTGGGTGCCGAACGCGCTACTTCCGGAAGGCCTGTCCGTGATGGACGCCTGGGGCTTTCGCTACAAGGCGAACATCGTCTGGCAGAAGATTCGCAAGGACGGCGGACCCGACGGTCGCGGCGTCGGCTTCTATTTTCGCAACGTCACCGAGTTGCTGTTGTTCGGAGTGCGCGGAAAGAATGTCAGGACCTTGCAGCCGGGCCGCACACAGGTGAACACGATCGCCACACGCAAGCGCGAGCACAGTCGCAAGCCCGACGAGCAATATCCATTGATCACGAGTTGCAGCGCCGGACCATACCTCGAGTTGTTCGCGCGAGGCGAGCGACCGGGCTGGTCGATTTGGGGCGACCAGGCTGACGACGCCTATGCGCCGACCTGGCCAACCTACGCGCACCACTCGCAGACCCGACTCGTCGGCGCCACCGGGGAGATGTTCTAAGACATTTCGTCGGCGTCGTCTTGCGGCAACTGCTCGACGGGCGCAGCGTCGAACGAAATCATCGCCGCCGGCAAGCCGATCAGCAGCAGCGGGCACGGGTTGCCAACGCCGCGCTCGACCCGGTCCATGAGCTTGGCCCAGTGCGTGGTGGCCTGACCGAACTTGTTGGCGACAAAGTTGTCCGTCCATGCATCGGCGAAAGCGACGGGGTCTTTCTCTCGTTGCACGCGCTTGTTCACGTTGGCGCGTTGCTTCGGCGTTGGTGTGTAACCGTTCGCGGCGAGACCCTCGAAGCTGGCGATTCGGCGATCAAGGGCGAAGCGGCGCACCGCCCGCCGCAGTGCATCTTGCAGCGAGGCCCCCCGAGTGATCAGCACCCCGACGCTGATCGCTCCCTCGGCATGCAAGCGCTTGAAATTCTCGAGATCGCGATCGAAGAACGGATCCTTGTTATTCCATTCGATCTCCATCGCCAAGCTGCCGATCCCGGCATAGGTCTTGACATGGTCGACTTCGTGCGAAGTCGATTCACGCGGCACGCCGTCGATGGTCTTGGCAATCTCGAAGACGTGCTTGTGCCATCCTCTTGCCGCGAGCGACCGGCGCAGTCGTTGGGTGAATCTTGTTTCGCCACCGCCGCTGCCGATGATCTCGCTGATGGGCAACTCGATTCCGGCCAGCGCGTCGGCGATCTCATGCAGCGCGTCGGGGAATTCGCCCGAGAGAATGGCCTTCGCGTGCGACACAAACCTGATCTCGAAACCCTTGGCACGCAACTCGTCCAACGGGCTGGGAACGGGCGCTCCTTTCGGCATGAAGAAGATGATAGTCGCCACGGTGCGCAAAGTTCGGCCGGGACGCGGAGCGCGCTGCCCGTCGGCATCGGCACGGCGGCCACGGTCGCGAACTCGCGCCGCTGCGAGCCTGCGGCCTGGTGGCCAGTTCCGGCCCCAAGGCGAGGGGTGGGACAGTGCCTACAGCGACGCAGGCGTCCGGCCGGCTCCCTCGGCAAGGAAGACGTTGGATACTGCACGGTCATCGGCGAAGGCCGCGGAGGTTCGCGATCGCCTCGACGCGCGATCCATGCGCTGCGCGCCGCTGGCCGGAGCCATCTTGCGGTTTCGTGCCGGTTGACGCTCATGATCGAACAACACAGAAGGGGACAGCCATGCGCCGCGGAATCATTGCACTGATGCTGGCATGGGGCTCGATCACCGCGGCCCCGGCCCAGGTGAGCGTCGGGATCGGGGTCAGTCTCCCGGGCGTGAGCATCGGGATCGACATCCCGGCGTATCCGCAGCTCGTCCGGGTGCCCGACTACCCGGTCTACTACGCCCCGGGCCTGGCGGCCAATTTCTTCTTCTACGACGGCATGTATTGGGTCTACGAGTCGGATAACTGGTACGCCAGCTCCTGGTACAACGGCCCGTGGGCGGTGGTCGGCCCCGCGTTCGTGCCCGTGTTCGTGCTGCGCATCCCCGTGCGCTACTACCGCAGCCCGCCGACGTACTTCCGCGGCTGGCGGCCCGATGCGCCGCCGCGCTGGGGCGAGCGCTGGGGGGGTGACTGGGAGCAGCAGCACCGCGGATGGGACCGCTGGAACCGCCGCGCGGCACCGGCGCCCGCCCCGTTGCCGGTCTACCAGCGGCGGTACACCGGAGACCGCTATCCCCCGGTCGAGCAGCAACGCTCGCTGGAGAGTCGCAACTACCGCTACCAGCCCCGTGACCCGGTGGTGAAGCAGCACTTCAGACAGGACGCGGCGCCTCGTGGGCCGGCCAACGCCCCGGCGCAGCGTGAATTCGCACCGCGCGAGCAGCGACCCGTGCCGCAGGGGGCACCGCGCAGCGAAGCGCCGGCGCAGCGGCCTGCCGGGCCGCCCGAGCGAGTTCCACAGAGCCGCGCCGCCGCGCCCGAACAGGCGCCCCATCAGGCTCCGGCGCGCTCCGAACCCCCCGCCGCCCGGCCCGCCCAGAGGGGCCCCGCGCCCGATGCGCCGGCGCCGCAGGAACGCGCTGGCCGAGGCCAGGGACAAGGACAGGGACAGGACCGCGATCGGGGCGAAGGCCGGGGCCCCGACCGCAAGAACTGATGCAGGCCCCGGGGCAACCCGGCGCCGAGACCGCCGTCAGCCCAGCGCCGCGTCGATCTGCTGCGTCATGGTCATGCCGTCTTCCAGCTTGAAGACCATCGCGAAGCAGCAGCGCCCGCCGCTGCTCCCGGCCCACAGCCGGCCCACCTGGCCCTTCTCGATCTCCTTCGGCATGCCCCGGATTTGCGCGCCCTTGTATTCGACGACGAGCAGCCGCCCGTCGGTCAACTCGCCAACGAAGTCGGGGTAGAAGCGGCCGAACGAGGTGGGCAGCCAGAAGCTCGCCACCGGGTCGGAATCGATGTTGCGCACCCAATGCCGCACCCGCGGGTGCTCGTCAATGGCCAGCGCGCAGCGCCACTCCTCGCCGCCGTCCTCCAGATCGGCGAGGACCGGATAGAAGTGCTTGGCGAACCTGAACTTGCCCCGGTAGCGCTTGTTTGCCGGCACCGGGTACACCGCCGGGTCGAAGCGAAACTCGTGCGCCGCACTCGCCGAAACTGCCCAGCCGCCGTCGAGCACGAGTTGCTTGAACGCGCCGTGTGACGCCTGATCGCGCAGCGCGGCGATGCGCAGCGCCAGCTGCTGCATCAACGCATGCTGGTGCCGCGCCAGCTGCTCCAGCGGAATGCGTTGTTCGTGCACCAGATGACGCAGCGTCGCGGCCACGAATGCGCGCAGGTGGCCCGGCACAACGTCGCGCGCGACGTTGCGCGACGGATGCTGCAACTCGGCGCTCAGCCAGCGTGCCAGGTCGTTCTCGGTGACCGTGCCGGCCACCGCATCGAGCGGCAGTTGGCTGGCCTCGCCGCGACCCACGCGCAACTTCTGCCCATCGAGGTAGACCTCCCAGGCCGCGGCCTGTTCGACCATCGTGAAGCCGGGCAGGCCGACGACCTGGCTCAGCAGATCGAGCTCGACCGTGTCGAACACCGCTTCACGCTCCAGCAGCACGAGTTCGCCCTGCTGCCCGGTCGGGGCTTCGAGCCGATAGCACAGGCGCGGCAACGGCTTGAACACCGCGCCGCGATGCGCCGGCGCCTGGGCCGCGCAGACCAGCGCGTTGTGGCGCTCGATCTGCTGACCGACCTGCTCGCGCTGCTTGCCGCGCTGCCCTGCGACGAGCGCGCTCGCGAGCGCTTCGGGCACCGCCAGCCGCGTCTGCACGCGCTGGCGCTCGCCGTCGGAGCTGACGGTGACCAGGCCCGCCGCCTGTGCTTCGAGCACCGGCGCAGGCAGTGGAGTCTTTGCGGACAAATCGACCGTGAGCGTCGGCAGCGCGACCACAGCCGCCGTTGCCGCGAACAGCGGGCCGTCGTCGCGCGGCGTATCCAGATCGAGCGGCAGCTGCGGCGCGATCATCGACGCCATGTCCAACGGGTCGAAGCCCATGCCGTCGATCAGGCGGTCGGCCAGCGCGTTCGCCGCGAGCCCCGTCTCGGCCTCGGTCACATGGGCATAGGCCTTGTTCAAGGCCGGCCGCTGGCGCTTCGTCGCGTAGGGCATGCGCAGGATGCGGCCCAGCAACTGCTCCACCGCCGTGGCCGAGCGGATCGACTGCACCGAGCACAGCACGTAGGCGAACGGGCAATCCCAGCCTTCGCGCAGTGCCTGCACGGTGATGATGTAGCGCACCGGGCAGTCGCGCGCCGCGAGGTTCAGCCCGTCCAGCTCGCGCAGCGTGCCGGTCGCCACCTTCACCTGCGCCTCGGGGATGTGCAACTCGTCCAGCAGATGCGCGCGCAGCGCGTCCACGTTGACCACGTCGCCACTGTTCTGCGCCTGCAGCAGCACGATCGGGCGGATGTAGGCGCCGGTCGCGTCTTCTTCCTTCTGCGCCTCGGTCTCCAGCCAGCGCTGCGTCTGCATCGCGTGCAGCACCGCCGACTGCCAGCCGCGCGTGTGCTCCATCAGCTGGATCGGCATCTTGATCATGTCCTCGGCCTGCAGCTGTTGGGCCGACACGTGGAACAGCACGTTGCTGCGCCTGGGCACCGGCGTGGCGGTGAGCTCCAGGATCATCGAAGGATTCAGGCGCTTCAAGGCCTCGAAGCTGCGCTCGGTCTTGGTGTTGTGCGCCTCGTCGACGATCACGCAGGGCTGGCGCAGCGCCAGCCAGTTCGCCAGCGACCAGCGCGGCCGGCCGACGAAGCGCGCGAGCATCTCGCGCCCGGCCTTGCCGCTGGCCGCTTCTTCCGCGGTGACCAGCGCATTCGGCAGTTCGTCCAACACGCGCAGCGCCTGTGCCGGCACACCGCGAAAGTGCGGCTCGAAAGCCTCGGAAAACGCATACACGTTGCGCTGGTCGGTGTCCTCGACGCGAAAGCTCTGGATCGTCGCCACCACGACCACCGCACGGGCATCGAAATCCTGCGGCGACAGGCTTGCCACCTCGTCCAGATCGCACACGCGCACGCTGTCGCCGCAGGCCTGCGCCAGCGCTTCGCGAAACGGATGCCCCGGCGCACCGAGCGCGGCCAGCGTCTGCGCACGGATCGTGTCGCTCGGCACCAGCCACAGCGCCAGCGGCTTGGGCGGCGGGCTCGGCCATTCGCGCGCCATCAGAGCGACCGCATGCGCGGCCAGCAGCGTCTTGCCGCCGCCGGTCGGGATGCGCAGGCACACGCACGGCACGTCGCCAAACGGCTCGGTGTTGTAGCCGTAGCCCGTCTCGCCCTCGAACGCCGCGCGCGCACCCCGCATGCGCGCGGCGCGCAGGTACGTCTCCAGCGCCTGCAGCGACTGCTCTTGATAGCGTTTGAGGGCGAAGGCAGTCATCGGATCGAAATTTCGGTTCAGCTCAACGACGCACGGCGTGCGGCAATTGCCTGAAGGTGATGCGCTCGTCGGCCAGGCGCGAATCGCCAAGGCGGCAGGCCTCGCCATACACGACCTTCGCGCCGGCGTGCCAGCAGGTGGCGCGCAAGGCGTCGAGCACCGCGCTCGTCAGCACATTGCCGCCGGCCGGCCGGCGGTCGCCGAGGATGCCGTTGAACAGCAGGTAGTACGCGGTGGCCTCGCTGCCCGGTTCGACGGCGTGCGTGCCGATCAGCGGCAAACCGGTCTTCGCGGCGCGGGCTTCGAGGGGGTTGCCGGTCTCGCGCATCCAGATGAAGGCGGCGAGGTCGGCGAAGCGCACGTCGGCGTCGATCTCGCCGTCGGCATCGAACATCGGCGCGCCGAGCTGCACGAAGCGAAAGCCGCCGCCGCCCTGCCAGTTCACCGCGGCGCTGATGCCGCCCTGCTCGCCTTCGACCACCTTGCGCAGGCGCGGCAGGCAGTGCGTGACCGCGTGCTCGCCGGCCTCGATGCCGATCCAGCGGCGGCCCATCTTGTGCGCGACGGCGGCGGTCGTGCCGCTGCCGAGGAAGGAGTCGAGGACGAGGTCGTTGGGGTTGGTGGCGATGTGTACCACTCGACTCAGCAATGCTTCTGGCTTTGGATTGTCGAAGACGGTGGAATCTGGAAGCAATTGAAGGATTGACTTCTTCGCTTCGTCATTGGTGCTCACATCACTTGAGTACCAAATGGTCTCCGGCGTTAGTCCTTTGTCTTCGCTCTCTCGCAAGAACTTCTTGACCCGCGGCGCATTGTCACCGCCGGTGCCAAACCATATGTTCCCAGCGCCGATCTCCTCTTCCATGCGCGACTGGGTGTAGAGCCAGCACCGACCTTTCGGCGGATCGACAAGCCGCCCCGACGGTAGGCGCAACCTGTAGAACTGACTCGCCGTCGCGTGCCCGGCCTGAGCATTCGCGGATACGGACTGCCACGGTCCTCTCAAGTCATTGTCGGGATTCTTGTAGCGTGCAAGCACAGTCTGGTTGAGAGGCAGCGCATTCCTCGTCGCTTCAAAGGCGGCTTGGGTCCGTGAATACGCGAGCAGGTGATCATGCTTAAACGACAGCACTCTTCGATTTTCGCGAGAAGTTCGCTTTTCCCAGATCAAGTTGGCAATGAAATTCCCCCGCCCGAATACCTCATCCATCAACACCTTCAGGTAGTGCCCCTCGTTGTCGTCGATCGTCACCCAGATCGAGCCGTCCTCGCTGAGCAACTCGCGCAGCAGCTGCAGCCGCGGCAGCATCATCGTCAGCCACTGCGAGTGCTCGAGCTTGTCGTCGTAGTGCTCGAACGCGCTCTGGGTGTTGTACGGCGGGTCGATGAAGATGCACTTGACCCGGCCGCGGTAGAACGGCAGCAGCGCCTTCAACGCATCGAGGTTGTCGCCCTGCACCAGCAGGTTGCCGCTCGCAGCGTCGCCGAACTCGCCGCCCGCGGGGTGGGGCCGCAGCACGCGGGTGGGCACGCGCTGGGCGATGCGGAAAGCATCGTCGCGGTTGAGCCAGTCGAGCGTGGGCATCGGTTCAGCGCAGCAATTCGAGCTCGAAGCGCTTGCGCCCGTGGATGCGGTAGACGCTGAAGTCGGCCACGTTCAGCGTCGCGATGCGCCTGATGCCGGTGGCTTCGGCGAGCCAGACGAGCGCGATATCGGCCCAGTCCGGGTCCAGGTCGGCGTACTTGCGCAGCAGCGCCGCCATGCGCACATACGCGGCGACATCCGGCCGGTGCAAATGCAGCACGCCGCTGGCGGCCAGGTCGGCAAGGATCGCGCGGCCGCGCGCCGGAATGGAATACGCGGTCTCGGTCAACACCGGCTCGACCGTGTGCAACTCGCCTCGAAAGCCGCCAAGCCACCGCGTGACGGCGGCGTGGCGTGCGTCGTCGCGCGCATACAGGGCCACCAGCGGGCCGGTGTCGAGCAGCACGGCGGCCGCACCGGCGCGCACCGGCGCGCGGCCACTCGATCGCGACCCCGTCATTCGGCGTTGCGGCGAATCCGCTGCATTGCCAGCGCGCGCACCGCAGCCTTGTCGGCCGAGCCGCCACCCAGCTCGCCCGCACCGATGAATCCGGCATCGGCGAAGGCCCGGTAGTTGGCGCTGGCAGGCGCCTTCGACGACGCCTCGGCGCTGGCGCCGACCTCGCCCATGCGGTCGGCCAGCAAATAGAGGGCGAGCGACTCCTGCACGACCAGGCTTTTCGTCACGCCGCGCTCCGCGCAGCAGCGGTCGAGCGCGGATTGCGTGGCGGCGTCGAGGCGAACGGTCAGGGTCATGGCGGCGTCCTTGAATACGATATGACTGATTGTATTACAAGGCTGGCGCAACGCGCTACTCGATCGCCTTGACCATGTCCTCCACGACCTTCTTCGCATCGCCGAACACCATCATGGTCTTGTCCATGTAGAAGAGTTCGTTGTCCAGCCCGGCGTAGCCGGCGGCCATCGAGCGCTTGTTGACGATGACGGTCTTGGCCTTGTAGGCCTCGAGGATGGGCATGCCGTAGATCGGGCTGCCCTTGGTCAGCGCGGCGGGGTTCACCACGTCGTTGGCACCGAGGATGATCGCCACGTCGGTCTGGCCGAACTCGCCGTTGATATCTTCCATCTCGAAGACCTGGTCGTAGGGCACCTCGGCCTCGGCCAGCAGCACGTTCATGTGGCCCGGCATGCGACCGGCGACCGGATGGATCGCGTACTTCACGCTGATGCCCTTCTCGGTCAGCTTGGCCGCGAGTTCCTTCACGGCGTGCTGGGCGCGCGCGACCGCCAGGCCGTAGCCCGGCACGATCACCACCGTCTCGGCGTTGCCGAGCACGAAGGCGGCGTCGTCGGCGCTGCCGCTCTTGACCGGTCGCTGCTCCGCCTTGCCGCCGCCTGCCGTCGCGGCCTCGCCGCCGAAGCCGCCGAGGATCACGTTGAAGAACGAGCGGTTCATCGCCTTGCACATGATGTAGCTCAGGATCGCGCCCGAGCTGCCGACCAGCGAGCCGGCGATGATCAGCATCGCGTTGTTCAGCGAGAAGCCGATGCCGGCCGCGGCCCAGCCGGAGTAGCTGTTGAGCATCGACACGACCACCGGCATGTCGGCGCCGCCGATCGGGATGATGATGGTCACGCCGAGCACGAAGGCGATCGCGAGCAGCACGATGAAGTCGGTCCAGCTCTGGCTGGCGATGAAGCCGTAGATGAAGAAGACCAGCGCCAGGCCGAGCACCAGGTTGACGATGTGCTGGCCGGGGAAGGTCACCGGCGCGCCCTGGAACAGGCGGAACTTGTAGGTGCCGGAGAGCTTGCCGAACGCGATCACCGAGCCGCTGAAGGTGATCGCGCCGATCGCCGCACCGAGCGCGAGTTCGAGCCGGTTGCCGGCGGGAATCGGCTCGCCCTTCGCGACGATCGCGAACGCGTGCGGCTCCGCCACCGCAGCGACCGCGATGAACACCGCCGCCAGACCGATCATGCTGTGGAAGAACGCGACCAGCTCGGGCATCTTGGTCATCTCGACGGTCTTGGCGCGCCACGCGCCGTAGCCGCCGCCGACCACCAGGCCGACCAGCACCCAGCCCAGCCCGAGCATGTTGCCGTCGGCCAGCTTGACGATCAGCGCCGCGGTGGTCGCCGCGGCGATTGCCATGCCGACCATGCCGAACAGGTTGCCGCGGATCGAGGTGGTCGGGTGACTCAGCCCCTTCAGGGCCTGGATGAAGCAGACGCTCGCGATCAGGTACAGGAGCGTGACGAGGTTCAGACTCATCACTTCTTCTCCTCGGCGGGCTTCGCGGGACGGTCCTTCTTCCTGAACATCTCGAGCATCCGCCGCGTCACGAGGAAGCCGCCGAACACGTTGACCGCCGCGAGCGCGACCGCGAGCACGCCGAAGGTCCTGCCGACGCCGCCCTCGGTCAGCGCCGCGGCGAGCATCGCGCCGACGATCACGATCGCCGAGATCGCATTCGTCACCGCCATCAGCGGCGTGTGCAGCGCGGGCGTGACGGTCCACACGACGTGGTAGCCGACGTAGATCGCGAGCACGAAGATGATCAGGTTGGTGATCGTGTGGGAGACGATTTCGTGTTCCATGCTTCTAGTTCCTGTTCACTTCAACGCGAGGCCTGCGTGCGCCGGACTTCGCCGGCCTGGGTCATCAGGCACGCGGCGACGATGTCGTCGTCCATCGGCACCTCGAACGTGCCTTCCTTGGTCAGCACCAGCTTCAGGAAGTCGAGCACGTTGCGCGCGTAGAGCGCGCTCGCGTCGGCCGCCACGCGCGCCGGCAGGTTGGTCTCGCCGACGATCGTGACACCGTGCTTGACGACGGTCTTGTCGGGCTCGCTCAGCGGGCAGTTGCCCCCCGTCAGGCCGCCGGCGAGGTCCGGCCCCTTGCCGGCGGCGATGTCGACGATCACCGAGCCGGGCTTCATCGACCGGACCATCTCCTCGGTGATCAGCGTCGGCGCGGCGCGCCCCGGGATCAGCGCGGTGCTGATGACGACGTCAGCGGCAGCAACGCGCTTGGCGACCTCGACCTGCTGGCGCGCGAGCCAGCTCGGCGGCATCGGCTTGGCGTAGCCGCCCACGCCCTCGGCGGCCTCCTTCTCCTCGGGCGTGTCGTACGACACCTCGATGAACCTGGCGCCGAGCGACTCGACCTGCTCCTTCACGCTGGGGCGCACGTCGCTGGCCTCGATCACCGCGCCGAGGCGCTTCGCGGTCGCGATCGCCTGCAGCCCGGCGACACCGACGCCGAGGATCACGACGCGCGCCGCCTTCACGGTGCCGGCGGCCGTCATCAGCATCGGGAAGAAGCGCTGGTACGTGGCGGCAGCGATCATCACGGCCTTGTAGCCGGCGATGTTGGCCTGCGAACTCAGCACGTCCATGCTCTGCGCGCGCGTCGTGCGAGGCGCGGCTTCGAGCGCGAAGCTGGTGATGCCGGCACCGGCCAGGCGGTGCAGGCCGTCGCTGTCGAACGGGTTCAGCATGCCGACGAGCCTGGCGCCGGTCTTCATCAGCGAGAGTTCGCTGTGCAGCGGGGCGCGCACCTTCAGCACCAGCTCGCAGCCGAACGCGCCGCTGGCATCGGTGATCTCGGCACCGGCGGCCTCGTAGGCGGCGTCGGTGACGCTGGCCGCGACCCCGGCGCCGGACTGGATCCTGATGGTGTGGCCCTGGCCTTCGAGCTTCTTCACCGTCTCGGGCGTGGCGGCCACGCGCGTTTCACCGACCGCCGTTTCCAGCGGGACTCCTATCAGCATGGGGTGCCTCCTCAGGCGCAGACCGACTTGTGGATTTTGGCGCAGCTTACACAAGTCGCCGGGCTTGACACGCCGCCCCGGATGGTCGCCGATGCATCGCTAAGATTCGCGCATGAGCGAACGCTGGAAGCCGAGCGTCACCGTCGCCGCGGTCATCGAGCGGCGGGTGAACGGCGCGAGCGAATTCCTGCTCGTCGAGGAGCACACGCCCGAGGGCCTGAAGCTGAACAATCCGGCCGGTCACCTCGACGCGCAAGAGTCGCCGCTGCAGGGCGTGATCCGCGAGGTGCTGGAAGAAACCGCGTGCGCGTTCACGCCGGACCGGCTGGTCGGCGTGTACCTGTCGCGCTTCCGGCGCCCGGCCACCGGCGACGACGTGACCTACCTGCGCTTCGCGTTCGGCGGCACGGCCGGCGCACCCGACCCCGCGCGCACGCTCGACACCGGCATCGTGCGCACGCTGTGGATGACGCTGCCCGAGCTTCGCGCGAGCCGCGCGCGCCACCGCAGCCCGCACGTGCTGGGCTGCATCGAGGACTACCTCGCCGGCCGGCGTGTCCCGCTCGAGACGATCACGACCGACGCGACGGTTTACGTGCCCGAGATCAAGCGGTGATGTGGGCCCCTCGCCGGCGGCGTACCGCCGGCGATCCCCCAAGGGGACGGCGCCCGGCTTGGGGCGGCCCGGCGCTCGGGCGCCGCCGCTATCCCACCCCGTGCAGCGCCCCCGCCGACGATCCCCCAAGGGGACGGCGCCCGGCTTGGGGCGGCCCGGCGCTCGGGCGCCGCCGCTATCCCACCCCGTGCAGCGCCCCCGCCGACGATCCCCCAAGGGGATGGCGCCCGGCTTGGGGCGGCCCGGCGCTCGGGCGCCGCTCAGGCGGTCGCGAGTTCGGCGTCGCGCCGGTAGCTGACCAGCTCGGCGATCGTCAGCATCGGGTAGCCGTGGCGGCGCGAGAACGCGACGAGGTCGGCGCCGCGCATCATGCTGCCGTCCTCGTTCATCAGCTCGCACAGCACCGCGGCCGGCTGCAGGCCGGCGAGGCGCGCGAGCTCGACCGCGCCCTCGGTGTGGCCGCGCCGCTCCAGCACGCCGCCCGGCGCGGCGCGCAGCGGGAACACGTGGCCGGGGCTGACCAGGTCGGCGGCCACGGCGCCGGGCGCGATCGCGGCGCGGATCGTCGTCACCCGGTCGGCGGCGCTGACACCCGTGCCGACGCCCTCGCGCGCCTCGATCGACACCGTGAACGCCGTGCCGTGGCGGCTGCCGTTGTTCGCGACCATCGGCGGCAGCGCGAGCTGCTGCAGGTGCTCGTCCGGCAGGCACAGGCAGACGATGCCCGAGCACTCGCGGATCAGCGTGGCCATCATCGGCACCGTGAGCCGGTCGGCCGCGACGATGAGGTCGCCCTCGTTCTCGCGGTCGTCGTCGTCGAGCAGGATCACGGCGCGGCCGTGGCGGATGGCGTCGAGCGCGATCCGCAGACGCGGCGGCATCGGGCCGCCGGGAAGGGAAGTGTGTTGAGACATGGTTGAAACGCTCCTCGCAAAAAGCACGAAAAACATTTCAGGGCGCGCAAACGCGGCGCGAACACGCCATGGTTCCTGCCGGGCAGGAGCCCGGCAAAAAACACCCGGGCCCGCAGGTCAGGGACGGCGCGGCCGAACCGCATCGGCACATCTTCTTTCATCCGGACTGTGACGCGGGGGCCGGGTGCACGCACCCCGCTCCCGCGCTGAACCGTCGGCCCTGGCATTGCACCAGATCTGCTGACCCCGACGCCGGGAGGCGTCGGGCGCTCGCGGGCTTCATCACTTGCGTGACTTACCGCCGGTGGGGAATTTCGCCCCGCCCTGAAGACGTGTGCCGCCCTTGCGGGCAGCGCCGCCATCTTACGGCCAAGCCCGTGCCCGCGCCCGGCGCAGGGGCGACACCTAAAATGCGATGGATGAAACCCCAGCGTGTCGTCGTCGGCCTGTCGGGCGGCGTCGATTCGGCCGTCAGCGCGCACCTGCTCAAGCAGCAGGGGCACGAAGTCATCGGCATCTTCATGAAGAACTGGGAGGATGACGACGACAGCGGATACTGTTCGTCGAACATTGATTTCGTCGACGCCGCAGCCGTGGCCGACGTGCTGGGCATCGAGATCGAGCACGTCAATTTCGCGGCCGACTACAGGGACCGCGTGTTTGCCGAATTTCTGCGCGAGTACGCGGCCGGCCGCACGCCCAACCCCGACGTGCTGTGCAACGCCGAGATCAAGTTCAAGGCCTTTCTCGACCACGCGATGCGGCTCGGTGCCGAGAAGATCGCGACCGGCCATTACGCTCGCGTCCGCCGGATCCCGGCGAACACGAGCATGGCCCGTGGCCCGAATGACGAATCGTCCGCTGGCGCGGCCGATGGCGCTCGTGTCCGCCGGATCCCGGCGAACACGAACATGGCCCGTGGCCCGGATGACGAATCGTCCGCTGGCGCGGCCGATGGCGCCCGCGGTCGCGAACGCGGCAGCTCGTTCCAGTTGCTCAAGGGCATGGACCCGCTGAAGGACCAGAGCTACTTCCTGCACCGCCTGACGCAGGCACAGCTCGCGAAGACGCTGTTCCCGGTCGGCGAACTGCCGAAGTCCGAGGTGCGCCGCATCGCCGCCGAGATCGGCCTGCCCAATGCGAGGAAGAAGGATTCGACCGGCATCTGCTTCATCGGCGAGCGGCCGTTCCGCGAGTTCCTGCGGCGTTACCTCGCGAACGCGCCCGGCCCGATCGAGGACGATCGCGGCCGCACGATCGGCGAACACGTGGGCCTGAGCTTCTACACGCTGGGCCAGCGCAAGGGCATCGGCATCGGCGGACTGAAGGAATGCAGCGCAGCGCACGAAGGGGCGCGCGGCGCGGGCAATCACGCGCCGTGGTTCGTCGCGCGCAAGGACATGGCGCGCAACACGCTGTACGTCGTGCAGGGCCACGAGCACCCGTGGCTGCTGTCGCACCGGCTGAACGCCGCCGACGCCAGCTGGGTCGCCGGTCACCCGCCGCCCGCGGGGCGCCTTGCCGCGAAGACGCGCTACCGCCAGCAGGACGCCGCGTGCGCGTTCTCGGCCCGCGGGAACGGCGTGTTCGAACTGCGTTTCGACCAGGCGCAATGGGCCGTCACGCCGGGGCAGTCGGCGGTGCTGTACGACGGCGAGGTCTGCCTCGGCGGCGGGGTGATCGGCGCCAGCTCGCGTTAGCGCCTTGGCGCCGCGACTCACCACGATCGAGGGGTGGTCAAGGCCGCGGCAGCTGCCGATAATTCCCGCAGCGTGCATCGGGGTTTTTCCGTCCTGCAGCGCCCAACACCGGAGGTGGAGGCTCGATGAAATCAGCGTCGATAACAACTCTCATGCGCCTGAGCACACTTGCTTGTGCGGCACTCGCAGCCATGGGGCCGGCCTGCGCCGCCGACCCATCCGACGACGCAGCCGCGTCGCGCCTGGAAGTCCTGCAGCGTCAGGTCGGCGAGCAGAGCGCCCGGCTCGATGCGCTGCGGCGCGCCATGGCCCGGGAAGAGGCCAACCTGAACGAAGTGAAGCGCACGCTTGGGATGGAGGTGCTGGCCTCGCAACGCGCTCGCGGTGTCGTCCCCGATGCGACCACTGCGCAGGCCTCGTCCGACACGTCCGCGCCACAGCCGGTCGGCCAGGCCCCGGCGCCCGACAGTCGCGCACCGGTTGTCGCACCGATCTTTGATCAGCCCGGCGTGTTGACTCCCAAAGGCAAGATCGTGCTCGAGCCTTCGTTGCAGTATTCGTACTCGTCCAGCAGTCGTGTGGCGCTGGTCGGCTATACGATCATCCCGGCGATCACGATCGGCCTGATCGACGTGCGCGAAGTCAAGCGCAACACCTTCAACGCCGCGCTGACCGGCCGCTACGGCGTCACGAACCGCTTCGAGATCGAGGCACGCATCCCTTATTCGTATCGCTCCGATTCGAGCATCGGTTGCCAACTCGGGCAAGGTTGTTCGAGCGATACGGTGTTCAGCGCGTCCGGCCAGAGCATAGGCGACGTCGAGGTCACGGGCCGCTACCAGTTCAATGATGGAGGTGTCGACAAGCCCTTTTACGTCGGCAGCCTGCGCTTCAAGTCGCGAACCGGCAAGGACCCTTTCCAGGTGCCGATCGACACCACGCTCACCGGCCTCGGCCCGGTGCAGACCTCGCTGCCCACGGGCTCGGGCTTCTACGGTCTCCAGCCGGCGCTTACCGTGCTGTTCCCGTCCGATCCGGCCGTGTTCTTCGGCACTGTCAGCTACCTGCACAATTTTTCGCGCTCCAACGTCGTGCAGGAGTTCGCACCAGGCAGCGCCCTCGTGGACGCCACCGGCCACAAGTATTCGGCCGGCGATGTCATCGGCTTCAACTTCGGCATGGGCCTGGGGTTGAACGACAAGTCCTCGTTCAGCATCGGCTATGACCATGCGTCGGTGGGCCGTTCAAAGGTCGACGGCTCCGCCGCGAAGCTCGCCTCGGTGCGCGTGCAGCTCGGCACGCTGCTGCTCGGCTACTCGTATCGCCTGAACAGCCAGCGCACGTTCAGCGTGTCGCTCGGTGCCGGCATCACGCGCGATACGCCCGACATGACGCTGACCGTGCGCATGCCCGTCACGTTCTGACGGATCCTTGACCGCTGCCGCTTGGCAGCGCGTCACAGCAGCCAGCGCCTCAACGCCTGAGCGAGTCGATCACCGCGCCACGCAGCGATGAATGCAGGTTCAGGCTCCGGAACATGCCCAGGCTGTTCGCCGTGGCATTGATGACCGTCACGTTCTGGATCTTCTGGCCGTCGAGCGTGTTTTGGATCACCGTGCCGATCGTGGTCGGCGAGAGCGAACCGGTCGCCACGCTGTTGCCCGATCCGTTCTGGATCAGAGCGATCGTTCCCGCGTCGAGCGTTGTCAGGCCGCGGCCGGCCACGACCTGGCCCAGCTCGGTCACGTTCATGCTGGTGCTCGTCACGAGCGAGCCATTGATGTAGACGGCGCGCTCGATGCCGAACGAGATATTCAGCCCGTTGACCGAGAATCCGCCGCGCACGCGGTCGAGAGAGGTTTCGGCGACCGCCACCTGGCCATCGCCGAACGGGCTGGCGCGCTTTCCGCGCTCGGCCTGTGCGCCGATCGGCATCGGCGCCAACTCCGTCGGCACAGCCGCAGCCGTGCTGGCCGGCAATGGCGCGCCGGTCGGAAGATCGAGCGGGAGCATCACGTCGACGACCCCGACGGCAACGGCCTCGGCAGCCGCCTTGGCTTCCGCTTTGGCGGCGCGCGCCGCAAGCTTGCGCAGGCGCCGCGTCGGGCCGTCTTCGACCGCTGGCGTCTCCGGCGCCGAGATTTCACCGAGCATCCCAGGCACCCTGACACCCTGCGTGGATGCGACCGACTGGGCCGCGTCGGTACGGATCGCGCCGACTTCGTCGCGATCGTCGGACAGGATCGCGCCCAGGTTGCGCAACACCTTCGTGGACTGGGACTCGACCGCGACCTCGGGCCGATCGACGAGTTGTGCCGCGTGCGCATCCTGCATGCGGGCGACCCTCTCGACCGGCGCCGCTTTCGCGGCCGGCGCGGGCTCGACCGCCGCGGTCTCAGGCAGCGCTGGCGACTCGCTCAGGACCGCGATCAGGTTGTCGAGCAGTCGTTGGGCCTCGGGCGAGGGGCCGGTGACCGGCGGCAGCACAGACGCTTGGCCGACCTGCGGCGACTCGATGCGTTGAACCGCCTGGGCATCGACCTGCGCGGTGACGACGATCCGCGCCGGCTCGACCTCGCCGCGCCGCGCCCATTCGCCGAGATCCGATTCAACAGCGGGGGGCAGCTCGGCCTGTGCGCCGATCGGCATCGGCGCCGACTCGGTCGGCACAGCCGCAGCCGTGCTGGCCGGCAATGGCGCGCCGGTCGGAAGATCGAGCGGGAGCATCACGTCGACGACCCCGACGGCAACGGCCTCGGCAGCCGCCTTGGCTTCCGCTTTGGCGGCGCGCGCCGCAAGCTTGCGCAGGCGCCGCGTCGGGCCGTCTTCGACCGCTGGCGTCTCCGGCGCCGAGATTTCACCGAGCATCCCAGGCACCCTGACACCCTGCGTGGATGCGACCGACTGGGCCGCGTCGGTACGGATCGCGCCGACTTCGTCGCGATCGTCGGACAGGATCGCGCCCAGGTTGCGCAACACCTTCGTGGACTGGGACTCGACCGCGACCTCGGGCCGATCGACGAGTTGTGCCGCGTGCGCATCCTGCATGCGGGCGACCCTCTCGACCGGCGCCGCTTTCGCGGCCGGCGCGGGCTCGACCGCCGCGGTCTCAGGCAGCGCTGGCGACTCGCTCAGGACCGCGATCAGGTTGTCGAGCAGTCGTTGGGCCTCGGGCGAGGGGCCGGTGACCGGCGGCAGCACAGACGCTTGGCCGACCTGCGGCGACTCGATGCGTTGAACCGCCTGGGCATCGACCTGCGCGGTGACGACGATCCGCGCCGAGGCGCGCACGCGACGCGACTTCCCCGAGTGCTTGCGGGCCGGCGCGTGCGGCGGCTCGACCGCGGCCACGGTGACGACCGATGCCGACTTGCGGGTCTTCGATTTCGCCGTGATCTTGAACGGCTTACCCTGGGCGCGCGGCTTCCACTCGCCGAGATCTCCGGCAGCAGCGGGCGACCAGCCATTGCGTGGGGCGCTGTAGAGCACGAGCGCACCGGGCGTGCCGCTCAGGTCGAGCGGGCTGCGCTGGGCCTGCCAGACCAACCCCGGCGTCTTGCCGCAGAACGGTAGCGCTGCTGCTCCGGCCTCGCTGCAGCGCATGCCGAGCAACGAGGGCAACCCGTCGACCACGTGGACCTCGACGCTCGCCTGCGCATACGGCGACACGCCGAGTCCGATCAGCGAGATCAGCAGCGCGAGTTGTTTGGGTTGGTGGTTCACGGGAACTCGCTTCAGCTCAGAAACTCGGGTCAAAAATCCGAAGGACCGAGCTTCGGCATGACGATCCCGGCCAAACTGCCGCGGTTGACACCATCCGCGACCGGCGCGCGAGGCGCGGAACGCCAGTCGGCCTCGGCGTTGAAGGCCGCCACGTCCTGACGGTTGCTGATCACGAAAAGAATCTGGTTCACCCAGGCGGCCTGAAATGCGGACTCGGTCACCGTGCGGGTACCGCCGGCGGGGTCGCCGATCAACACGCGCCCGTCGCGAACGCCCTTGACGACGACAAAGTGGTTGTAGCCGTTCTCGTTGACCAGCACGATCGCCGGGATGCCCGCCGCAGCGAGCTTGTCGAGCGGTTCCTGGAAGCCGTCGGCCTCGAAGCCGTGCGCCTCGAGGTAGCGCTTCATGTCGAGCAGCGAAAAGCCCTCGACACGGATCTTGGCCTGGTCGCCGCGAAGAAACATCTCTTCGAAGACCTTGTCCTCGGTGACCGGGTAGTTGTATTGGTAGCTCAGCAGCGTGGAGAGGGCGGCAGAGCCGCAACTGAAGTCGTACTGCTGGCGGATGGTTGCCGCGAAGCGGCTTTCCCGGATGCTCTTGACGGGCACGTTGTAGGCCCCGCCGATCTGGAACGGAAGTTCGAGCGAACCTGCCTCGACAGCCGAAGCCGCGAGGCAGGCCGCTGCTGCGGTCAGCAATCCGAGCCGGTTCATGGCGCTGCGATCGTCACTTCAGTTGAATGTTGACAATCGTCGCGTTCTGGATCAGCACGTTATTGCCGGAGTTCTGAACCACCGTCGACAGGCCGGCAGACCCGGCGAACGCACCATCGCTGATGACGTTCATTCCCGTGCTGACGTTGATCGCCTGGTTGTCGGCCACGACGCCCTTCAACTGCGCGTCATTGAAGACGCGATCGCCGCCTCGCCTTGCTGCGAGTGCCGCGGCAGCCATCGGCTTGCTGCCGAACGGATTGCGCCGCACGGTTGCGGACTCCGATGGTGCTGAATAGGGCGCGGGAGAGGCGATCGAAGGCGTTGCGTCGACGGCAGGGGCCGGCGTTGAAACGGATAGCTCTTCTGCGGTGACCGATGGTGCCCATGACAAAGCCGCCAGCGTGACAACGCTGGTGAGGGTGATGCGCTTGGCGCTAAACATGAGTTCTCCTCTGACGACTTCGCAAAAAAAGGCGCCGGGGATCGAAATACCCCCGGCGCAGTTTTCGGTCAGCGGCCGACGCCAAGGTTGGCTTGGACGTTCACGCTCTGTTGCGTCAGCGCGGCGATGCCGGTGTTCTGGCTGATGACCAGGATGCCCGCGGCCGACTGCGCCGTCCCGCTCATCGTGTTGGACATGTTGAACACACCGGCGTTGACGGAATTGCTTCCGCCCACGCCACCCGTGCCGCCCGTCGCACCGTTGCCGACGCCACCGCTGGCGACGCCGCCGTTGGCCGCACCGCCCGTACCACCGCTGCCGGCACCACCCGCTGCTGCCGCGCCCTGGCCACCTGCACCACCGGTTCCGACCGCGCCGACCGCGCCCGTGCCCGTTGCGCCACTACCACCGGTCGCGCTGCCGTTCGAGGCCGTCGTCGAGGAGCCGCCATTGGTCGCGCTGCCGTTGGAAGCCGAGCCGCCCGCACCGCCCGCACCGGCCGTGTTGGTGGCCGAGCCGCCCGCTGCTGCAGTCGCTGTGGCCGCGCCACCGGTACCGGAGGTCGTGCCGCCGGATGCCGTTGCCGTGCCGGTGTTCGCGCCGCTGCCCGCCGTCGACGAGCCACTCGTGGCTGCGCCGCCAGTGCTGCTGGAACTGCCCGTCGCTGCGCCGCCGGTTGCACTGGCTGTGCCCGTAGCCGCACCACCCGTGTTCGACGCCGTGTTCGACGAGGCGCCAGACGTCGCCGTCCCGGTACCCGAGCCCGCGCCGCCGGTGCCGGTCGCCGCGCCGGCCGTACCGGCGCCTGCAGTGCTCGTCGCCGTGCCGCCGCTGCCGCCGGCACCGCCAACGCCGCCGGTCGGCACCCCTGCACCACCAGTACCGCCGTTACCGCCATTGCCGCCGCTGGCGGTGCTTCCGCCGCCGATCGCAACCGGAACGGCCGCCGAGCCACCGCCCTTGCCGGAACCCGCAGCGCCCGCACCGGTGCCCGACTCTTGACCCGACGCCGCAAGACCGCCCAAGGAACCATTGGCACCCAGAGCCGAACCGCCCTTCGTCGCGTTCGACGACTTGGCGTCGCCCGCTGCGGCATCGGTGCTCGACTTGGCACTGCCGGTCGACTGCAGGTTGCCCGCCAGCGAGCCGCCGGTCGAGCCCTTGGTATCGCCGCCGGATGCCGTGGCGTCACCACCGCTGCCGCCCTTCGCGCCAATGGCGTTGCCACCGTCACCAGCGTTCGCACCCTTGGCGCTGCCGTTGGTCGCGCTGCCGTTGGTGGAGGCGCCCGCGGTGGCACTACCGTTGCTGGCCGAGCCACCCGAACCGCCGGACCCCGAACCGCCGCTGCCGCCGGTCCCGTTGCCGGCATTGCCGCCGCTGCCGCCCGACGAATTGCCGCCGTTACCACCCGCACCGGCACCGCCGGTGGAGTTGCCGGTCTGGCCATTGCCACCGTAGCCCGCGCCGCCCGCACCGGCCTTGCCGCCATTGGCGTTGCCGTCGTTGGAGGCGTTGTTGCCGATGCCGTAGACCGTGATGCCGCTCACCGAGCCGCTCAGCTTGCTCACCGCAACAGCCTTGCTGGTATTGAACGAGTTGCTGAAGTTTGCGGTGGCGGTGCTGCTGTTGTTCGCCGCCGCGGTACCGGTGCCTTCGGCTTGTGCCTTGCCCTTGTTCAAACTGTTCGTCTTCGAATTGTTCGAGTTGTCGGTGGTGGTGCTGGTGCTGGTGCTGGTAGTGGTCTCGGTGCTGGTCTTGGTGTTGGCCAAATTGCCCTGAATGGCCACGGCCTTGTCCTGAGCGTTGGGCCCTGCGCCGGTCTGCGTGTTGGTGTCGGCCCAGGCGGAACCGAATGCGAGCGCGATGGCAGATGCCAGTAAGGTTTTCTTCATTGAAGACTCCTGAGGGGTTGGTCTGTGTGCAACGTAGTGGGAACTGGCAGCGATGCCAGCTCGGACAACACGCTGCAGAAACAGGGCCAAGTCACTGGCGGTGATGCCAAGTGGCTGAATTCAAAGAAGAAGTTCTCGTGTGTGGACTCATGGCCCCAGCGCATGGCAGTGACTATTCGGTGCATATCGTCACGCCCTCGTGACAGCGCCGATGACAGAGCGATGACAAACCCGAATATGCTGAGAGAAGACCGACTTTCTCTTTCAAAATCAATCACTTAGATTCTTACCCCGCGACTGCGGGGGCTGTTCGGAAGTGTTACAAGGGTTTGCCCCGATGCCCGCCCGAACGAAGTCAGTGGGGCTCAGCTGCTCGCCTTGTGGTCGATCCCGTGCTTGATCATGAGCCGATACAGCGTCATGCGCGAAACGCCCAATTGCTTGGCTGCGACCGTCACATTTCGCCCTGCTTGCTGCAGGCTGGTCGAGATCGCGCCATGCTCGGCGCGCGTGCGCGCCTCTTCGAGCCCGTCCCACGCACGCGGCTGCTCGTCGCACTCGACGAGCCCGAGATCCTCGGGGCTGATCAAGCGTCCCTCGGCCATGACCATCGCGCGGCGCACGCGGTTGATCAGCTCGCGAACGTTGCCCGGCCATTGGTGCTCGTTCATGGCGACCATCGTCCGTCGGCTGAAGCCCTTGATCTGCGGGCTCTTTTCGGCGGCGAACCGGTGAAAGAAATGTTCGGCGAGCATCTCTACATCCGCGAGGCGTTCGCGCAATGGCGGCACGCGCAGCGGCACCACGTTCAATCGGTAGAACAAATCTTCGCGGAAGGTGCCCGCGGCAACCGCCTTCTCGAGATCGACATGGGTCGCGGCAACCACGCGCGCATCGACGGCGATGCTGCGCGTCGAGCCGACGCGGTTGATGGTCTTCTCCTGGAGGAAGCGGAGCAGGTTGACTTGCAGTTCGAGCGAGAGGTCGCCGATCTCGTCGAGAAAGATCGTGCCGCCGTTCGCCGCTTCGATCAGGCCGCGTCCTTCCTTCGATGCGCCGGTGAACGCGCCCTTCTCATGCCCGAACAGTTCGGACTGAATCAGCGTGGCCTGGATCGCGCCGCAATTCACCGGCACGAACGGCCCGCTGGCGCGACTCGACTGGCGGTGGATCGCTTGCGCCGCCAATTCCTTGCCGCTGCCGCTCTCGCCGCAGACGAGGACCGGCGCATCGACCTTCGCGACACGCCGGATCTGGCGCAGGAGTCCTTGCGTGGCCGCGCTGCGTCCGACCAAGCCCATATCGGGCGCCGGCGCCCGGTCGGCGCGGGATGCGAAGCGGAGCACCGCGTGGCCATGCGCGTGACCGATTGTCGCCGCCAGCTTGGCCGGATCGACAGGCATGGTGTGGTGATCGAACAGGTGATCGACGATCAGATCGCTGCAGGCCGGGATCTTCAACACGTCCGTCTCGAAGGCGCCGACCCACTCGAGGCCACCGTGCGTGCGCAGGAAAGCGTCGAGCTCGCAGCAATCTTCGCCATCAATGCGACCGGGAACGAGAAGACCCGCCAGATACGGACGCTCCTTAAGCTGCCGGTGCGCCGCGATCAAGCCATCGACGACCCGAACGTTCCAGCCATCGGCACCCAGCTGTTCAACCCACGCGCAGTCCGAGTACTTCACTCGGATGCACAGCAGTTCTCGGTTTTCGATCATTTCTCCGCACGCCGCCTCTCTCTATCGATGCCACAAGTTCAGCCACCGCATCTGGCTTGTCCACACCGTCTCCCATGGCGCGGCGCGAATGCAACGTCTGCAATTCCAACGACTGCCGACGATAGGCCCCGCCTGTGGTAGTTACCACCCCCTGCCCAAGGGAGACCTTGGCGCCCCGGCGCCAAGGTGACAGGCCTGTGGTTGAGCAGGCGCAATGGCTGCGGGCTTCGTAGCGGGTATGAACACACATCCACGCTCGCAACACCGGGGTCATCCGGGTCCGCACCGCACTCGGTTGCGAGTCGCTCATCCGAAATGAACGTGGTCGACGACTTGAATGGCGAAGAGCCGGCCGGGCTCGGCGGCCGAGCCGGCGATCCTGCTGCGCTGATCGGGCATGATCCTATTTTCCTCAGTCACCCACTCGCCAAGGCGGTCAAACCGAGGTTCGGTTT
>JAZKAV010000011.1:0-311546 GCA_040388965.1 Pseudomonadota bacterium | reverse complement strand
AATTCGGCGGTCACGATGCCGAAACGGTCGGTCACGCTCTTCCGAAATACGCAACTGATCGTGCTGGACCGGATCCGGACGCTCGATCGTGCGCGCCTGGTCAAGCGACTGGGGGCACTTCGCCCGGCCACGCTGGGAGCGACGCTCCGGACCCTGCAGGCCATGTTCGCGCCGTGACCTGATCGCCGCTTGCGCCGCTGCAAGTTCGAAGTAGGGCGCCAGACGGCCGGCGCGGGACGCCATGAGACGTTGTCGCACACCCCGGGACGTCGCCGACTGTCGTCGGTTCGACATCTCTTTGCTGCGCAGGCAGTGCGGGAACAGGCCGGGGAACAACGCTCAACGCCCTGCAGACTTCCTTAAAGAAGTCAAGAACTTGCGTGGCCATTTGGAGTTCCACCAACACCCCGGATTTCACCGGGCATGGACGAGGCCTGAGATCGATCCGAGGCCTTTCCTGCATGGCCGCCGCGGCAGTCATCGAGCGGCGCCCGCTCTGCGGGCACCGAGGTCGTCACGAGCGGGCGACGAAGTCGTCCAGGTCTGGTGCCCGCGTCATGCGCCAGTAGTCGACCAGGCGCCAGGGCGAGTTCGCGAACACGCGGCCCTTGCGATTGCGGTACCAGGTGTTCATGCCCGGGTGGCTCCAGATCATGCGGCTGTGGGCTTCGTCCACCCTGTCGTTGTAGGCATCGTGAACGTCCTGACGGCACTCGAGTGACTTGATGTCGCGCTCGCGCAGCGCGCTCAGGCACTGCATCGTGTAGCGCACCTGGCATTCGGCATGGAAGATCGCGCTGCCGCCGTGGCCGAGGTTGGTGTTCGGGCCGTAGAGGATGAAGAAGTTCGGGAATCCCGGCGCGGTGATGCCCAGGTAGGCGCGCGGGTCGTCGTCACCCCACTGCTCGCGGATGCTGCGCCCGCCGCGACCGACGATGTTCATCGGCCACAACAGCCGGCCGGCCTGGAAGCCCGTGGCCATCACGATCATGTCCACCGGGTGGCGCTGTCCATCGGTGGTGACCACGGCATCGGCTTCGATGTGGTCGATCCCGTCGGTCACCAGATCCACGTGGGGCCGCTTCAGCGCCTTGTACCAGTGGGTGTCGATCAGGATGCGCTTGCCGTAGGGCGGATAGTCCGGGATCACCTTGGCCAGCAGCGCCGCGTCGTCGCCGATCTCGCGCTCGATGTGCTTGACGATGGCGCGCCGGTGGCGGTCATTGACGGCGTTGAGCGAGCGCTGCGGGTGTTCCCAATCCGGGTCGATCTGCAGGGCGGGGTGCAGGCCGTCGGCGAAACCCCAGAAGAGCTGGAAGCGATACCACTTGCCGTAATAGGGAAGGTGTTGCAGCACCCAGCGCATGCCCTCGCCGACGCGGCGGTGGTAGTTCGGGTTGTGCACCACCCAGGGCGGCGAACGCTGGAAGATGCTGAGGTGGGCAACCTCGTCCACGATCGACGGAACGATCTGGATCGCGCTGGCGCCGGTGCCCACCAGCGCGACCCGCCGGCCCGCGACCGGGTGCTCGCTGCCGTTCCAGTGCGCGCTGTGGAACAGCGGGCCGCGAAAGCTCTCCATGCCCCTGATCTCGGGGATCTGCGGCCGGTTCAACTGGCCCACGGCGCAGACCACCGCCGCGAATTCCTGCGCCGACACGGCGCCGGCAGCGTCCCGAACCGTCACGGTCCAGGTCGCGGCGTCCTCGTTGTAGCGTGCTTCGACCACCTCGCTGTTGAAGCGGATGTGGCGCCGCAGTCCGTACTTGTCGGCACAGTGCTCGAAGTAGGCATGCAGTTCGGGGCGCTTCGAGTAGAACTCGGTCCAGTGGTGGCTGGGCTCGAACGAATAGGTGTAGAAGTGGTTGGGCGTGTCGACGCCGCAGCCCGGGTACTGGTTCTCGTACCAGCTGCCGCCCACCGCGTCGTTCTTCTCGAACACCGCGAACTCGAAGCCGGCCTCCTGCAGCTTGATCGCCGTGCACAGGCCCGACATGCCGGCGCCGATCACCGCGACCTTCAGCTTCGGCGCCGCGCTTGGTGACGCGACAGCGGGCGACGTCATCCTCTCTGCCGACAAGCCCATCTCCTCGAGGGCCAGCGGCACGTACTCGTCCGCCACCGGCTCGCCGACGCACACGCTCATCATCCGCTGCAGCAGTCGGCGCGACGGCTGCGGAGGATCGTCGCCGCCCGCCGCCAGCGCGCGGATGACCTCGACGAGCCGGTCATGCACCTGCGCCGCCAGGGGCGGCGGAACCGACACGCTGTAGTCCCAGGGACCCTTGATGAACGGGGCGAGCTGATCCAGCCAGGTTTCCTCCCCCGACAACTGCACCAGAACCATCAGCAGCGTAGCCACGTCGGCCTGGGCAAGCGATGCTCGCAGCCGCGCCTCGTCCGACGCCAGATACCGCAGTTCCTCTTGCAAGCCAGACTCCTGTGTGTGAGCCCGCGAGCGGCTGCGAACCCCTGGGTGCCCGCTCGCCGATCACGGTCGATCCTGGTGGCACCCGACAGCGCCTACGCGATTGCGCTGCCACATGCCCGAGGCACCACCGACCGCATGCCAGTATAGAGAACTCCCGGTATCGAACGAACGGTTGTTAGGCTTAGAATCCGGCGACCTACGAGGAGGATCACACCATGAGCAGTTCAGCGTCCGGCGCCGGTGGGCGCCAGCGCAGCATCCGGGGCGAGGCCGCCATCATCGGTGCCGGTCGATCGGACGTCGGGCGCGTGCCCGGCAAGAGCGTGATGGCACTGGCCTCGCAGGCCGCCAAGGCCGCGCTCGCCGATGCCGGCCTCGAGCGCTCGCAGATCGACGGCGTGCTGTCCAGCGTCGCGTTCGCCGCACCGTTTCACCGCTTCAGCGTGGCGTTCAGCGAATACTTCGGCATCGTTCCGACCTTCTCGAACACGCTGCAGGTGTCGGGCGCGACGGCCGCCACGATGTTCAACATCGCGGCGGCGGCGATTGCCGGCGGGCTGGCGGAGAACATCCTGATCATCGGGGCCGACAGCCTGCTCACCGGCCTGTCGCCGGACCTCGCGCTGCGGTCGATGACCGAGAGCCGCGACCAGCAGTACGAGATGCCGTTCGGCATCCCGGTGGCCAACACCTTCGCGATGACGGCGCACCGCCACATGAAGGACTTCGGCACCACGTCCGAGCAGTTCGCCAAGGTGGCCGTCATTCACCGCGAGCACGCGATGCGCACGCCCGGCGCGCAGATGACCACGCCGATCACCGTGGACGACGTGCTCAATTCCGGCTGGGTCACCACGCCCTACCACAAGCTCGATTGCTCGCTGATCTCCGACGGGGCGGTCGCGTTCGTCGTCACCTCGGCCGGGCGCGCCAAGTCGGAAGTGGTCGCCAAGCCGATCTACATTCTCGGCGGCGGCGAGTGCTACACGCACGAGCACATCTTCCTGATGCCCTCGATCACGACCACCGGCGCCGTGCAGTCCAGTGCCAAGGCTTACGCGATGGCCGGCTGCTCGCCCAAGGACATCGATGTCGCCGGGGTCTACGACTGCTTCACCGGCACCGTGATCATGATGCTGGAAGACCTGGGCTTCTGTCCCAAGGGCGAGGGCGGGCGCTTCGTCGACGATCGCCAGATCACCTACGGCGGGTCGATTCCCTGCAACACGCACGGCGGCCTGCTCTCGTACGCGCACCCGGGCATGCCGGGGTCGCTGCTGCATTTCCTGGAGGTGGTGCAACAGTTGCGCGGCAGTTGCGGCGAGCGCCAGGTGGCCGGCGCCGAACTGGGGCTGGTGCACAGCCTGGGCGCCGGTTTCGCGACCCAGGCAACGACCATCCTCGGAACGGAGGCCACGCTGTGAGAAAGATCGATCCCAAGGAAGCCCACATCAAGCCCTTGCCGACCCCCGACGCCGATTCGCAGGCGTACTGGGACGGCCTGAAGGAGGGCAAGCTGCTGCTCCAGCACTGCGGACAGTGCGGCCACGTGCAGTTCTACCAGCAGGTGCACTGCCGGCAGTGCGGCAGCGAGCAGCTCGCGCACCGCGCGGCGAGCGGGCGCGGCATCGTCCACTCGTTCAGCGTCGTGCACCGCGCGCCGGGGCCCGCGTTCAAGCAGGACACGCCCTATGCGGTGTTGCTCGTGGAACTCGCCGAGGGCCCCCGCATGATCAGCTCGCTGATCGACGGCGACCCGATGGCGGTGCAGTTCGACATGCCGGTCGAGCTCGTGTGCGAGGCCGTGAACGACCAGGTCGTGCTGCCTCGATTCCGGCCGGTCTGAACAGCGCCGGCGGCTCGGGGCGACCCTCTGTCGCCCCGGAAAGCATCGGCCGCCTCACGCGGCCGACGAAGGGACGAAAAAAGGGCGGGCAATCGACTCGCCCGCCCTTTGAACCTTTGAACAGAGGTGCCCCGAGGGGCACTCTACCGGGGAAACTCAGAACGTGTGCTGCATGCCAACCATCAAACCGTTGGCGCTGGCATTCGTCGAGCTGGGGCCGAGGTAGATCGGCGAGGCAGCCAAGCTGCCGGCTGAGACATGGTTGAATATGGCATACACCGAGGACCGCTTGGACAGATAGTATTGAGCTTCGAGCAGGCTCTGCTTGGTGTTCTTGTCCGTCACGAGATCCTTCACCTGATAGTACTGACCCGACACGACCAGCAGCGGAGTGACCGAATAGGCCAAGCCAGCGGTCATCATCTTGGAGTCCTTAAAGGGGGTACCGCCACCCGTGACAACATTCTTGGGGTTGCTGACCCGGTCGTAGCCCGCGACCACACGGAAATCCCCGAACTTGTAAGCGCCCCCCAACATATACCAGTACACGCTCTTGCCAACGTCCGCGCCCGCCGTGCCGTAGTCCTTCTGGTAAGTGGCATCCAGCCTCAGAGGCCCCACATCATAGGTGAGATCAGCTCCCATGGTGGACCCAGCCCGATTGCCTATGTTCTGTTCTCCGGCCGAAACCGCACCAGTGAACTGGAAGCCGGCCAGCCTAGGACTGATGTATTTGACCTGATTGCTGTTCCAGAAATCGTTGCCGATGCCTTGCGGAAGAATTGCGCCGGCCAAGCCGGTATTGATGCCGGTGGTTAGGGCGACTATCGTGGCTGCTTGGTTGATGATGCCCGCCGTGTAGTCGCGGCCGAGGATGATCTGGCCGAACCCACCGCCAAGACCTACATAGCTCCCCCGGCGAAAGAACGCATTTGCCACAGGTGTGGTGGTGCCCGAGGAGGCGCTTGAGATGGGGCCGCCGGTGTCGGCGAGAACCGAGGCTTCGAGCTTGAAGAATGCGTTCAGGCCGCCACCGAGATCCTCGCTGCCCCTGAGACCGAACCTCGACGAGGCGCCGGTGTCGCTGCTCAGCCGGTACTGTTTGTTGTTGCCACCCGCGTCCGAGCGGCTCACGACCCCAGCAGATACGTCGAGGAGTCCGTACAAGGTGACGGAGGAGGTCTGGGCGTGTGCCCCCGCGGCTGCGGACAAGGCCAGCGCGCTAACGCAAAGTGATCGTGCTTTCATCTAATCGTCTCCTTGGATGGATAAAACCTGGCTCTGCCGGTCCCGCGCAGAGCCCGTGCTTCTACGAGGGCAGGGTGGCCCGCGACCAGCAATGAATTCCTGGGTAAATGGTTTCAGAAATCGTTGCTGCGTCCCGGTGTCGATTACCGTCGTGTAATCTAACGGGCGAAAGGTAGGGCAGCGACCTTGGGCCGGCTACCCCGTAGTTTCCCGGGGTTTCCGAATGAAGCGACTCATGTCTTGGTGAATTGCGGAGCAGGACGGGCGCTCTCGCGCGAGCCCGCCGGCCGATGGGGCGCTCGTCGGGGGCGCCGAAAGCCCCCGTGTCAGCGGTGACGCTTTCCCGCTGGCTCACTGGGAGGAGTCAGGTACACAAGCATCTTCTGGCCTTTGCCGAGCGCTCCCGAGACGGACCTTCGTTCCGGACTCGAGTCGTACATAAATCGGCTCAAAGTGCCGCCCGGTGACGAAGGCTGATGCCGCCGAGGTGGCAGCGTCGTTGTGACTAAACAACGTTGCAAGAACGCCACTGACTCCCGGCGCGCACTTGGTGGGCTGCCGAGCACCTGTTCGCGCTTGACGCTGGTCACATCTTGGCGGTGAGCGCATTGCGCCTGGTCTCGGACTCGGCGAAGGCGGCACATTCTTCGGGCAAGCCGCGCGCCGGCTCGATGTTTCTGGGACACCACCAGCTCCTGCTGTGGCGCCCGCTCGTTCAGACCCTCGGTGACCACGGTGCTGATCAGCGCGGCGCTGCCCTTGTACGGCACCTGAACGATGTCGATGTCCGCAGCGGCGTTGAACATCTCGCCGGACAGGTGGTTGGACTGCCCGATGCCGACCGGTCTGCAGCAGCGCCGGCGGCTCGCGGCGACTGCGGTCGTCGCCGAAGACCTCGCATGGCGCGTGCAGCCGACGAAAAAAGGGCAGGCGATCGACTCGCCCGCCCTTTGAACCTTTGAGCAGAGGTGCCCCGCGGGGCACTCTGCCCAGAAAACTCAGAACGAGTGCTGGATGCCCGCGGCCAAGGCCGTTGCACTGTTGTTCACTATGGTATCGGCATTGGCCCACAGGGGTCTGACGCCCAAGTTGCCGGCGGAGACGTGGTTCAGCAAAGCGTACACCGAGGTCCGCTTGGACAGGTAATACTGGGCCTCCAGCAAGCTCTGCTTCGTGCTCGTGCTCTTCGCAAGTTCCTTCGTCTGATAGTACTGGCCCGACACGACCAGCAGAGGAGTGACCGAGTAGGCCAGACCCACCGTCATCATCTTGGAGTCGACCCAGCCGGCGTACACCGCGCCGGTTGCGATGTTCTTGCTGTTGTTGACCCGGTCATAACCGGCGGTCAGGCGGAAGTCGCCGAACTTGAAGGCGCCCGACAGCGCATACCAGTACAGGCTCTTGCCCAGGTCTGCGGTCGCGGAGCCATAGTCCTTCTGGTAGGTGGCGTCGATGGTCACCGGGCCGTTGACATAGGTGAGGTCGGCTCCCGCAGTCGAACCCGCCCTGTTGCCACTGTTCGATTCGCCGGCCGACATGGCGCCGGTGAACTGGAAGCCTGCGATGCGGGGGCTGCGGTACTTGATCTGGTTGCTGTTCCAGAAGTCGTTGCCGATCCCTTGCGACCCGACGGCCGTGGCGAAGCCGGTGTTGATGCCGGTCGTCAAGGCGGTCATGGTGCCCGCCTGTGTCAGGATGCCCGCGGTGTAGTCGCGGCCGAGCGTGATCTGGCCGAACGCGCCTGCCAGGCCGATCCAGGAATTGCGGCGGAAGAACGCATTCGCCGTGGCTGGGGCGGCGCCCGAAGCAGCCGCTGTGATGGGCGCGCCGGTATCGACCCCGGCAGAGGCTTCCAGGTTGAAGATCGCCGACAGGCCGCCGCCGAGGTCCTCCGTACCCTTGAAGCCGATGCGCGACGAGGCGCCGGTGTCGGTGTTCAACACATACTTCGTCTTGTCGCTGACGGCGGTGCGGCTCAACGCGCCCGCCGAAGCATCGAGCAAACCGTACATCGTGACGGATGAGGTCTGGGCGTGCGCCCCCGCGACTGCGGACAAGGCCAGCGCGCTGACGCAAAGTGATCGTGCTTTCATCTAATCGTCTCCTGTGGTGGGGAAAAGCCAATTCTTCGGGTGCCCCCCGGGGCCCGTGCTTCTCAAAGGCGGGGTGGCCCAAAAAAGCAAGAAATCCCGGGTTTGTTGTGGCAGGAATCGTCGCAGTGTCGAGGTTAGATTACAGATTTGTAATCTAACGAACCCTGTCCTTAAACCTGACAGGCATAAGTTAGAACAGCGCACCGACGGCGGCTAGTCCGTAGTTTCCCGGGGTTTCCGAACGAGATTGGTCATGGCCTGCCGGCGCGCGGGGCGAAATGGGGCCTGCCCGTCGAATCTTTCGGCCGAAACGGCGCCCGGCGAGGGGACGGGCGTTCTCGCCGCGCTCAGCGAGGCCTACCCCTCGGCCTGCCGGGCAAAAGGGGGGTGGAGAGCGTTGTTCTCTGCGCCTGCCGCGGCGCGGAAGTGGGCCCTCGGACTCCGGGCCGGCACCATGGCCGAGTCGGTTTCAATTGCCGGTTTGCCGTGGAGCTTCGTTGCCGTGATCCGAACGTCCTGTTGTAATCCGACAACGTTGCAATGTTGCAACGGCCACTCGAAGTCAAGGCCGCCCGGCCGGCACCTATTCGCGCTGGATGCCCGCCGCCTTGGCGGCGGCGGCGTAGCGCTTCGTCTCGGACTCGATGAAGGCCGCAAACTCCTCGGGCGAGCCGCCCACCGGCTCGACACCCTGGGACAGCAGCCGCTGCTTGGTCGCCGGCTCGTTCAGGCCCTGGGTGACCAGGGCGCTGAGCTTGTCGATGATGGCCTTCGGCGTCCCTGCACGCCCCACCAGGCCCAGCCAGGAATTGCCGTTGAAGCCGGTCAGGCCCAGTTCGTTCAAGGTGGGGATCTCGGGGGCGGCCGGCGACCGGCGCAGCCCGGTGGCGCCAATCAGCTTCAGCTTGCCGGCCTTGATCTGGGGGGACGCCGACAGAAGGTCGACGAACATCATCGTGATGTGGCCGGCCATGACGTCCGTCATCGCCGCGGCGCTGCCCTTGTACGGCACGTGAACGATGTCGATGCCCGCGGTGGCCTTGAACATCTCGCCCGACAGGTGGTTGGACTGGCCGATGCCGGCCGACCCGAAGGTCAGCGTGCCCGGCTTGCTCTTGGCCAGCGCGATCAGCTCCTGCAGGTTGTTGGCCGGCACCGACGGGTGCACCACCAGCACGTTGGTCAGGTTGACCGTGTGCGTGATCGGTGCCAGATCGCGCGCGGTGTCGTAGGGCAGCTTGGCGTAGACGCTCGGATTGATCGCATGGCTGGTGGCCACCACCGCGAGCGTGTAGCCGTCGGGAGCGGCTCGCACGACCACGTCGGTCCCCAGCGTGCTGCCGGCACCGGGAACGTTCTGGTAGATCACGACCTGGCCCATCGACTCCAGAATCCTGCCGACGACGCGCCCGATCGTGTCGAGGATGCCGCCTGCCACCGTCGGGATGACGAGCGTGATCGGCTTTGCCGGGTAGCTCGGTTGCGCGGCCAGCGGCGCGGAGGCTGCCATCGACAGCATGACGAAGGTGCGGCGGGTGATCTGCATGGTTGTCTCCTGTTTGCCGGTCGGAGCCGGCGGGTGTGGTGGAAGAAGGCGTCCGTCGTGATGCTAACCATTCGTCATAGAGAATTCATCTCTCTATGGCGAAAACTCCTGGACGCGCGGGTCGCGACGTGTCAACATCCACTTTGGTTTGTACCCGAAGCAGAACTCTCGCGCCGCATGGAACCCAGTGCCTCACCCGACAAGCTCGTCGGAGCCCTGGCCAGTGGGCTGGCGGTGGTTCGGTACCTGTCTGCCGCAGCCGCGCCGCTCGGGGTGAGCCGCGTCGCCCGCGACCTGGGGCTGAACTCCAGCACCTGCTTCAACCTGCTCAAGACGCTGGTGCACGAGCGGCTGGTCACGTTCGACGAATCCACCAAGACCTACCGGATCGGCCTGGGCCTGGTCGAGCTCGCCAAGGGGGCGCTCGAGACCTCGTCGTATGCGCGCCTGGTGCATCCGCACCTCGAGGCGATCGCGGCCGCGCACCGGGTGACGGCGACACTGTGGCACCGCGTCCCCGACGAACGCGTGGTGCTGGTCGACAGGGCCGACAACGATGCCACCATGCGCGTCCACATGAACGTCGGGCAGCGCCTGCCGATCTACATTTCCGCCCTCGGGCGCAGCATTGCGGCCCATTCGGGTCTGACGCGGGCCGAGCTGCGCCGGCATGTCGAGGCGCTGCGCTGGGACGACCCGCCCAGCTTCGAGGCCTACATGCGCAGCGTGGACGAGGCCGCCAGCAAGGGCTACGCGGTGGACGCCGGCGGCTACGTCAAGGGCGTGACCAGCGTGTCGTCGGCCGTGCTCGACTCGGCGGGGGCGCCCGTGATGGCGATCAGCGGCACCGGATTCACCGCGCAGCTGACGCGCCCGGCGATCAAGGCGCTGGGCGAGGACCTGCGCGACAGGGCGGCGCTGGTGTCGCGGGCCCTGTCCGGGGCCGTGCAACTGGAAAGTGAGAGGTCATGAGTCTGGATTTCCGTTTCTCTCCCGAGCACGATGCCGTGCGCGAAACCGTTCGCCGCATGTGTCGCGACGAACTCGCCCCGCTGGTGAACGAGGCCGACGAGACCGAGGCGTTTCCGCGCCACATCTTCCGCCGCTGGGGCGAACTCGGCCTGCTCGGCGTGCGCTACCCCGAGGCCGACGGCGGCAGCGGCATGGACAAGGTCAGCGACTGCATCGTGCGCGAGGAGCTGAGCTTCTGCAGCCAGGCCTTCGCGTCGAGCTGGTCGGCGCACTCGCACCTGGGCATCTGGCCGATCTGGCGCGCCGGCACGCCGGAGCAGCGCGCGCGCTGCTTCGTCCCCGCGCTGGCCGGCGAGAAGATCGCCGCGTTCGCGCTGAGCGAGCCCGACGGCGGCTCCAACGTGCGCGCGCTGCGCACCAAGGCCACCCGGACCGCCGATGGCTGGCGCATCGACGGCAGCAAGCTCTACATCACCAACGCGCCGATCGCCGACTTCATGCTGGTCGCGGCGCGCACGCGGCCCGAACTGACGCCCGAGGCGATCAGCCTGTTCATCGTCGACCTGCCGAACCCCGGCGTGGCGATCTCGAAGCTGCGCAAGGAAGGCATCCGCGGTTCCGAGACGGCGCTGATCCACTTCGACAACGTGCTCGTCTCCGGCGACGCCCTGCTCGGCAACCGCGAGGGCACCTACCCGGTGATCCTCGATTCGCTGAGCGAGAACCGCGTCGGCGTCGCCGCCAACGCGCTGGGCATGGCGCGCGCGGCCTACGAGGCGGCGCTGGCCTTTGCGCGCGACCGCATCGTGGCCGGCAAGCGCATCGGCGACTACCAGGCCGTTGGCCACCGGCTGGCCGACATGGCGGCGCAGATCGAGGCCGCGCGCTGGCTCGTCTACTACGGGGCCTGGCGGGTCGACCAGGGCACGCTCGACGCGGCCACCGCCGCCAAGGTCAAGCTGGTGGCCAGCGAGGCTGCCGTGGCGGTCAGCGAAGCGGCGATCCGCATCCACGGCGGCGCCGGCATCATGCGCGAGTACCCGGTCGGCCGCATTCACCGCGACGCGCTCGTGTATGTGATCGGCGAGGGCACGAGCGACATCCAACGCAACATCATCGCCAGAGACATGGGGTTCAAGACATGACAGCATCCGTTCTGCAGGAGCGCCACGGCGCCACCCTCGTCATCCGACTCAACAAGCCGCAGGCGCGCAACGCCTTCGACCTCGAGATGCGCCAGGGCATCGCCGAGGCCGTCTACGAGGCACGCGACAACGCCGAGGTGCGCGCGGTCGTCGTCACCGGCTCGGGCAGCGCGTTCTGCGCCGGCGGCGACCTGAAGTCGCTGTCGGCCGAGAAGCGGCCGGTGTTCGCCGACCGCGACCGCATCCGCCGGCTGCACGTCTGGTTCCGCGAACTGACCAACCTGGAGAAGCCGGTGATCGCCGCCGTCCACGGCCCGGCCTTCGGCGCCGGCTTCATCCTCGCGTTGGCCAGCGACTTCGTGCTCGCCACGCCGAGCGCGCGCTTCTGTGCCGTCTTCACGCGCGTCGGTCTGGTGCCCGATCTCGGCGCGTTCTTCCTGCTGCCGCGCATCGTCGGCCTGATGCGCGCCAAGGAACTGGTGTTCTCGGCGCGCGAGGTCGACGCCGAGGAGGCACGAACGCTCGGCATCGTCTACGACGTCGTGCCCGAAGACAAGCTGCTCGACGAGGCATTGGCGATGGCGGCGCGATTCCACGGCGCGGCCACGCAGGCCATCGGCATCTCGAAGAACATCCTGAACCGCTCGTTCAACCTCGACCAGGACACCCTGTCCGAACTGGAGGCGGCAGCGCAGGCGATGGTGATGAAGACCGACTACCACCAGGACGCCGTGGCGCGCTTCATCGACAAGCAGCCGCGTGCCTTCGAGTGGCCCGCCAAGCCCAAGGCCGGCGGCAAGGCCTGAGCATGCCGATCGCCACCGATGGGCAGCGCCTGCTCGCCCTCTACCGCACGATGCTGCTCGTGCGCCAGGCCGAGACCGCACTCACCCGACTGTTCGCCGATGGCGAGGTGCCGGGCTTCATCCACCTGAGCATCGGCCAGGAGGCGATTGCCGCCGGCGTGACCTCGGCGCTGGGCCCGGCGGACACCTTGGCCACCACGCATCGCGGCCACGGCCATGTGCTGGCGCGTGGCATCGCGCTCGACGGCTTCTTCAAGGAGATCATGGGCCGGGCCGGAGGCCTGTGCCAGGGCCGCGGCGGGTCGATGCACGTGGCCGACACGAGCCTGGGCATCCTCGGCGCGAACGGCATCGTCGGCGCCGGCATCCCGATTGCCCTGGGCAGCGCGATCGCGCAGGCGACGCTGGCCACCGGCGGCCTCGCGGTGGTGTTCTTCGGCGACGGCGCGATGGCCGAGGGCGTGCTGCACGAGACGCTCAACATGGCGGCGCTGTGGAAGTCGCCGCTGCTGCTGGTGTGCGAGAACAACGGCTGGAGCGAGTTCTCGCCGACGTCGCGTCAGTTCGCGGCCCGGCTCGACGCGCTGGCCGCGGCGTTCGGCATCGTGCATGAAGCGGTCGACGGCAACGATGCCCTCGCGGTCGCCGATGCCGCCGGACGGGCCGTCGCGGCCCTGCGCGGCGGCAACGGCCCGCGCGTGCTGGAGTGCAAGACGCACCGCGTGCGCGGCCATTTCGAGGGCGACCCGCAGAAATACCGGGACGCGGACGAACTGCAGGCCGGCGCGAAGACCGACCCGATCGCGCGTGCCCACGCCACGCTGCTGGGCGCGGGTGTCACCGCCGCCGAACTGGACGCCGCGTCTGCCGAGGTGGCCGCGCGCATCGAGGCCGCCATTGCCGCCGCGCGCGCCGACGAGCTGCCGGCCTTCGCGCCGGCCTTCGCCGATGTCTACACGGAGCTGTCGGCATGAGCGGCGGCCCGACCGAGATGAAGTACATGGCCAGCGTCGCGCAGGCGCTGCGCGACAGCATGGCCGATGACCCGCGCGTCATCGTGATGGGCGAGGACATCGGCGCCCCCGGCGGCTCGTTCAAGGCCACGCGCGGCCTGCTCGACGAGTTCGGCCCGAAGCGCGTGCTCGACACCCCGATCTCGGAGGCGAGCATCGTCTCGGCGGCGGTGGGTGCGGCGCTGTCGGGCCTGCGCCCGGTGGTCGAGATCATGTTCATGGACTTCATCACGCTGGCGATGGACGCGCTGGTGAACCAGGCCGCCAAGGCGCGCTTCATGTTCGGCGGCCAGTGCAGCGTGCCGATGGTGCTGCGCACGCCGCACGGCGGCGGGCTGAGCGCCGGGCCGCAGCATTCGCAATGCCTGGAAGCCTGGCTCGCGCACGTGCCGGGGCTGAAGGTCGTGTGCGCCGCCACGCCCGGCGATGCCTACGGCCTGCTGCGCGCCGCCATTGCCGACCCGGACCCGGTGATCTTCATCGAGCACAAGGGCCTGTACGGCAGCAAGGGCCCGGTCGACCGTTCGGCGCCCGACGCGATCGGCAAGGCCAGGATCGTCCGGCCGGGGCGCGACGCCACGGTCGTGACCTATGGAGCGACCGTGCACACCTCGCTGGCGGCGGCGCAGCAGCTCGCCGGCGAAGGCATCGAGGTCGAGGTGATCGACCTGCGCAGCCTGCAGCCCTGGGACCGCGCCGCCGTGCTGGCCTCGGTGGCGCGCACGCACCGCGCGGTGGTCGTGCACGAGGCGGTGCAGGCCTTCGGCGTCGGCGCCGAGATCGCCGCGACGCTGGCCGACGAAGGCTTCGACGACCTCGACGCGCCGGTGGTGCGCGTCGGCGCCCCCTTCATGCCGGTGCCCTTCGCCAAGTCGCTGGAGCAGGGCTACAACATCGGCGTCGCGGGCATCGTCAGCGCGCTGCGGCGCACACTGGAATGACACGCTGAACAGCAAACCGGAGACCAGATCCATGTCCAACATCCTGAGCGAGAAGCGCGGCGCCGTCGGCCTGCTGACCATCAACCGGCCGAAGACGCTGAACGCGATCGACGTGGCGACCATGCACGAGCTGGATGCCGCGCTGGCCGCCTTCGAGGCCGACGACGCGGTGCGCGCCATCGTCATCACCGGCGCTGGTGAACGCGCGTTCGTGGCCGGCGGCGACATCGCCGACCTCGACAGCCGCCAGGGGCTGGCGCACTACCAGGAGTTCGCCGAGATCATCCACCGGCTGATCAACCGCTTCGACAACTGCGACAAGCCGACGCTGGGCGCGATCAACGGCTGGGCCCTGGGCGGCGGCACCGAGTTGCTGCTGGCGCTGGACATCCGGCTGGTGGCCGAGGAGGCCAAGCTCGGCCTGCCCGAGATCACGCTCGGCCTGTTCCCCGGCGCCGGTGGCACCCAGCGGCTGATCCGCCAGATCCCGTTGTGCCGCGCGAAGGAGCTGATGTTCACCGGCGACCAGATCACGGCCGCCGAGGCCGTGGCGCTGGGCATGTGCAACCGCACCGTGCCGCGCGAGCGCCTGCTCGACGAGACGCTGGCGCTGGCCGCGCGCATCGCCGAGAAGTCGCCGCTGGTGCTGAAGCTTCTGAAGCGCACGCTGCGCCAGGGCCTGGAGATGCCGCTGCCGGCGGCACTGGCGCACGAGCAGGCGATGATCGGCCTGGTGCTCGACAGCCGCGATGCGCACGAGGGCTGCCGCGCCTTCCTCGAGAAGCGCAAGGCCGACTTCAAGGGAGCCTGACAGCGTGCGCCATGACTGGCTCATGCCCAAGCTGGGCCTGACGATGACCGAAGGCGCGCTGGTCGAATGGACCGTCGCGCCCGGGGCGCGCTTCAAGGCCGGCGACTGCGTGTTCGTGGTCGAGAACGACAAGGCGGCCACCGAGGTGGCGGCCGAAGCCGACGGCATCATGGGGCCGGCGCTGGTGGCCGTGGGCGAGGCGGTTCCGGTGGGTGCGGTGCTCGGGCACTGGGACGACGCCCAGGCGCCGGCCGGCGATTCGGCCGCCGCGTCAGCCACTGCGCCGGCAGCGGTGGCGCAGTCTGCACCGCTGCCAGCGCCGACGGCTGCACCCGCCGCCGGCGCGCTGCCTGCCGCGGCGCCGCGCGTTGCCGCGGCCCGCGTCCCGGTCACGCCGCTGGCGCGCCGGATGGCCCATGAGCAAGGCATTGCACTGGCCGGCGTGAAGGGCTCGGGCCCGCGCGGCCGGGTGCGTGCGCGCGACATCGAGGCCGCGCTGGCACAGCGATCCGCGGCGGCGGCGCCGGCCGCTGCCGTGGTGGCCACGGCAGCGACCGTGCCAGCCGACCAGTTGCGCGCGGCCACGCTCGCGCAGCAGACGGCGGCCCGGCGCCTGACGGCCGCGAAGCAGGAGATTCCCCACTTCTACCTGCAGCGCGAGGTCGAGGTCTCGCGGCTGCTCGACCTGCGCCGGCAATTGAAGGGAGCCGCCGCGGCGCCGCGGCTGACCCTGAATCACTTCGTCGTCGCGGCCGTGGGCCGGGCGCTGCGTGCCTTGCCCGAACTGAACCGCGTCTGGACCGCCGAGGGCATCCTGACGCTGGGCGGCACCGACGTGGGTGTCGCGGTGGACACGGACCGCGGCCTGATGGTGCCGGTGCTGCGCGACGCCGGCCGGCTGCCGCTGGCCGAGCTGGCGGTGCGAACCGGCGGGCTGGTCGAGCGCGCGCGTGCCGGCCGGCTGGGCGCCGCCGAGATGGCCGGCGGCGCGATCACCGTGTCCAACGCCGGCATGCACGACGTGAGCGCGATGACCTCCATCATCGTGCCGGGTCAGGCCATGATTCTCGGCGTGGGCAGCATCCGCGAGCTGTTCCGCCCCGACGAGCGCGGCCAGCCGGCGCTGCGGCGCGAGATGACCCTGGTGCTCTCGGCCGACCACCGCGTGCTCGATGGCGTGAGCGCGCTGCGGGTGCTGGGTGCGATTGCCGACGGCCTCGGCAATCCCGCACGGCTGCTGCTGGCCTGAAGGGCGGACAACGATGGATGTCACCGTGATCGGCGGCGGCCCGGGCGGCTACGTGGCCGCGCTGCGGGCGGCGCAGCTCGGCCTGAAGGTGGCGCTGGTCGAGCGCGAGCAGCTCGGCGGCACCTGCCTGAACTGGGGCTGCATCCCGACCAAGACGCTGCTGCACGGCGCCGACCTGTTGCGCGAGCTTCGCCAGGCGGCCGAGCTGGGCATCGAGGTGCAAGGCCTGTCGTTCGACCTGGGCCGCATGGTGGCGCGGTCGCGCGCCGTCGCCGACCGGCTGCAGCGCGGTGTCAGGCACCTGCTCGCGAAGGCCGGCGTCCAGGTGCTCGCGGGCGAGGGCCGGCTCGACGGGCCGGGCCGCGTCGCGGTGGCACTGCAGGACGGCACGCAGCAGCTCGTCAGTGCGCGCCACGTCGTGCTGGCCACCGGTGCGCGGCCGCGCGAGCTGCCCGGCCTGGCCTTCGATGGCGACCGCGTCTGGCAGTACCGTCAGGCCTTGCAGCCGGGCGCACTGCCGAAGTCGCTGTTGGTCATCGGTGCCGGTGCCATCGGGATGGAGTTCGCCAGCTTCTACGCGGCGCTGGGCACGCAGGTCTGCGTCGTCGAGGCGCAGCCGCGCGTGCTGCCGGAGTGCGACGAGGAGGTCAGCGCCTTCGTGCAGGCGGCGTCGGCCAAGGACGGCATCCGCGTGCTGGTCGGCCACCGGGTCGAGAGCGCGCAGTGCAGCGACGCGGGTGTGCGCGTGGTCGTGGCCCGGGCCGGGAAGCGCGAGACCTTGCAGGCCGAGCGTGTGCTGGTGGCCATCGGCGTGCTGCCGAACACCGAAGGGCTGGGGCTGCCGGCCACGCGCGCCGAACTCGCCCGGGACCATCTCGTGACCGACGCCTGGGGCGCCACCGCCGAGCCCGGCCTGTGGGCCATCGGCGACCTCGCCGCGGGCCCGAAGCTCGCGCACAAGGCCAGCCACGATGCGGTGCGCTGCATCGAGCGCATCGCCGGCCTGCGCGACCAGGACCGCGGCGAGCACCCGGCCATTCCGGCCTGCACCTACGGCCATCCGCAGACCGCCGCGATCGGCCTGACGCAGCAGGAGGCCACCGCGCGCGGCCACGAGGTGCGCACCGGCAAGTTCAGCCTTGCCGGCAACGGCAAGGCGCTGGCCATCGCCGACGCGAACGGCTTCGTCAAGACGATCTTCGATGCCGGCAGCGGCGCGCTGCTCGGGGCCCACATCGTCGGGCCGAATGCGTCCGAGCTGATCCACGGCCTGGCGCTGGCGACCACGCTGGAAACCACCGAGGCCGAACTGATCGCCACCGTCTTCCCTCATCCCACGCTGTCGGAGGCGGTGCACGAATCGGTGCTGGCCGCCTTCGGCCGCGCCATTCACGCATGATGGTTCACGCCCGACCGGCGCACCATTCCCCGACCCTCAGGAGCCGCCATGGACTTTCGACTTTCCGATGAACAAAGGCTGATGATCGACGCCGCCCGCAAGGTCGGCGACCACTTCGGCCTCGAGTACTGGCGCAAGCAGGACGCCGCGAAGGCCTTCCCGAAGGAGTTCTGGCTGGCCGTGTGCGAGGCCGGCCTGTGCGGCGCCGCCTTGCCCACGGCCGTCGGCGGCGCCGGGCTGGGCATGTTCGAGCTGGCGCTGGTGGTGGAGACGCTGGCGTCCTGCGGCGGCGGCGCCACGGTGGGCCAGCTGTTCATGATCAACCCGATCTTCGGCGGCGTGGCGCTGTCGAAGTTCGGCAGCGCCGCGATGAAGGCCGAACTGCTGCCCAAGATCGTCTCGGGCGAGATCAACTGCTGCATGGCGCTGACCGAGCCCGATGCCGGCACCAACACGCTCGAGATGCGCAGCACGGCCGAGGCCGACGGCGAGGGCTGGCGCCTGAACGGCCGCAAGATCTGGATCACCGGCGTGCCCGACGCCGCCAAGATGCTGGTGGTGGCGCGCACCAAGAAGGTCGACGAATGCAAGTCGCGCAGCGAGGGCCTGTCGATGTTCATGATCGACGTCGATCGCCAGGGCCTGACGCACAGCGCCATCGACAAGGTCGGCACGCGCACGCTGGCGTCGAGCAGCGTGTTCTTCGACGACGTGCGCATCCGGCCCGATGAGCTGGTGGGCACGCTGCACCGCGGCTGGCACGAACTGCTGGACGTGCTGAACACCGAGCGCATCGTCACCACCGCGGCGCTGGCCGGCACCGGCGAGCTGGCCATCAAGCTGGCGGTGAAGTACGGCAATGACCGCAAGGTCTTTGGCGGCAAGCCGGTCAGCAGCTACCAAGGGCTGCAGTTCCCGCTGGCGCAATGCCATGTCGAGGTGGAGGCGGCGCGGCTGCTCAACCACAAGGCGGCGGTCAACTGCGACATGGGCCTGCCCTACGGCAGCGAGGCCAATGCCGCCAAGCTGCTGGCCGCGCAGGCCGTGGCGCGTGCCACCGAGCGCGCGATGCAGACCATGGGCGGCATGGGCTACGCGACCGAGTTCCACGTCGAGCGGCTGTGGCGCGACGCGCGGCTGTTCCGCTTCGCGCCGGTGTCGGAGGAGATGATCCTGAACTACGTCGCGAACCACGACCTGGGCATGCCACGCTCGTATTGAACCCACTCACGCCAAGGAGGCCGACATGGTCAACCTGAGTGCTGCCATCCTGCGCTGGGCGCGCGCCGAGCCCGGGCGCCCGGCCCTGCTGTACCGCGACCAGCGCCTGGGCTACGGCGATCTGGCGCAGCGCGTGGCCGCCACCGCCGGCAGCCTGCGCGCGCGCGGCATCAATGAAGGCGACATCGTCGCGCTGCTGATGAAGAACAGCGGCGCGTTCATCGAGCTGGCGCTCGCCGTCAGCCACCTCGGCGCGGTGCTGCTGCCGATCAACTACCGGCTCGGCAGCGACGAGGTCGAGTACATCGTCGGCCACGCCGGCGTGAAGCTGCTGCTGGTGGACGAAGAGCTGCGCGCGCTCGCGGGCGGCTTCGGCAGCGTCGTCGTCGTGGATGACGCGGCACAGTCCGACAGCCGCCGCATCGGCCCGGCGGCCGAGCCCGTATGGGCGCCGCAGGTGCGCCGGCCCGAAGACCTGTTCCGCCTGATGTACACCTCGGGCACGACCGACCGGCCCAAGGGCGTGATCCATTCCTACGCCAACTACCACTGGAAGTGCCTGGACCACATCGCCGTGCTGGGCCTGCACGGCGGCGAACGGCTGCTGGTGGTCGGGCCGCTGTACCACGTCGGCGCCTTCGACCTGCCGGGCCTGGCGGTGATGCAGATGGGCGGCATGCTGGCGGTGCAGCGCGAGTTCGAACCCGAGGAGACGCTGGCGCTGATCGCCCAGGAGCGCCTCACTGCCGGCTGGATGGCACCGGTGATGCTGAATCGCCTGCTGGCGCTGCCCGACCGCGGGCGTTTCGATGTGAGCAGCTTCCGCTGGCAGATCGGCGGCGGCGAGCGCACGCCCGAAGAACGCATCCGCGAGTTCGGCTCGCTCTTCAAGTGCGGCCGCTACATCGACGGCTACGGTCTGACCGAGAGCTGCTCCGGCGATACGCTGATGGAGGCCGGCCGCGAGATCGAGAAGATCGGCTCCACCGGGCGCGCGATGCCGCATGTCGAGATCCGCATCTGCAACGACGATGGCGTGGCGCTGCCCCCCGGCGAGGCTGGCGAGATCTGCCTGCGCGGCCCCAAGGTCACCGGCGGCTACTGGCGCGATGCCGAGAAGACCGCCGCCAGCTTCCACCCCGGGCAATGGTTCCGCACCGGCGACATCGGCTACCTCGACGCCGAAGGCTTCCTGTTCCTGACCGACCGCAAGAAGGACATGATCATCAGCGGCGGCGAGAACATCGCCAGCAGCGAGGTCGAGCGCGTGCTCTACCAGTTGCCGCAGGTGCTGGAAGCCGCGGCGGTGGGCCTGCCCGACGAACGCTGGGGCGAGCGCGTGGCCGCGGTGGTGGTGTTGCGGCCCGGCACGAGCCTCACGCTCGACGAACTCCAGACCTTCTGCCGCGGCAAGCTCGGCGGCTTCAAGCTGCCCAAGGAACTGGTGCTGCGCGAGACCCTGCCGCGGCTGCCATCGGGCAAGGTGCTCAAGCGGGTGCTGCGCACCGAGCTGACATCGGCCCCCCACCGAAGCAGCACGTGAAGCTCGACTTCACCGGGCAGGTGGCGGTCGTCACCGGCGGCGCCAGCGGCATCGGCGAGGCCTGCGTGCGCGTGCTGGCCGAGGCCGGCGCACGCGTCGGCGTTGCCGACCGCAACGAAGCGGCGGCACGCGCGCTGGCCGATGCTGTCGGCGGGATCGCGCTCGCGCTCGATGTCGGCGAGGAGTCGTCGGTCGATGCGCTGGTCGCCGCGGTGCAGGTGCAATGCGGCGTGCCGCAGGTGCTGGTCAACAGCGCCGGCGTGCTGCAACGCACGCTGCCGCCGGAGGAACTGACGATGCGCGAATGGGACTTCGTCGCGCGCGTCGACCTGCGCGGCACGTACCTCTGCTGCGCGCGCTTCGGGGCTGCGATGGCGCAGCGCGGCGGCGGCGCGATCGTCAACATCGCCTCCGTGGCCGGCATGGGCTCGGGTCCGCTGCACTCCTACGGGCCGGCCAAGGCCGGCGTCATCAACCTGACCGAATGCCTGGCGGCGGAGTGGGGGCCCAAGGGCGTGCGCGTCAACGCCGTGTCTCCCGGCTTCACGCAGACACCGGCGCTGGAAAAAGGGATCACGACGCGCACGCTGGCCGCCGACGCGATGAGCACGAACGCGGCGCTGGGCCGATTGATCGCGCCGCGCGAGATCGCGAACGCGGTGGCCTTTCTCGCGTCCGACCGCGCCTCGGCCATCACCGGCATCAACCTGCCGGTCGATGCCGGCTACCTCGTGGCCGTGCCCTGGGCGAGCTATGGCGGGTTGCGGCGCATCTGAGCGCCTCCAGGGGGGCGGTCCACCCACCCCTTGAAAAAACAAGACTTCTAAGCCCTTGATCTTCCGGTAAGCGATTGTGTTTTTCCGCGAATGCCGGACGCCGACAGGCGCCTGGGATGTTCATCAGGAAACCCCCTGCCGCCCGAAGTTTCCTCATCCCGTTGGGGGGCGGACGACTTATGTCGTCGGCCTTGGGGCGCTCATGGCGGGGCTCGCAAAGTGGCGGAGCCACCGTTGCTCAAGAGCGGCTGCCGGTGCGCTATTCGGGGACGATGCCGGCAATCGAAGCGCGCCGGGCCCACACGGCACGATCCTTCGCCAGATAGTCGCTGAATTCGGCGCCGGTCACGATCGGCGTCGGGGTGCAGCATTGCTCGAGCCGCTTCTGAATCTCCGGCGTGGCAACGGCGTGCCTGACGGCATCTGCCAGGCGCTTGACCACGTCGTCCGGCGTGCCGGCGGGTGCGAACAATCCGGTCCATGCAAAGACATCGAGGTCGGCGATGCCGCTTTCGGCCATGGTGGGCACGTCCGGGTACAGCGCGATGCGCTTGGGCGAGGTCACGGCGAGCGGCTTCAAGCGGCCGTTCTGGATCAGCGGTGCGCTGGCGACGAGGTCGACGAACATGAACGACAACTGGCCGCCTACCAGGTCGGTCATGGCCTGAGGACTGCTCTTGTAGGGAACGCCGACGACCGGCGCGCCGATTCGCTTGACGAAGTCGGCCCCGGCCATCTGGGCCACCGCAGCGCCCCAGCCGTAGGACGCGGTGGCGGGGTTGGCCTTGAGCCATGCGATCAGTTCGGCCACGCTGTTGACCGGCATTTCCTTGCGCACGGCGAGGAAGTAGTACGCCGTCGTCACCGAGCTGATGGGCTTGAAGTCCTTCACCGGGTCGTAGGGCAGCTTCTTGAACAGGCTCGGGTTGATCGAATGCGTGGTGGTGGCGGTCATGAACAGCGTCTTGCCGTCGGGTGCTGCGCGCGCCACGATTTCAGCCGCGAGCGCGCCGCTGGCGCCCGGCCTGTTGTCGATGACGAAGGTCTGGCTGAGTTCGCGCGAGATCACTTCGAACAGCGGCCGTGCGATGGTGTCGGTGCCGCTGCCCGGACCGAACGGAAGCACGACGCGTACCGGCTGGCTGGCCGCGTTGCGCGCCAGCACCGAGCACGCGAAAGCCGTGATGAACACGCCGCGAATGGCTTGCTGAATGAAGCTCATGAACCTCCTCCGATGTGCCGATCGAGGCCGCATGATGCGGCGATCAATAGGACTTGGGCAGGCCGAGCACGCGCTCGGCGATGAAACAAAGCACCAGCTCGCGCGAGACGGGTGCAATGCGCGGCAGCATCGATTCGCGGAAATAGCGTTCGACGTGGAAGTCCTTTGCATAGCCCATGCCGCCATGGGTCAGGACGGCGGTTTCGCAGGCACGGAATGCCGCTTCGCCGGCGAAGTACTTGGCGGCGTCGGCCTCGGCACCGCAGGGGCGGCCGTTGTCATACAGCCAAGCCGCCTTGGCGTAAAGCAGCGAGGCGGCCTCGAGGTCGATCCAGCACTTGGACAGCGGGTGCTGAATGCCCTGGTTCTGGCCGATCGGGCGGTCGAAGACGATGCGCTCCTTGGCATACGCGGCGGCGGTCTGCAAGGCCACCTTGCCCAAACCGACGGCGCCGGCAGCGCCGAAAATGCGCTCCGGGTTCATGCCGTGCAGGATGTACTTGAAACCCTCGCCCTCTTCGCCGATCCGGTCTTCGACCGGAATGACCAGGCCGTCGATGAACAGCTCGTTCGAGTCCACCGCCTTGCGGCCCATTTTTTCGATCTCGCGCACGTCGACCTTGCTGCGGTCGAGATCGGCATAAAAGAGGCTCAGCCCGGCTGTCTTTTTCGTGAGTTCATCGACAGGTGTGGTGCGCGCCAGCAGCAGGATCTTGTTGGCGACCTGCGCGGTCGAGATCCAGATCTTCTGGCCATGAACCACATAGTGGTCGCCTTGCCTGACCGCGCGCGTCTTGAGTTTGAGCGTGTTGAGGCCGGTATTGGGTTCGGTGACACCGAAGCAGGCCTTGTCGTCGCCACGAATCAAGGGTGGCAGCCAGCGCGCCTTCTGCGCTGCGGTGCCGAACACGACCACCGGGTTCAACCCGAAGATGTTCATGTGCAGCGAAGACGCGCCGGTCAGGCCGGCGCCCGACGCGGTCACGGTTTCCATCATGAGGGCGGCTTCCGAGATGCCCAGACCCGCGCCGCCGTATTCGGTCGGCATGGCGATCCCGAGCCAGCCGGCCTTGGCAATGGCGGCGTGGAAGTCATGCGGGAATCCGCCTTCCTGGTCTTTGCGCAGCCAGTAGGTCTTGTCGAAGCGGCCGCAGATGTCGGCGACCGCTTCTCGGATCGAACGCTGATCGTCGGTAAGGTCGAAGTTCATGACATCATTCCTCGCGTTGTGGAAGGTCGTTGGTGCGGGTTGGCAGTGCCGGTGGCGAAGGGCTACTGGTCGCCGGCTTTCACGATCCGGCGCTCGATCAGGCTGCCGATCTCGGCATCTCCCAGGCCGGCCTCGCGCAGCACCTCGATGCTGTGTTCGCCGAGCAGCGGCGGGTTGCGCCGCTGTCGGGCGCGGGCGCCGTCGAAACGCAACGGCTGTGCGACGCCGCGCAGCGAACCGAAATGCGGGTCGGCATAGCTCATCAGCATGCCCGATGCGGCGGTGTGCGGGTGCGCGGCGAACTCGCCGAGCGTGTGTACCGGCGAGCAGGGAATTCCGGCGTCGTCGAGGGCGCTGAACCAGTGCGCCCGCTTGTGTCGGCGCAGTGCGGCCTGGACCAGGGATTCGACTTGCGCGCGCGCGGCGACGCGCTGCTGTGTGGTGGCAAAGCGCGCCGCATCGGGCAACTCGGTCAGGCCGGCGATGGCGCAGAACCGCTGCCACAGCGCGTCGTTGGCCACGCCGATGATGATCGGCTTGTCGGCGGTCTCGAAGATACCGTAGGGGCACAGCGAGTTATGCCCGACACCGGCCTTTTGCGGCTCGGTTTGCGTTTCCCAGTAGTTCTGCAGGAAGTTGCCGAGAAACGCCGCCGCGGTGTCGAACAGCGACGCCTCCACGGTGCAGCCGGCGCCCGTGCGCTGGCGTGCATACAGCGCCGCCAGGATGCCGATCAAGGCATGCAGGCCGGTGCCCTGATCGACGGGCGAGAACGGGCTGCGCATCGGCGGGCTGCCGGGATCGCCGGTGATCGCGAGCATGCCGGTGAAGGCCTGCAGGATGAGGTCGTAACCCTTGCCTTCGCGCATCGGACCGCTGCTGCCGAAGCCGCTGATGCTGCAATAGACCAGCCGGGGATTGATGCCGCGCAGCGTCGGCGCATCGATACCCAGGCGGGCCGCCACGCCGGGGGCAAAACTCTCCACCACGACGTCGGCCCGGCGTGCCAGGGTCAGGATCAACTCGCGTCCGGCCGGCGCCTTCATGTCGATGGCGATGCTGCGCTTGTTGCGGTTGACGCTGAGAAACCCGGCCGACGTTCGAAAGCCGTCCGCTGCCTCGCGCAGCACGGGCCAGCCGCGGGTTTCGTCACCGCCGTCGAGTGATTCGACCTTGATCACCTCGGCGCCCATGTCGCCCAGGTACTGCGTGCAAAGCGGACCCGCCAGGACTCGTGACAGATCGATAACGCAGACGCCTTCGAGCGGGGCCGAGGTGGCGGGTTGCAGGTTGGTTGGAGACATCGTCGCGAGAGGGCTGAGTCGGGGCAGCTTCGGTTTGCGGTTTAGGGTCGGGTGCCTATCGACGAAGGATGATTGTAGCCGTCTTGAAGAACTGCCGAACGTTTGTTAGGATGGCTCAGGATTCCATAAGGGCCCTTCGGCCCGCCTGAGGAGACTTCCATGCGCATCGGCAGTGTCGAATTCGAGAAGAAGGGCCGCATCGCGGTCATCACGCTGGACGAGCCGAGCAAGCTCAATGCCTTGTCCGCAGGCATCCGCCAGGGCGTGCTGGAAAGCCTGGCGATGATCGACAAGGACGACGAGATCCGCGTCGGCATCGTCACCGGCCGCGGCGACCGGGCCTTCTGCGCCGGCGCCGACATCAGCGGCTTTCCGGTCACGCCGGAGCAGGTGCGCAGCTTCATCGCGACCGTGCTGCCCTTCCTCGAGTCGCCCGAGCGCTGCCGCAAGCCGCTGATCGCAGCGGTCAATGGCATGGCCTTCGGCGGCGGCTTCGAGTTGGCCATCGCCTGCGACTTCATCATCGCGTCCGACAAGGCGAAGTTCGGCGTGCCCGAGATTCAGCTCGGCCTGTTGCCCGGCTTCGCGGTGGTGCGCCTGCACGACATCGTCGGCCGCCCGAAGGCCAAGGAACTGAGCATGCTGGGCGAGCCGATCGACGCAGCCGAGGCGGCGCGCCTGGGCATCGCGCTGCGCGTGGTGCCGCACGAGCAACTGCTCGACGAAGCGATGGCCATGGCCGAGAAGCTGGCCGCCAAGCCGCGCATGGCGGTGGAGATGGCCAAGTCCTTCTACAACCGCGGGCTGGGCGGCGACGAGATGCGCTACGCGGTCGACGCCTTCCCGTTCCTGTTCCTGACCGACGACGTGAAGGAGGGCGTGGCCGCTTTCCGTGCCAAGCGCAAGCCCGAGTTCAAGTGATGGCGCGTCCGGTCCTTCACAACGCCTTCTGCGACTCGCTCGGCATCGAATACCCGATCTTCCTCGCCGGCATGGGCGTGGGCGGGCGGGCGACGCCGCCGAAGCTGGTGGCGGCGGTGTCGCAGGCGGGGGGCTGCGGCGTGCTGGGTTGCTCGGGGCTGTCGCCGGAGGAAACGCGGCGCCGCATCCGCGAGGTGCGTTCGCTGACCGACCGCCCGTTCGGCGTCGACCTGCTACTGCCGGCCCGGATCGCCGACGCGCCCGATACCCGCAGCGGCGTGCGTGACGAGATCAAGCGCCGCTTCCCCGAGCATGCAGCGTTCGTGCAGACGCTGATCCAGCGCTACGGCCTGCCCGCGGTGCAGCCCGCCGACGAAACGGTGGTCAACATCGAGTACGCCAAGTCGGTGCTCGACGTGGTGTTCGACGAGCGCGTGCCGCTGTTTGCCGCGGGTCTCGGCGACCCGGACTTCCTGCTGCCGCGTGCCCGCGCGCAGGGCATGAAGCTGATCGGCCTGTCGGGCTCGGTGCGCAACGCGATTCGCCAGCGCAAGTCGGGTGTGGACGCGATCGTCGCGCAGGGCACCGAAGCCGGTGGCCATACCGGGACCGTCGCTTCGCTGCCGCTGATTCCACAGGTCGTCGATGCGGTGAGCCCGACACCGGTGATCGCCGCCGGCGGCATCGGCGACGGCCGCGGCATCGTCGCCGCGCTGGTGCTGGGCGCGCAGGCGGCCTGGCTGGGCACCGCCTTCCTCGTGGCCGACGAGTGCGAGCTGTTCGACGCCTGCAAGGACCAGATCGTGGCCTCGGATTCCGAAGCCTTCCGCATCAGCAAGATCTGGACGGGCAAGACGGTGCGCGCCTTCCACAGCGAGATCTCGCAGGCCTGGAGCGAGTCCGGGCTGCCGACACTGGAGACGCCGTACCAGCGCATCCTGATGGAGGACTTCCTGTCCGCGGCGCTGGCCGCCGGCCGTCACGACCTGTTCTACAACATCGCCGGCCAGGTGGGCGGCATGCTCAAGGCCCGGCGCCCGGCGAGCGAGATCATGGCCGATCTGGTGGGCGGTGCGGTCGACGAGATCCGCCGCCTGCAGCGCGACGTGCGCATCAGCCTTTCTTAGTCGCAAGGAAACCCATGGGAACCAAAGCCATCATCAGCGGTGTGCACGACACGCAGGTCGGTGCGCTGCCCGACAGCACCTGCATGTCGCTGCACACCGAAGCCAGCCTGGGTGCGCTCGCCGACGCCGGCCTGAAAGTCTCGGACATCGACGGTCTGCTGACCGCCTATTCGTTCGCCTCGCCGCAGCTGATGCTGGGCGGGGTGCTGGGCGAGTACATCGGCCTGCGCCCGAAGGTCAACGCCTCGATCGCGATGGGTGGAATGACCGGCGGCCTGCTGGTGCGGCACGCCGCTTCGCTGGTGCAGTCGGGCCGCTGCCGCCACGTGCTGTGCGTGACCGGCGACAACCGCCTCACCGGCATGGGCGACAGGGTGCAGGCGGCGCTGGCCGACGTCGGCCACCCGCAATACGAGCAGCCCTACGGCATGAGCGTGCCGGCGGCGTTCGCGATGGCGGCGCAGGTCTACTTCCACGAAGGCTGGCTCAACGGCGAGCACCTGGCGGCGGTGGCGGTGAACCAGCGCGCGAACGCCGCGTTGCACCCGCAGTCGCACATGAAGAAGCCGATCACGATGGACGACGTGCGCAAGTCCAAGGTGATCGCTTCGCCCTTGCGCATGCTCGATTGCTGCCTCGTGTCCGACGGCGGCGCCGCGGTGGTGGTGAGTGCCGCCGAGACCGGGCGCGACCTGCCCAAGCGAGCCGTCGAGCTGCTCGGCATCGGCGAAGGCCACACCCACGAGCACATCTTCGCGGCGCCCTCGCTGATCGACTTCGGCTGCAAGGAGTCGGCCACCGATGCGCTGGCCCAGGCCGGCCTGAAGCACCAGGACGTGGACTGCGCCCACATCTACGACTGCTTCACCAGCACGCTGCTGATCACGCTCGAATCGATGGGCTTCTACGGCCGCGGCGAGGCCGGCCCGGCCGCGCTGGCAGGGGAGTTCGCGATCGGCGGGCGGTTCCCGGTCAATACCAACGGCGGGCTGCTGTCGTACGGTTCGTCGGGCGCCGCGGGCGGCATGTTCCACGTCGTCGAGGCGGTGCGGCAGGTGCGCGGCGAATGCGGGCCGCGCCAGGTCAAGGACGCGGAGGTGGCGCTGGCGCACACGCTGGGCGGCATCTTCTCCGGCCATTGTTCGATCATCATGGGGAGGGCCTGAGCATGGCCGAAGTGCAAGCCAAACCGATGCCCGTGCCGGACGCCTACAGCAGGCCGTACTGGGAGGGTGCCAACCAGGGCATGTTCGCGTTCCAGCGCTGCCGCGGCTGCGGCAAGGCGCAGTTCTATTCGCGCTACGCCTGCGTGCATTGCCACGGCACCGACCTCGAATGGCAGGTGGCCGCCGGTCTCGGGCGCGTGGCCAGCTTCTCGGTGATTCACCGCGCGCCGATCGCGGCGTTCATGGCCGACACGCCCTACGTGCTGGCGCTGGTGGACATGGACGAGGGCTTCCGCTTCATGTGCAACGTGCTGCACTGCGATCCGGCCACGGTGAAGATCGGCATGCGCGTGCGTGTGTGCTACGAGACCCGCCCCGGCACCGAACAGAAGATTCCGCAAGTGGAGCCCGCAACGTCATGAGTAACCCCGCCATCTTCTTCAACTACGACCATTACGAGCCGGGCAAGAGCTACGGCACACGCGACTTCAGCGTCGACGACGCGACCATCGCGAAATGGCGCAGCGTCTACCCCAACGACAACGACCCCGGCGTCATGCCCGGCGGCATGCTGGCGATGATCGTGATCGACGCCGTGCTGACGCTGAACGCGCCGCGCCCGCCCGGCGGTGTGCATGGCGGCCAGACCTTCGACATCCTGCGCATGCCGCGCATCGGCGAGACGCTGCGCACGCAGGTGTGGTGCCTCGACAAGGAGATCAAGAAGGACCGCAAGTGGGTGCGCGTGCGCAGCGAGACACGCTCCGCCGGCTCCGGTGAACTGCTGTTCACCGGCATCATGACCACGCTGGTCGCGCAATAAGGGGCCGCCATGGACAAGCAGCTGAAGGCATCGACCAAGCACGTCGACTTCGACACCATCATGAAGTACGCGGCGGTGACGAACGACTACAACCCGATCCACGTCGACAAGGAATTCGCCGCCAAGAGCCCGATGGGCGGCATCATCGCCCACGGCACGATGTCGGTGGCGCTGATCTGGCAGGCGCTGAGGAACACACTGGGTGTCGACGCGCTGAACCGCGTGCAGCTGGAGATCCGCTTCGTGCAGCCGGTGCGCATCGACGACGACGTGTCCGGTGGCGGCGAATTGCGCGCGGGCAGCCAGCCGCCCGTCTATGACGTCTGGGTGCGCAACGGCAAGGGTCAGGACGTGATTAAGGGCACGGCGACCCTCAAGCCGGCAAAGGAGACAACATGAGCCTGAAGGGCAAAGCCTATATCGCGGGTGCGTTCGAGCACCCGATCCGCCGCGCCGACGACAAGTCGGTCGCACAACTCCATGCCGAGGTCGCGCGCGGCGCGCTGGCGGACGCCGGCCTGACGCTGAAGGACGTCGACGGCTACTTCTGCGCCGGCGATGCGCCGGGCCTGGGCGCGATGAGCATGGTCGACTACATGGGCATGAAACTGCGCCATGTGGACACCACCGAAACCGGCGGTTCCTCGTACGTGATCCACGTGGCGCATGCCGCGGCTGCCATCGCGGCGGGCCGCTGCAACGTCGCGCTGATCACGCTGGCCGGCCGGCCCAAGGCCGAGGGCATGGCCACCGGCACCGCGCCGCGCAACTACGGTGCCGCGCCGGACGTTCCTTTCGAACTGCCGTATGCGCCGACCACGGTCAACATGTACGCGATGGCGGCGATGCGCCACATGCACGAACACGGCACGACCAGCGAGCAGCTCGCCTGGATCCGCGTCGCCGCCTCGCACCATGCCCAGCACAACCCGCACGCGATGGTGCGCGACGTGGTCACGGTGAAGGACGTGGTCGGCTCGCCGATGATCGCCGACCCGCTGCACCGGCTGGACTGCTGCGTCATCAGCGACGGCGGCGGCGCGCTCGTGGTGGTGCGGCCGGAGATCGCCCGTCAGCTGAAGCGCCCTCTGGTCAAGGTGATCGGCACCGGCGAGTTCGTGCGCGCGCAGATCGGCGGCAAGGTCGACTTGCTGACCACCGGCGCGGCCTGGACCGGACCGGCCGCATTCGCCGAGGCAGGCATCAAGCCGACCGACATCCAGTACGCGTCGATCTACGACAGTTTCACGATCACCGTGCTGCTGACGCTGGAAGACCTGGGCTTCTGCAAGAAGGGCGAGGGCGGGCGCTTCGTGTCCGACGGCAACCTGATCTCCGGCACCGGCAAGCTGCCCTTCAACACCGACGGTGGCGGCCTGTGCAACAACCACCCGGGCAACCGCGGCGGCATGACCAAGGTGATCGAGGCCGTGCGGCAGTTGCGCGGCGAGGCGCACCCGAAGGTCCAGGTGCCCAACTGCAGCCTGGCGCTGGCCCACGGCACCGGCGGCTCGCTGGGCACGCGCCACGGCAGCGGGACCCTCATCATGGAACGGGAGTGATCATGCTCATCAAGGAAAGAACCCTCGTCGCGCCCACGGTCTACCCGGAAACGAAGGCTTACTGGGATGCCGCCGGCGAAGGCAGGCTGCTGGTCAAGCAGTGCGAGGACTGCGGCGAACACCACCACTACCCGCGCAGCGCCTGCCCGTTCTGCGGCAGCGAGCGGCTGCAATGGCGCCAGGCCAGCGGGCGCGGCACGATCTACAGCTTCAGCGTGATGCGGCGCGCCGAAGTGCCCTACGTGGTCGCCTACGTGACGCTGGAGGAGGGCCCGACGATGATGAGCAACATCGTCGACGCCGACGCCGATGCGATCCGCATCGGGCAGGCCGTGAAGGTGAAGTTCAGCCCCAGCGACGGCGGCCAGCCGCTGCCGGTGTTCGCACCGGCCTGAGGCAGAACCCGTTCAGGCGGCGCGCCGCTCGAGCGCGCCGCGCATGAACTCGGCGATGCGCTCGACGGCCCACTGGCCTTCGTCCAGCATCCGCGCATACCAGTGCCACACGTGGATCATGCGCGGCCAGACCTCCAGCGTGGTGTGCACGCCGGCCTGGCTGGCGGCAATGGCCAGTTGCCGGGCATCGTCGATCAGCGCCTCGTCGGTCGCTGCCTGGATCAGCAGCGGCGGCAGGCCGCGCAGGTCGGCGAACAAGGGCGAGGCGCTCGGCGTGCGCAGGCTGCGCCGGCCCATGTAGGCGCGTGCCATCGCGCGCAACACCTGGTGATCGATCAACGGGTCGTAGGACGGCCGCTTCGGATCGCACGAAGGCAGGCGGCAGCTCAGGTCAGTCCAGGGTGAAATGCACACCCCCGCCGCGGGCAGCGGCAGGCCGGCGTCGCGCAGTGCGACCAGGGTCGACACCACCAGGCCACCGCCGGCCGAGTCGCCCGCCAGCACGATGCGGCCAGCCTCGGTCTGCTGGGTGTCGATCAACCAGCGGTAGGCGGTGACGGCATCGTCCAGTGCCGCGGGAAACGGGTGCTCGGGCGCCAGGCGGTAGTCGAGGACGAACGCGCGCATCCGGCCCGCTGTGGCGATCCCGGCGGCCAGGTGGCGGTGCGAACGGGGCGACCCGATGACGTAGCCGCCGCCATGGAGGTACAGCACGAGTGCATCGTCGGCACCCCTGGGCCGCAGCCATTCACCGCGAACCGGGGGCAGGTCGACGACCTCGAGTTCGACCTCGGGGCCGAGCGGAAAGGCGTGCTGGGCGCGCTCGTACTGGCCACGCAACTGTGCGAGGGTGAGCGAGGTCTGCTTCGGCAACCTGCCGAGCCGCTCGAGCAGCCGTTCGATCGAGCGTTCGCTCATGGCCGGGGTCCGGATCGGCGCGCTTGACGCGTCGCGATCAGGCCAGCCAGCGCTTGCGGCGCCGGTAGTGCTTGATGTCCTGGAAATTGCGGCCCTCGGCGCCGCCGAGGTAGGCGTCGCGGATGTCCGGGTTGTTCTTCATCACCTCGGCCTTGTCGTGCATCACGACGCGACCGTTCTCGATCAGGTAGCCGTGCGAGACGACGTCGAGCGCGGCGATGGCGTTCTGTTCGACCAGCAGGATCGACATGCCCTCGTCGCGGTTGATGCGGCGGATGATCTCGAAGATCTCGGCCACGATCACCGGCGCAAGGCCGAGGCTGGGCTCGTCGAGCATCAGCAGCTTGGGTTGGGTCATCAGCGCGCGCGCGATTGCCAGCATCTGCTGCTCGCCGCCCGACAGATAACCGGACTTGGCGGTGCGGCGCTGGTGCAGGCGCGGAAAGTAGCCGTACACCTTGTCCATGTTCCTGGCCATGTCGGCGCGGCCGCCATGCACGGCCGAGGCCGCAATCAGGTTTTCGTCCGGCGTCAGGTGCTCGAACACCCGACGACCTTCGAGCACCTGCGCGATGCCCAGCTTGACACGTTCCTGGGGTGCGAGCTTCGCCAGGTCCTGGTCGCGGAACTTCACGCTGCCGCGCGTGACTTCGCCGCGCTCGGCCTTCAGCAGGCCGCTGACGGCCTTTAGCGTCGTGCTCTTGCCGGCACCGTTGGCGCCGAGCAGCGCGACCATGCCACCCTCCGGCACCTCGATGGAAACACCCTTGACGGCGAGAAAGACGCGGTCGTAGATGACTTCGATGTTGTTCAGGGTCAGTGCGTTCACGTTCTACTTGCCCGCTTTCGCGAAATCGGCCGAATGCTGTTTCACGGTGGTCCAGACGAGATCGGTGTAGTCGGCGAACCAGTCGGTCTGCGGCACCCATTTCGTGCCGTCCCACATGTCGATGCGGGTCTTGCCGCCGCCGCCGTGGTCCTTGGCGGTGATCGTCAGCGGTGGCATCAGGCCGTTCGCGTCGTAGTTGCGCAGGCTCTCCAGACCCTTGCGCACCTTGTCGGCGGTCAACGGGCCGGGATCGTTCTTCAGCCCGAGTTCCACGCCCTGGAACACGGTGGACCAGATCGCCAGGGACACGTTGTAGTAGGTGTCGGACAGGAACTTGCGGTCACCATTGCCCTTGCCCTTGTCGTACAGCTCCTTGATGATCTCGCGCAGCAGCGGGGTGTCGGTACCGCCGCCGACCACGACCGAGGAGCGCTTCACGCCCTTCGCAGCCTCCGGGCCGATGTTGGCGATGTCGACCTCGTTGAGCCAGTTGACGGTGATGAACTTCTCGGTCGGGATGCCGCTGCGCTTCATCTCCTTGAGGGCGACGACGTTCATCGGACCGATCCCCCAGTGCACGATCCAGTCCGGCTGGTAGCGCCGGATCTGGCTCATCGCCGAGCTGACGTCATTGCCGGGCAGCGGGTAGGGGAACATCTGCAGCTCGAAACCCTCGCGCTTCTGCAACTCCTGGAGGATCGGAATCGGCTCCTGCCCGAACGGGTAGTCGGCGTAGAGGAAGGCGATCTTCGTCTTCTTGATGTTCGCACCGGCCAGACGCTTGATGTAGCTGATCATGTTCGCGGCCTGGCCCCAGTAGGTCGGGCCGAGCGGGAAGATCGTCTTGAAGACCTCGCCGTCGACTGCGTCGGCACGACCGTGCAAGGCCTGGAGCTGGATGTTTCCGTCCTGCATCACGCGCGGCAGCAGCGCGCGCGCGACCGGGGTCGAGAAGAAGTCGAACACGACCACGCCTTCGCGCTTCAGGCGCTCGTAGCATTCCACGCCTCGCTGCGGCTCGTTGCCGTGATCGTTGACCAGCATTTCGATCGGGCGGCCGGCGATGCCGCCTTTCGCGTTGATCAGCGCGGCCAGGTCGCGCGAGGCCTGGGCGATCTGTGGCGAGATGAAGGAATAGGCCTTGGTCAGGTCGTAGCACTGGCCGAACTTGAGCGGCTCTGCTGCGCCCGCTCCGTGTGAGGCGGCCAGGACGAGAAGCCCTGAGAGGGCGGTCCGCAAAATGTTTCGCATGTCTATTCCTACTTCAACTCGAGGTTCGCTGTGATCGGTGTCGTTATTTGCCGGACTTCAGGAAGTCCGCCGAATTGGCCTTGACCATGGTCCATACCAGGGGCGTGTAATCGGCGAACCAGTCGGTCTGTGCCACCCACTTCGTGCCATCCCACATGTCGATCCGGGTCTTGCCGCCACCGCCGTGGTCCTTGGGTGTGATCGTGACCGGCGCCATGAAGCCCTTGGCATCGAAGTTCTTGATGCCGTACATGCCCTGGCGAATCTTCTCCGTCGTCAGCGGCCAACCCTGGCCCTTGATCGCCAGACGGACGCCCTCGAAGACGGTCGAGTACACGGCCAGTCCGGTGTTGTAGTACGAATCGGCGACCATCTTGCGATCGCCATTTCCCTTGCCCTTGTCATAGAGTTCGCTGAGGATGGACTTGACCAGCGGGTGCTCCGCGCCGCCACTCACGACGGTCGACCGCTTCAGACCCTTGGCGGCTGCGGCGCCGAAGTTGTTGATGTCCACCTCGTTGATCCAGTTGACCGTGATCATCTTCTCGATCGGGATGCCGTTGCGCTGCATCTCGCGGAAGCTGATCGGGTTCAGCGGCGAGAAGGACCAGGTGATCACCCAGTCGGGCTGGAAGCGCCGCATCTGCGTGAACGCGGCACTCTGATCGGTGCCCGGCACAGGGATCGGGAAGGTCTGGAACTCGAAGCGCTCGATCCGCTTGAGCGCCTCGAACACCGGTGTCGGTTCGCGACCGAAAGGCGTGTCCAGGTAGAGGAACGCCACTTTCTTGCCCTGCAGATTGCCGCTCGACTGCTTCTTGATGTAGCTGATGATGTTGGCAGCCTGGCCCCAGTAGGTCGGCGCCAGCGGGAACACGTTCTTGAAGACCTCGCCGTCGACCGCGTCGCCGCGGCCCACCAGCGGCTGGATCAGGATGTTGCCGTCCTGCACGATGCGGGGCAGGACCGCACGCGATACCGGCGTCGAGAAGAAGTCGAACATCGTCACGCCCTGGCTCTTCAGGCGCTCGTAGCAGTCGATCCCGCGCTGCGGCTCGTTGCCATGGTCCTGCACGATGATCTCGATCGGGTGGCCTTCGATGCCCCCTTTCGCGTTCAGGACGTCGGCGTAATCCTTGACCGCCTGCGCGAGTTGCGGAACGGCCGCGACGTAGATCTTCGTCAGGTCGTAGCACAGGCCGAACTTGATCGGGTCCGCCGCCAGCGCGGCGTGGCTGGCGATCGTCATGGCAACGGCGCCGATTACACACTTCAGGTGCTTGAGTCGCATGGCATCTACTTTCTTTGGCAGCTACAGAGCAGGTCTGCAAGCAGGGGGGAAACCGGGGTTCGGGCGCCGCAACGCCCGAACCCCGTGGCACTCATCACTGGCCGGACTTGGCGAACTCCGACGAATACTTCTTCACCGTCGACCACACCAGATCGGTGTAGTCGGCCGACCAGTCGGATTGCGGGACCCACTTGGCGCCGTCCCACAGGTCGATGCGGGTCTTGCCGCCGCCGCCATGGTCCTTGGCCGTGACGTTCAGCGGCGGCACCAGGCCATCGGCGTCGAAGTTCTTGATGCTTTCCATGCCCTTGCGCATCTTCTCCGGGGTCAACGGCCACTTGTCTGCCTTGATCGCGAGGCGCGCGGCCTCGAACACCGGAGCGTAGATCGACAGGCCGACGTTGTAGTAGGTGTCACCCAGGAACTTGCGGTCGCCGTTGCCCTTGCCCTTGTCGTACAGCTCTTTCGTGATCTGCTGCATCAGCGGATGCGTGGTGCCGCTGACGACGACCGAGGACTTTCGCAGCCCCTTGGCAGCATCGGCGCCGATGTTCGCGAGGTCGACCTCGTTGAACCAGTTGACCGTGACCATCTTGTCCAGCGAGACGCCGTTGCGCTTGGCTTCCTTGGAGGCCACCACGTGCATTGCCGAGAAGCCCCAGTGGATGATCAGGTCGGGCTGGAAGCGGCGAATCTGCGACCACGCGGCCGACTGGTCGCTGCCCGGCAGCGGGTACGGGTACAACTGCAGGTCGAAACCCTCGCGCTTCTGCAATTCCTGCAGGATGGGAATCGGCTCCTGGCCGAACGGATAGTCGATGTACAGGAAGGCGATCTTCTTGCCCTTCAGGCTGCCGCCGGACTGCTTCTTGTAGTAGCCCACGATGTTGGCGGCCTGGCCCCAGTAGGTCGGGCCCAGGGTGAACACCCACTTGAAGACCTCGCCGTCGACGGCGTCGCCGCGGCCGGCAAGGGCCTGAACCATGACCGTGCCGTCCTTCATCGCACGCGGCAGCACGGCACGCGACACCGGTGTCGACAGCAGGTCGACCGTGATTGCTCCCTGCTGCTTGACCTTCTCGTAGCACTCGATGCCGCGCTGCGGCTCGTTGCCGTGGTCCTGGACGATGATCTCGATCGGATGGCCTTCGATGCCGCCCTTGGCGTTGAGTACTTCCGCGTAGTCACGCACGGCCTGCGCAATCTGAGGGGTGATGAAGGTGTAGGCCTTGGTCAGGTCGTAGCACAGCGCGAACTTGACCGGCTCCGCCGAGAAGGCGGGTTGCTGCGACGCGAGCAGCAACGACGCCGCACTCAGCAGCAGCTTCAGTGGTTTGAACATGGAACGTTCTCCTTGCTTTGGGGGGAAGGGGGCGGAAACTAACTCTGAATTGGAGGCATGAACACTACTTGCGTTCATAGCCGAACGGCCAGAAGATCAAATAGTTGCGCAGGTTCGCGTAGATCTTGGCCAGCCCGAGCGGCTCGAACAGCAGGAAGCCGATGATCAGGATGCCGTACAGCAGGCTCGGGATGTGGGCCAGCAGTTCGATGCCGATCTTCAGCTGCATCGCATTGGCCGCGGCGAAAATGAGGTTGGCGACAATACCCGGCAGCAGCAGGATGAAGGCCACCCCGAAATAGCAGCCGATCACGCTGCCGAGGCCGCCGACGATCACCATCGCCAGCGTCTGGATCGAGACGTTGACGGTGAACTGCTCCGGCGTCACCGCGTGATAGAAGGTGAAGATCAGGATCGCGCCGCTCACGCCGCCGATGAAGGACGACATCGCGAATGCCGACAGCTTGTAATAAAAGCTGTTGACGCCGATCACCGCGGCCGCGAAATCCTTCTCGCGGACCGCGACGAGCGCACGGCCGAGGCCGGTGCGGCGCAGGTTCAGCATGAACAGCGTCACCAGCACACACCAGGCCAGCGCGACGTAGTACTGGCCCGCGTCCGAGACCACCTGCATGCCCAGCAGCCGCATCGTCGGCGCCTGGATCGTGGCCTGGGTGCCGCCGCTGACCGCCGGCACCTTGTTGATGACCCAGTCGAGCACGAACTGCAGGGCCAGCGTGCTCAGCGCGAGGTACAGGCCGCGCACGCGCAGTGCCGTGATCGCGAACGAGCAGCCGATGATGGTGGCCACCGCGCCGGCCAGGACCAGCGCGATCTCGAACGGAATGCCGGCGCGCGTGGCGTGCACCGCCGTGTAGGCGCCGATGCCCATCACGGCCGCATAGCCGAAATGGAACTGCCCGGCCCAGCCGAGGATCAGGTTGAGCCCGAGCGCGGCCCCGGTCCAGATCAGCCAGGGCAGCATGTAGCTCTTCAGGTACAGCGGGCTGATCAGGAACGGCGCGAGCAGGCCGATGACGAGCAGCACGCCGATCTGCCAGCGGTCGAACGGAATCGGGAAGAGCTGTTGCGCACCCCGGTAGGTGGTGTGGTGGATGCCGGCCTGACGGTAGAACATGGAATTCAGATCCTTTGAATGTCTTCGCGGCCGAACAGGCCGTGGGGCCGGATCAGGATGGTGAGGATCAGCGTCGCGGCGACGACCAGCTCGCGGCTTCCGCCGCCGACCAGCCGGTCGAGGTAGCCCGACGCGATGCCCTGGAACGTGCCCATCAGCAGACCGGCCACGATAGCACCGCCGATGCTGTCGAGCCCGCCGAGAACGGCCACCGCGATGCCCATCAGCAGCAGCTGCGACAGCGACTGGTCGACGCCCTGGATCGAGCCCCAGAGCACGCCGGCGAAGGTCGTCACGACCGACGACATGGCCCACGACAGCGCCACGCCGCGCTCGACCGAGATGCCGACCGACCACGAAGCGGTGTAGTCGTCCGAGATGGCCCGCAGCACGATGCCCATGCGGGTGCGGAAGAACAGCACGAAGAAGCCGAACAGCAGCAGCGCGACGACACCGCCGGCGAGGTAGGAGCGATTCACCAGCACATCGCCCAGGAACAGCGGATCGGAGGTGATGCCCAGCGGAATCATCCGATTGGTGCCGCCCCAGGCCACGAGCGCGGCGGCACGCACGAAGATGTCGATCGCCAGCGTCATCATCAGGATCATCATCAGCGGCCGGCCGGCGAGGCGGCGCAGCGCCACGCGTTCGATCCCCATGCCGATCATGAACATGACGACCATCGCGACCGGCATGGCCACCCAGAACGGCATGTGGAGCAGGTCGAACACCGCCATGGTCACGTACGCGCCCAGCATCGCCAGCGCGCCTTGCGCCAGGTTGGGCACCGACGACGATTTGTAGATCAGGACGATGCCGAGTGCGACGAGCGAATACATCAGGCCCGACAGGGCCCCGTTGATCGCCAGTTCGGCGAGAAGTGCGAGGTCCATGTCAGACGTTCTCCACCGAAAGCTGACGTTCGATCACGCCGGTTTCGCCGCTGTCGTAGGTGATCTGGGCCTTCATCACCACCGAGTCGGCATTCGAGTACAGCGCATTGATCACCGCGAGGTAGCGTTCCTCGATCACGTTGCGGCGCAGCTTGCGGGTGCGCGTGATTTCGCCGTCATCGGGGTCGAACTCCTTGTGCAGGTTGGTGAAGCGCCGGACCTGGAGCGGTTCGGGCAGGACGCGGTTGACGCGGCGGATTTCTTCGAGCACGAGCTTGCGCACCTCCGGCTTCTGGGAAAGATCGGCATACGAGATGTAGGCGATGCCGCGCACCTCGGCCCAGTGCCCGACCGATTCGTTGTCGATGCAGACGATCGCGGTGAGCGCGTCGCGCCCGGCCCCGATCACCGCGACGTCACGCACATACGGGCTGAACTTGATCCGGTTCTCGATGTAGTTCGGGATGTAGCGCTCGCCCTTGGCGGTATAGACGACCTCGGCCAGGCGGCCGAGCACGACCAGGTGACCGTCGGGTTCGATGTAGCCGGCATCGCCGGTGTGCAGCCAGCCGTCGATCAGGGTCTTGGCGGTCGACTCGGGGTTGTTGAAGTAGCCGCTGAAGATGCTGCCGGAGCGCACGAGAATCTCGCCGTCGTCGGCGATCTTGGTCTCGACGCCGGGCAGCGGCCGGCCCACGGTGTGCAACTGCACCTCGTCGAAGGCCTGGACGGCATTGAACGCGCTGCTTTCGGTCTGGCCGTACAGCTGGCGCAGGTTGATGCCGAGCGCGCGATAGAAGAGGAAGGTGTCCTCGCCCATCGCCTCGCCGCCGGTCAGCGCCGTGCTCATGCGGTTCAGTCCGAACTGGTCCTTGAGCGGGCCGTACAGAACGATCTCGCCGATGCGTGACATCAGCCGCTGCATCGCGCTGGGCGTCTTGCGGTCGAGCAGCAGGCGCTGGACCGTGACGCCGAGGTCGATGAAATAGTCGAACACGCGCTTCTTGAGCGGCGTGGAGTCGGCCATGCGCACACGGATCGTCGTCAGCAGGTTGTCCCAGCTGCGCGGCGCCGCGAGATACACCGTGGGCGCGATCTCGCGCAGATTGTGCAGGACGGTCTCCTGGCGCTCGGGGATGTTGATCGTGAAGCGCAGCGCGATCCCCGCGGCCATGGTCACGGCGAAGTCGCCGATCCAGGCCATCGGCAGGTAGGCGAGGATTTCCTCGTCGAAACCGAACACCTTGCCGCGGTAGGCATTGCCCACGCCGGCCAGCAGGTTGCGGTGCTGCAGCACGACGCCCTTGGGCTTGCCCGTGGTTCCGGACGAATGCACGAAGACGGCCGGGCCCTCGGGCACGGCACGCGCGATCAGGGACTCGCGCAGCGCCGGCTCCGCCTGGAGCCGGCGCGCGCCAGCCGCGCGCAGTTCGTCCCAGGACAGCAGACCCTCGGCCTTGTAGTGGCCCATGCCGCGCGGGTCATCGTAGACGATGAACTGCAGCGACGGCGCCTTGCTGCGAAGCTCGAGCAGCTTGTCGACCTGCTCCTGGTCTTCGGCCAGCGCGAATCGCGCCTGTGCCTCGCTGGCGAAGTGCTGCACTTCGTCGGGATTCGCGTCCGGGTACACCGGCATCGCGTAGCCCTTCAGCGCGGCGGCGGCGAGCATGCCCAGGTACAGCCGCACGCGGTTGTCGCCCAGCACGAGCATCGCGTCGCGCTCGGCGAAGCCGCGCTCTTCCAGCCCTGCGGCGATCTCCAGCACCTCCTCGAGCATCTGCGACCAGGTGAATTCCTGCCAGATGCCGAGCGCCTTTTCACGCATCGCCACACGGTTCGGGTAGGCTCGTGCGTTGAGGGCGAGCAGCCGCGGCAGCGTCGTGTGGTCGCCGAGATCCCACTGCGAGGCAGAACCCGCCGCGAGCGTCGTTTGGTCACGCTGCATGCTTGTTCGCCTTTCCGAGGTAGGCTTCGATGACGCGAGGATTGGCGACCACGTCGCGCGGCAGTCCGGTGCCGATGATCTCGCCGTAGTTCAGGGCCATGATGCGGTCGCAAATGCCGAGCACGACGTCCATGTGGTGCTCGATCAGCAGCACCGTGATGCCGCGTTCGTCGCGTGCGTCGAGAACGAAGCGGGCCATGTACTCCTTTTCTTCCTGGTTCATGCCGGCCATCGGCTCGTCCAGGATCAGGAAGCTCGGCTCGGCCACCAGGGCGCGCGCCAGCTCGACGCGCTTCTTCAGGCCGATCGGCAGCGTTTCCACCATGTCCTCGCGAACGCTCTGGAGCTGCAGGAATTCGATGATCTCTTCGACCATGCGCCGGTGCGCGATCTCCTCGGGCTGGGCCAGCCACCAGTAAAGAGCCGTCTTGACCACACCGGGATCGAGGTGAACGTGGCGGCCGAGCAGGATGTTGTCGAGCACGCTCATGCCGTTGAACAGCGCCAGGTTCTGGAAGGTGCGGGCGACGCGTCGGCGGGCGACCTTGTGCGGCTTCATGCCGGTGATGTCGGTGCCGTCCAGCAGGATGCGACCCTTTTGCGGGGGATAGAAACCCGTGATCGCGTTCACCAGCGTGGTCTTGCCGCTGCCGTTGGGGCCGACCAGACCGAAGATTTCGCCGCGGTCGATGCGCAGATCGACACCGGTGACCGCGACCAGCCCGCCGAAGCGGCGCTCCAGCCCCTGGCATTCGAGCACCGGCGTCGCCGCAGACGCCGGCGCGATGGGCTGTGCGGTCACGACGCGGCCTTCCGGCAAGGTGCAGCCTGCCTGATGTCAGGCGAGCCGTTGTCGGGCGAAAGCGGTGAGCACGAGCGCATTCAGACTGTCTCCAAGCCCCGTCGGGGCGGTGTCATTGATGAGGGGTAAGGCGGGTGAACCCGCGAGGGCGAAACAGGCAATTCTCGCCCGAATCGATTCGCTGTTTTGCGGCAGCCGCGTTTGTAACTGGGGTCCGGGAGAGTGTCAACGGGAGAAGCCCGTCTTGTGCCGCGATGCTAGGGCGCGCATTCTTTTGTGCAGTCAGCAGAATCCCTCGGTTTCAGGCGTAGGCCCGCGGCCTTTCCGGAATCGGCGATGGTCGTGCCGGTGGACGCAGGCCACCTCGTTACTTGGGGCTTCAAATGGACTTCCAGTTCAACGAACAACAGCGCGAGTTCCAGCAGGCCGCGCGGCGCTTCGCGCAGCAGGAACTGGTCGCCGTCGCGAAGGACTGCGAACGTACCAGCGATCCGGTTCCCGATGCCGTGCGACGCCGCATGGGCGAACTCGGTTTCCTGGGCATCAACATCCCGCAGGCCTACGGCGGCGTCGGCGCGGGCAAGGTCGATGCGCTGATCGTGCTCGAGGAGCTGGCCAAGGTCTCGGCCGCGGTCGCCTTCCCGGTGTTCGAGGCCAACTGCGGCCCGGCGCAGACGCTGCTGTACTTCGCGCCCGAATGGCTGAAGCAGCGCGTGCTGCCAAGGGTGTGCTCCGGCGAGATGATGGTCTCGGTGTCGATGTCGGAGCCCGACGTCGGCACCGCGATGACCGAGCTGAAGACGCGCGCCGTGATCAAGGGTGACCGCATCGTCATCAACGGCGTCAAACGCTGGTGCAGCGGTGCCGGCCACGCCCAGGGCTACGTGCTGTACTGCCGGCTGGCCGACAAGCCGGGCGCGGCCGGCGTCGGCGCGGTCTACCTCGAGAAGGACACGCCGGGCGTGTCCTTCGGCAAGCCCGAGAACTTCATGGGCGTGCGCGGCTTCCACAACGCCGAGATCTACCTCGACGACGTGGAAGTGCCGGTCGATAACATCATCGTGCCGGCCGGTGGCGTGAAGGACCTGATGCGCTCGTTCAACATGGAGCGCCTGGGCAACTCGACCTGCGCGCTGGGCATTGCCGCCAGCGCGCTGGACGTGGCGCTGGCCTACACCCAGGAGCGCCAGCAGTTCGGCAAGCCGCTGGTCGATTTCCAGGCCGTGCAATTGCGGCTGGCCGAGATGAAGATCGACGTCGAGGCGGCACGCCTGCTGATCCACCGCGCCGCGCAGGGCGCCGAAGAAGGGCTGCCGTCGCTGCTCGACACCAGCGTCGCCAAGTGCTTCGCCAACGAGGCCGTCCGCCGCGTGGTGGCCAACGGCGCGCAGGTGATGGGGGCGGTGGGCTACTCCAAGGACTACCCGATGGAGCAGAAGATGCGCGACGCCTGGGTCTGGGGCATCGGCGGCGGCCACATCGACCTGCAGAAGGTCAACATCACCGGCGAGTTGATCGGACGCCGATTTTCGCAGCGCTGAGGCGAGCTGAAGGACTACAGACATGCGTTCAGACCGTGATTTTGGATTCACCGACGAACAGCTGATGCTGCGCGACGCGGTTCGGCAGTTCGTGCGCAAGGAGATGCCGGATTCGTATGCACGCAAGTGCGACCGCGAGAAGATCGCGCCGCTGGACGTGTTCGACAAGATGGCGGACCTGGGCTGGCTGGGCGTCGCCATTCCGGAGGAGTACGGCGGTTCGGGCCTGGGCTTCGTCGAGCTGGGCATCATCCAGGAGGAGTTGTCCTACGGCCTGCTCGAACTGGCGATCCTGTTCTACCGCGCCACGGTGCACGGCGCGCACTCGCTGCTGACCTATGGCAGCGAGGCGCAGCGCAAGAAATACCTGCCGCTGTTCGCCGCGGGCAAGTTCAAGTCCTCGATGAGCCTGACCGAGCCCAATGCGGGTTCCGACGCGGCCGGCGTGCGCACCCGCGCCGTGCGCGATGGTGACTACTACATCATCAATGGCGCCAAGGTCTTCAACTCGCAGGTCAACCTCGCGGACCGCACGGTGCTGGTCACGCGCACCGACCCCGACGTCCCGCAGCACAAGGGCATCAGCCTGTTCTTCGTCGACCCGAAGAGCCCCGGCGTGACGATCGAGCGGCTCGACACGCTGGTGTTCCGGTCGGTGGGCACCAACCGCGTCACCTACGAGGACGTGCGGGTGCACAAGGACGACCTGCTGGGCGAGCTGAACGGCGGCTGGAAGCACCTGATGACCAACCTCAACAAGGAGCGCTTCTCGCTGGCGGCGCAGGTCACCGGTGCGGCGCAGGCGGCGCTCGATTGCGCGCTGCAGTACGCGAAAGACCGGGTTCAGTTCGGCCAGCCGATCGGCAAGTTCCAGGTCATCCAGCACAAGCTGGCCGACATGCAGATCGCGGTGCACACCTCGCGCATGCTGACCTACGACCTGGCGCGCCGGCTCGATGCCGGCATCGAGTGCCGCAAGGAGTCGTCGATCGCCAAGGTCTACACCGCCGAAGCCTACTTCCGCGTTGCCGACGAAGGCATGCAGATCCTGGGCGGCTACTCGATGACACCCGACTTCCCGATGGAGCGTCACTACCGCGACTCCCGGGTCATGCGCATCGGCGGCGGCTCCAGCGAGGTGATGCGCAACTCCATCGCCAAGGACCTGGGGCTGTAGCTCGGCGTTGCGCGCCAGGGCCCCGCTGGGGGCTCGCGAGCGGTTTCGATCGGTGAAGACACTGAGCGCAAGGGGTGCGCGCAGCGGGCATACTCCAACTCTGGAATTTTTTCAGAACGATGTTCGTATATCGGAACGAACCCTTCGCAGGCATCCATGAGCGGACCCCTTTCCCACCTTCGCGTTCTCGACCTGTCGCGCATCCTGGCCGGCCCCTGGGGCACGCAGATGCTTGCCGACCTCGGTGCCGACGTCATCAAGATCGAACGGCCCGAGGTCGGTGACGACTCGCGCCATTGGGGTCCGCCGTTCATCCAGGGCCGCGACGGTCCGACGCGGGATGCGAGCTACTTCACCTCGGCCAACCGGAACAAGCGCTCGCTGGCGCTCGACATCGCCACCCCGGCCGCGCAGGAACTGATTCGCGAACTGGCGCGTGAATGCGATGTGTTCGTCGAGAACTTCAAGGTCGGCGACCTCGATCGCCATGGCCTCGGTTACGACGCCATCCGGGCCGTCAATCCGCGCATCGTCTACTGTTCCATCACCGGCTACGGACTGGACGGCCCCTATGCCAAGCGTCCGGGCTACGATTTCATGGCACAGGGCGAAGGCGGGCTGATGAGCATCAACGGCCACCGCGACGACGGGCCCGGCGGCGGGCCGGTGAAGGTCGCCATCGCCGTCACCGATGTGCTGACCGGCCTGAACGCCACGGTCGCGATCCTTGCGGCAGTCGAGCACCGCCACATCAGCGGCCACGGACAGCGCATCGACATCGCGCTGCTGGACACCATCGTTCACTTCGGCTCGAACCAGATCGTCAGCATGTTCGCCACCGGCGAGGTGCCGGGCCGCTGGGGCAACGAGCACCCGAACCTGGCGCCCTACCAGGTGTTCCGCTCGGCCGATGGGCACTTCATCGTCGGTGCGGGCAACGACGGGCAGTTCGCGCGCTTGTGCGGCGTGCTGGGCCGCCAGGAGCTGAGCACCGACCCGCGCTTTCGCACGGTGGCCGACCGCAACGCCCACCGTCCGGTGCTCATCGACGAACTGCAGCGCGTGATGTCGACCCAGACCACCGCGCACTGGGTCGAGCAACTCGCGGCCGTCAGCGTGCCGAGCGCACCGATCAACAACTACCAGCAGGTCTTCGACCACCCGCAGGTCAGGCACCGCGGGTTGCGGGTCGAGCAGCCGCACAGCAGCGGTGGTGTCGTCTCGACGGTGGCCAATCCGATTCGCCTGTCGGAAACACCGGTCGAATACCGGATTGCGCCGCCCCTGCTCGGCGAGCACAGTGTCGAGGTTCTGAAGGACGTTTTGGGCAAGAGCCCGGCGGAGATCGAGCAGTTGATTCGAGCCGGCGTGATCGGCGCCCCACCGATCGCGGCCGGGCGCGACCGGGAGGGTTGAGTCGGTTGCAGCCGTACCGACCCTTCCGACCACCAGGAGAATGTCACATGAAGATCGTTGCATCCAAGGCCGCCGTCGGCGGTGCCGACAAGCTGTCCGAGGGCGAGCGCCAGGCGCGCCGCGAACTGGCCGCCTGCTACCGGCTGGCCGACCGCATGGGCTGGTCGGACCTGATCTCGGCCCACATCTCGCACCGGGTGCCCGGTGAGCCGGACCATTACCTGATCAATCCCTACGGCATGCTGTTCGACGAGATCACCGCCTCGTCGCTGATCAAGACCGATGCGCGCGGCAGCATCCTCAGCGAGACCGACTACCCGGTGAACCCGGCGGTGCTGGTGATTCACGCGGCGATCCTGGAGGCGCGGCCCGACCTGAACTGCGTGATGCACCTGCACACACGCGACGGCACCGCGGTATCGATGCAGGAGCACGGCCTGCTGCCGGCTTCGCAGCACGCGATGGTGGTCTGGCACCAGCTCTGCTATCACGAATTCGAGGGCCTGGCGCTGGACGACGAGGAGAAGCGCAGCCTGGTGCGCGACCTCGGCGCCACCAAGAAGCTGATGCTGCTGCGCAACCACGGCAGCATCAGCTGCGGCGCAACCATGGGCGAGACCTTCATGCTGATGTACCAGCTCGAGCGCGCCTGCCGCATGCAGGTGGCGGCGCTGGGCGGCAACACCCGGCTCTACCCGATCCCCGAAGCGGTGATCGCGAAGAGCGCGGCGCAGGGCGCGCAGATCTTCGGCAAGGACGGTTTCGTTCCGCTGGGCCAGAAGGAATGGGCGGCGCTGCTGCGCAGGCTGGACCGGGAGGACCCGGCCTACCGCAATTGAACGCGCAGGCACAGGCAACCGACCAGGGAACTCCCCACATGACGACCAGGCTGCTGACCGGAATCCGGGTCCTCGACCTGACGCGCATCCTCGCCGGTCCCCTCGCGTGCCAGACCCTGGCCGACTACGGCGCAGAAGTCATCAAGGTCGAGCGCCCGGGTGCCGGCGACGACACCCGCACCATGGGCGGGCCCTACCTGAAGGGCAAGGACGGCCAGGACACCGGCGAGTCGGTGACCTACCTCGCGTTCAACCGCAACAAGAAGTCGATCACGCTGGACATCGGCAAGCCGCAGGGCCAGGACATCGTGCGCCGGCTGGTCGAAAAGGCCGACGTGCTGGTCGAGAACTACAAGTTCGGCACGCTGGCGCGCTACGGCCTGGCCTGGGAGGATCTGCGCAAGATCAACCCGCGGCTGGTGTATTGCTCGATCACCGGCTTCGGCCAGACCGGTCCCTACCGCCATCGTGCCGGCTACGACCCGATCTTCCAGGCGATGGGCGGGTTGATGAGCGTCAACGGCGAGCGCGACGGCCGACCTGGCGCGGGGCCGATGCGCGTCGGGCTGCCGATCGTGGACATCACGACGGGGCTGCATGCCGTGTCGGCCATCCTGGCCGCGCTGCATCACCGCGACAAGGTGTCGGGAGAAGGTCAGTACATCGACGTCTCCTTGCTCGATGTCCTGACGGCAGCGTTGTCGCACCTGCATCTGGGTTATCTCGTCGGCGGAAAGGTTCCGCAGCGCTGGGGCAACGACAACCCGACGGTGGCGCCGTACGAAGTGCTGGCCTGTCGCGGCGGCAAGATCATGATCTCCTGCGGCAACGACGGTCAGTTCGTCAGGCTTTGTGCCGCGCTCGGCCAGCCGGCGCTGGCCAAGGATCCGCGTTTCGAGCGCAACTCCCTGCGCGTGGCCAACCGTGCCGAACTGGTGCCGGTTCTCGAGGGTCTGCTGGCCGTGCACGACGGCGCTCACTGGAGCGAGGTGCTGGAGGACGCCGGGGTCGGCTGCGGACCGATCAACGACCTGGCCCAGGTGCTCGCCGACCCCCACGTGCAGCATCGCGGTCTGCGCAGGGACGTGCCGCATCCGCTGGCCGGCAGCATGCCGATGATCGCGAACCCGATGCGCTTCTCGGCCGCCGAGATTGCGCACGAGGCACCGCCCACGCTCGGCCAGCACACCCGCGAAGTCCTGCAAGGTCTGCTCGGTCTGGGCGACGCCGAACTGGACGAGCTCGCCGCGCGCGAGATCGTCTAGAACCCCCAGGCTCCGTTTTCACGCCGAGGAACAACCGATGAAGATCCTGAAGTCGCTGCTGGTGCCGCTGTGCAGTCTGATGCTGGCCGCCGCATTTCCAGCAGACGCAGCCGAGCCCTACCCGAACAAGCCGATCCGGCTCATCGTGCCGTACGCGGCCGGTGGTGGCACCGATGTCATGGCGCGTGCATTTGCACAGCGGCTGGCCAGCGCTCTGTCGGTTCAGATCGTGGTCGAGAACCGAACCGGCGCCGGTGGCAACATCGCGGCCAGCGCCGTTGCGAAGGCGGCGCCCGATGGGTACACGCTGTTCTTCGGGGCGGCAGGGCCGTTGGCCGTCAACCCGGCGCTGTACGACAAGCTGCCTTTCGATCCGGTGAAAGACTTCGCACCGATCGGACTGGTGGGATCGATGGCGCTGTTCCTGACCGTCCCGGCGAGCATGCCGGTGAAGTCGGTGAAAGATCTGGTGGCCCTGGCCAAGGCAAAGCCGGGTCAGCTCAACTACGCGTCTGCCGGCATCGGCGGCACCACCCATCTCGCGATGGAAGTGCTGAAGACCGAGACTGGAGCAAACCTGACCCATGTGCCCTACAAGGGCACGGCCGCGGGGGTGGCCGACATGCTGGGCGGCAACATTCAGGTCATCTTCGACGCTTGGACCTCCACCAGCCCACACGTAGAGTCCGGCAAGCTGAAATATCTGGCCGTCAGCACCTCCGCCCGTTCGACCCTGGCGCCCCAGGTGCCGACGATGGCCGAATCGGGATTCCCCGGCTTCAACGTGTTCGTGTGGTACGGCATCCTCGCGCCGGCCGGCACGCCGAGCGAGGTGGTCGACAAGCTCGGCCGCGAGACCCTCAAGGTGATGACGCAACCCGAACTGAAGGAGGCCTTCGCCCGTCTGGGCATGGAGCCGATGTCGGGCGGACCCGAGCCGTTCGCGGCCTTCATCCGCAGCGAGACAGTCAAGTGGGCCAAGATCGTGCGCGATGCCGGCGCCAAGGCCGAATAGACCCCGCTCCAAATTCCTCGAGGAGAACATCGATCATGTCAATCACCGTCAAACGGCTTTCCTACGGCATCGGTGCCGAAATCCAGGGTGTCGATCTCACCAGGCCGCTCAGCCAGGACGCCGTCGACCAGATCCGCAAGGCCTGGGTCGACAACTGCATCGTGCTGTTCCGCGGCCAGGACATCACCCCCGAGCAGCACATCGCCTTCAGCGCGCGCTTCGGCAAGCTCGACGACCATGCGGCCCTGTTCAAGTCCCGCCACCCGGAGTACGCCGAGATCTTCCTCGTCACCACCAAGCCGAATGCCGACGGCAGCCCCTCGAACACCCGCGAGACCGGCGTCAACTGGCATTCCGACCTGTCTTACACGCTGCGCCCGGCGACGGGTTCGCTGCTGTACTGCCTGGAGATCCCCGAGGTCGGCGGCGACACCCAGTTCGCCAACATGTACCTGGCCTACGACAGCCTGTCCGAGGGCTTCAAGCGCCTGATCGAACCGCTGCAAGCCGTCCACACCTATGCCTGGGCGATCCACGACACCGAAAAGGGCCGCAACCCCGAATATGCGAAGGCGCACATCGCCGTCAATCCGCCGGTCGTGCAGCCGATGGTGCGCGTGCATCCGGAAACCGGCCGCAAGGCGCTGTACGTCAGCGAAGGCGTCACCACGCACATCGCCGGCATGACGCACGCCGAGAGCCAGGCGATCCTGCAGCCGCTGTTCGCGCACTCGGTGCGCCCGGAGTTCACCTACCGCCACCACTGGCAGCCGCATGACCTGATCATGTGGGACAACCGCAGCGCAATGCACAAGGCGCTGCGCGACCGCCTGCCCGGCACCTACCGGCACATGCATCGCACGACGATCCTTGGCGAGCCGTCCGGCGCGCTGTACCAGGAGGCGGCATGAGATCCCATGGCAACGCGCCGAGAAAGGCCAACCTGATGTCCGGCATTCGCGCGCTCGCCCGTGTGGCGGGGTTCCTGGCAGTCGCGGCCACGGTCACTGTCGCATCGGCTCAGCAGTATCCGGACAAGCCGGTGAAGGTCATCGTGCCGTACGCGGCGGGGGGGTTCTCCGACGCCCTCGGCCGTTCGGTCGCCCAATGGCTCTCGCAACACCTCGGCCAATCCTTCGTCGTCGAGAACAGGCCCGGCGCGGCGACGATTCTCGGCGTCGATGCGGCAGCCAAGTCACCGGCCGATGGCTACACGCTGCTGCTGGCCACCGGCGCGCTGACGGTCAACCCGCACCTGTTCAGCAAGCTGCCCTACAACGCGGAGCGCGACTTCGCGCCGATCAGCCGCGTGGCCGAAATTCCGTACGTGCTGGTGGCCAACCCGGCAGTGCCGGCCAGCTCCTTCAAGGAACTGATCGCCTACGCCAAGGCGAACCCGGGAAAACTCAATCTCGGAACGCCGGGCAACGGCACGCCGCCGCATCTGGCCCTGAAGCTCCTCGAAGAGGCTGCGGGCGTCTCGATCCAGGGTGTGCACTACAAGGGCAACGGCCCGGCACTGAACGACCTGCTGGGTGGCCAGATCGACCTGTTGTTCGACGGCCTGCAGCAGCCGCAGGGCTTCATCAAGAGCGGCAAGCTGAAGGCGCTGGCCGTGGCCTCGCTGCAGCGCATGCCCGGGCTGCCCGATGTGCCGGCGATCGCCGAAACCTACCCGGGCTTCGCGGCGTCGACCTGGTACCAGTTGCTGGCGCCGGCCGGCACGCCGGCACCGATCATCGCGAAGCTCAATGCCGAGATCCGGAAGTTCGTCAGCGACCCGGCGACGATCGAGCGGATGACGGTGCAGGGCGCCCTCCTCGCCGCCACCACGCCGGAGCAACTGGCGGCCTTCTCGAAGGCGGAAACCATTCGCTGGGGTGCGGTGATCTCCAAGGCCGGTATCAAGCTCGATTGATGCACGAGCGCCCCGGCGCGATCCGGGGGCGGCCGACCCAACCCGGCGGAAGTCGAGCGACACGGTGCTCCGTTGCGGGACGCCGGCAGGCAATGGGGCCGCGCGCTTATAGGTGTCACACTACTTGATAGTGTGCTACACTTTTGCGGGTGATGAGTCGTTCCGCAGTACCCGCCTCCCGTGAGCAGTTCGGTCGCCTGCTCGGCCGGCTCGGGCGGGCGTGGCGAGCGGAGCTCGACGCGCGCCTGGCGCCCTTCGGCCTGACGCAGGCGCGCTGGCTGATCCTCTATCAGCTCGCCAGGGGCGGGAACGGGCTGCCGCAGACGGCGCTCGCCGAACGCGTCGGCGTACAGGGCCCGACCCTGGTGCGCACGCTGGATCGCCTGCAGGCCGACGGCTTGGTGGAGCGGCGCGATGCGCCCGGCGACCGGCGTGCCAAGTCGATCCATGCGACGGCCGCGGCCGCGCCGGTCCTGAAGCGCATCCAGTCGGTCGCCGACCAGGTTCGCAGCGAACTGCTGGCCGGCGTTTCGGACGATGAGATCGCGATCTGTCTTCGAGTCTTCGAGCGCGTCGCGGCCAACCTGCAGGTCGATCAGGGTGGGGCCGATCGCCGCCGGCGTTCGTGAGCAGCAGATCGACAGGAACAAGGGACATGGCCGCGATAGAGACGATCGAAACGACGAACCCCCTGGAGGGCCGGGCGACGCCTCCGGCCGCCCCGCCGGGGGACGAATCGTTGCCGCGCAGTCCACGCTGGCGCCGGTTCGCGCTTCTGGCAGCCGGCCTCGCGGTCCTGGTGGCCGCCGGCGTATGGTTGTACGGGCAGCTGACACACGTCGTCGTCGATGACGCCAGAGTGGCGGCCGACATCATCGCGGTCAGCAGTCGAGTCGCGGGGCGCGTGACGGCGGTCAACGTGATTGCTGGCGATTCGACTCGCGCCGGTGCGGTGCTGGTGGGCATCGACGACCGGGAATCGGCCTTGCTGGTGCGGGAACTCGGCGCGCGTCTTGACGGCATCACGACGCGACGCGCCGAATTGCAGGCGCGCATGGCCTTGATCGACGGTCAGACCGCCAGCGAGGCCAAGGCGGAATCGGCGCGCCTGGCCGGTGCGCGCGCCAACGTCATGACGGCCATCGCGGAGCGCGACTTTGCGATCAGCGACTTCGACCGCCTGGCTTCGCTGGTGAATGCCAGGGCTGTCTCGCGGCAGGATTGGGAGCGCGCGCGAACCGCTGCCGAGGCCGCTCGCCAGAAGGTTGTCAGCGCCAGGTCCGAGGTGGCAACGGCCGAGGCGCAGTTGCTGCGCGCCCAGGAGGGCCGCAAGGAACTCGTCGTCTTGCAGCGGCAGGCCGCATCGCTGGTGCCCGAGCAGCAGCAATTGACCGCGCAGCGCGACCGGGCGCTGATCGACTTGCGTGACCGCACCATCGTCATGCCCTTCGACGGTCTCATCGACCAAGTCTTCGTGCGCGCCGGCGAGTACGTCACGCCGGGGCAGCGCCTGCTGATGCTTCACGATCCGAAGCGCGTGCGCATCGAGGCCAACGTCAAGGAAACCGACATCCGCCATTTCCGGCCGGGGCAGCGCGTCGAGATCACCGCCGACGCTTATCCGGAACAGGCCTTCGACGGCACGGTCGAGCGCGTCGGCGGTGCCGCGACCAGCGAATTCGCGCTGTTGCCGAACCCCAATCCCAGCGGCAATTTCACCAAGATCACCCAGCGCCTTCCGGTCCGGTTCGCGCTGACCGATGCGGGCGAGCTCCTCAGGCCGGGAATGATGGTCGAAGTCTCGACTCGAAAATGACCGGCGCGGCGGCTCCTTCGGCCGAAAGCATCGAGGCGTTCATCGAGCGGTACGGGCCCGGCTACCGCTGGTTCGCCACCACGACGGTGATGCTGGGCACGATCGCCACCGTGCTCACGTCCACGATCGTCAACGTCGCCCTGCCCAACATCATGGGCAGCTTCGGGATGGGCCAGGACCACGTCCAGTTGCTGGCCACGGGATTCCTCGGTGCCATGACCGCGACGATGCTGACGGCGGCGTGGCTGGTGGATTCCTTCGGGCAGCGATTCACCTACACGGCCGCGATCGTGGTATTTCTCGCGGCGTCCATCATGGGAGGCTTGGCGCCCAGCGAAGGGGTGCTGATCCTGGCCCGGGTGCTGCAGGGTGCGTCGGCCGGGATTCTGCAGCCCTTGACCATGCTGGTCATCTTCGAGGTATTTCCGCCGCACCGCCGCGGCATGGCCATGGGTGTCTATGGCATCGGCGTCGTGCTGGCCCCGGCGCTGGGACCGACGCTGGGCGGGGTCATGGTCGACAACTTCAGCTGGCGCGACGTGTTCTTTCTGCCGGTGCCGTTCGGCGTGCTCGGGCTGTTCCTGTCCCGCTTGTTCTTGCGCGGTCGCGCCACGCACGCACTGCGCCGGAAGTTCGACTGGATCGGCCTGGGCGTGCTGGCGCTGTTCCTCTTCGCGCTGCTCTACGGGCTGAGCAACGGGCCGCGCTACGGTTGGGTCTCGGATCGCATCGTTCTGGTCTTCGCGCTGGCGATTCTTGCCTTCGGGAGCTTTGTGCTGTGGGAGATCCACACCCCGTCGCCGATGATCGACATGCGGCTGTTTGCGAACCCGACCTTTGTCGGGGCGTCGGTCCTCGCCTTCATCTTCGGCGCGGGCATCTTCGGCTCGACGTACATCGTGCCGCAGTTCGTGCAGACCATCCAGGGCTATTCCGCAACCCGCGCCGGCCTGCTGCTGATGCCCGGCGGATTCGTCATCGCGATCGTGTTTCCGCTGGCGGGACGCTTGTCCGACCGGGTGCCCCATCGCCTGCCGGTGATGTTCGGCCTGTGCGTGTTCGCGTCTTCCTTCTACCTGATGCGGGCGGCGGGCACCGACACGTCGTTCTTCGACATGGCCTGGTGGATCGTGCTCGGACGGATCGGTCTGGGGTTCATCATGCCCGGCCTCAATGCCGGAGCGCTCCAGGCCTTGCCGATGCACCTGGTCGGTCAGGGTTCCGGCGCCATCAACTTCATTCGCCAGCTGGGCGGCGCGCTCGGGGTGAACCTGCTGTCGATCGCGCTCGAATCGCGCACCCAGATCTACACGCAGGCCTTCACGGCCTCCCAGAACGCCGGCAACGCAAGCACCTCCGTCCTGCTGCGCGGTGTGCGCGAACTGCTGGCGCAGGCCGGGGTTCCGGAGGCGATCCAGCAGGCGGGCGCCCTGAACTACCTCGGCCGCACGGTGTACATCCAGGGGAACATGCTGGCCTACCGCGACGGATTCCTGATCCTCGGGGTGACTTTCGTGCTCGGCCTGGTGCCGGCCTACCTGATGCGCGAGCGGCGCGCGCGCTGAGGGTGCGGCAAACGCTTCACGACGGCAGTTCCAGCATCGCCTTGGCGAGCACGTTGCGCTGGATCTCGTTCGAGCCGCCATAGATGCTGGCCGGCCGCGACGCGAAGTACTGGTTCGCGGCGTGAACCTGCGAGCCGTCGCCCAGCACGGCCACGTCGTCCAGGGTCGCCGATTCCGCGCCCACCTCCACCAGCAGGTCGGTGACGCGCTGCATGGCCTCGGTGATCCAGAGCTTGAGCATCGAGACCTCGGCGCCGAGTTCCTGGCCGCGGCGCAGCACCTCGACCATGCGCACATAGGACGCGCCGAGGTCGTCGACATCGAGCCGCAGCTCGTCGAAGCGGGCCCGCAGGGCAGGGTCCTCGAGCAGGCCGCGCGATTTCATCAGTCCGTGCAGCAACTGCAGCGGCATGCGCGCCAGGCGCGGGTGGCCGATCATGATGCGCTCGCTGCCCAGCAGGGACTTCGCCATCGTCCAGCCGCGGTTCATGCCGCCGACGAGGTTGCTCTTCGGCACGCGCACGTTGTCGAAGAACACCTCGCAGAATTCGGAGCTGCCGGTCAGGTTCTTGATCCGGCGCACCGTGATGCCCGGGCTCTTCATGTCCGCCAGCAGGAAACTGATGCCGTCCTGCTTCTTCGCCTTCGGGTCGGTGCGCACCAGCATGAAGATCATGTCGGCCTCGTGCGCGAACGAGGTCCAGATCTTCTGGCCGTTGACCACGAAGGTGTCGCCGTCGAGTTCGGCGCGGGTGCGCAGGCCGGCGAGGTCGGAACCGGCGCCCGGCTCCGAATAGCCCTGACACCAGCGGGTCTGCCCAGCCAGGATGCGCGGCAAGTGCTCGCGCTTCTGCGCTTCGGTGCCGTAGCGGATCAGCAGGGGCCCCAGCATGGCGACGGCAAAGTTGGTCACGATGAACACGCCGTGGCGGTCGAATTCCTCGGCCATCTTCAGCTGCTCGTAGGCCGGCAGCCCCATGCCGCCGTACTCGACCGGCCAGCCGGGCGCCATCCAGCCCTTCTGCGCCAGCTCGTCCTGCCAGCGCGCGCTCTCCTTCAGGCTCATGCGGTTGGGCGGAAAGCGCCACTCGGCCGGGAAGTGCTCGGCCAGGAACTGGCGCACCTCGCGCTGCAGCGGGTCGGCCGGCGCGGTCTGGGCTTCCTGATCCAGGTCGCCGGCCAGCTCGCAGTAGCGCCGGCGGTGAAGGGCGGCGTCCCCGAGCCAGGCCGCGAGCACCATCGCGCGCTTGAGAAACAGGCCGATGTTGCACTCGTCGGTGTAGCCGATGCCGCCGTGCAACTGGATGCAGCCCTTGACGACTTCGAGCGCCGCGTCCGAGCAGCGCGCCTTGGCCTGGCTCACGGCGACCGCACGGGCGTGCGCGTCGGCGCCGGCGCCGGCATCGAGCCGTCGGGCGCTCTGCTGCACGACCGCGCGCGACAGCTCGACCAGCACGAACATGTCGACCGCACGATGCTGCAGCGCCTGGAAGCTGCCGATTGCCTTGCCGAACTGCTCGCGCGTCTTGATGTAGGCGACGGTCGTCTCCAGCGCACGGGACATCAGGCCCAGCAGTTCGGCGCTGGCCGCCAGGCGCGCTTCGTCCAGCGCCTGCTCGAGCGCGCCGGTCGCAACGCCTGCGCTGGCAACGAGCTGGTCGGGGCCGGCCACGACGCCGGTCAGTTGCAATTCGCTCCAGGTGCCGCCGTCCACGCGGGGTCGCGCGGTCAGCGAAAGCCCCGGCGCATCGCGCGGCACGAGGTACAGCACGCAGCCCTGTGCACTGGTTGCCGAGACGATGAACGCGTGCGCCGAGTCCCCCGTCGTGACCCAGCACTTGCGGCCGTCGAGCACCACGCCGCCATCGCGCGGGGTGGCGCGCGTGTGCGCCGGCTCGGTCGCCTGCGAACCCGGGCTTTCCTGCCAGGCCAGGGTCGGAATCCATTCGCCGCGGATCAGGCGCGGCAGCCACCGGGTCTTGAGCTTAGGATTGTCGCCGGCCCACAGGACCGTGGCGGCGAGCACGGCGGTGGCGCTCAGCGGTTCGGGGGCGAGCGAACGGCCGAACTGCTCGAACAGCAGCGCGAGCTGGGCATGGCTGAGCGCCATGCCACCCGCGCTTTCGGGCAGTCGCGCACCGAGCCAACCCATCTCGACCAGTTCCTGCCAGGCCTTTGCGTCGTGGCTCGGCGTCCTGCCGCGGAACTCGCGCACGCGCCGCAGTTCGGGGTCGCGCGAGCAATAGGCATGGGCCGCGTCGCGCACCATGCGCTCGTCGTCGGTGGGCGCATCGATGCGCTGGCTCAGGTCGATCATGTCGGTATCTCCGATTGAAAGGGTTCTTGTTTCCACGCCGATTCTCCGCCGCAGTGCCCTGTTGCACGCACCGGCGATTCGGCGCCCCGTGCCAGAATGGCAGCGAGCTTGGGCAGGGGTTGGCACGTGCCACCGGCGCCGCGTCGCGTGTCGATCGGCGTGCCGGCGAGACGGGAGCAGGAGTACCACGGATGGCAAAGCAGGCGACGGACCACGTCGACGCCGCAGTGAGGGACGTGAACGGCGCATCGGGCAGCACGGGTCCTCGTTCGCTGATGCGCACGCTGCGCATCCTGGAGCAGCTCGCGGCGGCTCCGCAGGGCTTGTCGCTGGCCGCGCTGAGCAGCAAGCTGCAGTCGCCCAAGAGCAGCCTGCTGGCGTTGTTGCGCCCGATGTGCGGTCACGGCTACATCATCCACGGCGACGGCCGCTATGTGCTCGGCCCGGCCGCCTTCCGCCTGGGCGTGGCGATCATGCCCACGATCTCGCTGACGCGGATTGCCGCGCCGATCATGCGCGCGCTGGTCGAGCGTTGCGGCGAGACCGTGATCATCGCGGTGCTCGATCGCGCGGCGGCGAGCGCGGTCTATGTCGAGATGATCGAATGCGCCCACTCGATCCGCTACACCGCGGCGCTGGGCACCGCGCGTCCGCTGTACTGCTCGGCAGCGGGGCGCGTGCTGCTCGCGTTCGCCGAGCAGGCGTTCGTCGACAGCTATCTCGCGCGCGCGCAGTTTCCCGCGCTCACGCCGCAGACGCTGACGCGCGGCGCGGCGGTGCGCCGGCTGTTGCCGCAGATCCGCGAACGCAAGCTGGCGATCACGGTCGGCGAGGTCGCCAGCGATGTCGCGGGCTTCGCGGCGCCGATCTTCGACCATGAAGGCCATGTCATCGCCGCGCTGACCATGGCGGCGCCGGTCAGCCGGGCGCTGGTCGCACCGCAGGATTTCGCGACCTTCGTCGGTCTTGCGGCCGAAAGCATCTCGTTCGGCCTCGGTCATGCCGGCGCGGTCTTGCACGACCCGTCCGCGAAGCCCGACGGCGCCCTGTTCGTACCGGCCCCAGGGACCGCCGCGCCAACGAAGGCGGCGCCCAGGAGCCGCCACCGGAGGACAGCGCGCGCCTGAACTCCGGTGGCGCAAGACCGGCGCCGCGTCAGCCCGGCGCACCGCCCTGCAACACCGGCCTGCAACACCGCCCTCGTGCAGTCTCGGGCCAGTGCCTGCGGCCGGCGCGCTCATCGGAGCGCCGCGCCGATCGCCGCGCATGGCGCCAGTGTCATGCGCGGCGTGCGGACGCAGCGGCTCGATGTCATCGACCTCGTCACACCGATCGGTCCCGGTCCGGATCGGCCCGGATCAATAGGACTTGGGCAGGCCGAGCACCTTCTCCGCGATGTTCGACAGGATCAGGTGCGGGCTGATCGGCGCGATGCGCAGGACCATCGCCTCGCGCAGGTAGCGCTCGACGTGGTACTCCTTCGCGTAGCCGAAACCGCCGTGCGTGAGCATCGCCGTCTGGCAGCACTTGACCGCGGCTTCGGCCGCCAGATACTTGGCCGCGTTCGCCTGCGGGCCGCAGGGCAGTTTCCGGTCGTACAGGCTGGCGGCGCGAAACCCCATCAGGTTGGCCGCCTCGAGCTCGGCCCACGACTCCGCCAGCGGATGCTGGATGCCCTGGTTCTGCCCGATCGGCCGGTCGAACACCACCCGCTCGCGGGCGTACTTGGCGGCTCGCGCCAGGGCCGCGCGGCCGATGCCCACGGCTTCGGCGGACACGAGCACGCGCTCGGGGTTCATGCCGTGCAGGATGTAGTGGAAGCCCTTGCCTTCCTCGCCGATGCGGTCGCCCACCGGGATCGGCAGGTTGTCGATGAAAAGTTCGTTCGAGTCCACCGCCTTGCGCCCCATCTTGTCGATTTCGCGCACGTCGATGTAGTCGCGGTCGAGCTTGGTGTAAAAGAGGCTCAGGCCCTCGGTCGGTCGCTTGACCTCGTCGGCCGGCGTCGTGCGCGCCAGCAGCAGCATGCGGTCGGCCACCTGCGCGGTGGAGATCCAGACCTTGCGACCGTTGACGATGTAGCGGTCGCCCTGGCGCACCGCACGCGTCTTGAGCTTGGTGGTGTTGAGCCCAGCGTCGGGTTCGGTCACGGCGAAGCAGGCCTTCTCCTCGCCGCGGATCAGTGGCGGCAACGCGCGCTGCTTCTGCTCCTCGGTGCCGAAGACCACCACCGGGTTGAGACCGAAGATGTTCATGTGCACCGATGATCCGGCCGACAGGCCGCCGCCCGATTCGGCGATGGCCTGCATCATCACGGCCGCCTCGGTGATGCCCAGGCCAGAGCCGCCATACGCTTCGGGCATCGCGATGCCCAGCCAGCCGGCATCGGCCACGGCGCGGTAGAAGTCCTCGGGGAAACCGCCGTCGCGGTCCTTGCGCAGCCAGTAGGCATCGTCGAAGCGGCTGCACAGGCTGAGAACAGCCTCTCGCAACTGCGTCTGTTCGGCACTGAGTTCGAAATCCATGGTGGTCAAAGCCGGTCGTTGAGAACATCCGCAGTATACGAAGACGTGCGCATTCAGGAAGAGCGTTCCAATATCGGAACGACACGGATTCGACGCGAGCGCCATAGCCTGCTAAATTCCGTACTGCCCTTCACCGAACAGGAGACACGTGATGAATGCACCGGTATCCGAGAACGCCATGACCGCCGCGCCGCCGCGCGGCATGTCCAAGGCCGAATGGCAGACGCGCTGCGATCTGGCGGCGCTGTACCGTCTGGCAGCACTGCACGGCTGGGGCGACCTGCTCGCCACCCACATTTCGGCGCGCGTGCCCGACGAGCGCGAGCATTTCCTGATCAACCCGTACGGCATGCTGTTCGAGGAAATCACCGCCTCCAGCCTGGTCAAGGTCGACGAGCAGGGCCGCATCCTCAGCGAGACCGACTACATCATCAACCCCGCAGGGTTCGTGATCCACAGCTGCATCCATGTGGCACGGCCCGACATCGATTGCGTGATGCACCTGCACACGCGCGACGGCAATGCGGTGGCCACGCAGAAGTGCGGGTTGCTGCCGATCACGCAGCACGCGCTGGTCATCTACGACCAGGTGGCCTACCACGACTTCGAGGGACCGGCGCTCGATCCGGACGAGCAGTCGCGGCTGGTGGCCGACCTGGGTGACAAGCGCATCATGATCCTGCGCAACCACGGCACGCTGACGGCCGGGCGCACGGTGGGCGAGGCCTTCGTGCTGATGTATCGCATCGAACGCGCCTGCCGCATGCAGATCGCCGCGCAGTCGGGCGGGCAGGAGCTCAATCCGCTGCCGCAGTCGGTGATCGACAAGAGCATCGAGTGTGGCCGAACGATCTTCTCCAAGAGCGGTTTCGCGGGCGAGGGCCATCGCGAGTGGGCCGCCATGCTGCGCAAGCTGCAGCGCGAGGGCTCGGACCACGCCCGATGAAGGTCTGCGTCGTCGGCGCCGGCGCGATCGGCGGCTTTCTGGCCGGCAGGCTGGCGCTGGCCGGGCACGATGTGTCGGTGCTGGCGCGCGGCGCCCATCTCGACGCGATCCGTCGTCAGGGCCTGACCCTGGTCGACCAGCACGGCAAGGTCGAGCGGGCGCCGGGCGTGCGTGCAGAGCAGGGCAGCACGGCCGGTGCACTCGGTGAGCAGGAGGTGGTCATCCTGGCGCTCAAGTCGCACCAGATTGCCGAGGTCGCGCCGGCGCTGCGCGAGTTGCTGGGTGCGGCGACGCCGGTGGTCGCGCTGCAGAACGGGTTGCCGTGGTGGTACTTTCATCGGCACGGCGGAGCGTTCGAGGGTCGCCGGCTGGAATCGGTGGACCCCGGTGGCCGAATCGATCGGCACCTGCCGGTCGCGCGCGTGATCGGCAGCGTCGCGCACAAGGGGGCCGAGATCAGCGAGCCGGGCGTCGTGCAGCATATCGTGACGCCCGCGGATCGGTTTCCTCTGGGCGAACCCGACGGCAGCCGCAGCGCCCGCATCGAGGCCGTCTCGGGCCTGCTGCAGGGTGCCGGGGTGGCTGCCCCCATCACGGCGGACATCCGCACCGAGAAGTGGTTCAAGCTCTGGGGCAACGTGGTCTGGAACCCGGTGTGCGCACTGACCCAGGCCTCGGTGCTCGGTGTGTACCAGACCCCGATCGCGCAGCAGCTGGGCGTGACCCTGATGCTCGAGGCGCAGGCCGTGGCGGCCAAGCTCGGCGTCACGATTCCCGGCACGCCGCAGGCGCGCCTGGCGCGGGCCCTCGAGATCGGCGCGGCGCGGCCGTCGATGCTGCAGGACACGCAGGCCGGCCGGCCGCTGGAGATCGACGCGCTGCTGGGCGTCATCGTCGAGCTGGCGCGCCTGACCGACACGCCGGTGCCGTCCATCGAGGCGGTCTATTCCTGCGCCAAGCTGCTCGACGCGGTCATCACCGGGCAGCACGTGCGCATCGTGTCGCAGCCGCTGAACTGATCGTCGGCACAGTGGCATAGAAGTCATCAAACCAACAGCTGGCGCGCAACCCGTCGATCACGAAGCGATGGGCGCGCCGGCAATCTCAGGAGCAAGGCAATGGCTATCAAGATTCGTCCCCTGTCCCACGCACTTGGCGCAGAACTGTCCGGCGTGGATTTGAGCAAGCCCGTCGATGCAGCGACCCGGGCCGAGATCCACAAGGCCTGGCTGGACCATCTCGTGATCGTGTTTCGCGGCCAGGAACTCACGCCGGAACGGCAGATCGCGTTCGGCCACATGTTCGGCGAACTCGACGACCACAAGGCAGTGCCGTTCTACCGCCATCCCGAGCATCCCGAGATCTACCTGATCACGAACAAGAAGATCGGCGGCAAGGAGTCGCAGACCAAGGACACCGGCCGGCTCTGGCATTCGGACCATTCGTTCACCACCCGGCCGACGACGGCGACGATGCTGTACTGCCGCGAGATCCCGCCGGTGGGCGGCACGACGATGTTCGCCAACATGTACATGGCCTACGAGACGCTGTCGCCCGGGCTGCGCGCGGTGCTCGACAAGCTCGAGGCCGTGCACAGCCTGGAGCACTACACCTCGCACAACCCGTACTTCGGGGTGCGCGACCAGGCGCAGGTTGCGAAGATGCACGAGTTGTCGCCGCCAGTGGCGCAGCCGGTCGTGCGCGTGCACCCGGAGACGGGGCGCAAGGCCTTGTTCGTCAGCGAAGGCCAGACCTCGCGCTTCGTCGGCATGAGCCAGGAAGAAAGCAACGGACTGTTGCAGTACCTGTTCGCGCACTCGGTGAAACCGGAGTTCACGTATCGCCACACCTGGAACGTGCGCGACATGCTGATGTGGGACAACCGCTGCACGATGCACCTGGCGCTGGCCGACTACAGCCACGAGCACACCCGCCACATGCACCGCCTGACCGTGCTCGGCACGCCCAGCGGGCGGTTCCTGCAACCGACCGAGTGAGCACGGCGATACGGGGTGATGGTGGGATGACACCATCACTGCGGCCCTACCGGACTGAAGGTTCTCCAGCGTGATATTTCAAGACACAGGATTCTCGTTGCCGGAGTTGCCCGCTCATGTCGAGGCATTGCGTGACGAAGCACGGGCCTTTCTTCGCGACGAAGTGAAGGCGGGTGGCTTTCGGCCCGTCTGCAATGCGTGGATGGACGGGTTCGAGCCCGAGTTCTCGCGCAAGCTGGCGCGGCGCGGCTGGGTCGGAATGACCTGGCCCAAGAAGTACGGCGGCCACGAGCGCAGCGCCTTCGAGAATTTCGTCGTCAACGAGGAACTGCTGGCGGCCGGCGCGCCGGTTGCCGCGCACTGGGCGGGCGTGCGCCAGACCGGGCCGCTGCTGATGCGCTTCGGCAACGACTCGATCAAGGACTTCTTCCTGCAGCGCCTGGCGCGCGCGGAGATCTTCTTCGCCATCGGCATGAGCGAGCCGGATGCCGGCTCGGACCTCGGGCAGGTCCGCACGCGAGCGCGCCCGGCCGACGGAGGCTGGGTCATCAACGGCCGGAAGATCTGGTCGAGCGGCGCGCATCGCGCCGACCACATGGTGGTGTTCTGCCGCACCGGCACCGATGCCGATGGCGACCGGCGCGCCGGGTTCAGTCAACTGATCGTGGACCTGAAGGCCCCCGGCATCACGATCCGGCCGATCTACATGATGAGCGGGGCCCATCATTTCAACGAGACCATCTTCGACGACGTGTTCGTTCCCGACGACCGCCTGATCGGCAAGCCCGGCGAGGGCTGGTCGCAGGTGGTCAGTGAACTGGGCTACGAACGCAGCGGCCCGGAGCGCTTCATGAGCATCTTCCCGCTGCTGGTGGGGCTGGTTCGGATGGCCGCGGCCGACCCCGACGCGCGCCGCGTGGTCGCGCTGGGCCAGTTGACGGCGCGGCTGTGGACGCTGCGCCGCATGTCGATCGCGCTGTTGACGCTGCTGGCAAAGGGCCAGTCACCGGAGGTCGAAGCCGCACTCGTCAAGGACCTGGGCACGCGCTTCGAGCGCGAGACGGTCGAGATCGTCCGCGGCCTTGTTCCGGCACGGCGTGCCGACGATCCCGTCAGCGAGTTCGATGTCCTGCTGGCGAAATGCATGCTGGCCGCCCCGGCATTCACGCTGCGCGGGGGCACGAATGAAATCCTGCGCAACGTCATTGCGAGGAGCCTGGGACTGCGATGAGCGAACTGAAATCCACACTGGCCAACACGGCGGAGCGTCTGTTGCAGAACTTCTGCGCGCCCCAGGTTGTCAACGACGCGGAGAAGGGCGTCTGGCCCGACCGATTGTGGCAGTCGCTCGCGGAATCGGGCTTGCACCGGGCCTGGCTGACCGAGGAGGCGGGCGGGTCCGGGGTCGACGTGAGCGACGTGCTGGCCGTGCTGCGCGCTGCCGGCCGATTCGCGGCGCCGGTGCCCCTGGCCGAGACCCTGCTGGCGGGCTGGCTGCTGGACGCGGCGAATCTGCGCATCCCCGACGGCCCACTGACCATTGCGCCGGTGGGCGCCGAAGAGCGGCTCGAGTTTCGCAAGACGGCGGCCGGCTGGCGGCTGGCCGGCGTGGCCCGGCGCGTGCCCTGGGGTGGGGCTGCGGCGCATCTGGTCGTCATCGGGCGCGCGGGAAACAAGGACTGCATCGCACTGGTGGAGTCCTCCCGGTGCCAGGTGTCGCGTGGCCAGAATCTCGCCGGCGAGCCGCGTGACCGTGTCGACTTCAACGACGTTACGCTGAGCCCCGCGGTCGTGGCGCTGGCACCGGCCGGCCTGTCCCAGGGCAGCCTCTGGCAACGCGGCGCGTTGACCCGTGTCGCGCTGATGACAGGGGCGTTGGAGCGGGTCATGGCCCTGACCCTGCGCTACGCCACCGAGCGCGTGCAGTTCGGCAAGCCCATCGGCAAGTTCCAGGCGGTGCAGCAGCAACTGGCCCTGATGTCGGCCGAGGTGGCGGCGGCCTGCGTGGCCATGGATGCGGCCGGCCAGGCGCTGGACCGGGGCCGCGGGCTGGCCGAAACAGCGTGTGCGAAGGTGCGGGTCGGCGAAGCCGCGGGTGTCGCCGCGGCGCTGGCGCATCAGATTCATGGCGCCATCGGCGTGACCCACGAACACGTGCTGCATCACAGCACCCGCCGCCTCTGGAGCTGGCGCGACGAGTTCGGGACCGAGGCCGACTGGGCCGGCTACCTGGGCCACTGGATCATGCAGAGCGGCCCGGATGGTTTCTGGTCCGGCATCACGTCGCCCAGCGGCATCCCCACCGACGCCTGACGCGCCGACCGGCGCACGACGGCTTGATCGTCAACCCGTTTTCATTTCCGTGTCTGGAGAATTCATGAGTTCCCCCCTCGCCCTGTCCGGCATCCGCGTCCTCGATCTCACCGAACTGCTGCCGGGGCCGTTTGCCACCCAGATGCTCGCGGACATGGGGGCCGAGATCATCAAGATCGAACGCCCCGGTGTCGGCGACAGCGCGCGCAGCATGCTGCCGAGCACCTACCGCATGGTCAACCGCGGCAAGCGCAGCGTGACCCTCGACCTCAAGAGCCCGGAGGGCCGCGAGGCCCTGCTGCGTTTGGCGAAGGACGCGGACATCCTCGTGGAAGGCTATCGGCCCGGCGTGATGAAGCGGCTGGGCGCCGACTACGACACGCTCAAGGCTGCGACACCGGGCCTGATCTACGCATCGATCTCCGGCTTCGGCCAGACCGGGCCCTTGCGCGACATTCCGGGCCATGATCTCAACTACAACGCCGTGGCCGGCGTGCTCGCCTTGTGCGGCCGCCCCGACGGTCCGCCCGAGCAGGCGGTGGGTGTGCCGGTCGCCGATCTCAGTGGCAGCCTGTACACCGTGACCTCGATCCTGGCGGCACTGATGCTGCGCCAGAAGACGGGCAAGGGCCAGTACCTGGACGTCTCCATCACCGACGCGGTCTTCACCATGGTCGGCCCGCGACTGGGCAGCCTGCAGGACACGCCGGGCTTCGGCAAGAAGGACGTGCTGTGCCGCACCGGCTACGGCGTCTACGAAACCCGGGACCAGCGCTACATCGCGCTGGGGGCGATCGAGGATCATTTCTGGGCGCGACTGGTCAAGGTGCTGGCCATTCCCGCCCTCGACCAGCCGCAGTACGCGAAGGCTGCCGAACGCTGGAAGGCGGTCGGCAGCCTGGATCCGCTGATCCGCGCGAGGATCCTGGAGCGCACCCACGACGAGTGGATCGACGTGCTGAACCGGCACGATGTGCCGGTCACGACCGTGACGACGCTGCAAACCGTGTTCGACGACCCGCAGCTCGCCGAGCGCGGCATGATCCTGCAGGGCGACGGCATCCGCTACGTGAACTACCCCGTCCCGATGGAAGGTGTCGACGCTGCCCGACACGGCGCGCCACGCGCCCTGGGCGCCGACAACGACGCGGTGCTCGGCGGCTTGGGCTACTCGCCGCAGCAGATTGCGGCCTTGAGCAGGAAGACTGGGTCCTGAGGGCAGCGCTCGTGAACCGCTCGAGCCTTGTTGAGTCGATCCACGAGCGCGCAGCGATCACCGCGGCGGCATGCTCAGTCGACCTTGGTTCCAGACACGGCGATGATCTTGCCGAACCTGGGGATCTCGCTGCGGATGAACGCGCCGAACGTCTCCGGTGTCGTCGGCATCACCACGATGCCGAGATCGTCCGACAGGCGTGGGCGCGTGGTGTTCAGCGCGGTCACGAACGCCGCATTCAGCTTCGCGACGATCGCAGCGGGTGTGCCCGCGGGGACCACCGCACCGAACCAGCCGAGCACCGGCTCGAATTCGGGAACGCCGGCTTCCGTGAAGGTGGGTACCTCGGGCAGGTTGGCCAGTCGCTTGTCGCTGCCCACCGCCAGGGCTTTCAGCTTGCCCGACTTGATGTGCGGGCCGACCGAAGCGACGGGCTCGAAGATCATCTGCACATGTCCGGCCATCACATCGGCGACCGCCGGCGAACTGCCCTTGTATGGGATGTGCTTGATGTCTGTCTTCGTCGAGGCCTTGAACGATTCCATCGACAGTTGGCTTCCGGTGCCGTTGCCCGGCGACGCGTAACTGAGCTGACCGGGGCGTGCCTTGGCCAGCTCGATCAGTTCCCGGGGCGAGTTCGCTTCCAGCGAGGGGTGCGCGACCAGCACGTAGGGTGTCGCGCCGATCAGCGAGATCGGCGTGAAGTCCTCGATCGGCCGATAGGCCAGTCGCATCAGATGAACATTGGTCGCGAAGGCCGAACTGCTGGCGTAGGTCAGGGTGTAGCCATCGGGTGCCGCCTTGGCGCCCTCGGAGGTGCCCAGAGAGCCGCCGGCGCCGGGGCGGTTGTCGATCACGACAGGTTGCCCCAGCAGGCGGCTCAGCTCGGGCTGCAGGGTCCGGCACACGCTGTCGCTGGTGCTGCCGGCCGTGAAGGGCACGATCCAGCGGATTGGTCGGCTCGGGTAGGTCTGGGCGAGCGCGGCGGTCGCGACGGTCAGCGCGCTCAGCAATGTGGCGATCGATCTGAACATGTCGTCTCCTGGTGGGCTGATCGGGGTCTTGCTCGCCCCGCTCGATCCTTTGCATCATAGACACCGACCAGCAGTCGAGCAACGTTGGTTCTGCGCTGTGCAGAACCCCATCCAGATCCAAGGAGGCTCCCATGGACATGCCAACGATCGAGACAAGCAGTGCCGTGCAGGCGGCACGTTTTGTCGAACGCGACAACTACTACCTGCAGGCGCAACCCGACTTTGCCGCCCACGTCTTCGTCGACGAGATGCGTGCGGCGTTCGATCCGCAGGCGCCCACCGGATTCACGCTGCTGGACTATCGCGAGGCGCTGGGCTGCGATTGGCCCGCCACGACGCCGGTCATGCTGGCGCGCTATGTCAAGGTGCGCCGCGGCGAAACGCTGAGCAGCCGGTTCGCTGCGGGCGGCGAGACCTACCACGTCATCGCGGGGGCCGGCACCAGCCGCAATCGCGGCGAGACGATCGCCTGGCGCCGGGGCGATGTGTTCTGCTTCGGCGGTGGTGAGACGACCGAACACGCCGCGGGAAATGAAGACGCCCTGCTGTGGGCGGTGACCGACGAGCCGCTGCACGCCTACTTCGGCGTGCAGGCGCAGGGGGAGCGTTCAGCGGCCCCGACGGCACTGCACTACCCGTCTGCGGCCATCGCCGATGCGCTCGCGGCGGCCCAGCAGCGCGAGGTGGACAAGGGCAGTGCCAGCAACGGCAACGCGGCGTTCATCTTCTCCAGCCAGGCGGGTATGGCCAGGCGCTGGCTGCCGTTTCCCGCGCTGATGCTGGCACTCAACTCTCTCGTTGCCGGGAGTTCGCAGCGTCCGCACCGCCACAACTCCGCCGCCCTGACCCTGGTGCTGGACGGCGAGAAGTGCCACAGCATGATCGACGGCAGGCGCTACGACTGGCAGCCCTTCGCGACCCTCGTCACGCCGCCCGGCCACCTGCACTCCCACCACAACCACGGGTCCGGCGTCGCGCGCGTGCTGATCGCCCAGGACTCCGGCGTTCACTACTACCTGCGCAGTGCCGGCTTCAGCTACGGCTGAGCCGCGCACCGGCGGCCGAACGTCAGTTCTGCCGCGGCAGGTTGGCCTCCTTGAACAACTTCGCCCATTTGGCGATTTCGCGGGCCACCATCTCGCCCAGTTGCTCGGGGGTGCTCGTGGCCGGATCCATGCCGACCTGGATCAGCCGGTCCTTCACGTCGCTGCTCTGCATGACGCGATTGATCTCGGCATGAAGTTTGGCGAGCCGGTCCTTCGGTGTGCCCGCCGGTGCGAAGAAGGCGATCCACGCGACGGATTCGAAGCCCGGGTAACCCGACTCGGCGATCGTGGGAAGGTCGGGCGCGAGGGCACTGCGCTTGGCCGAGGTCACCGCCAGGCCGCGCAGGCGGCCCGTCTTGATCATCGGCAGGCCCGAGGGCAGCGGCTCGAAATGCGCATCCAGTTGCCCGCCACCCAGGTCGGTGAACGCGTTCACGGGCGACTTGTACGGAACGGAGGTCACCTGCATGCCGGCCGTGGACTTCAGCAACTCGCCGGTGAGCTGTGCCACGCTGGCCGCGTACCCGATCGTCAGCTTGCCGGGGCTGGCCTTGGCGGCAGCCACGTAGTCCTTGAGCGACGCGTAGGGCGAACCGGCGCCGACGAGCATCACGTAGGCCACCTGTCCCACATGCATGATGGGCTCGAAGTCCTTCACAGGATCGTAGGGCAGCTTGGTGAACATGCTGACCGCGATGCCATGTGTGCCGTTCGAAGCCAGCACGATCGTGTAGCCGTCGGGGGCAGATCTGGCCACGGCATCCACGGCGATCGTGCCGTTCGCGCCAGGGCGCGTTTCCACGATGACGGACACGCCCATGTTCTCGGTCAGGCGCTGGCTGATGATGCGCGCGATGACGTCGGTGCTCGACCCGGCGGCAAAGGGAGAGATGATGCGGATCGGCTTGTCCGGGAAGGCCTGGCCCCGGGCGCCGCATGCGGCGACGAGCAGGGTGCATCCGAGCAGACAGCGCAGCACACGACCGGTTCGGTTCAGGTTCATCATGACGAATCTCGCTCCTGGTGGGGGTGTCGATGGGGCGGCGGCAGCCGGCGCGGCGCAATCAACCTGCGCTGGTCGTGTCTGTCTGCGGGACCCGCCCGGTCGCCGGGCCGACCACGGAAGTGCGCAGCATCGTGCGGATCTGGCTGGGGTCGAAGTCGGCGAGCGCCAGATGCATCGCGCAGCGGTTGTCCCACATCACGACGTCGTCGACATCCCATTGATGGCGGTAGGTGAAGCTTGGCTGCACCGAATGCTGGAACAGGTAGTTCAGCAAAGGCTGGCTCTCTGCCTCGGTCATCCCTTCGAAGCGGGTGGTGACCGCCTCGCTGACGTAGAGCGCGCGTTTCCCCGTGACCTCGTGGACCCGCGCAACCGGCTGCGCGGTGGGAGGATCCATCGCCCGTTTGCGGGCGAGCTGTTCCGGCGTCAAGGCCGTGACCAGGCTGTCACGCCGGCCCAGCACATCGTGCACCGCCCACAGCGGTTCCAGCATGGCCTTGAGCCCGCCGGACAGGGTGTCATATGCCATGTACTGGTTGGAGAACATGGTGTCGCCGCCGACGTCCGGCAGTTCCCGGCAGTAGAGGAAGGTGCCGATCGGCGCTTGCGGAACGAAGGAGCGGTCGGCATGCCACTTTCGGCCCACGGCCCGGGTACGGGAGGGTTCGTTCCGGATATTTCGATTGGTGACGGTCATCAGGCCTTTGCAGGCAGGATCGGTGTACTCATCCAAGCCCTGGTAACTCCCCAGAACTTCCAGACTGCCAAAGTGCTCGCTGAAGGCTGCGAATTCCAGCCCGGTCAGATCCTGCTCCGGAAACACCAGGACCATGTGTTCCATCCATGCCGCATGAATGGCCTCCCGGCCGGCGGCATCCAGGCGCGAAAGATCGATCCCGCGGACTTCGGCGCCGAGTCCATGTGCCAGACGACGTACCTGCAGTTCCATGCTCTTCCTCCTAGACCTTGATACTGGATGCCCGAAGGGGCTACTCGACCGGAATCTTCGCGTCGCGCACGACGCGCGCCCAGGTGTCGATCTCGGCCTTGACGGCGGCGCTCATCTGCTCGGGGGTGACGCTCATCACGTCCAGCCCCAGCGTCGCGAACTTCTCCTTCATCTCCGGCAGGCGCGCGACGCGCGCCATGTCGGCGTTGAGGCGATCGACGATCTCCTTCGGCGTGCCCGCCGGGACCGAGGCGCCGAACCAGATGTTGACGTCGTAGCCGGGCACCGTTTCGGCGATCGCCGGAACATCGGGCAGCAGCGCCGAACGTTTCGCGGTGGTGACGGCCAGGGCCCGCAGCTTGCCGCTCCGGATGTGCGGCAGCGCGGCGGTGGCGGTCTCGAACATCAGCCCCGCTTCACCGGCCAGCACGGCGTTGAGCGACGGCGCATTGCCCTTGTACGCGATGTTGACCATGTCGACCCCGGCCATCGCCTTGAACAGCTCCACCGACAACTGGCCCGCACCGCCGCCGACGGCGACGTTCAGCTTGCCCGGCGAGGCCTTCGCGAGTGCGATCAACTCCTTCAGCGACTGGGCCGGCAGCTGCGGATTGACCACCAGCACGAACGGCGATCCGACGATCATGCTGACGTGGCTGAAGTCCTTGATCGGGTCGTAGGGCAGCTTGCGGATCAGGTTCGGGTTCATCGTCATGTTGCCGTTGTAGGCGAACGTGAGCGTGTAGCCGTCCGGCGCGGCCCTGGCGCCCGCCTGCGTGCCGATGAGCGCACTCGCACCGGGACGGTTGTCGATGATGACCGGCTGGTTCCACAACTCTGCCAACTTCTGCCCGACCAGGCGCGCAATGATGTCGGTGGTGCCGCCGGCCTGGAACGGCACGATCCAGTGCACGGGCTTGCTGGGATAGGGCTCTGCGGCGCCAGCGAAACCATGACACGTAGTCAGGGCGAGCATGGCAAGGAAGGCGCGCCAGCGGATCGGCATCGAGTGTCTCCTGGAAGTGGCGTGGACTGTTCGGCACGCGGGCCGGTGTTGCGGCGCAGTGCGTTGCGAGACACGCGGTCGGCCAACATCCTGCTGCGTGCGTAAACTAACAATCGTTCGACTGGAGGTCAATCGGTGAATGCCGTATCTCGGTGAGGCGCCGACAGCATTAGGGTCTGACCGCCGCCCGTTCGATGGCCGCCAGCCGTTCGTACCGGCTCGGTCGAGGCGCTCATGGTGCCGAGCGGAACGCGGCACCGGCCAACCAACAGGAGGGACACCGCGATGAAGATCGGACTTCGAAGACTGGCTTGCGCCTTGGCCATCGGATGTGCGTTGCTCGCGACCGCCGTGCACGCGCAGGACTTCCCGAACCGCCCGCTGCGGCTCATCGTTCCGCAGGGCCCGGGCGGAGGCAGCGACGTGGGCGCGCGGATCGTCGCCGAGCGCCTGGCCCGTGCGCTGGGCCAGCCGATCGTGGTCGAGAACCGGCCCGGGGCCGGCGGCGTGATCGGCGTCGATGCGGCCGCGAAGTCTGCACCCGATGGCTACACCATGGTGCTGGGGTCGAACACGACGATGGCGGCCAACGTCAGCCTCTACAGCAAGCTGCCCTTCGATCCGCTCCGGGACTTCGCGCCGCTGGCCATCACGTTTGCGGCGAGCTTCGGCATCGTCGTTCATCCCTCGGTTCCGGTCACGAACCTCAAGGAGCTGGTGGCGCTGGCCAAGGCCAGGCCGGGACAACTGAACTTCGGGTCGGGAACGAGTTCGGCGCAGATCTGCGCCGAGATGTTCAAGTTCGCGGCCGGCATCGATCTCGCGTATGTGCCGTACCGGGGCTCACCGCAGGCGCTCGCCGATCTGCTCTCGGGTCAGGTGCAACTGATCTGCGACCCGCTGGCGACGGCCTTGCCCCTGGTCAAGTCGGGCAAGCTGCGCATGCTGGCGGTCACCAGCCCGCGACGATCCATGTTCGCCGCCGACATGCCGACCATGGCCGAGGCCGGCGTGCCGAATGTCGAATACACCGCCTGGCTCGGCCTGTTCGTGCCGAGCGCGACACCCAGGGAGATTCGGGCCCGCCTGAGCAGCGAACTGATGAAGGTCCTGCGCCAGCCGGAAACCGCCGACGCGCTGGCGAAGGCGGGCCTGGATCCCCTGGTGCTCGGCCCCGAGGAAGCCCTGGACTACTGGAAGGCCGACATCGAACGGCAGGCCGTGGTCATCAAGCGCGCGGGGATGAAGGTGGAATGAGTTTGCGCCGGTACCCGCGGCGTCGATCGCCGATTTGCGGCAGGGCGCTGTTGTCACGATAGGAGATTCAGATGTCGCAGATGTCGCTGTGCCAAGGCCTCGGAGCGTTTGTCGCCGGACTCGATCTGGCCAAGGTTCCGCCCCCTGTCGTCGAGAAGGCGCGGACCTGTCTGCTCAATGGTTACGGGATCGCCCTCGGCGGCCACGCGACGCCGTTCGCGCCGGTGGCGCGCCGCGCCGCGCTCGCGCTCGATGGCGAGCGCAACAACGGCGCCACGCTGCTCGGTGATGGCCGCAAGACCTCGGTCGACGGCGCCGCGCTGGCCAACTCGGCGCTGTTCCACGGCCGCGCGCAGGAAGACACCTGCGGCGCCGGTCATTTCGGCACCATCATGATTCCGCTGCTCACAGCGCTGGTCGAGGCGCGCGGCCTGCCTGTTTCGCGCCTGCTGTCCGCGCTGATCGCCGGCTACGAGGTGGGCGGCCTGCTCGAATCCGCCTACGGGCCCAAGACCACACCGGCCGGTCTGCGCTCGTCACCGCTGTATGGCACCCTCGCCGCGGCGGCGGCCACGTCGCATCTGCTGGGCCTGGATGCCGGGCGCAGTGCGGCGGCGCTGGCGAACGCGGCGTCGTTCACCGGCGGCATCCTGCAGTCGTTCGCCGACGGCACCGACGAGTGGCGCTACCAGGTCGGCGTGGCCGCGCGCAACGGCCTGGTCGCGACCGAACTGGCGCGTGCCGGTTCGCGCTCGGCGCCGGGTGCGTTCGAGGGCCGCTCGGGCTTCGTCAAGGCTTTCGCGCGCAGCGACTGCGATGTGCCCGCGCTGCTGGCGCGGCTGGGCCGGGAATGGTCGGTGCAGCGGGTCACCTTCAAGCCCTTCCCGGTGTGCGCCTTCAACCAGACGCCGGTGACCGGCGCGCTGATCCTGCGCGACAAGCTCGAAGGTCGTGCGCTGAAGCGGGTGCGGGTGCGCATGAACCCGTTCGAGACCGGCTATGCGGGCATGGACGCGAAAGGCCCGTTCGATTCGATCTCGGGCACGCTGATGAGCATTCCGTTCTGCATCGCGCTCACGCTGCTGCGCGGCACGCCCAGCATGGCCGCGATGACGACCTACGACGATGCCGACGTCAATGCGCTCACCGACCGCATCGACCTGGTCACCGACGACTCGGTGCCGGTGCTGTCCTGCGTGATCGAGGCCGAGACCGCCGACGGCGCGCGGGTGGTGCAGGACCAGCGCATGACGGTGGCCGACTTCTCCTACGACTGGGAGACCGACTCGAAGCTGGTGCGCCGCATCGGCGCCGAGACCGGCGTGCCGGCCGCGGCCTACGACCGCATCGAGGTTTTCTGTCGTGACCCGCAGCGGCTGGGCATCGCGGCCGTGCTCGACGCCTTTGCGATGCTGCCGCGTCCGGCGGCCGGGTCGGGGGCCGAGCCGGCGTGAGGTCCGCCCGCGCATGAACGCCGTGACCGCTGTGGCCACGGCGCCGCTGATGCGTGCCGAGGGCATCACGCTGCGTTTCGGCGGCGTTACCGCGCTGTCGGGTGTCTCGTTCGACATCGGTGCCAGCGAGATCCACGCCATCATCGGCCCCAATGGCGCCGGCAAGAGCTGCACGCTCAATTGCCTGAATGGCTTCAACGTGCCGCAGGAGGGCCGCGTGTTCTTCGGCGGGCAACCGATCACCGGGCTGCCGCCGCACCGCATCGCGCGGTTGGGCGTGGGCCGCACCTTCCAGGGCCTGCAGTTGTTCGCCGGCCTGACAGTGGTGGACAACCTGCTGACCGGCCGCCACATGCACATGAAGACCGGGGCGTTGCAGGGCTTCCTCTACCGCGGCTGGACGCATGCGGAAGAGCTGCGCGAGCGCCGCCGTGTCGAGGAGATCGTCGACTTCCTCGAGATCAAGAACATCCGCCACCAGCTCGTCGGCTCGCTCAGCTATGGCCTGCGCAAGCGGGTCGACCTGGGGCGCGCACTGGCGATGGAGCCCAAGGTGCTGCTGATGGACGAGCCGATGGCCGGCATGAATCTCGAGGAGAAGGAGGACATGGTCCGCTTCGTGATCGACATTCGCGAGGCGCTGGACATCCCGGTGGTGATCGTCGAGCACGACATGCAGGTGGTGATGGACATCGCCGACCGCATCACGGTGCTCGACTGGGGCCACGTGATCGCGCGCGGCAACCCGCAGGCGATCAAGGGCGATCCGGCGGTGATCAAGGCCTATCTGGGCGCGCAGGTGAAGCGATGAACGCGCCGCAACCGTTGCCGGGTTCATGGGACGACCTGGACGCGATGCTCGACGCCGGCATCGACACGATCCCGAAGCTGCTGCGCTACCAGGAAGCGCGCTTGCGCGATCGCGTGCTGCACCGCAAGAAGGACTACGGCATCTGGCAGCGCCACACCTGGGGCGATGTCTACGCGCAGGTGCGCAGCCTGGCGATGGGCCTGGCGGATCTCGGCGTCGCGCGGGGCCAGACGGTGGCGCTGGTCGGCGAGAACGAGCCCGAGCTGTTCTGGAGCCAGTACGCCGCGCAGTGCATCGGCGCCAAGGTGGTGTGCCTGTACCCGGACCTGACGGCGGCGCAGATGGAATACATCCTGCAGCACTCCGAGGCCGTGGTCGTGGTCTGCGAAGACCAGGAGCAGGTCGACAAGGCGCTCGAACTCGAGCCCAAGCTCGGCGCCGTGCACGCCATCATCTGCTGGGACAACCGCGGCATGTGGAAGTACCGGCACCCGAAGCTGATGTCCTTCGAGCAGGTGCAGGAGCGGGGCCGCGCGCGCATCGAAAGGCAACCGCAGGAATTCGACCAGGGGCTGGCGTCCGGCAGCGGCGACGACATCGCGGTGCTGAGCTACACGTCCGGCACCACCGGCCTGCCCAAGGCCTGCATCCTGACCCACCGCTACCTGTTCGAGGCGCCGGCGCGCATGCTGGGCGCGCTGCGCTTCAAGCCGTTCACGCGCTACCTGTCGTACATCTCGCCGGCCTGGGGCACCGAACAGTTCTTCGGCCTGACGCTCGGCCTGATGGCGCCGTTCGTCGTCAACTTCCCGGAAGAGCCGGAGACGGTGCAGGACAACATCCGCGAGATCGGCGCCGAGGCCCTGATGCTCAGCCCGCGCCAGTGGGAGAGCCTGGCCGCGGTGGTCGAGGCCAAGATGATGGACGCCGGGCGCATCCGCCGCGCCTGCCACGCCGCGGCCATGCGCGTCGGGCGGCACGTCAAGCTGGCCGACCTGGCGGGCCGGCCGGTCGGCCTCGGCTGGCGGTTGCTGTACGCGCTGGCCGACCTGGCGGTGCTGCGCCACCTGCGCGACAACCTCGGCCTGCAGTCGGCCGCCATCGCGGTGTCCGGCGGCTCGGGCATGGCGCCCGAGGTGTTCCGTTTCTTCCAGGCGATGGGCGTGCCGCTGCGCAACATCTACGGCTCCACCGAGGTCGGCCTGTTGACGCTGCACCAGGGCCGCGAGTACGACCTGGAGACCGTCGGCTCGTGGCTGCCGGTGCACCCGCGGCTGGGCCAGCCGATCGAATACCGCGTCAGCGACGAAGGCGAACTGCAGTTGCGCGGCGGCATCGGCTTCGGTGGCTACTACAAGAACCCGCAGGCAACCGCGAAGAAACTCGTCGACGGCTGGTACCGCAGCGAAGACGCGGTGCACCTCACCGAGCGCGGCGAGTTGGTCTACCTGGAGCGCATCGAAGACATGCGCCAGCTCGCCGGCGGCCATCGCTACCCGCCGCAGTTCATCGAGAACCGCCTGCGCTTCAGCCCCTTCATCAAGGACGCGATGACGCTGGGCGACACCGACAAGCCCTTCGTCGCCGCCTTCATCAACATCGACGCGAGCACGCTCGGGCGTTGGGCCGAGCAGCGCGGCATCGGCTACACGACGTTCACCGACCTGTCGCAGAACGCGGCGATCCGCGCGCTGATCGGGCAGGAGCTGCGCATCGTCAACGAACTGCTGCCCGAGGGCTCGCGCGTGCGCCGCTTCGTCAACCTGCCCAAGGAACTCGACCCCGACGAGGACGAGCTGACACGCACGCGCAAGCTGCGCCGCAATCATCTCGAACAGAAGTATTCGGCCTTCGTCGACGCGATCTATTCGGGTGTGCACGAGTTCAGCGCCACGGTACCGGTCAAGTACCAGGACGGCCGCACCGGCACGCTGAGTGCGACCGTGCATGTCGACGATCTCGATGCGCCGGCGGCGGCCGGCGCTGCGGCCGGTGCGCGAGCCGGCGCATCACGCCTGGCGGAGGCCGGCCATGGTTAGCCTGCTGTCCTATGTGGTCAACGGCGCGCTGACGGGGCTGCTCTACGCGCTGATCGCGATGAGCTTCGTCGTCATCTACCGCTCGGCGCGGGTCTTCAATTTCGCGCAGGGCGAGATCGTCATCGTCGGCGCCTTCCTCGTCTGGACCTTCATGTCGGCGCTGGACCTGCCGGTGTGGGCCTCGGTGCCGCTGGCGCTGCTGGCGAGCATGCTGCTGGGCGTGCTGATCGAGCGGCTGATCCTGCGTCCGCTGGTCGGCGAGGACCTGTTCGCCTTTGTGATGGTCACGATCGGGTTGCTGATCTTCATGCGCGGCGTCGTGCTCGTTGCCTGGGGCCCGGAGATCCGCTTCTTCCCGGCGGTGCTGCCGATGGCGGCGATCAAGTTCGGCCCGCTGGTGCTCGACCGCGCGCTGGTCATCGGCGGCGCGCTGACGCTGGTGCTGGCGGCGGCGACCTCCTGGTTCTTCAACCACACCCAGCTCGGTCTGGAGATGACGGCGGTGGCCGAAGACCACCAGACCGCGCTGTCGCTGGGCATCTCGGTGAAGCGCTCGATCGCGCTCGCCTGGGCCTTCAGCGGCCTGCTCTCCACCGTGGCGGCGATCATCTTCCTCAACGGCAAGGGCATGACCTTCCTCGCGTCGGACATCGGCTTCGCGGCGCTGCCGGTGGCCCTGCTGGCCGGGCTCGAATCCATCGGTGGCGTGGTGCTGGGCGGCCTCATCGTCGGCATCGCGGTAGGGCTGGCGGCCTTCTTCCTCGACCCGGTCTTCGGCGGCGGCGTGGCTGCCGTGTTCCCGTTCGTGATCATGGTCGTCATCCTGCTGATCCGCCCGACCGGGCTGTTCGGCTGGAAGACCATCGAAAGGATCTGAGCGCATGACTCTGCCGGGTGGCGTGCACGCCGAAACCTATGCGCAGGACCGCGCGCTGATCCGCACGCCATGGCAATGGCTGTGGTTCGCCGGCTTCGTCGCGCTGCTGGTGCTGCTGCCCTTCCTGGGCTTCGGCAGCGCGGTCGGCATCGCCACCGTCGTCGGCATCACGCTGATCGCGGTGCTGGGGCTGCAGCTGACCTCGGGCTGCGCCGGGCAGATCAACATGGGCCAGTCGGCGTTCATGGGCGTGGGCGCCTACACGGCGGGCGCGCTGGCGGTGAACCTGCACGCATCGTTCCTGCTGACGATCCCGCTCGCCGGCGTCAGCGCGGCCTTGTTCGGCACCGTCTTCGGGCTGGCCGCGCTGCGCATCAAGGGCTTCTACCTGGCGCTGACGACGATCGCCGCGCAGTACATCTTCACCTTCGCGATGCTCAAGCTGCCCAAGGCCTGGTTCGGGCAGTCCGAGGGGTTGCGTCTGGAGCCGGCGGCACTCGGCTCGTTCACGTTCGACACCGACAACCGCATCTACTACCTGGTGCTCGTCATCGCGGCCGTGATGACCTACGGCGCCTGGGGCCTGATGCGCAGCCGCACCGGCCGCGCATTCGTCGCGGTGCGCGACAACGACAACGCCGCCGAGGTGATCGGCATCAACGTCTTCTACTACAAGACGCTCGCCTTCTTCATCGGCGCCTTCTACGCCGGCATCGCCGGCGCACTGTGGGCCTACTACGTGCGCTACGTTCAGGCCGACCAGTTCACGCTGTGGCTGTCGGTCTGGTACATCGGCATGCTGATCGTCGGCGGGATGGGCTCGATCCTCGGCGCCATCATCGGCACGGTGGTGATCCGGCTGCTGCAGGAGCTGATCACCGTGGTCGGCCCGCAGGTCGCCGAGTGGCTGCCGGCGCTCGGCGGCCAGTTCGTCTTCGCGGCGATGAACATGCTGCTGGGCGGGCTCATCATCCTGTTCGTGATCTTCGAGCCGCGCGGGCTGGTCCACCGATGGAACATCGTCAAGGAAAGCTACCGCATCTGGCCGTTCCCGCATTGAGGCGGGCCGCCGACGGACAGCCGAAAACCGGACACGCGCGATGCTGCTTGAACTGACCAATGTCGAAGTCGTCTACAGCGACGTCATCCTCGTGCTCAAGGGTGTGAACCTGGCGGTCGATGCCGGCAACATCGTCGCGCTGCTGGGCGCCAACGGTGCCGGCAAGACGACCACGCTGAAGGCGATCTCCGGGCTGCTGCGCTCCGAGGACGGCAAGGTCACGAGCGGCAACATCCGTTTCCAGGGCGCGACGATCCACGCCGAGGAGCCGCAGAATCTGGTGCAAAGAGGCCTGGTGCAGGTGGTCGAAGGGCGCAAGATCCTGCCCCACATGACGGTCGAACAGAACCTGCTGGTCGGCGGCAAGGTGCTCGGGAACCGCGCCGCACGGCGCCAGATGCTGGACAAGGTCTACGGCTACTTTCCGAAGCTGGTGAGCCTGCGCACGCGCGTCTCGGGTTATCTCTCGGGCGGCGAGCAGCAGATGCTGGTGATCGGCCGGGCGCTGATGGCCAGGCCGCGGCTGATCCTGCTCGACGAGCCCTCGCTGGGGCTGGCGCCGCTGATCGTCACCGAGATCTTCGAGCTGGTCGAACGCCTGCGCCGGGAGGAAGGCATCGCGTTCCTCGTCGTCGAGCAGAACGCCAACGTGGCGCTGGCCATCGCCGACCACGGCTACGTGATGGAGAACGGGCGCATCGTGCTCTACGGCACCGGGGCCGAGCTGCGCGACAACGAGGACATCAAGGAGTTCTACCTGGGCATGGGCGTTTCGGGGCACGGCAAGAGCTTCAAGGACGTGAAGCACTACAAGCGCCGCAAGCGCTGGCTGGGATAGGCAGGGTTTCGAGGGGCGGCAATGACGGCAACTACTTTCAAGGAGACAGGCATGACGACGATGTGGCACAGGCTTTCGAGGGCGGCACTGGCGCTGCTGATCGCGGCGGGCGCGGGCAGCGCGGCGGCGCAGGTGGAATACTGGGTGCCGGGGCTGGTCGACTTTTCCGGGCCGTACGCGGACCTGACCAAGCACCTGCTGGCGCGCGACGCGGTGATCAAGTGGTGGAACGATCACGACGGCAAGAAGCTCGGCGTCAAGCTGACCGTGAAGAACTACGACACGCGCTACGACGGCACGGTCGTCGCCAGCATGTGGCCGGGCATCGTCACCGAGATGAAGTCGATCATCGGCCTGGGCCTGGGCGGTGCCGACCAGGCCGCGCTGCAGCAGCGGCTGCCCAACGACAAGGTGCCGATGATCTACGCGCCGCCCGGCTACGGCTTCGGCTGGCTGCCCAACCAGTGGGTGTTCAACGCGCGCGCCACCTACGTGCACGAGTGGGTCACCGCACTGGCCTGGTACGCGGCGCAGAACCCGCAGAAGCGCCCGCTGAAGGTGGCGTTCCTGTCGACCCAGGCCTCGCCGGCCTATGTCGACTTCGTCAAGGGCGTCGACAAGTACATCAAGACCGTGCTCGAACCCAAGGGCATCGCGACGGTGGTGGCGACCGAATGGGTCGAGATCCAGCCGGTCGACGTCTCCAGCCCGATGAAGAAGATCATCGACGCGAAGGCCGACCTCATCATCGGCACCGGCAACACGACGATGGCCGCCGCCGCGCTGCGCGCGATGCAGCTGCACGGTGTCAACATCCCGACGCTGGCCGCGCCGTGGCACACCGTCTGGCCGCTGGCCCAGGCGATGAAGAGCTACGTGCCCTGGGAAGGCCACATGACGGTCACCGGCGTCGTCTCGTCGACCGACAAGACCGGCAAGGCCTGGCCGTTCTACCAGGAGCTTGCCAAGAACTATGGCCTGCCCGCCGAGTGGAACCCGATGAACCTGCTGGGCATCAGCCAGGGCCTGCTGGCGGTTCGTGCGGTCGAGCACGCGGCGAAGAAGGTCGGCGCCGACAAGCTCACGGGCACGGCGGTCTACGATGCGCTGACGACCGGCACCTTCACCGAGGACGAACTGATGGGCGTGCTGCCGACGCTGAAGTTCAACAAGGACGCTCCGTTCCCCACCGAGAACACCAAGGTCAAGGTCGAGTGGGTCAAGGACGGCAAGTACCAGCTCGCGACGCCGAACTGGCTGACGATTCCGTCCGACGTGGCGAAGTGGTGAACCAACGGGCGGTTCATGCCGCCGAGGAGAAGATCTGATGCAGGATGTCTACATCGTCGGCGTCGGGATGACGCCATTCGGCCGGCACCTCGACCGCAGCGACAAGCAGCTCACCGCGCAGGCGGTCGAGGAGGCGCTGGCCGATGCGGCCTGCGAGCGTGGGCACATCGGCGCGGCGTTCTTCGGCAACTGCGGGCAGGGCTACATGCAGGGCCAGCACATGGTGCGCGGGCAGGTCGCGCTGCTGCCGCTGGGACTGCAGGGCATTCCGGTGATGAATGTCGAGAACGCCTGCGCCACCGCGAGCACCGCCTTTCACATGGCGCTGACCTACGTCCGCGCCGGCAGCGCCGACGTGGCGCTGGCCGTGGGCACCGAGAAGATGTACTCGACCGACCGCGCCAAGATGTTCGGCGTATTCGACTCGGCCTGGGACGTGGAGCTGGTCGAACAGACGCGCCGGGGCTTCGCGGCCATGAGCGACGGCATCGAGCCGCCGGAGGGCTCGATGTCGGCCAAGCCGTACAGCCCGTTTATGGACGTCTACGCCGGCTTCGCGCGCCGCCACATGAAGCGCTTCGGCATCACGCAGCGGCAGCTCGCGATCATCGCGGCGAAGAACCATGCCCACTCGGTGCACAACCCGCGCGCGCAGTTCCGCACCGCGATGAGCGCCGACGAGGTGCTGGCCGCCCCGCCGATCACCTACCCGCTGACGCTGCCGATGTGCTCGCCGATCTCCGACGGCTCGGCCGCGGCGATCGTCTGCAGCGAGGCCGCACTCGCCCGCCACGGGTTCGATCGCCGGCGCGCGGTGCGCGTGCTGGCCAGCGTGATGCGATCGGCCTCGGCGCGCGCCGCCGACGACCTCGAACACCACCTTGCCCGGCTGGCCGCGAAGGATGCCTACGAGCAGGCCGGGCTCGGCCCGCAGGACATCCACGTCGCCGAGGTCCACGACGCCACCGCGATGGGCGAGCTGATGCAGACCGAGATGCTCGGCCTGTGCGCCATCGGCGAGGGCGGCGAGTTCGCGGCGTCGGGCGCGACGCGCCTGGGCGGGCGCATCCCGGTCAACCCGTCGGGCGGTCTGGAGTCGAAGGGGCACCCGATCGGGGCGACCGGGCTCGGGCAGATCTTCGAGCTGGTGAGCCAGCTGCGCGGCGAGTGCGGGGCACGCCAGGTCGCCGGGGCGCGCATCGCGCTGCAGGAGAACGGCGGCGGCATCTGGGGCATCGAGGAGTCCGCGGCGCATATCGGCATCTACGCCGCGCCGTGACGGTTCTCGCGCGTCGCGCAGCGTTCGGGCCGCGCCCGATGCCTGCCCGCATGGCCATCTCCAGGCACACTGGCACCCGCGGCGAGCCGAACGCTCGCCGCCTTTCGGAAAGTTGACGATGAAGACACCGACACCTGCCCAGGGCCCGCTCGCGGGGGTCCGCATTCTCGACCTCACCAACTTCGGCATGGGCCCGTACGCGACGGCGCTGATGGCCGAGTTGGGCGCCGCGGTCATCAAGGTCGAGCCGGCCGAGGGCGACCCGATCCGCAACGTGGGGGCGGCCCGCCACCCGGGCATGTCGAGCGCCTTCCTGCTCGCCAACCGCAACAAGCGCAGCCTGGTGCTCGACCTGAAGCGCGCCGAGGGGCGCAAGGTGCTGTTCCGGCTGATCGAGTCGCACGACGTGCTGTTCTTCAACATGCGGCCGGCGGCGATGGACAGGCTCGGTCTGGGCTACGACCAGGTGGCTGCCGCGAACCCGCGCATCGTCTACTGCAGCGCCACCGGCTTCGGGCAGGACGGCCCGTATGCGGACAAGCCGGCGTTCGACGATGTGATCCAGGGCCTGGCAGCCTTGCCCGATCTGGAGGGCCGACTCACCGGCACGCCCCGCTACGTGCCGCTCGCGATGGTGGACCAGACGGTGGGCATGGCCGCGGCGCTGGCCGTGCTGGCCGCACTGGTCAGCCGCGCCAGCACCGGCAAGGGGCAGGCGCTCGAGGTGCCGATGTTCGAGACCATGACCCAGTTCGTGCTGCTGTGCCATTTCGCCGGGCAGGTATTCGATCCGCCGGTCGGCCCGGCCGGCTTCGTGCGCCACCTGACGCCGGAGCGCCGGCCCTTCCCGACGCGCGACGGCTTCATTTCGATGGTGCCGTACAGCAACGCGCAGTGGACCCGCCTGTTCGAGCTGATGGACAAGCCGGAACTGGCGAGCGATGCGCGCTTTTCCAACCTCGCCGACCGCACGCGCAACATCGGGGAGTTGTACAGGATCGTCGCCGCATCGATGGCCACGCGCACGACCGCCGAGTGGATGGAGCGGCTCGCGGCGGCCGACATTCCGGCGATGCCGATGCACACGCTGGAGACGCTGCTCGACGACCGGCACCTCTGGGCGACCGGCTTCTTCGGCTGGGAGGACCACCCGAGCGAGGGCCGCATCCGCACCGTTCAACCCGCGACGCGCTGGGCCGGCACGCCGCCGGCATCGCAATGCCCGGCGCCGCGGCTCGGCGAGCACAGCGCGCAGATTCTCGGCGACGCGGGCTATTCCGCGGCCGAGATCGAGGCGCTGCTTGCGGCGGGCGTCACGACGGTTGCGCCCGAGGTGACGGCGCCCTGAGCCGGGCTGCGTTGGACCCGCTGGCGCGTCAGCCAACCGCGCCGCTGGCCTTCAGCGACGCGATCTCCGCGGCCGAATAGCCGGCCCATTGCAGCACCTCGTCGGTGTGCGCGGCCAGCAGCGGCGGGGCATGGCGCAGGCTGGCCTTTTCGCCGTCGATGGCCACCGGCAGATCGACGGTGCGGAAGTCCGGCACGTGCGGCGCCGGCAGCGGCCGGATCATCCGCATCGCGGCCACCTGCTCGTTGGCCTCGACCGCGTCCACCGAGTTGATCGTCGAGCACGGTGCGCCTGCTTCGCGCAGCAGTGCCACGCAATCGGCTGCGTTCATCCGCGAGATGCGTTCTTCGAGCAGCGCATGCAGCGCCGGCCGGTTGGCCACGCGCAGCACGTTGCTGACGAAGCGCGGGTCGCTCGCCAACGCCGGCAGACCGAGCGCATTGCACACTGCGGCGAACAGCTTGTCGTTGCCGGCGGTGATCAGCACCGCGCCGTCGCTGGTCCTGAAGGCCTCGTAGGGCGAGGTCATCGGCGTCACGTCGCCCAGGCGCTGGCCGATGAAGTTGCCACCCATGTAGTGGGTCAGGAAGATCGACATCCAGTTGACGCCGGTCTCCATCAGGCTGGTCGCCACCCGCGCGCCGCTGCCGGTTTCCTTGCGCTGGTAGAGCGCCGCGAGAATGCCGATGAAGGCCCACATGCCGGTGCCCATGTCGATGACCGACACGCCCGCGCGCGCCGGCGGCCGGTCCGGGTGGCCGGTGACGCTCATGATGCCGGTGAAGGCCTGGATCAGCGGGTCGTAGCCGGGGTCGCGGGCCAGCGGTCCGCTCTCGCCGAAGGCGCTGACCGCGCAGTAGACCAGGCGCGGATTGGACTTCTGCAGGTCGTCGTAGCCGAGGCCGCGCGCTTCCAGGCTGCCCGGCCGCACCGCGTGGACCAGCACGTCGGCCCGGTCGGCCAGGCGGCGCACCACGGCCAGGCCCTGTGGTGTCGCGATGTCGATGCCGACGCTGCGCTTGTTGCGGTTCACCGCGAGGAAGGCCGTGCCGATGCCATGGCTGGCCGGAGACAGCCACTTGCGCGCGTCGTCGCCGCCGACGGGCCGTTCGACCTTGATCACGTCGGCGCCGAAGTCGCCGAGCAGCTGGGTGCAGAACGGGCCGGCGATGTTCTGCGTGAGGTCGAGGACGGTGATGCCCTTGAGGATGTCGGTCATGTGCGGGCTGCGGTTGGTTGGTGGTGGCCCACGGCGTGCAGTGCCGGTCAGGCGCCGTGGCGGTCGATCTTCTTCCAGCCCAGCTCGTCCATGCCGAGCAGGTTCTTCTGGATGTTCGCCGAACCTTCGCCGGTGCGCATCAGCCGGGCGCAGGTGAAATAGCGGAACACGGGGAACTCCTTCGCGAAACCATAGCCGCCGTAGATCTCGAGGCATTTTTCGGTCACGTCCATCACCGCCTCGCCGGCGAAGTACTTGGCGATCGAGGCCTCGCGGCCGAACGGCAGGCCGCGGTCCGCCTTCGCCGCGGCGCGGTAGATCAGCAGGCGCGCCGCCTCGGTCTGGACCAGCATCTCGGCAATCGTGTGCTGGATGGCCTGGAACTCGCCGATCTTCTTGCCGAATGCGACGCGCTCGTTGGCGTAGGCGACCGCCATGTCCAGGCAGGCCTGCGCGATGCCCAGGCCGCGCGCCGGGACGCAGACGCGGCCGTAGTGCAGCGTGGTCATCGCGGCCTTGAAGCCTTGCCCCTCGACGCCGCCGAGCAGGCTGTCGATCGGGATCTCGACGTCCTGGAACGACAGCTCGGCACTCGGGATGCAACTGGTGCCGATGTCGGCCGGAATCGCTCTCGCGCTGAAACCCTCGAGGTCCTTGGTCTCGACCAGGAACGCGGAGACGCCGGCGTGGCCCTGGTCCGGATCGGTCTTCGCGAACAGCAGGATCAGATCCGCGACCGATCCCAGCGTGCTCCACATCTTGCTGCCGTTGATGACGTAACGATCGCCCTTGCGCACCGCCCGTGTCTTCATCGCGGCCGAGTCCGAGCCGCCGCCGGGCTCGGTGAGCGAGAAGCAGCCGACGTACCTGGCCGAGATCAGCCCGGGAACGTACTTCTTCTTCTGCGCCTCCGTGCCCCAGCGGTAGATCGCCATCGGCACGTTCACGCCCTGGTTGTTGAAGGGCATGCCGCTCTCGACGGACGCGCGCATCATCTCCTCCATGATCAGCACCTGGGCGACGAAGCCCAGGCCGCTGCCCCCGTATTCCTCGGGGAACAGGCAGCCGAACATGCCGGCCGCCGCCATCTTCTCGAGCAGGTCGCGATGGAACATGCCCTCCGCCTCGCGCCGGCGCCAGTTCGGCGCGATCTCCTTGCGCGCGAAGTCGATCGCCATCGCGCGCGCGGCGGCCTGTTCTGCGGTCAGTTCAAAGTCCATGGGTGGGTTCTCCTCGAAAGGTTCGCGACGGCGCAGGTCACTCGGTGCGCATCAACTGGCACAGACGCTCGGTGGCCTCGACGAACTCGTTCATCATGTCGTAGATGACCTGGCGGCAACTCGTCTCCGCGTTCATGTCGCCGACCAGCTGGCCGACCGGGTAATACTGCCACTCGTCGAGCCGGCCGCGCTCCACGCGCAGGTGGGGCTCGACCATCAGCATGGTCTGATACGGCATCGGCGCGAACGGCGGCGCGTCCGCGCGTGCCCAGGCATCGGAGAGCTTGCTGCGCAGCACGCGCGCCGGCTTGCCCGAGCGCAGACGGCTCTGCACCGTGTCCTCGCTGGTCGCAGCGAAGAAGCGCCGCTTCAGGGCCGGCGTCAGCTCGCTTTCCTTCGTGCCCAGCCAGATCGAGCCGCACCAAACGCCGTCGGCCCCGAGCGCGATCGCCGCCGCCATCTGGCGGCCCCGGCCCACGCCGCCAGCGGCGAGCACGGGCAGCGGGGCGACCGCATCGATGACCTGGGGCCACAGGATGATCGAGCTGAGCTTGCCCGTGTGGCCGCCCGCCTCCATGCCCTGCGCGACGATGAAATCGACGCCGGCCTGCTTGTGGCGCACCGCATGCTCCGGCTTGCCCGCCAGCGCGCCGACCTTGATGCCCGCATCGTGCAGCCGCTGCACCGTCTCCTTCGGCGGCGAGCCCAGCGCGCTCACCACCACCTTGACCGGGTGGCGCAGCGCCACGTCGAGCAGCGCATCGACCTGCTCGCGGGTCATGTTGATGCGGTCCAGGAAGTCCTGGACCAGGGTCGGGCCCTGGTCCTCGGGCAGGCGCGGGATGCCGGCCTCGTCGAGCACCCGCCGCATGAACTGCACCTGCACCTCGGGCAGGTCGTCGGCGGTCGCCCGCCGGTCGGCCAGCTTCTCGTACTTGCTCGGCAGCAGCACGTCGATGCCGTAGGGCTTGCCGCCCACGTGTGCATCGATCCACTGCAACTCGGTCTCGAGTTGCGCGGCGGTCTTGTAGGCGACGCCGAGCACCCCCATGCCGCCCGCCTTCGAGACTTCGGCGACGACATCGCGGCAATGGGAGAACGCGAAGATGGGCACGTCGATCCCGAGCATTTCGCACAACTTGGTCTTCATTCGGTCCTCCGGTGGCGTGAATGGTCCATGGGCTGTCCGTGCGGTTGGCTTGCACGGCCTGGGGGCTGTCGGTTCACTCCGGCTTGATGCCGGCTTCCTTCGTGATGCGGGCCCACTTCGGAATTTCGCTGCGCACCAGTTCGCCCAGTTGCGCGCTGGTGCCGAGCAGCGGATCCAGGCCCAGTTGCAGCAGCCGCTCGCGCACCTCGGGCAGCGCCAGGATGCGGTTGATCTCGCCGTGCAGCCGGCTCACCACCGCTTCCGGCGTGCCGGCCGGCGCGAACACCGCGAGCCAGCCGCTCAGTTCGTAGCCGGGCAGGCCGGCCTCGGCGATCGTCGGCACCTCGGGCAGCAGCGCCGAACGCCTGGCGCTGCCGATGCCCAGCGCGATCAGCTTGCCGGCCTTGACCTGCGGCATCGCCGTGATGGTGTCGGCGAACATCAGTTGCACGTGCCCGCCCAGCAGGTCGGACACGCCCTGCGGGTTGCTCTTGTAGGCGATCGGAACGATGTCGATGCCGGCCATGGACCGGAGCATCTCGGAGTTCACGCGCGACAGGCTGCTGCCGTAGGCAAAGCTCAGCTTGCCGGGCTGGGCCTTGGCCCGCTGGATCAGCTCCTTCAGGGTCGACACGCCCAGCGCAGGGTTGACCACCAGCAGGTTGCTGGCCACGGCCAGCGGCGCCACGGCGACGAAGTCCTTGACCGGGTCGTAGGGCAGGCTGACGAACAGGCTGGGGTTGGCGGCTTGCGTCGTGTTGCTGGTGAAGAACAGCGTGTAGCCGTCGGCAGGTGCCTTGGCCACCGCCACCGCGCCCAGGATGCCGCTCGCGCCCGGCTTGTTCTCCACCACCACCGGCTGGCCCCAGCTTTCGCTCATGCGGGTGGCGACCTCGCGCGCGACCGTGTCGGTGGCGCTGGCTGCGGAGAACGGCACGACGATCTTGATGGGTCTGGAAGGAAATCCTTGGGCCTGCGCTGCCGGGGCAAGGCCGGCGCTGAACAGTGCGGACAAGAACAGAGCGCGGGCAAAGATGTTCATCGGGTTCGTCATGGATGGGTGTGAAAGTCTTGCTTGGTGCCTGAGCGGCAAGGATTTGCGACCGCTTGCCGGCCCGGCTGGGTGTTCCGCTGCTGCGCTCACTCAGGGGGTACACGGCCTCCCGCTCGTGAGGGCGCGGCACTGCTTCGCGCCACGCCGGAAGCCCTGGAACCTACCAACCGTTTGGCGGCTGGTCAATCGGTGAATACTGGCTCGTGGTCGTGCCACACAAGAAGGTAGGCTTCAAGGCAATAGCCTTGGCTCGGCGATGCCGAGCACAACGGTGCGGTGGTGCCGCTGGCGCGGGAGGGGCCACGTGAATATCTGGCCGGGATAGTTCCAGCCGATCGGTCTCAAGCTCGGTAAATTGGTCGCAAGATAATCCTCCGATCGAGATATTCGTCGAGTCTTGGCTGCGTCGACGGAGTTTTCTCAATGGAAGCTTCGTCCGATATCGAATATACGAGATCCGGATGATCCATAAGAACACATGAACTGGTGCATCCATGGAGGGGACGTGCTCGGCGGCCGAGGAAGATTTCTAGTCAGATCCCGAGCACATAACGTGTAGGTGGCTGAGGTTCGTTGCTACCCAAGTTCAGTAAAGGAGTCTTTTCATGAACACCTGCTGGAAATTCATCGGCGCTTGCGGTATGGTGATCTCATCTTTCGGCAATGATGCACTGGCTCAGGCGACAGAAAAACTGGTGCTGCGGGTGGCCGATTCGTTTCCCGTTAGCGGCCACTGGATGGTGGAAAATGCCACTAAACCATGGATGGAGGAAGTTACTCGGCTGACGGACGGTGCAGTGACTTTCCAATACTATCCTGCCGAGCAGTTGGGAAAGAGCAAGGATATGCTGAACCTGACCCAGTCGGCAACGGTCGACATAGGGTATGTGGCGCCTTCTTTCATTGCCGACAACAAGATGCCATTGTCCGCGGTAGCAGAATTGCCTGGCAGCTTCGCAACAGCGTGCCAGGGAACCAATGCATACCTGTCGCTGGCGACCAAGGGCGGAATACTGGCAGAAAAAGATCTGGCGGCCAATGGAGTGAGGCTGCTGTGGGCCGTCGCGATGCCGCCGTACCAGATCATGACCGCCAAGAAGAAGTTCGAATCGATAAAGGATGTCGAAGGTCTGAAGCTTCGCAGTGCTGGAACGTCGCTCGAAATGACAGCCCGCAAGCTAAAGGCGGTGCCGGTGCGGCTCGCGACGCCTGATATCTACGATTCATTATCCAGAGGGACCGTCGACGGTCTGATATTTCCATTTTCGAGTCTGATAGGCTACAAGCTCGACACTCTAATCAAATATTCCACTGTCGACGAAAACTTTGGCGCCATCGTCGCCGTCTATGTCATCAGCGAGGCTCGCTGGAAAAGCCTGCCGGAGAGCGTGCGTCAAGTCATGACGGAGGTCGGGCTCAAGGTGAGTCGGCAGACATGTGCGGCACTCGATCGAGATCTGCAGACGGACATCGCCAAGCTGAAGAAGAACGGACTGGTAACGGTGCAACTGCCGGCAAGCGATAAGCAGGAATTGCGCGGGATGTTGGCCAGTGTTCGATCGGAATGGGCCGAGGCCTTGAATCAGCGGGGCAAGCCTGGCAGTGAGGTACTCAAGGCCTTCGAGGCGGCTTTGCAGCAAGCGCGATAGAGCGCGCCGATCCGGAGGGGTGGCTAGCATTGACTCGGGAAGGCGCCGTGGCCGCAGCCTCGATGCAGTGTCGATCAGACACGGCCTTTCACCTTTCATCCACTTGCACAAGGAGCAGCAATGAATTTCCTCAGTCCTGAACAGCTGATGTGGCGTGACTCGGTCGAGCGCTATGTCGACAAGGAGATCGGGCGCGAATATATCCGCCGGTGTGATATGGACCGCCGGCACCCCGACGAAGCGATCCAGAAGATCGCGAAGATGGGTTGGCTCAAGCTGCTGTTCCCCGAAGATGTCGGTGGCGACGGCATGAGCATCCTGGACTATGCGGTGATGGTCGAGATGCTCAGCAAACATGGTGTCGATTTCGGCGTTGCGGTCACGCTGCCGACCTTCACCGCGATGAACATCGCCGCTCACGGAACGCCCGAACAGAAGCAGCAGTACTTGCCAGCGTTTTTCGCCGGCGAAATCCGGTTTGCCGTTTCTATTTCCGAGCCGGGTGCCGGATCGGACGCCGCCAACACCCAGACCCGGGCACGCCTCGAGGGTGATCATTACAAGATCAATGGCCAGAAGCTGTGGTGTAGCGGAGCGGGGGTGAAGAACACCGTGATCCTGATGCTGGTGCGCACCGACAATGCCGACAAGCGCAAGGGCCTCTCGGTGTTGATGATGCCGAACACGGCGCCGGGTCTGACCATCCGGCCGCTGAATACGCTGGCACGTCGTTCGATCACCACCACCGAGATCTTTCTCGACAACGTGAGTGTGCCGGCGTCGCAGATGCTCGGAAAGCCGGGCGACGGCTGGAAGATCATCGGCGGAGAGCACTTGCTGCTGGAGCGCGTCTGCGTTGCCGCGGGCTATACGGGTGCAGCCCAGGGAGCGGTTACCGACGCGTTGAACTATGCCCAACAGCGCGAGCAGTTCGGGAAGCCGATTTTCGAGTTCCAGGTCATCCGTCATATGCTCGCCGACATGCAGACCCAGGTCGATGCGGCGCGCTTGTTGGTGTATCGCGCCGCCGACATGGCGGCAAAGCAGATGCACTGCGTGAAGGAGGTTGCGATGGCGAAGCTGTTCGCTTCGGAAACCCTGCAAACCGTCTCGCGTCAGGGCATTCAGATCATGGGCGGCCACGGAACCTTGCCCGAGGCCGACATGGAGCGTCATTTCCGGGAAGGGATGCAGGCCACCATTGGCGGCGGCACCTCGCAAATCCAGCGCACGATGATTGCGCAGGAGATGCGAAACCGTTGATCCGTTGCGCGCAGAATCGACCAAACCTGGCGGGGATGGAAGTGGTCCGACTTCAGGAGCCACCGGGCCTTCAAGGCAACGGGTCAAGGAATCTCTCATGAGCGGAGAAGCTGCAAGCGCCGGCGATCAAAGGACCTCCGCGAGGCCGCTGGCGGGGGTGCGCGTGCTGGCGGTCGAGAACTTTCTGGCCGGGCCGTTTGCCTCGATGTGGCTGGCCGATGCGGGTGCCGAGGTGGTCAAGGTGGAAGCGCCCGACGGCGGCGACTTCGCACGCAGCACCAGTCCGGTCAGGGCCGGCGACGACGGCGTCGCACATGGCCTGTCATTCCTTCGTTCCAACCGCAACAAGAAGAGCGTCACGCTCGACCTGAAGCACCCGGAGGGCAAGCGCATCTTCAAGGAACTGGTCTGCGAGGCCGACGTCCTGATCGAAAACCTGCGCCCCGGCGTCATGGATCGGCTCGGCATCGGCTGGGAAGTGTTGCAGGGGGTGAACCCGCGGCTCGTATACGTCGCGGTCTCGGGCTTCGGTCACCGTGACGTCCTGCCCAGTCCCTATTCGGATCGTCCCGCGTTCGACATTCTCGGGCAGGCGCTCAGCGGCCTGATGTACCGCCCGGAGAGGCAGGGCGACCGCCCGACCTATCTTGGCTTCTCGCTGGCCGATATCGAATCGGGAATCCAGGCCGCCTACGGGACCATGCTGGCGCTGTTCCAGCGCCAGACGACCGGCAAGGGCAGCAAGGTCGACATTTCACTCTACGATGCCTGCCTGGTGCTCAACGAGATCTCCATCGCGATGTACTCGGTCTTCAAGGAGCCTGCCAAGCCAGGAATGCACGCGGTGACCGCGCCGTTTGGTACCTACAGGACAAGCGACGGCTACATCGTGATCGCCGTGCTCGGCGAGCGCATATGGGAGCGCTTCTGTCAGGCGATCGGGCGCGAGGATCTGCTGCAGGACGAACGCTTCGGCAGCGGCGTCTCCCGCCAGCGGAACCTCGCCGCGCTTGACGCCCACATCGAGCCCTGGCTGTGCGCGCGAACCCGCGCCCAAGCCGTCGACGAGCTTCTGGCGCAAGGGATTCCGGCCTCGATGGTCAACGATGTGGCGGACGTATTCGATTGCCCGCACGTTGCGGCGCGCAACATGCTGATGACGCTGGATGATCCGGTGTGGGGGCGGGTGCAGGTTGCGGGCAATCCGATCAAGATGTCGGGCGTTCCCGAAGCCGCCGCGGTCCATCCGCCGGAACTGGGGCAGCATACCGAGGACGTGCTGCGGACCTGGCTGAAGACGAGCGAAACTCAGTTTGCCGACTTGCGGACCCGACGGGTCATCTGATCGACGCAGCGCCGATTGACCGCGAGGGCTTGCTGTCCGACAGCCGTCCGTTCACGCTCCGGAGGTGCGGCGAGGCAGGTGTCCATGGGATACGGCTGCGACATGGTTCACGCCGGCGGTTTCGGATCACGGTCACATCCGGCGTGCGGGGTCGGCTGCAGCGCCCGTGACGTCGCTACGGCAGCAGACCTGAGGCCTCCCGTGCATACAGGCTCAGCAGCGCCTCGCGCCGCGCCGCGCCGGAGGCGAACTCGATGTCGCGCACCCGGTGCGGGTCGATCTCGGTGCGCAGCCTGTGCAGCAGCGCCGCGTCGGGCAGCGGCGTGAGCGGCGTGCCGGCCACCGCGACGGCCGCGGGCGTGCGTTCGCGCAGCTGCTCGTGCGTCACGCCGGGGTGGCGGCTGAGCGCGCGCGCGCCGGCCGTCGTGAACTCGAACACCGCCAGGTCGGTGACCATCACCACGTGGCCGACGCCCGGCGGGTGCGCGGCCAGCGGGTCCGCGACAACGAAGTCGACCGCGTCGACGAAGCAGCGACGGTCCTGCTGCGGCAGGTAGACGAGAAAGGGCCGGGCGATCTCGGCCAGTTCGGCCAGCCCGGCCAGGCCGGCGAAGCGGCGCAGCCGGCCCTGCTTGTCGGCCACGCGCAGGCTGTTGATGCGCCCCTTGGCGTCGATCTGCAGCGGGCGCACGAACTGGCGCACGCGGCCCGACAGCCGCGGCATCATCTGTGCGATCCACTCGGGAGCCTCGTAGCGCCGCAGTGCGCCGAGCTGCGCAGCGCGCTCGCTGCGGCTCAGGAACGCGGGCCGCTGCGCGCGCGTCAGCGTCAGTGCCGCCGGGTCTTCCAGGGCCGGGCCCATGCCGTTCGTGCGCGCCTGCGCGAGCAGCGCCGCGACCTGGTTCAGCGCCGACGCCAGGCCGAGCTGGATGACCTCGGCGCGCACCAGCCAGTCGCTCATCGTGCAGACCATCATCTCGGCCACGTCCGCTGGCGCGGCGGATGCGGGGCTGCGGGTGTTGTCGTGGTTCATCGTGCCAGTCCTTCGAGTCGTTCGCGGGCCCAGCCGGCCACGGTATCGCGCTCGAGCGCGGTGTAGTCCAGCAGCGCCGGCCAGTCGGCCTCGTAGCCGGGCAGGCAGCCGCCGGGCCTCGCGCCGCCGGGGGCGTGCACGACCATGCTGACCAGTGGTTCCGTGAGGTCGGCTTCGACCCCCCCCGCCGCGATGTCGTCGACCAGCTCTTCGCAGGTCACGACCGTCTGCCGGGCGGCGAGCGCCAGCAGCCGGTCGGCCGCCTTGTGGCCGCGGAACACCGCATTGCCATCGCGGTCGGCGCGCCAGGCGTGCACGTAGGCCACGTCGATGGGCACCGGCGGAATCGCGAGCTGTTCTTCACCGGTGTAGGGACAGCGCAGCGCGCGCAGGTCGGGCCGCACCTGGGCCAGCGCCACGCCGTGGCGGGCCGGCAGCGGCAGGAAGGACGCGCCCTCGACCGCGGCATTCAGGCCCAGCATCAGCGAGGTCTCGGTTTCCTCGATGACCTCGCAGCCGCCCTTCAGCCCCGGCCCCATGCCCAGCGCCTCCATGCCCAGGTAGAAGCCGCGCACGCGCCGCACCACGCCGGCGGCGACCAGCAGGTCGGTCTCGATGCCGCCGGTCAGCACCAGCAGCTCGTCGAAGCGCAGCCCATGCGCCGCCCAGTGCATCGCCACGGCCAGCGGCCGGCGGCTGAAGCTCCAGCCGCCGAGCGCGACGCGGGCCGCGCCGCGGGCGAGTTCGGCGGCGTCGGCCAGGCTCGCCAGCTTTCCGTTGGACGGCGCCACTTACAGCCCCATGCCGCGCGCGATGATGTCGCGCTGCACTTCCATCGCGCCGCCGCCGATCTCGAACAGCTTGGCGTCCTGGAAGTGCATCGGCAGCCCCGAGTCGACGGTGTAGCCGTAGCCGCCGAGCAGGTGCAGCCCGGTGTAGGCGCAGTGCATGTAGCACTCGGCACCGGCCACCTTGGCGAACGAGGCCTCGTTGTGGCAGGCGCCGGTCTTCTCGAGCACGCTGGCGCCGCGGTAGACCAGCAGCCGCGCCGCCTCGACGCGCAACTGCATGTCGACGATCTTGTGGCGCACCGACTGCAGCTTGCTCAGCGGCTTGCCGAACTGCACGCGCTGCTTCAGGTAGGTCACGACCTCGTCGATGATGGCCTGCGAGGCGCCGACGCCGATCGCGCCGTGGTACAGGCGCTCGTTGTCCAGCCCGCCGAGCACGCATTGCCAGCCCTTGTTCTCCTGGCCGATCATCGCGCTCGGCGGCAGCACCAGGTCGCGGAAGTTGGCCGAGAACGTGGGCACCGTCGCCAGGCCCATGGTCTCGATGCGCGTCAGCTCGACGGCCGGGTTCTTGCCCGGGTTTTCGATCAGGAAGGTCGAGATACCTTCCTGCTTGACGGCCGACGGGTCGGTGCGCGCCGCCAGGATCAGGAAGCCGGCCGATTGGGCCTGCGAACAGTACAGCTTCTCGCCGTTGACGACCCAGTTTCCGTCGGCGCGCTTGACCGCGGTGGTGCGCAGCGACGCGGCGTCCGACCCCGAGCCGGGCTCGGTCAGGCCCAGCGCCATGAAGACCTCGCCGGCCATCACCTTGGGCAGCACCAGGTCCTTCTGCGCCTGGGTGCCGAACTTGGCGACCAGCGGCGCCAGGATCACCGCGGCGCGGCCCCAGGCGGTGGTGATCGCCGACGAGGCGCGCGCGAACTGCTCGACGAAGGCCAGCATGCCCATCGGGTCGGGCTTCTCCAGCCCGCTGTAGGCCTCGGGCAGCAGGAAGCCGTAGTAGCCCATCTTGCCGAGCTTGCGGAACAGCTCCTGCGGCGGCTCGACCTTGTCGCGCACCCATTTCAGCACCTGCTGGCGCGGCATCTCCTTCTCGACGAAACGGCGCGTCGTCTCGGCGATCGCGCGTTGCTCTTCACTCAATTCGAAATCCATCGGGGTTCTCCAGTTCGGGTTCGGGTGCCGTGGCCGGCGCGTCAGGCACGCGGTTCGTCGAACACGCGCCTCAAGCGCGAGCTTCGTCGATCACACGCAGGGTCTTGTAGCCGACGCGCGGCAGGTCGTCGTGGAACGACACCTGCGTCGGCAGATCGAGTTCGGCGTCCAGGTGCCGCTGCAGGCGCTGGGCCACGACGGCGCTGGCGTCGACTGCCAGGTTGGCCGGGCGCAGCAGTCGCACTTCCAGCGCTTGCGGCTCCACCGTCTTGCGCAGCAGCGCGAACTCGAGGTTGCGGCCGTCCTCGCTGCGCGACAACGCGGTCTCGACCTGGAACGGGTAGACCGCCGTGCCGCGCACCGGCACGCGGTTGGCCAGGCGGTCGAGCAGCGTGAAGCGGCGCGACGTGCGGCCGCAGCTGCACACGCCCGGGTGCACGCGCACCATGTCCTCGGTGCGCCAGCGCAGGTGCGGCGTGGCGCGGCGGTAGAAGTCGGTGATGACCATCTCGCCGACCTCGCCTTCGCGCGCCGGCGCGCCGGTGGCCGGGTCGATCAGCTCGACCAGCGTCATGTCCTCGCCATGCCAGTGCTCGCCGTCATGGGCTTCGCACTCGCTGCTGAACAGGTTGAAGTCGGAGCCTTGGCCCGACAAGGTGGCGACCTCGACGCCCAGCGATTGCTTGAACTGCCGGCGTGCCTCGGGGCCGAGCGCCGCGCCCATCAGGATCGCGCGCTGGTAGGGCAGCGGGCCGCCCTCGGGCGTGGCTGCGGCGTGCTGGGCCATCGCGCGCAGCGTGGCCACGCCGGCCTGCAGGAACGTGGGCTTCAGCGAGCGCGCGACCTCGACGTAGCGCGGCACCTGCGAGGGCTCGTGGTTGTCGCGAATGATCCACTTGACGCCGATGCGCTGCGCACCCAGGCGAAAGATGTCGGCCGCCGGTGTGAACGGCGTCACCAGCAACTGCAGCACGTCGTCCGGCCGCAGCCCGCTGCACCAGTACAGGCGGGCGAGCATCTCGATGTTGCGGTCCAGGTCCCGCGCGTCGAAGGCCTGGTAGGTCTGGCGCCCGCTGGTGCCGGCCGAGGGACCGGACAGCACGATGTCGTTGCGCGGCACGCACAGGTGGGGCAGGGCGCTGCCGAACTTGTCCATCGCCGCGCGCAGGTCGTCCTTGGTGCTCAGCGGCACGCTCGCGGCAAAGTCGGCCAGCGAGCGCACCGCCGCCGGGTCGACCTGGGCCAGGCGCTCGCGCTGCATGGGCGAGCGCTCCTTGACCCAGACCAGCACGGCCTGCACGCCCTTCAGCTGCAGGGCCTGCCGTGCCGCGGGCGCCATGCCCTCGGCCGCGGCGTCCCACATCGCACGCGGCTCGCTCATCGGGGCGCGCTCCCGTCGACGAGGCGGAACACCGGCAAGGGCACCTCGCGCTCGGGGAAGGCGACCTGCACCCGCTTGTCGACCGCCATGTCCTCGGGCCGCCCTTCGATCTCGGCGAACAGGAACCAGTCTTCGTCGAGCCGCACCATGCCGATGGTGTAGGGCGCGCGCTTGCGCCACACGGCCGACGGCGGCCGGTGCACGACCGAGAAGCTGTAGATGCTGCCCGCACCCTTGGACTCCTCCCAGACCGGCACGGCGCCGGCCTCGCACATCGGACAGATCGAGCGCGGCGGGAAGATCGCGCCGCGGCAGGCCGGGCAGCGCTGGAACAGCAGCCGGCCCTCCTTGACGGCGGCCCAGTACGGCAGCGCATCCTGCGTGACGCGCGGCTCGGGGAAGGATTCGGTGTAATCGGCGAATTCGCCTTGTTCCAACATGATGTGATGCTCCTGTTGCTGTGGGCTATTGCGCTTCGGTGCCGAGGATCACGGCGCTGTGGCAGGCCAGCATGCCGCCGGCCGAATACGCCATCGCGCGCTTCGGTGAGTTGCCGGCCAGCAGGCCGAGCGGGTCGCCGCGCAACTGGCGCACGGTTTCCACCAGCGAGTCCGCGGCCACCGAGATGCCGGGCTGGCCGAAGCCCATCCAGCCGCCGTTGGTGTCGACGGGGAAGTCGCCGCCCGGGCGCATGCGTCCGCTGCGCACCAGGTCCATCGCGCGGCCCTTGGGCGCGAAGCCGAGATCCTCGAGTTGCACGAGCACGGTGTGCGAGAAGTTGCCGGCCAGCGCGCCGAGCTGCATGTCGGCGGGCGTCATGTCGGCCATCGCGTAGGCCTCGCGCGCGGCATGCGCGGCGCCGGTGGTCGTGATCGCCGGCAGCGGCCCCAGCGGAATGCGGCTCTTGCGCAGGTTGATGCGCTCGCACAGGTACTCGTGCGTGGTGCAGGTGCCGAAGCCGTGAATGTAGATCGGCCGCTGGGCCTGTTTGGCGCGTTCGACGCTGGTGACGATGAAGGCGCCTGCCGTGCCGCCGGGCCCCCAGGTGGCGCACATCCAGCGCCGCAGCGGCGACGAGATGTAGGGCGAGCGCATCACGTCGGCCACCGTGATCAGGCCGTGCCTGCGCTTGGCCGCCTTGGGGTGATGCACCGCCCACTCCTGGCGTTGCACCGCGACCTCGGCGAAGTCCTCCTCGGTGACGCCGAACTCGTGCATGTAGCGGCAGGCCAGCTGCGCGTAGATCGTCGGGATGGTCGGGCCGTAGGGAAACTCGAACTGCGGGCAGGCGTCGGTGGCCGCGCCCACCGCGGTGGCGTCGATGAAGAGTTCCACGGCATCGGCCTGCACACACAGCACGTAGTCGGCCACGCCGGCGGCGATGGCCAGCGCGGCCTGGCCGATCATCGCGTTGACGCCGGCACCGTGAAAGGTGATCTCGGTCGTCATGCGCACCGGCATCTGCATGTGCGAGGCGAAGATGTTGTTCCACTGCGGCCGCCGGTCGGCCCAGGGCGAGCGGCCCGTGAGCAGGATGTCGACGTCGTCCTTGCGGATGCCGGCATCCCTGAACGCGGCCCAGCTCGCCTCGGTGGCGAGCTGCAGCGGGTCCTTGACGTTCTGCTTGTCGGCATACGAGTCGCCCATGCCGATGATGGCGGCGACCCGGCCCAGAGAGCGGTCGGGTGTTTTCAAGTTGTGACTCCTGTGGTTGACAGGGCGCCCGGCCCTGCGTCAGTGGTGGCGCGCGCCAGGCTCACGGCCTTGCACAGCGCGGTGGCGATGTCGTCGGCGCCGATGCCGACGAACTGGTGGCCCGGCGCGTCGAAGATCGCCTGGGTCTTGCTGCGGATCGCGGCCTCGTCGGCCAGGCTGCCGCGCAGCACGGCTTCCAGGCAATGCACCGGCGACTGCGGCAGGAACGGGAAGACCGACAGCGAGCCGGTGATCAGCAGGTCGCGCAGGATCTCGCCCTCGACCTGGACCGAGACATCGAGCAGCGGACCGCCTGCGATCTTCTGCACCGCGCGCCCGAGGCGCCACGACGGCGGCACGTCGGTCCAGCGCCGCCGCGGGCTGCGATCGTAGAGCCAGCGCGGGTCGTTGAACTGCGCGCGAAGATCCTCGAAGGCGCGCTGTTCGTCGGCGGTCAGCGGCCCGGGCACGAAGTCGATGCCGTACTCGCGCGCCAGGTGGTCGACGACGAAGCCGCGCACCTCGGCGAAGTCCAGGTCGCGCCCGACTTCACCCGACAGCGAGGTGCTGCGCTCGCCGGCGTCCTTGGTCTGCTTGTCGGCGAACTTCTCCGGCGGCGGCTTGATCACGCTCGCCAGCAGCCCTTCCTGCGCCGGCTGCACCTGCAGGCTGAAGACGTACTGCGTGATCCGGTCCTGGGTGGAGAACGAGAAGAATCCCGGCTTGCGCCAGATGCCGCCGGCGCCCTGGATCTCGAGGTCGTTCAGCGGCCGGTAGCGGGCCGTGATGCCGAAACGCTCGCCCAGCGCCCGCGCGACACCGCCGACAACGCGGCGGTAGCAGTCGGCGGTGGGCCCGCCGATCAGCGGGTGGTCCTGCTCGAGCCAGAACGCGGCCAGCAGCGAACTGCTGTCGGCATAGCCGGCACCGCCCGGCGCCAGCGTGCGCACGAACGGGATGCCGTGGGCGCGGCAGTAGTCGAGGTCGATGTTGGTGTCGGGGTCGAGATAGTAGGAATAGACGAAGCCCGGCCCGCGCGGGCGCATCAGCATCAGCGTGTCGGGCAGCAGGCCGGCCGCGCGCCGCCGCAGCATCGCCAGGCGAAATGCGCCGAAGTCGGGGTAGGACAGCTGATCGAGTTCCAGGAGTCGCCACTGCGGCATCGTCAGGTTCCTTGTTCGGCCGGTGTTGTCGGGTCGGTCCAGCCCTGCAGCGATGCGGCTTCGTCGCGGCAGGTCGCCGGCGTGCCCAGCCACTGGCGATCGAAGGCGCAGCGCTTGAACCAGTGGTGCACGCCCAGCAGGTCGGTGAAGCCCATGCCGCCGTGCACCTCGGTCGTCATGCGGGCGACCTCGCGGGCGGTGTCGCCGACATGCGCCTTCAGGTGGCAGGCCAGCAGGCGTGCGTCGTCGGTCTGCTGGTCGTGGGCGTGGGCCGCCTGCCACAGCAGCGCGCGACACGGCTCGAGCATCGTCACCGCCTCGGCCAGCGTGTGCTTCAGTCCCTGGAAGCTGCCGATGACGCGCCCGAACTGCACGCGCTCGCCGGCCCAGGCCACCGCCGAATCGAGCATGTGCTGGGCCGCGCCGATGGCATCGGCCGAAAGTGCGATGCGCCCGGCGTCGCGCACCCGCCGCGCCAGCGCCCAGGGGTCGGTGGCGGCGCCGAGCAGTTCGGCCGGTGCGGCGTCGAAGCGGATGTCGGCGAGGCTGCGCGTGAGGTCCAGGTTGGCCTGCAGCGTCACGGCGACGCCGCGCGCCGCGGCGGCGACCAGCGCCGCGCGGCCGTCGTTCAGCAGCACCAGGAAGTGGGTGGCGCCGTCGGCGTCGAGCACGCTGGTGGCCTGGCCGGTGAGACCGTGCGCCTGCAGCGACGGGGCGCTCGCTGCGCTGACTTGCAGCGCGTCCAGGGCGACGGCCACGCGCATCTCGCCGCTGGCCATGCGCGGCAGCCACCCGGCCTGCTGCGCCGCGCTGGCCGCGCCCTGCACCCAGGCCGGCGCCATCACGGCGATGCCGGCAAAGGGCGCCGGCACGCTGCCGTGGCCCAGCGCTTCGGCCGCCACGGCCGCGTCGAGCAAGCCCAGGCCCAGGCCGCCGTGGGCCTCGGGCACGCGCAATGCGGGCACGCCCAGGGTCTGCAATTCGCGCCACAGCGCGGCGTCGAAGCCGGTGGTCGCGACCGCGCGCACGCGGTCCAGCGGAACGGCGCTCCGGATGAAGGCGCGCAGCGCGGCATCGAACTGCCGCTGCGCCGCGTCAAGGCCGAATTCGATGGTCGTCTCCTGCTGCCGGTGTGGCCGCTGGCGCGGCGGCACGCGGCTCGGGCGGCAGCCCGAGGCCGCGCTCGGCGATGATGTTCTTCTGGATGTGCGAGGTACCGCCGCCGATCAGCATGCCGAGGTCGTACATGTGGTCGAAGTTCCAGACCGTGACATCGTCGTCGTCGCTGGCATCGGCGTGCGGCGCATAGCGCAGCCCGGCTTCGCCGAAGGCATCGATCGCCAGCGCCGACAGCCGCCACAGCAGGCCGGTGCCGGCGAGCTTGACGATCAGGCGCCTGACGCCCGAGTCCACGCCGCGCGCCTGTTCGGTCAGCAGGCGCAGGTGATGGGCGCGCAGTGCCTGCGCCTCGGCCTGCAGTTGCAGCAGGCGGCTGCGCAGTTCGGGCTGCTGCATCGGCGTGCGGCCGTCGGCCTGCGGTGTGCGCATCAGCGCGATCAGCCGGTGCAGGCGCTGGGTGATCTTGTCGGGGTCGCCGAGCTTCTGGCGCTCGTGCTTGAGGTTGACCTGGGTCACCTTCCAGCCGTCGCCCGGGCCCATCACCATCTGGCTCGCCGGGACGCGCACGTCGGTGAAGAAGACCTCGTTGAACTCGCGCCGGCCGGTCATGTTGGGCAGCGGGCGCACCTCGATGCCCGGTGTTCGCATCGACAGCAGCAGGTAGGACAGGCCCTGGTGCTTGGGGCGATCGGGCTCGGTGCGGCAGAGCACGTAGATCATGTGCGCGTAGTGCGCGAAGCTGGTCCAGATCTTCTGGCCGTTGATGACGTAGTCGTCGCCGTCGCGCACCGCGCGGGTCTGCACCGAGGCCAGGTCGCTGCCGGCGCCGGGCTCGGAATAGCCCTGGCACCACAGCATGCGGCCGAGGATGGTCGGGCGCACGTAGTCGCGCTTCTGCGCCTCGGTGCCGACTTCGAGCAAGGTCGGCGCGACCATGCGCACGCCCTGGTTCATGAAGCCCTGCCAGACACCGGCACGCGCGAAGCCCTCGGCGATGATCGCGCCCTCCAGCACGTCGGGTGCGGCGCCGAAGCCGCCGTACTCGCGCGGTACGGTGCGCGACGAGTAGCCGTGCTCGACCAGCAGCGCCTGCCAGTCGAGCATGCGTTCGTCCGGCGGCTGGTAGCCGGCGTGCGGCTTCGGAGCGCGCGCGCCGTGCCGCGCGAGGAACTGCGCCACTTCGTCGGCGAGCGCCTGGTGCCGGGGAGACAGGGTCAGGTCCATTGTTCAGTGCCTTTGCGCGCCGCGGCTCGATGCGCAGGGGAGCACGACCGTGCCCGCGGACACCAGGGCGTCGATCTGCGCCGCGGACAGGCCCGCGTCGCGCAGCACCTGCGGGCCGTTGCCGCCGACCGCGGGCCAGTCGCCATGGGGTTCACCCACGCCGGGAATCCGCGGCAGCGGGACGGGACCCATCGGCGCCAGCGCCTCCTCCACGGCGCCCATGGCCTGCACCTGCGGTTCGGCCAGCCCGTCGGCGATGCTGTTGACGCGGCTGCACAGCACGTCGGCGGCGGCGAAACGCTGCACCCACTCGGCCGTGGTGGCGCCGAGCAGGGCCCGCTCCAGAACCGGCAGCAGCGCCGGCAGGTGGCGCCCGCGGGTCTCGAAACTCTCGAAACGCGGATCGGCCAGCAGGTCCTCGCGGCCGATGGCCCGGGCCAGCGAGCGGAACTGTGCCTCGTTGCTCATGGCCAGCGCGATCCAGCCGTCGCTGCTGCGGTAGATGCCGGCCGGCGCATTGAGCGAACGCGCTCCGGCGGGCTCGAGCCGCGACTCGATGATCCTGGGCGCGAGGAACGCGGCGCAGGCCTGCATCAGGCTGAGTTCGAGATGGCGTCCGGCACCGCCGCCGCGGCGTGCGTAGAGCGCCACCGACAGCGCCTGGAACGCGTACAGCGCCGACAGCGCATCGACGATCAGGAAGCCGACGCGGCTGGGGTTGCCGGCCGCGTCGCGGTTCAGCGCCATCATGCCGGAGAAGGCCTGCAGCACGGTGTCGGTGCCGGGCCGCGCGGCGTCGGGCCCGGTCGGGCCGAAGCCGCTGACCGACAGGCAGATCAGGCGCGGATTGGCGGCGGCCAGCGCCGCGTAACCGAGGCCGGGGCGGTCGGCGACGCCGGGACGGAAGCTCTCGATGAAGACGTCGCAATCGGCTGCGAGGTGCCGCGCGAGTCGGCGCCCCGGCTCGGATTGCAGGTCGATGGCGATGCTCTGCTTGCCGCGGTTCGACGCCAGGTCCAGCGCCGTGTGGTCGCCGTGGCGCGTGCCCATGTTGCGAATCCAGTCGCCTTCGGGCGGCTCGAGCTTGACGACGCGCGCGCCGTGCTGGGCCAGCAGCATCGCGCAATAGGGCCCGGCATAGCCCTGGCTGGCGTCGAGCACGCGCAGATCCGCGAACGGGGCCGAGGCCGGCGCGGAGGAGGGCGTCGGCGTCATTGACCCTCCAGGAAGGCGGGCCGATTCGACTGCCCGAACGGGTCGTAGGGCGGGATGGCCTGGTGTTCGGGCACGGTCCAGTTGTGCTTGGCCAGGCGCAGTCCGCCGTCGACCTGCAGCACCAGCCCGGTGACGTAGGTCGAGGCCGGCGAGAGCAGGAAACAGATGCAGGCCGAGACCTCGGCCTCGGTGCCCAGCCGGTAGTACGGGATGTGGGTGCGGCGGGTCTTCAGCTTCTGCTGGAACTCCGGGCTGTAGGTGCCCAGGCCGCTGCCGATGATCGAGCCCGGCGCCACGGCGTTGACGCGCACGCCGTGGTGCACCCATTCGAGCGCCGCAGTCTGCGTCAGGTTGATGACGCCGGCCCGCGCGGCGCCGGTGTGGCCCATGTTCGGGAAGCCGAAGTCGACCGGCGCGACCACGCCGACGATCGCCCCGCCATGCGCGCGCATCCACTGCGTGAAGACCTCGCGCATCATGCTGAAGCTGCCGTTCAGGTTGTTGCGCACCACGGCGTCCCAGCCCTTGTCGGAGATGTTCTCCAGCGGGCTCGGGAACTGGCCCCCGGCGTTGTTGACCAGGCCGTCGATGCGGCCGTGTTCGGCCAGGATCGCGGCCACGCCGTCGCGCACCGCGCTGCCGTCGCGGATGTCGATCACCTGCACGCCGGCGCGGCAGCCGCGTTCGGCGAGTTCCGCGCGCACGCCCTCGAGCTTGGCCAGCGTGCGACCGACCAGCACCGGCGTGGCGCCGAGCGCCGCCAGTTCGTGGGCGGTGCAGCGGCCGATGCCCGAGCCGCCGCCGGTGACCACGACCACCTGGCCGGCGAGCAGGTCGGGTCGAAAGGCCGAGCGGTAGCCGGCAGCCGCGGTGTTCATCGCCGACGTCGCTGTCAGTCGCAGGGCAGACCGAGCTGCTTGGCGATCACGCGCAGCTGGATCTCATAGGAGCCGACCGTGACCGGCGCGACCAGCGCGTCGAGCGCCATGCGCATGATCGGCAGTTCCTCGGTGATGCCCCAGCCGCCGCCGATGTGCAGCGCATTCTGCGTCACGCGGTACACGGCCTGCGTGACGAAGAGCTTGGCGGACGAGACGTCGAGGATGATGTCCTTGATCGGCGCGCCGCTGTCCCAGCGCTGCGCGGCGTGGTAGGTGTACAGCCGCGAGGCCTCGACGTCCACGTGCCCCTGCGCCAGCATGAACGCGATGCTCTGGTTGGCGCCGATCGGCTTGCCGAACTGCTGGCGCACCTTGGCGTAGTCCAGCGCCCAGGCCAGCGCGGTCTGCATGTGGCCCAGCCAGCGCGCGGCGACCATCACGCGCTCGCGGTTGAAGCCGGCCATGATCGCGCCGAAGCCGGCCGTCAGGCGGCGCGACTCGGGCACGCGCGCGTTGTTGAACATCACGCGGTAGGTCGGCAGCGGGCGGTTCGCGTAGGTCTTGATCTGCGAGGTCTCGACCCCCGGCGTCTTGCGGTCGACGGCGAAGAAGTGCATGCCGCGGCGGCCCAGGGTCGGGTCGGTGCGCGCGAGTACCAGCATGGTGTCGCAATCGCCGCCCAGCGTGATGAAGGACTTGATGCCGTCGAGCACCCACTCGTCGCCCTGGCGCGTGGCGGTGGTCTTGAGGTTCTGCACGTCGCTGCCGGCTTCGGGCTCGGTGACGGCCAGCGCCAGCAGGCATTCGCCGGCGCAGTTGGCGCGCACCAGGTCGTGGTGGACCGCATGGCCGTGTTCGGCCAGCAGCGAACCGGCCACGCCCTGGATCAGCGCCATGATGGCCAGGTTCGGGTTGGCCTTGGCCTGCTCCTCGACCGAAATGGCCTCCTCGGTGACGCCGAGGTCGGCGCCGCCCATGGCTTCGGGCGCGTGCAGGCCGACCAGCCCGGCCTTGGCCGCGGCAACGTAGAAATCGCGCGGGAAGCGCGCCTCGCGGTCGGCCTGTTCCCAGCGCGGCTTGATCTCGCGCTCGGCAAACTTGCGGCACATGTCGCGAAAGGCGGTGCGGTCGACGCTATTGGGGGGGATGCGGCGTTCGGGTTGGCTCATGGGATTGGATGCAGTGATGGGAAGGAAGGGAAGGGCGGTCAGGATTTCGCCGGTGCCCGCGAGATCAGCACGCCGGCCGTGCCGCGCTGCGCCAGCGAGCCGTCGGCGGCGAGCACGCGGATCTCCAGCTTGACGGCACCGGCGCTGCTGCCCTTGGCCGTGGCGACGTCGAGCACGAAGCACTCGACGTTTACCTGCGCGTCGACGAACACCGGCGCGTAGAAGCGCCATTCGCCCACGTCCAGCATCACCTGCAAGGCGGCGCCGAAGACGCTGTTCAGCTCGGCCAGCACCTTGGCGATGACGAGCGGGCCGTGCGCGATGAGACGCCCGTAGCGCGTGGTCTTGGCGAATTCGGGGTCGACGTGGATCGGGTGGCGTGCATCCAGCAGGTCGGCGTAGCCGGCCACCAGCTCGGCCGTGCACTTGAAGCCGGGCAGCGGCAGGCGCATGCCCGGTCGGATGTCGCCGAGCCAGAGGGGTTTGACAGCGTGCATCGGTGGGTCCTCGAGTGAAAAATTGGTGGCCGGCGGGTCATTCCGGCTGGATGCCGAATTCCTTGATCAGGCGCACATAGGCCTGCGACTGTTCGCGCGTGAACGCGGCCAGCGCCTCGGCGCTCGTCGGCGAGGCCTCGATGCCCAGCGCCAGAAGCCTGGCGCGGATCTCGGGCCGCTGCAGAATGATGTTGATCTCGCGGTTCAGGCGCTCCACTGCGTCCTTGGGCATGCCGGCCGGTCCGTACAGCGCCCACCAGGCGGGCATGTCGGCAATGCCCTTGAGGCCCGATTCGGCGATCGTCGGCACCTCGGGGAACAGCGGGGAGCGCTGCGGCGTGGTGCTCAGCAGCGCGCGCACCTTGCCCGACTTGATCTGCGCGGTCGCGGTGGCCAGGTCGGTGAACATCATCTGCACCCGACCGGCCATCAGTTCCAGCAACGCGGGTGGCGTGGACTTGTACGGCACGTGCACCATCTCCACGCCGGCCGCCTTCTGCAGCATGCCGCCATAGAGCAGGCCGCCGAGGTTGCCGCTGGCGTAGTTGAACTTGCCCGGGTTGGCGTGGGCGGCGTCGAGCAAGTCCTTCAGGGTCTTCCAGGGCTGGTCGGCCGCGACCACCAGCAGGTAGGTGGTGCCGGCGAGCTTGGTGATGGGCACGAAGTCCTTGAACGGGTCGTAGTTCACGCTGCGCAGGATGCCGGCCGGGTTGGCGACGATGGAGTTGGTCGCGGCGAGCACGGTGTAGCCGTCGGCGGGCGCCTTGGCGACGTATTCGGTCGCCAGCGCCGTCAGCGCGCCGGGCTTGTTGTCGATCACGATGCTCTGGCCGAGTGCCGCGCCCAGCGGCTCGGAGACGATGCGCAGCAGCGTGTCGGAGGCCGAGCCGGGACCGAACGGCGCGACGATGCGCAGCGGCCGGTTCGGGTACTGCGCCTGGCTGGCCAGCGCGGTCAGGCCGAGCAGCAGCGCGGCGGCGCAACGGCGCCACAGGCCGCGGGCAGGGTTGGAGGGATGCTTGTTCATGGAAGTCTCCGATCGGTCAGGTGCGGCTTGGCCGGTCGCGCGGAAAGCTCGAGCGGGGCCGCGCCTCGGGCGGCCGCTGCGTGCTCGATGCGCTGCTGATGCCGACGGCAGGATCCACGGTGCCCCCGCCCATGGTCCACGAGATCCGTTGCGCGGCCTCGACCACCATCGCCGCCAGCGATTCGCGCTGCGTCGCGAGCCGGGCGATCGGGACGCCGATGCCGATCGCGTGGCGCACGCGGCCGTCGCGTTCGATGATGGGGGCGGCCACCGCGCCGGCGCCCACCGTGTGCTCGCCCTGCGAGATGCAGACGCCCGAGCTGCGCACCTCGTCGACGATGCGACGCAGGCGCGCGCGGTCGGTGATGGTGAGCGAGGTGCGGCGGATGATGTCGGCCTCGGCCAGGTAGCGTCGGACGAAGACGGGGTCCTGGAAGGCGAGCAGCACGCGGCCGACGCCGGTGCAGTAGAGCGCCCAGCGCGAGCCGATGCGCGGCGCGTAGCGGATGTCCTGCGGGCTGCTGACGACGTCGAGGTACGCGACCTCGGCGTTGCGTTCGTCGAGCGTGGCGAGCATCGCGGTCTCGCCGCTGCGGGCGACGAGCTCGGCCGCCACCGGCCGCCAGGCGGCCAGCACGCCGGCATCGGCAGCGATGATCGCGCCCAGCCGCATCGCCGCCGGGCCGATGGTGTAGCGCGCATCGCGCAGGCTGACGTAGCCGGTGCCCACCAGGACCCGCAGGTGGTTGAGCAGGCTGGTCTTGGGGATTTGCAGTGCCTCGGTCATCGCGGCCAGCGACAGCCCGTTGTTCGCGCCGGCCAGCAGTTCGACGATCTGCATCACCCGCACCGGCGACTTCGGACCGTGGTAGTCGTCGGTCGCCGGGGCCTCGGGGACGACCGGGGCGGCTGCGGAGGCGCGTTTCATTATTGGCATAATAATCCAATATCGGACCACTTCGAGGGGGAGCGCATGGACAACCGCTTGTGCAAGATGTTCGGCATCGAGGCGCCGATCTTCGCGTTCTCGCACTGCCGCGATGTGGTGGTCGAGGTCTCCAAGGCCGGTGGCCTGGGCGTGCTGGGCCTGGCGCGCATGAGCCCGCAGCGGGTCGACGCCGAACTGCAGTGGATCGACGATCACATCGGCGGCCGGCCCTATGGCGTGGACATCCTGATGCCCACCACCTACCAGGACAGCGCCGAGGGCGAGGCCAAGTACGATGCCGATCGGCTGCTGCCGGCCGAGCACCTGGCCTTCGTGCGCGGGATGCTGGATCGCGCGGGTGTCCCGGCACTGCCCGCCGCCGAAGCGGCGCAGATCGAGCGCGACCTGGTCTCGACCTTCAACTTCACGCCCGGCGAGAGCGCGGCGATGATCGAGATCGCGCTGCGCCACCCGATCAAGCTGATCGTCAACGCGCTGGGCTCGCCGCCGCCCGAACTGGTACGGCGTGCGCACGAGCGCGGCATCAAGGTGGCGGCGATGGCGGGTGCGCCCAAGCATGCGATCAAGCACCGCGACGCCGGCTGCGATTTCGTGATCGCGGTGGGCACGGAGGCGGGCGGCCACACCGGCAGCACCACCTCGATGGTGCTGTGGCCGCGCATCGTCGACGCGGTCGCGCCGCTGCCCGTGCTGGGCGCCGGCGGTGTCGGCCGCGGGCGGCAACTGGCGGCGGCGCTGGCGCTGGGCTGCGAGGGCGCGTGGTGCGGCTCGGTCTGGCTCAAGACCGTGCAGAGCGAAGTCACGCCCGAGATCAAGGCGCGCATGTTCGAGGCCGGTCCCGACGACGCGGTGCTCACGCGCAGCGTCACCGGCAAGCCTTGCCGCACCTTGCGCAGCGCCTTCACCGATGCCTGGGACGCACCCGGCGCGCCCGATCCGCTGCCCGCGCCGCTGCAGGCCATCCTGTGGTGGGGGCAGGGCCGCACGCGGGTTGAACGGGTGCGGGCCAAGGAATTCCTGACCTACCCGGTGGGGCAGATCGTGGCCGACATGCACGAGGAAACTTCGGTGCGCCAAGTGGTGCAGGACATGTTGGGCGAACTCGCGGCCACGAAGGATCGGCTCGATGGCCTGCTCGGGTAGCGACAACCGGAAGTTCGAGTCGGAATGAAGATCGATCGCCGCACGGCGTCAGGAGATGAATCATGAGCTATCAGACGATTGCGTATGAACTTCGCGAGGACGGCGTCGCGCTGCTCACGCTGAACCGCCCGGCGCAGCGCAATGCGCTGAGCGTACAGATGCGCGACGAGATCGCCGCGCTGCTGAAGGTGATCAGTCACGATGCCGCGGTGAAGGCGCTGGTGGTCACCGGCGCGGGCGAGCACTTCAGTGCCGGGGGCGACGTGTCGGGCATGCGCAAGCCGGTAACGGCGCAGACTCCGGCCGACAGCCGCGCCATCATCCGCGATGTTCATGCGTGGCTGCCGCAGTTCGTCGGGCTCGAGAAGCCGGTGATCGCCGCGGTCGACGGCGTGTGCTACGGGGCCGGGTTCAGCCTCGCGCTGGCGGCCGACTTCATCGTCTGCACGCCGCGGGCGCGCTTCTGCCAGGCCTTCGTGCGCATCGGCCTGGTGCCCGACTTCGGCGCCCTGTTCATGCTGCCGCGCATCGTCGGGATGCAGAAGGCCAAGGAACTGATGTTCACCGGCCGGGTTGTCGAGCCCGACGAGGCGAAGGCGCTGAGCATCGTGTTCGAGATCCATTCGCCCGAGCGGCTGCTGGCTGCCGCGCTGGAGATCGCGGCCCGTTTCTGCCATGCGCCGACGCACAGCATCGGCGTGACCAAGACGCTGCTGAACCAGACCTTCCAGAGCGACGAGCGCCTGATGGGCGAACTCGAGGGCTTCGCCGCGGCCAGCGTCAAGACGCTGCCCTATCACCACGAGGCGGTCGAGCGCTTCCTCACCAAGCAACCCGTGCGCTTCGACTGGGACCGGCTTGCCAGCGAGGACGCGAAGTCCTGAACCTGCGCGATCACGACCGACGGGGTCGGGATATGGGGGCATTCCCCGACAGCCATCGTTCGGCCGAGCCGGTATCGTCGCTGGCGCCCGGCGTGAGCCCCGGGCCTTGGCAGCGTACTCGAAGGAACCTCTGATGAAATTCGCAAGAAGACTGGCGTATGGCGCCGTTGTTCTGGGCCTGGCTGGGCTCGCACCGGCCGTCATGGCCGACGAGTTCGTCGTCGGCTCGAACCTGCCGCTCACCGGGGCCCAGGCGCGCTGGGGGCAGGAAGTGGCCGAGGGCCTCAAGCTGGCGGCCGAGGCCTTCAATCGCGGCAACGCCAAGCACAAGATCAAGCTCGTCGTCATGGACGACGAGGGCAATGCCGCGAAGGCCAGTGCCGCCGCGGAGAAGATGATCTCCGACGGCGCCGTCGCGCTGTACGGCGGGTTCCCGACCCCGGCCGTGGTCGGTGCCGCCAATGTCGCGACGAAGGCCGGTCTGGTGTACATGAGCTCCGGTTACGGTGGAACCAAGGCCGACTTCAAGAACTTCTTCCAGATCAACGCGATCGGCGGCTATCAGCGGGCCATGGCGGGGACCATTCTGGAGATGGGGGCGAAGTCCGTCTCCCTGATCCACAACACCAAGGAGGGTTCCGCTTATGTTGCCGCCACCGCGGCGAAGGCGCTGACGGACAAGGGGGTCAAGGTCACGCTCCATCCCTACGATTCGGCCATCACCGATTTCAAGCCGGTCATCAACAAGATCAAGCTGCAGGACCGCCCCGACGTGATCGCGATGGTGGGCTACGAGAACGAGTACATCGGCATGCTGCGCGCAGCCAAGGTGCTCAAGCCCGAGGTCAAGGCGATCGTCTGCGCCTACGGGCTGGCGACGCCGAAGATGCTGGCCGACTTCCCGGCGGAGCTGCAGAACGTCTACGGAACGACCATGCTGTCCTTCCCGTCCGAGTTCACGACCAAGGAAGGCAAGGAATTCGCCGAGGCCTTCAAGAAGGCGTTCAACAAGGACCCGGACTACCTGGCGCAGTTCGGCTACGTGTCCGGCCAGGTGCTGTTCGAGGCCATCGCCCGGGCCGCCAACGCCGGGACGATCGCCAAGGGCGGCGTGGCCGCCGAAATGCGCAAGACCGACCGCGAGACCCTCACCGGGCGGGTGACCTTCGACGACACCGGTTTCAATCCCCACTTCGTGCTGCGCATGGGACAGATCCAGGGCAACAAAATCCCGCTGGTCTGGCCCAAGGAAGCTGCCACCGCAAAGATGAACTTCCCCGGATTGCCCTGGTAGGGCGGTCTGACAGCGAGGCCCTGGGCTGGTAGTTCCGCTCGGGGTCGGCCGACTCTGGGCGCCTGCGCGCGAAGGAAAGCATGTTCGACCTGATTCTCCAGGCCACCTATTCCGGCCTGCTGTCCGGGGGCTCGTATGCCCTCGTCGCGCTGGGGCTGGCCCTGGTGTTCGGCACGATGCGGGTCATCAACCTGGCTCACGGTGAATTCGTGCTGCTGGCAGCCTACATCGCCTACACGGTGGAAAGCCGGCTGGGCTGGAACCCGCTGCTGGCCCTGCCGCTGTCGGTGGTGGTGGTGTGCATCACGGCCGTCATCGTCTACCTGCTGGTGATTCGGCTGGACAAGAACCGCGAGATGAACTCGCTGATCCTCACCTTCGGCCTGGGCGTGATTCTCACGAACCTGGTGCTGTTCATCTGGAAGGCCGACATCCATTCCACCTCGGTGGGCTGGTTCCAGGAGGCGGTGGTTCTGGGGCCGCTGTTCAGCACCCGCAGCGAACTGCTGTTCTTCCTGACCAGCGTCGTGATGGTGACGATTCTGTGGGTCTGGCTCACCCGAAGCTGGTATGGCCGGGCGGTGCGGGCCGTTTCCTCGAACCGGGATGCCGCCAAGCTGATGGGCATCAATCCCCACATGACCGAGCTCATCTCGTTCCTGATCGCCGGCATCCTGGCGTCGTTCGCCGGCGTGGCCATCTATTGCGCCAGCGTGATCCAGCCCGCCCTGGGCAACGGGCTGACGATCAAGGCCTTCATCATCACGATCCTCGCGGGCATCGGTTCGATTCCCGGGGTGCTGATCGGTGCGGTGTTGCTGGGCATCAGCGAGGCCCTGACGATCACCTTGCTCAGTTCCGCCTTGCAGGAACTCACCGGCATGCTGCTGCTGCTGTTCGTGCTGCTGGTCCTGCCCAACGGCTTGTTCGGCCGGGCCGGGAGGAGGGCATGAAGCTGCGCTTCGTGCTGCCCGCGCTGGCCCTCGTCTATCTGGTGATTCCCGCGCTGTGGGGAGGCAGCAACTACGTGATGAGCCTGCTGGTGGCGGGCTTCGTCATCGCCGGTGTGGCCCTGGCCTGGGCGTTGCTGGCCAACCTGGGCGGCATGGTCAGCTTCGGGCACTCGGCCTTCTTCGGCGTGGGCGCGTATCTCTCGGCGCTGCTGTGCATCAACTACCAGCTGCCGGTGCCGACCGGCATCCTGCTCGGCGGCCTGGGCGCCGCGGTGGCGTCGATCGCGATGCTCCCGGCGCTGCGCTTGAGCGGGCCGTACTTCGCGCTGGCGCTGCTGGCCTACGCAGGCATCTTCAAGATCCTGGCGATGGAGAGCAAGGGCATCACCGGCGGGGCGGCGGGGGTCACCAACATCCCGGCCCTGCCGACCGTCATGGGCTTCGACTTCAGCAGCAAGCTGGGCGTCTACCTGGTCATCGTGACCATCGTGTTGCTGTTCACCGCGGTCTATCACCGGATCCGCATCAGCCACTTCGGCCTGGCCTTGCGAGCGATGCACGACAGCGAGGACGCGACCCGGGTGGTGGGGGTGAACAGCACGGCGCTCAAGGCCATGATGCTGCTCGTCTCGGCGTTCATGACCGGGGTGGTGGGCGCGCTCAATGCCCACTACATCAATTTCATCGATCCGGACTATGCGTTCGACGTGGGCTGGACCCTGCTGCCGGTGGTCGCTGTCGTGTTCGGCGGCTACCGCAGCCTGACGGGGCCGGTGGTGGGCGCGGTGGGCATCTTCATGCTGGACCAGCTGGTCTTCAAGGCGCTGATCGGCACCGGGCACCAGATCATGCTCGGGGCGGTGCTGGCCGTCATGGTGCTGTTCAGCCCCGACGGAGTGGTGCCGCTGATCGCCGCCCGATGGAAGCGAGTCCGCCGTGCTGAAGCTTGACGCGATCGGCGTGCGCTTCGGCGGGCTGGCCGCGCTGCAGGACATCTCCCTGGAGATCGATTCGCAGGGCATCGTCGGCCTGGTCGGCCCCAACGGCGCCGGCAAGACGACCTTGTTCAACGTCATCTCCGGCCTGGTGCGTCCCACCGGCGGGCGCGTGCTGTTCAACGGTGTCGACGTCCTGCGCAAGCCCCTGTATGCCCGCGCCCGCATGGGCATTGCCCGCACGTTCCAGATCCCGCAGCCGATGCACGAACTGACGGTGCGCGAGAACCTGCTGGTGGCGCAACGCTTCGGCACGGGGTCCGTCGACCCGGCCAGGCTCGACGAGATCCTCGATTTCGTCTGGCTGTCCGAGAAGGCGGATCGCAACGCCGCGACGGAACTGGCCCTAACCGAGCTCAAGGCCCTGGAGGTCGCCAAGGCCCTCGCCACCCGGCCCAAGCTGCTGCTGCTCGACGAAGTGCTGGCCGGCCTGGAGACCAGCGGCAAGCGCCAGTTCATGCAGATGCTGTCGGATCTGCACCGGCGCTTCGGCATCGGAATCCTCATCATCGAGCACGACATCGAAACCATCAGCACGCTGTGCCAGCGGGTCTGCGTGCTGAATTTCGGCAAGCTGATCGCCGACGGCACGCCGCAGGCGGTGTTCAACGACCCGGAAGTGATCAGAAGCTACACGGGGGACAGCGGTGCTTGAAGTCAGCCGCCTGCGGGCCGGCTACGGCTCGATCAACGTGCTGTGGGATGTGGACCTGCGGGCGACGAGCGGCCAGCTCACCACCATCATCGGCCCGAACGGCGCCGGCAAGACCACGCTGCTGCGGGCCATCATGGGCCTGGTGCCCGTCACGCAGGGCGACATCCGCATCGACGGTCAATCCCGCGCCGGCACCTCGACCTGGGACATGGCGCGCCAGGGGGCGGTGATGATCCCCGAGGGCCGCATGATCTTCCGGGACATGAGCGTCGAGGAGAACCTCCTGATCGGCGCCTTTCACAAGAGCCACCGGGCCGCCGCCCCGGGCAACCTCGCCCGCATGTACGCGCTGTTTCCGCGCCTGCAGGAACGCCGCCACCAGCTGGCCGGCTCGCTGTCCGGCGGCGAATCGCAGATGCTGGCGATCGGCCGCGGCCTGATGTCGGATCCGCGCCTGATCCTGGTGGATGAACCGTCCCTGGGCCTCGCGCCGGTCATGGTGCAGGAGATCTTTGCCACCCTCGCGCGGCTCAAGGCGGACGGGCGAACGATCGTCCTGGTCGAGCAGAATACCCGGATGGCGGTCGGCATCGCCGATCATGTCTGCCTGATGCGCGCCGGCAAGGTGGTGTTGTCCGAGCCGGCTGCCGGCGTGGATCTGCAACGACTCCACGACCTGTATTTTTCGCGGTAGCGTGCGCGCACGAGCGGCATGCGATGCAGCCCCGGCGGGCACCCTGGCTGGCTGTGCGGTTCCGATTGAATTCGAAGGAGAGAACGACGATGACGAGCGGACCCCTGAGCGGACTGAAGGTGGTGGAATTCGCGGGCATCGGCCCGGGCCCGATGTGCGGGATGCTGCTTGCCGACATGGGGGCCGAGGTGCTGCGCCTGGACCGTTTGGCGCCCAGCGGGCTGGGCATCGAGCGGCCCCGCAAGCTGGACCTGCTCAACCGCGGCAAGTGTTCGATCGCGGTCGATCTCAAGAATCCTGCGGGGGTCGACTTCGCGCGCCGGCTGGTCGGCTGCAGCGATGCGCTGATCGAAGGCTTCCGGCCGCAGACGATGGAGCGCCTGGGCCTGGGACCGGAGCCCTGCCTGGCGCTGCAGCCCAGGCTGGTCTATGGCCGCGTCACCGGCTTCGGCCAGACCGGCCCGTTGGCGCTGGCGGCCGGGCACGACCTGAACTACATCGCGCTGTCCGGCGCGCTGCATGCCATCGGCCGCGCCGGCGCGCCGCCGACGCCGCCGCTGAACCTGGTCGGCGATTTCGGCGGCGGTGCGATGCTGCTCGCCCAGGGCATGCTCGCGGCGCTGTGGAGCGCGCAGCGGACCGGAGCCGGGCAGGTGGTGGACGCCGCCATGGTCGACGGTGCGGCGCTGTTGATGACCTCGATGTTCGGCATGCTGGCCAGCGGCGGACACAACGGCCCGCGCGGCACCAACCTGCTGGATTCGGGCGCGCCGCACTACGATGTCTTCCGCTGTGCCGACGGCGAATACGTTTCGGTGGCGCCGATCGAACTGAAGTTCCGTGCAGTGCTGTTCGAGCGCCTCGGCCTCGCGCCCGATGCCTTCGACTTCGACGACCGCGCGCGCTGGGCGGACAGCAAGGCGCGCCTGGCCGCGATCTTCGAGACCCGCACCCGCGCCCAGTGGTGCGAACTGCTCGAAGGCAGCGATGCCTGCTTCGCGCCGGTGCTCGCCCCGCTGGAGGCCGCGGACCATCCGCACAACCGGGCGCGCGCGACCTTCGTCGACATCGGCGGCGTCCAGCAGCCGGCGCCGGCGCCGCGCTTCAGCGGCACGCCTGCGGCCTTGCCGCGGCCGCCGCACACCGCCGACGACGGCGCGCTGGAACAGGTGCGGCGCTGGGGGGTCGAGCAGGCCCGGATCGACGAACTGGTGCGTACCGGCGTCCTGCGCGCCGGCGGCGCGCAGGCGTGCTGAGAGCATCCCCGGCCCCTGTCGGCGCCCGGCGTTCGCGGAGAAACGATCTTGCGCTACAAGGTGTGAACGGCGGTTAGGAACCGCGCTCATTCGGCGGTGAGGACGCGGTTTTGGAATCGGCGATGTTTCAAGCAATGGTCTTGTGATGGGGCTGCTGCGCGATTCTGGGGCGAGCCGGTGCGGCGCGCTGGTGTGCAGCCCGCTTGGACGATGGCGGCGAATGCGTGCTCGGTGCGCGCGGGATGACTGCGCCATGCGGACGGAAGTGCCTCGCCTCCCATCGGGCGCATGCCGAAGCGGGCGCACGGGGGTGGTCGAGCCCGGAGTCCATGCGCAGGATGGTGTCGCCCGTCTCGCGGTCGACGGCGCGCGCCCGCGCACAGGGCAGGTCCGAAGCACGGTGGGCGATTTCCTCGGCGCCACGCGGGCGCGTGGGAGCGAAGATCAAGGATGCCGAGGCGCCATGAGGGGCAACTCCCCGTCGGCGCGGCTCGCCTCCTGCAGCCCGGCGGCCAGCGCCTCGCAACGCTGCACCAGCATGGCGGCGTCGCCGTCGGTGGACAAGAACAACGCGGCCTCGTCCGCGGCAACCGGCTCACGGACCTTCAGCTGGAAGTCCAGCACCTCGAGCGTCGCGTCCGAGGCATCGTGGTTCGCGGCCATGCGCCGCGCGATGCGCTCGCGCAGCACTGCTTCGGGCGCCGTGCATTCGATCAGCGTGAAACGTGCGCCTTCGTGCGTCGCCAGGGCGCGGACCTCGTCACGCTCGTGCCGGCGCAGCGCGGCGGCGTCGACGATCACGTTCAGGCCGGCGCGCAGCACCCCGCGCGCCAGCGACTGCAGCCGCGCGTAGGTGCGCATGTTCATCGCCTGGCTGTACAGGCGCTGCGCCTGCTGCACCGTCGGCCGCGCGGTGGCCGCCACGCCGGCCAGGCGCTTGCGCTCGACGTCGGAGCGCACGCGCACCGCGCCGAGCGATAGCAGCAGGGCCAGCGCCACCGTGCTCTTGCCCGAGCCCGACAGGCCGCTGGTCAGCACCAGGCGCGGCGTGGCCGGACGCAGCTGCGAGAGCTCGCCGGCAACGTGCAAGTCGTGCGCCAAGGCGCCCCGCGCCTGCGCCCGTGCGGCCTCGCTGGCCGCCTGGGCGAGGCGCAGGGCCGCTACCTGCGCGCGCACCATCGCGCGGTACGCCGCGAAGAAGGGCAGCAGCGCCAGGCCGTCGTAGTCGCCCGTGTGTTCCGCATAGCCGCTGACGAAGCGCCAGGCCTGCCGCGGCAGGCCGTGCCGCCACAGGTCCATGAAGGTGAAGGCGACGTCGGCCATCGTGTCGGTGTGGCGCAGCGCGGCGTTGAACTCGATGCCGTCGAAGGGCAGCGGCTCGCCGTCGACCATCACGATGTTGCCCAGGTGCAGGTCGCCATGGCCTTCGCGCACGAAGCCCTGCGCGCGGCGCAGCGCGAGGGTCGGCGCGATGCGGGCGAACTCGCGTTCGGTCCAGTCGCGCAAGGCCGGCGAGACGTGCGAACCGAGCGCGTCGAAGTTGGCGCGCGCCCAGGCGAGCACAGCCTCGGGATCGCCGTAGGCGGCCGGCGAGGCTGGCAGCGCGTCGTGGAAGACCGCGATGCGCCGGGCCAGCGCGTCGATCTGCGCGTCGGTCAGTGCGCCTCGGGCGGCCAGGCGATCGAGCAGCCCCTCGTTGTCGAAGCGGCGCATGCGCAGCAGCCAGTCGATCGCTGCAGCGCAGCCATCGGCTTCGGCGGCGCGGCCGATGCGCGCGCGCTCGGCAGGGCCGAATACCGGCAGCACATCGAGGTAGAGCTGCGGTGCGGTGCGCCGGTTCAGGCGCAACTCCTCCTCGCAATCGGTGCGGCGCTGCTCGAGGCTGGAGAAGTCGAGAAAGCCCAGCTTCAGCGGCTTGCGCAGCTTGTAGGCGAACTCGCCGGCCAGCAGCAGCGTGGAGATGTGCGTCTCGATGTGCTCGGTGCCCGCGCCGAAGTCGCGCTGCAGCGCGGCCACCATGGCACGGTGGGTCTCGAGCGGGGTCTCGCCGGCGTTCACCCGCGCGAGCTTACAGCCCGAATCGCGTGTAGCGCGCGCTTGATGCCGGCGAATGGCGACGGCCATTGGCGCAGCGCACCGTCCGCGCCGTCGAGCGCGTCTTTTAGGAAGGCGAGCGACAGCGAGTGATGAACAGCGTGCTTTCAGCCTTGCCGAAGCTCTCCCAACAGGGATGCAGCGACGGCTTCTTCGGCGATGGCCAAACCATGGCGCCGCATCGCCGGAACCAGCGCGGCATCCCACGACGCGGCGACGCAGGTGTTGGCCAGATCGCGCCGCGTGTGCGAAGCGCCCGCCGCTGCGGCTTCGTAGTCCAGCGCTGTGAAACGCCAGGGGTGTGCTCCCCAGGCGCGCATGACGTGGTTGGCGATCTGTATGCCGGGCCAGTCGAAGTCGCCGTGATACCGCAGGCGGGCGCCGGCTTGCGCCAACTGGGTGAGCAGTGTTCGCTGCGCCGCCGCCGGCATGCCGTCGGTGCAGACCAGCGGGGCGCAATTCACGCCCAACCGGTCGGCGGCGATGGCGACCAGGTTGGGGTTCTCGCACACGAAGATCGCCAGGTCGGCCACGGCCCAGCGCGGCGGCGTGCGCAGCAGCCGGCGCAGCGACAGGTAGGCAGGTTCGCCCGGTGCGCAGACGGGCGTCTCGTCGGCCTGAACCGGCAGATTCAGCAACAGGGCCGGCCGGGCCAGTTCATTGACCAGCACGCCGGCCCGCGCCCAGACGTCGCGGATGCGCTCCTCGGGTGGATTGTCGGGCAGGTCCTTGGGATCGCTCGCGCCCGGCCGGCCCCTTTCCATCTGGCGCCAGGCGGCCAGCACCAGCGTCGCGGTGGCTTGGCCAGTGTCCAGCGCATGCGCGTTGCCCAGCGTTTCGGCCGCCAGTTGAGCCCGCGCCAAGCCGCCCGCGGGCAGGCGGCGCAGCACGGCATCCGCAGCGTCGAGCAGGTGCGCGGCGGCCAAGGGGTCCTGCCGGGCCAGGCGCTTGAGCAGACCGAGCGCGGCCGGCGCCTGCAAATAGCCGCCCAGCGCGGGGTGCGCGCAGGACGCGACCACGGCGGACCAGCTCGCCTGGGCTGCGGCGCGCACCGACGCGAGGTGCACGACAGGGCCGTCGATTTGTTCCAGCGCCTCCCGCAGCGAGCCCGCGATGCCGGCGGCGCGCAGCGTTGCATCGAGCAGGGCAACGTCGACCTGCATCGACTTCGAATCCCGCGGGGGGCGCCCCGTCAGCAGGGCCAGGGTTTCGCGCTCCGCGACGCTCAAGGAACCCAGGCGCAGCAGGCCCGGCGGCGCGCCCGGCGCAGCGCGTTCGAAATGGCGACGCAGACGCCGGCGCAATCCGGCCAGTTCGTCGCCGCCGAGCAGCTTGTCCAGGCGTGGGGCCATGTCCATGCGGCTCATTGGTGCACCCTGCGGCAAGGGCCATAAAGGGGCCCCTTCGTGTCCCATGCCGGTCCCGCCAAGCGGGAATGAGCCCCTGGGTCCACGAAAGTGGGCCCCTTCGCGGCCCATGGCGGCCGGGCGGGGCTCATGCCGGTGCAAACCGCCGGTCCGGGTCGTCTTCGTGCCGTTTGGCTCGGCCGTCCCAGGTCCAGCGCGAGACGAACACCGCGTCGATGCCTTCGCGCCGCTGCAGCTGGCAGATCGAAACGCCGGGCAGTTCGGCGTAACACGCCCACTCGCGTTCGCTGGTGATCACGAAGTCGAGGTCGAACTCGCGGATCAGCCCCATGCAGTGCGCCCGCGCCGCATCGTCGATGCCGGCGAAGGCTTCGTCGAGCAGCATCAGGCGCGGCGCGTGCGGGTTGCTGCCCTGGCTGTAGAAACTGGCGATCGCTGCGAACAGCGGCACCGTCAGGCCCAGGGCGCGCTCGCCGCTGGAGGCCGGCCCGGAGAGCTTGCGCCATTGGCCGTCCTGCAGACGTTCGACGCGGAAGCGGTGCCAGCGCCGGTAGTCGAGCGCACGCGCCAGCTGATCGACCATGCTGCCGCCGCCATCGCCCATGGGTCTGCCCAGATCGGCATCGGCGCGCTCGCGCTCGGCGCTGATGCGCTGCTGGAGCATCGAACCGACGACACGCCGGTCTTCGGCCGACCACAGGTCCGCACTGGTGTTGAGCAGGTGCCGGCGCGCAGCTTCGAGCCCGACCGGCGCACCTTCGTCTTCGCCCAGCGGCTGCCATTGCAGGCGGTAGCGCACGCCGGTGGAGGTCGGGCGCTTGTGCAGTTCGCGGTTGATGGCCTGCACCTGCGTCTCGGCCGCGCGCAGCAGGCGCTGGACCTCGGCGGCGATCTCGGCCTGCAGGTAGTTTTCCAGCACCGCGCTTTCCCTCGCGGTGAGCAGTTCGCTGCGCTGGTGGATGTCGTCGGTCAGCCGCAGCGCGAGCTGGTCGGGGCGCTCGGAGCGGTTGTGAAAGATGATGTGCACGACGAAGCCCCAGTCGCTGGGCTCGGCCGGCGCCTGGTGGCCGAGCGCGCTCAAGGCGCGCTGCAGCTCCTGCAGGTCTTCGGTGATCTGCCGCTGCACGCGGGTCCAGCCGGCTTCGTCGTCCCGGATGTGCGCGAGCGCCTGTTCGATGCGGCGCGCGAGTGTCAGCGCGGGGTCGATGGTCCAGGCGCTGCGCAGGTCGGGCAGCTCGATGTCGGGCAGCGCGGACGACAGCAGGCTGCTGTCGGCAAAGTGCTGGAGTCGCGCGACGGCGGTGGCGCGGGCTTCGGTGCGTTGGGTCAGCGTGCGCTCGGCGCTTTCGCTCTTGGCGCTGGCGCGCGCGCGGGCTTCGCCGGCGAGGCGGCGCGCTTCGGTGGCCGAGCGCTGGGCCACTTCGGCTGCCTGCACCGCCCGGCGCGCTTCGGCCAGTTGCCGGCGCAGGTCATCGACCAGGGCGCCGACGGTCTCGCGCAGCACCTCGAAGCGCGCCTGTGCTTCGTCGGCTTCGATGCGGCTGGCGGCGAGCCTCTCTTCGCGTTCCTGCAACTGAGCCAGCGCGTCGGCTTCGCGCGACTGCTGCAACAGCAGCTCGGGCTGTGCACGCCGCCATTCCTGCGCGGCCTGCACCAGCCGGTATTGGGCGTCGTTGAAAGCCTGCAATGCCGCTTCGACGGGGGCCAGTGCTTCGACCGCTGGCGGCAGGCGCAGGTCGGCGGCGTCGTGCTGCAGGCGGTCGCGCGCGGTGTTCTGGGCGTGCTCGGCGTCGCGGCACTGAGCCTCGGCCTGGTCCAGCCGGGTGCGGGCGGTCTGGAACTCGCGGGCGCAGGCGGCGGTGTGCATCAGCGCCTGGCGCAGCGGCTGGTCGGAAGGCGCGCTGCGCCATTCGTGGTCCGCTTGGCGCCGATCGGCTTCGAGCTGCTCGAACGCCAAGGCCACGGCCGCGCTTTCGCCGGCCAGGCTGGCCAGGCGCTGCGCGATGGTGTCCAGGCGCTGCCGGCGCGCGGTCGCGCGGGCGGCGTGGCCGATGTAGACCGCTTGCGGCTTGCTCCATGCGCCGGCCAGCGTGCCGAGGCGAAAGCGGCCGTCGGGCGCGATCCAGGCTTCGGTGGCATCGGTCTGGGCATCGTTCTCCGCAGTGCAGGCCACGCCGGCAAGCAGATGTTCGAGGGTGGCGGCCTGCAGCGTCGCCTCGGCAGGCACGTCGGCCCGCAGCCAATCGGCCAGCGACGCGCCGGGCGCTCGCGGGCGCCGGGTCCATCGGGTGTCGAGCCACGGCGGGTCGCCGGCCTCGGTGCCGAGCAGCGTGCCGTCGGGCGTGACCCAGGCATCGAGCAGGCCCGAAGCTTCGAGCGCGGCTTCGAGGCCCGCGCGCTGCGCGCTGTCGACGTGGTCATGGAAATCGACGAGCTGCCACAGTGGCGCGCCGGCGAGTTGGTTGCCGGTGGGGGTCAAACGCGTCTCGGCCGTGCGCGTGTGCGGCATCGGCGGCACGGCGTCGCGGCCGGCGCCCAAGTGCTCGCGCTCCGCTTCGAGTTCGGCGCGTTCGCGTTGCAGCGCATCGCGTTGCGTGCCGAGCGCAACCTGCTGCGACGCATGCCGCACGCTGGCGTGTTGTTGTGCCGCTTGCAAGGCCAGCCGGGCCGGGTTGTCGCTGTCGGGGGCCGGGAGCAGCACCCAATCGTTCAAGGCTTGCAGCGGACCGCCGTCGTCCAGACGAAGCTGCACCAGGCCCGCGCAATGGCTTGTCCATGCTTCGACCAGCCCCTGCCCGGCTTGTTCGACCGCGGCATCGGCTTCGCTGCGGCGTTCGGCCGCTTGTTCCAGTTCCCCGTGGCGCTCGCGCTGCGCCTCTTGCCGCTGGGCCAGCGCCAGACCGGCTTGCTGCAGCTCGCCGTGGCGGCGGCGCAGCAGCGCCAACTGATCGCGCCGCATGGTCACCGCGTTGCGCAGCGCCGCGGACGCGGCGTCGAACTCGCGCGCGGCGAGATCGGCCAGCGCGGGCAGCGCCAGCGCGGCCAGCGGGTTCTCGCCGAACGCTGCGGCCACGCCGGCGCCGTCGGCTTGCTCCGCGCCTTCGCGGCGCACGGCCCATAGCGCCTGCTCGGCCAGCGTTGCACGCTGCGCGGCTTGCCGGCCGGTTTGCTGTTCGCGCTCCCAGCGGCTGCGGGACTGGCCACAGTCGGTCTGCTCCGTCTTCACGGCCGCATGGCGCTTGAGGGCCTCCCTTTCGGCGCCTTCGAGCCGGTTCGCGTCCTGGTTGATCGGGTCGGACTGCAGCGTCTCCTGGCGGCTGCGCTGCCCGGCCAGCGTGCGCTCGGCCTGCTCCTGGGTTTGCTGCGCCTGCGTTTCGCTGGCCAGCGCGGCCTGCAGGTCGACTTGCGCCTGATTGCGTTCCTGGCTCGCGTTGTCGAAATCGGTTTGCGCCTGGCGCAGTTCGCGCGCCTGGCGGCGCGTCAGCATGCCGGCATAGACGCGGTAGCGCTGGTCGAAGCGCTCCACCGCCTTGGCCAGGCCCTTGAGTTCGTCGAGCTGGCGGCGGTCTTCCTCCAGCTGGTTGAGCGCTTCGGCCACGTCGGTGAGCAGTTCCTGCGACATCGGCGGCAGCGCTTCGCTGAGCGCATGCGAGAGGCCGGCCTCGTCGGGCTTCTTCGACAACTGCGGTTGGCGCAACTGGATCAAGGTGTCCATCAGCGCGTCGTAGCGCCGTGTGCCGAGGTGGAACAGGCGTTCGTCCACCGCACGGCGGTAGCTGGCGGCCGACTCGAACACCTGGCCCCGGCCTTCGAGAGCGTCGCGCAGGCGCTCGCGTGTCAGCACCACCCGCTGGTCGCTGGTGAGCCAGAGATCGCGGCCGATGCGCGACCCGCGGTGACCGCCGACCGCGCCACCGACGCTGCCATTGACACCGCCGGCCTGCTCCAGCATGAAGAACCAGCTTTCCACCTGCGCGCGTGCCGCCACCGCCGACAAGCCCGAGCCCAGCGTCAGGTAGCGCGCCTGGCCGTCTTCGGCGATGCGGCCGAACTCGATCCAGGCGTAACCGATGCGCCGCGGGTAGCTGTTCATCAACAGGTTCCAGGCCATTTTCTTGCTGCCGTCGCCGTCGGGTTCGATGCGCGACGAACGCAGGTTTGCATCGAACAGGAAGGGCAGGGTCAACGACAGCACCTTCGACTTGCCGGTGCCGTTGTTGCCGCGCAGCAGCAGGTGGCCGTCGCGGAACCAGAACTCCTCGCTGTCGTAGTGGAACAGCTCGACCAGGCCGAGCCGCAGCGGCTGCCAGCGTTGGCGCTGCGGCTCGGGCAGGGCGGGGCGGCCGGGAGGCTCCAGGGCCTCTTGCGGTTCGAGCGGGGTGTCGAAGATGTCGTCGTGCATGGGTGAGAACAACTGGATCAGAACAGCGAGCCGCTGGGCTGGGGGCTGCGTGCCGCGGCCGATTGCACGTCGGCGTCGCCGAGTGCAAAGCGGGCGATCGCGGGCAGCGGACGGATGCGGTCCGCGTCGCGCATGATGAGCTGGAGTTTCTGCAGCCGCTCGAGCGCGGTCTGGGCCAGTTCCCGTTCCGCCCCGGGCTCGCGCGCCGACTTGCGCCAGAAGCGGCCGTAGCGCTCGGTGGCGCCGCGCACGAAGGCGGCGACGGCATCGTCGGTGGTGGCCGCGCTCGAGCCATCGTGGCGGGCGCGGCCGGCCAGGTGTTCGGCGACCAGCAGCGTCACATGGGCCTCGGTGCCTTCGGCCGGCATCGCGACGTCGGTCAGCGTGCCGGCGTCGTCGGTCAGCGCCAGGCCTTCGGCGCGCTGCTCCGCGACCAGGCCGGTGGCCTCGCACAGGCGGGCGGCCATCACGCCGCGCTGGTTGGCGAAGTAGGCCTGTGTCTCGGCGTCGAGCGCATCGGCGTAGACCACCGGGTCGTCGAGCAGGCGGCGTGCCAGCGCGTGGCGCAGCGCGGTGCGGCGGCCTTCGTCGCTGTCGGCCACGTGTTCGGTGACCAGCGCATGCAGCCGCTCGTCGAGGGTCGCCGGGGCGTCGGCGGCGGCCCAGGTGGATGGCCCGCGCACCGCGGCGAGCATGCCCGCCAGCATGCGGCGCTGGATGTCGTAGAGCGCGTCGACCCTGGCGTCGCCGGAATTGCCGCCGGCGTTGTCGTGCACGAAGCCGTCCTCGTCGCCGGCCACACGTTGCAGCACGCCGAGTTCCAGCAGGCTGCGGCAGACCGCGACCAGTTCGCGCCGCTCGGTGGCGCCGCGCAGCGTGAAGCTGAACTGGCGTGCGACCAGCGCCGGATCGGCCGCCATCTCCATCACGCGCTCACCGAGCAGGTGCAGGGTGATCTGCGGGTCGGCACGCTCCAGCACGGCGCAGGCCAGGCACAGCAGGACGTAGCGGCGGCGGTCGAAGTCTTTCAGCCCGCGTGTCGCGCCGAGCAGGTCCGCGGGGCGCTTGTAGAGCCGGGCCCCTTCGCGTTCGACCTGCAGCACCCAGCCCGCTTCGCGCGCGAACCAGTCGCGCAGCTTGTCGGCATGGCGGCGCACGGCGGGGAAGTCTTCGTGCGCCGGGGCCATCAGCGGCTGCATCAGCAGGGCACGCAAGCCGATGCGGAACTCGTCGCGCTGCTGGCGCGCCTGCAGTTCGCCGATGCGCAGGCTGCCGATAGGCTGGCGTGTCGCCACTATTCGAGTTCCATGGTTGCCCGCAAGACGCCTTCGGCGTCGCCCCCCCGAGGGAGTGTCGTCGCCTTGGGGCGACCCGGCGGCTCCTGGGCGGGGCTGATCGTCAAGCGATGATCCCGGCCCGCGAACACGCCGGCCGGCGTGACGATGCGCGCCAGGCGGCCGTCGGCCAGCGGCTCGAGCCGGATGTGCAGCAGCCCGTCGCCGGTCTGGCGTTCGACGGCTGTCTCCGGCCCCGGTTGTTCGGCCAGCGCCTCGCCCAGCAGGTTCAGGAACAGGCCGAACGCGTGCGCGTCGAGTTCACCGAGTTCCGAGAGCAGCGTCGCGCGGCCGGTGGCCAGGCGCCGGCGCGCCGCTTCGACTTGCCGCGATTCCTCGGCCAGCTGGCCGGCCATGCGGGCGCGCTCGACGCTGCGGTCGCGCACCTTGGCCAGCGGCCCGCGCGGCGCCGACTCGCCGTATTCGCGCAGACGCGGGTTGATCTGCAACGGCGGCGCGTCGGCCCACCGGGTGCTCGCGGGCAGGCTGTCGTCGGCCTGCGGGTTGAGCGAAAAATGGCGCGCCGGATTGAGCGCAAACGCCGCGCGCGCCAGCCGATGCGCCCAGGTCTCGTCGGCGCATGCGGCGAACCAGCCGGCGAGCATGCGGAAGTCGGCCGAACGGTCGCTGCGGCCGCTGCGCCGTTCGTTGATCGCCGCGATCGCGCCGAGCAGTTGCGGGATCGCTGCCCGCACCCGGGCGCGCAGCAGTTCAGCCTGCGGCGGCTCCTGGCCGGTTTGCAGGAACCAGCCGCGCAGGCCTTTCCAGCGTTCGCGCCAGGCCTGCCAGCGGCGGAACTTCTCGTCGGCCAGGTCTTGCTCGCCGCCCGGCGCGGCGTCGCGCGCCTCGCGTTCCGCGACGCGCAGCAGCAACACCGGGTCGACGCGCGGCGTCAGCCCCTGCACCAGGCGCGCGATGGCGTCCGAGCGCCGTACGAGGTCGCCCATGAAGCGTTCGAGGTAGTCGATCAGCCGGCGCTTGTAGCCGACCACCGAGCCGGCATCGGCCTGCTGCAGCTCGATGCTGCGCGCCACGCCGGCCATGAAGGCCTGCGCGTTGTCGGCCAGGCTCTCGAAGACACGCACCAGGTCGCGCAGGATCTCGTGGACCTTGGCGGTGTCGGGCCCTTCTCCGGCCGAGTCGGCATCGATCAGGGTCTGCAGCGCCAGCAGCCGGCTGGCGATGTCTTCCAGCGCGACGGTCTGCAGCTCGGCACGGCGCTGCAAGGTCTGGAAGAAGACAGCCAGCGCAGCTTCGACCGCTTCGCCTCCGAGCGACAGCCGGTACAGGAATCTGGCGCGGTAGAAGTCGTTGAGGGTGGAGACCCGCGCCGTGTCCGGCTGCGACTGCAGGTTGCCCCAGTCGGCCAGCTGCGTCAGGGCCGCATTGATTTCTTCGATGCGCGGCGGCGCTTCGGGCCACTGCGCCTCGGCCAGCACCTCGTCCGGCCGCAGTTGCAGGCGGTACTGCCGCTTGGCGGCGGCGAACACGTCCATGATGCGGCGGTAAAAGTCGGCCTTCTCGGCGCTGACATGCCGGAACAGCTCGGCCGGGTCGTGGGTGGTGGGCACGCGTGCGCCTTCTTCGATGTGTCCCTGCCTCAGGGCGTGAAACGACGGTCCGTTGCCGGGATGAATGTCACGTGCAGAAAGCTCATGGGCAAGCGGCCTCGACTTCGGAGATGGAATAGGGCTGGGTGCGCTTCAGGGCTTGCGCTCGCACCCGGGCAGAGCTGCTGCCTGCCCTGGTACTCTCACAGTGCGCGCAGCGTCGCGACCGGGAGGCCGTCGTAGCGCAGTGCAGCGAGGAAGTCGGGTGTCAACGATTGCATGCACTGAGTGCCGGAAGTGGAGACCGCCGAGTTTACGCAGCTCTGAGCCCACGAGGCAGAATAGTCACGGGCCGTCGCGGGCGCCCACAGGAGTCGGGAACATGAGAATGATCTTCGGTGTGTTGTCGCTATTGATCGCTCTGGCGATCGTCGGCACGGTGGCCAAGAAGCAGTTGCAGGCGCTGAGCGGCAGCGGTGTCTCGACGCGAATCAACCAGATGTCGAACGCCGCGCCCGGCGGCACGGGTGCCGCCACCGGCGACCGCGACGGTGCGACGCTGGCGATCCCGGGCGGGATGCCCGGCGCCGAGGCCGCCGACACCACCGGCCTGACGGTGCCGCAGCAGGCGCAGAACATCCAGCAGCAGTTCAGGCAAAGCACCGAGCGCGCGCTGCAGCAGGGCGTGGACCGCAACGCCCGCTCCGCACCCTGAGACGATGAGCGCCGCCGACGAGCAGGCGATGCGCATCGCGCTCGACCAGGCGCACAACGCCTGGCTGGTCGGCGAGGTGCCCGTCGGTGCGGTGATCGTGCGCCGCTCTGCCGACGGCATGCAGGTGATCGCGACCGGCTACAACCGGCCGATCACCGGGCACGACCCGACCGCGCACGCCGAGATCGTCGCGCTGCGCCACGCCGCGCAGTTGCTCGCCAATTACCGCCTGCCCGAGTGCGAGCTGTACGTGACGCTCGAGCCCTGCGCGATGTGCGCGATGGCGCTGCTGCATGCGCGCTTCAAGCGCGTCGTGTTCGGTGCCCGCGACCCCAAGACGGGCGCGGCCGGCTCGGTCCTGAACCTGTTCGAGCAGCCGCAGCTGAACCACCACACCGCGATCGAGGGCGGCGTGCTGGCCGAGGAGTGCGGGACCGTGCTGCGCGAGTTCTTCGCCGAGCGTCGCGCGCAGTACCGGCAGCGGCGCGCCGCGCCGGGGGCGTCCACTCCCGACGACGAAGACGAGATCCCCGCCGGTGAAGCCACCGAAATCGGGGCCGAGCCGCCTTCACCTCGAGCCTGGCCATGACCTTGCTGACCCTGTTCTCCCCCGCCGGCGTGCTCGTGAAGGCGGCGCCGCTGAAGCTGGCCGCCAAGCGGCTGAAGTCCTTCGGCTTCGAGGTCCATACCGACGAGTCGGCGCTCGCGCGCCACCAGCGCTTCGCCGGTGACGACGAGCTGCGGCTGGCCGCGCTGCACCGTGTCGCGCGGCAGGCGCCGAGTGTCGCGCTCGCGACGCGCGGCGGCTACGGCCTGAGCCGGCTGCTCGATCGCATCGACTGGACGCTGCTCGCGCGCAGCATCGAGCGCGGCACGCGCTGGGTCGGGCAGAGCGACCTGACGCTGCTGCAGCTCGGGCTGCTCGCCCGACCGAAGCTCGGGACGAAGGCCGTGACCTGGGCCGGTCCGCTGGCCTGCGACGACTTCGGGCGCGCCGAGGACGCCGGCGGCGTCGACGAGGTCACGCGCGACTGCTTTCTCGAAGCCATGAGCGGCGCCCTCGAAGCGGTCGGCTTCCGGACCGAGCCGGGCTTCGACGGGCTGGAAGCGCGCGGCACGCTGTGGGGCGGCAACCTGTGCATCGTGAACTCGCTGCTCGGCACACCGCACTTTCCGCGCATCAGGGGCGGCGTGCTGTTCCTCGAAGACGTGAACGAGCATCCGTACCGCATCGAGCGCAGCCTGCTGCAGCTGCACCAGGCCGGCGTGCTCGATGCGCAGAAGGCAGTGGTGCTCGGCCAGTTCAGCGCCTGGCGCAAGGCGCCGCACGACCGCGGCTTCTCGCTGAAGACGGTCGTGCAGCACCTGCGCACGTTGACGAAGACGCCGATCCTCACCGGTCTGCCGTTCGGCCACCTGCCGGCCAAGGTGACGCTGCCGGTGGGCGCGCGCGTGACGCTGCTGGTGCAGGGCCGCGATGCGCTGATCGGCTGGGACCACCGGCATGCCGGCGGGCCGCACCATGACCACGTCCACGACCACGCCGGCCCGCATTGAGGCCTGCGTGCGAAGCTGCGGCGTGGTTGCACAGGGCCAGAAATCGGAGCACGCGGTGCAGCGCAGTGCGCCGAAGCGGCGCGGCGGCACGCGCGCCTGGCCGATGCTGCTGGCGTTGGGCCTGGCATCGCTGCTGACGGCCTGCGACAACAGCCCGAACCCGAAGGGCAGCGAGTCGACCAACACGCTGTTCGTCGCGTTCCAGGAGCGCTCGCCGCGCCACCTCGACCCGACCGCCTCGTACGCGCTCAACGAAGTGCCGTACACCTTCGCGGTCTACGAGCCGCCCTATGCGTACCACTACCTGAAGCGCCCCTACGAGGTGGTGCCGAAGTCGGCCGTCGAGATCGCGACGCCGCGCTACCTCGACAAGGACGGCAAGCCGCTGCCCGCCGACGCTCCCGGCGAACTGGTCGCCGAGAGCGATTACGACGTCCGCATCAAGCCCGGCATCCTGTATGCGCCGCACCCGGCCTTCGCGAAGGACGCGAAGGGCGAGTACCTGTACCACGCGCTGACCGAGGCGCAGACGCGCGACAAGCACTCGCCGCTCGACTTCGCGCAGACCGGCACGCGCGAGCTGGTCGCCGACGACTTCGTCTACGCGCTCGAGCGTCACGCGACGCCGCGCATCGAGGCGCCGATCTACGGCATCTTCTCCGAATACATCCTCGGCCTGAAGGACTACGGCAAGCTGATCCGCGACGAAGACCGGAAGCTGCGCCAGGGCCTGGATCCGGCCGCGCTCGACAAGCCCTTTCTCGACCTGCGCAAGTACCCGCTGGCCGGCGCGGTCGCGCTCGACAGGTACACCTACCGCATCCGCATCAAGGGCAAGTACCCGCAGTGGAAGTACTGGATGGCCTTGACCTTCACCGCGCCGATCCCGTGGGAGGCCGACAAGTTCTACGCCCAGCCCGGCATGGCGAAGAACAGCCTGACGCTGGACGTGTGGCCGGTCGGCACCGGCCCGTTCATGGCGGTCGAGTACGACGCCGACCGGCGCCACGTGCTGGTGCGCAACCCGAATTACCACGGCGCGACCTACCCTTGCGAGGGCGCCCCGGGCGACAAGGAAGCAGGTCTGCTCGACGACTGCGGCAAGCGGCTGCCCTTCCTCGACAAGCTGGTGTTCAACATCGAGAAGGACAAGACGCCGTTGCGCGCCAAGTTCACGCAGGGCTTTCTCGACGTGCCCGAGATCGAACGCAACGACTGGGGGCCGGATTTTCTCGCCGATGCGAACGATTCCGACGCGGTGAAGCGCCGCTTCGAGGAGCGTGGCATGCGCTTCCCGAAGAGCATCGAGCCGCAGAACTGGTACCTCGGTTTCAACTGGCTGGACCCGGTCGTCGGCCAGGGCGACACGCCCGAACAGCAGGAGAAGAACCGCAAGCTGCGCCAGGCACTGAGCATCGCGATCGATTGGGAGGAAGGCTATGGCCGCGTCTTCACGCAGAAGGCCGGCGAGGTCGCGATGGGGCCGATTCCGGGCGGCATCTTCGGCTCGCGCCACGGCACGCCGGAGGGCATCAACCCGATCACCCACCAGCTCGTGGACGGCAAGGCCGTGCGCCGCCCGATCGCCGAGGCCAGGCGACTGCTCGCCGAAGCCGGCTACCCCGACGGGCGCGACGCCCGGACGGGCAAGCCGCTGGTGCTCAATTACGACTACCAGCGCGTCCCGACGCCCGAATTCCGCGCCGAGCTCGACTGGATGGTCAAGCAGTTCGCCAAGCTGGGCGTGCAGCTCGAGATCCGCGCGACCGACTACAACCAGTTCCAGGAGAAGATGCTCAAGGGCAAGCAGCAGATCTTCTGGTGGGGCTGGTTCGCCGACTATCCCGACGCCGAGAATTTCCTGTTCCTGTTCTATGGCCCGAACTCGAAGGCGAAGTTCGAGGGCGAGAACACCGCGAACTACGAGAACCCGGAGTACGACCGGCTCTACAAGCAGCTCGCGCTGCTCGACGACGGCCCGGCCAAGCAGCAGTTGATCGACCGGATGGTCGACCTGCTGCGCCGCGACGCGCCGTGGGCGTTCGGCTATTTTCCGTACTCGGCCGCCGCCTACCAGCGCTGGGTCGGCGACGCGAAGTACGGGCTGTTCACGAACGACCGGGCGCTGTACTACAAGGTCGACGCGCCGCTGCGCGCGCGGCTGCAGGCCGAGTGGAACCGCCCGCACTGGTGGCCGCTGCTGCTGATCGGGCTCGCGGCACTGGCGTTGGCGTGGATCGCGCGCCGCGGCTTCCGGGCGCGCGAGCGCATGACGGCGCTGACCCCGCGTCCGGCGACGGCGGCCGACGCGAAAGCCGGGGCCTGACAGGTGCTGAACTACGTCGTCCGCCGCTGCCTGTACGGTGTGCTGGTGCTGATCGGCGTCAACCTCGTCACCTTCATGCTGTTCTTCACCGTCAACACGCCCGACGACATGGCGCGGCTGAACATCGGCGGCAAGCGCGTCACGCAGGAGCAGATCCGGAAGTGGAAGGTCGAGCGCGGCTACGACAAGCCGCTGTACTGGAACGCCGCCGCCGAAGGCGCGCGCAAGGCGACCGACACGGTGTTCTGGGACCGCTCGGTCTCGCTGATGGCGCTCGACTTCGGCCGCTCCGACGCGAAGAGCGCCACCGACATCGGCCACGAGATCGGCGAACGCATGCTGATCAGCCTGCAGCTCGCGGTGCCGATCTTCGTGCTGCAGATCGTCGCGAGCGTCGCGTTCGCGCTGCTGCTGGTGTTCTTCAGGAACTCGGCGATCGACTTCTGGGGCGTGGTCGCCTGCGTGCTGATGCTCTCGATCAGCGCGCTGTTCTACATCATCGTCGGCCAGTACCTGTTCTCGCGCGTGTTCCACCTGGTGCCGATCTCGGGCTTCGAGTCGGGCTGGGACGCGGCGCGCTTCCTGGTCCTGCCGGTGATCCTGTCGCTGCTCTCGCGGCTCGGCAGCGAAGGGCGGCTGTACCGCGCGATGTTCCTCGAGGAATTCGGCCGCGACTACGTGCGCACCGCGCGCGCCAAGGGCCTGAGCGAGCCCAAGGTGCTGTTTCGCCACGTGCTGCGCAATGCGCTGATCCCGATCCTGACCAGCGCCGGCAGTTACCTGCCCTACGTGTTCCTCGGCAGCCTGGTGTTCGAGAGCTTCTTCGGCATTCCCGGCCTGGGCGCCTACGTGATCGAGGCGATCACGGGCCAGGACTTCGCGATCGTGCGATCCATGGTCTTCGTCGGTTCGCTGATCTACATCGCCAGCTACATCGTCATCGACGTGGCCTACACCTGGGCGGACCCGCGCGTCCGCCTGGCATGACCGGAGCTTCCGCAGCGATGCCCAAGATCGTCATCCTGTGGTCCGACGTGGTCGTGCTCGCGACGCTGGCGCTGCTCGTGCTCTACGGCGTGCGCATCCGTGCCAGCGCGAATCGGCGCGCGACCTGGTTGAAGGTGCTGCGCGACCGCGCCGCGATCTGCTCGGCCGTGGTGCTGGCGCTGTTCTTCGCGGTCGCGGTGGTCGACAGCCTGCACTTCCGCCGCGCGCTGGCCGAGGTGCCGGGCGCCGGCGCGCAGCAGCGCCAGGCCTACGGCACGCGCACCGAATCCTTGCTCGACGTGCTGCTGGCGCGCCAGATCGCCGGGCGCGAGACCTCGTACTCGGCGCCGCTCGCGATCCGCGGCTTCACGAAGGACTCGGTCGAGGTGGGCGGGCGGATCGAACGCATCCATCCGCGGCTGGCGCATGGCGGCGAGCTGCTGCAGAAGGACTCGCAGTGGCTGGCCGACGTGTTGCAGCGCTCCGTGGTCGGCCTGTTGCTGGGCGGCGTGGTCGCGCTGCTGGTGGCGCTGGGCGTCGCGTTCACGGTGGCGCGCGTGCAGCGCGAGAGCCTGGCCACGGCCTGGCGCGCACTGCTGCGCAACCAGACCGACCTGCCCTGGCGGGCGGTCGTCGTGACCGTGCTCGCGCTGTGCGCCTTCTTCGGGCCGCTGCTCGCGCTGGCGCAGCACTACCACGTGTTCGGCACCGACCGCACCGGCAACGACGTGTTCTACCAGGCGCTGAAGAGCATCCGCACCGCGTTCGTGATCGGCACGCTGTCGACGATCGCGACCCTGCCGCTGGCGGTGGGCCTCGGTATCGTCGCGGGCTACCTGCGCGGCTGGGTCGACGAGCTGGTGCAGTACCTGTACACGCTGCTGTCGTCGATCCCGAACGTGCTGCTGATCGCGGCCTGCGTGCTGATGATGCAGGTCTTCATCGACACCCACCCCGACCTGTTCGAGACCGGCGCCGAGCGTGCCGACGTGCGCCTGTTCATGCTCTGCGTGATCCTCGGCCTGACCGGCTGGGCCACGCTGTGCCGGCTGCTGCGCGCCGAGACGATGAAGCTCGCGCAGCTCGAGTACGTGCAGGCCGCGACCGCGTTCGGTGTGCGCTCGGGCCGCATCATGGTGCGCCACATCTTCCCGAACGTGGTGCACCTGATCATCATCACGACGGTGCTCGACTTCTCGGCGCTGATCCTCTACGAGGCGGTGCTGTCGTATGTGGGCGTCGGGGTCGACCCGTCGATGAACAGCTTCGGCGGCATGATCAACCTCGCCCGCGCCGAGATGAGCCGCGACCCGCTGGTCTGGTGGTCGTTCGCTGCCGCGTTCGCGTTCATGGTGACGCTGGTGCTGGCGGCGAACCTGTTCGCCGACGGCGTGCGCGATGCGTTCGACCCGCGCTCGCGCAGCTTCCGCCCGAAGCTGCGGCGCAGTGCACTATGAAGGCGCGGCCGTGTTGAACGTCCGCGACCTTCAGGTCGCCCTCGACGCCGACGCCGGCCTGGTGAAGGCGGTCGACGGGCTGACGCTGGCGCTGCGCCGCGGGGAGACCTTCGCGCTGGTCGGCGAATCGGGCTGCGGCAAGAGCATGACGGCGCTCGCGCTGATGCGTCTGTTTCCGGAGAACGGCAACGTCACGCAGGGCCAGGTGCTGCTCGAAGGCGAGGACATGCTGGGCCTGCCCGAATCGGGCATGCGCGCGGTGCGCGGCGGACGCATCGGCATGATCTTCCAGGAGCCGTCGACCAGCCTGAACCCGGTGATGCGCGTCGGCGACCAGATCGTCGAGGCGATCGAGGCGCACACCGCGCTGCGCGGCGCCGCGGCGCGCGCGAAGGCGATCGAATGGTTGGGCAGGGTCGGCATCCCCGAGCCCGAGCGGCGCATCGACGAGTATCCGTTCCGCCTGTCCGGCGGCCAGAAGCAGCGCGTGATGATCGCGATGACGCTGGCCGCCGAGCCCGCCTTCCTGATCGCCGACGAGCCGACGACCGCGCTCGACGTGACGATCCAGGCGCAGATCCTCGACCTGCTGAAGCGGCTGCAGAAGGAGCAGGGCATGGGCCTGCTGCTGATCACGCACGACCTCGCAGTCGTGGCCGGCATGGCGCATCAGGTTGCGCTGATGTACGCGGGCCAGATCATCGAGGTCGCGAGCGCGGCCGATTTCTTCGCCGCGCCCAGGCACCCGTATGCCCGGCTGCTGATGCGCGCGCTGCCCGATGGCGCGAAGCGCGGCGGCGCGCTGGCGGCGATCCCCGGCATGGTGCCACCGCTGTCGCAGACCTTCGACGGCTGCCGCTTCGCGCCGCGCTGCGACCGCGCGTTCGACGCCTGCACGGGCACGCGCCCCGAGCTGGTCGCGGCCGGCCCGAGCCGCGTGCGTTGCCTGCTCTATCGCGACGGCGCGACGCCTGGTGCGCCGGAAGCGCCGGAAGCCGGCGACGCAGCATCGACACGGCGCTTCGCCGCCGCGCCGGGCGCGCGCCCCACCGTCGCGCCGCTGCTCGACGTGCGCCACCTAAGCGTGCGCTTCCCGATCCGCCGCGGGCTGCTGCAGCGCGCGGCGGGTGCCTTCACGGCGGTCGACGACGTGTCGTTCACGATCGCCCCGGGTCAGACGCTGGCCCTGGTGGGCGAGTCGGGTTGCGGCAAGACCACCACCGGCAAGGCGGTCGTGCAACTGCTGCGCACACAGGCGGTGATCGGCGGCGAGGCTTGGTTCGGCGGGCAGGACCTGTTCGCGCTCGAAGGCGCTGCGCTGCGCGCCGCACGAAGACAGATCCAGATCATCTTCCAGGACCCGTTCGCATCGCTGAACCCGCGCATGCGCGTGCTCGACCTCCTCAAGGAAGGGCTGCAGGCGCTGCGCCCCGAGCTGACCGCCGCGGCGCGCCGCGCCAGCGTCGAGCGCCTGGTCGACCAGGTCGGCCTGCGGCGCGACGCGCTGCAGCGCTGGCCGCACGAGTTCTCCGGCGGCCAGCGCCAGCGCATCGCGATCGCGCGCGCGCTCGCGGTGCAGCCGAAGCTGATCGTCTGCGACGAGCCGACCTCGGCGCTGGACGTATCCGTGCAGGCGCAGATCCTGAACCTGCTGCGCGAACTGCAGCGCGAACTCGGCGTGTCCTACCTGTTCATCACGCACAACATCGGGGTGGTCGAGTACATCGCGGACGGGATCGCGGTGATGAATCGCGGCCGGATCGAGGAGCAGGGAACGGCGGGGGCGGTGCTGAACCAGCCGCGCAGCGAATACACCCGCGCGCTGCTGGCGGCAGTGCCGCGAATCGGGAAGCAATCTGGAAGTCACTGCGAGCTTCGGCGGCAGATGCTATAGTTAGCTAACCTTGACCAGGAGAGATCGGATGCCGCAAATCGTCAACATGCTGGATGCGAAAACCTCGTTGTCCAGGCTCGTGCACGATCTCGAAACCGGCGGTGCGCAAGAATTCATCATCGCGCGCAACGGGCGCCCTGCCGCTCGCCTGGTTCCACTTCAACCCAACCCGGCGGATCGTCGGTTGCGCATCGGTGTCGCGAAGGGGCGCTTCAAGGTGCCGGACGATATCGACACGTGCGCGCACCTGGTGGCAAAGCTGTTCGAGGCAGGCTGACGCGGTGCGCGTCCTGCTCGACACCCACATCGCACTCTGGGCCGTTGTCGGCAGCACGCGATTGGCGCCGCAGGCGAAGGATGCGATCCTTGCAGCCGACGAGGTCTTCGTCAGTGCCGCGTCGCTCTGGGAGATCGCGATCAAGCACGGGCTGGGCCGCGGCGACATGCCCATATCTTCGCCCGAGGCCCTGCAGGCGTTCACCGATGCGGGCTATGCACTGCTCGACATCCGACCGCGGCACGTGCTCGCCGTAGAGGCACTCGCCGCGATCCACAACGACCCGTTCGACCGGATGCTGGTTGCTCAGGCGCTGGTCGAACCGCTGACGTTGATCACGCGGGATGCGTTGGTCGCCAGCTATGGCGGTGCCATTCTGAAGGTCGCCTGACGGGAGGAGGCGTCGAAGCCGAACTTGTGGGCGAGCCGACCTTGGCGCTGGACGCGCCGGTGCAGGCGCCGACCCCCGGGCCTGCCGCACCAACTGCAACGCGAGTGTCCATGCGCGTTAACCCTCGGTCAGACGCCGCTGAAAGCCCGGTGACAATTCATTTACACGTCTTCGCAATCGCGCCATGACCGGTTCACGAAGCTGGTACGTGACTTGCTCGGAGATGTGGTCTTTCGATCAACCTTTCGTCAGGAGTCCCGGATGCTCAAGAGAACCGTGCTGGCCAGAAGCCTGTTGATCGTGTTCAGTGGCAATGCTGCCTTGTATGGTGGTCCGGCAAGGGCACAGCAAGCCCCGCAAGAACTCGAACGCGTCACCGTCACCGGGTCGAACATCAAGCGCACCGACACCGAGACGGCGTCGCCGGTGCAGATCATGACGCGGGATGACATCGAAAGGACCGGTAAGCAGTCGATTCAAGAGGTCTTGCGTGGCGTCACCGCCGACGGCCAGGGCTCGATCCCGAGTTCGTTCTCCAATGGCTCTGCGTCCGGTTCTGCGGCAATCTCTTTGCGGGGTCTCGGTGTCAATTCGACGCTGGTGCTGGTCAACGGCCGCCGTATGGCAACCTATGGTCTCGCAGACGATGGCACCCGCAACTTTGTCGACCTGAACACCATTCCGCTGGAAGCGGTGGATCGAATCGAAGTCCTGAAGGACGGTGCCTCGGCCGTCTACGGGGCGGATGCTGTGGGGGGTGTCGTCAACGTGATCCTGCGCCAGAACTACACCGGCGCATCGATCGGTGGGTCTTACGGCCAGGCCGGCCGAAGCGATGGCAAGACGACGCGCGCCTTCGGCACGTTCGGCTTCGGCAACATCGATACCGACAAGTACAACGTCTTTTTCAGTCTCGAAGCATCTCAGCAGAAGAACATCTGGTCCATCGATCGGGGGTTCATCGGGCAGAGCGACCTCACCCGGTTGGGGTACTACGACACCACCAACGGTGCCCCCCGCCCCTATTTTCCTGCAGGGCCAACCTCCAGCTCACCGTACGGTGTGATTCGAGATCCAGTTACGAACGCTCGGGTGAACGTGATTCGGTGCGCGCCCTCTGCGGTGCTGTCGAATGGTTTGTGCGGCTACAACCGACTGACCGAACAAGAGGTGCAACCCGCGATCGACCGGCTCAATTTCTTCGGCCGGGGCACATTGCAGTTCTCGCCATCCCTCACGGCCTATCTGGAACTGGGATTCTTCAACACCAAGTCGAAGGCCAACGGCACCCTGGGGGCGAACAACGATAACGGTGTCTACAGGCCGGGAGATCCCTTCAATCCGATCATCGTGCATGGCTTGATGAATCTTCCTGCCGGGCATCCTGACAACCCCTTCGGCGTCGACCGGACGCTCGGGATCAGTCCGATGGAGCTTGGCGGTCAAGACCAAAAAACCGACAACGAGGTGATCCGGCTGGTTCAAGGTTTGAAAGGCACAGCGTGGGGTTGGGACTTTGACGTAGGCGCTTCCTACATCAAGAGCCGGTTGAAGAACCAGATCTTCGGTTCCATCCGCTATGACGTCATGCAGGCGGCCATCAGCAACGGGACCTATCGCGTCACCAGCCCAAGTCTGACGGCCCCCAGCGTTTTGGCTGCCATCTCACCAACGCTCGAGAATACCCCGACCAGTTCGATCAAGTCGATCGACTTCAAGGCGTCGCGCTCGTTGATGGAACTCCCGGCCGGATCGCTCGGTCTGGCGCTGGGCGCGGAGACCCGTTGGGAAGCCGCGGATACCCCAGCCTTGCCATACACCGACACCGCCGAAATTGTCCAAATTGGATTCTCGGCGTTCAGCGCCACTCGACGGGTGTCCGCACTCTACGCTGAATTGAACGCACCAGTGACCACGTGGCTCGAACTGAGCGGGGCAGCCCGATACGACCACTATTCGGACTTCGGCGATTCGACAACACCGAAGCTGGGCTTCAAGCTCACGCCCATCGACCAGTTGGCGGTGCGCGGCACCTACTCCAAGGCGTTTCGGGCCCCTGGCCCGGCCGAGACCGGCGGATCCAGCTTTGCTTTCACGAACGTCGGTATCCTGTCGCAGGGCAATCCGAACATCAAGCCGGAGACGGCCAAGAGCTATACGCTGGGCCTGATCGCCGAACCGCTCCGTGGCACCAGCGTCACGCTGGACTTCTGGAAGATCGATCGCAAGAACGAGATTGTGCAGGCTGACCCGGCAACGATCATTGGCAATGCGCCATCAACAGGCACTCCGCTGACGAAGGTTCCTGGAGCGCAGCCGAATTCGTTCATCTACTACGACGTGAATGGCAATATCGGAACGGTCACGGGGTTCTACCGGAACGCGGCGAAAACGAAGACCGATGGCGTGGATCTCGAGCTGCGTCACAAGATGAGCCTGGGCCGGGCCGGCAAGCTGACAACGCAACTGAACTGGACTCACGTCAACAAGTTCCAGCGCACCGACCCCGACGGCAACACGTTCGATTACGCTGGGACGCAGGGCCCGACCACGTTGAGCGCGGGTGCTGGTACGCCGAAGGACCGCGCGTCTCTGTCGTTGAACTGGGACCGTGGTCCCTGGGCGGTGACCGGCGTGTTGAACTACGTCGGTCCACTGAAGATGATCGGCCACAAGGGTGAGTCGGCCATCGACAACGGGGACGGTACCGTTACCGACGCTACCAATGGATTGCTCTTCAACTACAACGGTGGAAGTACGAACTGCGGCGTGTTTGATTTGAGTGGAAACCCCTACAACAACTGCCGGGTGCCGTCGTTCACGACGTTTGATATCTTCACAAAATGGACGCCGATCAAGAATCTGGACATCAATTTCTCGATCCAGAACGTGTTCGATCGCAAGGCGCCGTTCGATCCGTACCTCGTGCTGACCTACGGTATCAACTACAACCAGACGTGGCACCAGTCTGGCGCGGTGGGCCGATTCTTCACAGTCGGCGCCAAGTACACGTTCTGATCGACTGACGTCACTCGACGAGAATGCCTACGAGACCGGCATCAAGGTCAGCGACGCCGACATCGCGGCCATCAACCTCGAGCGCGACGAATTCCACGGGGAGTGGAACTATCGCGTCACGCCAAGAGTGCCTGGCAAACGTGGCTAAATGTTCAACTCATTTTTTGCCAGGTTCCTAACCGGCTGAAGGTGTCCAGGATCACGTGCGGGTGGAGGCGCGCCGCCACGCCGCATGGCGGCGCCTACACTCGCGGGGATGATCATCCTGGGCATCGAATCGTCCTGCGACGAGACCGGCGTTGCGCTCGTCGAGGCGGCGGGCGAGGGCACGCCGCAGTTGCGTGCGCATGCGCTGCACAGCCAGATCGACATGCATCGGGCCTATGGCGGCGTGGTGCCGGAACTGGCGTCGCGCGACCACATCCGGCGCGTGCTGCCGCTCGCGCGCCAGGTGCTGCGCGAGGCCGGCGCGACGCTGGGGCAGATCGACTACATCGCCTACACGCGCGGGCCGGGGCTGGCGGGCGCGCTGCTGGTCGGGGCGGGGGTGGCGTGTGCGCTGGCCGCGTCGCTGCAGCGCCCGGCGATCGGCGTGCACCACCTCGAGGGGCACCTGCTGTCGCCGTTCCTGTCGGCCGACCCGCCGGTGTTCCCGTTCATCGCGCTGCTCGTGTCGGGCGGCCACACGCAGCTGATGCGGGTCGAGGACGTGGGCCGCTACGAACTGCTGGGTGAAACCATCGACGATGCGGCGGGGGAGGCCTTCGACAAGTCGGCCAAGTTGCTCGGCCTGGGCTATCCCGGCGGGCCGGCGCTCGCCCGGATGGCCGAATTCGGCGACCCCGGCGCCTTCGCGCTGCCGCGCCCGCTGCTGCACAGCGGCAACCTGGACTTTTCCTTCGCCGGGCTGAAGACCGCGGTGCGCACCCAGGTGATGAAGCTCGGCACGAACGTGTGCGAGCAGGACAGGGCGAACCTCGCCGCGTCCACCCAGCAGGCGATCGTCGACGTGCTGGTGCGCAAGTCCTTGCAGGCGTTGCGCGAGAGCGGTTGCCAGCGCATCGTGGTGGCCGGCGGCGTCGGCGCGAACGCGAGGCTGCGCGAGCAGCTCGACGCCGAATGCGCCAGGCGCCGGATCCGCGTCCATTACCCGGAGCTGGCGCTGTGTACCGACAACGGCGCGATGATCGCGCTTGCCGCGGCGATGCGCCTGCAGCGCGGCAGCGCGGCGCAGTCGACCGACCATGCGTTCGGCGTGTTGCCGCGCTGGCCGCTCGCCGCTGCCTGAACCTCGGCCGGTCCGTTCAGGGTCGCCGCTCCCGGTTCGAACGGCAGCACCGGAAGATTGTCGCGTGGGCGCCAGCCCGCGCCTGCCCGCGCCAGCCGACATGACGCCGCAGGACCGTGCCGACCAAGCGGCCGGCCGGTGCGCAGCGCGCGTGCGCGCACGGATCACGCCATGGCCGCCAGGTTCGTCGGCATCGGCATCGCGGCGGGTCAGCGCTTCAAGGTGGCTTCTTCGTCTTCGTCCTGTCCGCTCGGGACGAAGGTGACGCCGTGGTGCACCAGATAGTCCCGGATCAGGCGGCGAACCACCTGCGACGGGGTGACGTCCTGGCGCGCGCACAGCGCTTCGAACGCCTTCTTCTTCGCGGGGTCGACCAGCACCGTCAGGCGCGCAGTTTTCAGTTCCATGCGATCTCCGTCTGTTCATAAGTATGTGAACAACATTATCATGATAGTATCATCCAAAGCAATTCATATTGCACGGGTTGCAGGGAAACTCCAGCCTGCGCAGCCTTCGTCCCGGAGCGATTCCCCTTGCCTCGTACCGATCCCTCCCGTACGCGCCCGGTGGCCATGCCGGCCTTGCTGCCGGTCATGGGCGGCCTGTCGCTCACGGTCGCGGCCATCCAGGTGATGGCCGCGCGCAACGACTTCAGGCCCGCGCTCTACGTGCCGGGCTGCCCGCCGCACCCGCTGACCTTCATCTGCGGCGTGCTGGATCTGCTCGGGATGTCGAGCTGAACATCCGCCGGACACACCGTTGCGCAACTCAACGCCACGCGATGAAGCCCGCCACCGTTGCGACGCCGTCCTGGTCCTCCCTCAACTCGTCCCTGCCCACCCCGCCCACCATGCCCGAAACCCAAGAGTCAGCCCGCCACGTCAAGCCCTTCGTATACGAAAGCCTCAGTTCCAAGGCACTGCACTTCTCGATCTGCGAAATCCAGAGCCGCATGCAGATCCGGGACCCGTACGCGCTGGACCTGGAATACACGCGCACGATGATGGGCTTCCTGCTCTTCGACCCCGAGCCGCAGAACATCGCCATGATCGGCCTGGGCGGGGGATCGCTGGCAAAGTTCTGCTATCGCCACCTGAAGCAATCGCGCATCCACGTGGTCGAGATCAATCCCCACGTGATCGCGCTGCGCGACGAGTTCCATGTGCCGCCGGACGACGAGCGGTTCAACGTGGTGCAGGGCGACGGCGCGCAGTTCGTCCGTGACAGCACGACGCGTTGCGATGTGCTGATGGTCGATGGCTTCGACTGCGACGGCATGCCGTCCAGCCTGTGCTCCCAACGCTTCTACGACGACTGCTTCGACATGCTGCAGCCGGACGGGATCATGGTGGTCAACCTGCACTGCGGGCACGCGCAGCATCCGTTGCACCTCGACCGCATCCGGCACAGCTTCAAGGATGCAGTGCTGGTTTGCGACGACGGCGAACTCAGCAACAGCATCGTCTTTGCAGGCAAGGGACGCACCTTCGAAACGAAGCGACCTGGCGCGGTGCGCCGCCCCAAGAGCCTCGAAGCCGCCGCCGCCGATCAGTTGCTGGCAGCGTTTGCGCTGATCACGTCCGCGCTGAAAGACCAGGGTGGGTTCAGGCCTGCCGTGCGGCATCGCTGAGCGGCCCTCTGCGGCATGTCTGTCTTCGAGGAGACAAGTCACGAGCGGGCGAGACGTGGTGGTTCTGCGCGCGGCCCGATCGGCCATCGGCACCTGCGGCGTGGCGCTGACCGGCGTCGACGGTGAACTGCTCGCCGGCCTGGCGCTGATCTTGACGGCGCTCGGGGACCGACGGCGCCGAAACTTCGCTATTCGCAGGCCGTTGGCGTAGGATGTGCGTTCAATGTAATTCACTGAACTGACATCGCGAGGATCATGGAGATCAAGACCGCACGGCTGACGCTGCTCATCGACCCGAACAAGAAGGCGGCGTTCGAGTACCTCTGCGCGAGCCAGGACCGCACGGCATCGCAGGTGGTTCGGCAACTCATCAGGGACTACCTGGCTCAGCATGGCGTTGAGTACACGGCCGCCGGATCCGAGGAGGAGCCGGCCGAACCCTCCGGACGGGTTCGTGCCGCGCCGACCCGGTCCAGGCCCGCGCCCACGGTTCCCTTGGCGCCGGCGACCCGGACAAGTTCCCGGCGCCGCTAGGATCTGATCCGCCTGGTCCCCAGCGGTGCGCTTCCGATGACCCAGTGGCTGCTCATCGACTGGATGCTGGCGGTCATGGCGGGGTGGCTGCTCGTCGGCGTGGCAGGTGTGTTGGTTCTGCGGCGGCTGGACATCGTCTCGCATGCGCTGTTCCCGATCGGCGGTCTGCTCGGGCTGGCGCTGTTCGCGCTGGCGCTGGCTGCCCTGATGAGGCCCCCCGAGGTGGCCGTGTTGCCGATCGGACTGCCCTCGTTGCCCTTCCATCTTCGGCTGGACAGCTTGTCCGCCTACTTCCTGATGGTTATCGGCGCGGCGTCGGCCGGCATCTCGGCCTTCGCGGCAGGCTACTTCCGCAAGGGCGAGGGCACGCCACCCGGGTTGCTGTGCCTGGAGTACCACGTCTTCCTGGCCAGCATGGTCGGCGTCGTCCTGGCCGACGACGCCTACTCGTTCATGGTGCTGTGGGAGACCATGGCGCTGTCGTCGTTCTTCCTCGTCACGGCCAACCACCGCATTCCCGAGGTGCGCAGCGCCGGCTACCTTTACATCACGATGGCGCGCATCGGCGCGATCGCCATCCTGTTGTGTTTCGGGGTGCTGCAGGCCAATACCGGCGACTACACCTTCGCCAACATGCGGGCCCAGTCACTCGGCCCGTTCTGGGCTTCTGTCGGCTTTCTGCTGGCGGTGTTCGGCTTCGGCGCCAAGGCCGGCGTCCTGCCGCTGCACGTCTGGCTGCCCGAGGCGCACCCGGCGGCGCCGTCGCCGGTGTCGGCGCTGATGAGCGGCGTCATGCTCAACACCGCCATCTACGGCATGCTGCGCGTGTCGCTCGACCTGCTGCACCTGCGTCTGTGGTGGTGGGGGGGACTGCTGCTGGCGATCGGCCTGGCGACCGCGCTGTTCGGCGTGGTGTTCGCGTCGGTGCAGACCGACATGAAGCGCCTGCTCGCCTACTCGTCGATCGAGAACATGGGGCTGCTGTTCGTCGGCATGGGGCTGACGCTGATCTTCGCCGGTTACGGCATGCTGCCGATGTCGGCCCTGGCCCTGACCGCCACGCTGTACCACGTGGCCAGCCATGCCTGTTTCAAGAGCCTGCTCTTCCTGGGCACCGGCAGCGTGCTGCACGCCACCTCGCAGCGCAACCTCGGCAAGCTGGGCGGGCTCATTCGCACCATGCCCTGGGTCGGCTGGCTCACGCTGCTGGGCGTGCTGGCCAGTGCCGGGCTGCCGCCGCTGGGCGGCTTCGTGTCCGAATGGCTGCTGCTGCAGAGCTTCCTGTTCGCGCCAGGCCTGCCGATGCCGCTGCTGACCATGCTGATCCCGGTCGTCGCGGCCGTCATCGCGCTGGTGACGGCGCTGGCCGGCTACACCATGGTCAAGTTCTTCGGCGTGATCTTCCTCGGCCAACCGCGCGAAGACAAGCTCGGCCATGCCCACGATGCCGGCCGCTGGGAGCGCAGCGGCATGGTGTGGCTCGCGCTCGGCTGCGTGGCGCTCGGACTGCTGCCGACCCGGTTCATCCAGCTGATCGACCCGGTGACGCAGCAGCTCGTGCACGCAGGCCTGGGTTCGCAGGTGGCCGGCAGCGGCTGGCTGCTGGCACCCAACAGCATGGAGCAGGCCAGCTACGGCCCGGTCATCTTCCTGCTGGGCATCCTGGGCTGCTTCGCGCTGACCTTCCTGATGGTCCGCTGGCTGTACCACGGCCGCGCGCGGCACTGCCCGCCCTGGGCCTGCGGCTTCCCGTGGGGGACCGCGCGCATGCAGGACACGGCGGAAGGCTTCGGGCAGCCCATCCGCCAGATCTTCGAGCCCTTCTTCGCGATGCGGCGCGAACTGCCCACGCCCTTCGACGACAAGCCGAAGTACCGCGTCGTCGTCGAGGACCATTTCTGGCGCTGGATCTACGTGCCCGTCACCGACTTGGCGAACTACCTGGCGCGGTTGATGAGCCTGATGCAGCAGGGCCGGATCTCGGTGTACCTGATGTACAGCTTCCTGACCCTGGTGGCCACGCTGCTGGCGGTGATGCAATGAGCCTCACCGGCTTTCTGTCGCAGTTGCTCGAGATCGTGATCGCGATCGTGATCGCCCCCCTGCTCACGGGTTGGGTGAACCAGTGGCGGGCCCGGCTGCAGAACCGGTCGGCGCCCAGCCTGTTGCAGCCGTACCGCATGCTGCACAAGCTGTTCAACAAGGAGTCGATGGTCGCCGAGCACGCATCGCGACTGTTTCGCACTGCGCCCTACGTGAAGTTCGGCTGCATGGTGCTGGCCTGCTCGATCATCCCGACGCTGTCCACCGACCTGCCGCTCGCGCCCGCGGCCGATGCCATCGCGCTGGTGGGCCTGTTCGGCCTGGCACGCGTCTTCATTTCTCTGGCCGCGATGGACATCGGCACCGCCTTCGGCACGATGGGCGCCCGCCGCGAGATGCTGGTGGGTTTTCTCGCCGAGCCGGCGCTGCTGATGGTGCTGTTCTCCGCCTCGCTGATCTCGAAGTCGACCTCGCTGACCACCATCGTCGAGACCCTGGCGCACCGCGAGTTCGCCATCTACCCGGGTCTGGCCTTTGCCGGGGTCGCCTTCACGATGGTCTGCCTGGCCGAGAACGCCCGCGTGCCAATCGACAACCCCGCCACGCACCTCGAGCTGACGATGCTGCACGAGGCGCTGATCCTGGAGTATTCGGGCCGGCACCTGGCGCTGCTCGAATGGGCGGCGAGCCTGAAGCTGTTTGCATACTCCTGCATCGGGTTGGCCCTGTTCTTCCCCTGGGGCGTGGCCGAAGCTCAGGCGCCGCAGGCGATGCTGCTGGCGCTGCCCGCGCTCGTCGTCAAGCTCGCGATCGGCGGTTTCCTGCTGGCGGTGCTGGAGACGGTGAGCGCCAAGATGCGGATCTTCCGCGTCCCCGAGTTCCTGGCCACCGCCTTCCTGCTGGCGGTGATCGGCTTGCTGGTGCACATGCTGCTGGCCCGCTGAGGCGAAGACCCCATGAGCACCCTGCTGACCCAGTTCGTGAACCTGCTCGGCGCCATGCTGCTGATGCTGGCCTTCGCGATGATCTCGCAGCGCCGGATCCTGTCGCTCATCTACCTGTTCACGATGCAGGGGGCGACGCTGGCGCTGACCACCGCGGTGGTGGGCTACGTGACCGACCAGCACCACCTGTACCTGTCGGCCGGCCTGACCTTCGTGCTCAAGGTGCTGCTGATCCCGTACCTGCTGCACCGGGTGATCGACCGCCTGGGGATTCGTTGGGACGTCGAAACGCTGATCAACATCCCGACCACGATGCTGATCGGCATCGGCGTCGTGATCTTCTCGTTCAACCTCGCGATCCCGATCTCGCACCTCTCGTCGGCGCTGGCCAGCGGGACGCTCGGCATCGCGCTGGCCTGCGTGCTGCTGTCGTTCCTGATGATGATCACGCGCGCCAAGGCCGTGCCGCAGGTCATCGGCTTCCTGGCGATGGAGAATGGCCTGTTTTTCGCGGCCACCTCCGCGACCTATGGCATGCCGATGGTGGTGGAACTGGGCATCGGGCTGGACGTGCTGGTCGGCGTGCTGATCCTGGGCGTGTTCATGTTCCAGATCCGCGAGCAGTTCGACAGCCTGGACATCCGCAACCTCGAAAAGCTGAAGGACGATTGAGTTGCACGTCGAGCTGAACGCCCTGGCCTTTCTGCTCGCCTGCCCGCTCCTGGGTGGGGCGGTGCTGGCCCTCGTGGGTCACCACGACAACGCACGCGACATCAACGTGGCCTTTAGCGTCGGCACTTTCGTCGCAGCCTGCGTGCTGACGGCGCAGATCATCGAAAGCGGCCCGCTGCTGGTGTGGGGCCGCGAGTTCTACATCGACGCGCTGAACGTCTTCCTCGTCACGTTGACGGCCTTCGTCGGCCTGACCACCTCGATCTTCTCGCGCCCCTACATGCGGATCGAGCGCGACCACGGCAAGATGACGCCGCCGCGGCTGCGCCTATACCACAGCATGTACCAGCTGTTCAGCTTCACGATGCTGCTGGCGCTGACGACCAACAACATGGGCATCATCTGGGTGGCCATGGAGGCGGCCACGTTGACGACCGTCCTGCTGGTGAGCGTCTACCGCACGGCGGCCAGCCTGGAGGCGGCCTGGAAATACTTCATCCTGTGCGGCGTGGGCATCGCCCAGGCGCTGTTCGGCACGGTGCTGCTCTACATGGCGGCGGCAAAGGTGATCGGCCCCGAAGATGGCGCGCTCCTGTGGACCCAGCTGGACGCCGTGAAGGGTCATCTCGACCCCGACATCATCACGCTGGCCTTCGCGTTCCTGTTCATCGGCTACGGCACCAAGGTCGGTCTGGTGCCGGTGCACAACTGGCTGCCCGATGCGCATGCCGAGGGACCGACGCCGGTGTCGGCGGTGCTGTCGGGCCTGCTGCTCAATGTGGCGCTGTACGCGGTGCTGCGCTGCAAGGTGCTGACCGACGGCGCCCTGCACGGCGGCGCGCTGTCGGGCCGCCTGATGATGGGCTTCGGGCTGCTGTCGGTGGTGGCGGCAGTGTTCTTCCTGATCCGCCAGAAGGACGTGAAGCGCATGTTCGCGTACTCCTCCATCGAGCACATGGGCATGATGACCTTCGCCTTCGGCATGGGCGGGCCGATCGCCACCTACGCCGCCCTGCTGCACATGACGGTGCACTCGCTGATCAAGTCGGCCATCTTCTTCGCCGTGGGCCACGCCACGCAGAAGGCCGGCACGCAGATCATGGAGAACATCCGCGGGCTGATCAAGGTCAGTCCCACGGTCGCCTGGGGCTTGATGCTCGGTGCGCTGGCCATCCTGGGCATGCCGCCGTTCGGCGTCTTCGCCAGCGAGTTCCTGATCGTCACCACCGCGATGCGCGATCAACCTTGGGCGACTCCGTTCCTTCTCGTCGCGCTGGGTCTGGCCTTCGCGTCGGTCTTCAGCCGCGTACAGCCCATGGTGTTCGGCGAGACGAGTGTGAAGCCACTGGCGCACTCGCCGGCGCTGGTCCCGGTGTTCGTGCACCTGGCGCTCGGGCTCATGCTGGGCTTGTACATTCCGCCGTACCTGGACGCCTGGTATCGCCAGGCCGCGGCGATGCTGGGGAATTGACGCCATGGCCTTGTCGGACCTCGGACTCGACCTTCGTCAGCTGCCAGCACCGGTGCCGATCTGGCACGGGCGGGTGGATCGACATGCGTGGAGTGCCATCGCCCGCACTGTTGCGGAACAAGGCGGGCGATTGGTCTCGATGTGGGGCATCGAGCGTCAACCGCCTGCGGGCGGGATCGCCGCATGCGCGTCCTTTGCGGTGCTCGAGGGGCTGGTCTGGCTCGAACTGCCTCTCGACGGTGCCTGCGCAAGCTTCCCGGACCTGGCACCCCTGTTCCCTTGCGCAGTTCGCCTGCAGCGCGCCATGGCCGACCTGTCCGGAATGCGGGCAGAGGCCAGCCACGACCAGCGGCCGTGGCTCGACCACGGACTGTGGTCCTCGGGGCGAGCGCCGCTGCAGTCCGGCGGCGGTTCGATCCCTGCGAACAACGGCGCCTTGCCGTCCGACTATCCCTTCGTCCGTGTCGAAGGCGATGGCGTGCACGAGATTGCGGTCGGGCCGGTTCATGCCGGCATCATCGAGCCCGGCCACTTTCGATTCTCGGTGGTCGGCGAAAAGGTCCTGCGGCTGGAAGAGCATCTGGGCTACGTGCACAAGGGCATCGAGCGCCGCTTCACCGAACTGGCGCCGCTGGAGGCGCACCGGCTCGCCGGCCGGGTGTCGGGCGACTCGACCGTGGCTTACGCCTGGGCCTATTGCATGGCGCTCGAGTCGGCCTGGCATGGCGAGGTTCCCCGGCGGGCCATGGGTCTGCGCGCGCTGATGCTGGAGCGCGAGCGCGTTGCCAATCACCTGGGCGACCTGGGTGCGCTGGGCAACGACGCGGCCCTGTCCTTCGGCCTCGCGCAGTTCTCGCGCCTGCGCGAGGACTGGCAGCGGCTGTCCAGGGAGGCGTTCGGACACCGCCTCATGATGGACGCCATCGTGCCCGGCGGCGTTGCGGTAGACGTGTCGCCGGCCATGCGTGATCGCCTGCGGCAACAGTGCGATGCCATCGAACGCGAGGTCCGTGCGCTGAGGACGGTCTACGACGAGCACGCCGGTCTGCAGGACCGGTTCCTCACCACCGGGCGGGTGACGCCACAACTGGCTGCCCAGCTCGGCCTCACGGGCTTGGCCGGCCGGGCCAGTGGCCAGGCCTTCGACCTGCGCTGTGACCACCCATGGGACCCCTTCGATCGCTTCGAGGTCAAGATGGCCACGCACCGCAACGGCGACGTCGCCGCGCGGGTGTCGGTGCGTTTCGACGAAGTGTTCGAATCGCTGCGCCTCATCCGCGCGCTGTGCAGTGGCCTGCCGCAGGGCCGGCTTCGCGCCGATCTGCCAGCGCCTGCCAAAGCCTCGATCGGCGCGGGCTGGGTCGAGGCGTGGCGTGGCGAGGTCTTCGTCGCGCTGGAATTGGGGGCCGACGGCCGCATCACGCGCTGCCACTGTCATGACCCGTCCTGGCAGAACTGGCCCGTGCTGGAGCATGCGGTGATCGGCAACATCGTTCCGGATTTCCCCTTGATCAACAAGTCCTTCAACCTGAGCTACGCGGGGCACGACCTCTGATGTGGCACGTCCTCAAACAGATCGTCCGCACCGGCATCGTCACCGAGCCGGCGCCGCTGCTGCCCGATGTCGATGCCGGCGCGGTGCAACGCATCCATCAGGACATCCTGGATATCCTCGGCCAGGCCCTGACGATCCGCCAGGTCGACGCCGGGTCCTGCAACGGCTGCGAGCTGGAGATCCATGCGCTCAACAACCCCTACTACAACATCGAGGGGCTGGGCATCAGGTTCGTCGCCAGCCCGCGCCATGCCGACATGCTGCTGGTGACCGGACCGGTGTCGCGTCACATGGAGGAGGCGCTGCGGCGCACTCACGACGCGACACCCGAGCCCAAGCTGGTGGTCGCGGTGGGCGATTGCGGTTGCACGGGCGGCATCTTCGGCGAGAGTTATGCCAGTTGCGGCAAGGTGGCCAACGTGATTGCGGTCGACGCGACAGTGCCTGGCTGCCCGCCACCTCCGCTCGAGATCTTGCGCGGGATCCTGGGTGCGGTCCGCAAGCGTCGACCGGCCCCTGAACCACCCGGCGGGCTGGCCAAGGAGCCGAACGCTGGCGGCGCCGGCGCTCCGCCTCGCGCCAGCCGCAGCGGCTGACGCAGGGGGTCGATCGGCTGTGGCGCTTCCACGGGCTATAATCCGCGGGTTTCGAGTCCGGCGGGCAGCCGACGGGCACGGAACAAGGCACGCCACTGGTCGGTTTCACCGGTGTGCGCAAGTGGAGCTCCGTCGCGAGCGCAATCGAAACCGTGGCATTCCGCAAATGGCGTCCTTTCGACGCGGGGTGGCTCGGTTTCAATCAAACTGGAAACGAGTCATGTCCAACGCCACCATCGACAAGGCCGAGATCGTCAAGGCCAACGCGCGCAGCGCCAACGACACCGGGTCGCCGGAAGTCCAGGTCGCGATCCTGACGGCGCGCATCAACGATCTGACACCGCACTTCAAGGCCCACATGAAAGACCACCATGGTCGCCGTGGCCTGCTGAAAATGGTCAACCAGCGCAAGAGCCTGCTGGCCTACCTGAAGGATCGTGACGCCGAGCGCTACACGGCGCTGATCCAGAAGCTGGGCCTGCGCAAGTAATCGAAGCTGGAGCAAGAGAGCCTGTCTGGAATTCGCCAGCACAGGCTTTTCGTTTTTCCGTCGACCCGCCAAAGGGGCAGGAGTTGCCGGCGCTGCCGTGTCATTCCACCGATGTTTCCGTGCCGGAACAGCGCTGGAATGGCATCCCGCCCGACGTTCCGTGTTCAGGGTCTGACGCGACACCACAACCGGAGCCACACGCATGAGCATGTTCAACAAAGTCACCAAGACCTTCCAATGGGGTCAGCACACCGTCGTCCTGGAGACCGGTGAAATTTCCCGCCAGGCGGGCGGCGCGGTCATCGTCAACATCGAGGACACCGTGGTGCTGGCGACCGTCGTCGCCGCGAAGAACCCGAAGCCGGGTCAGGACTTCTTCCCGCTGACGGTCGACTACATCGAGAAGACCTATGCGGCCGGCAAGATTCCCGGCAGCTTCTTCAAGCGCGAAGGCCGCCCGAGCGAACTCGAGACGCTGACTTCGCGCCTGATCGACCGGCCGCTGCGCCCGCTGTTCCCCGAAGGTTTCTACAACGAAGTCCAGGTCGTCGTGCACGTGCTGTCGCTGAACCCGGAAGTCTCGGCCGACATCGCTGCGCTGATCGGCTCGTCGGCTGCGCTGGCGATTTCGGGCATCCCGTTCAACGGCCCGATCGGCGCCGCGCGCGTCGGCTACGTCAACGGCCAGTACGTGCTGAACCCGGGCAAGACCCAGTTGCTCGAATCGAAGATGGACCTCGTCGTTGCCGGCACCGAGGCGGCGGTGCTGATGGTCGAATCCGAGGCACAGCAGCTTTCCGAGGAGATCATGCTCGGCGGCGTCGTGTTCGGTCACGAGCAGGGCAACATCGCGATCAACGCGATCCACGAGCTGGTGCGCGACGCCGGCAAGCCGGCCTGGGACTGGGTGGCAGCGCCGAAGGACGAGCCGTTCATCGCCAAGGTCACCGCACTCGCCGAAGGACCGCTGCGCGAGGCCTACCAGATCCGCTCGAAGCAGGCCCGCACCCACGCCACCCGCGCCGTGACGGCCGCGACCGTGGCCGCATTGCAGGGCGACGGCGTGGTCTTCGACAAGGTCGCGCTCGACAACGTGCTGTTCGACATCGAAGCGCGCATCGTGCGCAGCCAGATCCTGAATGGCGAGCCGCGCATCGACGGCCGCGACACGCGCACCGTGCGCCAGATCGAGATCCGCAGCAGCGTGCTGCCGCGTGCCCATGGCTCGGCGCTGTTCACCCGCGGCGAAACGCAGGCGCTGGTCGCCGCCACGCTCGGCACTGCCCGCGACGCGCAGCGCATCGATGCACTGGCCGGCGAGTTCACCGAATATTTCATGATGCACTACAACATGCCGCCGTTCGCCACCGGCGAAACCGGCCGCGTCGGCACGCCGAAGCGCCGCGAGATCGGCCATGGACGCCTCGCCAAGCGCGCGCTGGTCGCGGTGCTGCCGAGCCAGGCCGACTTTCCGTACTCGATGCGCGTGGTCTCCGAGATCACCGAGTCGAACGGTTCGTCGTCGATGGCCTCGGTGTGCGGCGGCTGCCTCGCGCTGATGGACGCCGGCGTGCCCTTGCGCGCGCACGTGGCGGGCATCGCGATGGGCCTGATCAAGGACGGCAGCCGCTTCGCGGTGCTGACCGACATCCTCGGCGACGAGGACCACCTCGGCGACATGGACTTCAAGGTCGCCGGCACGACCGCCGGCGTGACCGCGCTGCAGATGGACATCAAGATCCAGGGCATCACGAAGGAGATCATGCAGGTCGCGCTGGCGCAGGCCAAGGAGGCACGCCTGCACATCCTGGGCAAGATGCAGGAAGCGATGGGAGGCGCCAAGACCGAGGTCTCGCAGTTCGCCCCGCGCCTGTACACGATGAAGATCAACCCCGAGAAGATCCGCGACATCATCGGCAAGGGCGGCGCGACGATCCGCGCGCTGACCGAGGAAACCGGCTGCACGATCGACATCGGCGAAGACGGCACGATCACGATCGCCTCGACCGACGCCGACAAGGCCGGGTTCGCGAAGAAGCGGATCGAGGAGATCACCGCCGAGGTCGAGGTGGGCAAGGTCTACGAAGGCCCGATCGTCAAGATCCTCGACTTCGGTGCGCTCGTGAACCTGATGCCCGGCAAGGACGGTCTGCTGCACATCAGCCAGATCGCGCACCAGCGTGTCGAGAAGGTCACCGACTTCCTGAAGGAAGGCCAGATCGTCAAGGTCAAGGTGCTCGAGACCGACGAGAAGGGCCGCGTCAAGCTGTCGATGAAGGCGCTGATCGATCGCGACGCCCCGCAGGGCCAGCCTGTCCACCAGGAGTGAGGGGCGCTCGATGAAGGCCATCGAGATCACGAGCTACGGCAAGCCGGAGGTGCTGCGCCTTGCCGAACGGCCCGACCCGGTCGCGGGTGCGGGCGAGGTGGTGATTCGCGTCGCCGCGGCTGGCGTGAACCGGCCCGACGTGCTGCAGCGCAAGGGGCACTACCCGGTGCCGCCCGGCGCGTCCGACCTGCCGGGGCTGGAGGTCGCGGGGGTCATCGAAAGCGGCGATGCGCAGGCGATGGCCGCGGCCGGATTCAAGGTCGGCGATCGCGTCTGTGCGCTGGTCGCCGGCGGCGGCTATGCGCAGCGGTGCGTGGCGCCGGTCGACCAGTGCCTGGCGGTGCCGAAGGGCCTGAGCGACATCGAGGCCGCGAGCCTGCCCGAGACTGTCTTCACCGTCTGGTCGAACGTGTTCGACCGGGCGCACCTGAAGGCCGGCGAAATCTTGCTGATCCAGGGCGGCACCAGCGGCATCGGCGTCACCGCGATCCAGATGGCCAAGGCCGCGGGCGCGACCGTCATCGCGACCGCAGGCAGCGACGACAAGTGCGCGGCCTGCATCAAGCTCGGCGCCGATCATGCGATCAACTACAGGACGCATGACTTCGTCGATGAAATCAGGCGCATCACCGACGGGCGCGGCGTCGACGTCGTTCTCGACATGGTCGCGGGTGCGTATGTCGCGCGCGAGATCCAGTGCCTGGCCGACGAAGGGCGTCTCGTGATCATTGCGGTGCAGGGCGGTGTCGAGGCGCAGATCGACGCCGGCGCGGTGCTGCGCCGTCGTCTCACGATCACCGGCTCGACGCTGCGGCCTCGGTCGGTCGCATTCAAGGCAGCCATCGCGCGGGCCCTGAAGGCGACGGTCTGGCCGTGGATCGAGTCGGGCCGCGTCAAGCCGGTGATCCATCAGGTGTTCCCGGCCGAGCAGGCTGCACAGGCGCACACGCTGATGGAGTCGAATCGGCACATCGGAAAGCTGGTGCTGACATGGTGACCCGCCTCGATGAGCCGCAGGGCCGGCAGACGCGCCGCAAGCTCGTCGTCGGCAACTGGAAGATGAATGGCAACCGCGCGGCGAATGCCGAACTGCTGGCGGCACTGAAGGCCGCCGGCCCGTGGGTCGCCGAGGTCGCCGTGTGCGTGCCCATGCCCTACCTGGGCGACGTGGCGCTGTCGCTGCAGGGCGACGCCATGGCCTGGGGCGCGCAGGATTGTTCCGCGTTCGAGTCTGGCGCCTACACCGGCGAGGTGTCGGCCGCGATGCTGGCCGAGTTCGGTTGCCGCTACGTGTTGAATGGCCACTCCGAGCGCCGCGCGATGCATGCGGAGAACGACCAGCTCGTCGCCGACAAGGCCAAGGCGGCGCTCGCGCACCGCCTGACGCCCATCGTCTGCGTCGGCGAGACCCTCGCCGAGCGCGAAGCCGGCCAGACCGGCGAGGTCGTCAAGCGCCAGCTGTCGGCGGTGATCCACACGCTGGGCCACTGCATCTCTCAGATCGTGGTCGCCTATGAGCCCGTGTGGGCGATCGGCACCGGCAAGACCGCGTCCCCCGAACAGGCGCAGGCCGTGCACGCGCTGCTGCGCGCGCAGCTGAAGGCCGCGACCGCGCACGCCGGCGAGATGAAGATCCTGTACGGCGGCAGCGTCAAGGCCGACAACGCCGCGAGCCTGTTCGCGCAGACCGACATCGACGGCGGGCTGATCGGTGGCGCCTCGTTGAAGGCCGCGGATTTCGCCGCCATCTGTCGCGCAGCGGGCTGATCGTTCGACTGCCGCGCGAGCCCCGAGAATCTTGGAGTCAGAAGAATGAACCTGTTGTTGAACCTGGTGGTGGCGCTGCAGATACTGACGGCGCTGGTGATGATCGGCCTGGTGTTGATCCAGCACGGCAAGGGCGCCGACATGGGCGCGTCGTTCGGCAGTGGCGCCTCCGGCAGCCTGTTCGGTGCGACCGGCAGCGCGAACTTCATGTCGCGCTCGACCGCCGTGTGCGCGGCGGTCTTCTTTGCCAGCACGCTGGTGCTGGCCTTCTATGCGAACGATCGTGCGCGGCCTGCCAGCGGCAGTGTGCTCGACCGACCCGCAGGCATGGCACCCGCAGCCAGCGCGCCGTTGACGGGTGCGGCGCAGGTGCCGGTCGCCGCGAGCGCCGCGAGGATCGCTGCGCCCGCCGCGTCGGCAGCCGTCGCGGTTCCTGCACCGCAGGCGTCGGGGGCGGGTGCGATCCCGACCCGGTAGTGCAGGTCCGCGCGTGCTCCGTTTGCGGGGCGTCGCGTGCATTGCTGCGGTGCCGCGCGCACAGCGAAAGCGCGGGGCTTGAGGTTAGAATGCACAGCTGTCCGGTGAGCGACTCCTCATGCGATCCGGGCATTGTTTCAGGCGCAGTTTTGTGCTTGGCCGTCGTGGTGAAATTGGTAGACACGCTATCTTGAGGGGGTAGTGGCGAAAGCTGTGCGAGTTCGAGTCTCGCCGACGGCACCAAACTTGCTCGACTCCATTCGCGATGCCCGGCGTCGTGTGATGAGGTCGATCCGCTCCAGCTACAGCAGGCTTTCGCGGGCCTGCAACGACCCATGAATCTGGAACCCTATCTGCCCGTCATCCTGTTCATCCTGATCGGTGCAGCGGTGGGCGTGGCGCCCCAGGTGCTCGGGTTCGTCATGGGCCCGAACCGGCCCGGCAAGGCGAAGAATTCGCCCTACGAATGCGGCTTCGAGGCCTTCGAGGACGCGCGCATGAAGTTCGATGTGCGCTACTACCTTGTCGCGATCCTGTTCATCCTGTTCGACCTCGAGATCGCATTCCTCTTCCCGTGGGCGGTGTCGCTGAAGGAGATCGGCACGACCGGCTTCTGGGCCATGATGCTTTTCCTCGCCATCCTCGTCGTGGGCTTCGTGTACGAATGGAAGAAGGGTGCGCTCGATTGGGAATGATGGAGCCCCTCGTCCGACGAGTACGCCGGCCGATCCCCAGAGGCCACGAGGGGCCCCTTCGTGGCCCTTGGGATTCGGGCCGGCCGCGGACCACGAAGTGGGCCCCTTCGTGGCCCTTGGCGGCCCGGCGCTCGGCCCGCCCGTTGAATGAAGGTTTGTATGGGCATTGAAGGCGTACTCAAAGAGGGCTTCGTCACCACCAGTGTCGACACCCTGATCAACTGGTCCAAGACCGGTTCGTTGTGGCCGATGACCTTCGGCCTCGCGTGCTGCGCGGTCGAGATGATGCACGCCGGCGCGGCGCGCTACGACATCGACCGCTTCGGCATGCTGTTCCGCCCCAGCCCGCGGCAGAGCGACCTGATGATCGTTGCCGGCACGCTGTGCAACAAGATGGCGCCGGCGCTGCGCAAGGTCTACGACCAGATGGCCGAGCCGCGCTGGGTGCTCTCCATGGGCTCGTGCGCGAACGGCGGCGGCTACTACCACTACAGCTACTCGGTGGTGCGCGGCTGCGACCGCATCGTGCCGGTCGACGTCTACGTGCCCGGTTGCCCGCCGACCGCCGAGGCGCTGCTCTACGGCGTGCTGCAACTGCAGGCGAAAATTCGCCGCGAGAACACGATCGCGCGTGCATGAAACTGGACACTCTTGAAGCCGCACTGACGGCCGTGCTCGGCGAGCGCCTGAAGAAACTGGTGCGCGACCGCGGCGAACTGACCGTGACGGTCCCGGCCGCGAACTACGTCGAGTCGGCGCTGCTGCTGCGCGACCACGCCGACCTGAAGTTCGAGCAGAACGTCGACCTGTGCGGCGTCGACTATTCGAGCTACAAGGACCAGGCCTGGGAAGGGCCTCGCTTTTGCGTCGTCTCGCACCTGCTGTCGGTCTCGAAGAACTGGCGCGTGCGGCTGAAGGTGTTCGCACCCGACGACGAGATGCCGGTCGTCGCGTCACTGACCGACGTCTGGAGTTCGGTCAACTGGTTCGAGCGCGAGGCCTTCGACCTGTACGGCATCCTCTTCGAGGGCCACGACGACCTGCGGCGCATCCTGACCGACTACGGTTTCATCGGGCACCCGTTCCGCAAGGACTTTCCGGTTTCGGGTCACGTCGAGATGCGCTACGACGACGAGCAGAAGCGCGTGATCTACCAGCCGGTGACGATCGAGCCGCGCGAGATCACGCCGCGGATCATTCGCGAAGACAACTACGGCGGGCTGCACTGATGGAACGGTGCCCCCAAGCTTGCGGCTGTGCCGCCGCGCTGCCCCCCGAGGGGGCGCGGGCCGTCCTTGGGACGGCCCGGCGGAAGGCCTGAGGCGCAAAAGATCATGGCCGACATCAAGAACTACACGCTGAACTTCGGACCCCAGCACCCCGCTGCGCACGGGGTCCTGCGCCTCGTGCTCGAACTCGACGGCGAGGTGATCCAGCGCGCCGACCCGCACATCGGCCTGCTGCACCGCGCGACCGAGAAGCTGGCCGAGAGCAAGACCTTCATCCAGTCGCTGCCCTACATGGACCGCCTCGACTACGTGTCGATGATGTCCAACGAGCACGCGTATTGCCTCGCGATCGAAAAACTGCTCGGCGTCGATGTGCCGCTGCGCGCGCAGTACATCCGCGTGATGTTCGCCGAGATCACGCGCCTGCTGAACCACCTGATGTGGCTGGGTGCACATGGTCTGGACTGCGGTGCGATGAACATCTTCATCTACTGCTTCCGCGAGCGCGAGGACCTGTTCGACATGTACGAGGCGGCCTCGGGCGCGCGCATGCACGCGGCGTACTTCCGCCCGGGCGGCGTCTACCGCGACCTGCCTGACGCGATGCCGCAGTACAAGAGCTCGAAGATCCGCAATGCGAAGGCGATGAGCGCGCTGAACGAGAACCGCCAGGGTTCGCTGCTGGACTTCATCGACGACTTCACGAAGCGCTTCCCGAAGTGCGTCGACGACTACGAAACGCTGCTGACCGACAATCGGATCTGGAAGCAGCGCACGGTCGGCATCGGCGTGGTCACGCCCGAGCGCGCGCTGAACCTGGGGTTCACCGGACCGATGCTGCGCGGCTCCGGCGTGCTCTGGGACCTGCGCAAGCACCAGCCCTACGACGTCTACGACCGGATGGACTTCGACGTGCCGCTGGGCGTGAACGGCGACACCTACGACCGCTATCTCGTGCGTGTCGAGGAGATGCGCCAGGCGAATCGCGTCATCCAGCAGTGCGTGGCCTGGCTGCGCGCGAACCCGGGCCCGGTCATCACGACGAACCACAAGGTCGCTCCTCCGTCGCGGCTGGACATGAAGAGCGGCATGGAGGATCTGATTCACCACTTCAAGCTGTTCACCGAAGGCTTCCACGTGCCCGAAGGCGAGGCGTATGCCGCGGTCGAGCACCCGAAGGGCGAGTTCGGCATCTACATCGTCAGCGACGGTGCGAACAAGCCGTACCGGTTGAAGATCCGCCCGCCCGGTTTTCCGCACCTGGCGTCGCTCGACGAGCTGTCGCGTGGCCACATGATCGCCGATGCCGTGGCGTTGATCGGCACGATGGACATTGTTTTTGGGGAGATTGACCGGTGAACTACGCAGGGCCGCTCCCAAGGCGTTCGCTCCCGCTCGGGGGGACGGCGCGCAGCGCCAAGGGGGCTCAATGATCACTGAAGCCACCCGTGCGCGCTTCGACAAGGAAGTCGCGAAGTACCCGGCCGACCAGAAACAATCGGCCGTGATGGCCTGCCTGGCGATCGTGCAGCAGGAGCAAGGCTTCGTTTCCGGCGAGAGCGAGAAGCTCGTCGCCGAGTACCTCGGCATGCCGCCGATCGCGGTGCACGAGGTCACGACCTTCTACAACATGTACAACCAGCAGCCGCCGGGCCGGTTCAAGTTCAACGTCTGCACCAATCTGCCGTGCCAGCTGCGCGACGGGCAACAGGCGCTCGATCACCTGTGCCACAAGCTGGGCGTGGAAGAGGGCGGCACGACGGCCGACGGCCTGTTCACGGTGCAGAAGAGCGAATGCCTGGGCGCGTGCGCCGACGCGCCGGTGATGCTGGTGAACGACCGCCAGATGGTGAGTTTCATGAGCAATGAACGGCTCGACGAGCTGCTCGATACGCTGAAGGCGAACAAGGCATGAACCCGATGCTGGACTTGTCGAGGTTTCAGGCGACGGGCGCCGAGACCTGTTTCCACGATCGACACATCGGCGCCCAGATCTACGACGGCTTGAACGGCAGGAACTGGCGCCTGAAGGACTACGAGGCGCGCGGCGGGTACCAGGCGCTGCGCAAGATCCTCGAGACCGGCGAGGTCGACGGCCAGGCGCGCGGCATGACCCCCGACCAGGTGATCGCCGAGGTCAAGGCCTCCGGCCTGCGCGGCCGCGGCGGCGCAGGCTTCCCGACCGGCCTGAAGTGGAGCTTCATGCCGCGCATGTACCCGGGCCCCAAGTACCTCGTCTGCAATTCGGACGAAGGCGAGCCCGGCACCTGCAAGGACCGCGACATCCTCCGATACAACCCGCACATCGTGATCGAAGGCATGGCGATCGCGGCCTATGCGATGGGCATCAAGACGGCCTACAACTACATTCACGGCGAGATCTTCGAGGTCTACGAACGCTTCGAGGCTGCGCTCGAAGAGGCGCGCGCCGCCGGTTACCTCGGCGACAACATCCTCGGCTCCACGTTCGGCTTCCAACTGCACGCCGCCCACGGCTTCGGCGCCTACATCTGCGGCGAGGAGACCGCGCTGCTCGAATCGCTCGAGGGCAAGAAGGGCCAGCCGCGCTTCAAGCCGCCGTTCCCGGCGAGCTACGGGCTGTACGGCAAGCCGACGACGATCAACAACACCGAAACCTTCGCCGCCGTGCCGTGGATCGTCCGCAACGGTGGCGCGCCGTATCTCGCGATCGGCAAGCCGAACAACGGCGGCACCAAGATCTTCTCGGTCGTCGGCGATGTGAAGAATCCGGGCAACTTCGAGATCCCGCTCGGCACGCCGTTCGGCAAGCTGCTGGAACTGGCCGGGGGCGTTCGTCCGGGCCGCACGTTGAAGGCCGTGATCCCCGGCGGTTCGTCGGCGCCGGTGCTGCCCGCAAGCATCATGAACGAGCTGACCATGGACTACGACGCGATCGCGAAGGCCGGCTCGATGCTGGGCTCCGGCGCGGTCATCGTGATGGACGACACCCGCTGCATGGTCAAGAGCCTGCTGCGGCTGTCGTACTTCTACATGCACGAGAGCTGCGGCCAGTGCACGCCCTGCCGCGAAGGCACCGGCTGGCTGTTCCGCATGGTCGACCGCATCGCGAAGGGCGAGGGCCGGATGGAGGACATCGAGCTGCTGAACTCGGTGGCCGACAACATCCAGGGACGCACGATCTGCGCGCTCGGCGACGCCGCGGCGATGCCGGTGCGCGCGATGATCAAGCACTTCCGAGACGAGTTCGTCCACCTCATCGAGCACAAGACCGCCAAAGTGGCAGGCGGCGGGGCCCAGGAAGGCACCGCACCGCACCCAGCGCACCTTCTCCCCTCGGGAGGCGGACAGCGCGAAGCGATGGCCCTGGGGCCCGACAACTCATGATCGAAATCGAACTCGACGGCCGGAAGGTGGAGGTTGCGGAAGGCAGCATGGTGATGCATGCGGCCGACAAGGCCGGCACCTACATCCCGCACTTCTGCTATCACAAAAAGCTGTCCATTGCGGCCAACTGCCGCATGTGCCTCGTCGACGTCGAGAAGGCACCGAAACCGATGCCGGCGTGCGCGACGCCCGTCACGCAGGGCATGATCGTGCGCACCAAGAGCGCCAAGGCACTCCAGGCCCAGCAGGGCGTGATGGAGTTCCTGCTGATCAACCACCCGCTCGACTGCCCGATCTGCGACCAGGGCGGCGAGTGCCAGCTGCAGGATCTCGCAGTCGGCTACGGTGCGTCCAGCGCGCGCTACCAGGAAGAGAAGCGCGTCGTCTTCCACAAGAACGTCGGGCCGCTGATCTCGATGGAGGAGATGAGCCGCTGCATCCACTGCACCCGCTGCGTGCGCTTCGGTCAGGAGGTGGCCGGCGTGATGGAACTGGGGATGATCCACCGCGGCGAGCACTCCGAGATCACCGCCATCGTCGGCGAGACGATTGACTCCGAACTGTCGGGCAACATGATCGATGTGTGCCCGGTCGGTGCCCTGACCAGCAAACCGTTCCGCTACAGCGCCCGCACCTGGGAACTGTCGCGCCGCAAGTCCGTGAGTCCGCACGACAGCCTGGGGGCGAACCTGATCGTGCAGGTCAAGAACAACCGGGTGATGCGCGTGGTTCCGCTGGAGAACGAGGACGTCAACGAGTGCTGGATCGCCGATCGCGACCGCTTCTCCTACGAGGCCCTGAACAGCGCCGAGCGCCTGACCGCGCCGATGATCAAGCAGGGTGGCGCGTGGCAGGCGGTCGACTGGTCGACCGCGCTCGAGTACGTGAGCCGCAGCCTGACCCAGATCGGTGTCGATCACGGCCCGAAAAGCATCGGCGCGATCGGTTCGGCGCACAGCACCGTCGAAGAGTTGCACCTGCTCGCCAAGCTGGTGCGCGGGCTGGGCAGCGACAACATCGACTTCCGCACGCGGCATGCCGATTTCGCCGATGCCGGCGGAGTGCGCTGGCTCGGCACCACGGTCGCCTCGCTGTCGGAGCTGCAGCGCGTGCTCGTCGTCGGCTCGTTCCTGCGCAAGGACCATCCGCTCTTCGCGCAGCGCATCCGACAGGCCGCCCGCAAGGGCGCGAAGGTGCACAGCCTGCACGCGGTGCACGACGACTGGCTGATGCCGATGGCCTCGCAGAGTTCGGTCGCGCCGAGCGGCTGGGTCCAGGCGCTGGCCGATGTCGCGACCGCGATCGGCGCCAGCAGTGGTGCGCAAGCGCCGCTGTCCGGCAACGCGAGCGACGCGGCGAAGGCCATCGCCGCGTCGCTGCTCGGGGGCGAACGCAAGGCGATCCTGCTCGGGAACGCCGCCGCCCAGCATCCGCAGGCCGGCGCGTTGTTGGCACTGGCCAACTGGATCGGGACGCAGACCGGCGCGAGCGTCGGCTACCTGACCGAGGCGGCGAACACGGTGGGCGCCCAGCTCGTCGGCGCGCTGCCGAAGAACGGCGGCCTGAACGCGGGCCAGATGCTGAGCGGTCCGGCGCTGAAGGCTTGCGTGCTGCTGAACGTCGAACCGGCACTCGACGCCGCGAATGCCGCGGCGGCCGCCGCCGCGATGCAGGCGGCCGAGATGGTCGTCGCGCTGACGCCGTTCAGGAACGCCGCCAGCGAGTTCGCCGACGTGATGCTGCCGATCGCCCCGTTCAGCGAGACCTCGGGCACCTTCGTCAATGCCGAGGGCCGCGTGCAGAGCTTCCACGGTGTCGTGAAGCCGCTCGGCGACACGCGCCCGGCGTGGAAGGTGCTGCGGGTGCTGGGCAACCTGCTGGCCTTGAAGGGCTTCGATTTCGAGACCTCGGAAGAGGTGCGCGCCGAGGCGCTGGGCGATCTGGGCACGATCGCCTCGCGCCTGGGCAACCAGGCAAGCGACGGCATCGCGGCGCTGTCCGCCACCGGCGGACCGGCGCCGGACCTTGAACGCCTGGCCGACGTGCCGATCTACGCGACCGATTCGCTGGTGCGCCGCGCGACCTCGTTGCAGCTCACGGCCGACGCGCGCGCGCCGTTTGCCAGCCTGCCGCAGGCGCTGTGGTCGCAACTCGGCCTGAACCCCGGCGACAAGGTGCGCGTTTCGCAAGGCGCCGCGCAGGCCGTGCTGCCGGCGAAGCTGGACGCCACGCTTGCGGCCAGCGTCGTGCGCGTGCCGGCCGGCCACCCCGACACCGCATCGCTCGGCGCGATGTTCGGCGCGATCGGCGTCGAGAAGGCGGGCGCGTGATGGACTGGCTGCTCGCCTTCCCGCAGAACTACCCGGCCAGCTGGACGCTGATCTGGAGCGTCGTCAAGATCGTGCTGCTGGTTCTGCCGCTGATGATCTGCGTCGCCTACCTGACCTTGTGGGAGCGCAAGGCCATCGGCTGGAGCCAGATCCGCCCGGGGCCGAACCGGGTCGGCCCGCTCGGCCTGTTGCAGCCGATCGCCGATGCGGTGAAGCTGATCTTCAAGGAGATCATCGTCCCGAGCGCCGCGAACAAGCCGCTGTTCTTCCTCGGGCCGGTGATGACGATCATGCCGGCGCTGGCCGCGTGGGTCGTGATCCCGTTCGGCCCCGAGGCGGCGCTGTCGAACCTCAATGCCGGGCTGCTGCTGCTGATGGCGATCACCTCGGTCGAGGTCTACGGCGTGATCATCGCCGGCTGGGCCTCGAACTCGAAGTACGCGTTCCTCGGTGCGCTGCGCGCATCGGCGCAGATGGTCAGCTACGAGATCGCGATCGGCTTCTGCCTGGTGGTCGTGCTGATGGTCAGCGGCAGCCTGAACGTCACCGACATCGTGCTCGGGCAGGGCAAGGGCCTGCTCGCCGAACGCGGCCTGAGCTTCCTGTCCTGGAACTGGCTGCCGCTGCTGCCGATCTTCGTCGTCTACTTCATCTCGGGCCTGGCCGAAACCAACCGGCACCCGTTCGACGTCGTCGAAGGCGAGTCGGAAATCGTCGCCGGCCACATGGTCGAGTACTCGGGCATGGCGTTCGCGATGTTCTTCCTCGCCGAATACGCGAACATGATCCTGATCTCGGCGATCGCGGTGATCATGTTCCTCGGCGGCTGGTACGCGCCGGTGTCGTTCGGCCTGTTCGGCATGACGACGCCGGAATGGATCCAGCAGACCGTGTGGTTCTGGAACTGGTTCTGGCTGTTCGCCAAGACCTTCTGCGTCGTCACCGTGTTCCTGTGGGTGCGGGCGAGCTTCCCGCGCTTCCGCTACGACCAGATCATGCGGCTGGGCTGGAAGATCTTCATCCCGGTGACGCTCGTGTGGCTGGTGGTGGTGGGGCTGTGGATCCAGTCCCCCTGGACCATCTGGAAGTAATCGGAAAGAGAAGGGCGCCACGCCATGGCCACCACCACCGCATCTCCTGTCAAAGACTTCTTCTCGAGCTTCCTGCTTGGCGAGCTGTTCAAGGGCATGGCCCTGACCGGCCGGCATTTCTGGTCGCGCAAGATCACGGTGCAGTTCCCGGAAGAGAAGACACCGCTGTCCCCGCGCTTCCGCGGCCTGCATGCACTGCGCCGCTACGAGAACGGCGAGGAGCGCTGCATCGCCTGCAAGCTGTGCGAGGCCGTGTGTCCGGCGCTGGCGATCACGATCGAGTCCGAGGTGCGCGACGACGGCTCGCGCCGCACCACGCGCTACGACATCGACCTGACCAAGTGCATCTTCTGCGGCTTCTGTGAAGAGAGCTGCCCGGTCGACTCGATCGTCGAGACGCACATCTTCGAATACCACGGCGAAAAGCGCGGCGACCTGTACTTCACCAAGGACATGCTGCTGGCGGTCGGCGACCGCTACGAGCCCGAAATCGCCAAAGCCAAGGAGGCGGACGCCAAGTACCGCTGAGCCTCCGGGCGCGGCGCGTGGGCGACGGGGCCAGCAGCCTCGTGCAAGAACAACATGAACATCGAACCCCTTCTTTTCTACGTCTTCTCGGCCGTCCTTCTGTTCGCGTCGTTTCGGGTCATCACCGCGCGCAGTCCGGTGTACGCGGCGCTGTACCTGGTGCTCGCGTTCTTCAACGCGGCCTGCGTCTGGATGCTGCTGCGCGCCGAGTTCCTGGCGATCGTGCTGGTGCTCGTCTACGTCGGCGCCGTGATGGTGCTGTTCCTGTTCGTCGTGATGATGCTGGACGTCGGGTCGGAGGCGCTGCGCGAAGGCTTCTGGACGCACTTTCCGCTGGCGGCGATCGTCGCCGTCGTGATCGCGCTGGAGATGGCGGCGGTGTTGATTCCGGGTGCCCGGCTGACGGACGCGCCGGTGCCGAGTGCGGCGGCATTGAAGCTCGGCAACACCAAGCTGCTCGGCATCGAGGTCTACACGAATTACCTGTATCCGCTGCAGATCGCCGCGGTGCTGCTGCTGGTGGCGATCATCGCGGCGATCGCGCTGACGCTGCGCCGCCGCAAGGACTCGAAGTACCAGAACCCGTCGGACCAGGTTCGCGTGCGCGCCGCCGACCGCGTGCGCATCGTCAAGATGAAGGCCGAGGTCGAGCCGCCCGCGCCTGTCCCGGCGGTCGAGCCGGGCGCGCCGGTCGCAGGAGACAAGCAATGAACCTCGGCCCCGTCACGCTCGGCCACTACCTGACGCTCGGCGCGATCCTGTTCGCGCTGTCGGTGATCGGCATCTTCCTGAACCGCAAGAACCTGATCGTGCTGCTGATGGCGATCGAGCTGATGCTGCTCGCGGTGAACATGAACTTCGTCGCGTTCTCGCACTACCTCGGCGACATGGCGGGGCAGGTCTTCGTGTTCTTCATCCTCACCGTCGCGGCGGCCGAGTCGGCGATTGGCCTGGCGATCCTGGTCGTGCTGTTCCGCAACCGCGCCACGATCAACGTCGACGAGCTCGACGCACTGAAGGGCTGATCGGACCATGTCGGCACAACTCTCCCAGAACATGCTGCTGGCGGTGCCGCTGGCGCCACTGGTCGGCGCGATCGCGGCCGGCCTGTTCGGCAAGACCATCGGCCGCCGCGGTGCGCACTGGATCACCTGCATCGGCGTGGCGATCTCGCTGATCATCTCCGTGCAGACGCTGCTGGCCGTGCTCGACGGCGCGCGCTTCGACGCCACGATCTACGAGTGGATGAACGTCGGCGGCCTGAAGATGGAGATCGGCTTCCTGGTCGACGGCCTGACCGCGATGATGATGTGCGTCGTCACCTTCGTCTCGCTGATGGTGCACATCTACACCATCGGCTACATGGCCGACGACCCGGGCTACCAGCGCTTCTTCAGCTACATCTCGCTGTTCACCTTCTCGATGCTGATGCTCGTGATGAGCAACAACTTCCTGCAGCTGTTCTTCGGCTGGGAGGCGGTGGGCCTGGTGTCGTACCTGCTGATCGGCTTCTGGTTCACCCGGCCGACCGCGATCTTCGCGAACATGAAGGCCTTTCTCGTGAACCGGGTCGGCGACTTCGGGTTCATCCTCGGCATCGGCCTGATCGTCGCCTACGGCAACACGCTGAACTACGGCGAGGCCTTTGCGAAGGGACCCGACCTGGCGAAGCTCGGATTCCCCGGCACGGAATGGATGCTGATCACGGTGACCTGCATCTGCCTGTTCATCGGCGCGATGGGCAAGAGCGCGCAATTCCCGCTGCACGTCTGGCTGCCCGACTCGATGGAAGGCCCGACGCCGATTTCCGCGCTGATCCACGCCGCGACGATGGTCACGGCCGGCATCTTCATGGTCGCGCGCATGTCGCCGCTGTTCGAGCTGTCGGACACCGCGCTGTCGTTCGTGCTGGTGATCGGCGCGATCACCGCGCTGTTCATGGGCTTCCTGGGCATCATCCAGAACGACATCAAGCGCGTCGTCGCGTACTCGACGCTCAGCCAGCTCGGCTACATGACGGTCGCGCTCGGCGCCTCGGCGTATTCGGTCGCGGTGTTCCACCTGATGACGCACGCGTTCTTCAAGGCGCTGCTGTTCCTGGCCGCCGGCTCGGTGATCATCGGCATGCACCATGACCAGGACATCCGCAACATGGGCGGATTGCGCAAGTACATGCCGATCACCTGGATCACCTCGCTGGTCGGCTCGCTGGCGCTGATCGGCACACCGTTCTTCGCGGGCTTCTATTCGAAGGACAGCATCATCGAGGCGGTTCACGCAAGCCACCTGTGGGGTGCCGGATTCGCGTATTTCGCGGTGGCGGCCGGCGTGTTCGTGACGGCGTTCTATTCGTTCCGGATGTACTTCCTGGTCTTCCACGGCAAGGAAAACTTCAGGCACAAGCCCTTCCCCGGCGAGCACGACCACCACGCCGGCGATCACGGCCGCCACGAGCCCCATGTGCCGCACGAATCGCCGGCGGTCGTCTGGCTGCCGCTGGTCGCCCTCGCGATTCCGTCGGTGATCATCGGCTTCATGACGATCGCCCCGATGCTCTACGGCGACTTCTTCAAGGGCGCCATCGTCGTCAACGCCGAGGCGCACCCCGCGATGGAGGAACTCGCGAAGGAGTTCCACGGCGCGACCGCGATGGCGATCCACGCCTTGACTGCCCTGCCGTTCTGGCTTGCGCTCGCGGGGGTCGCGCTGTCGTATGTGTTCTACATGCTGAAGCCGGAAGTCCCGGCGGCGCTGAAGGCGCGCTTCGGTTTCATCTACCGGCTGCTCGACAACAAGTACTACCTCGACTGGTTCAACGAGAACGTCCTCGCGCGCCTGGCGCGGATGACCGGCATGGGCCTGTGGAAGGGCGGCGACGAGGGGGTGATCGATGGCTTCCTGATCGACGGCACGGCGCGCGAAGTGGGCGCGCTGGCCGCGGTGGGCCGCAGGCTGCAGAACGGCTACCTGTACTTCTACGCGCTGGTGATGATCGTGGGCGTGATCGGGCTGATGACCTGGCAGCTCTGGCCCTTCCTGACCGGCTCGGTCGCGAAGTAGCCCGCACGGAGAACAAGAACATGGGTTTGTTGAGTTTGGCAATCTGGCTGCCGATCCTGTCGGGGGTGGCGCTGCTGGCCGTCGTGCGTGACGCCCAGACGGTGCGCTGGCTGGCGCTGGCGGCGGCGCTGGCGAGCTTCGTGGTCACGCTGCCGCTGATCGGCGGATTCGACATCGGTACCGCCGCGATGCAGTTCCAGGAGCGCTTCTCCTGGATCGAACGCTTCAACGTGCACTACCACCTCGGCGTCGACGGCCTGTCGCTGTGGTTCGTGCCGCTGACGGCGTTCATCACGGTGATCGTCGTGATCTCGGCCTGGCAGGTGATCACCGACCGCGTGAACCAGTACATGGGCGCGTTCCTGATCCTGTCGGGGCTGATGGTCGGCGTTTTCGCCGCGCTCGACGGCCTGCTGTTCTACGTGTTCTTCGAGGCCACGCTGATCCCGATGTACCTGATCATCGGCGTCTGGGGCGGGCCGCGGCGCGTCTACGCCGCGTTCAAGTTCTTCCTGTACACGCTGGCCGGCTCGTTGCTGATGCTGGTCGCGCTGATCTTCCTGTACTACAAGTCGGGCGGCAGCTTCGACATCCTGACCTGGCACAAGCTGCCGCTGACGATGACGCAGCAGAGCTACCTGTTCTTCGCGTTCTTCCTCGCGTTCGCAGTCAAGGTGCCGATGTGGCCGGTCCACACCTGGCTGCCGGATGCGCACGTCGAGGCGCCCACCGGCGGCTCGGTCGTGCTGGCGGCGATCATGCTGAAGCTCGGCTGCTACGGCTTCCTGCGCTTCTCGCTGCCGATCACGCCCGATGCGTCGCACCACTGGTCGCACTTCATGATCGCGCTGTCGCTGATCGCGGTCGTCTACATCGGCTTCGTCGCGCTGGTCCAGCAGGACATGAAGAAGCTGGTCGCGTACTCGTCGATCGCGCACATGGGCTTCGTGACCCTGGGCTTCTTCATCTTCAACGAGCTCGGCATGTCGGGCGGCCTCGTGCAGATGATCTCGCACGGCTTCGTGTCGGGCGCGATGTTCCTGTGCATCGGCGTGCTCTACGACCGCGTGCATTCGCGCGAGATCGCGGCCTACGGCGGCGTGGCGAACACGATGCCGAAGTTCGCCGCCTTCGCGGTTCTGTTCGCGATGGCCAACTGCGGCCTGCCGGGCACGGCCGGCTTCGTCGGCGAGTGGATGGTGATCCTCGGCGCGGTGAAGACCAGCTTCTGGCTCGGCCTGATCGCCGCGACGACGCTGATCTTCGGCGCGGCCTACACGCTGTGGATGGTCAAGCGCGTCTACTTCGGCGCGGTCGCGAACGACCACGTGCGCGAACTCGCCGACATCGGTCCGCGCGAGTTCGGCATGCTGGCGCTGCTCGCCGCCGCCGTGCTGGCCATGGGCCTGTACCCGAAGCCGTTCACCGACGCGATGAACGTCTCGGTGGACAACCTGCTCAGGCACGTCGCGGTCAGCAAGCTGCCGGCGCCTTGAGTCCCTTCATCCCGAATCCGGCGCTGAATCACCCATGAATCAGATGAACTGGCCCGCCGTCTTCCCCGAGATCGTGCTGCTCGCGGGTGCCCTGCTGGTCGCGATGATCGACCTGTGGGTCACGCATCCGCGTCGGCTGCCGACCTATCTGCTGACCCAGGCCTCGCTCGCGGTCGTCGCGCTGCTGCACCTGTCGGCCTTCAACGCCGGCGACACTGTCTACGCGATGCAACACATGGTCGTGGCCGATCCGATGGGCCACCTGCTCGGTCTGTTCGCGACGCTTGCGGTGATGGTCTCGCTCGTCTATGCGCAGCCCTATGTGGCGGAGCGCGACATGCTCAAGGGCGAGTTGTTCACGCTCAGCCTGTTCTCGCTGCTGGGCATCGACGTGATGCTGTCGGCGAACAACTTCCTCGTCGTCTACCTTGGCCTGGAGCTGATGTCGTTGAGCCTGTACGCGCTGGTCGCGATGCGCCGCGATCATGCCGACGCGACCGAGGCGGCGATGAAGTACTTCGTGCTGGGCGCGCTGGCCAGCGGCTTCCTGCTCTACGGCCTGTCGATGATGTACGGCGCCACCGGGTCGCTCGACATCGGCGAGGTCTACAAGGCCATCGGCGGCGGCCGGATCAACAAGTCGGTGATGATCCTGGGCGTCGTGTTCATCGTCGCCGGGCTCGGCTTCAAGCTCGGCGCCGTGCCGTTCCACATGTGGGTGCCCGATGTCTACCAGGGCGCGCCGACCGCGGTCACGCTGCTGCTGGGCGGGGCGCCCAAGCTGGCGGCCTTCGCGATCACGATCCGCCTGCTGGTCGAGGGCATGCTCGGCCTGGCCGGCGACTGGCAGCAGATGCTGGTGCTGCTGTCGGTGGGCTCGATGCTGCTCGGCAACGTCGTCGCGATCGCGCAGACCAACCTGAAGCGCATGCTGGCCTATTCGAGCATCGCGCAGATGGGTTTCATGCTGCTCGGGCTGTGCTCGGGCGTGGTCTACAACAACACCCTCTCGGCCGGCAACTCGTACGCGTCGTCGATGTTCTACATCGTCACCTATGTGCTCACCACGCTGGGCAGCTTCGGCATGATCATGCTGCTGTCGCGCCAGGGCTTCGAGGCCGAGCAGATCGACGACCTGAAGGGCCTGGCGAAGCGCAGCCCGTGGTTCGCGCTGGTGATGACGATCTTCATGCTCTCGCTCGCCGGCCTGCCGCCGACCGTCGGCTTCTATGCCAAGCTGTCGGTGCTGCAGTCGCTGGTCTCGACCAACGTGACGGGCTACGTCTACCTCGCGGTGGCAGCCGTCGTGCTGTCGCTGGTCGGCGCGTTCTACTACCTGCGCGTGATCAAGGTCATGTACTTCGACGAGCCGGCCGACACCCGACCCATCGTCAGCACCGGCAGCGTGCGCGCGGTGATGTCGCTGAACGGCGTGGCGGTGCTCGGGTTCGGCATCCTGCCCGGCGGCCTGATGGCGCTGTGCGTGCAGGCCATCGTCAAGGCGCTGGCGACTTGACCCGCCTGACCTTTCAAGGCGCTGGCGACTTGACCCGCCTGACCTTTCAAGGCGCTGGCGACTTGACCCGCCCGACCTTTCAAGGCGCTGGCGACTTGACCCGCCCGACCGCTCGGGGCACGGACCCGCAGCGCCCGGCGCGGACCAGCGACTCGCGCTGATGGATTCCTCGGCGGCTGTCTGGCTGGTGCTCCTCATTGCGGTGATCGCGGCGAACCTGCCCTTCGTCAACGAGCGCCTGTTCGTCGTCGGTCCGGCCCGCAGCCCGAAGGTCATCGGCTGGCGGCTGGTGGAGCTGGTCGCGTTCTGGGGCGTCACGCTGGCGATCGGCTTCGCGCTCGAAGCGCGCGCCGGGCAGATCCAGCCTCAGGGCTGGGAGTTCTATGTCGCGCTGGGCTTCGGCTTCCTGACCTTCGCGTTTCCGGGCTTCGTCTGGCGCTACCTGAGGCGCGGCCGGTGAACACGCTGCCCGCCGCCGATGCGCACCTGCGCGAAGAGACGATCGAGTCCCGGCAGGTCTACCGCGGCACGTTCCTCGACGTGCGGCACGAGCGGGTGCGCCTGCCCGACGGGAGCGAGGCGCGGCGCGAGTACATCGTCCACCCCGGGGCAGTGATGGTGGTACCGCTGCTGGACGACGGTCGCCTGGTCGTCGAGCGGCAATGGCGCCATCCGCTCGCGCGCGTGATGCTCGAGTTCCCGGCCGGCAAGCTGGAGCGCGGCGAACCGCCGCTGCAGTGTGCGACCCGCGAACTGGCCGAGGAGACCGGCTACAGCGCGCGCGAATGGGCGCGCGCCGGCATCCTCCACAACGCGATCGCCTACTCGGACGAGGGCATCGAGATCTGGTTCGCGCGGGGCCTGATCCTGGGCGCGCGCCACCTCGACGCCGGCGAGTTTCTCGACGTGGCCGAGATGAGCGCCGAGCAGCTCGACACGGCCGCGCAGCGCGGCGAGCTGACCGACGCGAAGACGCTGATCGGCCTGCTCTGGTTGCAGAATTGGCGCGCCGGCCGCTGGCCGCTCGTCTGGCAGGCCGCGCCGTGACCGGCGCACCGCGATAATCGCGCCATGAAGGTCCTGAACCTGCGCTGTGCGCACGACCATCGTTTCGAGGGCTGGTTCGCATCGGACGACGACTTCCTGTTGCAGGGCGAGCGCGGGCTGGTGGCCTGTCCGATGTGCGACGACAAGACGATCTCGAGGCTGCCCAGCGCACCGCGCCTGAACGTGGCGACCGCGCGGGGTGATGCCGGGCCGCCTGCCGCGGCCACCGAGGTCGCGCAGGCGCGCGTGCAGGGTCAGTGGTTGCGTGCCGTGCGCGAGATGCTGGCCCGCACCGAAGACGTTGGCGATCGCTTCCCGGAGGAGGCGCGCCGCATCCATTACGGCGAGGCACAGGAGCGCGGCATCCGCGGCCGGGCGACGCGCGAGGATGCCGATGCGCTGCGCGACGAGGGCATCGAGGTCGTGTCGGTGCCGGTGCCCGAGGCCTTGAAGAACCCGGTTCAGTAGCCCATCCGGCGGCTCACAGAACGCGGCCGGGGTTCAGCAGATCGTGCGGGTCCAGCGCGCGCTTGATCGAGCGCATCAGCTGCAAGGCCACCGGTGACTTGCGCGCGGCGAGTTCGCCGCGCTTGAGCACGCCGATGCCGTGCTCGGCCGAGATCGAGCCGCCGAACTCGCCGACCGCGTCGTAGACGACCGTGTTCACGGCCGCTTCGTGCGCGCGCAGGAAGGCCGCCGCATCGAGGCCTTCGGGCGCCTGAACGTTGTAGTGCAGGTTGCCGTCGCCGAGGTGGCCGAAGTTGACCAGCCGCACGCCGGGGAACGCGCGCTGCAGCGCCGCGTCGGTGCGCGCCACGAAGCGCGCGATCGTCGACACCGGCAGCGCGATGTCGTGCTTGATGTTCGCGCCTTCCAGCGCCTGCGCGATCGGGATCGCTTCGCGCAGCTGCCACATCGCCTTCGATTGCGCGAGGCTGCCGGCGAGCGCTGCATCCGTGATCAGGCCGCGTTCGAGCGCGGCCTCCAGCAGCGCCTCGAACAGCGACTGCGCATGGGCTTCGCTTTCGCTGTCGGACTGCTCCAGCAGCACGGTCCACGTGCTGGCCGGCAATGGCTGCGCGAGTTGCGGCAGGTGCTGGCGCACCAGGGCGAGCGCGTCGCGGCCCATCACCTCGAAACCGGTCAGCCCGGCGCCGAGCCGCGCCTGCGCGAGCTGCAGCAGGCCGACGGCGGCGTCCAGCGACGGCAGCGCGGCCAGTGCGGTGGTCACGGCGGCCGGCCGCGGGTGCAGCTTCAGAGTCGCGCCGGTGATGATGCCCAGCGTGCCTTCGCTGCCGATGAAGAGGTCGCGCAGGTCGTAGCCGGTGTTGTCCTTGCGCAGGCCGCTCAATCCGTCCCAGATCTCGCCGGCGGCGGTCACCACCTCGAGCCCGAGGCACAGCTCGCGCGCGTTGCCGTAGCGCAGAACGCCGGTGCCGCCGGCGTTGGTCGCGAGGTTGCCGCCGATCGTGCAGCTGCCCTCGGCGGCCAGGCTCAGCGCGAACAGCAGGCCTTGCGCGGCGGCCGCTTCCTGCGCGGCCTGCAGCACGCAGCCGGCGTCGACCGTCAGCGCGAGGTTCGCGCGGTCGATCGCACGCACGCGGTTCATGCGCGTCAGGTTCAGCAGCAGCTGCGTGCCACTGCCGTCGGGGATCGAGGCCCCGACGAGGCCGGTGTTGCCGCCCTGCGCGACGATCGACACGCCGTGCGCGGCGCAGGCCTGAACGACCGCGGCGACCTCGGGCGTCGAGGCCGGACGCACTACCGCGAGCGCACGGCCGCGGTAGCGCTTGCGCCAGTCGTTCTCGTAGGCCGACAGATCGCCGTCGCTGAGCACGTGCGCAGCACCCACCGTCGCGCGCAGCGTCTCGATCAAGGTCACGCGGAGTGCTCCTGCGGATGCCGCAGCCGCCAGCGCACGTGCGCCGCGCACGCCGCGAACAGCAGCAGGCACAGCAGCAACTCGATCGCTCCGAGGACGGCGCCCGGGCCGCGGTCGCTGGTCGCGCGCACCACGCCTTCGGTGAAGTACAGCCACACCATCAGGCTGAGCCAGCGGTAGGTGTACATGCGGTTGCGCCACAGTCCCGGCAGCGGCAGCAGCAGCGGGAGCACCTTCAGCGCCAGCGTGCGCTGGCCGGTCGGTGCGAGCCAGAGTTCCCAGGCCAGGCCGAGCGCGATCAGCGCGAGCACGCTGCCGACCGCCACCGCGCGTGTCCAAACGATCGGTGCGGGCAGGGCGGCGGGGGGAGGCGGTGCGGCATTCATCGCTGGCTATGATGCCAGCAATGAAGTCCACGACGACGATCAAGTCGGCACTGCGGGAGCAGTTGCCGGACCTGGTCCAGACCCTGCAGACTTGGCCGTGGCTCGACACGCTGCGCACCCTGCGCGCTCGGTTCCGCGAAGACCGCCTCGGCCTGACCGCGAGCAGCCTGACCTTCACGACGCTGATTTCGCTGGTCCCGTTGCTGACCGTGATGCTCGCGGTGTTCTCGGCGTTTCCGATGTTCGCGAGCTTTCAGGACGCGTTGCAGAAGTACCTCCTGCAGACGCTGGTCCCGCCGGACATCGCGAGCCAGGTGCTGCGGGCGCTGAACCAGTTCGCGGCCAAGGCCAAGGGTGTCGGCAGCGTCGGGCTGGTGTTCCTGTTCCTCGCCGCGCTCGCGCTGATGCTGACCATCGACCGCACGCTGAACGGCATCTGGCGCGTGCGCAGTCCGCGGCCCATCGCGCAGCGCGTGCTGGTGTACTGGGCCGCGGCGACGCTCGGCCCGCTGGCGTTGGGCGTGAGTCTGAGCCTGACCTCGTACGCGCTGTCGGCGTCGAAGGGGTTCGTCGCGGTGCTGCCGGGCGGCGTTGCCCTGCTGCTGAACGCAGTCGAGTTCCTGCTGCTCGCCGCCGCGTTCGTCGGCCTGTTCCACTACGTGCCGAACACGCATGTGCGCTGGCGTCATGCACTGGCCGGGGGGGCCTTCAGCGCGATCGGCATCGAGCTGGCGAAGCGGCTGCTCGGCTGGTATCTGCAGGCGGTGCCGACCTACACGGTGATCTACGGCGCCCTGGCGGCGGTGCCGATCTTCCTGATCTGGATCTACGTGGTCTGGGTCATCGTGCTGCTCGGTGCGGTGATCGCCGCCTATGCGCCCAGCCTGCGGATGCGCGTGACGCGCTGGCCCGAGGGGCCCGGCGCACGGCTGCAACTCGCGCTCGCGCTGCTGCGCGAACTCGACCAGGCGCGCCTGGCCGGCGATCGCGGCCTGAGCGGCGGCCAGCTGGCAGCGGCGCTGCGCACCGACCCGCTCCAGATCGAGCCGGTCCTCGACATCCTGGTTGCGTTCGACTGGGTCGGCCGGCTCGACGAGGCGCACGATCCGCGCTTCGTGCTGCTGTGCGATCCGGCGCGCACGCCCGCGCAGCCCCTGCTGGCCCTGCTGCTGCTGGCGCCGTCGCCGGCCTCGCGCGGCCTGTGGCAGCGCGCCGGCTTCGACACGATGACGATGCGGGAACTGATCGACGCCTGACGATACCGGTTGTCCATAGCGCTCACGGCGGACGCCTGGACGAGGCCGGCGGGTGCGTCTCGACGACACGGGCGGCATTCATCATCGGCCTTCCCTCCGGAGCCGATCAGCCCAGGCTGCGGCGCAGCGCGGCGAGCACCGCGTCGGGCGCTTCGGTCATCAGCGAGTGGCCGGCATCGATGCGGTGGACGCTTGCCTTCAGCGCGTCGCCGATCACGCGCGCCTGCTTCGGATTCGTCATCTGGTCGTGCGCTCCGAGGATCAGGCTGACCGGACACTGCAGCTTCGCCGCCGCCTCGAGGCCGCCCGTGTAACCGTCGCAGAGGCTGAAGTCGTGGTGGAACAGGTTCAAGCCGCTCTGCCCGGCCTGCACGCGCCGCATCAGCGCGCGGCTGCTGCCGTGCAGCCACATGCCCGGGCCGGGATACGAGGGCTTGGCGGCGATGCCCGAGTGCGAGAACGCGTTGACCATGTCGATCGCGCGCAAGGGGGCCTCGCGCGCGGTGGCCAGCAGCGCCTCGGAGACCTTCATCGGGTACGCGGTGCCTATCATCACCAGTGCGCTCGCGCGTTCCGCTGCACGCACCGCGGCTTCGAGCGCGATCAGCGAACCCATGCTGTGGCCGACGAAGGCCGCGCGCTGCACGCCGACGGCGGCCAGCAACGCGAGCAGCCAGTCGGCCAGCGCCTCGATGCTCGCAAGCGGCGCGCCGGCGCTGCGGCCATGGCCCGGCAGGTCGACCGCCAGCACGCTGTGCCCGTGGTGGGCGAACCAGCGCGCCAGCAGTGTCCAGACGCTGTGGTCGTTCAGGGCGCCGTGCACGAAGACGACGCAGGGCAGCGCGGCATCGAAGTCCCTGCCGCCGGTGTAGGCGTAAGCCGGTACCTGGCCGGCGGGGGTGGCGACGGCGAGCTCCATCAGGCACCCGCCCGTTCCGCAACCTTGAGAGCGTGCTTCAGGTCGTCGATCAGGTCGTCGGCGTCTTCGAGGCCGATCGACAGGCGGATCGTGCCGGCGCCGATGCCGGCCTGCGCGAGGGCCGCGTCGTCCATCCGGAAATGCGTGGTCGACGCCGGGTGGATCACCAGCGAGCGGCAGTCGCCGACGTTGGCGAGGTGCGAGAACAGTTTCAGCGCCTCGATGAAGGCGACCCCCTGTGCGCGCGAGCCGCGCAGGTCGAAACTGAAGATCGAGCCGCAGCCGCGCGGCAGCAGCCGTTGCGCGAGGGCATGGCTCGGGTGCGATTCGAGCTCCGGGTAGCCGACCTGCTCGACCATCGGGTGCGCGACCAGGAACTGCACCACCTTGCGCGCGTTCTCGACGTGTCGCGCCATTCGCAGCGGCAGCGTCTCGATGCCCTGCAGGATCAGCCACGCGGTGTGCGGGCTCATGCAGGCGCCGAAGTCGCGCAGGCCCTCGCGGCGCGCGCGCAACAGGAACGCGCCGACCGTGCTTTCCTCGCTGAACACCATGCCGTGAAAGCCGTCGTAGGGCTGCGCCAGCTCGGCGAAGCGGCCATGCGCCGCATGCGCCGCGTGCCAGTCGAACCGGCCGCTGTCGACCAGCACGCCGCCGATCACGGTGCCGTGACCCGACAGGAACTTGGTGGCCGAATGAAAGAGCAGGTCGGCACCGTGATCGAAGGGCTTCATCAGCCACGGCGTCGTGAAGGTCGAGTCGACCAGCAGCGGCAGACCGTGCTCGTGGGCGATCGCCGCCACCGTGGGGATGTCGAGCACGTCCAGGCCGGGATTGCCGAGCGTCTCGCCGAACAGCAGCTTGGTGGTCGGGCGGATCGCGGCGCGCCAGCCGTCGATGTCGCCCGGCTTCACGAACGTGGTCGCGATGCCGAAGCGGCTCAGGGTGTAGTGCAACAGATTGTGCGAGCCGCCGTACAGCGCGCTCGACGCGACGACGTGCGAGCCGGCCCCGGCCAGCGTCGCGACGCCCAAATGCAGCGCCGCCTGCCCGCTGGCGGTGGCGATCGCGCCGACGCCGCCTTCGAGCGCGGCGACACGTTCCTCGAGCACCGCGTTGGTCGGGTTCGAGATCCGGCTGTAGACATGGCCGGAGCGCTCCATGTTGAACAGCGAGGCGGCGTGCTCGCTGCTCTCGAACACGAACGAGGTCGTCAGGTGGATCGGCACGGCGCGTGCGCCGGTGGCCGGGTCCGGCGCCGCGCCGGCATGCAGCGCGAGCGTGTCGAATCCGGGGTCGGAAGGACCGGGCATGGGGTCTCCCTGCGAGAGTGTTGGTTGCAAGGCAGTCGTGGGCCGGCATTGTGGGCTATATTGATCTCACACCATCGCTCCGGGAGTGCCTCATGAAAGTCAGCGACATTCTTCGCGTCAAGGGCGGCACCTTGTTCACGGTGTCACCGGACCAGGCGCTGCACGAAGCCGTCAGCACGATGTCCGAGCGCGACATCGGCTCGCTCGTCGTGATGGACCACGGCGACCTCACCGGCATGCTCACCTTCCGCGAGGTGATCCAGGCGATCGTCAAGAACGGCGGGGCGCTGGGCGGCACGCAGGTGCGCAGTGTGATGGACGACCACCCGCTGACCTGTACCCCCGAGACCGAGATCGACGAAGTGCGCCGCATGATGCTCGGCCGGCACGCGCGCTACATGCCGGTGATGAGCCAACGCACCCTGATGGGCGTGATCTCGTTCTACGATGTGGCGAAGGCCGTGGTCGACGGGCAGGACTTCGAGAACCGCATGCTCAAGGCCTACATCCGCGACTGGCCAGTCGAGAACGAGCCGCGCGACGCGCAGCCCTCCTGACCCCCGCGGAACTAGAATCAGGGTCCGCGCCGGCACCGCCTTCGGGCGGTGCCGGCGCTCGGTTCCGGCATCGGTTGCGTCGCAACATGAGCCGCCAACGAAGAACGCGGGCTCGCGCGTTCTGTCAGTCCTGATCAGGTCCCATGTCCGGCAGCACCCTCGGCGAACTGTTCCGCGTCACCAACTTCGGCGAGAGCCACGGCCCGGCGATCGGCTGCGTGATCGACGGCTGCCCGCCGGGGATGGCGCTGTCCGAAGCCGACATCCAGCCCGAGCTCGACCGGCGCCGCCCCGGCACCTCGCGCCACGTCACGCAGCGCAACGAGCCGGACGCGGTCGAGATCCTCTCGGGCGTCTACGAAGGCCGCACGACCGGCACGCCGATCTGCCTGCTGATCCGCAACACCGACCAGCGCAGCAAGGACTACGGCAACCTGCTGGACACCTTCCGCCCCGGCCACGCCGACTACGCGTACCTGCACAAGTACGGGCTGCGCGACCCGCGCGGCGGCGGGCGCGCGTCGGCACGGCTGACCGCGCCGATGGTCGGTGCCGGCGCGGTCGCGCGCAAGTGGTTGCGCGAGCGCTGCGGCACGAGCTTCATCGGTCACATGACGCAGATCGGCGACATCGTCATTCCGTTCGAGTCGCTGGACCACATCCCGAACAACCCGTTCTTCGCCGCGAACGCGAGCGACATCGCGCGCCTCGAGGCCTACATGGACGAGCTGCGCAAGGCGGGCGACAGCTGCGGCGCGCGCATCTTCGTCGCGGCGCGCGGCGTGCCGGTCGGCCTGGGCGAGCCGCTGTTCGACAAGCTCGACGCCGACATCGCGAAGGCGATGATGGGCATCAACGCGGTCAAGGGCGTCGAGATCGGCGCCGGCTTTGCCGCCGTCGCGCAACGCGGCACGACGCACGGCGACGAACTGACACCCGAGGGCTTTCGCAGCAACAACGCCGGCGGCGTGCTCGGCGGCATCTCGACCGGGCAGGACATCACCGTCAGCATCGCGATCAAGCCCACCAGCTCGATCCGCAGCCCGCGCCAGTCGATCGACCTGGCCGGCGCGCCGGCCACCGTCGAGACCTTCGGCCGCCACGACCCCTGCGTCGGCATTCGCGCGACGCCGATCGCCGAGGCGATGCTCGCGCTGGTGCTGATGGACCACGCCCTGCGCCATCGCGCGCAGTGCGGCGACGTGACGGTCGCGACCGCGCCGATCCCCGCGCAGGCGCCGCCGCGCACCTGATGGCGGCCCAAGCTCCCGGGCTTGCAGCGTCGCGCCGCACGCTGTTCGCGTTCGGCGCGGTCTCGTTCGCCTACTTCGCGTACGCCGGCCTGTTCGGCACCTGCGCGCCGCTGTGGTTCCAGCAGCTCGGCCACAGCACACTGGCAATCGGCACGCTGGCGTCCCTGCAGCGCGCGACCCGGTTGTTCAGCCCCTATGCCTGGGGCTGGCTGGCCGACGACAGCGGGCGGCGCACCCGGCTGCTGCGCATCGCCGTCGTCAACCGGCATTTCCCCGGTGCGGCTGCGCGGGCGCGGTCAGGCGCTGTACACCTTGATCGGCTACGGCGCCTCCGGCGTGATCGGCGGAGTGGCAGGCGGGGCCGTGAGCCAGGCCTGGGGTTTCCCGGCGGTCTTCTGGAGTGCGAGCGGCGCCGCGGCGATCGCCGCGGCGTGTTCGGCGCGCGCCGGCATGCTCGATCGAAAGTCGCAACTCGTGGCGGCCTGACCCGGGTCATCGACTGCGCACCAAGCGGGGATCGCACCGCATGCGGGGAGCGGCAATGGGCCGCAGGTTCGGAAGGCTGCGGTGATACCCGAGTCCACTCCCGCCCGGGTCGCTCGCGGCTCGATGCGTGCGCGCCAGCCGGCATCGAAGGAGCGAAGCGCTACTGGGAGATGTGAATCACGTCGCGCACCAGCGGGTAGATGTGGTTCTGCCAGCGCTTGCCGCTGAACACGCCGTAGTGGCCGACGTCCGGCTGGACGTAGTGGGTGCGCATGTAGGGCCGCAGGCTGGTCGCCAGGTCCTGCGCGGCGAGCGTCTGGCCGATCGCGCAGATGTCGTCGCGCTCGCCCTCGATCGTGACCAGCGCGGTGCGGCGGATCGCCGCCGGATCGACCTTGCGCCCGCGAAAGCGGAGTTCGCCGCGGGGCAGGTCGTAGGTCTGGAAGACCCGCTCGACCGTCTCGAGGTAGAAGTCGGCCGACAGGTCGGCCACCGCCATGTATTCCTCGTAGAACGTGCGCGTGACCTCGGCCTTGTCGAACTCGTCCTCGACCAGGTGCCGGTAGTACTCCTTGAAGGCGTTGACGTGCCGGTCCTTGTTCATGCTCATGAACGCCGAGAGCTGCACGAACCCTGGGTAGACGAGCCGGCCGCCGCCGCCGTGACGCCACGGCACGGTGCTGATCAGGTTGTTCCTGAACCATTCGATCGGCTTGGTGGTCGCGAGCTTGTTGACCTCGGTCGGGCTGATGCGGCAGTCGATCGGTCCGGCCATCAGCGTCAGGCTGGCGGGCGTCGCGGGGTGCTGGTCTTCGGACATCAGCGCGACCGCCGCCAGTGCCGCCACGCAGGGCTGGCAGACAGCGAGCACGTTGGCATTCGGGCCCATCGCGGCGAGGAAGTCGATCAGGTGCTCGGTGTACTCGTCCAGGCCGAAGCGGCCGGCCGCGAGCGGGACGTCGCGCACGTTGTGCCAGTCCGTGACGTAGACATCGTGGTCCTGCAGGGTGGTGCGCACGGTGTCGCGCAGCAGCGTCGCGAAGTGGCCGCTCATCGGCGCGACCACCAGCACCTTCGGCTGCGCCGGTCCGCCCGGCTTGTGAAAGCGCAGCAGCGTGGCGAAGGGCGTGGTCAGCACGATCTCTTCGGCGACCGGCACGCTCTCGCCCTTGACGAGCACGCTGTCGATGCGCCACGGAGGCCGCTTGTGGGTGACCTCGGCGAGTTCGAGCACCTTGCAGGCCGCTGCCATCTGGCGCGTCGACGACGCTGCCGCAAACCCGAAGGCCGGGTCCTGGAGCATCGGAATGGACATCTTCGCCAGCGTGCGAAGCGGCCACATCAGATCAGACTGTGCCTGGTAGGCCTGGTACATCATGCGTTCTCCGTGTCTTATCTGTGCACGGATCCTCTGCAACTAGCGCGCCAGCGCCAGGGGCCCAGCGTGTGGCACATCCCTTGCAGTTCACTGACGGCCCATCTGCGCCGGAGAGCCTGCCATGCCCGTTGCGACCCCCAACAAGCCCAAGACCACCGCGAAGACGGTTGCCAAGTCGGCTGCGAAGTCCAAGTCCGCCAAGCCGGAAGCGTCGCTGACGCTGAGCAGCAAGAACTATTCGTCGTGGTCGCTGCGCGGCTGGCTGCTGGCGCGCTTCGCAGGCCTCGAAGTCAGCGAGGTGATGGTCCCGCCCGACGACGCCGACGCGCGCAAGGAGCTGCTGCTGCTGGCGCCGTCGATCCGGGTGCCGTGCCTGACGCACGACGGTGCGAAGGTCTGGAACACGCTCGCGATCGCCGGCTACCTGCATGAGATCCGTCCGGACGCCGGGCTGATGCCGGCCGACCGCATCGCTCGTGCGCATTGCCGCTCGGTCTGCGGCGAGATGATTTCGGGGTTCGCGAACCTGCGCGCGTCGCTGCCGATGAACCTCAAGGCCAGGTTTCCCGGCCACAAGGTCTGGGCCGGCGCGCAACCCGACATCGACCGCATCGTCGAGATCTGGACCGATTGCCTGGCCACCTACGGCGGCCCCTATCTCTTCGGCAAGCAACGCAGCATGGCCGACGCGATGTTCGCGCCGGTGGTGACGCGGTTCCTGACCTACGACGTGAAGCTGAGCAAGCCCTGCATCGTGTATTGCCAGACCATCATGGCCATGCCGGAGATGAAGGAGTGGGTTGCCGCCGCCAAGCTCGAGCCCGAGGAGATCGAGGAACTCGACATGGATTTTTGATCCGGGCGCCAGCGGCGCTGGCGATCCGGGAATCTCACTTCCAGGGCGTGGGCGCCGGCACCTCACAGGGCGCCGGCACATCCACCGACTTGAAATCCGCAGGACCGACGATCTCGAGGTACTCCATGTCGGGCGAGTAGTCGAACAGGTAGTGGACGATGCCCGGGCGCTGGTGCACGCAGTCGCCGGCCTCGACCAGGGTCTCCTGGTCGCCGTACATGAACCGCGCCCATCCCTTCATCATGATGACGATCTGGAAGTCCGCCTCATGACGGTGCCAGCCGGTGCCCTTTTCCGGTGCCATGTTGGCCTTCACCAGGTGGGCAATGACAGCGCCGTGCGTTGCCTCGGCCACGCCGAGATCCTTGTAGAGGAAGAAGTCGCGCAGGCCGTCGCTGCGCCACGCGGTGTCGGCCGGCTTGACGTGGGAGAACTTCGTGCTCGTCTTGTCCAACATGGGGCAGCTCCTGCAGCAGGTGGAAATGTGCAGGTGCAGCATGCATAAGATGTTCCAGCGGCCCGCTGGGCCACGACGGATCAGGGGCGCTGCCGCCCGGCCATCGGGGGCCTTCAGGCCCGCTTAACTGCGCCGGTCTATCGTGCGGTTGCGCGGGTGGCTCGATCGACGGCACGGTCCGCGCCCGGATGCCAACGGCCCATGCCCATCCCGCCCGACATTGCAGATCCCTCCTTTGAGGAAGCGGACTTCGAGACCTCTTACCGCGATCATCTGCTGCGCTGTCGACCCCAGCCGACGCCGGACGGTCGCTTCCTCGCCTACGTGATCATCGTGCGCGACACCGGCGTTGTGCATACTCGGGCTTCGGTGACGCCCGGGCTGCCCAGTTTCGAGCGGCGCGAGGATGCTGCTCGCGCGGGAGCGCTCGCGGGGCGGCAGTGGGTCGACCTTCATGCCGAGCGCTGCGCGCGCTCCTCGACGATGCGTGTGCTGCTGATCGAAGACGACGCGATGATCGGCCGGGCCGTCGGCCGGGGCCTGCGGCATGCGGGCTTCGTGGTCGACTGGGTCACCGACGGTGTCGACGGGCAGGCCGCCGCCGCCAACGGCGTCTACGACGTGCTGATCCTGGATCTCGGCCTGCCCCGGCTCGACGGCATGGCGCTGCTGCGCAGCCTGCGCTCGCGCAGCGATCGGGTTCCGGTGCTCATCGTCAGCGCGCGCGATGCCGTGGCCGACCGGATCACCGGGCTCAACGCGGGTGCCGACGACTATCTGCTCAAGCCCTTCGACCTCGACGAACTCGTCGCGCGCGTGCATGCGCTCGTTCGGCGTCACGCCGGGGCCGCATCGGGCGTGACGAGCGTGGGCGGATTGAGCCTCGATCCGGTTGCACGGAAAGTGACGCTGGACGGGCGGGAATTGAGTTTGACCGCGAAGGAGATCGCGCTGCTGGAGGCGCTGCTGCGCAGGCCTGGCGCGGTGCTCTCGCGCGAGCAGCTCGAGGAGTCGATCTACGGCTGGGGCGAGGAAGTGGCCAGCAACGCGGTCGAGGTCCATCTCCACAACCTGCGACGCAAGGTCGGCGTGGCCCTGATCCGCAATGTGCGTGGGGTCGGCTACAAGATCGCTGGATGACGCAGCCTTCGATTCGCCGCCAGTTGATGATCTGGGTGCTGGGCGCGCTTTGCGCGGGCGCATTGATCCTCGTCCTGGCGGCCTACTGGCTGACGCTCGGCGAGATCGACGAAGTGCTCGACGACGGCCTGCGACAGACGGCGCTGCTGCTGGCGGACCGCGATCTGGCGGGTGCGCTTCCGGTGCGTCCGGTGGAGCACCTCGTCTCGTCGGCGGACACGGAGTCGAGGCTGGTGGCGATCGCAAGGCGCCAGGATGGCTCGCTGATCTTCACCTCCGATCCGGGGCTGAATCTGCGTTTCGACGTCGTAGCCGGCCAGTCGCTGCAGCGGGCGCACGGCTCGCAGTGGCACGTCCACACCGTGGTTCAGGGCGACCGCGTGATTCAGGTGGCGCAGCCGGTGTCGGTGCGTCGCGAGCTGGCTGCGGAGTCGGCATCGCAGCTGCTGCTGCCACTGCTGGGGCTCGTCGTGATGATCGGCGCGATGCTCGTGCTGGCACTGCGGCGGGGTCTGAAGCCGCTGAGCGCAACGACCGACGCGCTGGCCGTGCGCGGTGCCACTTCGCTGGCGCCGCTGGCCCTGGACCGTGTGCCAAGGGAGCTGCTGCCGATGGTGCGCAGCTTGAACGAACTGCTGATCCGGCTGGGTGCGGCGTTCGAGGCGCAGCGGCATTTCGTCGCCGACGCCGCCCACGAACTGCGCTCGCCGGTGACCGCGCTGCAGCTCCAGGTGCAGTTGCTGGAACGCAGCCACGATGCGGCGCAACGCCGGCTGGCCACGCAGGAGCTGTCGGCCGGCATCGCGCGCATGCGCCGGCTCATCGACCAGTTGCTGTACCTGTCGCGCGCGCGCGCCGACGAGAGCGCGGGCGAGATCTTTGCCCGTTCGCCGGTTCGCCTGGGCGAGGTGGTGCGAAGCGTCGTGGCACGCTGGAGCGCCGAGGCAGAGCGCCGCGGGGTCGACCTCGGTGCCGACGAGCAGTCCGCGTCCACGGTGCTGGCGAACGAGGCGCAGATCGACATGCTGCTGAGCAACCTGGTCGAGAACGCGCTGCGCTACGCGGGAAAGGGAGGCGCGGTCGACGTGATCGCGACCGAGCTGGCGGGCGCGCCCGCCCTGCGCGTGATCGACAACGGACCCGGCATCGACCCGGCCGAATACCCGCGCGTGTTCGATCGCTTCTACAGAAGCCCCGGCGCGGTCGCGACGGCGGAGTCCGGCAGCGGCCTGGGGCTGGCGATCGTCAAGGCGATCGCGGACAGGCACGGTGCCCTGGTCTCGCTCCACTCGGGCGCGGGCGGCCGCGGTCTGGAGGTGCGCGTGGTGTTCGCGGCGCCGATGTGAGTCTGCGTGCACCGACGCTGCGCTCGGCATCCCGACCCCGCAGGCCGGCACCGATGCCGATCGCGAGCAGGGCGCCGACCGCCACGGTCGCCGCGGCTCAATCGTCGCAGCTGGCGAGCGGCGGGCAGGCGCAGAACAGGTTGCGGTCGCCGTAGACGTTGTCGACCCGGCCGACCGGCGACCAGTACTTGCTGCGGCGCAGGGACGCGACCGGATAGGCGGCTTCCTCGCGCGAATAGGCGTGCGCCCAGTCGCGCCGAAGCAGCGCCTCGGCGGTGTGCGGCGCCGCCTTCAGCGGGTTGTCATCGCGCGGCCACGCACCGGACTCGACCTTCGCGATCTCGGCGCGGATCGCGATCATCGCGTCGCAGAAACGGTCCAGTTCCTCCAGCGATTCGCTTTCGGTCGGCTCGACCATCAAGGTGCCGGCCACCGGGAAGCTCAAGGTCGGCGCGTGAAAACCGTAGTCGACCAGGCGCTTCGCGACGTCTTCGGCACTGACGCCGTTGGCACCACCCGTCGCGTCCTTCAGCGGCCGGAGATCGAGGATGCACTCATGCGCGACGCCACCGCCCTTGAGGCCGGCGATGTTGCCGCTGAAGTGGATGTCGTAGTGATCGGCCAGGCGCGCCGCGATGTAGTTCGCCGACAGGATCGCGGTCTCGGTCGCAGCCGTCAGGCCCTCGCTGCCCATCATGCGCATGTACATCCAGCTGATCGGCAGCACTCCGGCGTTGCCCAGCGGCGCGGCGCTGACGGCGCCGACCGCGCGCTCGTTGCCGATGCCGGCGCTGCGGTGTACGGGCAGGTAGGGCACGAGGTCCGCGACCACGCAGGTCGGGCCCACACCGGGCCCGCCGCCGCCGTGCGGAATGCAGAAGGTCTTGTGCAGGTTCAGGTGGCTGACATCGCCGCCGAACTCGCCGGGCGCCGCCACGCCGACCAGCGCGTTCATGTTCGCGCCGTCGACATAGACCCGGCCGCCGTGCTCGTGCACCAGCGCGCAGATCTCCTTCACGTGGGTGTCGAACACACCGTAGGTCGACGGGTAGGTGATCATGATGCAGGCCAGCTTCGCCCGGTGCTGCTCGCACTTCGCACGCAGGTCGGCGAGATCGATGTTGCCTTCGGCATCGCACTTCGTGACCACCACCTGCAGGCCCGCCATCTGGGCGCTCGCCGGGTTCGTGCCATGCGCCGATTCGGGGATCAGGCAGATCGTGCGGTGCGCCGCGCCGCGCGCCGCGTGGTACGCGCGGATCACCAGCAGTCCGGCGTATTCGCCCTGCGAGCCGGCATTCGGCTGCAGGCTCACGCCGCTGTAGCCGGTCGCCTCGCACAGCCAGGCCTCGAGCTGGACGCGCAATTCCTCGTAGCCGGCCAGCTGGTCGATCGGCGCGAACGGATGCAGGTTCGCGAACTCTGGCCAGGTGATCGGGATCATCTCGCTGGTCGCGTTCAGCTTCATCGTGCACGAGCCGAGCGGAATCATCGAGCGGTCGAGCGCGAGATCCTTGTCCGACAGGCTGCGGATGTAGCGCAGCATCTCGGTCTCGCTGTGATGGCGGTTGAAGACCGGGTGTGTCAGGAAACGGCTGCGGCGCTGCAGCGCCGGCGGGATCAGCGTGGCCACGCCGTTCTCGAACCGGGCGAAGTCGGGCAGGACGCGACCGCCGGCGAGCAGGCGCCACAGCGCCGCGATGTCGTCACGGGTGCTCGTCTCGTCGAGTGTGATGCCGATGGTCGTGGCCGACGCGCGGCGCAGGTTGAAGCCCGCGTCGCGCGCGGCCCGCAGCAGCGCGCCCGTCTGCGCGCCGGTGTCGACGACCAGCGTGTCGAAGGCGGACTCGTTCGCGAGGCTGCAGCCCAGATCCTTCAAGCCTGCCGCCAGGATCGCGGTGTAGCTCGCGACCCGTCGCGCGATGCGCTCGAGCCCCTCGGGCCCGTGGTAGACCGCGTACATGCTCGCGACCACCGCCGGCAGCACCTGCGCGGTGCAGATGTTCGAGGTCGCCTTCTCGCGCCGGATGTGCTGTTCGCGCGTCTGCAGGGCAAGGCGGTACGCGGGCGCGCCATGGGTGTCGATGCTGACGCCCACCAGCCGGCCCGGCATCGAGCGCTTGAACTCGTCGCGCGTGGCGAGGTAGGCCGCGTGCGGGCCGCCGTTGCCCATCGGCATGCCGAAGCGCTGGGTGTTGCCGACGACGATGTCGGCGCCCAGTTCGCCCGGCGCCGCCAACAGGGTCAGCGCGAGCAGGTCGGCGGCGACGACGATCAAGCCACCTTTCGCGTGCACCGCGCCGATGACGGGCTTCAGGTTGCGAACGACGCCGCCGACGCCGGGGTATTGCAGCAGCACCGCGAACGCGTCGGCATCCGCAGCGGCATCGGCGGCACCGACGATCACGCCGATACCCAGCGGCGCGGCACGCGTGCGCACCACCTCGAGTGTCTGCGGCAGCACGTCGTCGGCGACGAAGAAGGTGCTCGACCGGCTCTTGCCGACCCGCATCGCGAGGGTCATCGCCTCGGCTGCCGCGGTGGCTTCGTCGAGCATCGACGCGCCGGCGATCGCCATGCCGGTCAAGTCGCAGACCATGGTCTGAAAGTTGACCAGGGCCTCCATCCGGCCCTGCGAAATCTCGGCCTGGTACGGCGTGTAGGCCGTGTACCAGGCCGGGTTCTCGAGCACGTTGCGCAAGATCACGCCCGGTGTGTGGGTGCCGTGGTAGCCCTGACCGATGAAGCTCTTCAGCACCCGGTTGCGGCCCGCAATCGCCTTCAGTTCGGCCAGCGCCAGCGCCTCGGTCAGCGGTTCGGGCAAGGCCATCGGCGCGGCACGCGCGATGTCGCGCGGCACAACGGCCTCGATCAGCGCGCGGCGCGACGCGGCACCGATCACCGACAGCATGTGGCGTTCGTCGGCGGGCGCTATGCCGAGGTGGCGGGCGACGAATTCCGAGGCGTTCTCGAGCTCGCGCAGGGACTGGGTGGCAGACATCGGCATCGCAGGTCTTCTTCGGTGGCTTCAGCTGTTCTTGACCAGCAGGTCGTAGGCGGGGCCGTCCAGCAACTGGTCGAACTCCCCCGTGTCGGTCATGTGGACCTTGAAGAACCAGCCGGTGCCCAGCGGGTCGGTGTTCGCGAGCGACGGGTCGGCGCGCAGGCCTTCGTTGACCTCGACGATCTCGCCGCTGACCGGCATGTACAGGTCGGCCGCGGCCTTGACCGATTCGACCACGCCGGCAACCTCGCCCTTCTTGAAACTGCTGCCGACGGCGGGCAGGTCGACGAAGACCACATCGCCCAGCGCGTCCTGTGCATGGTGGGTGATGCCGACGGTGGCGGCCTCGTGGTCCTCGATGTTGATCCACTCGTGGTCGCTGGTGTACATCGTCGTCATGTCGGGCTCCTGGGTTGGTCGTTGACGGAACTGATTCTTGCGGAACGGGCTAATGCAGATGGATCGCACCCAGCCCTTTCGCCTGCAGGCGAAAGGGCGTTCGCCAGGCGTTCGCGGGCCCGCAGGGGCTCACCCGGTCCGGGCTCAGCCACGGAAATAGCGGTGCGGCGCAAACGGCATGGCGGTGACGCGCATCGGCTGGCGCTTGCCGCGAACTTCGGCGTAGACCTCGTGGTGCGGCAGTGCGTGGTTCGCGGCGAGGTAGGCCATCGCGATCGGCTCGTTGACAGTGGGCGAGAACGTGCCGCTGGTCACACGGCCGAGTTTGCGGCCGTGCGCGTCGACGATGGTGGCACCCTCGCGCACCGGCACGCGCTCGAGGCCGATCAGGCCGACGCGTTTCGTGCTCGCGCCGGTGGCAAGCTGCGCGTCGATCGCCGCCGCCCCGGGGTAGCCGGCGTGGCGCGCGCCGCCGCTGCGGCGCACCTTCTGGATCGCCCAGGCCAGGCCCGCCTCGACCGGCGTGGTGGTCACGCCGATGTCGTGTCCGTGCAGGCACAGGCCGGCCTCCAGCCGCAAGGTGTCGCGGGCGCCGAGGCCGGCGGGCCTGACCTCCGGCAGATCGAGCAGCGCGCGGGCGAGCGCGTCGGCCTGATCGGACGCCACCGAGATCTCGAAGCCGTCCTCGCCGGTATAGCCCGAGCGCGTCACGAAGCCCTCGGCACCGGCGAGCATGAAGCTGCGGCCGGTCATGAACGTCAGCGTGGCGACATCGCTGTTCAGCCGGGTCAGCGCCTGGGCGGCCTTCGGGCCCTGCAGCGCGAGCAGCGCGCGATCGGGCAGCGGGTGCACGGTGCAGCGGTGGCCGATGTTCGTGACGAGGTGGATGATGTCGGCGGCCTTGCAGGCGGCGTTGACGACCAGGAACAGGTCGTTCTCGCGGCGCGTGATCATCAGATCGTCGAGGATGCCGCCGCTGCTGTTCGTGAAGAACGCATAGCGCTGCCTTCCGGGCGCGAGCTCGACCACGTCCATCGGCACCAGCGATTCGAGCGCCTTCGCCGCATCGTCGCCGACCAGGCGCAGCTGGCCCATGTGCGAGACGTCGAACAGCGCGGCCGAGTCGCGGCAGTGGCGGTGCTCGGCCAGGATGCCGGCCGGGTACGAGACCGGCATGTCGTAGCCGGAGAAAGGCACCATCTTGGCGCCGAGTTCCAGGTGCAAGGCGTGCAGCGGGGTCGTGGCGAGGCTGGTGGACATGGCAGTTCTCCGAGGGCAAGTTCACGGACCGACGCGACATGATCGCACCGGCTTGCCCCCTCTGTCCGCTTTACCTGAGAGATTGGCGGCATGCCCCTGCGAGCGCACCGCTTGCCCCTTCGGTGGACCCGCTCGGGGCGGGCCTCTCTCCAGCGAGGAACGCCTGCAAATGCAAGCGCTTGCCAGTCCTTTTGCCTGAGCGTTCGAGCGGTTCGGGCTCTGCGCCTTCGGCGGCTGCCCGATCGCGATGAAGCGAGGACCGGGCAAGCTCTCTCCTGACGGCGCGAAGTGTAGCAGTGCCCCGGATAATGCCGGCCCATGACTGCAGCGAACGACGCGAAGGAATGGCTGAAGGTCGAGTCGCTCGACCTCGAAGCGCAGGGCGTGGCCCACAACCTCGACGGCAAGGTCGTGTTCATCGAGGACGCGCTGCCCGGCGAGGAGGTGCAGGTGCAGGTGCATCGCCGCAAGAACAACTGGGAACAGGCGACGATGACCGCGCTGCGCCGCGAGAGCTCGCAGCGCGTCGTGCCGCGCTGCCCGCACTTCGGCACCTGCGGCGGCTGCAAGATGCAGCACATGCACATCGGTGCGCAGATCGCGACCAAGCAGCGCGCGCTCGAAGATGCGCTGTGGCACCTGGGCAAGGTCAGGCCCGAGCGCATGCTGCGGCCGATCGAGGGGCCGGCCTGGGGGTACCGCTACCGGGCGCGCCTGTCGGTGCGGTTCGTCGCGAAGAAGGGCAAGGTGCTGGTGGGCTTCCACGAACGCAAGTCGAGCTTCGTGGCCGACATGGACAGTTGCGAGGTGCTGCCCCCGCATGTGAGTGCGTTGCTGGTCCCGCTGCGCGATCTGGTCGCCGGCATGGACCAGCGCGACCGCCTGCCGCAGATCGAGCTGGCGGCCGGTGACGAAGTGACGGCGCTGGTGTTGCGCCATCTGGAGCCGCTGAGCGCGGCCGATCTGGCCCGCCTGCGCGCCTTCGGCGCCGGGCATGGCGTGCAATGGTGGCTGCAGCCGAAAGGCCCGGACACGGTCCATCGCCTCGACGACGGCGGGCCGACGCTCGCCTATGCGCTGCCCGAGTTCGGCATCACGATGCCGTTCAGGCCGACCGACTTCACGCAGGTCAACCCGCACATCAACCGCGTGCTGGTGACGCGGGCCGTGCGCCTGCTCGACGCGCGCGCCGACGAGCGTGTGATCGACTGGTTCTGCGGCCTGGGCAATTTCACGCTGCCGATCGCGGCAACGGCCCGCGAGGTGCTCGGCCTGGAGGGCAGCGAGGCGCTGGTGCGGCGCTCGCGCGAGAATGCGGCGATCAATGGCCTGGCGCACAAGACCGGCTTTGCCGCGCGCAACCTGTTCGAGCTGACGCCGGCCGATCTGGCCGGTTTCGGCGCGGCCCATAGGTGGCTGGTCGATCCGCCGCGCGAGGGTGCGTTCGCGCTCGCGAAGGCGCTCGCCGACCTGCATGCCGATCCGTCGGTGGCGCCGGGCTATTCACCTCCGGCGCGCATCGTCTACGTCAGCTGCAATCCGGCAACGCTCGCGCGCGACGCCGGCCTGCTCGTGCACCAGGCCGGCTACCGCTGCAGTGCGGCGGGCGCGGTGAACATGTTCCCTCACACCGCGCATGTGGAAAGCATCGCGGTCTTCGACCGCGATGCTTCGGCGAAGGCTCATGTCGCGTGAGCGACGTGAGCCACGGCCAAAGCGGTACAGCGCTCGACCGCGATGCTTCGGCGAAGGCTCATGTCGCGTGAGCGACGTGAGCCACAGCCAAAGCGGTACAGCGCTCGACCGCGAGGCTTCGGCGAAGGCTCATGTCGCGTGAGCGACGTGAGCCACGGCCCAGAGTATTTCGATCGTCGACCGGACCCCGAAAGACAACAAGGCCCCTGTGGGGCCTTGTCGGTTCAGCGAAGCACTCGATCAGTCGCGGCTGCTGCCGAAGATCCCGAGGATGGACAGCAGTGACTGGAAGATGTTGTACAGGTCGAGGTAGATCGCCAGCGTCGCGCTGATGTAGTTCGTCTCCTCGCCGTCGCGCACGCGCTTCAGGTCGTAGATGATGAAGGCCGAGAAGATGCCGATCGCGAGCACCGACAGCGTGATCATCAGCGCGCTCGACTGCAGGAAGATGTTCGCGATTCCGGCGACGATCAGCATGATCAGGCCGACGAACAGGAACTTGCCCATCGAGGACAGGTCGCGCTTGATCACCGTCGACAGCGTTGCCATCCCGATGAAGATCACGGCCGTGCCGGAGAACGCCGTCATGATCAGCCCGGCGCCGTTGCCCATGCCGAGCACCGCACCGATCAGGCGCGCAAGCATCAGGCCCATGAAGAAAGTGAAGCCGAGCAGCACCGGTACGCCGGCCGCCGAATTCTTGGTCTTCTCGATCGCGAAGATGAAGCCGAACGCGCCGACCAGGAACAGGATGGCGCTCATGCCGTGTCCCATCGCCTGCGTGATGCCGGTGGACACGCCGATCCAGGCGCCGAGCACGGTCGGCACCATCGACAGCGCCAGCAGCCAGTACGTGTTGCGCAGCACGCGGTTGCGCTGCTCCTGAGAAGTCACCGGGCCGGTATAGCCGGCGAAACCGGTCGCTTGCAGGGGTTGATTCATGGAACCTCCTTGATGGATAACCCGGGCTGTGACCCGTTGCGCGGATTCTAGTTCCCCGGTTGCGGGCGGCGGCATACCCTTGTGCGCCGTGGCGAATTGGCCCCGGTGACGGCGGGATCGGACGCTGCCGGCTTCTTGCGTACAGTCCCGATTTGTCCCAACAGCTGCGAGTCCACCATGAACCACAAGCCTTTCCTGACCCTGGACGACGTGAAGCGCGTCGCCGCCGCCGCCGAGGCCGAGGCCAATGCCAACGGCTGGATCGTCACGATCGCCGTCGTCGACGACGGCGGCCACCTGCTGTGGCTGCAGCGACTCGACGGCGCCGCGCCGGTCTCGGCCCACATCGCGCCGGCCAAGGCGCGCACTGCCGCGCTGGGGCGGCGCGAGAGCAAGAGCTACGAAGACATGATCAACCAGGGCCGAACCTCGTTCCTGAGCGTGCCGCAGATCGACGGTCTGCTCGAGGGCGGCGTTCCGGTGATGATCGACGGGCACTGCCTGGGTGCGGTGGGCGTGAGCGGGGTCAAGTCGGCCGAAGACGCGCAGATCGCGAAAGCCGGGATCGCCGCGTTGTCGGCGTAGCCCCGGCAGGTCGTTCACCCGGCGCCCTGTACAGGGCGGAACGGCGGCCGCGAGCGTGTTGTGCGCAGGCCTGCAGGCGCTCGGTCTGGCGCGCGCCTCGTCTATAATTTCCACGTTTACCCCTAACCCATCCGCCCGGCGAAAATCGCGCCTTCCACCGCTGGAATGTGCCGGTTCTTGCGACGAAGACTCCTGCGGTTTTCTCGACTGTTCCACGCTTGACGAGCCACCGCTCGAACGGCAGAGCCGGGCGCGCACAGAACGGAGAATCCGGTGCCCGCGCAACTGCTGACCCACCAAGCCCAGGCGATCCTGGCACTCGCAGACGGCACGGTGTTGCGCGGCATCTCGATCGGCGCTGCCGGCCACACGGTCGGCGAGGTGGTGTTCAACACCGCGATGACCGGTTACCAGGAGATCCTGACCGACCCGAGCTACTGCCGCCAGATCGTCACGCTCACCTACCCGCACATCGGCAACTACGGCATCAGCGCCGAAGACGTCGAGGCCAGGAAGGTGTTCGCCGCCGGGCTGATCATCAAGGATCTCCCGGTGCTGGCCTCGAACTTCCGCAGCAGCATGAGCCTGCCGCAGTACCTGGAGCGCGAGGGAACGGTCGCCATCGCCAACATCGACACGCGCCGCCTGACGCGCCTGCTGCGCACGAACGGCGCGCAGAACGGCTGCATCCTGACGCTGCCGCTGGGCGAGGCGGTCAGGCAAGCCCACATCGACGAGGCGATCGCGAAGGTCCGGGCCGCGCCGGGCATGAGCGGGCTCGACCTGGCCAGGGTCGTCAGCGAAACGGCGACTTATCAGTGGGCCGAAACGGAATGGGCGCTCGGCACCGGTTACGGCCGGCAGACCGATCCGGCGTTCCACGTGGTCGCCTACGACTTCGGCGTCAAGCGCAACATCCTGCGCATGCTGGCGAGCCGAGGTTGCCGCGTCACGGTGGTGCCGGCGCAAACGCCGGCGGCCACGGTGCTCGAATTCAAACCCGACGGCATCTTCCTGAGCAACGGCCCCGGCGACCCGGAGCCCTGCGACTACGCGATCGCGGCGACGCGCGAGCTGATCGAGACCGGCATCCCGACCTTCGGCATCTGCCTGGGCCACCAGATCCTCGCTCTCGCGTCGGGCGCGAAGACCTTCAAGATGAAATTCGGCCACCACGGTGCGAACCACCCGGTGAAGGATCTCGACACCGGTCGCGTCAGCATCACGAGTCAGAACCACGGCTTCGCGGTCGACGAGGGCACGCTGCCGGCCAACCTGCGGCCGACGCACGTCTCGCTGTTCGACGGCACGCTGCAAGGCCTGGCGCGCACCGACAAGCCGGCGTTCTGCTTCCAGGGCCACCCGGAGGCGTCCCCCGGACCGCACGACATTTCCTACCTGTTCGACCGCTTCACTGCGCTGATGACGGAGCACCAGAATGCCTAAGCGCAGCGACCTCGAGACCATCCTCATCATCGGGGCCGGCCCGATCATCATCGGCCAGGCCTGCGAGTTCGACTACTCCGGCGCGCAGGCCTGCAAGGCGCTGCGCGAAGAGGGCTACAAGGTCGTCCTCGTCAACAGCAACCCGGCGACGATCATGACCGACCCGGAGATGGCCGATGTCACCTACATCGAGCCGATCACCTGGCAGGTGGTCGAGAAGATCATCGCGAAGGAGCGGCCCGACGCCGTGCTGCCGACGATGGGCGGCCAGACCGCGCTGAACTGCGCGCTCGATCTGCACAAGCACGGCGTGCTCGCCAAGTACGGCGTCGAGATGATCGGTGCCAACGAGAAGGCGATCGAGAAGGCCGAGGACCGCCTGAAGTTCAAGGACGCGATGACCGGCATCGGCCTGCACTCGGCCAGGAGCGGCATCGCGCACTCGATGGATGAGGCGCTCGCGGTGCAGAAGCGCATCACGCACGAGATCGGCGGCACGGGCTTTCCGATGGTGATCCGCCCCAGCTTCACGCTTGGCGGCACCGGCGGCGGCATTGCCTACAACCCGGACGAGTTCGAAGAGATCTGCAAACGCGGGCTCGACCTTTCGCCGACCAAGGAACTGCTGATCGAAGAGAGCTTGATCGGTTGGAAAGAGTACGAGATGGAGGTGGTCCGCGACAAGGCGGACAACTGCATCATCGTCTGCTCGATCGAGAACATGGACCCGATGGGCATCCACACCGGCGACTCGATCACGGTGGCGCCGGCGCAGACGCTTTCCGACAAGGAATACCAGCTGCTGCGCAATGCCAGCATCGCGATCCTGCGCGAGATCGGCGTCGACACCGGCGGCTCGAACGTGCAGTTCTCGATCAACCCGAAGGACGGCCGCATGGTCGTCATCGAGATGAACCCGCGTGTGTCGCGCTCGTCGGCGCTGGCGTCGAAGGCGACCGGCTTTCCGATCGCCAAGGTCGCTGCCAAGCTGGCGGTCGGCTACACGCTCGACGAACTGCGCAACGAGATCACCGGCGGCGCCACGCCGGCCTCGTTCGAACCCAGCATCGATTACGTGGTGACGAAGATCCCGCGCTTCGCGTTCGAGAAGTTTCCGGCCGCCGACTCGCGCCTGACGACGCAGATGAAGTCGGTCGGCGAGGTGATGGCGATGGGCCGCACCTTCCAGGAGAGCTTCCAGAAGGCGCTGCGAGGGCTGGAGACCGGCATCGACGGCCTGAGCGAGCGCAGCACCGACCGCGAGGAGATCGTGCAGGAGATCGGCGAGGCCGGGCCCGAGCGCATCCTGTATGTCGGCGATGCGTTCCGCATCGGCATGAGCCTACAGGAGGTGTTCGAGGAGACGGCGATCGACCCGTGGTTCCTGGCGCAGATCGAGCAGCTGGTGCAGCATGAGCAGGCGCTGGCTGGACGGACGGTCGCCGACCTGTCGACCGAGGAATTGCGCTTCCTCAAGCAGAAGGGCTTCTCGGACCGGCGTCTGGCGAAGCTGCTGGGGACGAACCAGCACGAGGTGCGCACGACGCGCCACGCGCTGAACATCCGGCCGGTCTACAAGCGCGTCGACACCTGTGCCGCCGAGTTCGCGACGCAGACGGCGTACCTGTATTCGACCTACGAGAATGTCGATGGCGAGTGCGAGGCCGAGCCGACCGACCGCAAGAAGATCATGGTGCTGGGCGGCGGGCCGAACCGCATCGGTCAGGGCATCGAGTTCGACTACTGCTGCGTCCACGCCGCGCTCGCGATGCGCGAGGACGGCTACGAGACCATCATGGTCAACTGCAATCCGGAGACCGTGTCGACCGACTACGACACCTCGGATCGCCTCTACTTCGAGCCGGTCACGCTCGAAGACGTGCTCGAGATCGTCGACAAGGAGCGCCCTGTGGGCGTGATCGTCCAGTACGGCGGGCAGACGCCGCTGAAGCTGGCGCTCGACCTGGAACGCGCCGGCGTGCCCATCGTCGGCACCGCGCCCGACAGCATCGATGTGGCCGAAGACCGGGAGCGCTTCCAGGCGCTGCTGCGCGAGATCGGCCTGAAGCAGCCGCCGAACCGCACCGCGCGCACCGAGGAGGCGGCCCTCGCGCTCGCGCACGAGATCGGCTACCCGCTGGTGGTGCGCCCGAGCTACGTGCTCGGCGGCCGCGCGATGGAGATCGTGCACGGCGACAAGGATCTGGAGCGCTACATGCGCGAGGCGGTGCGCGTCAGCGAGAAGTCGCCGGTACTGCTCGACCGCTTCCTCGACGACGCGATCGAGGTCGACGTCGACTGCATCAGCGACGGGACCGACGTGATGATCGGGGGCATCATGGAGCACGTCGAGCAGGCCGGCATCCATTCCGGCGATTCGGCCTGTTCGCTGCCGCCGTACTCGCTGCCGAAGGCGCTGCAGGACGAGATGCGCCGCCAAACGGTTCTGATGGCCAAGGCGCTCGAGGTCATCGGGCTGATGAACGTGCAGTTCGCCATTCAGGGCGAGGGCGAGAACGCCGTCGTCTACGTGCTCGAAGTGAACCCGCGCGCGTCGCGCACCGTGCCCTTCGTCTCGAAGGCGACCGGCCAGCCGCTCGCGAAGATCGCGGCGCGCTGCATGGTCGGTCAGAAGCTGCGTGACCAGAGGAACAGCAACGGCCGCCAGCCCGCCGAGGTGATCCCGCCGTACTTCTCGGTCAAGGAAGCGGTGTTTCCGTTCAACAAGTTCCCCGGCGTCGACCCGATCCTCGGGCCGGAGATGCGCTCGACCGGCGAGGTCATGGGAGCGGGTCGCACGTTCGGCGAGGCGATGCTGAAGAGCCAGCTCGGCGCAGGTTCGCGGTTGCCGACCTCGGGCGCCGTCTGCATCACCGTGAAGAACGGCGACAAGGCGCGGGCGGTGATCGTCGCGCGCGACCTGCATGCGCTGGGCTTTGCGATCGTCGCGACCCGGGGCACGGCAGCGGCGATCGCTGGGGCCGGCGTGCCGGTCAAGGCGGTCAACAAGGTCAAGGACGGGAGGCCGCACATCGTCGACATGGTCAAGGCCGGAGAGATCCAGCTGGTGTTCACCACCGTCGACGAGACCCGCACCGCGATCGCCGATTCGCGCCACATCCGCCAGGCGGCGCTCGCCAACCGCATCACCTACTACACCAGCATGGCGGGTTGCGAGGCAGCGGTCGAAGGCATGAAGCACCAGGACGATCTCGTTGTGGTGTCTCTGCAGGAGCTGCACCGCGAACTGCACTAAACTCCGCCCCATTCCCTTCCGCCGCCGGCATCAACCGGCGGCGGCGTCATTTTTGCTGCAAGGTTTGTCCTCATCATGGCCACCATCCCCCTGACCGTTCGCGGTGCCGAAAAGCTCAAGGAAGAACTCGCGCGCCTGAAGGGTGTCGAGCGTCACGCGGTCATCCAGGCCATCTCGGAGGCGCGCGCCCAGGGTGACCTGTCGGAGAACGCCGAATACGAGGCCGCCAAGGACAAGCAGGGTTTCATCGAGGGCCGCATCCTCGAGATCGAGAGCAAGCTCGCCGCGGCGCAGATCATCGATCCGGCGTCGCTGAATGCCGAAGGCCGCGTGGTCTTCGGCGCGACCGTCGATCTCGAGGACGAGGACAGCGGTGCGAAGGTCACCTACCAGCTCGTCGGTGACGACGAGGCCGATCTGAAGCTGGGCCTGATCTCGATCAGTTCGCCGATTGCCCGGGCGCTGATCGGCAAGTCGGCCGGGGATGTGGCCGAGGTGCAGGCGCCGGGCGGTCTGCGGCACTACGAGGTCATCGCGGTGCGCTACCGCTGAGCGCCGTGGTCCAGCGCTTCGCCGCCATGCTCGCCGGCCTGTGGGCCGGGGTGTTGCTGGGGATCGGCGCGATCGCTGCGCCGTCGGCCTTCGCGACGCTGGCCTCGGGCGATGCCGGACGCTTCGTCGGCCGTGTCTTCGCGCAGGAGGCCTACCTGAGCCTCGGGATGGCGGGCGCGCTGCTGCTGATCGAGCGTCAGCGCAGCCAGACCGACGCCGCGAGCGGCATCGGCTCGGTCTTCAGTGCGAGCATCCTGCTGTTGCTGGGCACGCTGTTTTGCACGGTCGGCGGCTACTTTGCGGTGCAACCGATGATGGACGCCGCACGGGCCGGCCAGGGCACGGTGTCGTTCGGCATGCTGCACGCCGTCTCGGGCGGGCTGTTCCTGCTGAAGGGGCTGCTGGTGCTCGCGCTGGCCTGGCGCCTGCAGGCGCCGGCGCGGGCTGCACGCGCCTGACGCGCCTCAGGACTGCTGCGACTTCTTGACGCTGGTGCGGCGCTTCGCGGCGCGCTTGAGCTCGCCGCCCGAGGCGATGCGCATGTTGCCCATGACCGTGATCTTCTTGACCTGCGCGCGGTGGTTGCCGCTTTTCGAGAACTTCAGGATCTTCACGACCCGCGGTCCGGCGCCCCGGCCCTCGCGCTCGGCCTTCTCCCTGGTCGGCATCGGGCGCCACAGCACCAGCAGCTTGCCGATGTGCTGGATCGGCGCAGCGCCGAGCGCGTCGGCCAGCGTGGTGAAGATCGTCTCGCGCGTGCCGCGTTCGTCGGAGAACACCCGGACCTTGATCAGCCCATGCGCGTTCAGCGCCGCGTCGACCTCGCGCTGCACCGCGGGCGTGAGGCCGTCGGAGCCGATCATCACCACCGGGGCCAAATGATGGGCAGCGGCGCGCTGGTCCTTGCGCTGGGCGGGAGTGAGTTGGATCGCGGTCATGTTTCTATTATCCCTGCCCAGACGACGGCGCCCGAGTCGCTGCGCTCCTGCCCCCACCGAGGGGCGCGCAATTGTTCAGAGAACGGTCCGTCGACAATTGCCCTATGAAAACCCGAACCAAGAGCAAGAAGGTCAACAAGCAGTGGTTGCACGACCACCTGAACGACACCTATGTAAAGCTGGCGCAGCGCGAGGGCTACCGCGCGCGCGCTGCCTACAAGCTCAAGGAGATCGACGAGGAACTGCATCTGCTGCGGCCGGGTCAGATCGTCGTCGATCTGGGTTCGGTGCCGGGTGCCTGGAGTCAATACGTGCGCCGGCGCTTTGCACCGAAGGAAGCCGGATCCGGCGGCGCCGCCGCAGGAGCACTGCATGGCACCATCATCGCGGTGGACGTGCTGGCGATGGAGCCGATCGAGGGGGTGACCTTCCTCCAGGGCGACATCCGGGAAGATCCGGTCCTGGCACAGCTGGAGGAAATCATTGCCGGGCGGCCCGTCGACGTGGTGGTGTCCGACATGGCGCCGAACCTCTCCGGGATCGAAAGTGCCGACGCGGCGCGCATCAGCCACCTGGTCGAGCTGGCAGTCGAGTTCGCGCGCAAGCACCTGACGCCCCAGGGTGCGCTGGTCTGCAAGGTGTTCCACGGCAGCGGCTACAGCCAGCTCGTGAAACTGTTCAAGACGAACTTCCGGGTCGTCAAGCCGATCAAGCCCAGGGCCTCGCGAGACAAGTCGGCCGAAACCTTTCTGGTCGGGATCGGGTTGAAGCCGGTCGCTCGAGCACGCGGTCCCGAGGTCGATAACCGGTCGTGAGGCCGTGTCGGTGGGGACGGCGTCTCGGTACACGCTCGCTGAGCGGGGAGATTGCGTGCGGATTGCAGGGCTTGACTGGACTAAAATCGGCCGCAAATGATTAGGATGGCGGCGCGTGGCGTTTCGCCTGCGTGGTCATGACCCGAAACTGGAGTCGCGGTGAACAATCAATGGTTCTCTAAGGTTGCCGTCTGGCTGGTGATCGCACTGGTGCTGTTCACCGTGTTCAAGCAGTTCGACCGCACGGCGTCGCAGTCCGGGATGATGGGCTACTCCGATTTCCTCGAGGAGGTCCGGGCCAAGCACATCAAGAGCGTGCAGCTCCAGGATGTCGGCGGCGGCAGCACCGAAATCCGGGCACGCACCACCGACGACAAGGAAGTGCGCACCACCGCCACCGCGCTGGATCGCGGCCTGGTCGGCGACCTGATCAACAACAACGTCAAGTTCGATGTCAAGCAGCGCGAGGAGCCTTCGTTCCTGGTCGGTATCCTGATGTCCTGGGGTCCGATCCTGCTGCTGATCGGCGTGTGGATCTATTTCATGCGCCAGATGCAGGGCGGCGGCAAGGGCGGCGCCTTCAGCTTCGGCAAGAGCAAGGCGCGCATGCTCGACGAGGCCAACAACACCACCACCTTCGCCGATGTCGCCGGCTGCGAGGAGGCCAAGGAAGAGGTCAAGGAGCTGGTCGATTTCCTGAAGGACCCGCAGAAATTCCAGAAGCTCGGTGGGCGCATCCCGCGCGGCGTGCTGCTGGTCGGCCCGCCCGGAACCGGCAAGACCTTGCTGGCCAAGGCGATCGCCGGTGAGGCCAAGGTGCCGTTCTTCAGCATCAGCGGTTCCGACTTCGTCGAGATGTTCGTTGGCGTGGGCGCGGCGCGTGTGCGCGACATGTTCGAGCAGGCGAAGAAGAGCGCGCCCTGCATCATCTTCGTCGACGAGATCGACGCGGTCGGCCGGCATCGCGGAGCCGGTCTTGGCGGCGGCAACGACGAGCGCGAGCAGACGCTGAACCAGATGCTGGTCGAGATGGACGGCTTCGAGACCAACCTCGGCGTGATCGTGATGGCGGCTACCAACCGGCCCGACATCCTCGACCCGGCGCTGCTGCGCCCGGGCCGTTTCGACCGCCAGGTCTATGTCTCGCTGCCCGACGTGCGCGGCCGCGAGGCGATCCTCAACGTGCACATGCGCAAGGTGCCGGTCGGCCAGGACATCCGCGCCGACATCCTGGCACGCGGCACGCCCGGTTTCTCGGGCGCGGATCTCGCCAACCTGGTCAACGAGGCGGCGCTGTTCGCCGCGCGCCGCAGCGGCCGGGTCGTCGAGATGGCCGACTTCGAGAAGGCCAAGGACAAGATCATGATGGGCCCTGAGCGCAAGTCCATGATCATGGCCGAGGAGGAGCGCCGCAACACCGCGTACCACGAGTCCGGCCATGCGCTGGTCGCGCGGTTGATGCCGAAGGCCGATCCGGTGCACAAGGTCACGGTCATCCCGCGCGGGCGCGCGCTCGGTGTGACGATGCAGCTGCCCGAGGGCGACCGCTACAGCACCGACAAGGTCCGCATGCTCAGCACGATCTCGATCCTGTTCGGCGGGCGCATCGCCGAGGAGGTGTTCATCGGCGAGATGACGACCGGCGCGAGCAATGACTTCGAGCGCGCCACCCACATCGCCCGCGACATGGTCACGCGCTACGGGATGACCGATGCGCTCGGCACGATGGTCTACGCCGAGAACGAGGGCGAGGTCTTCCTCGGCCGCTCGGTGACCAAGACCACGACGATGAGCGAGCAGACGATGCAGGCGGTCGATCGCGAGATCCGTCGCATCATCGACGAGCAGTACGCGGTCGCGCGCAAGCTGATCGAGGACAACAAGGACAAGATCCATGCGATGGCCAGCGCGCTGCTCGAGTACGAGACCATCGACACCGAGCAGATCGACGACATCATGAACGGCCGCCCGCCGCGCCCGCCGAAGGACTGGACGCCTTCGATGAGCAAGACCGTGCCGCCGACCCCGCCGGCCGCTCCCGGCACCGCCGCGGCCACCGCCTGACCCGGCTGCGAAGGTCGACAGACCGACACGGGGCTTCGGCCCCGTTTTTCATGGAACGGTGAAACACGCATGCACTGGCAGACCAGCCGCTTTCGCATTGCCCTGACGCGCCCGCAGGTGATGGGCATCGTCAATGTCACCCCCGATTCGTTCTCCGATGGCGGTGCGCACGCCAGCACCGCGGCGGCGATCGCGCATTGCGAACGCCTGCTGGCGGAGGGCGCCGACCTGCTCGACATCGGCGGCGAATCGACCCGCCCGGGCTCGCAGCCGGTGTCGGTCGAGGAAGAGCTGGCGCGTGTGCTGCCTGTGCTCGATGCCGCACGCGGACTCGGCTGCCCGATCTCGGTCGACACGAGCAAGGCCGAGGTGATGATGGCGGTGTTGCGGCACGGTGCCGACATCGTGAACGACATCAATGCGCTGCAGGCGCCCGGCGCACTCGACGCGGTTGCCGCGCACGCCAGCTGCGGTGTCTGCCTGATGCACATGCGCGGCACGCCGGCGTCGATGCAGCAGGGACCGCAGTACGACGATGTCATCGACGAGGTCGCCGCCTTCCTGCGCGGGCGCGACGCGGCGGTGACCGAACGCGGCGTGGCCCCCGAGCGCGTGGTCCTCGACCCGGGCATCGGTTTCGGCAAGAGCGTCGCCCACAACATCGAACTGCTGCGGCGCCAGCGCGAACTGCTCGCGCTGGGCCGGCCGCTGCTGGTGGGCTGGTCGCGCAAGTCCACGCTCGGCGCGATCACCGGCCGCGACGTGGCGCAACGCCAGTTCGCCAGCGTTGCCGCGGCGCTGGCGGCTGTCCAGTCGGGCGCGCGCATCGTGCGCGTGCACGATGTCGCGGCGACCGTCGATGCCCTGAAGGTCTGGCAGGCTGCGGGGCTGGGGCAGGGATAATTCGTCCGCCTTGCAGCCCAAGGACAACCCGGGAACCAGACCATGACCAGAGCGCATTTCGGCACCGACGGCATTCGCGGCACGGTGGGCCAGGCGCCGATCACCGCCGACTTCATGCTGCGGCTCGGTCACGCCGTCGGCCGCGTGCTGAATGAGACCGAGGCCCGTCCGACGGTGCTCATCGGCAAGGACACGCGCATCTCGGGCTACATGATCGAGTCGGCACTCGAAGCGGGCTTCGCGTCGGCGGGTGCCGATGTGCTCCTCACCGGGCCCTTGCCGACGCCCGGCGTGGCCTACCTGACGCGGGCGCTGCGCCTGAGCCTGGGCGTGGTGATCAGCGCGTCGCACAACCCGTTCGGCGACAACGGCATCAAGTTCTTCTCGGCGCGCGGCGAGAAATTGCCGGATGCCTGGGAGTTGCAGGTCGAGGCGGCCCTCGAGCAGCCGCCGCAGTGGGTCGATTCGGCGCACCTGGGCAAGGCCCGGCGCATCGACGACGCGCGCGGGCGCTACATCGAGTTCTGCAAGAGCACGTTCAGCAGTGACCTGTCGCTGAAGGGCCTGAAGATCGTCGTCGACGCCGCGAACGGCGCGGCGTACCACGTCGCACCCGACGTGTTCCACGAGCTCGGTGCCGAGGTCGTCGCGATCGGTTGCAGCCCGAATGGGACCAACATCAACGCCGGGTTCGGTGCCACATCCCCGGCCGCACTTGTCGCCGCGGTCCAGGCGCACGCTGCCGACTACGGCGTGGCGCTCGATGGCGATGCCGACCGCCTGCAACTCGTCGATGCAACGGGGCGCCTGTACAACGGCGACGAACTGCTCTACCTGCTGGCGACGGACCGCCTCGCACAAGGCCTGCCGGTGGCGGGCGTGGTCGGGACCTTGATGACCAACATGGCGGTCGAACTGGCCTTGCGCGAACGGGGCGTCGCGTTCGTTCGCGCCCGGGTCGGCGACCGTTACGTGCTGGAGGAACTGGCGGCGCGCGGCTGGGAACTCGGCGGTGAAGGGTCCGGGCATCTGCTGGCGCTGGACAAGCACACGACCGGCGACGGCATCGTCAGCAGCCTGCTCGTGCTGCAGGCGGTATCGCGCAGTGGCCGCACCCTGGCGCAGCTGCTGGCAGGGGTCTCGCTGTTCCCGCAGACGCTGGTGAACGTGCGGGTGGCGGCCGGAAACGACTGGGCCGCGAACCCGCGGCTCGCCAAGGTGCAGGCCGAGGTGGCCTGCGAGCTGGGCGATCGGGGGCGGGTCCTGATCCGCCCGTCGGGCACCGAGCCGCTGGTGCGGGTGATGGTCGAGGCGCGCGATCCCGAGCAAGCCCGGCGCTGCGCCGAACGCATCGCCGACACGCTGCGCTGACCCGATCAAGGTCTCCGGGAATGTGACAGGCAGGCGCGGGCGTGTCACAGACATGTCACGCGGCGATCATAGAGTTGCCGGCATTCAGTTCTTCGACTCTCAGAAAGGTGTGCCCGTGAAACTCTCCAACATTCGTTCTGCCCTCGTCGTGGCTGCGCTCGGCGCGTTGGGATCGGCCGTGTCCGCCCAGGAAATCACCGGTGCCGGCGCCACGTTCCCGGCCCCGATCTACGCCAAGTGGGCGGATGCCTACAACAAGGCAACCGGTGTCCGCGTGAACTATCAATCGGTGGGGTCGGGTGCCGGCATCCAGCAGATCCGGGCCAAGACGGTGGATTTCGGCGCGTCCGACATGCCGCTGAAAGACGAGGATCTGGCCAAGGACGGGCTGATGCAGTTCCCGACGGTGATCGGTGGCGTGGTGCCCGTGGTCAACATCAAGGGCATCAGCCCGGGCCAGATCAAGCTGACCGGTGCGGTGCTGGGTGACATCTATCTGGGCAAGATCACCAAGTGGAACGACCCGGCACTCACCGCGCTCAATCCGGGCGTGCCGCTGCCGGACGCCGCGATCTCGGTCGTGCGCCGCGCCGACGGCTCCGGCACGACCTTCATCTTCACCAACTACCTGTCCAAGGTGAACGCCGAGTGGAAGGCCAAGGCCGGCGAGGGCACGGCCGTGAACTGGCCGACCGGGGCGGGCGGCAAGGGCAACGAAGGTGTGTCGTCGTACGTGCAGCGCCTGCCCAACTCGATTGGCTACGTCGAGTACGCGTATGCCAAGCAGAACAAGATGGCGCACGTCCAACTCAAGAATGCCGCCGGTCACTTCGTGTCGCCGGACGACCAGAACTTCAAGGCCGCGGCCGCGAATGCCGACTGGAACAGGAGCTTCTACCAGATCCTCACCGAGCAGGCCGGCAAGGACGCCTGGCCCATTACCGGCGCGACCTTCATCCTGATGTACAAGAGCCAGGCCAAGCCCGAGAGCGCCACCGGCGTGCTGAAGTTCTTCGACTGGGCCTACACCAGCGGCGACAAGATGGCGTCCGACCTGGAATATGTTGCCCTGCCCGACAGCCTGAAGGGCCTGATTCACAAGGCCTGGGCCGACAATATCAAGGACAGTGCCGGCAAGCCGATCGCCTACAAGTAAGGCAGGTGATTGCGGCCGGAGTTCATCAGTCACCTGCTCGACGCGACGGAAAGACCATGGCCGCGACCTTGCCCGCAACACCCTACGACCCGGCACGGGGGCGCAGTCAGCCCGACGGAACGCCGGTCGGGCCACGCCGCCAGGCGGCCTGGCCCGACGTTCTTTTTTCCCTGCTGGCGCACGCCGCTGCATGGCTGACCCTGCTGCTGCTGGCGGGCATCATCGGCTCGCTGCTCGTGGGCGCGATGCCCGCGATCCGGGAGTACGGGCTGAGCTTCCTGTGGCGCAGCGAGTGGGACCCGGTCCAGAACCGCTACGGCGGTCTGGTGATGATCTACGGCACGCTGATGACATCGGCCATCGCGCTGCTGATCGCGGTGCCGGTGAGTTTCGGCATCGCGCTGTTCCTGACCGAGCTGTCGCCTGCGTGGTTGAAGCGCCCGCTGGGCACGGCGGTGGAACTGCTGGCGGCCGTGCCGTCCATCGTCTACGGCATGTGGGGGCTGCTCGTCTTCAGCCCGATCCTGTCGACGTATGTGCAGCAGCCGCTGCAGTCGCTGTTCGCCGGCGTGCCCTTGCTGGGTGCGCTGTTTTCCGGCCCGCCGGTGGGTATCGGGCTGCTGTCGGCCGGCATCATCCTGGCCATCATGATCATCCCGTTCATCGCCTCGGTGATGCGCGACGTGTTCGAAGTGACGCCGGTGCTGCTGAAGGAATCGGCCTACGGCCTGGGCTCGACCACCTGGGAGGTGATGTTCAAGGTGGTGTTGCCGTACACCAAGACCGGGGTGGTCGGCGCGATCATGCTCGGCCTCGGGCGCGCGCTCGGCGAGACGATGGCGGTCACTTTCGTGATCGGCAACTTCAACCAGCTGAACAACCTGTCGCTGTTCGAGGCCGCGAACAGCATCAGCTCGGCGCTCGCCAACGAGTTCGCCGAGGCTGGCGACGGCTTGCACAAGGCATCGCTGATCTACCTCGGACTGGTGCTGTTCTTCATCACGTTCGTGGTGCTGTCCTTCTCCAGGCTGCTGCTGGCACGCATGAAGAAGCGCGAAGGGAGCCGCTGACATGGGCGCCACCACTTCGACGCTGAGCGCGAGCAAGCTCGCCAGGCACCGCCGCCGCAAGACGGTCAACGCCATCGCCCTCACGTTGTCGCTGCTGGCGATGGCGTTCGGCCTGGTCTGGCTGATCTGGATCCTGATCGAGACGGTGCGCCTGGGCATCGGCGGCATGAGCTGGTCGCTCTTCACGCAGATGACGCCACCGCCGCAGGCGGACGAGGGAGGCCTGGCGAACGCCATCTTCGGTTCGCTGATGATGGTCGGAATGGCGACACTGCTGGGCACGCCGATCGGCGTGTTCGCCGGCATCTACCTCGCCGAGTATGGCCAGAAGGGCCTGCTCGGCACCTGCACCCGCTTCATCAACGACATCCTGCTGTCCGCGCCCAGCATCGTGATCGGGCTGTTCATCTACGCGGTGGTCGTGGCGCAGCTGAGGAGCTTTTCCGGCTACGCGGGCGTGCTGGCCCTGGCGCTGATCGTCATCCCGGTGGTGATCCGCACCACCGAGAACATGCTGTCGCTGATCCCGAACGCGCTGCGCGAGGCCGCCTATGCGCTGGGTACGCCCAAATGGAAGGTCATCGCCAGCATCACGCTGAAGTCGGCACGTGCCGGCGTGATGACCGGCGTGCTGCTGGCCTTCGCGCGCATTGCGGGCGAGACCGCACCGCTGCTGTTCACCGCGCTGTCCAACCAGTTCTGGACCTCGAACTTCAGCGGCCCGGTGGCGAGCCTGCCGGTGACGATCTTCAAGTTCGCGATGAGTCCCTACGAGAACTGGCAAAAGCTCGCCTGGGCCGGGGTCTTCCTGATCACGATGAGCGTGCTGGTGCTGAACATCCTGGCGCGGACCTTCCTGCGCAACAAGAACTGAGTCGGAGCGGCCTCATGGACACACGCATCGAATTCCCGGTGACCGAGAAGCCCAAGCTCTCGATTCGCAACCTCAATTTCTACTACAACCATTTTCATGCGCTGAAGAACATCAACCTCGACATCCCCGAGAAGAAGGTGACCGCGTTCATCGGGCCGTCCGGCTGCGGCAAGTCGACGCTGCTGCGCACCTTCAACCGCATGTTCGAGCTTTATCCCGAGCAGCGCGCGGAAGGCGAGATCCTGCTCGACGGCGAGAACATCCTGACCTCGAAGGACGACGTCTCGCTGATCCGCGCGAAGGTCGGCATGGTGTTCCAGAAGCCCACGCCGTTCCCGATGTCGATCTACGACAACGTCGCGTTCGGCGTGAAGCTGTTCGAGACGCTGCCGCGCATCGAGATGGACGAACGCGTCGAATGGGCCCTGAAGAAGGCCGCGCTCTGGAACGAGGTCAAGGACAAGCTGAACCAGAGCGGATCGGGCCTGTCGGGTGGCCAGCAGCAGCGCCTGTGCATCGCGCGCGGCATCGCGATCAAGCCGGAGGTGCTGCTGCTCGACGAGCCGTGCTCGGCGCTCGACCCGATATCCACCGGCAAGATCGAGGAACTGATCCACGAGCTGAAGACGGACTACACGGTCGTGATCGTCACCCACAACATGCAGCAGGCGGCGCGCAGTTCCGACTACACCGCCTACATGTACCTCGGCGACCTGATCGAGTTCGGGCCCACGTCCGAGGTGTTCATGAAGCCGAAGAAGAAGGACACCGAGGACTACATCACCGGGCGCTTCGGCTGACATCGCCCAAGGAGACACGACATGACCGACAAACATCTTTCGACCCAGTTCGACGCCGAACTCAGCGGCATTTCCACACGCGTTCTCGAGATGGGCGGCATGGTGGAGTCGCAGGTCGCGCGCTCGGTCTACGCGCTGACCCATTTCAGCGCCGAGATCGCCTCCGAGGTACTGGTCACCGAGGAGCGCGTGAACCAGACCGAGGTCGAGATCGATCGCGACCTGTCGACCATCATCGCGCGGCGCCAGCCGACCGCGCGCGACCTGCGGTTGCTGATCGCGATCTCCAAGACGATCGCGAACCTGGAGCGCGTCGGCGACGAGGCGGCCCGCATCGCGCGCACCGTGCAGCGCCTGCTGAACTCCGGCGTGTCGAGCCGGCTGCGCCTGCCGGTCCAGGATCTCGGCTACGAGGCGGAGCTTGCGATCGCGCAACTGCGCAAGGCGCTCGACGCGTTCGCACGGCTCGACGTCGACAAGGCCGTCGAGGTGCTCAAGGCCGACGACCTGATCGACCAGGAATTCGAGGGGCTGATGCGCAAGCTGATCACCTTCATGATGGAAGACCCGCGCACGATCTCGTCGAGCATCGATCTGGTCTTCGTCGCCAAGGCGATCGAGCGCGTCGGCGATCACGCGAAGAACCTTGCCGAACAGATCATCTACATCGTCAAGGGCACCGACGTGCGTCACAACTCGGTCGGCGACGTGGAGTCGCTGGTCCGGTGAGCATGGAGCCCCTCGTCCGACGAGTACATCGGCCGATCCCCCGAGGGGATGCGGGCCGGCTTGGGACCGGCCCGGCGCTCGGCCCGATGAAGGAGAATTCGCGATGAGTCACATCCTGGTTGTCGAAGACGAATCGGCAATCGCCGAACTGATCTCCATCAACCTGCGCCACGCGGGATTCGAGGTCACGATCGCAGCGAATGCCGAACAGGCCCAGGCTGCGGTCGACGGCGTGTTGCCCGACCTGATCGTCCTGGACTGGATGCTGCCGGGCCAGTCGGGTCTGGCGCTGGCCAAGCGCTGGCGCGCCGAGACGCGCACGCGGCAGCTGCCGGTGATCATGCTGACGGCGCGCGCCGACGAGGCCGACAAGATCCAGGGGCTGGACGCGGGTGCCGACGACTACCTGACCAAGCCGTTTTCGACCAACGAGCTGCTGGCGCGCATTCGTGCGGTGCTGCGGCGCAAGGCGCCCGAGGCGCTCGACTCGGCGGTCGAGGTCGGCCCGCTGAAGATCGATCCGGCGACACGCCGGGTGAGCCGCGACGGCGTCGACGTGAAGGTCGGCGCGACCGAGTTCCGCTTGCTTCATTTCTTCATGACGCACCCCGAGCGCGTGCACAGCCGCGCGCAGTTGCTGGACCGCGTCTGGGGCGATCATGTCTTCATCGAGGAACGCACGGTCGACGTGCACGTCAAGCGCCTGCGCGAGGCGCTCACGCCGGTCGGCTGTGCGCAGATGATCGAGACCGTGCGCGGCGCGGGCTACCGGCTGGCGCAGCAGGGCGGCGCCGGATCGACTCTGCCTGCACGGGCGGTTTCGGCGTGACCCGACGGGCGCGGCGCTTACCGCGATGAGCTGGCTGCTGCCGCGCCTCGTTGCGGTGCTGATCGCCACGGCGGCCGGCGGACTCGCCGGTTGGATGATTCCGGGTCACAGCGTCCCCTGGTTCGGGGCGCTGCTCGGCTTCGCGGTCGCGCTCGGCGTGACCGGGGTGCGCGACACGCTGAACGGCTACCGGCTGGACGCCTGGCTGCGAGGCTCGCAGGAAGAACCGGCGCCGCGCGACGCCGGCCTGTGGGGCGTGCTCGGCTACCGCATCGAGCGCTCGATACGCCTGGGCGAACGCGCCGCCGCGCAGGAGCGCGATCGCCTCACGCAATTCCTGTCTGCGATCGAGGTCTCCCCGAACGGGGTGATGCTGCTCGACCAGGGCGACCAGATCGAATGGTGCAACTCGGTCGCCGCCGATCACTTCGGCCTGGATCCGCAGCGCGACCGTCGCCAGCGCGTCACCAACCTCGTTCGAGCGCCGGCCTTCGTGGGCTATCTGCAGGCCGGACGCTTCGAGGGGCCGGTTCTGATTCCCGATCCGCGGGGCCTGCGCACCCTGTCGCTGCTGGTGCGCAGCTATGGCGACGGCCTGCGGCTGGTGCTGTCGCAGGACATCACCGAGCGCGAGCGTACCGACGCCATGCGGCGCGATTTCGTCGCGAACGTCTCGCACGAGATCCGCACGCCGCTGACGGTGCTCGCCGGCTTCATCGAGACGATGACGAACCTGCCGCTGACCGAGGTCGAGCGCAGGCGCGTTCTCGAACTGATGGCGCAACAGGCCGATCGCATGGGCACGCTGGTCAGCGACCTGCTGACCCTGGCGCAGCTCGAAGGCAGTCCGCGTCCGCATGCCGATCGCTGGGTCGCGCTCGCACCGCTCCTGGCACAGGTCGCGAACGATGCGGCACTGTTGTCGGCGGGTCGGCACACGCTGGTGTTCCCGCCGGCGAGCGACGCGCAGATCGCCGGCTCGTCGAGCGAATTGCTCAGCGCCGTCACGAACCTCGTCAGCAACGCGGTGCGCTATACGCCGGCAGGCGGGCGCATCGAGCTGGGCTGGAGGGTGTTGCCCGATGGCGCCGGTGAGATCGCCGTGACCGACACCGGCCTCGGAATCGCCCGCGAACACCTGCCGCGCCTGACCGAACGCTTCTACCGTGTCGACGGCAGTCGCTCGCGCGACACCGGTGGCACCGGGCTTGGCCTGTCGATCGTCAAGCATGTCGCGCAAAGGCATGGTGGCGAGCTGGACATCCAGAGCGAACTCGGGCGCGGTTCGACCTTCCGCCTGATATTTCCGGCGGCGCGGGTGCGCTCTGCCTCGGCCGCGGCGCCTGCGGTGCCGGTGCGCGAGGAGCGGGCGCTGCCCTGACCGGGCGGGTTGGTTAGGAACCTAGCAAAAATAAGTTGAACATTTGGCCACGTTTGCCAGGCAACCACCGGCATCAACTCGCCCAGGTGCAACGGCTGCGCGTCGGGCTGCGGCGCGTAGCGCTCGCTCTTCTGGCCGAAGTTCTGGCGCTTGAACCACTCGATCTGCGCGGCTTGCGAACGCAGCAATTGCGCCACGTGCTGCATGTCCATGGCGGCCAGCTCGGCCGCATCGGGCATGCGCGTGAGCACTGCGTTTGACATGGCTGGTCATGCTACCGAGCCCGTCAATTGAGCACCTCTGTCTTTCCTCTGCTTTCGCGTCCCTGGGCTCAGTCGCCCTTGAGTTTCTTGATCATCGCTGCTCCGGTGAGCAGTTCCAACTGCGCCTCCAGACGGATCACACGACCCGTGAGATCTTCAATCTTCTGCTGCTGAGCCTTCATCGCCTCGGCCTGGCGGTTGACCTTGTCCTCCAGCTTGATCATGGAGGTCAGTGCGCCCCAAATCTTGTCGGTGACTCCCATCAGGCAGCCTTCCGAGTTCCGTGGTGCTTCGCCGCTTTGGCTTCCATTGCCTCGATGCGCTTGTTGCTCGCCTCGATGAAGTCGAGTGCGTCGTCGATGGCTGCCCCCGCGCGGTCGGCCGCGCCCTTGGCTGCATCCGCGAGTGCGCCCAACTCCGCGTCGGCGTCGCTCGACTCGTACGCGAAGGCGCCGCGCCGCATCAACTCCGAAATCGGGATGTCGAGTTTCTTCGCCTTCGCCGCGATGGCCTTCTTGTCCTGCGTGGTCGCCTGCACCACGATCCGTTGAACTGCTGATGCCATACGAACTACTCCAGAAGTGAAAATATGTACATGGACAGTATATGTACAATGACAGGCATGTCAAGACTGAGTGAGCGAGAGGGACTGCATCGCCGCGTCGCACCCGTGTGCCACGCATGACGGCACAGCGCGCGGCGCCTTTCGATCCTCGCCGCCGAAGAAATCGAGGAACTCTATGGGTTACCGTGCTTCGTCGAGGATGAGCGAGGCCGCTACTTCGAACTGAGCCCGATCGAGGGCGAAGCGGTCGGTGCCGTGCCCACCGTCTCGGCCGCCGCGCAGCTCGCGCTTCAGCTTCTACTCGGCTACTTCAAGGCGAAGCAGCAGTTCTTCGTCTATGAACTGGACGCCGTCCGAAGCGATCTCGACCACATCATTCGTCGCCACTTTCCTGGACGCGAGCTGGGGGCGATCGGGCCGCCCTCGAAGCCGACGCGACTCGCCCAGCAACGCCTCATCCTGCAGTTGTTCGACCACCACCCGTGCGGCGGTCCCGCGAAGGATGAAGGTAAATACTCCCCCGGCAAAGCCGGGGGAGTATTTACTCAGCCGGGCCGTTACCGGCGAGCGCAAGCGGATCACGCAACTGCTCGATCAAGGACTGCCGGCCAAGGTGAAGCTCGCGCTGGACGAGTTGTTGCAGGCCGACGATGGCACCTACCGGGTCAGGACCCTCAAACACGAGCCCAAGGACTTCGGCAACAAGCAACTGCGCCAGGAGGTCGCCCGGCGCAAGCGCTTCCAGCCGCTGCATTGCCCACTGTCCACGCCGGGATTCTCCGCTCCATTCAGCGCTTCACATCCACCACCGTTCGCCCGCGCAGCCGCCCGTCGAGCAGCGCGGCCGATTGCTCGATCACCTCGGACAGGCCGACCTCCACCGTCATGCGCGCCAGCATCTCGCCGGCGAGATGCTGCGCCAGCAGTTGCCAGGCCCGGGTGCGGGTGGCGTTGTCGACGAACACGCAGTTGATGCCGTACAGCGTGACGCCGCGCAGGATGAAGGGCATCACGGTGGCGGGGAAGTCGGCGCCCTGGGCCAGGCCGCAGGCGGCGACCGCGCCGTTCCAGCGCGTCGCGGCGCAGGCGTTGGCCAGGGTGTGGCTGCCCACCGCATCGACCACGCCGGCCCAGCGCTCGCGCTGCAGCGGCTTGCCGGGGCCGGAGAGTTCGGCGCGGTCGATGATCTCGGTGGCACCGAGTGCGCGCAGGTAGCCGGCCTCGTGCGGCCGCCCGGTCGACGCGGTGACGCGGTAGCCCAGGCCCGCCAGCAGCGTCACGGCCACCGAGCCGACGCCGCCGGTTGCGCCGGTGACGAGCACCTCGCCGTCGCCGGGCCGGGTGCCGTGCTTCTGCAGCGCCATCACGCACAGCGCGGCGGTGTAGCCGGCGGTGCCCACCGCCATCGCCTGGCGCGTGCTGTAGGCCGGCGGCAGCCGCAGCAGCCAGGCCGCCGGCACGCGGGCGCGCTGCGCGAAGCCGCCCCAGTGCGTCTCGCCCAGGCCCCAGCCGTTGACGACGACGCGCTCGCCCGGCGTCCAGTCGGCGTGGCTGCTGTGCTCGACCACGCCGGCGAGGTCGATGCCGGGGACCATCGGCCAGTTCTTCACGATCGCGCCGCGGCCGGTGACGGCCAGCGCGTCCTTGAAGTTGAGGCTGGAGTACTCGACGCCCACGGTCACCTCGCCGGGCGGCAGGCGCGCGTCGTCCAGGATCTCGAAGGTGGCGATGGTCTTCTTCTCGTGCTGATTCAGCAGCAGTGCCTTGAACATGGTCGTCTCCGGTTCGGTGCCGTCGTGACCGCTCAGGCCTTGCCGGCGTAGTGGTAGAAGCCGTGGCCGTTCTTGCGCCCCAGGCGCCCGGCGTCCACCATCTCCGAGAGCAGCGGGGCCGGGCGGTACTTCGGGTCGCCGAAGCCGTCGTGCAGCACGCGCATCACGGCGAGCAGGGTGTCCAGGCCGATCAGGTCGGCCAGCGCCAGCGGCCCGATCGGCTGGTTGCAGCCCAGCCGCATGCCGGTGTCGATGTCCTCGGCGCTCGCCAGGCCTTCCTGCAGCACGAAGATCGCCTCGTTGATCATCGGCACCAGGATGCGGTTGACCGCGAAGCCGGGGCTGTTCTTCACGCTGACCGGCGTCTTGCCGATCGCGGTGGCGAACCCGGCCGCCTTCGCGTGGGTGTCGTCCGAGGTCTGCAGGCCGCGGATGATCTCGATCAGCGCCATCATCGGCACCGGGTTGAAGAAGTGCATGCCGATGAAGCGCGCCGGCTGGCGCAGCACCGCGGCGAGCTGCGTGATCGAGATCGACGAGGTGTTGGTCGCGATCAGCGTGTTCTCGCCGACCAGGTCGTCGATCTGCTTGAGGATGCGCAGCTTGAGTTCGAGGTTCTCGGTGGCGGCCTCGATCACCAGGTCGGTGCCCTGCAGCGCCGCGTAGCTGGTGGAGCCCTGCACGCGCGCCAGCGCCGCGGTCTTGTCGGCGGCACCGAGCTTGTCCTTCTTGACCAGGCGGTCGAGGCTGCCGGACAGCGTCGCGATGCCGCGCTCGACCGCGGCGTCCGAGATGTCGACCATCACCACGCCCAGCCCCGCGAGCGCGCAGACCTGGGCGATGCCGTTGCCCATCGTGCCGGCGCCGATGACGCCGATGTTCTTGATGCTCATGTCGTGTGGTCCTCGTCAGGCGCGCTCGAAGATCGCGGCGATGCCCTGGCCGCCGCCGATGCACATCGTCACCAGCGCGTAGCGGCCCTGGATGCGCTGCAGCTCGTAGATCGCCTTGGTCGTGATGATCGCGCCGGTGGCGCCGACCGGGTGGCCGAGCGAGATGCCGGAGCCGTTCGGGTTGACCTTGGCCGGGTCGAGCTCGAGCGCACGGGTCACGGCGCAGGCCTGCGCCGCGAAGGCCTCGTTGGACTCGACCACGTCGAGGTCGTTGACGCTCAGGCCGGCGCGCTTGAGCGCCAGGCGCGAGGCCGGCACCGGGCCCAGGCCCATCAGCTTCGGGTCGACGCCGGCGTGGGCGTAGGCCACCAGGCGCGCGATCGGCTCGAGCCGGCGCGCCTTGACCGCCGCGCCGGTGGCCAGCACCACCGCCGCGGCGGCGTCGTTCAGGCCCGAGGCGTTGCCGGCGGTCACCGAGCCGTCCTTCTTGAACGCCGGCTTCATCTTCGCGAGCTGCTCCAGCGTCACGTCGCCGCGCACGTGTTCGTCGGTGTCGAAGACCACCGGGCCCTTGCGCGTGGCGATCTCGACCGGAACGATCTGGCTCTTGAAGCGGCCCTCGGCAATCGCGCGCGCCGCGCGCTGCTGGCTCGCGACGGCGAGCGCGTCCTGCATTTCGCGCGTGATGCCTGCGCTGGCCGCGACGTTCTCGGCCGTGATGCCCATGTGGATCGCGTGGAACGGGTCGTGCAGCACGGCCAGCATGTAGTCGATGGCTTGCGTGTCGCCCATGCGCGCGCCCCAGCGTGCGGCCGGCAGCAGGTAGGGGCCGCGGCTCATCGACTCGGCGCCGCCGCCGATCGCGATCTCGGCGTCGCCCAGCAGCAGCGTCTGCGCCGCCGAGACGATGGCCTGCAGGCCGGAGCCGCACAGCCGGTTGACGTTGAAGGCCGGCGTCTCCTGCGGGATGCCGGCCTCGATCGCGGCGACGCGCGCGAGGTAGGCGTCGCGGGGGTCGGTCGGGATCACGTTGCCCATCACGACGTGGCCGATGCCGGCCGCCTCGGCGCCGCTGCGGGCCAGGGCCTCGCGCACCGCGGTGGTGGCGAGCTGCGACAGCGGCACGTCCTTGAGGCTGCCGCCGAAACTGCCGATGGCGGTGCGCGCGGCGCCGACGATGTAGATCTCTGGGGTGGTCATGGGGGTTCTCCGGTAAAGGGGTCGAAAAGGTGCGGACTGCGTATTGGACTACGAGTTCGGGACGACGGCCCGGCCGGGCCGGCTTACCGGCGTGGCATCGCGCTTCGCGCCGCGGTATTCGCCCCGGTTGGCCCGGGGGGGGTTGGGAGACCGCCGGCGGGCGGCCCGGGCCAGCGGCGCGAAGCGGCTCGGCGCCGCACCGGCGGGCCCGGCTCCGGAACCTCCTCAGCCTTGCCCGAGCACCGGCTTGCCGGTGACGTAGACCGTGCCGGACAGGCAGGCCACGTGGGCATGGTCGCCCGCGCGGCTCACGTCGACGCGGTAGACGCCGACCTTGCGCGTGCGCGACACCTCGGTGGCATGCGCCACCAGCCACTCGCCCGGCTCGACGCCGGTCGAGATGCTGATGTTGCCGTCGATCAGCGCGGCGATCGTGCCGTGCGAGTTGCAGGCCAGGCCGAGCGCCATGTCGGCGAGCGAGAAGATCGCGCCGCCGTGGCAGCGGCCGTTGAAGTTCACGTGCTGCGGCCCGACGCGCATGCGCACCGTGGCCGTGCCGCGCGCTGCGGCCACGAGCTCGAAGCCCTGGTGCTTCGCGTAGCCGTCGGCGGCGATCGAGCGCCCGACCAGATCGCGCGCGGCGCGGTCCTCGGTCGCGGCGTGGCGGCTGCCGCGCTGCGTGCGCTGGTCCAGCCAGTCGACCAGTTCGCGCAGGCCTTCGCCGGTGGTCGCGATGGTGCGCAGAACCGGCGGCTTGGCGGCCGGGCCGCGGCGCAGCGTCAGCATGGCCAGCAGTTCGTTCTCGGTGCGCTGGGCGTCGGGCAGGTCGGCCTTGCTGACGACGAAGGCGTCGGCGATCTCCAGCACGCCGGCCTTGATGGCCTGGATGTCGTCGCCCAGCCCCGGCGGGCAGACCACGAGCCGCGTGTCGGCCAGCCGCGTGACCTCGACCTCGGACTGGCCGGCGCCGACGGTCTCGACGATCACCGTGTGGTAGCCGGCGGCGTCGAAGACATCGACGACGTCGGCGGCCGAGCGTGCCAGCCCGCCGAGGTGGCCGCGCGACGCCAGCGAGCGGATGAACACGCCTTCGTCGGCCTGGTGCTCGCCCATGCGGATGCGGTCGCCGAGCACGGCGCCCCCGGTGAAGGGGCTGGACGGATCGACCGCCACCACCGCCACCGTGTGGCCGCGCCCGCGCAGCTGCTTGATCAACGCCGACACCAGGGTGGACTTGCCGCCGCCCGGCGGCCCGGTGACGCCGATGACATGCGCCCGGCCCACGTGCGCGGCCACGGCGCCGCGGACGGTGTGGGCGCTGTCGCTGTCGTTCTCCAGCGCCGTGATGGCGCGCGCGACGGCGCGCCGGTCGCCGGCGAGGATGGCTTCGAGCGGCGTCGCGGCAGCGTTCATCAGACGATGGTCAGGGGCTGACCGAAGCCGAGTTCACGGCGCAACGTGGCGCAGATCTCGCCATGCGTGGCGCCGGCCTCGGCCGCGGCGACGACCTGCGCGAACACGTTCTCCTTCTTCGACTGCGCGGCCCCGGCCAGGGCGGCCAGCGCCTTGTCGACTTCCGCGGCCGAACGCCCGGCCTTGAAGGCCCTGAGCCTGGCCACATGGTCGTCCATGCGCGCCCGGTCGGGGTAGTCGAGCGCCGGGTAGTCGGCCGGGTCTTCCTCGACGGCGTACTTGTTGACGCCGACCACGGTCTCCTGGCCGGCGTCGACGCGCTTCTGGAAGGCCAGCGCCGAGTCGCCGATCATCTTCTGCACCAGGCCCTGCTCGACCGCCTTGTACATGCCGCCGGCGGCGTCGATCATGTCGATGATGGCCTCGATCTTCTGCTGCATCTGGTCGGTCAGCGCCTCGACGTAGTACGAGCCGCCCAGCGGGTCGATGACGTCGGTCAGGTGGGCTTCCTCGCGCAGGATGTTCTGTGTCGCCACGGCGATGCGCGCGGCCTCGGTGGTGGGGGTGGAAAAAACCTCGTCGTAGGAATCGGTGTGCAGCGACTGCAGGCCGCCGAAGATGCCGGCCATGGCCTGCGTGGTGACGCGCGCGATGTTGTTCAGCGGCTGCTGGCGCGTGAGGTCCACGCCCGAGGTCTGGCCGTGGAACTTGAAGCGCCACGAGCGCGGGTCCTTGGCGCCGAAGCGCTCGCGGCACAGCTTGGCCCAGACGCGGCGCCCGGCGCGGAACTTGGCCACTTCCTCGAACAGGCTGACCGAGATGTCGAAGAAGAAGGTGAAGCGCGGCAGGAAGCGGTCGGGGTCCATGCCGGCGGCGATGCAGTCCTCGGCGTACTGGATCGCCGAGCACAGCGTGAAGGCCATCGCCTCGGCCGGCGTGGCGCCGGCCTGCTGCATGTGCTGGCCGACGATGGACAGCGGGTTCCAGCCCGGCACCTGCTCGTTGGCGAAGGCGATGTGGTCGACCACGATGCGCCGCGCGCCCTGCAGCGCGATGCGGAAGAACATGTGGTTGGCGACGAAGTGCGAGATGCAGTCGCTCTGGTTCGAGGTGCCGGTGATGCGCGTCCAGGGCACGCCGCGCTTTTTCGCCACCGCCAGCTCGAAGGCCAGCAGCGTGAACGGCGAGGGGTCGTTCATCGCGGTGGACAGGTCGCCGATGGGCACGCCGTCGAGCGCACGCTCCATGTCGCCGACATGGTTGATGACGGTGCCGCAGGTGCCCAGCAGTTCGGCCGGCACCTCGTCGGCGTCGTAGCCGCGGAAGACCGAGTTGCACGGGATCAGCGACAGCGCCGAGCCGCCGAGCGCGAGGATCTCCTTGACGCGCGCGTTGTAGTCCTCCGGCACGCCCAGGCCGATGAGCTGGCGCTGCGACCAGCTGCGCCCGCGGTACATCGTGGGGTAGATGCCGCGGGTGTAGGGGTACTCGCCGGGGAAGCCCAGGCTGTCGGCGTAGGCCGCGCCCGACCAGTCGCGCGGCGTGTACAGCGGCTTGATCTCGACGCCGGAGCGGTTGCGCAGCGGCTCGGGGCGGCCGGCACCGGCGGCGAATTCCTGCTCCCAGCGGGACTGGGCCTGCGACAGGTCGGCTGCGGCGATTTGGGGGACGGGCTTGTTCATGCAGCGGCTCCTTGCTTGGCGTGGCGCGCGGTGGCCAGCGCGCGAACGGCGGTGACGATGTCGTCGAGCGCGGCACCGGGGTGGAAGACCTGTGCCACGCCGGCCGCCAGCAGCAGCTTCTCGTCCTTGGCCGGCACGATGCCGCCGACGATGACCTGGATGTCGGCCAGCCCGGCGGCGCGCAGCGCGTCCATCAGCCTGGGCACGATCAGGTGGTCGGTGGCCAGCGACGAGATGCCGATGACGTCGGCGTCCTCTTCCATCGCCAGCTTCACCACGGTGGGGATCTCCTGCCAGGGCGGGGTGTAGATCACCTCCATGCCGGCATCGCGCAGGCAGGCGGCGATGACGCGGCTGCCGCGGTCGTGGCCGTCGAAGCCGATCTTGGTCACGATGACCTTGGGCGGGCGTTCATGCTTCATGTTGTGCGTCCTTCAGGAGCCCCACGAATTTGCGCGCGAGGGCGCGCGGGGTCTCGCGGCCTTGCGGATCGAACCAGAAGCGCGCCCAGTTGAGCGCGCCGAGCAACATCAATCGAAGCGCGTGCCGGTCGGTGCCTGTGGGCAGGGGCAGGGCGGCCACCAGCTCGCGGAACACCTGCTCGTAGCCGGCGCGCAGCGTGCGCAGCCGCTCGGCCACCGGCGGCACGTCCTCGGGCAGAACGCGGATCAGCACCTGCGCGTAGTCGCTGCTCTTGAGCACGGTCTGCAGGTGCGCCAGGCAGGCGGCTTCGAGCCGCACCCAGGGTTCGGCGCCCGGCTTCAGGGCCGCGTGCACGGCGGCCTCCAGCTCGCCGACACCGGCTTCGTAGACCGCGACCAGCAGCTCCTCCTTCGACGCGAAGTGGTAGTAGACCGAGCCCGGCAGCATCTTCACGCCCAGCGCGATGTCGCGCATGGACGTGGCGGCATAGCCGCGCTGCGCGAACAGGCTCGCGGCCACGTCCAGCAGGCCCTGCAGGCGGCTGTCGGAGCGGGGAGTGCGAAGCGGGCGGGAGGACATGGGGTGGCGTGATTCGAGCGTCGAACGGGACCGGCAGGCTCAGCGCCCGCCACAACTTGACGGAGCGCCGCCGCGGCAGCCGAAAAACAATCGTTCGTTTGGCTAATGATGCGACACACCGGGGTGGCTGTCAACCCGAGGCGTTGCGCAAGGAGCGCTGCGCCGAGCCGCCCGGCGCAACGACAGCCCGCAACGAGGGGCCGCCGCTTGCGACGCAACGGCACGGGTCCGGCTGCGCCGGCTGGGGCTCCAGCGCACAATCCACCGGCGTGCCGAATTTCCGGATTGCTGCCGGCGCTGCCCGGTCGACGGGCCTGCGACGATCGGCACACCCGGCATCGCCGACAACGACAGGAGACCCGACTTGACCCCGCTCCCGGACACCATCGGCGCAGCCCTGCGCCGCAGCGCCAGGAACCACCCCGACCGGATCGCCGTGGTCGGTGACGGGCAGCGCCTCAGCTTCCGTTCGCTCGACGAGCGTGCCGACCACCTCGCGCTGGGATTGCAGGCGCTGGGCATCGGTCCCGGCGATCACGTCGCGCTGCTGATGACGAACGACCCCGAATGGGTGCTCGCGTGGATGGCCACGCTGCGGCTCGGTGCGGTGCGGTGCTGGTGCCGGTCAACACGCGCTACAAGCGGGAGGAGGTCGAGTACGTCCTGCGCCAGTCGGATGCGAAGCTGCTGATCACGATGGACCGCTGCTGGGACATCGACTACCTGGGCTTGATCCGCGCGCTCGCGCCGGAACTCGACGACGTGCCGGAAGGCGGGCTGTTGCACAGCGCCACGCTGCCCGAGATCAGGACGGTCGTGACCTGGCGCGACACGCGCCATGGCGGGATGCCGAACGTCGAGGGGCTGATCGCGCGCGGCCGGCAGTTGGCCGGTCGCCATGCCCTGCCGGCGGTCGATCCGGCGTCGGGGGCGATCATCGTCTATACCTCCGGCACCACCGGGTTCCCGAAGGGCGCGATGCACAGCCACGTGATGCTGCGCAACGTCGCGAACATCGCGCGCGCGATGCACATCGAGCCGGGCGACGCGATCCTCGGGCACATGCCCTTCTATCACGTGGCGGGGGCCTGCTCGGGGATCCTGCCGACCATCCTGCTCGGCTGCACGCTGGTCACGATGCCGCAGTGGGAGCCGGGGCTGGCGCTGCGCCTGATCGAGGCCGAACGGGTGGCGATCTTCGGCGGCATCCCGACCCACTTCATCGATTGCCTCGACGAGATGGCACGCCGGCCGCGCGACACCTCGAGCCTGAAGTCGGCCTGGATCGGTGGTGCGACGGTCACGCCCGACGTGGCCGAAGCCGCCAAGCGCGTGCTGCAGATCGGCGCGCTGCTGGCGGTCTACGGGATGACCGAGACGACCTCGATGACGACCGTGTCGGCCTTCGACGATCCGATCGAGATCACCTGCGACAACCGCGGCAAGCCGATCGGCGACTTCGAGGTCGTGGTCTGCGACGCCGCCAGCGGCCGGCCGCTGCCCGCAGGGCAGATCGGCGAGGTCAGGGTGCGCGGGCACCTGGTGATGATGGGCTACTACAAGAAGCCGGAGGCGACCGCCGAAGTGCTGTCGGCAGATGGCTGGTTCCGCACCGGTGACCTCGGCTCGTTCGACGAGCGCGGCTACCTGAAGATCACCGGCCGGCTCAAGGACATGTTCATCGTCGGCGGCTCGAATGCCTACCCGGCCGAGATCGAGCGCGTGCTGCAGACGCATCCGTCGATCAAGCAGGCGGTCGTCGTCGGCCGACCGGACCGGCGGCTCGGCGAGGTCGGCTTCGCGTTCGTCCAGCTCGAACCCGGCGCCGCGCTGACGGCCGAGGAGATCATCGCGTACTGCAAGCCCCTGATGGCCGACTACAAGGTGCCGCGCCAGGTGCGCATCGTCGGCGGCTTCCCGCTCACATCGACCGGCAAGATCAGGCGGGCCGAACTCGCGGCACGTGCCGCCGAGGCGCCCTGATGCGACGCGACGGCGCGGCCGTTCGCGGGCACGCGTTTGCTAGCATGCCGCGGCGACGCCCCGCCTGCATCCAACCACGCCCACACCGACCATGAACTACGACACCATCCGCCTCGACCACGACAACGGCATCCTGTGGCTGACGCTGAACCGCCCGCAGATGCTCAATGCCTTCACGCTGCAGATGGCCGACGAACTGATCGACGCCTTCGGCCGCGCCAGCGACGACGATGCGGTGCGCGTCGTGATCGTCACCGGCGAGGGCAAGGGGTTCTGCGCCGGCATGGACCTGGGAAAGGAAGGCGGCAACCCTTTCGGCTTTGCCCACGACAAGACGCCGACGCTGGCCGACATGGACATCTGCCTCGAGGAGCCGGCCGCCGCCGACGGCGTGCGCGACTCCGGCGGGCGGGTCGCGCTCGCCATCATGGGGTGCAGGAAGCCGGTGATCGCGGCGGTCAACGGGCCGGCGGTCGGCATCGGTGCCACGATGCTGCTGTCGATGGACATCCGGCTGGCCTCGGATCAGGCGCGCTTCGGCTTCATCTTCGGGCGCGTGGGCATCGTGCCCGAGGCCTGCTCGAGCTGGCTGCTGCCGCGCATCGTCGGCGTGTCGCAGGCGCTGGAGTGGTTCTACCGTTCCGACGTGTTCGACGCGCAGGAGGCGCTGCGCGGCGGGCTGCTGCGCGCCGTGGTGCCGGCCGCCGAGCTGCGCGCCGAGGCCGAGCGCATGGCGCGCGGCTTCATGGGCGGGCGCTCGGCGGTGTCGGCGGCGCTGACGCGCCAGATGGTCTACACCGGGCTGGGCACGGCCGACCGCGACCGCGTGCACAAGCTCGAATCGCTGGGCGTGTTCTACACCAGCCAGAAGGACGGCAAGGAGGGCGTGGCGGCGTTCCGCGAGCGGCGCGAGCCGAAGTTCACGTCGACACCGTCGAAGGACATGCCGCCGTTCTATCCCTGGTGACAGCCGAGGAGCAATGCCATGATCACGATCCACCACCACCCCGATTCCACCTTCGCGCGCCGCGTCGCGATGGCCTTGATCGAGAAGGACATCCCGCACGAGAAGGTGCTGGTCGACATGGCCGCGCGCGCGCATCGCAGTCCGGCGTACCGTGCGCTGAACCCGTATGGGCGGGTGCCGACGCTGGTGGATGACGGCTTCGTCCTCTACGAGTCGACCGCGATCCTCGACTACCTCGAGGCGCACTTCCCGGCGCCCGCACTCGTGCCGGCCGATATGCAGGGCCGCGCGCTGGTGGCGATGCACATGAAGCTGTGCGACCTGCAGATGGCACGCCAGACCGGCATCATCATCTTCCCGAAGCGCTTCCTGCCGCCGGCGCGCTGGAACAACGACGCGATGGCGCTCGCCAGGGCCGAGATCGAGGACCACCTGGCGATTCTCGAGACCCAGCTCGCGGGGCGCTCGTACCTGGTGGCCGATGCGTATTCGCTGGCCGATCTGTGCTACACGCCGTTCCTGCAGTTCCTCGCGCTGATGGAGATCACGCCGCCGCCGACCGTGGCCGCGTGGGCAGCACGCCTGCTGGAGCGGCCGAGCGCGCGGCAGACGGCGCCGATGCGCTGAGACGGCCTGCGCGCGCCGCGGCGCTTCAGACCCGCGCCGACGCCAGCACGCCGGTCTGCGTCAGCCGCGCCACGTCGGCGTCACCCAGCCCGAGGTGGCGCTTCAGCACCTCGGCGTTGTGCTCGCCCAGCAGCGGCGCCGGCTTGCCGGTGTGGTGCGGAAAGCCGCGCGCACGGATCGGCTGGCCGGCGATGGTGACCTCGCCGAGGATGGGGTCGGCCACCTGGCGCACCGTGCCCCGCCCCGCCAGCTGCGGGTGCTTGATCGCCTGTTCGACCGACAGCACCGGCGCGGCCGGCAGCCGGAAGCCCGCGCAGTGCGCGACCACCGCATCGACGCTCTCGAAGCCCGCCATCCAGGCCTCGATGATGGCCACCAGGTCGGCCAGATGCGCGACCCGGTCCTCGTTGGTCTTGAAGCGCGGGTCGGTCGCCAGCCCCGGCTGGCCCATGGCCTCGCACAGCTTGGGCCACATCGCGCCGGGGATCACGAGGTTGACGTAGCCGCCACGCGCCTTGTAGTAGCCCACCGGCGCGTAGGCGGTCGATTGCGAGCCGCTGCGGTTCGGCTTGATGCGGCCGCCGCTGACGGTGTGGATCTCGACGTTGGCCTCGTGGCTGCGGAACAGGAAGTCCAGCAGCGAGACTTCGACGTAGGTGCCCTGGCCGCCGCGCTCGCGGTGGTAGAGCGCGGCGCAGACGGCCGCCATCGCGCTCATGCCCGTGCCCAGGTCGCCGACCGCCACGCCGATCAGCGCCGGTGCGCCGTCGGGATCGCCGGCCATGCTGGCGACGCCGGAGTAGGCCTGGCCGGTGAAGTCGAAGCCCGGCATCCTGGCCAGCGGCCCGTCCTGGCCGAGTGCCGACACCGAGGCCATCACCAGGCGCGGGTTCAGCGCGTGCACCGCGTCCCAGCCGAAGCCGAGCTTGTCGATCACGCCGGGCGAGAAGTTCTCGACCATCACGTCGGCGCGCTGCAGCAACCGGTTCACCAGCGCCTTGCCTTCGGCGTGCCGCAGGTCCACGCACAGGCTTTCCTTCGCGGTGTTCTGCTGCACGAAGTAGCCGCTGCGCCCGTCGCGCTGCAGCGGCAGGTAGCGGCCCGGGTCGCCGCCGGGGGCCGATTCGATCTTGATGACCTCGGCCCCCAGCTCGGCCATGGCCTGGCTGACCGAGGGGCCGGCGAGGAATTGCGTGAAGTCGACGACGACGACACCGCTCAGCAAGTGTTTTGGCTGCATGAAGACTCCGAAGGTTCAGCCGAGGTGGCGGCCGAAGAAGCGCAGCGTGCGGTCCCAGGCGATCTGGGCCCAGACGGGGTCGTACTGGGTGAACGGGACCCGGCGCGGGCCGGCTGCGGTCTCGTTCGCGAAGGCGTGGTAGGCGAGGTAGCGGTGGCCGGTGTAGTCGAGTTTCGCGGCGCGGAACTTCTCCTCCAGCACGTCGACGTTGGCGATCGCGAACGCGCCGTCCTGCGTGGCCCAATGGCCCATCAGGGGCGCGCGGATCTGGGTCGCGTCGAGCTGCTCGGGCGCCGGAAAGCCGTACCAGGACACGCCGGCATCGGCCTCGGGAACGGCCGTCATGGCCATCACGGTGAGCACGCCGCCCATGCAGAAGCCGGTGACGCCCACCTTCGGGCAACGGATCTTCAGGTACTTCACGGCGCCGCGCACGTCCTGTGCGGCGGCCTCGCCGAACTTCAGGTTGCTCATCAGGTGATGCGCCTCCTCGGCCTCGACCGTGGACTTGCCGCGGTACAGGTCGGGCACCAGCGCGACGTAGCCGGCCAGCGCGAGCCGATCGGCGACGCCGCGGATCTGGTCGTTCAGGCCCCACCATTCCTGCAGCACGACCACGCCGGGGCCGCTGCCGCCCTCGGGTTCGGCCAGGTAGGCGCTGACGCTTTGCCCGTCGGGGCGGGGGTACGAGATCATCGATGCCATGGCAAGTCTCCGTTCGGTTCGGTTGATGAAGAAAGTGGATGCAGGGGCGCTTTGGTTCAGCCTGTTGCGCGCTTCGGCCGGCGCAGCAGCACCAGCCCGCACACCAGCGCCGGTGCGGCGATGGCCGTGAACGCCGCACCGTAGAGCATGCCGGATTGGATCATGAAGGAGAAGATCGCCGGGCCGGCGAGCACGCCGGCGAAGGTGACGAACAGCGCCGCGGCCGTCGCCGCGCTGACGGCGCCGGGCGGGGCGCGCCGCGCCACGTCGGCCAGGTAGACGCCGTTCCAGCCGATCGCGCTGGCGCCGAAGACCGCGTACAGCAGCAACAGCAGCGGCGCGGGCCAGTGGCCGGCAAAGGCGGTGGCGATCGCGCACAGGCCCATCACGCAGCCCATGCCGCCCATCACCTGGCGCGGCCGGCCGATGCGGTCCGCCACGGCGCCCGACAACAGGCGACCGGCGATGCCGGCACCCTGCGTGACGGCCAGCGTCAGGCCGGCCTGCACCAGGTTGTAGCCCTGCTCTGCGGTGAGGTAGGCGACGAGGTAGGTGCCCAGGCACAGCTGCAGCGCGGCGTAGCAGAACGAGCTCAGCGCCAGCGGCCGGCCGGCGCGGTCGGCCGCGGCCATGCGGGCGGGTTCGGCCAGGCTGCCCAGGCTGACGCGTGTTCCGGGCGTGCGGTCGCTGTCGAAGCCGGCACGCAGCGGCTGCAGCGCGGCGGCCAGCAGCACGCAGGCCCCGGCCACGCACAGCGCTGCCACGCGCCATCCGCCCCACAGCACCAGCGCCGGCAACAAGGCCCCGGCCAGCACCGCGCCGAGCGGCACGCCGGTCTGCTTGAGCGAGAAGATCTTCGACAGGTGCCGCGGCGGCGACACGCGGGTCAGCAGGTGCGAGCTGGCCGGATTCAGCGGCCCGTAGCCCATGCCCATCAGCACCGCCGCGGCGACCACGCCGCCGAGGTGGCCGGTGCTGAGCAGCCCGACCCCGAGGCCGGCGCTGAGCAGGCACAGCTGGCTCAGGCGCAGGGCACCCCAGCGCCGCACCAGCGCACCGCTGGCCAGCCCGCAGGCCATGCTGCTGCCGTAGACCATCGCGACGAACAACCCGACCCAGGCCACCGGCGCGCCGATTTCGGCGGCGGCGGCGGGCGCGATCACCGGCAGCGTGACGGTGGCCATCGACAACAGGGCCTGCGCGGCCAGCATCGCGGCCACCGGCATCAGCACGCCGCCCAGGCGGCTCGGCGCGGTCATCGGCACGGGAAGGCGAAAGCGGCGTCGGCGTCAGTCGGGCAGCAGCACGCCGTCGGCGATCGCGTTGACATCGGCCAGCAGCAGTTCCCAGGGTTCGCGCCGGGGTCGGCCGGCCGTGCGCCGCGCCAGTTGATCTTCATGGTGCTCACGAATCTCCTTGGGGATCGGCACGCCGCCGAATTGCGCCAAGCGTACCGCGCCGCGCCAGTCGCGCGCCGGCAGGGCCCGGTTGGCGTTCATGCGGTGGGGCGAGAACGGCACGTCGATCACGCCTGCCTCGATCGCGCGCACCGCGCCGAGCGCGGCGTCGCCGTCGCCCAGTTCGAGGGCGCGGTCGACGATCGCGCGGGTCTCGGCCTCGACGATGGCCTGCTCGGCGGCGATTTCGGCGATCGGCGCGAGCTGCTGGTCGGCCAGCATGCGCAGCACCATCTTCGATGCCGTCAGGCCGTGCACGTTGGCTTCGGGCGTCGGCACGCCGATCGCCTCGTGCGGCGACTTCGAGATCATGTACGTGACACCGCCGAGGTAGCCGGCCAGCGCCGCCATGCAGATGACGCCGAAGGCCTGGCCCTCGTCGGGCGGAAAACCGCCCATCCACTGCGACATCACGGTGCTCAGGGCCACGTCCCCGAAGCCCATCGCGTCGAGGTAGTGGCGGCCCAGCGCCGGGTAGGCGCGCAGGGCTGCTGCGTCCTGCGCCAGATGGCATTGTTGGCCGATGCCCAGCGAGATGTCGCGCACGCCCTGGGCGGCGGCGATCAGCGAGTCGAGGATCACGCAGGCCATCGAGGTCGACTGCGGCACCAGGGTCGAGATCGGCAGGTAGTGCTCGACGCTCACCGTCACGCCGCGCTCGTGCATCGCACCCATCATGCGGTACGAGTACTGCCAGGATTCGATCGCCCTGGCGAGCGGGAAGTCCTTCGCGTAACCGAGCGAGAAGACCACCGGCCCGGCGGTGCACGAGGTGTAGCCGCTGGCATAGAGGATGTCGAGCGTGAGCCGGCAGTCGGGCGAGGCGGTGCGCGCGAACAGCGGTGCGTCCACGGCCTGGGCAATGCGCCGGCACTCGGCCACGCCGTAGTTCACCGCGGGCAGGCCGTTGAGCAGCGAGCGGCCCGCCTCGCGGCTCTGCGCCAGGCCGCGTTCGGCATCGGCGTAGCGGCACTCGCGGGTGTAGGAGTCGATGGTCGTCGGCAGCAGGTCGGCGCCGGCCTGGCGCAGGCGCTGCAGCAGCGCGATGTGCTGCTCGATGTCGGCCACGCCGGCGCGCGGTTGCACCAGGGTGCGGCCGTCGGCGCGGGCCTTGCGCAGGCGCCACGCGGTGTTCTGCTCGGGTGGCAGGCTGCGGTGGAATTCGCAGGCCTCGTCGAGGTCGACCTGCGCGCCGGTGGGCCAGGCGCCGAGCACCTCGCGGCGCATGCGCAGGAAGCGGTCCTCGTCCCAGCGCGCCATCGACAGCGTGGAGCGGGCGGCGGTGTGCGGGCTGGTCATGCGCGGGCCTCCTTCCGGGCGGCGACATCGGCCGTGAGCGCGGCGATCACGTCGTGCGGGGTGGTGCCGGGCGGGTAGGTGCGGTCGTAGCCCATCGCGGCGAAGCGCTGCCGGACCGGCTCCCAGTCCTGCTTGCCGACGACCACGTTGCCGCCCGCATAGAGCAGGATGCCGTCGAGCCCGGCCTCGACGCATTTCTCGCGCAGGCCCGGGCAATCGAGCTCGCCGTGGCCGCACAGCGAGGACACCAGGATCGCGTCGGCCGCGGTCTCGATCGCGGCCTTCACGAAGTCCTCCTGCGACACCAGGATGCCGAGGTTGACGACGTGGAAGCCGCCGCTGCGCAAGGCCGAGGCCAGGATGGTGATGCCGATGTTGTGGATGTCGGCGCCGATGACGCCGAGCACGAGCGTGCCCTTGGTGGGAGTGTCAGTGGTCATGGGAGGCCTCTTCGGCAGCAAGAAGGTGGCGCCGCACCAGGCGGGCGACGGCGAGCGGGGCGACGGGCGCGAGCAGCCCCGCCGCGAACAGCAGGTACGAGCGATCGATCAGCAGCGCGGGCGCGCGCGGGCGCAGCGAGGTCGGGGATGCGGCGCTGTAGCGCGCTGCTTCGAGCACGCGCCGCGGATGGCGTCCGTGCACGAGCACGCCGCCGGTACCGATGACGGTGGGCACCGCGCCGAGATCCTTGCCGTGCAGCAGCTGGACCGCGCCCATCGGCGTGTAGGTGGTCGTCACCTGGCCGGCGTGGCGTTCGAGCGCGGCGTCGACGGCGAGCTGCGCGAGCGCGGCGTCGAGCGCGTGTTCGGCGGGGTTGTCCGGCACGTGCTCGACCTCCCGGGCCAGCCGCTGCACGTGGTGCGTCACGGCCTGCGGCGTCCAGGGGGCGCCCGCCAGCGCCGCCACGCGCGCCGCGCCGGCCGCCTCGAGGATGGTGGGCGCATTGATGCGGATGCCGAGGTCGCCCTCGACGGTGCGCTTGGCGAACGGCTCCGGCAGGCCGCGCGGCACCAGGCCCGGCGTGCTGGGCAGGCCGCTGGCGATGGAGTGGATGTCGGTCGTGGCACCGCCGACGTCGACGACGACGATGTCCCCCATGCCGGCGTCGCCGCCCGCGAGCAGGCGGGCCCCCTCGAGCACCGCCATCGGCGTGGGCATGACGATGCGGCCGACGAAGGCCTCGGCCTGGTCCAGCCCCTTGGCCTGCGCGATGCGGTTCATGAAGATCGAGCGGATCGCGGCGCGTGCGGGTTCGACGTCGAGCCGGTCGAGTTCGGGCAGCACGTTGCCGACGATCGCGAAGTCCATGCCCGCGCCTTGCAGCACCGCCTGCACCTCGTCGGCGGCGCTGCGGTTGCCGGCCACGACGACGGGTGCACGAATGCCCGCCGCCGCCAGCGCGCTCGCATTGCGCAGGATGGTCTTGCGCTCGCCGCCGTCGGTGCCGCCGCACAACAGGATCAGGTCGGGCGCGATGCGTGCGATCTCGGCGAGGTCGCCGCTGGACAGTTCGTAGGCGAAGACCCGCTGCACCTTGGCGCCGGCGCCGAGCGCGGCGCGGCGCGCGGCCTCGGCGGTGAGGTCGGGCACCAGGCCGATGGCCACCATGCGCAGGCCGCCCGCGGCGCTGGAGGAGGCGACCCGCTCGCCGATGTCTGCGCGCTTCACGCCGCAGCCGGCCTCGAGCAGGTCGAGCGCGCGGCCCAGGCCGAGCATCACGCCTTCGGCCACGGTGGTAGGCGACTGCGCGCGGCCGACCAGCAGCTCGTTGTCGCAATCGATGGCCGCGACCTTGGTGTAGGTGCTGCCGAAGTCGACCGCCAGCGTGATGGGCATGGTGGGCAGGGCGCTGTCAGGCCGGCAGGCGCGGGCCGGGCGTGCACGCCAGCGGGCCGAGGTCGGTCAGGGATTCGAGGCCGAGGACGGTGGCGACCAGGGCCTCGGCCTGATGCGGCGGCAGCGCGCGCGACGCGGTCTGGTGGAACTTCTCGACCACCTCGTCGGCGGACAGCGGCTTGGCATGCGAGCCGCGGTTGATGGCCTCGACATGGGTCAGCGTGCGGCCGTCGCGCAGCCGGACGACGAGGGTGCCCGAGTAGTGGACGGGGTAGGCGCTGCGTTCGTCGATGGTGTAGCCGATGCGGTCGCACAGTTGCCGGATGCGGGGGTCCTGCAGGGTGGCTTCGGCCACCTCGTCCATCGTGAAGCGGCCCAGCACCAGCGCGGTCGCGATGGCGAAGTGCAGCGAGAAGCGCGCGTCGTAGGGGTTGCGGGGCCGGCGCTTGTTGGCTTCGGGTTCGCACACGATGCCGATCTGGTCGCGCCCGATCAGGGCCTGGATGGACTCGATGTCGTCGGCGGCGAAGCCGTGGGTCTTGCGCAGCGCCAGCGCCGCGTCGATGAAGGCGTGGTTGAAGTGGCAGACCGGATAGGGCTTGAGCGCGACCTGGGTCATTTCCCAGGTGCTGCCCAGCCCGGCGGTGCAGGCCGGAAGATCGGGTTCCCAGTGGTCGCCGAGGTAGCTCTTGAACAGGCCGTAGCGGCCCTCGTAGGCCAGGCGCGCGCCGACGACGCCGGCCTTGGCCAGTGTGCAGGCCGTCATCGCGGCGCCGACGGCCCAGCCCGGATGCAGGCGCTTGTTCCAGGCACCGTCCTCGATGAACTCGAACGAGCCGCTGGCCTGGCTGAGCACCAGGCCCTGGGCGTCGGCGAGCTGGCGCTCGTTGAGCCCCCAGAGGCGCCCCACGCCGAGTACCGCGCCGAACGCGCCGACCATGCCGGTGGGGTGGAAGCCGTTGACATGAAAGCCGCCGCGCGCCGCGATGGCAATGCGGCTGGAGCTCTCGACGCACAGCAGGTAGGCGAGCAGCAGCTCGCGCCCGCCGCCGCCGATGCTCTGCGCCGCCGCCAGCGCGGCGGGCAGCGCGCTGGCGGACACGTGCACGACACCGGCCGCGTGCGTGTCGTCGAAGTCGATGCCGTGCACCAGGGCGCCGTTGACCAGCGCGGCGTCGCGGATCGGCAGGCGGGCGGGGAAGCCGATCACCGGGTAGTCGCCTCGACCGGCGAGGCCGGCGATGCCGTTCAGGATGCGGTGCGCGAATTCCTCGGTGCTCGAGGCGAGCGCGACGCCGAGCGCGTCGAGGATGTGCAGCTTGGCGCGCTGCAGCACGGCAGGCGGCACGTCCTCCAGCCGCATGCCGGCCGCGTAGCGCGCCAGCACGGTCGAGATCGGATCATCGTATCGGTTCATGGCGTGTGGGGTTGGTGTGGGTTGAAGCGCAGCCGCATCCTGTAGCTGTAGCGGTCGGCCCGATAGAGGCTGGCCGTGACCAGCAGCAGCCGGTCGGCGGCGCCCAGGTAATGGCGGACCACGCTCAGGCCGGGAGCACCGGCGACGGTGCCCAGGTGTGCGGCGGTGCGGGCATCCAGCGCGAGTGATCTGAACTCCTGCTCGACGCCCAGCACCGAGATGCCGAGTTCGCTTTCGAGCAGCGTGTAGATCGGGTCGCTGCGCGTCGGGATCAGCTTGACGATCGGCGCGTACACGAGCGGGACGTAGATGCTGGACAACAGGATGGGCTCCTTGTCGCCGCGGAAGGTGCGCGTCATTTCCACCTTCAGCCAGCGTTGGCCCACGGGACAACGCAGCAGTGCCGCTTCGGCGGCGTCGGCCTTGATTTCGGCCGCGCTCAGCACGACGGGTCGGCGCGAGTTCTTGGCGTACTGGAAGACGTCGGAGATCGACTCCACGGAGTGGACGTAGCGCGTGCTCGGCCGCGCCGCGATCACCCGCGTGCCGACGCCTGCCCGGGACATCACCAGGCCCCGGTCGCGCAGCGCCCGCATGGCCTCGCGCAAGGTGGTGCGCGACACGCCGAGCTGGCGGCACAACTCCGCCTCGGAAGGCAGCAGGCCGCCGACCGCGTAGCGGCCCTCGGCGATGCCTTCCATCAACGCGCGTGCAACCAGCGCATGCCGCGATGCGCCGGACGAACCGGCCGGGGTGGCGGACGTTCTCAAGACCCGGAACCTGTCGTCTCGAAAGGTTGGCGGCGAGGGGGAAATCGCATGGATTGCGATTATCATGACATTAGGATGTAATCGCAATCAGCGTCCGAAAAAGACAGGAGACAAGCCCATGAAGAAGAAGCGATTCGACCGCCATGCGCTGGCGTCTGCCGTGCTCTCGGCGCTGTTCGCCGTCGGTGTTTCAGGTCCGCTGTTGGCCACGCCCTCGGCCGCGCGCGGCGCCGAGATGGTGCTGCCCAGCGAGATCGCGGTGACGCACTGGAAGACGCGCTACATGAACGAGTTCGCCGACGAGGTGAAGAAGCGCACCGGCGGCGCGCTGATCGTCAAGGTCTTCCCTGCCGGACAGCTCTACAACGACCAGGACGCGATGGCGGCGCTGGGCACGGGCGCCGTGCACATGGTGTGGCCGCTGGCGGTGCGCCTGGAGACCATCGACCCGCGCGCCGGCATCATCAACCTGCCGTTCGTGCTCAGCGACGAGCTGATGGAGAATCGTTGCTTCGCCGAGGGCACCTCGAAGCTGCTGTCCTCGTACGTCGAGCCGCGCAAGCTCGAGGTGCTGGGGCTGCTGCGCACCGCGGACCTGATGTTCGTCTTCAAGGGCAAGGACGTTCAGAAGCTCGAGGACCTGAAGGGAACCAAGGTCCGCGTCACCGGGGGCAAGGTGTTCCAGGACATGGTGCGGTCGATCGACGCGAGCCCGGTCTCGCTGCCCGCCTCGGAAATGAGCACCGCACTGTCGCAGGGGTCGGTCGACGGCGTGTTCACGTCGCCCGCGGGCTGGGCCGAGATGATCGGCATCACCGCCAAGCATGCGTGGTACGTGCCGGGCATGTCGATCGGCACCTATGCGGTGGTCGTCGACCAGGCCTGGCTGGCCAAGCTGCCGGCCGACCAGCGCAAGGCGGTCAGGGAATCGATCGACGAGATCGCGCGGCGCCAGTGGCGTGAGGCGATCGAGGCCGACCGCAAGCTGATCGAGAAGATGGTCGGCCTGGGCGCGGTCTACCGCACGGCGGCGCCCGCCGAGATCGGGCGCTGGAAGGAGCGCGCGGCGGCCGTCAACAAGAGCTTCACCGACAAGTACCCCGACGCTGCGAAGAGTGTGGCGGCGCTGCAGGCCAGTTGCATGGTCAAGAAGTAGAGGCCAGCGCCGTTGGCCGTGGTGACCTCTGCCGCTGCAAGCGCCGCGGTCAGCCTGCGCATGACGTGCACGACCAGCGCGGACAAGGTGCAAGAAGGCCCGCGCAGGCTCAGGCGGGCGATGGCCCGCAGCAGCCGGCGGATGTTGTAGCCCGCCGCGCAGCTCAACGCGTGCAGCGCGTCGCCCAGCACCCCTTGCAGCCAGCACCGGTCCATCCGGTGATCGGCCTTGGTGTGGCCGATCAGCGGCTCGATGGCCTGCCGGCACTTGAGCAACTTCTTCTCATGCTCGGTCAGCGACTTGTACTTGCCTCGGTGGATGATCTGCACGCCCGGGTTGTCGGTGTCCACGCCGCGGTAGCCCAGGTCGACGATGACCTGCTTGGGCGAGCGCCCCGGGTCCTGCGGCGAGTTCGTGGTCTGTGCAAGTTCGTGGTCTGTTCCAGTTGGCGCTCAGGACGTGGCCGTCGTACGGATTGCCGGGCAAGCTGCGAGCCCCGACCATCAGGCCTTGCTTGTGCGTGACTGCCAGGCTGACCTTCACGCCGAACTCGCAGGGGTTGCGCGCCTTGCCTTTCGAAATGCACTCGACCTTCGGGGCGTGCAGGGCGTACAGCTTGTCCTTGCTGTTGCCGGACAGCAAGGCGCGCCTGGCCGCGATCTTCGAGACCCGCACCCGCGCCCAGTGGTGCGAACTGCTCGAAGGCAGCGATGCCTGCTTCGCGCCGGTGCAGCACAGGCGGGCTGAGAAAACGCCCGGCGTCAATCCACTTTCGCGCCGGAGTCCTTCACGACCTTGCCCCATTTGCCGATCTCGGTGCGCATGAAGGCGCCCAGTTGCGCGGGGCTGGTGGGGGCGGCGGGTTCCAGCTGCTGTGCCACCAGCCTGGCCTGAAGCTCGCTGCTGCGCAGGCCCTTGTTGATCTCGCTGTTTAGGCGCGTGACGATCTCGGCCGGTGTGCCGGCGGGCGCCACGATCGCGAACCAGGCGGTCGCATCGAAATTCGGGAGGCCGGATTCCGCAACGGTGGGAATCTCGGGCGCCAGCGCCGAGCGTCTGGCGCCGGTAATGGCCAGGGCCTTCACCTTGCCGGAGCGGACCTGCGGCAGTGCCGTGCCCACCGGCTCGAACAGGGCCTGGATCTGCCCCCCGATGAGGTCGACCATCGCCGGTGCCTGGCCCTTGTAGGGCACGTGGGTGAGCGTGACGCCGGCCTGGCTCTTGAACAGTTCGCCGATCAGGTGCCCGGTGGAGCCGTTGCCCGCCGAACCGAAGGTGTACTGGCCCGGGCGGGCATGCACGAGCGTGATGAATTCCTGCAGGCTGCTGGCAGCGACGCCGGGGTAGACCAGCAACAGGTAGGAGGTGCTGCCCAGCAGCGCGACCGGTGCGAAGTCCCGCGCCGGATCGTAGTGCGCCTTGGGATAGACCGCGGGGTTGATGGCCAGCGTGCCGCTGGTGCCCAGCAGCAGCGTGTAGCCGTCGGCCGGGGCCTTGGCCGCCGCCTCGGCGCCCACGCTGCCGCCGGCGCCGGGGCGGTTCTCCACCACCACTTGCTGGGCGAGGGCGTCGCCGAGCAACTGGGCCATGGTGCGGGCGACCACGTCGGTGGAGCCGCCGGCGGCAAACGGCACGATCAGCCGCAGCGGCTTGTTCGGGTAGCCCTGTGCGCGTGCCGGCGGACTTGCCGCCAGCGCCACGGCGAAGGCGAGCAGCGCGGCCTGGAGTGGCCGCCACGCGGTCAGCCGCACGAGTGCGGCCTGGCCGGCGCGCGGCACGCTGTTCATGGCTGTGTGTCGCGTTCGGGCGGTGCTGCCTTGGTCATGCTGGCCGCGCCGCTGGCCAGCATCCGCTCGATCTCCGCGGGTGCATAACCGGCCTCGGCCAGCACCTCGCGCGTGTTCTCGCCCAGCAGCGGCGCATGGCGGCGGATGGCGGGCGGTGTGCCCGACCAGGTGCCGGGAATGTTCATGCTGCGGATGCGCCCTTCGGTCGGGTGCTCGATCCACTCGAAGAAGCCGACGTCGGCCAGGTGCGGGTCGTCCATCAGGCTGGTCGGCGAGTGCATCGGGGTCACCGGAATGTCGGCCTTGGCCAGCGCGTCCATCCACTCGGCGGTGGTGCGCTGGGCCATCTGCTCGGTGACGAAGGCGTACAGCGCGTCGACGTTGCGCGTGCGGTCGGCCATGCGCAGGAAGCGCGGGTCGGTCAGCATGTCCTGGCGGCCCAGCATCTCGCAGAAGTTCTTCCAGTGCTTGTCGATGTAGATCAGCACGCAGATGTAGCCGTCGCGGGTCTTGCACGGGCGGCGGTCCTTGGCGAGCAGGCGCACGTAGCCGGCGTCGGCCAGCGGCGGGTCGAAGGTCTGGCCGTACATGTGGTCGGACAGCACGAACTGGGTCATGGTCTCGAACATCGGCACTTCGATGGCCTGGCCGCGGCCGCTGCGCGCGCGCGCGTAGAGCGCCGAGGTCACGGTGTAGACGGCGGTCAGGCCGGTGGTGCGGTCGCAGATGTTGGTCGGCAGGTAGCGCGGCTCGCCGGTGACGCGGCCGACCAGCGAGGGCAGGGCCACGGCGCCCTGGATCAGATCGTCGAGCGCCGGCTTGCCGGCATAGCGCCCGCCTTCGCCGAAGCCGTAGGCACCGCAGTAGATGATGCGCGGGTTGACCGCGGCGACCTCGTCGTAGCTCAGGCCCAGCCGGCCCATCGAGCTGGGGCGGATGTTGAACAGCAGCACGTCGGCATCGGCAATCAGCCGCTTCAGCGCCGCCAGGCCGTCGGGATTGCGCAGGTCGAGCGCGATGCTGCGCTTGTTGCGGTTCAACGCGAGGTACATCGGGCCCATGCCCTTGCTGCGGCTCGGCCCGATGTTGCGCACGGTGTCGCCTTCGGGCGCCTCGACCTTGATGACGTCGGCGCCCAGGTCGGCCAGGATCTGGCTGGCGAAGGGCCCCATCACCACGGTGGTGAGGTCGACCACCTTGACGCCGGCCAGAGGCCCTGTGTTGGTTGAAGTCTCGTCTTGTGCTGAAGTCATGCGGATCAGGCAGGTGGTTTGAAGTAATCGGGCATGCCGGCCGGCCAGAACTCGCCCCACAGCACCATGCCGCCGTCGATGTTGACCGTCTCGCCGGTGATGTACTTGCCCGAGGATGCCGTGAGGTAGACCACAGCCTCGGCGATGTCCTGCACGTCTCCGGCCCTGAGCATGGGGTTGGTGCGGAACAGGCCGCCGACGTTCTCTTCCTTGTAGTTGTTGAAGCCGTTGCTCTCGATCGCGCCGGCGCCGATGCAGTTGACGCGGATGCCGTGTTCGGCCCATTCGACGGCCAGCGTCTGCGACAGCGCGATCACGCCGGCACGCGAGGCCGCCGTATGCGCCATTCCTGGCAGGCCGCGGTCCACGGCAGCGGCGATGGTGACGATGCTGCCGTCGCGCTTGCCCTGCCTGACCCAGCGCTTCGCCGTGCCCTGCATCATGTACCAGGTGCCGTTCAGGTTGGTGTCGATGACCGCGTTCCAGCCCTTGTCGGTGAAGTCCATCGCGTGCGCGGCGAACTGCCCGCCGGCATTGTTGACCAGCACATCGATGCTGCCGAAACGCTCGAACACCGCGTCGAGCAGGCCTTCGACCTGGCCCGGATCGCGGATCGTCATCGGGTGCACGAACACCTCGCGGCCTGACAGGGCGCGCAGCTTCTCGGCGCAGTCCTCCAGTGCATCGAGCTTGCGGCCGCAGATCGCCAGCGTGGCGCCCAGGCGTGCGAACAGGAAGGCGATCGCCTTGCCGATGCCGCTGCCGGCGCCCGAGACCAGCACCACCTTGCCGGCGAACAGGTCGTCGCGGTAGACCGTGGGCAGCTCGGCGAGCGCCGCGTCGCCGGGGCCGAACTTGGGTTGCTTCTCCGCCGCACTCATTGCGTCTGCCCCTGGGTGAAATAGGCAGGCTTCGGGATCGTCCACAACTCGCCCCACAGCACGCCGCCGCCATCGACGTTGAGCAGCTCGCCGGTGATGAACTTGCCGCTGGGCCCGGTGAGGTAGATCACCGCGTGGGCGATGTCCTGCACGTCGCCCTGGCGCAGCATCGGGTTGCCGCGCGGGAAGTGCTCGCGGGCTTCGGCCGAGTACTGCTTGAAGCCGGTGCTCTCGATCACGCCCGGGGCGACGCAGTTGACGCGGATGTTGTGCGCTGCCCATTCGACCGCGACCGTCTTCGACAGGTAGGTCACCGCGGCGCGCGCGGCGCAGGAGTGGGCCACGCCGGGGAAGCCGCGCTGGAAGGTCAGCACGATGTTGACGATGTTGCCCGGCGTGCCGGTGTCGCGCCAGCGCTTCGCGGCGGCGTGCATCATGTACCAGGTACCGTTCAGGTTGTTGTCGATCACCGCCTTCCAGCCGTTGGGGCTGATGTCGAGCGCGGCTTTCGGGAACTGGCCGCCGGCGTTGTTGACCTGCACGTCCAGGCGCCCGAAGTGCGCGTAGGTGGCGTCCAGCAGCCTCTCGACATCGTCGGGCTGGCGAATGTTGGCCTGCTGCACCAGCACGTCGGGGCTGCCGAGCTTGCGCAGCCAGGGCTCGCAGGCATCGAGCTTGGCGCGGTCGCGGCCGCAGATGACGAGCCTGGCGCCCAGCCGCGCGTACAGGAATGCGATGGCCTTGCCGATGCCGCTGCCGGCGCCGGAGACCATCACGACCTGACCGTCGAACAGGCCGGCCTCGAAGACGCGCGGCGCTTCCGCCAGCGCGGCATCGTTCCAGCCGAATTGCGGTTCACTCATGGGGTTCACATTCCGGCGTAGTTGGGCCCGCCGCCGCCTTCGGGCGTGACCCAGACGATGTTCTGCGACGGGTCCTTGATGTCGCAGGTCTTGCAATGCACGCAGTTCTGCGCATTGATCTGCAGCCGCTCGGTCTGGTCGTCGTTCTTCACGAACTCGTAGACGCCAGCCGGGCAGTAGCGGCTCTCGGGGCCGGCGTACTTGGCCAGGTTCAGCGCCACCGGCACCGACGCATCCTTCAGTGTCAGGTGGGCCGGCTGGTTCTCTTCGTGGTTGGTATTGCTGATGAAGACCGAGGACAGGCGGTCGAAGCTGAGCTTGCCGTCGGGCTTCGGGTAGACGATCGGCGTGGCCTCGGCGGCAGGGATCAGGCATTCGTTGTCGCGTTTCGTGCCGTGCAGGGTCCAGGGGGGGCTGGCGATGCCGAGCTTGGGCAGCAGCCATTGCTCGATGCCGGTCATCAGGTTGCCCACCAGCTTGCCCTTCTTGAACCAGAGCTTGAAGTTGCGCGTCTGCTGCAGCTCCTCGTTGAGCCAGCTCTTCTCGAAGGCTTGCGGGTAGGCCAGCAGTTCGTCGCGCTGGCGCCCGGCGGCCAGCGCCGGCGCCAGCGCCTCGGCGCACAGCATGCCGCTCTTGATCGCCGCATGGCTGCCCTTGATGCGCGCGGCGTTCAGGTAGCCGGCGTCGCAGCCGACCAGCGCGCCGCCCGGGAACACCGTCTTGGGCAGCGCCTGCGGCGTGCCGTTGTTGATGGCGCGCGCGCCGTAGCCGATGCGCTTGCCGCCTTCGATGTGGACGCGGATCGCGGGGTGGGTCTTCCAGCGCTGCATCTCCTCGAACGGGCTCATGAACGGGTTGCTGTAGTCGAGCCCGACCACGAAGCCCAGCGTCACCTTGTTCTCGGCGAGGTGGTAGAGGAAGCCGCCGCCGAAGGTCTGGTCCTGCATCGGCCAGCCGGCGGTGTGCACCACGAGGCCCGGCCTGGCGCGGGCAGGGTCGATCTCCCACAGCTCCTTGATGCCGATGGCGTAGGTCTGCGGATCCTTGCCGGCATCGAGCTTGTAGCGGGCGATCAGCTGCTTGCCCAGGTGGCCGCGCGCGCCTTCGGCGAACACGGTGTACTTGCCGACCAGCTCCATGCCGAGCTGGAACGAGCCGGTGGGCTCGCCGTCCTTGCCGACACCCATGTTGCCGGTGGCCACACCGCGCACGCTGCCCTGTTCGTCGTACAGCACCTCGGCCGCGGCGAAGCCGGGGAAGATCTCCACGCCCAGGCCTTCCGCCTGTTGCGCCAGCCAGCGCACCACGTTGCCCAGCGACACCACGTAGCAGCCGTGGTTGTGGAAGTTGCGCGGCACCAGCCAGTCGGGCGTGCGCGTGCTGCCGGTCTCGGACAGGAACAGCACGTCGTCGCCGGTGACCGGCTGAGAGAGCGGCGCGCCCAGCGTCTTCCAGTCGGGGATGAGTTCGGTGATCGCGCGCGGGTCCATCACGGCGCCCGACAGGATGTGGGCGCCGGGCTCCGAGCCCTTCTCGATCACGACCACCGACAACTCGGCGTTCAGCTGCTTCAGGCGGATCGCGGTGGCCAGGCCGGCCGGGCCGGCACCGACCACCACCACGTCGTATTCCATGGCCTCACGCGGGCCGAATTGCGCTATCAGTTCTTGGGTGTTCACGTTCGCAAGGCGCGCGCGAGCGCGCTCGGTCAGATGTCAGATCTTCGACTTCGGCACCGGCGGGGCGCGATTCGGCGCCATGCCGCGCTTGTAGACCATCAGGGTGCGCTTGAAGGTGCACACCACCACGCCGTCCTGGTTGAAGCCTTCGGTGGCCACCGTCACGACGCCCAGGTTGGGTCGTGACTTGGCCTCGCGCTTGTCGAGCACGGCCGAGCGCGAGTAGATCGTGTCGCCTTCGAACACCGGCTTGGGCAGACGCACCTCGTCCCAGCCGAGGTTGGCGAACACGTTGTACGACACGTCGATCACCGACTGCCCGGTGACGAGCGCCAGGGTCAGGCACGAGTTGACGAGCGGACGCGCGAACTCGGTCTGCGCCGCGTAGTGCACGTCGAAGTGCACCGCGGCCACGTTCTGCGTCAGCAGCGTGAACCAGATGTTGTCCTGCTGCGTGAGCGTGCGGCCCAGCGGATGGCGGTATTCGTCGCCGATCTGGAAGTCTTCGAAGAAACGGCCTTCCCAGCCTGGTTTGACGCTCATGTCGGTTCAGTTCCGGACGAAGGTGCCATCGAACACGATGGCAGTGATCTGCTTGACGAAGTCCTGGAACGAACCCTTCTGGGGGTTGTACCACTCGACCGTCCAGTTCAGGGCGCCGATCACGAACAGGCGGATCACCGCGGTGCTGGTGTCGGGACGCAGTTCGCCGCGCTTGAGTGCATCCTCGAGCAGGCGATCCCAGTAGTTCGCGTAGTCGCGGCGAACCTTGCGGTGGCGGCTCTTCGCGGCCGTGGGAATCTGCCCGTAGATGCGGATGTTGGCCGACGTGAAGTCGCCGTGGTGCAGCAGGCCCCAGAGGTGGCCTTCGATCGCCGCTGCCAGGCGTTGCCGGGACGTGGCGTCGGCAGGCAGCGCATCGACCCGCTGGCGTACCGCCTCGGCGACCACCAGAATCCCCTTGTCCAGCACTTCGCCGAGGATCTGGTCCTTGGACTCGTAGTGGTAGTAGATGCTGCCGGCCTTGATGCCGGAGGCGTCCGCGACCTCACGCAGCGTGGTGGCCGAATAGCCGTGATGGCGAAACAGGCGCGCGGCCTCCAGCAGGATGCGCTCACGCGTGGCGGTGTCGGCTTCGACAGGGGCCGGCTTTTCTCGGGTCTTGGTGGACATGGGGATGGTCAGTCAGGGTGAGCGTTCTTCAAGAGTTGGTACCGGTCGTGGATCCCGCCGAACGTCGCTTGGCTACTGATCTAACTAACGTATGTTCGATGGTATGATAGCCGCGACTTGCGCAAGCAGGCAAGTATTACGTTGGCGGCGCGCCGCGCCGGCGTGGCGCCGACGTTCAGAGTGCTCATTCCCAGCCGACCAAGGAGACCGGAACATGCTGTTCACCGACGACCAGATCGCCTTGCGCGACGTGGCGCGCCGCTTTGCGCGCGAGCGACTCAAGCCCGACTACCAGAAGCGAGAAGCGGACCACGCATTCGATCGCACCTTGATGAAGGAGATCGGCGCCCTGGGTCTGATCGGCGTCGACCTGCCCGAGGAGTACGGCGGCCTGGGACAGAGCGGCCTCACCGCGGGGATCATCACCGAGGAAATGGCCTACGGCGACTTCAACGTCAGCTACCTGCAACTGCTGGGCTCGCTGATGGGCGCGATCGTGCATCGCAACGCCAACCCCGAGCTGGCACGCTACTGGAACGGGCGCCTGGTGGCCGGCGACGCCATCATCGGCCTCGGCCTGACCGAGCCGCGCGGCGGCTCCGACGCGGCCAACCTGCAGGTCAAGGCGCGCCGCGACGGCAAGGACTTCATCCTGTCGGGCGAGAAGACCTCGATCAGCTTCGCCGAGCAGTGCGATGCCATCATCCTGTTTGCACGCACGGGCACGCCGGATTCCGGTGCGCGCGGCATCAGCGCCTTCCTCGTGCCCACCGATTTGCCGGGCATCACGCGCACCCGCTTCAACGACCTGGGCAGCAAGATCATCGGCCGCGGCTCGGTGTTCTTCGACGACGTCCGCATCCCGGCCGAGAACATGATGGGCGCCGAGGGCAAGGGCTTCACGCAGGTGATGCAGGGCTTCGACTTCAGCCGCATCCTGATCGCGCTGCAATGCCTCGGTGCGGCCCAGGCCTCGATCGACGAGACCTGGGAGTACATGAAGGAGCGCAAGACCATGGGTGCACCGATCGTGCAGTACCAGGGCGTGTCGTTCCCGATCGTCGAGTTCGAGACCCAGATCGCCGCCTGCCGCCAGCTGTCGTACCACGGGCTGGCCTTGCGCGACGCCGGCCTGCCGCACACGGCAGAGTCGGCGATGGTCAAGTGGATGGGCCCGAAGACCAGCTTCGACGCGATCCACCAGTGCATCCTGACCTTCGGCCACTACGGCTGGTCCAAGGACCTGCCGCACCAGCAGCGCCTGCGCGACGTGATGGGCCTGGAGATCGGCGACGGCACGGCGCAGGTGATGAAGCTGATCGTCGCACGCGAGCGCGCCGGCCGCGTCGCGGTGCAGTACGCCGCGGAGAACCGCAAGTGAGCGCCGCATCCCCGGTGGTGGTCAGCCGTGTCGGTGCGGTCGGCGTGCTCGAACTGGCGCGCCCCGAGAAGTTCAACTGCCTGTCGCTGGCCGTGCATGCGGCCATCGAGAAGGCGATGGACGAATTCGAGAAGCCCGGCTCGGGCGTGCGCGCCGTGCTCATCCGGGCCCAGGGCAAGCATTTCTGCACCGGCGCCGACCTCGACGAGGTCAAGGGCCTGCGCAGCGACCCGAAGAAGATCGACCACTTCATCCGCTACGGCCACTCGGTGCTGCAGCGCCTGGAGGCCAGCGACCTGCCGGTGGTCGCGGCCTGCCAGGGCCTGGCGCTGGCCGGCGGCAGCGAGCTGATGATGGCCTGCGACGTGATCTTCGCGTCGACCGACTTCCGCATCGGCGACCAGCACGCGCAGTACGGCCTGGTGCCCGGCTGGGGCGGCTCGCAGCGCATGCCGCGCATCGTCGGGCTGCGGCGCGGCCTCGACCTTTTCTTCAGCGCGCGCTGGATCGACGCCCAGACCGCGCTTCAGTGGGGCCTGGTCAACTACGTGGTCGAGCCCGACAAGCTGGGCGAGGCCGCACTGGCCTATTGCACCCAGCTCGGCACGCGCAGCCGCGGCGGGCTGGCGATCATGAAGCGCCTGGCGCGCCAGGGCATGGACCAGCCGCTGGGCGGCGGCCTGAAGCTCGAGCAGGACGTGATGGCCACCGAGCTGATGAACGACGACGTGAGCGAAGGCCTGGCGGCGTTCGCGGCGCGCCGCCCGCCCGTGTTCAAGTGAAGCAGCAGGCCCCCGGATGACGATTCTTTCCTCGCGCGCGTCCACCGCAGACCCCGAGTTCCAGCTCAACCGCAGCGCCTACGAGGCGCTGATCGCCCGGCTGCACGAGCGGCGCCGCCAGGCGCTGGCCGGCGGGCCGCCCAAGGCGCGCGAGAAGCACCTGGCGCGCAACAAGATCCTGCCCCGCGACCGCGTCGAGGTGCTGCTCGATCCGGGCTCGCCCTTCCTCGAACTCGGCATGCTCGCCGGCGAGGGCCTGTACGACGGCGTGCCGCCGGGCGCCAGCATCATCACCGGCATCGGGCTGGTGCAGGGCCGGCCCTGCATGATCATCGCCAACGACGCCACCGTGAAGGGCGGCACCTACTACGGCCTGACCTGCAAGAAGCATGTGCGCGCGCAGCAGATCGCGTGGGCGCACCGCCTGCCGTGCATCACGCTGGTCGACAGCGGCGGGGCCTTCCTGCCCGACATGGCGAACATCTTCCCCGACGTCGGCCAGTTCGGCAGCATTTTCAACAACCAGGTGCGCATGTCGGCCGAGGGCATCCACCAGATCGCCGTGGTGCTGGGCCCCTGCACCGCGGGCGGGGCCTACATCCCGGCGCTGTGCGACGAGATCGTGATCGTCAAGGAACAGGGCTTCATGTACCTGGGCGGCCCGGAACTGACCTTCGCCGCCACCGGCGAGACGGTCGACGCCGAGTCGCTGGGCGGCGCGCAGATGCACTGCAGCCTGAGCGGCGTCACCGACCACATCGCGCTGGATGATCGCCATGCACTGGCGATGACGCGCGAGATCGTGCGCGAGCTCGGCGAACCGCCCAAGCCGCGCTGGACCAGGCAGCCGAGCATTCCGCCGCGCTATGACCCGCGCGAAATCCACGGCCTGATCAGCCGCGACCCGAAGATCCCGACCGACACGCGCGAGATCCTCGCGCGCTTCGTCGACGACAGCCGCTTCCAGGAATTCAAGCCGCTGTATGGCGATACGCTGCTCACGGGCTTCGCGCGCATCCACGGCCACGAGATCGGCATCCTCGCCAACCAGGGCGTGCTGTTTCCGGAAAGCGCGATGAAGGCGGCGCACTTCATCGACCTGTGCTGCCAGCGCGACATCCCGCTGCTGTTCATGGCCGACGTCACCGGCTTCATGGTCGGCCGCGCAGCCGAGCAGTCGGGCATCGCCAAGGCCGGCGCCAAGATGATCACCGCGATGGCCTCGGCCAACGTGCCCAAGTACACCATCATCATCGGCGCGTCGTACGGCGCGGGCTACCTGGCGATGTGCGGCCGGCCGTTCAACCCGACGGCGATGTTCGCGTGGCCGAACGCGCGCGCCGCGATTATGGGCCCCGACCAGGCGGCCACCGTGATGGCGCTGGTGCGGCGGCAGATCAACAAGACCGAAGGCCGTGAGTGGACGCCCGAGGAGGAAGAAGCCTTCAAGGCGCCGGTCCGCAAGGTCTACGAAGACTTTCAGCCGGCCGACAACTTCTCGTCCAACCTGTGGGCCGACGGCATCATCGACCCGGTCGAGACGCGCGACGTGATGGGCCTGATGCTAGACCTCGCGTCGCGCACGGCGCCCAAGCCTACGCCCTTCGGCATTTTCCGCTTCTGACATGCAACGCATCCACAAGGTCCTGATCGCCAACCGCGGCGACCAGCCGACACCAGTCGGCGCAGCGGCGAAGCCAGATTGCCTGGCACGCGCAGCGTGCGCAGGCGATCTTGCCGCGGGAAACCCATGAACATCAAGAAGGTCCTGATCGCCAACCGCGGCGAGATCGCCTGCCGCATCGCGCGCACCTGCCGCCGACTCGGGCTGAAGGTGGCCACGGTGCATTCCACGGCCGACCGCCACGCCCGGCACGTGCGCGAGATCGGCGAATCGGTGGAGATCGGCGGTGCCGCACCGTCCGACAGCTACCTGCGCATAGCCGCCATCGTCGCGGCGGCCAAGCGGGTCGGCGCCGATGCCGTGCACCCGGGCTTCGGCTTCGTCTCGGAGAACCCGGACTTCGTGCGTGCGCTCGACGCCGCCGGGCTGATCTTCATCGGCCCCACGGCCGAGACGATGGAACGCCTGGGCGGCAAGGCCCAGGCCAAGCGCGAGGCGGCGCGCCTGGGCGTGCCGGTGATCCAGGGCAGCGAAGGCGGCATGAACGATGCCGCTGCGGTGGTGCGCACGGTGCGCGGCATGCCGCTGCCGGTGCTGCTGAAGGCCGTCGCTGGCGGCGGTGGGCGCGGCATGGCGGTGGTGGACACGCTGGACGGCCTGGACGCGCGTGTCGAGAGCGCGATGCGCGAGGCCGAGAAGGCCTTCGGCAACGGCGAGCTGATCGTCGAGCGTTACCTGCCGCACGTGCGGCACATCGAGGTTCAGGTCGCGGGCGACGGCCAGGGCAACGCCATCCACCTGTTCGAGCGCGAATGCACGCTGCAGCGCCGCCACCAGAAGGTGATCGAAGAAGCGCCGAGCGCCGGCCTGCCGGCGGCGCTGCGCGAACGCCTGCTCGCCGATGCCGTCAAGTTGGCTGCCGGCGTGAACTACCGGGGCCTTGGCACGGTGGAGTTCGTCGTCACCGGCGAGGACTACTTCTTTCTCGAGGTCAACCCGCGCCTGCAGGTCGAGCACCCGGTGACCGAAGAGGTGACGGGGCTGGATCTGGTCGAAATCCAGTTGCGCATCGCCGACACCGGTCGGCTGCCGCTGACTCAAGCCGAGGTGCGCTGCGAAGGCCATGCCTTCGAGGCGCGCCTGTGCGCCGAAGACGCCGAAGCGGGCTTCCTGCCCACGACCGGGCGGCTGGAGCGGGTGGATTTCTCGCGCGCCGCGCTGCGCATCGAGTCGGGCGTGGAAAGCGGCGACGAGATCTCGCCCTTCTACGACTCGATGATCGCCAAGCTGGTGTCGCACGGCCCCAGCCGCGAGGCCGCGCGGCGTGCGCTGGCCGCCGGCCTGCGCGACAGCATCGTGATCGGCCTGACGACCAACCTGCAGTTCCTGCACGACTTGCTGCACTGGCCGCAGACCGTGGACGCCAGTTTCCACACCCGGCTGATCGACGAATCGTTCAGCGCCTCGACGTCCGTCGTCCGGGTCGCGCCCGCGGTGCCTGCCGAGCACGTGGCAGCCGCTGCGCTGCACTGGCTGGCCCTGCAGCGCGCAGCGACCCCCGAGCTGGGTTGCTGGAGCCAGGTCCAGGGCTTCACCGGCTGGCGCCTGGGAACCGGGGTGGTCGCGCCGGCCCCGCTGCCGAGCGTGGTGCTCAAGAGCGGTGAAACCGAGTGGGCGGTGCGGTTTGCCGCGCCGCTGGCCGATGGCAGCGTCGATCTGGCGCTGGGCGATGCGATCGAGCGTGCATCGCTGGCCACCTTGCCCTCGATGACCCCCGGTCACCGCCTGCTGCATTTCGGGGGGCGCACCCTCGAGCTGGCGCTGGTGGGCGACTCGACCGGCATCGAACTGTCCAGCCCGCTCGGGCGCAGCGTGTTCGACTGCATGCCCTATCTCGGCGGCGCGCTCGGCGACGCCGAGGTGGGCGGCCTGCTGCTCGCGCCGATGATGGGCAAGGTCGTCGCCGTCAAGGCCGCGCCGGGCCAGGCCGTGACGGCCGGGCAGACGGTGATCGTGCTCGAGTCGATGAAGATGGAGCTGCACGTCAGCGCGCCGTTCGACGGTGCCGTGGTCGGTGTCCGCTGCGCGGTGGGCGACATGGTCGAACGCCATCAGCCGCTGGCCGAAGTCGCGCCTGCCGAGGCGGGCGCCGAGTGAATCCGTGACCCCGTGATCCCGTGACCCTGAGCGGTCAGTCAACCGAAGGAGGCTTGCGATGACATCCTTTCCACGCCAGGTCGAGTTCCATGAAGAGGGCCCGCGCGAGGGCTTCCAGATGGAAAAGGAGACCTACCCCCTCGCCGACCGCCTGGCGCTGATCGACGCGCTCGCGGCGTCCGGCCTGAAGCAGGTGCAATGCGCCTCGTTCGTCAGCCCGCGCGCGGTGCCGCAGATGGTCGATTCGCCCGAGCTGTTCGCCCGCCTGAAGAAGCGCCCCGGCACGCGCTACACCGCACTCTGGCTGAACGACAACGGCTTCGAGCGCGCGCGCGCCTGCGAGCAGGTCGACCTCGACGGCAAGATCGTCTTCTACGTCACCGAGCCCTTCTCGCAGCGCAACAACAACTGCAGCGTGGCCGAGAACCGCGAGCGCCAGCTCGGCTGGATCGACCGCTACATCGCGCTCGGCATTCCGCTCGAGCAGGCTTACGTGGTGACTTCCTTCGGCTGCAATCTGGGCGGCCCGGTGCCGGTGTCGGCCGTCACCGACGTGGTGCGCTGGCTGGCCGACGTCTGCACCGATCGCCGCATCCCGTTCCCGGCCTTCTTCCTGGCCGACACGATGGGCTGGGCCAACCCGGAAGAGATCAAGCGCCGCATCGGCGCGGTGCGCGAGATCGTGCCGCAGGCGCGCATCGGGTTGCACCTGCACGACACGCGCGGCCTGGGCGGCGCCAATGTCTACGCCGCGCTGCAGATGGGTGTCGATCTGTTCGACAGCTCGGTGGCCGGCCTCGGCGGCTGCCCGTTCGCCGGGCACAAGCATGGCTCGGCGGCGGGCAACGTCTGCACCGAGGACATGGTGTTCATGTGCGAGGAAATGGGCATCGCCACCGGCATCGACCTGGAAAAGCTGGTCGAGGCCTCGCGACTGGCCGAACGCATCATCGGCCGGCCGCTGAACGGTCACCTGATGCACAGCGGCACGCTGTCCGCGCTGCGCGGCTGAACGCATTGAGACGCGCGCCGATCTGCGCCTGGCCCTGCGCGTCGACCGGCGCGCGGCGGGTTTGCGGATGAGCGGCGCGCGACCCGACGGCCCGCCGCCGATCCGGATCGACAGCGAAGACCGCCGCGAGGACTGGGTCGGCCCGCTGCTGGCGATGCTGGCGGTGCAGACGGCGGTGTCCTATCTCTCGCGCATCGCGCCGACGCTGGCGCCGACGCTGGCGCCGCGTGTCGGCTGGCCGGTGGAAAGCGCAGGCTACCTGTCGGCGCTGATTACCGGCGGCTCGGTCGTGATCCTGTTGGTCGGCATGCCGCTGCTGCGCCGCTACGGCTCGATGCGCAACCTGCAGATCGGGCTGGCGCTTGGCATCGTCGGCGCGTTGCTCAGCGCCGTACCGGCTTCGGCTGCACTCCTGATCGGCACCTTGTTCATCGGCATTTCGATCGGGCCGCCATCGTCGGCCGGCATGGACGTGCTGCAGCGCTTTGCGCCGCCGCGCCATCGCAATCTTCTGTTCTCGGTCAAGCAGGCGGGCGTGCCGCTGGGTGGCGTGCTGGCCGGCCTGTTGATGCCCTGGTCAGCGCAACACTTCGGCATCGGCGCCGCCATGGCCCTGGCGGCTGCCATCGGCACCCTGACGCTGCTGGCGGTGCAGCCGCTGCGCGCGCGCGTGGATGCAGCGCGCGACCGGACGCTGGTACTGTCGTGGCGGATGTTCATCACGCCCGACAACCTGCGCCGGCCGCTGGCCGTGCTGGTGGCAATGCCCGATCTGCGCCGCATGGGGCTGGTCGGCGGCTGCCTGGGGGCAGGGCAGAGCGCCTGGTTCGCGTTCTTCGTGACCTACCTCGTGGTGGCACTGCACTGGTCGCTCGCTGCGGCCGGCGTGGTCTATGCGGTGATGCAACTCGCCAGCGCATTCGGCCGGCCGCTGGCGGGCTTTGTCTCCGACCGCCTCGGCGACGGCGTGCGCGTGCTGCGCTGGACGGCGTTCGGCTCGGGGCTGACGACCCTGGCGCTGGCGGCGTCCACCCCCGCCTGGCCGACCTGGAGCATCGTCGTGCTCGCGGTCCTGGGCGGCCTGACGGTGGCGAGTTGGAACGGCGTGCAGTTCGCCGAGGTGGCCCGTATGGCACCGCGCGAGACGCTGAACGAAACCATGACCGGCGCGACCCTGCTGCTGCTGGTGGCCTATGTCATCGGACCGGCCGTCTTCGGCCTGATCGTCACGTTCGGCGCGGGCTTCCGGGAGGCTTTCGTGGTCACTGCGCTGGCCACGTTCTCGGCCCTGGTGCCGCTGGCGCGCATCAAGGCAAGGTGAGCCTGGCCGAACCCGTGTCGCCGGACGAACTGGTCATGCCACCCCACGGTCGACCGTCCTCGGCGGCTCCCGCCGATCCGCAAGCCACCCGCTGGGTCGGCCCGCTCGTCGCGGTGCTCGCGGTGCAGGCCGCGGCGACCTTTCTGTCGAGAATCGCGCCGACGCTGGCACCGAACCTGGCGGACCGACTGGGCTGGCGCGCTGCCGATGTCGGCTACCTGTCGTCCCTGATCACCGGCGGTTCGGTGGTCTGCCTGCTGTTGGGGTTGCCGCTGCTGCGGCGCTGCGGGTCGGTGCGCACCCTGCAACTGGGTCTGCTGCTGGGCGCATTCGGCACGCTGCTGTGCGCGCTGCGCCTGCCGCTCGGCCCGGTGATCGGCAGCCTGCTGATCGGCTTCAGCATGGGGCCGCCGTCGTCGGCCGGCAGCGACGTGTTGCAGCGCTTTGCGCCGGCAGGGCATCGCAACCTGCTCTTTTCGATCAAGCAGGCCGGCGTGCCGGTGGGCGGCATTCTGGCCGGCCTGACGCTCCCGCTGCTGGCCGAATCGCTGGGCGTCGAATACGCGGTCGTGCTGTCGGCGGGTCTGGCAATCCTGACCCTGCTCGCGGTGCAGCCGTTGCGGCGCCAGGTCGATGCGGGGCGCGACAGGACCCAGCGGCTGGGCTGGGCGACGTTCATCAGCGTCGAGAACGTCAAGAGGCCGCTGGCCATGCTGATGGCGTTGCCGGCCATGCGCCGCTTGGCAACAGCCGGCGCCTGCCTGAGTGGCGTGCAAAGCGTCTGGTTCGTGTTTCTGGTGACCTATGCAGTACGCGAGTTGCACTGGACCCTGACCAGCGCGGGCGCCCTGTTCGCGCTGATGCAGGTGGCCAGCATGATCGGCCGTCCGTTGCTGGGCTGGATCTCGGATCGCTTCGATTGCGGCATCCGGGTGCTGCGCGCCATGGCGATCGGCTCGGCTGCCGCGACGATGGCCTTGGCGCTCACCTCGCCGTCCTGGCCCGGCTGGTGCATCAGCGCGCTGGCGTTGCTGGGGGGTGCCACGGTGTCGGGCTGGAACGGCGTGCAGATCGCGGAGGTGGTGCGCCATGCGCCGCGCGAGGCCCTGAACGACACGACCGCGGGCGCCACGCTGCTGCTGCTCGCCGGATTCATCGCCGGTCCGGTGATCTTCGGCCTGCTCACGGCGTTGGGCGGCTTCCGCCTGGCGTTCGGTGTCACCGGACTCGCCGGCCTGGCGGCACTGTGGCCGCTCGCCCGGGCCGAGGAACGCGGGACACGGCGAGCCTGATCGCGCCGAGGAGCCGACCCTCGCTCGACGGATTCGTTGCCGGACCATGTGCCCGGCGCCGATTGACGTGGACTCCCCTCGGACCACCGAATCCAGCCACCTTGCGAATGTCCGGATCGCGTCCGGAACGCGCGCCGCAGCCCGCGCCCACTCATCTAACTAACGTATGTTCGATGTTATAGTTTGCGGTGGAATGCCCGGGGGTGCGGGCGCCGTTGCCATCACGCGCTCGTCTCGTCGACAGGGCCGCCGCTGGAGAGCCACCTTGGCCTGCTATCCATGTCAGCTTGATCTTCATGTCCCGTCGCCGGTGGACCTGACGCCGGCGCTGCTCGAGGGTGAGTGCGCATGGCCGTGATCGCGAGCCGGTTCGACGCGCGCTCGGCCATCGGGGCAGCGGCGGCAGCCCATGGACAGCAGCAGCTCCAGCTGCTGCGCGAGCGCCTGGCGCTGGCCGCCACCGGCGGGCGCGACGCCCACATCCAGCGCCACCGTGCCCGCGGCAAGCTGCTGGCGCGCGAGCGCATCGACTTCGCGGTGGACGACGGCACGGCCTTTCTCGAACTCTCGCCGCTGGCCGCCTGGGGCCAGTACGGCAACGAGGTGCCGGCCGCGGGCATCGTCACCGGCATCGGCATCGTCGCCGGCCAGCCCTGCATGTTCATCGCCAACGACGCCACCGTGAAGGGCGGCTCCTTCTTCCACGAGACCGTGAAGAAGCACCGCCGCGCGCAGGAGATCGCCTGGCGGCTGCGCCTGCCCTGCCTGTACCTGGTGGATTGCGGCGGCGCCTTCCTGCCCGAACAGGACCGTGTCTTCCCCGACCGCGACCACTTCGGCAATTGCTTCTTCCAGCAGTGCCGCATGTCGCAGGACGGCGTGCCGCAGATCTCGGCCGTGTTCGGCGGCTGCACCGCGGGTGGCGCGTACATCCCCGCGCTGTCCGACGAGGTCGTGATGGTGCGCGGCAACGCCCGCATCCACCTCGGCGGCCCGTCGATCGTGAAGATCGCGATCAACGAGACGGTGGACGGCGAGACGCTCGGCGGCGCCGAGATGCACACCCGCGTCTCCGGTGTCAACGACCACCTGGCCGAAGACGAACCGCAGGCCTTGGCGCGGCTGCGCGAGATCGTCGCCAGCCTGCCGCCGGCACCGCTGCCGGCACCGCCGCTGACGCCGCGAGCGCCGCTGTACGACCCGGCCGAGCTCGACGCCATCGTGCCCGCCGACGCCAAGCAGCCCTACGACGCGCGCGAGATCATCGCCCGCCTGGTCGACGGCAGCGAGTTGCACGAATTCAAGCCCGACTGGGGCTCGACCCTGGTCACCGGCTTCGGCGCGATCCACGGCCAGCCGGTGGGCATCCTGGCCAACAACGGCGCACTGCTGGCCGAGGCGGCGCTGAAGGGCGCGCACTTCATCGAACTGGCCAACCAGCGCGGCGTGCCGCTGCTGTTCCTGCAGAACATCGCCGGCTTCATGGTCGGCACCGAGGCCGAGCGCGGCGGCATCGCCAAGCACAGTGCCAACATGGTCTACGCGATGGCATGCGCGCGCGTGCCCAAGATCACGCTGATCGTCGGCGGCTCCTACGGCGCCGGCAACTACGGCATGTGCGGGCGCGGCTTCGAGCCCGAGTTCCTGTTCGCCTGGCCCAGCGCCAAGGTCGCGACCATGAGCGCCGACATCGCCAGCAACGTGATGCTCGAGCTGGCGCGCTCCAACCTGCGCGGCCCGGCCGACGAGGCGCGCCTGGCCGAGACCGAGCGCGCGGTGCGCGAGCAGTACGGCCGCCAGTCCGACCCGTACTACGCCACTTCGCGGCTGTGGGACGACGGCCTGATCGCGCCCTCGGCCTCGCGCAACGTGCTGGCGCTGGCCCTGGCGCTGGCCACGCGGCGCGTGCTGCCCAAGACCGCCACCCCCGTCTACCGCATGTGAAGGCGCGCACGATGAAGACCCCGACTTTCGAAACCCTGTTGCTCGACGTCGATGCCCGCGGCGTCGCCCGGCTGACGCTGAACCGGCCCGACACCCACAACGCGCTGAACGCCAAGCTGATCGCCGAGCTGCGCCAGGCGGCGGCCTGGCTCGCCTTGGCGGCCGGCCTGCGCGCCGTGGTGCTGACCGGCGCCGGCGCCAGCTTCTGCGCCGGCGGCGACCTGGGCTGGATGCAGCAGAACATGAAAAAGACACGCGCCGAGCGCGTGGCCGAGAGCGCCGAGCTGGCGCAGATGCTGCGTGCGCTCAACGAGCTGCCGATGCCGCTGATCGGCTGCATCAACGGTCCGGCCTACGGCGGCGGCGTGGGCATGATCTCGGTCTGCGATGTCGCTGTCGCGGTCGACAGCGGCGTCTACTGCCTGACCGAGGTGCGGCTGGGCCTGCTGCCGGCCAACATCGCGCCTTACGTCGTGGCGCGCATGGGCGAGGCCAATGCGCGGCGCACCTTCCTCACCGCCAAGCGCATGAAGGCGCCCGAGGCGCAGCGCCTGGGTCTGGTGTCCGAAGTGGTGGCCGCCGACCAGCTCGACGCGGCGGTGGAGCGCGAGCTGGCCGACCTGTTGCAATGCGCGCCCGGCGCGGTGGCAGCGACCAAGAAGCTCATCGCCTACGTCGACCAGCACGACCTGTCGACCAGCATGATCTACACCGCCGACAAGCTGGCCGATGCCTGGGAGACCGAAGAAGGCAGCGAGGGCATCACGGCCTTCTTCGCCAAGCGGGCGCCGGCGTGGCGCAAGGGCTGATGCAAGCGCATGTTTGAGACGCTGCTCATCGCCAGCCGCGGCGACCAGCCGACGCGAGTCGGCGCGGCGGCAAAGCCAGATGGCGCGGCACGCGAAGCGTGCGCAGGCGATCACGCTGCGGGAACCGCAAATGTTTGACACCCTGCTCATCGCCAACCGCGGCGAGATCGCCTGCCGCATTGCCCGCACCGCGCGGAGGATGGGCCTGCGCACGGTCGCCGTCTACTCCGACGCCGACCGCGAGGCGCTGCACGTCGCGAGCTGCGACACGGCCGTGCGCATCGGCCCGCCCGAGGCCGCGCGCAGCTACCTCGACGCGGCGGCCATCGTCGCCGCCGCCCGGGCCAGCGGTGCGCAGGCGGTGCACCCGGGCTACGGCTTCCTGTCCGAGAGCCTGGCGCTGATCGAGGCCTGCGAGGCCGCCGGCATCGTCTTCGTCGGCCCGTCGCGCGACGCCATCCGGCGCATGGGCTCGAAGATCGAGTCCAAGCGCATCGCCATCGAGCATGGCGTGCCGGTCGTGCCGGGCTACCACGGCGACGACCAGGCGCCCGCGGTGCTGAGCGAAGCCGCCGCGCGCATCGGCTTCCCGGTGCTGATCAAGGCCTCGGCCGGCGGCGGCGGCAAGGGCATGCGAGTGGTCCGCAGCGCGGGCGACTTCGCTGCCGCGCTGGACACCGTGCGGAGCGAAGCCAGGGCCTCCTTCGGCGATGACCGGGTGCTGCTGGAACGCTACCTGGCCGAGCCCCGCCACCTGGAAGTGCAGCTGCTGGGCGACAAGCACGGCCACCTGCTGCACCTGTTCGAGCGCGAGTGCTCGATCCAGCGCAACCACCAGAAGGTGATCGAGGAGGCGCCTGCGGCCCATCTGCAGGACGCGCAGCGCGAGGCGCTGTACCGGCACGCGCTGGCGGTCGGCCGCGCGATCGGCTACGACAGCACGGGCACCATCGAATTCATCTTCGATGCCAGCAGCGGCGACACCTTCTTCCTGGAGATGAACACGCGGCTGCAGGTCGAGCACCCGGTGACCGAGGCCACGGTCGGCATCGACCTGGTGGAGTGGCAGTTGCGCGTCGCGGCCGGCGAGCCGCTGGCCTTCGAGCAGAAAGACCTGTCGCGCCGCGGCTGGGCCATCGAGGCCCGGGTCTGCGCCGAAGACCCGGCCGCCGGCTTCGCGCCCGAGATCGGCGCCATCGCCGGCTACGGCGAGCCCGGCGGCGAGGGCGTGCGCGTGGACAGCGGCGTGCGTGCCGGCAGCCGCGTGACGCCGCACTACGACTCGATGCTGGCCAAGGTGATCGCGTTCGCCGACACCCGCGAGCAGGCGGCGCGGCGGCTGGCAACCGCGCTGGACCAGTACCAGTTGCTGGGCGTGCGCAGCAACCTCGGCTTCCTGGCCGACCTGCTGCGCGCGCCGGCCTTCGGGCAGAGGCTCTCGACGCACTACATCGAGCGCAACTTCCCCGACGGCTGGAAGCCGCGCGGCGACGCCGCCGAGGCCCTGGCCATCGCCGCGCTGGGCTGCACGCTGGCCGCGCACGCACCGGCCACGGCCTCGCCCTGGCTGGCCCTGGGCGCCTGGCGCGTCACCGGCGACGCTGCGCCCGCCGGCGTGCGCGTGCTGCTGGAAGACCCTTCGCGCACGTTGCACACGGCGCTGGTGCAGGGCCAGGGCAGCACCTGGCGGGTCGGCCTGGGCGAGCGCAGTTTCGACTTCAGCGCGCGGCTCGACGGCGAACGGCTGGACATCGAACACGCGGGCCGCAGCGTGGCCTACCGCTTCCTGCGCGTCCAGGAGGGCAGTGCCCAGCGCGTGTGGCTGGCCGGTCCTTCCGGCACCCACGTCTGGACCCGTATCGATCGCACCCGCCACGCGCTGGCGGGTGCGGACGCGACCGGTGCCGATGCCGGCAACAGCCTGCGCGCGCCGATGCCGGGGCTGGTGACCGCCGTGCCGGTGGCCGTCGGCGACCGCGTGCGCGCCGGCCAGGCGCTGGTGATGCTGGAGGCGATGAAGATGCTGCACACGCTGTCGGCGCCGGCCGACGGCCGCGTCACCGAACTGCGCTGCCGCGAAGGCGACGCGGTGCGCGGTGGCGACCTGCTGGTGATGCTGGACCTGGAAACCGAGGACAAGCCGTGAACGAGCCGATTTACTTCAACGAAGAGCACCGCCAGTTTCGCGACAACCTGCGTCGTTTCATCGACCAGGAGATCGTGCCGCGCGCCGCGGCCTGGGAAGAGTCGGGCATGGTGCCGCGCGAGGTGATGCGCCAGATGGGCGGGCTGGGCTATCTCGGCGTGCGCTACCCCGAGCAATACGGTGGCTCGGGTCTGGACACCGTGTACAGCGCCATCCTGGCCGAGGAGCTGGGCCGCTCGACCTTCGGCGGCTTCGCGGTCACGGTGACGGTGCACACCGACATGGCTTCGCCGCACCTGGCCAATTTCGGTTCGCCCGAGCAGCTGCAGCGCTACCTGCCGCCGCTGATCCGCGGCGAGAAGGTCTGTGCCGTGGCCGTTACCGAGCCCGACGCCGGCTCGGACGTGGCCGGCATCCGCACGCGTGCCGTGCGCGACGGCGACGAGTGGGTGATCAACGGCAGCAAGATGTTCATCACCAACGGCGTGCATGGCGACCTGTACTTCGTCGGCGCAAAGACCGATCTCGCGGCCAAGGGCTCGCGCGGCATCTCGATCTTCATCGTCGAGAAGGGAACGCCTGGTTTTCGCGTCGGCCGCACGCTGAAGAAGAGCGGCTGGCTGTGCAGCGACACCGCCGAACTCGTGTTCGAGAACTGCCGCGTCCCGGCGGCCAACCTGCTGGGCGGCGAGAACAAGGGCTTCTACCAGATCATGCGCAACTTCCAGAACGAGCGCATGGTGATCGGCGCGGCGGCGATGGGCGAGGCGGCGCGGGCGATCGAGATGACGGTGGCCTACGTGCGCGACCGCAAGGCCTTCGGCGCCACGCTGTGGGACAAGCAGGCGATCCGCCAGCGCCTGGCGATGCGTGCGGCGCAGGTCGAGGCCGGCCGCGCGCTCGTCTACCACGCCGCCTGGCTGGATGCGCAGGGCAAGGACTGCGTCAAGGAAGTGTCGATGGTCAAGGCGCTGTGCGGCGAACTCGTCAACGAAGTGCTGTACGACTGCCAGCAGTTCCACGGCGGCTTCGGCTACATGCGCGAGGCGGCGATCGAGCGCATGGTGCGCGACGCACGGGTCGAGGCCATCGGTGGCGGGGCCACCGAAGTGATGCTCGAAGAAGTAGCCAAGCGCATGTAGCGTCTGGATGATTGGGTTCCACGGGAGTTCAAAGATGTCGCAAACCACCACGGATGACGAGTTGCTCATCCGCAAATGGCAGAAGATCACATCGATCTCTGCCTACAGCCGCGAACTGCGGCTGTCGATGCACAGCGCCAAGCCCGAGTGGTGCGTGATGAAGGTACCCTACGACGAGCAGCTTGTCGGCAACCCCAACACCCGCGTGCTGCACGGCGGCGTGATCACGGCGTTGCTGGACAGTTGCTACGGCCTGGCGATCTTCGTGCGCATGGGCGAACTGCGCGCGATGGCGACGCTGGACCTGCGCATCGACTACCTCAAGCCGGCCACGCCCGGGCGCGACGTGCTGGGCGGGGCGGTCTGCTACAAGCTCAGCTCGGAGCTGGCCTTCGTGCGTGGCTGCGCCTACCACGACACGCCCGACGACCCGATCGCGACCTCGATCGCGATCTTCATGTTCACGGGCGGACCGACCATTTCACTCGACGAGGCGGTCGCACCATGAACTTTTCCGATGTCGTGGCTGCTGCGCGGGCCGACGGGGACTGGACGCCGCTGGTAAACCAGATTCCCTATGCACGTTTCCTGAACATGTCCATCGAGGTGAAGGGCGACGTGTTCGGCTGCACGCTGCCGTTCAGCCCCAAGCTGATCGGCAACCCCATCCTGCCCGCCCTTCACGGCGGCGCGATCGGCGGTTTCCTGGAAAGCACCGGCCTGTTCTACCTGCTGTGGCACATGGACAGCGGCGACCTCCCCAAGACCATCGACTTCAACTTCGACTTCCTGCGCTCGGGCCGGCCGGAGAACGTCTACGCCAACGTCTTCATGGTCAAGCAGGGCCAGCGCGTGGCCCACCTGCGCATCGAAGCCTGGCAGTCCAGCCCCGACAAACCCATTGCCATCGGCCACGGCAACTTCATGCTCAAGCCGGTGGTCCCATCCCCAGAAGGAAGCCCATGAACGACAACGCCTATCGCTCGATCTACCGCACCGGCCTGTTTGCCGGCCAGGCGATCATCGTCACCGGCGGCGGCAGCGGCATCGGCCGCTGCACCGCGCATGAACTCGCCAGCCTGGGTGCCGCCGTGGCCCTGGTGGGCCGCAAGATCGAGAAGCTGCAGGACGTGCAGGCCGAGATCGAAGCCGCGGCGCCGGGCGCGAAGGTCAGCATCCACTCCTGCGACATCCGCGACGAGCCGGGTGTGAAGCAGATGATCACCGATGTCATCGCGGCGCAGGGCCGCATCGACGGGCTGGTCAACAACGCCGGCGGCCAGTACCCGCAGCCGGTGCGCGACATCACGCTCAAGGGCTGGGACGCGGTCGTGCGCAACAACCTGCACGGCGGCTTCCTGGTCTCGCGCGAGGCCTACACGCAGTGGATGGAGGCGCACGGCGGCGCCATCGTCAACATCATCGCCGACATGTGGATGGGCATGCCGACCATGGCGCACAGCGGCGCGGCGCGAGCCGGCATGCTGTCGTTCACCGAGACGGCGGCCTGCGAATGGGGTCATGCCGGCGTGCGCGTCAACGCGGTCGCGCCCGGCTTCGTCGCCAGCAGCGGCTTCGACACCTACGGCCCGGAAATGAAGGCCAAGTTCCGCAGCCTGATGAAGACCGCGCCGCTGCAGCGTTACGGCACCGAGGCCGAGGTGTCGTCGGCCATCGTCTACCTGCTGTCCGAAGGCGCGGCCTACATCACCGGCTCCTACATCCGGGTGGACGGCGGCGTGCCGAACGCGCGCCAGACCTGGAAGCTGGAGGAGCACAGCCGCTCCAGGCCCTACGAGGGATTTCCGTTGGCCAGGATGCCGGAATGCCTGGGCGCCCAGGACCCGGCTGCGTCCACCACCAAGTGAGCATCCGGGCCGGGGCAGGTGCCCGGGACCGATCGGGAGGCATGTCGATGAAACCGCTGCTGCGCTGTCTTGCACTGACCCTGTCCGCACTCCTGATGTCGGCATCGCCCGCCGCGTGGGCGCAGGCCTACCCGAACCGGCCGGTGCGGATGATCGTCCCGTTCGCGCCCGGCGGCCCGACCGACGTCGTCGCGCGCGTGGTGGCGCAGAAGCTGAGCGAGGCCTGGGGTCAGCAGGTGATCGTCGACAACCGCCCGGGTGCCTTGTCGACCATCGGCGCCTTGGCCGCGGCCAAGGCGGCGCCCGACGGCTACACCCTGCTGATGGGCACCAGCACCTCGCATGCGGCGGCCGTGAGCCTGTTCGCCAAGCTGCCCTACGATCCGGTCAAGGACTTCGCGCCGATCAGCCTGATCGGCCTGCTGCCGATGGTGCTGGTGGTCAACCCGGCGGTGCCGGCGCAGTCGGTCAGGCAGCTGATCGAACTTGCCAAGGAGCGGCCCGGGAAGCTCAACTTCGCCGGCGGCAGCAGTTCGGCTCAGGCGGGCGGCGAGTTGTTCAAGATGCTCGCCGGTGTGAACATGGTGCACGTGCCGTACAAGGGCAACGCGCTGGGTCTGGCCGATCTCATTGGCGGCCAGGTGGACCTGATGTTCGAGGCGATCAATACCGCGCTGCCGCAGATCAAGGGCGGCAAGGTGCGCGCGCTGGCGGTGACGTCCGCGACCCGGTCCGGCGTGGCCCCTGAGCTGCCGACGATGGCCGAGGCCGGCGTGCCCGGGTTCGAGCTGGTGCCGTGGGTCGCGCTCTACGCGCCCGCAGGCACGCCGAAGGCCATCGTCGCGAAGATCGCGGCCGACACGGCCCGGCTGGTCAAGGCGCCCGAGATGCAGGAAAAGTTCCACGCCCAGGGGGTCGATCCGAGCGGCAGCACGCCAGAGGAACTCGCCGCCTACCAGGACGCCGAAATCGTCAAGTGGGCCAGGCTCGTCAAGCAGGCCAACATGAAGATGGAGTGAACGCGACCGCACGCGGCGCCGATTGCACGGAACCCTCGATCAACCCAGGAGAGACAGCATGCCCATGGATCCCCCCGCCGGCGCGAAGCCGGTGTCGTTCAAGACGCACAACCGCACCATCACCGAAACCGACATCGTCACCTTCGTCAATGTGGTGGGCCTGCACGAGCCCTTCTTCATCGACATGGAGTACATCAAGAACAACATGTCGGGCAAGCACCGCAACCGGTTCGCGCCCGGGCCGATGATCATCTCGGTCGGTATGGGCCTGCTGGCGCCGACGGTGGCCGGCATCATCGACAAGGTGCTGGAAGGGCGCGAGCACGGCCCGTTCGGCGGCATGACCGGCGTCGACGCGCGCGTCAAGGCGGCGCTGTTCCCGGGCGACACCGTGCACGTCGAGGGCGAGGCCTGGCTGCGCCCGCCGAGCTCGCGCGGCTACACGCTGATGGACCTGCGCCACCGCGTCATCAACCAGCACGGCGAAGTGCTGGTCGAGTTCACCGAGACCATCACCTTCCTGCCCAAGGGCGCGGTCGAGCACTGAGGCCGGGAGGCCGAGTCGAGACATGAACGCGAGATTTGCTGGCCGTACCGCCATCGTCACCGCGGCGGGCTCCGGCATCGGCGCGGCCACCGCGCGCCGCTTCGCGCAGGAGGGAGCGTGCGTCGTGGTGGCCGACCTGAGCGGCAAGCGCGCCGAGGCGACGGCCAGCGCCATCGTGGCGGATGGGGGCCAGGCGGTGTGGATCAAGATGGATGCCAGCGAACCCGACGCGGTGCAGGCCACCGTCCAGCTGGCGCTGGACCGCTGGAGCCGCATCGATGTGCTGGTCAACAACGCGGGCTACGGCGAACCGGCCCTGCTCGCCGACTGTTCGCTGGAATCCTGGAACCGCACCCTCGCCGTCACGCTGACCAGCGTGTTCCTGGGGCTGAAGTACGGCCTGCCGGTGATGCGCCGCCAGGGCCGGGGCGTGGTCGTCAACACGGCGTCGATCTCGGGCACGGCGGGTGACTACGGCATGGCGGCCTATAACGCGGCCAAGGCCGGGGTCATCAACCTCACGCGCGCGGCGGCGCTGGAGTGCGCGCGGGATGGCATCCGCGTCAACTGCGTCTGTCCCGGCGGCATCGACACCCGCGTCACGCAGGTGCTGGCCGGTGATCGCGCCGACGAGGCGCGCCGCGCGATGGCTGCCGTCCACCCGCTGGGCCGCATGGGCGAGGCCGACGAGATCGCCAACACGATACTTTTCCTGGCCTCCGACGAGGCCTCGTTCATCACCGGCGCAGCGCTGGTCGCCGACGGCGGCCTGACGGCGCAGACCGGCCTGCCACCCTTCGTGGCGCGCTGAGAGGCTGAGCGTCTTTCGATCATGCCCGCTCATCACGCCGCAAGCCACCCGCCCGTCGTTGCAAATGCTCGCCATAGCCCCTGCCATGGCTGCGCTTTGCGCCTCGATCGGGCGCCTTCTGGCGCGCTGCTCGGGCACGCCCGAAAAACTCTCAGCCTCTGACCCGAAAAGGATCCCCGGACATGGATTTCACCTTCACCGAAGAGCAGAACCTGTTGCGCGACAGCGTGCGCGCGATGATGGACCGCGTGGCCACGCCGGAATACATCCGGCGCTGCGACGCCGAGCCGCGCTACCCCTACGAGCTGTACGACGCCTATGTCGAGATGGGCCTGCTGCGCATGCCCTTCCCCGAGTCGGTGGGCGGCCTGGGCGGCAGCGTCATCGACTTCACCATCATCGCCGAGGAACTGGGCCGCAAGAGCTACGACTTCCTGGGCGCCTACGGCACCTGCGTCTTCAACGGCCTGAACATCCTGCACAACGGCACCGAGGCGCAGCGCGCGCACTGGCTGCCCAAGCTGCTGGACGGCAGCATCCGCATGTCGATCTCGATGACCGAACCGGGTGCCGGGTCGGACGCCGGCGCCATGCGCACCAGTGCGCGGCGCGACGGCAACGAATGGGTCATCAACGGCCAGAAGGTGTTCTCCACCGGCGCCGGTGCCGACAGGAACGTCATCAACCTGTACGCTCGCACCCAGCCCGAGGGGCCGCACCAGCAGGCGCTGTCGCTGTTCCTGGTCGACAAGGACACGCCGGGCATCACGCTGCGCAAGCTCGACACGCTGGGCCGGCGCTCGCTCGGCACCTACGAGGTGTTCTTCGACAACGTGCGCGTGCCCGCCGACCGCCTGGTCGGCGAGCCGAACAAGGGCTGGGGCTACATGCTGTCGGGCCTGCAGCTCGAGCGGCTGATGACAGCCGCCGGCTACGTCGGTGGTGCGCAGTCGGCGGTCGACCTGGCGCTGTCCTACGCCAAGGAGCGCAAGCAGTTCGGCAAGCCGATCGGCACCTTCCAGGCCATCGCCCACATGCTGGCCGACATGCAGACCGCGGTCGAGGCCAGCCGGCTGATGATGTGGCGCGCGGCCTGGCAGCTGTCGCGCGGCGAGGACGCGCTGATGGCGATCTCGCAGGCCAAGCTGTTTGGCTCCGAGGCCTACGCCAACATCGCCAACCAGGGCATGCAGATCATGGGCGGCTACGGCTACATCATGGAGTTCGACATGCAGCGCCACTACCGCGACGCGCGCGCCACCACCATCACGGCCGGCACCTCGCAGATGCAGCGCAACCTGATCGCCGGGATGCTGGGGCTGAAGACCAAGTGACGCGGACGAGCCAGACCGGATCGGCCGGGCTCTGAACCAGAGCCCGGCTGGCTTGGTCGCGATTCAGCGACCGGGCTTGCTCCGGTTCATCAGCAGGCTCAACCGGCTCTTGTGGTCGTCGGTCGAGAACAGATAGGTCTGCATGTAGGTCTCGTAGGTGATGCAGGTCTGCAGATCGGCATCCTCGCCTCGAACGATCGCCAGCTTGCTGGCGGCGGCGGCCCGGCGCGGCGTCGCGACCTTGATCGCGCCGGCAATCTCGAGCGCAGCCGCCAGCAGATGATCGGCCGGCACCACGTCGACGAAGAGTCCGGCTGCCTTGCCCTCGGCCGCCTCGATGGTCGCGCCGGTGAGAAGCCAGTGCTTGGCGCGGATCGTGCCGACGATCTTCGGCAGCAGGTACGAGCAGCCCATGTCGCAGGCCGCGGCGCCGAGGCGGCCGAAGGCGAAGAAGTACTTCGCCCGTTCCGACGCGACCGCGATGTCGCAGGCCATGGCCAGCGCCGCGCCGCCGCCCACGGCCGCACCGTTGACCGCGGCGATGACCGGCAGCTCGAGATCGCGGATGCGTTGCACGACCTTGTGCAGCCCACGGATGAAGCGGAACTGGACCTCGGGGTCGACCCCGTCCGGGTGGACCACCTTGCCCAGTTCCGCGCCGGCGCAGAACACGCTGCCGGCGCCGGTCAGCACGATGGCATGCAGGCTCAGGTCGTCTTCCAGTTCCTGGAGGATGCCCATGATCTCGTCGGGGAAGCCGAGCCCGAGCGGGTTGCGCTCCTGCGGGCGATTCAGGGTGACGATGGCCACGCCATCGCGCCGCTCGACAAGGATGCGGGGCTGCGCGGCAGAAGTGGTTGGCGAAGTGTGCGATGTCATGGTGAGGTTCCTTCGGTGATCGATGATTCGGCGAACGGGTTGTCCGGCATGGCTACAGCCCGAGATAGAGGTCGCGCACGTGCGGGTCCTGGCGCAGCGCGTCGGCCGCGCCGCTCAGTGCGATGCTGCCGTTCTCGAGCACGTAGGCGCGGTCGGCGAAGTCCAGTGCCATGTGCACGTCCTGCTCGACCAGCAGGATGGTCAGGCCGGCTTGCCTGAGCTTCGCCAGGGCGGCATAGAGTTCCTCGACGATCACCGGTGCGAGCCCCAGCGACGGTTCATCGAGCATCACCAGCTTGGGCCGGGCCATCAGGGCGCGGCCGATCGCCAGCATCTGCTGCTGCCCGCCGGAGAGCGAACCGGCCGCCGCGCCGGCCTTGCCGCGCAGCATCGGGAACAGCGACCAGACCTCGTCCAGCGCCGCGAGCCGCGCGGCACGGCTGGGCAGCGGCGTGCCGCCGACCATCAGGTTCTCCTCGACGCTGAGCTGACCGAACACGTGGCGCGCTTCGGGCACGTGGACCAGCCCGAGGCGCGGGATCGCATGCGCCTGCTGCTGCAGCAGCGAGGCCTGCTCGAACTCGACGCGCCCGGCGCGCGGCGTGACCAATCCGGAGATGGTTCGCAGCAGGGTGGACTTGCCGGCGCCGTTCGGTCCGAGAACCGCGACCGCCTCGCCCGGCTCGACCTGCAGCGAAACGTTGTGCAGTACCTCGACGCTGCCGTAGCCCGCGCGCAGCGCGTCGACGCGCAGCAGGCTCATCGCCGCTCCCCGCGCACGCCGAGGTAGGCGCGGATCACTTCGGGATCGCTGGCCACGGCCGACGGCGCACCGCGGGCGAGTACCCGCCCGGCATCGAGAACGACCAGCCGGTCGCAGAGGTTCATGACCGCGCGCATCACATGTTCGATCAACACGATGGTCAGGCCTTCGTCGCGCAGACCGCGCAGCAGCCGCAGGGCGTCGTCGGTCTCGCGCGGCGTCAGTCCGGCCATCGACTCGTCGAGCAGCAGCACGGTGGGCTGCGTCGCGAGGGCGCGTGCGATCTCGAGCCGGCGCTGCTCGGCCAGCGTGATGTCGGCCGACAGCGCGGCACGCCGTGGCCACAGCCCGGTGCGCCGCAGTACCGCTGCGGCGATGTCCAGGGCTGCAGGCAGGTCGTGGCGCACGAGCGCCGCGGTCAACACGGTGTCGAAGACCGTGAGCGTCGGGAACGACTGCGTGAGCTGGAAGGTGCGCGCAATGCCGCGGCGGCAGATCTCGTGCGGCGCCAGACCATCGATGCGTTCGCCCGCGAACGACACCTGGCCGGCGCTGGGCGCCTGGAACCCGCCCAGGATCGAGAACAGCGTCGTCTTGCCGGCGCCGTTCGGCCCGATCAGGCCGAGGATCTCGCCGCGTTGCACGGTGAAGGACACGTCGTCCAGCGCCTGCAAGCCGCCGAAGCGCTTGCCCAGGCCGGTGATCTCGATCAAGGTGCCGGCGCCGGACACCGGGGTGTGCGGGGCTGGGACGGCGTCGGCGGGCTCGGGGTCGGCACCGGTCGCCACGGGTGTCGCCGGACCGCGGGCGCGCAAGGCCTTGCGCAGCCCGCCGACCACGCCGCCCGGCCACAGCAGGATCACCGCGACGAGCGTCGCACCGTAGAAGAAGTGGTGCAACTCCGCCGCCGGGCCACCGCCCAGTACCATGCGCAGGGCCTCGCCCAGCGGCACGAGCAGCAACGGCCCGATGACCGGCCCGAGCTGCGTGCCGGAGCCGCCGACGATCGCGAACAGCAGGATCTGGATCGCGATGTCGGCGCCAAGCACCGAGTGCGGGTCGATGTAGCCGATCTGCTGCGCGTAGAACGTGCCCGCGAGCGCCGTGAAGAAGGCACTGAGGGCCAATGCTTCCTGCTTGACGCGGAACAGGCCGATGCCGGCTGCCGCCGCCGCGTCCTCGTTGTCGCGCGCGGCGCGCCAGAAGTAGCCGCGCCGGCCCTGGAACAACACGCCGACGACGAGCACGATCACGCTGGCGAACACGGCAATCGTGAGCAGATAGCCGGTCGGCCCGTCGAACCGCAGGTTGGCCAGCGACGCGGGCGCGTTGATGAACAGTCCGTTGGTTCCGCCCAGCGGCTTGATGCCGCTGACGGTGAACTGCAGCACGAAGCCGGCGGCCATCGTGAGCAGCGCAAACACCAGGTGGCTCAGGCGCCAGCGAAAGGGCAGGTAGCCGATGCACCAGCCGGCGGCGGCGGCCAGCGCGCCGCCGGCGAGCATGCCCAGCCAGGGGGTCAGGCCGTACCGGGCGCCGAGGTAGGTCGAGGTGTAGGCACCGATGCCGAAGAAGGCCGCATTGCCGAAGGAGACCTGCCCGACCATGCCACCGACCGCGTTCCAGGCCACGCACAGGTGGACCCACATCAGCATCGTGGTCGCGACGCTGATCCAGTAGGCGTTGCCGAACAGCATGGCCGCGCCGGCGGCGCACCAGATCAGCAACAGGGCAAGCGCAGTCTCGACGCGGCGACCGCGCCGCCCGGGCGGATTCAAGCGATGCTCCCGCGGCCGAACAGGCCGCGCGGGCGGAACAGCAGCCCGAACGCGAACAGGATATAGATCACCGCCGGTGCCAGCGCGCTGTCGAAGATGGCCCCGGCCAGCGACTCGGCCAGGCCGATCAGGAGGGCCCCGATAAAGGCGCCCTTCAGGTCGCCCAGACCGCCCAGCACGACGATCAGCAGCGACAGGATGCTGAACTGCACACCGGTGCTCGGGGTGACATGGAAGAAGGTCATCAGGCAGCCCGCGGCCACGGCCAGCAGCGCGATGCTGGCCGCGAACACGGCCGCCTGCAGCCGCGGCACGGCCACGCCGCACAGCCGGGCCATGACCGGATCCTGCGCCGTGGCCCGGATGCGGCAACCGGTCTCGGTGCGGGCCAAAAACCAGCCGACGGCTGCGCAGGTGAGCACCGAGACGGCGAACGCCGCCAGCAACGGGACGCCGACCACGATGCCCCTCCCGACCGGCAGCGTGCTGTTCTCGAACGAGGTGCGCACGTTCATCAGGTCGGCGCCGAAGATCACCAGCGCCGCGCTCTGGATCATGAACGACAGGCCGATCGTGAGCTGGGCCTGCATCAGCACGCCGGACGCCAGCAGCGGCCGGATGAAGAGCACGAACAGCCCCCATCCGAGCAGGCCCATCAGCGGGGCGAGCAGGATGGCGGATGCATAGGGGTGCAAGCCGAGCGCCTTGTTCAGCACCACCGTGCCGTACATCGCGATCAGCAGCAGGTCGCCGTGGGCGAAGTTCAGCACCCGCATCACGCCGAAGACGAGCGCCAGCGAGAGCGCGATCAGCGCATAGATACCGCCCATCAGCAGCCCGGAAACGGCTGCCTGCAGCGCGAGGTCGAGGGTCATCAGGGGGATCGGTCGGGGCTCTTCACTGCTGCGGTGCGAGCGGTTCCCGAGTGGCGACATCCTTCGGCCAGACGGTCACCTTCCTGGTGGCGCCGTCCTGCCACTGGGCGATCAGGCTCTGCGCGCCGATGTTGCGTCCGTGGCTGTCGAACTCGATCGAGCGGAACGGCGCGATGGTTGCTTCACCGGGAATCTTCAGCGTGCGCAGTGCCTGGCGGATGGACTCTCGATCGAGTTTTCCGCCCGTGGCCTTCAGCGCGCTTTCGATCGCGGCGCGGGCGGTGTAGGCGCCACGGTAGCCAATCGCCGCATAGCTGCTGGGGACGGTTCCGTACTGCTTCTGGAACGCCTCGGTGAAACGCCTGGCGCGTGGCAGGTCGGGGTTGAAGTAGTCGACCGTGCTCAACCGCACCTTCGTCACGAAGGCCGGATCGAGCAGCGTCGGGATGCGCGGGTCGCCCGGGCCGCCGCCGACGCCGACGACATAGGGCGTGAACGAAATCTGCTGCATGGCTTTGAGCCCGGCGACCACGTCTTCGGTATAGCCGGCCCAGACCACGATGTTGGGGCCCGCCTGTTCGACCTTCTTCACCTGGGGCAGCAGGTTGCGGTCGGCGCGGTTGTACGACACCTCGATCACGGGCGAGATGCCCTTTTCCTTGAGCAGCTTGCGCGAGGCCTCGATGGTGCCGGCGCCGCGCGGACTGTCTTCGTAGAGGAACGCCACCTTCGCCTTGCCGCCGCGATGCTGGGAAGCCAGGTGCTCGACGAAGGACGCCACGGCACGCGCCTCGTCGTCTCCGGTGATCTGGTCCGAGAAATACCAGCTGTAGCCGCGCTCGAGAATCTCGGCGGAAGCCGCTGCCGAGTTCAGGTACGGCAGCTTGAACTGCTCGCCGAACTGTGCGGCGGCGGCGGTGGCGGCGCTGATCTCGCAACCGAGTATGAGCGGGGCGTTCTCCAGCCGCGCCAGGCGCTCCAGTTCGCGCCGCATCACGTCGGGCTTGCCCTGGGTGTCGACGACCTTCAGTTCGAGCTTGCGCCCGAGTATGCCGCCGTCTTCGTTGATGTGCCGCACGGCGATGTCCAGGGCCTTGGAAACATCCTGGCCGATCACCGAAGTCGCACCGCTCAGCGGAGTCACCACGGGAATGGAAATCGTGACCGGGTCGGCTGCACGAGCTGCCGAGAATGCGGCCAGGACGACCCCGCCCGCCAGTGTGCAAGGCAGCATCGACAGCAATGCGCGCCGCCGCATGATTGCGGGACGTTGCCCATGTCCGTCCACGTCGAGGTCAAAGTTGTTCACGTCGTCTCCTTTTGTTGTGCATCGAGTTGTCAACGCCCGGCGCGGCCCAGCAGGCTGTCGCCGATGATGTTGCGCTGGATCTGGTTCGTGCCTTCGATGATCTGCAGCACCTTGGCGTCGCGGAAATAGCGATTGATCGGCGTGTCGTTGGAGATGCCGGCGGCGCCGAAGAGCTGCACCGCGTCGGTGGCCACGCGCATCGCGGTGTCGCTGGCGAAGCATTTGGCCATCGCCGCGATCGGCGCCAGCTCGATGCCCGACGCGCCGCCGTCCACCACCGAAGCGGCGCGGTAGACCAGCTGGCGTGCGGCTTCGGTCTGGATCGCCATGTCGGCCAGCATCCAGCGGATGCCCTGGTTTTCGCTGACTTTGCGGCCCCAGGTCACGCGGTTGCCGACGAACTCGATGCTGTGGTCGATCGCGCCCTGCGCCAGACCGACGCCGCGCGCGCCGATCAGCGGCCGGCTCAGGTTGAACATTTCCATCACGTCCTTGAAGCCGCGTCCCTCCTCGCCGATGCGGTTGGCTTCGGGGACGAACACGTCGTCGAGGAACAGCGGGCAGGAGGGCACACCGCGCGCGCCCATCTTGTCTTCCTTGCGGCCGATCGTGAAACCTTTGCTGCCGCGCTCGACGATGAACAGGTTGATCGCTCGCGCGCCGTCGCCGTCGCCGGTCTTGGCGGCGACCAGGATGAAATCCGCCACCGGCGAATTGGTGCACCAGATCTTGGAGCCGCTGATGCGGTAACCGCCCTCGCAGCGCTTCGCCCGCGTGCGGATGCCGGCGACGTCGGAGCCGCTCTGCGGCTCGGTGGTGGAAAACGCGCCGCGCAGTTCGCCGGTCGCCAGAGGGCCGAGCAGGCGCTTCTTCTGCTCGTCGTTGCCGGCCGCCAGGATGGCGCCGAACGGCCCCCACTGCACGACCAGCAGGTAGGCGGTGTTGTAGCAGACGCGTCCCAGTTCCTCGATCGCCACCGCGGCCGACAGCATGCTGCCGGTGCCGCCGTACTCCTTGGGAAAGGGGATCGTGAACAGCCCGACCGCGCGCAAGAGGTCGAACATGTCTTGCGGATACTCGGCGCTGCGGTCGATCTGGTCGGCGCGGGGCGCCACCTTCTCGCGCGCCAGCCGCCGCACCATGTCCTGGATCTGGCGCTGCTCGTCGTTGAGGGCGAAGGCGTTCATCGCGGGTCTCCGGTTAGCGGGTTGGAACAACAGCAGGAAGGGGCCGAGCCGTCACTTCGCTTTGCTGCGGCACTTGATCCTGCGCAGCGGCGCGCAGGTGATGGCCACGGTGCCGTCATGCTTGACGATCTTGTTGCGCATGCGGACCAAGCCGCGGCCGGGCTGGCCCTTGCCAAGACGCGGTCGAATTCGGTACGCAGGAATTCGAGGTCGGTGGCGAGCGCGGGCTGTCCAACCCGGTCCTTCCCCTTTCGTGCTCAGCGCGTGCCGCGGCCCAGCAGGCTGTCGCCGATGATGTTGCGCTGGATCTGGTTCGTGCCTTCGATGATCTGCAGCACCTTGGCGTCGCGGAAATAGCGATTGATCGGCGTGTCGTTGGAGATGCCGGCGGCGCCGAAGAGCTGCACCGCGTCGGTGGCCACGCGCATCGCGGTGTCGCTGGCGAAGCATTTGGCCATCGCCGCGATCGGCGCCAGCTCGATGCCCGACGCGCCGCCGTCCACCACCGAAGCGGCGCGGTAGACCAGCTGGCGTGCGGCTTCGGTCTGGATCGCCATGTCGGCCAGCATCCAGCGGATGCCCTGGTTTTCGCTGACTTTGCGGCCCCAGGTCACGCGGTTGCCGACGAACTCGATGCTGTGGTCGATCGCGCCCTGCGCCAGACCGACGCCGCGCGCGCCGATCAGCGGCCGGCTCAGGTTGAACATTTCCATCACGTCCTTGAAGCCGCGTCCCTCCTCGCCGATGCGGTTGGCTTCGGGGACGAACACGTCGTCGAGGAACAGCGGGCAGGAGGGCACACCGCGCGCGCCCATCTTGTCTTCCTTGCGGCCGATCGTGAAACCTTTGCTGCCGCGCTCGACGATGAACAGGTTGATCGCTCGCGCGCCGTCGCCGTCGCCGGTCTTGGCGGCGACCAGGATGAAATCCGCCACCGGCGAATTGGTGCACCAGATCTTGGAGCCGCTGATGCGGTAACCGCCCTCGCAGCGCTTCGCCCGCGTGCGGATGCCGGCGACGTCGGAGCCGCTCTGCGGCTCGGTGGTGGAAAACGCGCCGCGCAGTTCGCCGGTCGCCAGAGGGCCGAGCAGGCGCTTCTTCTGCTCGTCGTTGCCGGCCGCCAGGATGGCACCGAACGGCACCCACTGCACGACCAGCAGGTAGGCGGTGTTGTAGCAGACGCGCCCCAGTTCCTCGATCGCCACCGCGGCGGACAGCATGCTGTCGGTGCCGCCGTATTCCTTCGGGAACGGCAGCGTGAACAGGCCGACCTCGCGCAACAGGTCGAACATGTCCTGCGGGTACTCGGCGCTGCGGTCGATCTGGTCGGCGCGTGCCGCCACCTTCTCGCGTGCCAGCCGACGCACCATGTCCTGGATCTGGCGGTTGTCGTCGTTGAGGGCGAAGGCGTTCATCGCGGGTCTCCAGTCATCGGCAGGGAACTGCCGCAGCAAGGGGGCATCACTCCGTTTCGCTGCGGCACTTGATCATGCGCAGCGGCGTGTAGGTGATGGCCACGGTGCCGTCGTGCTTGACGATCTTGTTGCGCGTGCGAACCAGGCTGAGGCCGGGCCGGCTCTTGCTCCGGCGCGCCTCGAGCACCTCGCATTCGACGTGGATGGTGTCGCCCGCAAAGACCGGGTTGTGCACCTTCAGTTCCATGTCGAGAAACGCGAAGCCCGTGTGCTGCATCGTCGAGGCCACGAGCAGGCCTTCGGCAAAGGTGTAGGCCAGCGCACCGGGCGCGATCCGGCCCTTGATGTGGGATTCGGTGCGCAGGAATTCGAGGTCGGTGAACAGCACCTCGGTCATCCCCGTGACGTTGATGAAATTGACGATGTCCGTCTCGGTCACCGTGCGGGCGACGGTGCGGAACTGCCGGCCGACCGGCAGGTCCTCGAAGTGCAGGCCGAGGCCCAGGATTTCCATGGTTCTTGTCTCCTGTGAATGAAAGTGAATCGAGTGGTGGCGATCAGCGAGGCGCTAGCGCGCGACCTGGTTCATCAGCGTTTCCGATAGCGCCGGGTAGCCGGCCTCGGGCGGCAGCACGGGGATCCGCTTGCCGTCGGCGCGCTTGCCCAGTACGGGCAGGATGCGCAGCGGCGCACGCCTGCGCGCCGCTTCGATGGCGGCTGCCGCATCGGCAGACTGCGCCAGCAGCGCCAGATTGGCGAGGGTCGGGAAGATGATGGTGCGCTGCCCGGCCTCGCAGTCCTGCAACGCGTCGATCGGGCGGATCCACATCGAATCCACCGCCTCGAAGCCGTCGTGCCGGGCCAGTTGTTCGATCGGCGCCGCGGCGATGAAGAAATGGGTGTCGAAGCGCTTGGGCGAATGTTCCGGCGTGACCCAGTGGGCAAAGGGTTGCAGGACGTCGCCCGCGAGGTGCAGGGCTTCTTCGCACACCATGTCGACGAAGGCCTGCCCGCCACCGGCGATGGCGTCCTTCCAGCGTCCGTGCACCGCATCGAGCCGCGAGCTGCCCAGCAGGCTGCCGGACGGACCCTCACGCGCGAGCAGCAGGCCGCTTTCCTCGAAGGTCTCGCGGATCGCGGCAATCCGCACGGCGGCCTGCGCCGCGCCGAGGTCGCCCAGCCCGGCGATGCGCGACGCGAGCCGCGGATCCTGGTCGGACGCTGCGACCTTGCCACCTGGAAACACGGCTGCGCCGCGCGCGAAATCGATCTCGTGGTGCCGCACCACCATCAGCACTTCGAGTCCTTGCGCACCGTCGCGCACCAGCACGACGGTGGCGGCGGTGACAGGGACGGCAGGGGTTGTCCGCGGCAGGGGCGCGTCCATGTCAGATCCGCATCTCTTGCGCGATGATCGTGCGCTGGATCTGCGAAGTGCCGCCCCCGATGGTGGACTGCATGCCCTCGCGGAAGTAGCGCTCCATGTCGGACTCGGGCAGCATGCCGTGCCCGCCCATGATCTGCATGCCCTGGCGCGAGACCGTCTGCAGGTTCTCGGACGCGAACAGCTTGGCCATCGCCACTTCCTTGCGGTACTTGACGCCGCGTGCGGCCAGATCGGCCGCACGGTACATCAGCAGCCGTGCCGCGTCGGTCTGCGTCTGCATGTCGGCCAGCATGTGGCGGATGACCTGGAATTCGTAGATCGGCTTGCCGAACTGGATGCGCTGCTGGGCATAGGCCAGCGCGTCGTCGACCGCACCCTGCGCATTGCCGACGTTGCTGGCGGCCACCGCGATGCGCTCCAGCGCGAGGTGCTCGCCGGCGATGATGTGGAACCCTTGACCTTCCTCACCCAGCCGGTTGACCGCCGGCACGCGCACGTTGTCGAGGAAGATCTCGGTCGTCGTGATCGAGCGGCGGGCGAGGGTGTTCAGCGGCCGGATGGTCATGCCGGGCAGGTCGTTCGGCACGATGAACACCGTCAGGCCGTTGCGCTTTTCCTCGGGCTGCGCCGTGCGCACCAGCATCAGGATGACGGCGCCGCGATTGCCGGCGCCGCTGCACCACAGCTTCTGACCGTTGAGCACGTAGTCGTCGCCGTCGCGCACGGCACGGGTCTGCACGTTGGCCACGTCCGAGCCGGCGTTGGGCTCGGACATCGAGATCGGGAAGCGGATCTCCCCGCGCATGAAGGGCTTGAGGAATTGCTGCTTCTGGTACTCGGTGCCGTGCAGCGACAGGTTCATCGCGGTGAAGATGCCGCCGCAGATCGCCACGGCGAAGTCCACGCCGTAGGGCGCCATCGCCTCGCACATCAGGGCGTACGAGAAGACATCGCCACCGTCGCCGCCGTCGGCCTCGGGGACGAGCAGGCTGTGGAAGCCGAGCTTGGCGGCCTTCTCGTAGGCCTCGAACGGAAATGCACGGTCCATGTCGCACTTGCGGATGTATTCGCGACCGACATCGCGGTCGACCCAGCGGCGGACCGATTCCTTCCAGGCCAGTTGTTCTTCGGTGAGAAAGTTCATGGGTGTCTTCCTTGACGGTGGGTCAGTGATGCGGGCTGCGGACCGGCTTGGATGCCAGCAGCCCGGCGAGCGGTGAAAGGTCGGGCAGCTCGTCGAGCCGGTCGACCAGGTCGAGCACTTCGAGGCAGGCCTGCTCGTCGAGCATCGGCCGCGCGAAGGCTCGGAACTTTTCCTCGAGCCGCAGCTGCTGGGCCGCCAGGTCGACCGCGGGGATGCCGCAATCGTGGCGCTGCCGCAGCGTGGCACCGTCCGTGGTTTCGATGACGACTTCGGATTGCGTCATCGCATTGCACTCGCGGACCAGCTCCACCTGGACCCGGTCGCGCAGCTTCGTCAGCGCAGGATCGTTGGTCGTCTGGTCGCTGAAGCTGGCCATGTCCGCCGTGTCGGTGCCCGACAACGCCATGGCCACGACATGGCGCAGGCTGAACTTGGCTTCCAGGCCGGTGCGCGGCTGGGCGATGTTGCACACGCCATCGCAGATCGCCGCGGCGTGCACGACGATGCGCCGCACATCGCGGGCGTGCAGCCCATGCCGTTCGCGCAGGTGGCGGGCGGCCTCGATCGCGGCGTGCGTGCCGTAACACGCGGCGTGGTACTTGAAGAGGTTGCTTCGCAGGTGCAACCCGTTGGTCGGCTCGCGCAGTCCGGCGGCGGGGTCGAAATCGGGACCGTGCGTCGCCGCAAAGCCCTGCGGGGATTCGATCGCGTCGCTGCGGCTCGTGAAACCGCGGGCCGCTAGCTGGGCCGCCATCATGCCGTCCGCGCTCGCCTTGCCGGCGTGCAGCGGCTTGCACATGGTGCCGAACATCGCCTTCAGGCCGGCGGCCTCGGTCGCCGCGATACCCAGTGCCACCGCGGTGTCGTCGGCATCGAGTTGCAGAAGATGTGCACAGGCCGCGGCCGCGCCGAAGGTGCCGACGGTGCCGGTGGCATGGAAGCCGAGCGCGTAATGCCCCGGCGACACGGCGCTGCCGATGCGGCACAGCGTCTCGTAGCCGGCGACGAACGCGGTCATGAACGCCGCTCCGCTGGCCCCGCGGGCCTCTGCCAGCGCGAGCAGGGCCGGCACCAGCACGACGCTCGGGTGGCCGGTGAAGGACATGTTCACGTCGTCGAAGTCCAGCGCGTGCGACGCCGCGCCGTTGACCAGCGCCGCCTGCCGGCAACTGGTGGCGAAGCCATGGCCGATCACGGTGGCCTGGGGGAAGCCGCCCTGCTCGCGCGCCTCTTCCGCGAGCATGTGCGCCAAGGGTTCCTGGGCCCCGGGCAGCGTGACGGAAATCCAGTCGAGCAGGCAGTGACGAACCAGCAAGCGCGCATCCTGCGGCACGTCGGCGAAAGTCCAGGCCGCGTTCCGGGCTGCCAGCGTGCGGGTGAACTGCGCAGAACGCGGCGGCAATTTCGCAACCGCCTTCATCGGCGATCGGGCAGTCAGGGGTGCGGGTGCAGACGACGCTGCAGGTGCCGTTGCTGTGCGGATCATGTCATCGCCCCTTCCATTGAGGTTTGCGCTTTTCGCGGAACGAACGCGGCCCTTCGATCGCGTCTTCACTCAGGTACACGGCGTCGAAGGCGCGGTGCGAGGCGCGCAGTGCCGCGGTGCGCCCCATCTCGGTAGCCATGCGCACCATTTCCTTGGCCCCGCGCACGGTCAGCGGCGCATTCACCATGATGCGCGCCGCCAGCTCCTTGGCCCCCTGCAGCGCCTGGCCCTTGGGCATGACGCGGTTGACGTAGCCGAGTTCGTAGGCGCGCTGCGCCGTCAGCGGGTCGCAGGTCATCGCCACTTCCATCAGGATGCGCTGCGGCAGCATGTGGATCACCGGCGACGCCCAGGGCATGCCGCGGCCGACGCGGCCTTCGGTGATCGCGAACTTCGCGGTCTCGTCGGCCACGCACAGGTCGCACATCTGCGACAGCAGCCAGCCGCCGGCGTAGGCGTAGCCCTGCACCGCGGCGATCACCGGCTTGGTGACCTCGACGTTGTCGCCCAGCACCGGCATGAAGTTCTTCGGCGGAATGCGCAGCACGGTATCGGCCGCCTCGACCAGGTCCATGCCGGCGCAGAAGGTGTCGCCGGCGCCGGTGAGGATGGCCACCTGCGCCGACTCGTCGGCCTCGAAACGCGGCCAGACCTCGAAGAACGCCTCACGCACCGCCCGGTTGAGGGCGTTCTTGCGCTCGGGGCGGTTGATGGTGATGACGGCCACGCCGTCGCTGACTTCGTACAGCAGTTCGTTGCTCATGATCTTCCGTTGGCTCGTTGGGGGGAGGGGACAGGCTCGGCGCGATAACCGAGGGCGTGCGAGAGCTGCATCGCGGTGTCGATCGCGATGCGGGTGAGTCGTTCCGCTGCCGCGTGGCCCCGCTCGACAGGCGCGGCCACGATGACCGCCGCGTTGACCTGGCCGTTCGGCTCGAAGATCGGTGCCGCGAAACCGGCCACATCGGGGGTGACCTCGCCCATCGTCGTCGCGTGGCCGGTGGCCCGGATGCGATCGAGGATCCGGGCAAGCTGGCGTCGGTCGGTGACGGTCTTGTCGGTCAGCGCGCGCAGGTCGGCGCTCTTCAGGTAGTCGCGGCGCCAGGCCTCGTCCTGGAACGCCAGCAATACCCGTCCCGCCGACGAGGCGAACAGCGGGCGCGTCGTTCCGGCCGGAACGGTGTAGCGCACCGGCTTGTGGCTTTCCACGATCTGCGTGTAGGTTAGGCGGCCGGCGGGCCGGTCGATGACCGCGAGCAGGACCGACTCGCCGGACTGCGCGCGCGCGTCGCGCAGGAACGGCGTGGCGACGATCGCCAGCGAGCGCGCCGCGACGAGGGCGTTGCCAAGCACGAACGACTCGGGGCCGAGCCGATAGAGTGTGTCCTGGCGCTGCAGATAGCCCTCGGCGGTGAGGCCCTGGAGCAGCGAGTGCGCGCTGGTCTTGGGGGCACCCAGCTGGACCATCAGTTGCGCCAGCGTCAGGCCGTCCGGCTCGTCGGCGAGCACGCGCAAGGCCCGAAGCACGCGAGCCAGCGCCATGGGCGCAGCGTCGCTGCGCGCAGCGGTGGCAATCGGTCTCTGCAATGCCAGCGATGGCTGCACGGTCGCATGTCCCCTTCGTTGTTCTGATATCGGAACTCGTGTTCCGAATTTGATCAACGTTAGCAACGCCGCGCCGGCACGTCAAGCGAACGAACCCGAGCCGCAAAGGTAAAGCTTTCCCGGGCCGGCGTGGTGCAGCGAGACGGGGCGGAGCAGCGACTCAGCGAGCCCGCCATGCATGGCGCGCGGCACCCGTGCGGCAAGGCGCAGGCTTGCTAGGCCTTCGCCGGCCCGAGCAGCTTGCGCAGATCCGATCTCGGGTCGGCCAGGGCCGCGGCCTCCGGCAGTGGGCAGCCGGTGAGCAGGCGCTTGAGCGGCGCGAATTCGCGTGCGTTGTTGACGCAGGTCACGCCGACGGCGCGGCCGCGATGCAGCTGGATCAGCGAGAACCTGGCATCCGAAGACGCGTCCCCGCGCGCAATCTCGGCGTCGCCGCTCGAGACGCCGGCAGCCTGGATGCGCAGGTCGTACTGGTCGGTCCAGTACCACGGGGTGTACGAAAACGGGGGTGCCGACGGATCCAGCAGCGTGCGCGCCGTCGACATGCCCTGGTTCTGCGCGTTCGACCAGGTCTCGATGCGTTCGAAGCGGCTGCTGACCGGGTTGCGCTGTCGCGTGACGTCGCCGATCGCATACACACCGGGGCAGGTGGTCCGGCCCCGGCCATCGACGAAGATGCCGTCGTCGCAGGCGATGTCGTCGGCGCGCGCCAGATCGTCGTTGGCGAGCACGCCGATGCCGACGACCACCAGATCGGCGCCGACCCGGCTGCCATCGTCCAGCAGGAGGTCGCTGCCCGAAAATCCGTTGACCTGCCGGCCCAGCCGCAGATCGACTCCCTGCTCGAGATGGCGGCGTGCCACCAGCGATGCCAGCGTGTCCGAGGCACAGCGGTTCATCACCCGGCCGAGTGCTTCGACGACCGTCACATCGGCGCCGAGGCCACGCGCGGTGGCCGCCAGCTCCAGGCCGATCACACCGCCGCCGATCACCACGAGCCGGGCACCGGGGACCAGGCCCTCGCGAATGCGCCGGGCGTCGGTGAGCGTGCGCAGCGTGAGCACCGGCATCGGCGCGCCCTGCAGCCCCGGAAGGTTGCGCGGCGACGCGCCGGTCGCGAAGACCAGGGTGTCGTAGCGGAGCGCGCGTCCGTCGGCCAGATGCACTTGGCGCTCGCGGGAATCCAGCCGCGTGGCAGGCGTGCCGCGCAGCCATTCGATGTCGGTCGCGCGGCCGAGGTCGAGGCGGATCTTGTCGGCCGACCCTTCGCGCTGGAACTCCTTGGACAGTGGCGGGCGGTCGTACGGAAGCTCCGCCTCGGCACTGACGATGCCGATCTCGCCAGCGAATCCCCCGGATCGCAGGCTGCTGACGAACGACACCGCCGCGAGCCCTCCGCCCAGCACCAGCACGCGCCCGATCGAGTCTTTGGAGGTCATGGTCGAGGGCCGATGGTCAATTGAGAAGGCTCCCGCTCTTGATCACCGACAGCGCCCGGTGCACGTGCGCCGTCAGCAGCGCGCTGGCCATGTCGGCATTGCGCGCCATGACCGCCTCGAAGATCGAGCGGTGTTCCTCATGAACCGCCACCGGCGGCGGTCCCTTCACCGCCGACAGCCGGCGGTAACGTTCCGATTGCTGGTACAGCAGGCGGCGGAACCTGAGCATCCAGCGCGACCTGCAAGCGGCCACGAGTGCTTCGTGAAACTGGCGATTGCACGCCTCCCAGTCATCGAACGCGCCGAGAGGATCCAGGCGCAAACGCTGCTCGGCGAGCGACAGGCGGTGAAAGGCGCTGACCACGCCCGCCTCCCAGTCGTCCTTGCCCAGCGTGATGCTCTCGCGCACCGCCTCGCACTCGAGCAGCACGCGCATGCGGGTCAGGTCTTCGAGGTCGGCCAGCGACATCGGCGAGACGCGAAAGCCGCGCTGGCCCTGCGAGACGACCAGCGAATCGGACACGAGCAGCGCGAGCGCCTCGCGAAGTGTTCCGGCACTCACCTGGTAGGTCGACTTCAGGTGCTCGACGCGCAACTTGTGCCCGGCCTGAAGCCGGCCGTCGATGATGTCCCGGCGCAGTTGTCGATAGGCCGACTCGATCAGCGTACGGGGCTGTTCGCTCGACTCCAGGGTTTCTGTTTCGTCGATGTCGGCAAGAGACATGGTGGGTGATGAACTCCAGGGTCGGCTGAGAGCTTGTTCTCTGCAGCGAAGGCGGAAAGCATGTTACTCACTAAAAATCTCGATGAAATACCGGGTTAACACTAGAACTGGTTTCATCGCCATACCACCAAAATCTCGACATTAATGCTTCTCAGATCGTCGGCACACGGCCTGTCCGGGTGGCAGATCTGATCGCTCGTGGCCGGCGCCGGGGTGCCGGCAGACCTTGTCTTCTCTCCTCGTGATCGGAACGCGATGACCACGGATCAATCTCCGGAAATCGGCAAGAGCATCGTCGCAGCTGGGCTGCGCACCAACTATCACGATCTCGGCCAGGGCTTCCCGGTGATGATGATTCACGGGTCGGGGCCGGGTGTCAGTGCCTACGCCAACTGGCGCCTGGTGATGCCCGAACTGGCGAAGTCCCGGCGCGTGGTGGCGCCCGACATGGCCGGCTTCGGCTTCACCGACCGTCCGGCCGGCGCCCGCTACACGATGGACCACTGGGTCGCGCAGGCGATCGGATTGCTCGACGCGCTCGACCTGCCGCAGGCCGATCTGGTCGGCAACTCCTTCGGCGGCGCCTTGTCCCTGGCCCTGGCGATCCGCCATCCCGATCGTGTGCGCCGACTCGTTCTGATGGGGGCCGCCGGCGTGGAGTTCGAGATCACGCCCGCGCTCGACGCGATCTGGGGCTACACCCCTTCGTTCGAGAACATGCGCAAGGTGATGGACTGGTTTGCCTATGACCGCAGCCTGGTCAACGACGAGCTGGCGCAACTGCGCTACCAGGCCAGCATCCGGCCGGGCTTCCAGGAGTCGTACTCGGCCATGTTCCCCGCGCCGCGCCAGCGCTGGGTGGCATCGCTGGCCAGCAGCGAGAAGGACATCCGGGCCCTGCCGCACGAAACCCTGCTCATCCACGGCCGCGAGGACCAGGTGCTGCCGCTGTCGAACTCGATCACGCTGTCGCAGTGGATCCTGCGCTCGCAGCTGCATGTCTACGGCCGCTGCGGCCACTGGACGCAGATCGAGCACGCGAAGCGCTTTGCCCAGCTCGTCGGCAATTTCCTGGCCGAAGCCGACGCGGCCTGATTCCAGAGTGCGGCGATGAGCGCGCAATCCCCAGACGGCGCAACCCACGAGGCCGGGGCCGATCCGGGCAAGCACCCGGTGCGCCTGGTGCAGACCGGCGAGGTCTACCTGTGCTCCGAGTCGGAGACCCTGCTCCAGGGCATGGCCCGCATCGGTCGCAAGGGTATTCCGGTGGGCTGCCTCAACGGCGGATGCGGTGTGTGCAAGATCAGCGTGCGTCCGGGCAGCGTGCGCCGGGTCGGCGTCATGAGCCGGGCCCATGTGTCGGCCGCCGAAGAGGCGCAGGGGGTGTGCCTGGCCTGTCGCGTGTCACCGGTCGAAGGCGTGGAGGTCGAGGTGGTGGGAAAGCTGAAGAAGGCGCTCACCTTTCAGTGGGGCGCCGGCACTTCGCCGAGAAGTGCTGCGGGCATCGAAACTCGGGTAACCAAGGAGACTTGAAATGGGTGTTATGCGCATCGGGCACGTCAGCCTGAGAGTGATGGAGATGGCGGCGGCGGTCAAGCACTACGAGAACGTGCTGGGCATGAAGAAGACGATGGAGGACAAGCACGGCAACGTGTACCTCAAGTGCTGGGACGAGTGGGACAAGTACTCGCTCCAGCTGACACCGTCGGACCAGGCCGGCATGAACCACGTGGCCTACAAGGTCGAGCACGACGCCGACCTGGATGCGCTGAAGAAGCGGATCGAAGCGGCTGGCATCAAGACCACGCTGCTGCCCGAAGCCACGCTGCCGTCCACCGGGCGCATGCTGCAGTTCAAGTTGCCCAGCGGGCACGAGATGCGGTTGTTCGCAATGAAGGAATGCGTCGGCACCGAAGTCGGTTCGGACAACCCCGATCCGTGGCCGGACGGTCTCAAGGGCGCGGGCGTGAAGTGGCTGGACCACGTCGCGCTGGTGTGCGAGCTCAATCCCGAGGCCGGCATCAACCGCGTCGCCGAGAACTGCAAGTTCTTGAAGGAGTGCCTGGACTTCTACCTGAGCGAGCAGATCCTGGTCGGTCCGGGTGGCGCCGTCCAGGCCGCGGCTTTCATGTTCCGCTCGACCAAGCCGCACGACATCGCGTTCCTGCCCGGGCCCCATGCCGGCATCCACCATGCATCGTTCTTCCTCGACTCGTGGGACGAGGTGCTGAAGGCCGCCGACGTGATGGCCAAGAACAAGGTCAAGATCGATGTGCCGCCCACGCGCCACGGGATCACGCGCGGGCAGACGATCTATTTCTTCGACCCGAGCGGCAACCGCAACGAGACCTTCGCTGGCCTGGGCTACCTGGCACAGCCGGACCGTCCGGTGAACACCTGGACCGAAGAGAACCTGTGGCGCGGCATCTTCTTCCACACCGGCGAAGCCACGCCGTCGTTCACCGAGGTCTACACCTGACGTTTCGGCATGGCGCACAGCATCGTCCAACGCAACATCGATTCCGACGCGGCATCCGTGGCCGTGCAGGCGGCAGTGCGCGCCGCGCGAGGCAAGGGGGTGTGCATCAACGTCGCAGTGGCGGACCGCAGCGGTGTGCTGTGCGCCTTTCTGCGCATGGCCGATGCGCCGCTGCATTCGATCGACATCGCCATCGACAAGGCCTACACGGCGGCGAGCTTCGGCTTGCCGACCAGTCGCTGGACCGAAGCGCTCGCCGCGCATTCGCCTGCCGTGCGGCAGGGGCTTGTGCTGCGCCCGCGCTTCGTGGCTTTCGGTGGCGGACTGCCCATCGTCGAGGACGGCCAGCTGATCGGAGCGATCGGGGTGTCCGGCGGCAGCGAGCACCAGGATGAGGAGTTCGCGCAGGCTGGCCTGGAAGCGATCGGCTTGGCGCCATGAAGAAGGTTCTCAATTTCATCGACGGAGAGCATTGCGCCTCGAGCAGGACCTTCGACAAGCGCTCGCCCTTGACGGGCAAGGTGATCGCCCGGGTCCACGAGGCGGGCCCGGCCGAGGTCGACGCCGCCGTCGCGGCGGCGCGCGCCGCGCTGCACGGCCCCTGGGGCCGCATGACGGTGGAGCAGCGTGTCGAGCGCCTGTACGCCGTGGCCGACGGCATCAACCGCCGCTTCGAAGAATTCCTTGCTGCCGAGTGCGAAGACACCGGCAAGCCCATGAGCCTGGCGCGCCACATCGACATCCCGCGCGGCGCCGCCAACTTCAAGATCTTCGCCGACGTGGTCAAGAACGTCGCCACCGAATGCTTCCAGATGGCCACGCCCGACGGCCACGGCGCGCTCAACTACGGCAGCCGCACGCCCATCGGCGTGGTCGGCGTCATCTGCCCCTGGAACCTGCCGCTGCTGCTGATGACGTGGAAGGTCGGCCCGGCGCTGGCCTGCGGCAACACCGTGGTCGTCAAGCCCTCGGAAGAGACCCCGCAGACCGCCGCGCTGCTGGGCGAGGTCATGAACGAGGCCGGCATCCCCAAGGGCGTCTACAACGTCGTGCACGGCTTCGGCCCCGGCTCGGCCGGCGAGTTCGTCACCACTCATCCCGGCGTCAACGCCATCACCTTCACCGGCGAGACTCGCACCGGCGAAGCCATCATGAAGGCTGCTGCCGAGGGCGCGCGGCCGGTCAGCCTGGAGATGGGCGGCAAGAACGCCGCGATCGTTTTCGCCGATTGCGATTTCGACGCCGCCATCGAAGGCACGCTGCGCTCGGTGTTCGCCAACTGCGGCCAGGTCTGCCTGGGCACCGAGCGCGTCTACGTCGAGCGGCCGATCTTCGAGCGCTTCGTGGCCGCGCTCGAGCAGGGCGCCGAGGCGCTCGAGCTCGGCAGGCCGGACGACGCCGGCACGAACATGGGCCCGCTGATCAGCGCCGAACACCAGGCCAAGGTGCTGTCGTACTACCGCCTGGCGGTGGAGGAGGGTGCCACCGTCGTCACCGGGGGCGGCGCGCCCGTGATGGCGGGCGAGCTGGCCGGCGGCAGCTGGATCCAGCCCACCATCTGGACCGGCCTGCCCGAGACCGCGCGCGTCGTCAAGGAAGAGATCTTCGGCCCCTGCTGCCACGTCGCACCCTTCGACAGCGAAGACGAGGTGCTGGCCCGGGCCAACGACAACGACTACGGCCTGGCCGCCGCCATTTGGACGCGCGACGCCTCGCGCGCGCACCGCGTGGCGCAGCGCATGGAAGTGGGCATCGCCTGGGTCAACAGCTGGTTCCTGCGCGACCTGCGCACGCCGTTCGGCGGCGCCAAGCAGTCGGGCATCGGCCGCGAGGGCGGGGTGCACTCGCTGGAGTTCTACACAGCACTCAAGAACATCTGCATCAAGCTCTGAGAACCGGACCATGGACAAGCCACTCATCGACGCCCTGGGCGACGAGCTCTACGCCGCACTGCGCGGCTGCAGCGTCGTCGAGCCGCTGACCAACCGGCACGCCGACATCACCATCGCCGACGCCTACCGCATCCAGCAGCGCATGCTGGCGCGGCGCCTGGATGCCGGCGAGCGCGTGGTCGGCAAGAAGATCGGCGTGACCAGCGCCGCGGTGATGAACATGCTGGGCGTGTTCCAGCCCGACTTCGGCTACATGCTCGACGGCATGATCGTGCCGCAAGGCGAATCGATTGCCTTGTCCTCGCTGATCCAGCCCAAGGCCGAAGGCGAGATCGCCTTCATCCTCAAGCGCGACCTGATGGGCCCGGGGCTGAGCAATGCCGATGTGCTGGCCGCCACCGAGTGCGTGATGCCGTGCTTCGAGATCGTCGACTCGCGCATCCGCGACTGGAAGATCAAGATCCAGGACACGGTGGCCGACAACGCGTCCTGCGGCGTGTTCGTGCTCGGCGACAACGCCGTCGACCCGCGGCGCGTGGACCTGTTCACCTGCGGCATGGTGCTCGAGAAGAACGGCGAGATCATCGCCACCGGCGCCGGTGCCGCGGCGCTGGGCTCGCCGGTCAACGCGGTGGCCTGGCTGGCCAACACGCTGGGACGGCTGGGCATCGGGCTGAAGGCCGGCGAAGTGGTGCTGTCGGGGGCGCTGGCCGCGATGTTCCCGGCTCAGGCCGGCGACAACTTCCGCGTCACGATCGGCGGCCTCGGCGGCTGCTCGGTGCGCTTCCATTGACACTGCGAGAACCCTTGCCATGAAGAAGATCAAGTGCGCCCTGATCGGGCCCGGCAACATCGGCACCGATCTGCTGGCCAAGCTGCAGCGCAGCCCGGTGCTCGAGCCCGTCTGGATGGTCGGCATCGACCCCGAGTCCGACGGCCTCGAGCGCGCCCGCGAGATGGGCATCAAGACCACCGCCGACGGTGTGGACGGCCTCGTTCCGCACATGGTGGCCGACGGCGTGCAGATCGTGTTCGACGCCACCAGCGCCTACGTGCATGCCGAGAACTCGCGCAAGGTCAACGAACAGGGCGCGCTGATGATCGACCTGACGCCCGCGGCCATCGGTCCGTTCTGCGTGCCGCCGGTCAACCTGAGGGCGCATGTCGGCAAGGGCGAGATGAACGTCAACATGGTCACCTGCGGCGGGCAGGCGACGATCCCGATGGTCGCCGCGGTGAGCCGCGTGCAGGCGGTGGCCTACGGCGAGATCGTCGCCACCGTGTCCAGCCGTTCGGCGGGGCCGGGCACGCGCAAGAACATCGACGAGTTCACCCGCACCACGGCCAGCGCCATCGAGAAGGTGGGCGGCGCCAAGAAGGGCAAGGCCATCATCATCATCAACCCGGCCGAGCCGCCGCTGATCATGCGCGACACGGTGCACTGCCTGACCGAGGACGAGCCCGACCAAGCCAGGATCACCGCGTCGATCCTCGCGATGATCAAGGAAGTGCAGAAGTACGTGCCGGGCTACAAGCTCGTCAACGGCCCGGTCTTCGACGGCAAGCGCGTGTCGGTCTTCCTCGAGGTCGAGGGCCTGGGCGACTACCTGCCCAAGTACGCCGGCAACCTGGACATCATGACCGCCGCCGCCGCGCGCACCGCCGAGATGTTCGCCGAGGAGCTTCTCGCCGGCAGGCTCGAGCTGCAGCCCACCGCCGCCGCCGCTGTTGCCGCCTGAAGGAGACCCCAGCATGAACCTGCAAGGCAAGAAGATCACCGTCCACGACATGACGCTGCGCGACGGCATGCACCCCAAGCGCCACCTGATGACCCTGGATCAGATGAAGAGCATCGCCAGCGGGCTGGACGCCGCGGGCGTGCCGCTGATCGAAGTCACGCACGGCGACGGCCTGGGCGGCAGTTCGGTCAACTACGGCTTCCCGGCCCACACCGACGAGGAATACCTCGGCGCCGTGATCCCGCTGATGAAGCGGGCCAAGGTCAGCGCGCTGTTGCTGCCCGGTATCGGCACCGTCGACCACCTGCAGATGGCCAAGGAGATCGGTGTGCACACCATCCGGGTGGCCACCCACTGCACCGAGGCCGATGTCTCGGAGCAGCACATCAAGCGCGCGCGCAAGCTCGAAATGGACACCGTCGGCTTTCTGATGATGGCGCACATGGCCAGCCCCGAGAAGCTCGTGAGCCAGGCCAGGCTGATGGAGGGCTACGGCGCAAATTGCATCTACGTCACCGACTCGGCCGGCTACATGCTGCCCGACGACGTGTCGGCGCGCATCACCGCCGTGCGCCAGGCGCTCGAGCCCGAGACCGAACTCGGCTTTCACGGCCACCACAACCTGGCCATGGGCATCGCCAATTCGCTGGCGGCGGTGGAATGTGGCGCCAATCGCATCGATGCGGCGGCGGCCGGCCTGGGTGCCGGCGCCGGCAACACGCCGATGGAAGTGTTCGTCGCCGTGTGCGACCGCATGGGCATCGAGACCGGCGTCGACGTGTTCAAGATCCAGGACGTGGCCGAGGACCTGGTGGTCCCCATCATGGACCACGTCATCCGCATCGACCGCGACTCGCTGACGCTGGGGTACGCGGGGGTCTATTCCAGCTTCCTGCTGTTCGCCAAGCGCGCCGAGGCCAAGTACGGCGTGCCGGCGCGCGACCTGCTGGTCGAGCTGGGCCGCCGCGGCATGGTCGGCGGCCAGGAAGACATGATCGAGGACACGGCGATGACGATGGCGCGCGAACGTGCCGCCGGCGCGCGCCGCGCGGCCTGAGGTCGAACCGATGGCACTCGACAAGCACACCATCGACGGCCTGGCCGAACACCTCGAGCGCTGCCAGCTCGAGGCGCGCGACACGCCCAAGATCACCGACGAACACCCCGGCATGGATCTGGCCGATGCCTACGCGGTGCAGGAGGCGCTGCTGCAGCGCAAGCTCGGCCGCGGCGCGCGCGTCGTCGGCTACAAGGCCGGTCTCACGTCCTACGCCAAGATGAAGCAGATGGGCGTCAGCGAGCCGGTGTTCGGCTTCCTGGTCGACGAGTTCACGGTGCCCGAGGGCGGCGCGGTCAAGGTCAGCGAACTGATCCACCCGAAGGTCGAGCCCGAGATCTGCTTCGTCACCAAGACCGCGCTCAAGGGGCCTGGCTGCCACATCGGCATGGTGCTCGCAGCCTGCGACTTCGTGCTGCCCGGCATCGAGGTCATCGACAGCCGCTACCGCGACTTCAAGTTCGATGCCAGGAGCGTGATCGCCGACAACACCTCGGCGTCGCGCTTTGTGATCGGCGGGCGCATCGCCGCCGCGCAGGATCTCGATCTGCGCACGCTGGGCATCGTGCTCGAGAAGAACGGCGTGCCGGTGGCCTTCGGTGCCGGCGCGGCGGTGGTCGGCCATCCGGCGGCGGCGGTGGCGATGCTGGTCAACCACCTGGCCGCGAGAGATCAGCAACTGCCGGCCGGCAGCCTGGTGCTGTCCGGCGGCATCACCGAGGCGGTGGCGGTGCAGGCCGGCGACAGCGTGACGCTCAAGATGCAGCATCTTGGCAGCGTCGGCATTCGATTCGTTTGACCCGGGAGATATGCCATGCCATTCGCACAGATCTATTTGCTCGAAGGCCGCACCGAGGAGCAGAAGCGCGCCGTGATCGAGAAGGTCACGCAGGCCTTGCAGGAGGCCGTCGGCGCACCGAAGGAAAACGTGCGGGTGTGGATCCACGACGTTCCCAAGACCAACTGGGGCATCGCCGGACAGACCGCCAAGGACCTGGGGCGCTGAGCGTTCCCGTGCCGGGCGGCACCGCCGTATCCAACCCAATCAATGCCAGTGAACGAAGTCAGTGACCGAAAGGAATCCAGCATGAGCACACAGACCATCCAGGTTGTTCGCAGCAAACCCACCGACGTGGCGGCGCTGATCGAGGCCGACCGCGTGCACGGCAGCCTGTACACGGACGATGCCGTGTTCGAGCAGGAGATGAAGAAGATCTTCTACGACGGCTGGGTCTTCGTCGGTCATGATTCCGAGGTGGTCACGGCGGGCGAGTACGTGCGCCGCACGCTGGGTCGCGAGGAAGTGCTGATGGTGCGCCAGCGGGACAACACGGTGAGCGTGCTGGTCAACCGCTGCGCCCACCGCGGCAACATGCTGTGCATCGAGAAGCACGGCAAGGAGAAGTACTTCACCTGCACCTATCACGGCTGGGTCTACGACCTCGCCGGCAACCTGAAGGACGTGCCCTACCCGGGCGGCTTCGACAAGCCGAAGTCGGAACTGGGCCTGAAGGTGGTGCGCAGCGAGAACTACCGCGGCTTCGTCTTCGCCACCTTCAACGAAGCCGCGCCGCCGCTGATGGACCACCTGGGCCGGGCCAGGCTGCTGATCGACCGCTCGTGCGACATGTCGCCCACGGGCCGCATCAAGCTCACCGCCGGCTGGGCCAAGCAGCGCTTCGAGGCCAACTGGAAGATGCTGCCCGAGAACGACACCGACGGCTACCACGTCAACGACGTGCATGCCTCGTTCGCGCAGGTCATCAACTCGCAGTACGACAAGGCGGTCATCTCGTCCGAGGAGAGCCTGCTGTCGCAGACCAAGGCATGGGGCAACGGCCACACCGAGCTGTACTTCTCGCCCACGTACAAGCGGCATCTCGAGTGGCTGAACACCAGTGCCGACCGCTACCCCGACTACGCGGCGCAGATGAAGGCGCACCACGGCGACGCGAAGGCCGACGAGATCCTGCGCAACGGGCCGCCGCACGCGGCGATCTTCCCGAACCTGTTCCTGGGCGAGATGAACATCGTCATCTTCCAGCCCATCAACGCCCACGAGTGCGTGCAGTGGCACACCCCGATGCTGCTGGAAGGCGCGCCCGACGAACTCAACGCGCGCATCATCCGCAACTCCGAGGGCGCGATGGGTCCGTCGGCCTTCCTGCTGGCCGACGACAGCGTGATCTCCGAGCGCCAGCAGATCGCATTGCGCGACCGTGCCGGCTGGATGGACCTGTCGCGCGGGCTGAACCGCGAGCATGTCGACGAGATGGGCGTGGTCGTCGGCCACGTCACCGACGAGTGCACCAACCGCGGCTTCTGGCAGCACTACAAGAGCGTGATGACCGCCGCCTGAGCTTTCAGGCCGGCGCCGGCGGCGTGCCGACCACGCCGCACGCCGCTTTCACAACCCCTGACCGAACGGCACCCACCCAAGAGCGGTGGATGCCCTGGAACCCCGATGACATCCAACACCATCACGGGCGCCGAGACGCGCCCCGCCATCAGCGAGCAAGAGTACAACGCGGCGCGCGACTTTCTCTACCTCGAGGCGCGCCTGGCGGACGAGTCGCGCTACCTCGATTGGGAGGCCCTGGTCGAGGACGACATGATCTACTGGGTGCCGCGCGGCGAGGGCGACTTCGACATCGACAAGCATGTGTCGATCACCGCCGACAACCGCTCGCGGCTGCGCACCCGCGTCGCCCAGCTCGCCACCGGCAAGCGCCACGCGCAGGTGCCGGTGTCGACGATGCGGCGCATGGTCAGCAACATCGAGGTGGCGCGCCTGCCCGACGGCGGCTGGCAGGTGTTCTCGAACTTCGTGCTGTATGAACTGCGGCGCTCGTCCACCGGCAAGATCGAGGTCTGGCCGGGCCGTGTCGAGCACCGCCTGCGCCGCCGTGCCGACGGCACGCTGGGCATGTTCTACAAGAAGGTGATGCTGATCCACGGCGACGAGGCCCTGCCCAGTCTGGCCTTCATCATCTGAGGTGCGGGCGATGGCCAAGTCGACGACCAGCAAGCCACGCCCGCGTGCGGCGATCACCGGGCTGGGCTTCAGCGCGATGTCGCGCCAGCCGATCGGCACCATCCGCGAACTGGCGGCCTGCGCCATCACCGCCGCGGCGGCCGACGCCGGACTGCGCCTGAAGGACATCGACGGCCTGCTGCTCAACAAGAGCCCGACTGCGGCCACCGACGAACTGCCGCTGCGCCTGCACAACGACCTCGGGATGCGCGACCTGGCGCTGCTGGCGGCGATGGACTCCGAAGGCTCCACCGCCGTGCAGATGGTGCAATACGCGGCGCTGGCGGTCGAAGCCGGGCTGGCCAAGGCGGTGGTCTGCGTCTTCGCCGACACGCCGCTCAAGGGCAAGGGCGGCGGCGACACCTTCGCGATGGCCATGCCGCTGTCGGGCGTCGAGAGCTGGGAGGCGAGCCAAGGCTTCTTCGGCGCCAGCGCCGGCTATGCGCTGGCCGCGCGCCGCCACATGGCGCTGTTCGGCACCACGCAGGAGCAGCTCGGTGCCTACGCCATCGCCTGCCGCCAGTGGGCGGCGCTCAACCCGCAGGCCTTCCTGCGCAAGCCGATGAGCATGGCCGATTACCTGGCCTCGCCCTTCGTCGTCGAGCCGTTCCGGGTGCTCGACTGCTGCTTCCCGGTGAACGGCGCGATCGCGCTCGTCGTCACCTCGGTCGAGCGCGCGGCGGATGCGCCGAAGCCCGCCACCTACATCCACGGCATGGGCCAGGGCCACCGCGGCCGCTCGGGCCTGCGCGGCGACGAGGCCGAGGTCGACACCGGCGCCACGCAGGCCGGCAAGACCGCCTACCGCAGCGCCGGTGTCACGGCACGCGATGTCACGCAGGCACAGTTCTACGACGCCTTCTCCTACGTCGGCCTGCTCAGCCTGGAAGGCTACGGCCTGTGCCGGCGCGGCGCCGGCGGCGCCTTCGTCGCGCGCGGCCACACCGCGCCCGGCGGCAAGCTGCCGGTGAACACCGGTGGCGGGCACCTGTCGGGCTTTTACCTGCAGGGCGTGACGCCGTTGTCGGAAGCCGTGATCCAGGCCCGCGGCGACGGCGGCGAGCGCCAGGTCGACAACGGGCTGATCCTGGTCAGCGGCAACGGCGGCTGCCTGGACTACCACGCCTGCCTGCTGGTCAGTCCGCGTAAGCGCCTGAACTGACCTGCGAGCACGAAGGAGCCATCGATGGATCAGATCTTTTTGCACCGCTACGACGAAGAGTTCCTGGCCGGCATCGCGGCCAGGGAGTTGCGCATCGCGGTCGACCGCCGCACCGGCGCCGCGCTCGGGTATCACGAGCGCGGCTGGTGTGCGCGCGATGACGCCAGCGTGGCCTGGAAGCGCGCCAGCGGCCGTGCCGTGCTGTTGTCGTACACGGTCACGCGCCGGCCGTATTCGCCCGACTTCCCGGTGCCCCTGGTGCACGGGCTGGTCGAGCTCGAGGAGGGGCCGCAGCTCGTCTGCCGCATCGTCGGCACGGCGCCCGAGGCGGTGACCGCCGGCATGGCGCTGAAGGCCGACTACGACGACAAGGGCCTGGTGTTCCGCCGCGCGCGCGCGGCGGCCCGCGCCAAACACGCTTGAACGAAGGAGACGAACACGATGCTGCCCAGAGAGATGGTCAGGCGCTGCGGGCGCAACTACCCTGACAAGACCGCCTACCTGTGCGGCGAGCGCAGCGCCACCTGGCAACAGATGGACCAGCGTTCGGACCGCTTCGCTGTGGCCCTGCAGACCCTGGGGCACCGCAAGGGCGAGACGGTGTCCATCCTGACCTTCGAGACGATCGAGGTCTACGAGCACTATTTCGCCTGCATGAAGATCGGCGCGCCGCGGGTCGGACTGAACACCCAGTACCCATGGCCCGAGATGCTGCACGTGCTCGAGGACAGCGACACCAGGTTCCTGCTGGTGCAGGCGCGCTGCAAGCACCTGCTGGCCGAGCATGCTGCCGAACTGGCGGCGCTGGGCATCACGCTGATCGGCTACGGGGCCGACCACGGTCTGGCGCTCGACTATGAACAGCTGCTGGCCGGGGCCCGGGGCGAGCCGGTCTGGCCGGCGCTGGCCGACGACGACCTGCTGCTCATCAGCTACACCTCGGGTACCACCGGCGTCCCCAAGGGCGTGATGCTGACGCAGCAGGGCGGTGCCAACTGCGTCCTGCATTCGCTGATCTCGTTCGGCTTCAGCCGCGACGACGTGTGGTACATGCCCGCGTCGTCGGCCTGGGTGGTGGTGATGATGGGCGTGTTCGGCATCGGCAACGCGATGACGGTGGCGATTCCGGATGGCGGCTTCCAGATCCAGACCTACCTGCAGGAGGTGGGGCGCTTCAGGGTCACGGTCGGACTGCTGGTCCCCACGATGCTGCAGCGGGCGATCGCCGAGGTGCAGGCCAACCCGGTGTACGACCTGTCGTCGCTGCGCATGATGATGTACGGCTCGTCGCCGGCCACCCCGAAGCTGATCCGCGAGGCCAAGGCCACCTTCAAGGTGGCGCTGATGCAGACCTACGCGATGACCGAGGCCACCGGCGGCTGGATCAGCTACCTCACGGAAGCCGACCACGAGCTGGCGTTGCGCGACGAGCCCGGCCTGCTCAAGTCGGTGGGCAAGATCGGCGTGCACTACGACTGCTCGATCCGCGACGAGGCTGGCCAGCCGGTGCCGGCGGGCCAGGCCGGCGAGATCTGGCTGCGCGGCAACACCTTGATGAAGGGGTATCGCAACCTGCCCGAGGCCACGGCCGAGGCCCTGACCGACGGGTGGCTGCGCACCAACGACATCGGGCGTCTGGACGAGCGCGGCTACCTGTACCTGATGGACCGCCAGAAGTTCATGATCATCACCGGCGCGGTGAACGTGTTCCCGACCTCGGTCGAGGCGGTGCTGGTGGAGCAGCCGGCTGTCGAGGAAGTGGCCGTGGTCGGCGTTGCGCACCCCGAGTGGGGCGAGGCGGTGGTCGCCGTCGTCGTGAAGCGCGCCAGCCGACCGGACGCGACCGCGGCCGAGATCATCGCCTTCTGCGACGGTCGCCTGAGCCGCCCCGAAACACCCAAGCACGTGGTGTTCGTGCCCGAACTGCCCAAGACCACCAACGCCAAGGTCAAGAAGAACGAACTCAAGAAGTGGCTGAGCAGCGAAGCCGGCCTGGTGCCCTGGAACACCGCGATCGAATGAGCCGGCGCGACGACGCACGAACCGAGAACCCCAAGGAGACAACGATGAACAACCCGACGAAGACCATCACCCGCCTCGCCGCCGCACTGCTGGCGGGCGCTGCCGCACTGGCCAGCGCCCCCGTCCTGGCCCAGACCAAGCCGCCGCTGAAGATCGGCGCCTACCTGTCCGTCACCGGCCCCGCCGCGTACCTGGGCTCGGGCGCGATGAAGACGGTGGAGATGTACGTCGAGTCGATCAACGCCGCCGGCGGTATCGACGGCCGCAAGCTCGAGCTCGTCCGCTACGACGACGAGTCCGATCCGGCGCGCGCGAACACGCTGGTCAAGCGCCTGCTCGACAACGACGGCGTGCAGGTGCTGATCGGCGGCTCGACCACCGGCACCACGATGTCGGCCGCACCGCTGGTCGAGCGCGCCGGCGTGCCGATGCTGTCGCTGGCCGGCGGCACGGTCATCATCGACCCGGTCAAGAAGTTCGTCTTCAAGATGAACCAGACCGACGCGATGGCGATCGCGCGGCTGTACGAGCACATGCTCAAGAACAAGATCACGACCATCGGCGTGATCGCCGGCACCGACGCCTTCGGGCGCGCCTGCCTGGGCGCGGCGCAGAAGCTCGCGCCCGAGAAGGGCATGAAGATCGCGCGCGAGGAATCCTTCAACGTGAAGGACACCGACATGACCGCGCAGCTCACCAACCTGCGCCAGGCGCCGGGCGTGCAGGCGATCCTGAACTGCGGCTTCGGCGAGCCGGCGGTGATCCTGACCAAGAACTACAGGCAACTCGGCATCGCGCTGCCGCACTACGGCACGCACGCACTCGCGTCCGACACCTTCGTCAAGCTGGCCGGTGCCGCGGCCGAAGACATGGTGATGACCAACGGGCCCATTCTGGTGTGGGACCAACTGCCGGCCAGCGATCCGCTGCAAGGCGTCGTGCAGGCCTATGTGAAGGCCTACCAGGCCAAGTACGGCGAAGCGCCCTCGTACTTCGCGGGCAACGCGCACGACGCGATGCTGGCCATCCGCCAGGCCGTGCAGCGCGCCGGCAGCGTCGAGCCGGGCAAGCTGCGTGACGCGATCACGGTCAGCAACTTCAACGGCGTCACCGGCCCGTTTCACATGACCGAGACCGACCACGTCGGCCTGACTGCCGCGTCGCTGCGCATCGTGACCGTCAAGGGCGGGCGCTGGAAGCTGGTCGACTAGGCGTTCGGTGGACGCTGCCTTCATCCAGTTCCTGTCCTCGGGACTGACCGAGGGCGCCCGCTATGCGCTGGCGGCGCTCGGCTTCACGCTGATCTTCAACGCCAGCGGGGCGCTCAACTTCGCCCAGGGCGAGTCCATCATGCTCGGCGGCATGACCACAGCCGTGCTGTTGCAGGCGGGCGTGCCGCTGGGCCTGGCGATGCTGCTCGCGGTGCTGGTGGTGCTGGCTGTGTCCCTGCTGCTGCAGGTCCTGTTCACGCGCACCCTGCGGCGCTCGGGCGTGCTGCAGGTCATCATCCTCACGGTGGCCTTCGGCATCGTGCTGCGCGGCCTGGTGCACGTGTTGTGGGGCACGCAGACGCGCTCGCTCCCGCCGTTCAGCGGCAGCGAGCCGATCCGCATCGGCGGCGCCAGTATCCTGCCGCAGGCGGTGTGGGTGCTGGGCATCACGGTCGTGGTGCTGGCCGGTCTGGCCTGGTTCTTCCGGCGCAGCCGCACCGGGCGCGGTTTCGTCGCGGCGTCGCTCGACCCGGTCACCGCGCAACTGGTGGGCATCGACGTGAAACGCGTGCTGCTGCTGGCCTTCGGAATCTCGGGCGTGCTCGGCGCGGTGGGCGGCATCGTCACCGCGCCCATCACCTACACCTACTACGACGTCGGCGTGATGGTCGGCCTGAAGGCGATCATCGCGGCCATCATCGGCGGCATGGGCAGTCCGCTCGGCGCGGTGCTCGGCGGCTTCGCGATCGGCCTGGCCGAGGCCATGACGGCGGGCTACCTCTCCTCGGCCTACAAGGATGCGGTGCCGTTCGTGATGATCGTGCTGTTGTTCATGGTCAAGCCGAACGGCCTGTTCGGCCGGGCGCGCGTGGAGAGGGTCTAGATGAGCAGCAGCACGTCCAGCGCCGTGATGGCGGCGCCCGCGAAGGCGGCGGCCGCAGCGCGCAAGCCCTCGCGCCGCACGCTGGCGCTCGCCGCCCTGCTGGTGCTGGCCGCGCTGCTGCCGGTGCTGGCGCCCAACCCGTTCTACCTGGCGGTGGCCAACCTGATCTTCATCAACGCCGCCGTGGCGGTGTCGCTCACCCTGCTGATCGGCACCACGGGCCAGCTGAGCCTGGGCCATGCGGCCTTCTTCGCCAGCGGCGCCTACCTGACGGGCCACCTGTCGGCCGCGCGCGGCTGGCCGGTGCTGTTGTCCTTGCCGGTCGCCGTGGCCGGCACCACGCTGCTGGCCTGGTGCGTGGGGCGGCTGTTCCTCAAGCTGTCGGGCTACTACCTCGCGGTGGCCACGCTGGGCATCGGTCTGCTGCTGGGCATCGTGCTGCGCAACGAGCAGCAGTTCAGCGGCGGGCCGGACGGCATGTCGGTCGGCCCGCTGGAGGTCGGCCGCTTCGTGCTGCGCGGCGACGCGGCCTGGTACTGGCTGCTGCTGGCGGTGCTGGTGCTGGTGATCGTGGCGGCGGTGAACCTGCTGCGTTCGCCGGCCGGCCGCGCGCTGCGTGCGCTGCACGACGCCGAGATCGCGGCCACCACGCTGGGGGTGGACGTGCGCAGCTACAAGGTCCGGATCTTCGTGTTCTCCGGGGCCATCGCGGGGCTGATGGGTGCGCTGTATGCCCACTACGCGGGCTTCATCACGCCGGCGGCCTCGTCGTTCGTGCACTCGGTGCAGTTCCTGATGATGGCGGTGGTCGGCGGCATCGGCTCGATCGCCGGCGCCGTGCTCGGCGCGGCCATCGTCACCCTGCTGCCGAACCTGCTGGCCGGTGCGGCCGAGTACGAGACGCTGGTGGTGGGGGCGGTGCTGTTCGCAGCCGTGCTGTTCATGCCGCGCGGCGTCGTGCCGACGCTGCTGGATCGCTGGCGTGCGCGCCGGGCGGGATCGCCCGGAGGGCGTCCATGAGCGGCGTCGTGCAGGATCGTCCGGCGGCCGGCGGACCTGCGGGCACCGCGTCGAACGCGGAGATCGTGCGCGTCGAGGCGCTGCACAAGGACTTCGGCGGCCCCAAGGTGCTGGAGGACGTGTCGTTCACGCTCAGCCGCGGCCATGTGCATTCGTTGATCGGTCCGAACGGCGCCGGCAAGACCACGCTGCTGAACATCGTCAGCGCCCTGTACCGGCCCAGCGCCGGCCGGGTGCTGATCGACGGCCACGACCTGGCAACGCTGGCGCCGCACCAGCTCGCGCCATTGGGCGTCTCGCGCACCTTCCAAAACCTGAAGATCTGCCGCGGCATGACGGTGCTGGAGAACGTGCTGCTCGGTGCCCATGTGGGTCTCCAGGGCAGCCTGTGGGCCGGCATCTTCCGCCCGCCGTCGCTGGCGCGCCGCGACCGCGAGCTGACTGAACGCGCCCGCGTGCTGCTGGCGCTGGTTGGGCTGGACGTAGCGCTGGACACGCTGCCGGATGCGATGTCCTACGGCGCGCTCAAACGCCTGGAACTGGCGCGTGCGCTGATGCCCGAACCCAGGCTGCTGTTGCTGGACGAACCTGCCGCGGGCCTGAACCCGCGCGAGAAGGTCGACATGGGAACGCTCATCGAACGCCTGGCGCAGCAGCACATCACGGTCGTGCTGATCGAGCACGATATGAAGCTGGTGATGGGCGTGTCCGACCACGTGGTCGTGCTCAACTACGGCCGCCGCATCGCCGAAGGCGCGCCGAACGAGGTGGCGCGCAATCCGGACGTGATCGCTGCCTACCTCGGCACCCAACGCTGAGAGCCCCGATGCACCCAGGCACCCATCCCGTCGACGCATCCGCTGCCGCGCCGCCGCTGCTGCGCGTGCGCGCCGTGGACAGCTGGTACGGCCACATCCAGTGCCTGCAGGGCGTGGACCTCGAGGTCATGCCGGGCCAGCTGGTGGCGCTTGTCGGCAGCAACGGCGCGGGCAAGACCACGCTGCTGAAGACCATCTCCGGGCTGCAGCCGGTGCGCAGCGGCCATGTCGAGTTCGACGGGCGCGTGCTGGGCGAGCTGCCGGCGCACCGCCGCGTCGGCCTGGGCATCGCGCACTGCCCCGAGGGCCGCTGCGTGTTCGGCGACCTGTCGGTGGACGAGAACCTGCGCCTGGGCGGCCAGACCCGGTCGCTGGCCGAGGTCGAGCGCGGGTTGCAGCGCATGTATGCGCTGTTTCCGGTGCTGGCCGGCAAGCGCTCGCAGATGTCCGGCCTGCTGTCCGGCGGCCAGCAGCAGATGCTGGCCATCGGTCGCGCGCTGATGAGCCAGCCGCGCCTGCTGCTGCTCGACGAGCCGTCGATGGGTCTCGCACCGCTGATCGTCGCCGAGGTCTTCAACATCATTGCCGCCCTGCGCCGCGAAGGCATGACCATCCTGCTGGTCGAACAGAACGCGCACGAGGCGCTGCCGCTGGCCGACCGCGCCTATGTGCTGGAGAGCGGGCGCGTGGTGCACAGCGGTGCCGGTGCCGATCTGATGAACGACCCCATGGTGCGCGAGGCCTATCTCGGACTCGGCGTCGAAGCAACGGAGACTGCCGCATGAGCCTCTGGCTGGATCTGCTGGGCGCCACCGTGCGCCACGTCGACACCGCGAGCTTCGGCCGCATCCGCATCGTCGAGGCCGGCATGGGCCGGCCCGAGGCGCTGTTCCTGATGCACGGCATCGGCGGCCACCTGGAGGCCTACGCGAAGAACGTGCTGCCGCTGGCCGAGCACTACCACGTCGTCGCGTTCGACTTCGTCGGCCACGGCCTGTCGGACAAGCCGCTGGACATCGATTACACGCCTGCGACCTACGCGCGGCAACTCGCCGAACTGATGGATGCGCTGGGTGTCGCGCGTGCCCACATCTCCGGCGAATCGCTCGGCGGCTGGGTGGCTGGCACCTTCGCGGTGATGTACCCGCAGCGCATCCGGCGCCTGGTGCTCAACACCACCGGCGGCATTCCCATCGTCAGCGAGCAGGGCCGCCGCGACCTGCAGAACCTGGAGGAGCTGAGCCGCAAGAACGTCGGTCAGGCGCCGACCATGGACAGCGTGCGCCGGCGTATGCAGTGGCTGATGCACGAGTCCAACTGGCCGCTGCTCGACGACGAACTCGTCGGCGCGCGCCTGGCCCTCTACACACGACCCGACTTCCAGAAGGCCGCGACCAGGGTGCTGGCGCTGCTGAAGTCGGCCGGTGCGGGCGCCGATGCACCGACCATGATCGAGCTTGAGAAGTTGGCCTGCGAGACGCTGTTCCTCTGGACACGCTTCAACCCGATCCACGACGTCGAAGCCGCCACCGCCGCCTGCGCGCGCGTGCGCGGCGGCCAGCTCTGCGTGATGCGGGCCGACGCGGCGCACTGGCCGCAGTACGAGGCACCGGCCGAATTCAACGAGGTCATGCACCGTTTCCTGCAGACCGGCAAGGTCTGACGCCGGCAGCGCGCCGCTGCCATCTCGGAGGCATCCATCATGAAAACGCCCAGCATCGAAGCGCCGGTTCGAACCCAGCCCCTGGTGTGGTCCGACCGCATCAGCCAGGTTCCCAAGGAGGTGTTTGTCAGTCAGTCGCTGTTCGAGGAAGAGCTCGAGACCATCTACTACGGCAACTGCTGGCACCCGGTGGCGCACGGCGGCGAGTTGCCCGAGGTCGGCGACTTCAAGACCTTCGATCTCGGCCGCATGCCGCTGCTCATCGCGCGCGGCAAGGACCGCCAGGTGCGCGTCTTTCTCAATAGCTGCACGCACCGCGGCACCCAGGTCGAGACGGCCACCTGCGGCAATCGCAGCGAGTTCGAGTGCCCCTACCACCGCTGGCTGTTCGGGCTCGAAGGCGACCTGGTGGGCTGCCCCGGCTTCAAGGAATTCGCGCCCGACTTCCAGAAGCAGAACTACGGCCTGAAGCCGGTGCGAACCGCCGAGTACCTGGGCCTGATCTTCGTCACGCTGGGCGACGCCACGCCGGCGCTGGACGACTGGCTGGGCGCGCAGATGCAGTCCTCGCTGAGCACCGTGCTCGGCGGCGACGGCCGGCTCAAGCTGCTGGGTTACCAGAAGGTGCGCTACGCGGTGAACTGGAAGGCCTACAACGACAACGACGGCTACCACGCGCCGCTGCTGCACGCCGGCTTCCGGCTGCTGAACTGGCAGGGCGGCAAGGGCGCGCAGTACATGACGCCGAACGGGCATGTCTCGATCGAGGCGCAGCTCAAGCCGATCGAGAGCAGCGGCTTCCTGAAGGACAGCTCGCTGATCCAGTTCAAGGGCCAGGATCCGGCCAAGGGTTCGTGCGTGGTCGAGCTGTTCCCGGTCAGCGTGCTGGTCAAGCACCTGGACGTGCTGAACCTGCGCTTCGCCATCGCCCGCAGCCACGACATGACCGAGGTGCACTACGCCTATTTCGCGCATGTCGACGACGACGAGGCGATGGTCAAGCACCGCCTGCGACAGTCGTCCAACCTGCTCGGGCCCTGCGGCATGGTGACGATGGAAGACGCGGCGATCTTCCAGCGCATCCACATCGGCAGCTTCACGCCGGGGTATGCCGAGTTCCAGAAGGGCGTGACCGGCGGCAGCGAGCCCTCGTTCGACGTCAAGCAGAACGACGAGACCGGCCAGCTGCCGAAGTGGGAGTACTACCGCCGGCTGATGGGCTTCAGGCGGGAGGGCGAGGCATGAACGCCGATGTCCTGAACGCCATCGACGCCCTGCAGGCGCGCTACATCACGGCGCTCGACACGCAGGACATGACCGGCTGGCTGGCGACCTTCTCCACCGACCCGGCGGCCTCGTACATCTGCATCTCGGCCGAGAACGACCAGCGCGGCCTGCCGATCGCGCTGATGCTCGACGACAACCGCGGGCGGCTCGAGGACCGTGTGTCCATCGTCACCAAGGTCTGGACCGGGACCTACCAGGCGTATCGAACGCGGCACTTCGTCCAGCGGCTGGAATGCCGCGAAGCCGGGCCGCGCACCTGCGAAGTGACGTCCAACTTCTTGTTGGCCATGACGCCGGAGGGCGGTGTCTCGTCGCTGCTGACCACCGGCGTCTACCGCGACCTGGTCGAGGTGTCGCCGACGGGTGCGCTGCTGCGTCAGAGGAGGGCGGTCTACGACGCCGACGCTTTGCCGCGCTACGTGGTGTTCCCGTTCTGACGCGTTCGGCCCGAATCTGTCCGTGCGGTCAGGGCCGCGGCGCCGCGCGACGCATCAGGCCGGCGTCGCGCGTGTCGCGCCGACGGCCTCGTACATCAGGCGCTTGGATTCGAACGCGCAGGGGTGCCAGAAGCCAAACGCGCGCTGCGTCATCAGTACCCCGGCGAGCCGGGTGCGCGGCGAGATCCACCAGTGCGTGCCGGCGATGCCGCCCCAGTGCAATTCGCCGGTCGATGCCGGCGGGTCGAGCGCCGATGGCTGCAGGGTCACGGCACCGGCCAATCCATGGCCCATGCCCGGGACGGGCAGTTGGTCCAGCGAGCGGATGCGCACACCGTCCGGCAGCTGGTTGCTCATCAGCAGGGCAATCGTTTCGGCCTTCAGCAGCGCCGGGCCGCCGGGGATCAGGCTGCGCAGCAGGGCCAGCATGTCGGGCAGGGAGGACACCAGGCCGCCGCCGCCCGAGAGCCTGGGGACGGGCGCAAGGTAGGCGCCGGGGTACGGTGCCCGATCGTCGCGCCTGAGGCCGGGTTTCATGGGATCCGCCATGTCGGCGCCCACGTAGTAGGCGGCCAGCCGGTGGCGTTGGGCCTCGGGCACGACAAAGCCGGTGTCGGCCATGCCCAGCGGCCCGAGAACGCGTGCGCCGATGAAGGCGTCGAACGCCTGTCCGCTGACGACCTCGACGAGTCGCGACAGCACGTCGATGGCCACCGAATATTCCCAGGCCGTGCCCGGGTGGAAGACCAGCGGCAGCTCGGCCAGCTGGTCGATCATGTCCGCCAGCGTGGTGGCGGGATCGAGGACCTTGCGGTCCTTGTAGGCCTTGTAGATCGTCGTCCCGGGATCGAGCAGGCCGTAGCTCAGGCCGGCGCTGTGCGTCATCAGCTGACGAATCGTGATCGGGCTGCGTGCGGGTTCGGTGTCGTCGATGCGGGTCGCCCACGGCCGCAGAACGCGCCGGTCGGCCAGTTGAGGGATAAAGCGCTCGATCGGGTCGTCCAGCTGGAACCGGCCTTCGTCGAACAGCAGGAGGGCCGCGCAGGAGGTGATCAGCTTGGTGTTGGAGAACACCCGGAACAGCGTGTCGGGCCGCAGCGCGACCCCTTCCTCGGCGTCGGCCCAGCCGACGCAGTGCTGGTCGACCAGCTCCTGGCCCACGAGCAGCGCGGACGACTGGCCGGCGAAGATCTTGTCGTCGACGTGGCGACGCATGGCCGCGTGCAGTCGGCCGAAGTCGTGCTTGCCAGTCCTGATGGGTGTCATTGCGGCGGCCGTTTCGCCCGATCTTAGCCGGCCCGTCGGCACCGCAGCCGGCACCGTTTCCGGCGCGCCAGACGGGTCGATATCGAATCTCGATATTCATTCGGGTTAGCGAGAATGGCCGATCCGGGCTGGATTCGCCGACACTGCGCGCGTGAATAGAGCGGCCCACGCTCGCGCTGTCGAGAAACAGGCTGCACTGTTTGTTTTTCGGTGAATTGCGTTGGGTGCCGCGCCGGCACTGCCGCCAGATCGGCGGCTGGCTCTCCATCCATCCGCGCCGGCGCAACGCTCCGGTGCGGGGCATTCATCCGCCGTCAGGCCACAGGAGACAACCCGATGAAAGACCTCTCCAGAGTCGTCAAGCTGCATGTGGACGATCAGCGCAAGCTGTTCAAGGTGCCGCGCACCTCGTTCGTCGACAACGATGTCTTCGAGGCCGAGCGCAACGAGATCTTCAACCGCTGCTGGCTGTACCTGGGCCATGCGTCCGAGATCGCCAATCCGGGTCAGTTCGTGACGCGCACGGTGGCCGGACGCAACATCATCTTCAACCGCGACACCGGTGGCCGGGTCAACGCCTTGATGAACACCTGCCCGCACCGCGGCGCCACGGTGTGCCGTGACCGCGCGGGCACGACCAAGAACTTCCAGTGCTTCTATCACGGCTGGGTGTTCGGCAACGACGGCAAGCTGAAGGACCAGCCGGGCAGGGAGTCGTACTGCGAGGGCTTCAACGACCAGGGCGGCGCCGACCTGGTGCCGGCGCCGCGCCATGAGGAGTACCGCGGCTTCCACTTCGTCGCGTTCGACAAGGAGATCGTCGACCTGCCGACCTACCTGGGCAACGCGCGCGAGTACATCGACCTGGTGGCCGACCAGTCCGAGCTGGGCATGACCATCCTGGGCGGCACACAGGAATACAGCATCCGCGCCAATTGGAAGCTGCTGGTCGAGAACAGCATCGACGGCTACCACGCCGCGACCACGCATGCGAGCTACCTCGACTACCTGAAGGGCACGGCCGGCTCGCTCGCCGCGGTCGGCATCGTCGGCGTCGGGCGCGATCTGGGCAACGGTCACGGGGTGATCGAATACACCGCGCCCTGGGGCCGCCCGATCGGGCAATGGATTCCGGCCTGGGGCGAGCAGGGCAAGGCCGACATCGAAAAGATCGTCACCGGCCTCGGTGAGCGCTTCGGCGCCGAGCGCGCCAAGCGCATCGCGCTGAACAACCGCAACCTGCTGATCTTTCCGAACCTGATCATCAACGACATCATGGCGATCACGGTGCGCACCTTCTATCCGCTGGCACCGAACTTCCTGCACGTCAACGCCTGGACCCTCGCGCCGGCCGAAGAGAGCGCCTGGGCACGCAAGTCGCGCCTCGAGAATTTTCTCGAGTTTCTCGGGCCGGGCGGCTTCGCCACGCCCGACGACGTCGAGGCATTGCAGCAGTGCCAGGCCGGCTACGAGAACGTGCGCGAGGCAGCCTGGAACGACATCTCCAAGGGCATGGGCAAGCCGCAGCCGGCGGCCGACGACGAGATCCAGATGCGCGCGTTCTGGATCGAGTGGAACAGGCGTCTGGCGTCATCGAACCAGGCCCGTTGAGGAGCGACGAACATGCAAACCTTCACCCGTGCCGAGATCGAGGACTTTCTGTACCACGAGGCCGCCCTGCTCGACGACTGGCGGCTCGAGGACTGGCTGGCGCTGTACACCGAGGACGCCCGCTACGAGGTGCCGTCCACCGACCTGCCGAAGGACGCCACGCCCGACCGCAACCTGTTCTACATCGCCGACGATGCGTTCCGCCTCGGCGAGCGCGTCAAGCGGTTGCTGAAGAAGACCGCGTTCTCGGAGTACCCGCGTTCCAAGACGCGGCATCTGGTGAGCAACGTGCGCATCCTGGAGTCGGGCGCCGACGAGTGCCGGGTCGCGACCGCCTTCGTGACCTACCGTACCAAGGGTGGCGCCACCGACACCTATATCGGCAGCAGCGACTACACGCTGGTGCGCCGCGCCGGGGGCCTGCGCATCCGCAGCAAGCGCTGTACGCTGGACCTCGACTCGCTGCGTCCGCAGGGGCGCGTCAGCATCCTTCTCTGAGGCGCACGGTCATGAGCATCCCCTTCCGCTACCGCAAGCTGGGCTACGTGGCCCTGAACGTCACCGACATCGAGCGCTCGGCCGCGTTCTACACCGACGTGGTCGGTCTCGACGTGTCGGAGCGCGTGGCGGGTGGCCCAGCCTTCCTGCGCTGCGGCACCGACCACCACCATGTCGTGCTGTACCCGGCCGCCGCGCCGGGTATCAAGCGTGTGGCCTTCGAACTGGAGAGCCGCGCCGAGATGGAGCATGCGCGCAAGCACCTGGCCAGCCTGGGCCTGGCGGTGAAGGACATCGGCGCCGACGAACGCGCCGTGCTGCGCCAGGGCGACGGGCTGCGCTTCGTCGAGCCGAACTCCGGGCTGACGATGGAGTTCTACACGCGGGTGCTGCAGATGGCGCTGCCCTACCGCCAGGCGCTGACCAAGATCGTGCGCCTGGGCCATGTGGTGCTCTCGGTCGAGCGCTTCGACGAGATGGCGGCCTATCTGACCGCGAACCTGGGCTTCGCGATCTCCGATTTCGTCGAGGGGCGCTTCGCCTTCATGCGCTGCCAGCCCAACCCGCTGCACCACTCGTTCGCGATCGGGCGCTCGGCCGAGGGCAACCACCTCAACCACATCAACTTCATGGTCAGCGACATCGACGACATCGGCGTCGCGATGAACCGGCTCCACAAGGCCGAGGTGCCGATCGTCTTCGGGCCCGGCCGGCACAAGCCATCGGGCAGCATCTTCCTGTACTTCCTCGACCCCGACGGCATGACCGTGGAGTACAGCTTCGGCATGGAAGAATTCCCCGAGAAGGGCGCGCGCGAGCCGCGCATGCTCGAAGCCCACCCCTCGGCGCTGGACACCTGGGGCAGCGTCCCCAAGCCGGCCTTCGGCAAGGTGGGTGCCATCGAGAAGGTGCCGGCGTGAGCGCGGCGGCAGGCCCGGCCGCGGCTGCCGTCCCCTGGGCCACGAAGGCGCGGCCGCACGAGGGCCGGGTGGCGGTGGTCACGGGCGCGGCGCGCGGCATCGGCCTGGAGATCGCGCTGCGCCTGGCGCGCGACGGCGCCCGCATCGCGCTGGCCGACGCCGACACGCAGGGCCTGCAGGCCGCGGCCCGGGCCGTGCGCGAGGCCGGCGCCGAGGTCATCGCCGAAGCCGGCGACCTGTCGCTGGAAGCCACCGCGAACACGCTGATGGCCAGCACGCTGGCCGCCTTCGGCCGCATCGACATTCTCGTCAACAACGCCGGCGGCGGCGTGATCCTGCCGTTCCTCGAGCACACGCCGCAGACGCTGAAGACGACGATCGACCGCAACCTGTGGACCGTCATCTGGTGCTGCCGCGCGGCGCTGCCGGCAATGAGGCAGCAGCGCTACGGCCGCATCGTCATCCTGGGCGCCGACTCGGTGATGAGCGGGCTGTGGGACCACGCCGCCTACAACGCCGCGAAGGGCGGAGCGCATGGCCTGACCACCGGCCTGGCGCGCGAGTTCGCGCGCGACGGCATCACCGTCAACACCGTCGCGCCCTGCGCCGTCAGCACGCCGCAACTGGTGGAGCTGAACACCAAGGATCCGGCGCTGGTCGAGCGCTTCGTCAGCATCATCCCGCTGGGCCGCGCCGCCGAAATGGCCGAGGTGGCGTCGATGGTCAGCTACGTGGGCTCGGAGCAGGCGTCGTTCGTCACCGGGCAGGTGATCAGCGTCAACGGCGGCAGCACGATGCCGTGATGGGGGTGTCGATGCAGCCGGGCTCCAGCAGCGACTGGCCGCGTGTCGGCCTGCTGCTGCTGTGCGGCGTGTTCGCCGCGACCCAGGTCGGCAAGCTGCCACCGGCGATGACCGCGCTGCGCGAACAGTTCGGCGCGAGCATGGTGCAGCTCGGCTGGATCACCTCGATCTTCAACCTGACGGCAGCGCTGGTCGGCATCGCCGCCGGTTTGCTGGCCGATCAGGCCGGGCGGCGGCGGATGCTCAAGCTCGGCCTGCTCGCACTGGGTGCCGGCGCTTTGCTGGGTGCGTTCAGCCAGAGCGTCGGCCTGCTCTTCGCGTCGCGCATCGTCGAAGGCCTGGGGTTTGTCGGCGTCGTGGTGTCGGCGCCGGCATTGATGCGCGAGGCCGCCGCACCGTCGCGGCTGCGCCTGACGCTCGGGCTGTGGAGCAGCTACATGGCGCTGGGCATGACCAGCATGCTGCTGCTCGCCCCGCTGTGGATGGTCGCGCTCGGCTGGCGCGGCGGCTGGTGGGCCGGTGTGATCGGCGCGGCCGCGCTGCTGGCAGGGGTGCTGCGGGCCTTTCCGGGCAGCGGCCGGACCGACGCGACGCAGTCGGCGCTCGACTTGCTGCGCGGTCTGCGCGTGAGCACGCCCTGGCTGCTGGCCGGCTGCTTCACCGCCTACACCCTGCAGTGGATGGCGATGATGGTCTGGCTGCCCACCTTCTTGCAGGACGAAATGGGCTTTGCGCTGGCGCGCGCCACGACGCTCGTCGCTGTCGTGATCGTCGCCAACGCGCCGGGCAACTGGCTGGGCGGATGGCTGTCCGCGCGCGGCATCGCGCCGTCCGTGCTGGTGCTGGTCTCGGGGCTGGTGATGGGCGTCACCGGATGGGCTGCCTTTGCCGCCGACGTCGCGCCGATGCAGCGCATGGCGCTGTGTGTCGTGTTCTCCTTCGTCGGGGGCGTGCTTCCGGCGTCGATCTACGCCAGTCTGCCGGCGGTGGCGGCGCGGCGGCAGAACTTCGGCTCGGTCAACGGCCTGATGGTCCAGGCGTCCAACCTGGGGGCGTTGCTCGGGCCGCCGCTGCTGGCCGGGCTGGTGGGGGTCAGCGGCTGGCACGGCGTGGCGACGGCTTATCTGGCGACGGCGGCGCTGTCGGCGCTTCTCATCCTCATGGCTGCCAGGGCGCCCGAACTGCAGTCGCGCACATCGGTCGGGGCGGCTCATGGCTGATTCGCACCCGACCCGACCTGCGCGCCGCAAGGCGCCGGGTGCTCCCGCAAAGCGGCTGCGACGCAGCCAGGCGACGCGCAGCGACGAGATGAAGCGGCGCATCCTCGACGCCGCTTTCGAGGTGCTGAAGGAGCGCGGTTTCGCCGGCTTCACGACGCCCGAGGTGGCCAGGCGTGCCGGCGTCTCGCGCGGCGCCCAGGTGCATCACTTCCCGAGCAAGCACGAGCTGGTGGTGGCGGCGATGGAGCATGTCTTCGGCATCGCGCTGGCCGACGGTCTGAAGCTTGCCGAAGCCGCCCAGCAGACCGGTCGGCCGGTCGAGGCGCTGATCGGCGATGCGCAGGCCTTCTACTTCAGCGACTGCTTCTATGTCGGCCTGGACATGCTGCTGGCCGGCGGCAAGGACCCGGCGCTCAGGGAGGCCGGCATCCGCGTGGTGCGCAACTACCGGCGTCCCGTCGAGCAGCAATGGCTGGCGGTGATGCGCGAGCTGGGACTGCCGGCCGGGATCAGCGAAGATCTGCTGCTGCTGACGGTCAGCCTGGTGCGCGGCTTCGGCATCCGCCAGCTGTGGTCGCCGGAACCCGAGCGCGTCGCGGGCCTGATGGCGCTGTGGCAGGACATGCTGGCTGCCTACCTGGCCACGAAGACCAGCGCGCAGACCGCGTCCCCGGTGCGGCGCCGTGCCGTGAAGACGAAGGAGACGACCCAGGCATGAGCGCGAACGCGAGCGTCGACGTCCACACCCACGTGGTGCCGGCCGAGTTCCCGCCCTACCTCGGGCAACGGCTGGGGGTGCGCTGGCCCGCCATGGCGCCAGCCCAGGCCTGCCACCGGCACGTGATGCTGGACGGCAAGGTCTACCGCACCGTCTCGCACCAGTGCTGGGACTGCCAGGTGCGTCTGGCCGACATGGATGCGATGCAGGTCGCCCGGCAGGTGTTGTCGCCGATGCCGGAGTTGCTGTCGTACTGGCTCGCCGGTGACGACGCGAAGGCGCTGGCGAGGTTCCTGAACGAAGCCATCGCCGCCATGGTGCAGCAGGCCCCCGCGCGCTTCACCGGCCTCGGTGCGGTGCCGCTGCAGGATGTGGACCTGGCGATCGAGGAACTCGACCATGCGCTCCACCACTGCGGCCTGGCCGGCGTGGAGATCGGCAGCAACATCGACGGCGCGAGCATCGGCGATGCACGCTTCCTGCCCTTCTTCCAGGCCGCCGAACGCTGGGGCGCGGCGATCTTCGTGCACGCGCTGCGCCCGGCCGGCATGGAGCGGCTGGTCGGTCCGCCGATCCTGGAGCAGGCGCTGGCCTTCCCCGGCGAGGTGGGGCTGGCGGCGGCCTCGCTGCTGACCGGCGGCACGCTGGCGCGTTGCCCGCGGCTGCGCATCGCCTTCAGCCATGGCGGCGGCACGCTGGCGCAGCTGCTGCCGCGCCTGCAGCACGCCTGGGAGAGCTTCCCGGCGCTGCGCGCGGCCATGCCGACGCCGCCGCGCGTCGGCGCGCGCGCGATGTACTACGACGACCTGGTCTACGACGCCGCGACCATCGACTACCTGCTGCAGGCGTTCGGCGCGACCCAGCTGATGCTCGGCAGCGACTATCCGTTCGCCATCATGGACAAAGACCCGGTCGGCCGGCTCGCCGCCCTGCCGCTGGACGACGCGGCGCAGCACCTGCTGCGCCGCGCCAACGCCGAACGCTGGCTGGGCAGTGCCGCGCTGCCGGACCGAACGACCTGATCTGCCGAGGCTGCCGACATGACATTGCGAACCCTGAGCGACGAGAGCCTGCATTTCCGGGTCCAGCAGCTGCTGGCCGAGTATGTCGAGGTGATCGACGACGACCGGCTCGAAGAATGGCCCGAGCTGTTCGTCGACGATGCGGTCTACAAGGTCATCCCGCGCGAAAACAGCGACCGCGGATTGCCGTCCGCGGCGATCTTCTGCGACAGCAAGGGCATGCTGATCGATCGCGTGGTGTCGCTGCGCAAGGCCAACATCTACGCGGTGCACTACCACCGCCATCTGCTGAGCAACCTGCGCATCACCGAGCGCGGCGACTCCGAATTGCGCGCGCAGTGCAACTTCGTGGTGTTCCAGACCCGGGCCACCGGCGAGACCGCGATCTACAGTGCCGGCAAGTACCAGGACCGCATCGTCGAGGTCGACGGCATGCTGCGCTTCAAGGAGAAGCTGGCGATCTTCGACACCTACCGCATCGACAGCCTGATGGTGCGCCCGCTCTGACCGGCGCCCGCGAAAGGAAGCCCCGATGAACGCCGAAATCCCGACCGATCTGTCCACCCTGGCCGGCACCGGCACCGGCAGCGGCTGCCGCATCCCCTACGCCGTCTTCACCCAGCCGGCCTTCTACGAGCGCGAGCAGGAGCGCATCTTTCGCGGCGAGCACTGGTCCTTCGTCGCGCTCGAGGCGGAGATCCCGAACGCGGGCGACTACAAGACCACCCATATCGGCGACACGCCGGTGATCGTCACGCGCGGCGCCGACAACGCGGTGAACGTGGTGGTCAACCGCTGCGCTCATCGCGGTGCGCTGGTCTGCCGCGACCTGCGCGGCAACCGGCCGACGCTGGAGTGCGTCTACCACCAGTGGTGCTACGGCCTCGACGGCAAGCTGGTCGGCCTGCCGTTCCGCAAGGGGATCAAGGGGCAGGGGGGCATGCCGGCCGACTTCGACATGCGCCAGCACGGCCTGCAGCGTCTGCGGGTCGAGCTGCTGCACGGCTTGGTGTTCGCCAGCTTCTCGCCGACCACGCCGGCCCTGGCCGAGTACCTGGGTCCGGTGGCGATGGAGTCGATCGCCCGCATCTTTCGCCGACCGGTGCGTCCGCTCGGCGCCCTGCGCCAGTACGTGCACGGCAACTGGAAGCTCTACGCGGAGAACACCCGCGACCCGTACCACGCCAGCTTGCTGCACCTGTTCCACACCACCTTCGGCCTGTACCGCTCTTCGCAGCAAGGGGGAATCAAGCTCGACGCGCAGCAACGCCATTCGATGCTGTACGCACGCGCCGGCAGCAACAACGCCGAGCGCGACCAGGAGGTCTACAAGGACATGCGCAGCTTCGACGCGACGTTCGGCCTGCGCGACCCGTCGCTGCTGGCCGGCCGCACCGAGTTCGACGACGGCATCACGCTGGTGATCCTGTCGATCTTTCCGAACCTGGTGGTGCAGCAGATCGCCAACACGCTGGCCGTGCGCCAGATCGTGACCCACGGGCCGGATGCCTTCGAGCTGATCTGGACCCCCTTCGGTTATGCCGACGACGACGACGAGATGACGCGCATCCGCCTCAAGCAGGGCAACCTGATCGGCCCGGCCGGGCTGATCTCGATGGAGGATGGCGAGGCGGTCGAGATCGTGCAGCGTGCCGTGGTGCGCGACGGCGACAAGACCTCGTTCATCGCGATGGGCGGTGCCCGTGGCGGCGATGCGCAGCACCTGGTCACGGAGTCGTCGATCATCGGCTTCTGGGACTATTACGCGCGCGTGGTCGGCTTCGACGCTGCCGCCGACCCGCGGCCCCAGGGCTGCGGCGTCCCGGCGTAGTGGTTAACGACAATGCGCGTTATCTTGACGTTATTGTCAAATATCGAGATTAATTGACCGGTCATCCATTCGTGATTCAACACAAGACAGCACGGGATTCCCGCGCCGCTCCGGTCGGCGTGGTGATCGGTGATCCCTGCGGCATCGGTCCCGAAGTGGTGGCCAAGGCCTGGGCTGTTGCGTGTGCGACCCAGGCTGGCCGGCCCGTCCTGATCGGCAGCGCGGCCGCGATGCGGCGCGCGTTGCAGACGCTCGCGCTCCCCGCCGAAGTGCGGGTGGTCGGCACACCCGAGGAGGCGCTCGGGCGGGGCGACGTGCTCGACATCATCGACAGCGGCGCACTGGCGGCGGGCGACATCACGCCCGGGGCCGACAGCCTGGCTTGCGGCAGGGCCACCGCGGTCTGGCTCGAACAGGCCGATCAGCTCGCCCGCGCCGGCCGCCTGGGCGCGACGGTCATGGGGCCCATCAGTTCCGGCGCGCTGAAGATGGCCGGCATGCTCGACCGCGTCATTCCCGTGAAGCCCGGCGAGAGCTATCTGCTGCTGGCCTCGGGGCCGCTGCGGGTGGCGCACCTGACCGACCACATTCCGCTGCGCGAGGTGTCGGGCCTGATCACCGCGGAGCTGATCCTGAGTGCGCTCGTCCAGGTGGACGCGGTGCTTCGCCAGTGGGGCATTGCGCGGCCGAGGATCGGGGTGGCCGGTTTCAATCCGCATGCGCAGGGGCTCGAAGACGAGGCCCGGATCGCGCCCGGCGTCGAGCGCGCGCGCGCGGCCGGCGTCGATGCCACCGGCCCGGTCAGTCCGGACAGCGTGTTCCGCCACTGCATCGAAGGCCGCTACGACCTGGTGCTGGCGATGTACCACGACCAGGGTCACATCGCGATCAAGACCGCTGCGTTCGCGGGCAACATCGCCGTGATCCTGGGGCCGCCGTATCCGCACGTGACGGTGGCGCACGGCACGGCCTACGACATCGTCGGCCGAGGCATCGCCGACCATTCCATGATCCAGAACGCCATCGTGACCGCCGGTTCGCTGGCCGCCGGCCGGGCCTTCCCGACCCTGCATTGACAATCATCCAAGACATGAACCCGAGGAACCCCGCTTGAGCGACACCCAGACCCTGACCTTCATCGCCCGCACCGACGAGGTCGAGCCCGGCTATGCCCTGCAGGTGCCGATCGACGGCCGCGAACCGGTGGCGCTGGTGCGCCTGGACGAGGGCTACTTCGTCATCGACGACACCTGCACCCACGGGGCGGCGTCGATGTCCGAGGGCGACATCATCGGCTGCGAGATCGAATGCCCGTTCCACAGCGGCCGCTTCGACATCCGCACCGGCGCGGCCACCGCCTTTCCGTGCACCAAGGCCCTGACCATCTATCCGGTCAAGGTCGAGGACGATCAGGTGTTCGCTGCACTCGATGCAGGAACACGTGCCGACGAACCCGCTGCCTGAAGGAGACCGTTCATGGACGCTGCACCCCAAACCCTGCTCGACGACGTGGTCCACCACGAGGACGGGCTGCGCGCCGTCGACCGGCGCATCTTCGTCGACCCCGAACTGTTCGAGATCGAGCAGCGCCAGATCTGGGAGAAGGTCTGGGTCTACGTCGCGCACGAGAGCCAGCTGCCCAAGCCCAAGGACTACATCACCGGCTGGATCGGGCGCGCGCCGATCGTCGTCAACCGCGACAAGAGCGGCCAGCTCAACGCCTTCGTCAACGTCTGCTCGCACCGCGGCGCCACGCTGTGCCGCACCTCCAAGGGCAGCGCCAGCAACTTTGTGTGCTCGTTCCATGGCTGGGCCTATGACAGCCAGGGCAACCTGCTGGCGGCGATGAACGAAGAAGGCGCCGGCTACCCCGAGAGCTTCGACAAGAGCAAGCGTGGCCTGACCAGGGTGCGGCTGGAGAACTACCGCGGCTTCCTGTTCGCCACGCTGAACCGCGACGCCGAGCCGCTGGTGGACTATCTGGCCGACAGCAAGACTTTCATCGACATCGTGGTCGAACAGTCGCCGCAGGGCATCGAGGTGCTCAAGGGCCGCTCGACCTACACCTACCGCGGCAACTGGAAGCTGCAGGCGGAGAACGGCGTCGACGGCTACCACGTCGACTCGGTGCACGCCAACTACGTGCAGATGATCAAGAACCGCGCCGCGATCAACGCCGCAGGCAAGGCGCTGAAGGTCATGGCGGTGGGCGACTTCAACCGCTTCCGCGGCGGGTACTACGACCTGGGCAACGGCCACACCATGCTCTGGTCCAGCGTCACCAACCCGCAGGACCGGCCGGTCTACAGCCGCCGCGACGAGCTCGCCGCCCGCATGGGCAAGGAGAAGGCCGACTGGGCGGTCAACCGTTCGCGCAACCTGCTCATCTATCCCAACATGTTCCTGATGGACCAGATGGGCACGCAGATCCGCATGTTCAGGCCGCTGTCGGTCGACGAGACCGAGGTCACCATCTACTGCTTCGCGCCGGTGGGCGAGCCGCAGGTCGAGCGCACCAAGCGCATCCGCCAGTACGAGGACTTCTTCAACGCGTCGGGCATGGCCACGCCCGACGACCTGACCGAGTTCAACGAATCGCAGACCGGCTGCAGCCAGTACAACGTGGTGCGCTGGAGCGACATGTCGCGCGGCCAGGCGCACGAGATCCCCGGCCCCGACGACCTGGCCGCCGAACTGGGCATCGAGCCCGGCAGCAGTGGCGCCAAGGCGTCCGACGAAGGCATCTTCATCGCCCAGCACGCGCGCTGGGCCGAGCTGATGAAGGCCGGCGGGCAGGGGGGTGCGCGATGACCGGGGCCGCCTTGCTGCAAGGCGTGACCGACCTGCTGCACCGCGAGGCCGAGTGCGTCGACGAGCGCCGCTGGGATGACTGGCTGGCGCTGTTCCACCCGCAGGCCGAGTACTGGATCCCGGCCTGGGACTCCGACGACGAGTACACGACCGACCCGCAGAACGAGATGTCGCTGATGTACTACGGCGACCGCACCGGCCTGGAAGACCGGGTGTTCCGCCTGCGCACCGGGCGTTCCGCGGCATCGACGCCGATGCCGCGCACCTGCCACATGGTGAGCAACGTGCGCGTGGCACCGGCGGCGGACGGCAACTGCGCGGTGAAGGCCAACTTCGTCACCCACCTGTTCAGGCGCAACGTCTCGCAGAGCTTCTACGGCCATTACGAATACCTGCTCGTTGCGCAGGGCGAGGGTTGGCGCATCCGCAAGAAGAAGATCATCGTGCTCAACGATCTGATCGACACCGTGCTCGACATCTACAGCGTCTGACGGCGCCGACGGGCAGTCATGGCCGCAGGCGCATCGGGCAGGAAGAAGCGGGCACCGGCCGCGGCGCGCCGGCGCTTTGCCGGCAAGACCGCGGTGGTCACCGGCGCGGCGCAGGGCATCGGCCGTGCGGTCGCGCTCGCGATGGCCGGCGAGGGCGCCCATGTCGTGCTGGTCGACCGCTCGAAGATCGTGAACGAAGTGCGCGACCAGGTGCTGGCCGGCGGCGGCAAGGCCACGGCCATGCTGGCCGACGTGGAGCAGTACGCGGCCTGCAAGAAGTTCATGAACAAGGCCGCGGCGCTCGACGGGCGCATCGACGTGCTGGTCAACAACGTCGGCGGCACCATCTGGGTCCAGCCGTTCGCGCACTACCGCGAGGAGCAGATCACGGCCGAGATCAACCGGTCGCTGTTCCCCACGCTGTGGTGCTGCCATGCGGTGCTGCCCTACATGCTCGAGCAGGGCGGCGGCAGCATCGTCAACGTCTCGTCCACGGCCACGCGCGGCATCCACCGGGTGCCGTACTCGGCCGCGAAGGGCGGCGTCAATGCGCTGACCGTGTGCCTGGCGTTCGAGTATTCGCAACAGGGCATCCGCGTCAACGCGGTCGCGCCGGGCGGCACCGATGTCGGGCCGCGGCGCATCCCGCGCAACACCGAAACCATGGACGAGCGGCAGCGCGGCTGGTACCAGGCGATCGTCGACCAGACCGTCGAATCCACCTTCGTCAAACGCTATGGCACGCCCGACGAGCAGGCCGCGGCGATCCTGTTCCTGGCCTCCGACGAAGCCTCCTACATCACCGGCGTGACGCTGCCGGTGGCTGGCGGCGACCTGGGCTGACCGCTGGCCGAGCGCTGCCCGCAGCGCGCGGCGGCCCCGCAACGACGAGGTGCACCGGCTGCCGAAGTGAGCCGCCGATGGGGCTCCCGTCACTGCCAGCCGAAGCGGCGGATGTAGAAGCGCTTCATCAGCGTGGTCAGCGTGCAGTAGGCCACCAGCGTGGCCGCGAGCCAGCCGAAGTACGACAAGGGCAGGGGCTGCAGCTTGAAGTAGTCGGCCAGCGGCCCCATCGGCAGGAAGATGCCCACGATCATGATCGCCAGCGTCGTCAGCATCAGCGGCGTCGCGGCGCGGCTCTGGATGAAAGGCAGCTTCGGCGTGCGAATCATGTGCACCACCAGGGTCTGCGTCAGCAGCCCGACGACGAACCAGCCGGACTGGAACAGGCCCTGCCTGCCCGCCGTGTCTGCCGCGAAGACCCACCACATGAGGGCAAACGTCGTGAGATCGAACAATGAACCTATTTTCCTCAGTCACCCACTCGCCAAGGCGGTCAAACCGAGGTTCGG
>JAZKAV010000010.1:0-145843 GCA_040388965.1 Pseudomonadota bacterium | reverse complement strand
GCTACTTGCACGCAACGAGCGTGCAACGACGCCCTGCGGCGTGCCAGGGACCGGCGCGAGGCCTCCCATAGCGTTAACAGGCCCTAGCCGTGGCCCTCAACGCCGTTTCGGCGCTGATTTCGGCGCTGACTCGGCGCGCTTCGCACGTTTCTTGGCGGCAGGCGCGGCGAGCCGCTTCGCTGCGGGTTTCGGCCGGGTCCTGTTCGCCACCGGCTGCGGCGCGGTGCCTGCCACGGCCGCGGCCGGCCTGCCTGGCGCGGCATGCGGCCGATCGTCGCGCGGCGTGCGGCCGGGCTGCAGCCGCTGGGTGAGTTCGACCAGCCGCGTCGCGGTGCGGGCCAGCGCCTCGTCGTTGAACTGCACCAGCGCGAGCGCGTCGCACAGCCGCGAGACGAGTTCCATCTGCGAGGCCATCGCGTCGATCTGCGACGGCTTCACGGTGACGTTGAGCATCGCGTCGGCATAGGCGCGGGCGATGTCCTCGAGCACGGCGCGCCCGGCATCGCCGGCGCGGCCCAGGCTGCCGTCGAGCAGGCGTTCGACGAGCAGCGCCTCGGGCTGGGTGATCGCGTCCCACAGCGTGGGGCTGAGCGAGAAGCCCTGGGCGGCGGCGCGCCGGCACTGCTGGGCGAGCTCGATCGCAGCGTCGCGACTGGCCGGGCTGCTCCAGTCGGTCAGCGCGTCGAGCGCGAGCCGGTTCAGCGCGTGGTAGGGGCTGAAGTCGCTGCTGCCCGGTCGGCCTTCGGCGCTCCGGTAGGCCGCCACCGCGCGCTCCAGACAGGCCGTCATCTCGCGGCTGGCGCTGTCCTTGTCCGCCTCGCCGAGGCGCTGCGTCAGCAGGCGGCGCGCCTGCAGCGCGGCCTTGCGTTTCAGCGCGCTGCCCCGCAGCGCGGCCCGTTCGCCGTGGGGCGCCGATGGCGGCGCGGCATCGGCAGCACCGGCCAACGGGGGAATGGTCGCGACGCGGGTCGCGACCAGCGCATCGAGGCCGTCCAGCCGCCCGAGCGCCATGTCGATCAGGGCCTCGGCCGTGTGCGGCGCGCCCGCTGCGGACCGGCCGGGCGCGAGTTCCGTGCGCGCGCGTTGCTCGCCGAGCCGTGCCTCGATGCTGGCGAGCTTCTGGATGTCGTGGATCGGCACCAGGCCGATCGTGTCGACCGCCTGCACCGCGGCAAGCAGACAGTCGCGCGCGCGTTCGAGCTGGCCGAGCTCGAACCAGGTGCGGCCGAGTGCCGACTGCAACTGCGGCAGGTTCTGCCAAGCCGGCGGGCAGCGCTGCTCCAGCAGGGCCGCGATCGCGTCGACCTGGGCGCGCAGCTCTGCAGCGGAGAAGTTCTCGCGGCGCCGTGCCAGGTCGGCGCGGCGCCGCGCCAGGTCATCGAGCAATTCCTCGGGCGAGACCGCGGGGCCGCCGGCGCCGGCGCCCGGCGCGTCGGGCGCGCGCGGCTCGGCCAGCCAGCCGGGCTCCCCGTAGGCCTGGAACGCGCCCCAGGTGATGTCGCCGGGGTACGCCTGCCAGACCGCGCGGCGCGCCTCGAACACGGCATCGCCGAACGGCCGGCGGCGCAGCAGCAGCTGCTCGTAGAACGATTCGCCGAACCGCCTGGCCGAGTCGTCGTTGACGGCCCAGCCGGCCACCACGACGCAGCGCACGCCGACCTCGATCAGCTCGCGCGCGATGCTGGCGGCGAGCTTGTTGCCGCCGCGCCCGGTGTCGATCTGGCCGAGATGGCAGCAGTTCAGGAACACGAGCTCGGGCACGGACTCCATCGCCGCGATCTCGGCCGCGGTGATGAGCAGGCCGCCCGACAACAGCACGCCGCTGCGGCGCCGCCCGTCCACGTGCAACAGGTCGAATGCACCGTGCGCCGAAATGTGCAGGAGGCGCCACGGCTGGCCGTAGAGCCGGGTCAGCACGGCGCTGGCGCCGTGCTCCTCGCCGATCACCGACTCGACCGCGTAACCCATGCTGCCGAGCACGACCGCGGTGGCCTCGGCCTCGGCCTGGGCGCCGGGCAATGCCGGCGGTGTCTGCGTCGGCCGGCCGGCCATCAGCGGGAACGCGCTGGTGAACCCGGCCACCGAGGGGTTGCCGATCACCAGCGCGCGCCGCTCGGTGCCCTGGTGCACGTGGCTGCGGAAGCGCCAGCTCGCCAACTGGCGCACGACGGCCGTGCGCAGCGCCAGCGGCAGCTTGTCGTCGTCGCTGCGGCCCGGGTCGTCGGCCAGCATCAGTTCCCAGGGCAGGTTCGCGGTGCAGGCGTCGACGACGAGCACGACGCGGTCGAGCTGGCGCGCGGCGTCCTTGAAGTCGTGCGGCACCATCAGCTGGAACAGCATGCGGCCGAAGTCCTCGTTCCAGCTCGGGTTGTGGAGCTGCTGTGCGACCAGTTCTTCGATCAGGCCCGGCTGGCGCTGCAGCGCCACCGACTCGGCACGCGCGCGCTGGCCGACATAGGTGAAGCGCAGCCGGGCAGCGATCGGCGCCGCCGCGGGCGTGCCGTCGGCACCGGGCGCTGCACGCGGCAGGGCGCGCCGCTCGGGGGCGCCGTCGTCGTCGCTGCGGTCGGCGTCGGCGATGATCAGGCGCGGCCAGTAGCTCGAACTGCGGTCGTCGAACAGGCGCTGGCGCAGCCCTTCGCCCTGCACGAGTTCGCTGCGGCACACCAGCATCGTGCCCTGCTTCGCGGCCTGCGCGGCGAGTTGGGCGCCGAGCTGGCGCAGCGCGTAGACCGCGCTGATCGAGGTGTCGAGGTAGAGCTCGACGATGTCGAGCCGACTGACACGGATGTTCAGCCGCGTCGTCTCGAAGAACTTCGCGTTCGCCTCCATCACGCCGCGCAGCAAGGCCTCGACCGAGGCCGCGACCGTCAGGTTGGCCGACGAGTTGTAGCCCAGCAGCAAGGTCGCCAGCGGCACTTCGCGGTCGGCCTTGCCGAGCACGTCGATCACCTGCAGCAGGTAGCGCAGTGCGCCGGTGCGCACCGCCTCGGTCAGGTCCGACGGGCTCAGCGCGCGGTCGTACGAGCCCAGGCCGGTGACGACCGCGCCCGAGAGGCTGCCGCGCTGGCGCTCGACCTCGTTCGGCACGCGCAGCACCACGGTCGCGGTGCCGCGCCCTCCCGCATAAAGGCCCAGGCTGTGGCGCTCGCTCAGGTCGCCGCCGAGCAGTTCGCGGTCGATCAGCGACTCGGCGCCGGCGATCGGGTCGCGCTCGTAGTGGCCGACCATGATGGGCTGCGAGATGAAGCGCAGGTCCATCGCCTTCACGCTGACCTCGAGCCGGCGCTTCGGCCGCGGCGGCACCCGATTGCGCTTCGAGCCGCCCAGCAGGCAGCGCTGCAGCGCGTCGGGATCATCGGCGGTCGGCGGCCCGGCGTCGTAGCTGACCGGCGCCGGCTGCTGGATCGCGCGCAGTGCCGGCGGCGTGACCGGCAGGCGTGCGGTCGTGCCGGCGGTCAGCAGGTCGGCGAGTGCCGGAAAGTGATCTTCGGTCGACGGCAGATCGCCGTGGGCCGCAGGCAGGTAGTAGTAGCGGCCGATGCCGCCGATGCGGCCCGACTCCCAGCTCACCGTGCCGTCGCCGCGGGTCGTGCCGACCATCCTCAGGCGCGTGCCGCCCCGGCCGTCGGGCGCTTCGCGCACCCCGCAGGGCGTGTTCGGCGCAACGCCGAAGACGTAGACCGTCTTGGCCTCGTAAGCGGGCGGCAGGACCGGTGTGTCGGGGCCGTCGGCGTCCCAGAGCCAGCGCGCCTGGTCGAGCACGTCCCGCGCGGGCGTGCCGGCGTGGTGGTCGCCGAACCAGAAATCGCCGACCCGGGCCTTCAGGTCGACCCAGGTCTGCGCCTTCTGGAACTCGTACCGGCCGCCACCGCCGTCCTGGCCCTGGAACATGTCGACGAAGCCGGGCTTGGGCAGCAGCTGGAGTGCACCGCGGAAGCCGGCGACGATGTCGAGCACCTGCTGCATGTCGTGCGTCAGGTCGAGCCGCACCAGCGTGCGCAGCGTGTCGCCCTTGCCGATCAGGTTCTCGACCATCGAATGCGCGCCCTGGTTCGGCGTGCCCAGCATCACGAAGCGTGCGCCGTCGCGCGCCATCAGCGCGTCGATCACCGAGCGCCGCTTGTGGATGGTCGCGCGCACCACCAGCCCGCCCATGCTGTGCGCGAGCAGGCGGATCGGCTGCCGCGTCTGCTTCATCAGCCGGTCGAGGAACTCGCCGAGGCGCTCGGCCAGCACATCGAGCGGCTGGCGCCAGTCGTAGGGGAAGGGCTCGACGCGGTGGCTGGCGGCGAGGTACTTGCAGACCTTGCCGTAGAACATCGCGAACAGTTCCTCGGCCTCGACCGAGGGCCGGCCCCATTCGATCTTGCTCAGGCCGCCCGCGGCCAGGTCGAGCGGGTCGAACCAGACGCGGTCGCCGCCCGCGGCCTGCAGGTGCGAACCCATCACGCCCGGCAGCACGACGACCACCGGGCGATCGGCCGCGCTCGCGTCGCGGCTCGCCGCCGAGTCCGCCAGCGCCGCGGCGAATTCTTCCGGCGCGGGCAAGGCCCGGAACATCGCGAGCGCGGCCGGGTCGGTCCCGATCAGCCAGTCGCGCAGCGCGCTGCGCGTGTCGATGTTCGCGAAGTAGCGGAAGTGCGAGACATCGGCGCCGCGGTCGAACAGCACGCGCGCCTTCGACTGCGGCGCGATGCCGCCGAGCATCGAGCTGGTGTTGACGACGAGGTCGTTGTCCTCGTTGTCGAACAGCAGGAAGTCGGTCAGCATCACGGCCAGGCGGCGCAGCAGGTTGCCACCCTGGATGTCGCCAGCGATCACCGCCATCGAGGTGCCCGGACGCACCGGCGCGTCGCGCAGCAGACGCGCCATCGGCGAATCCGGCAGCATCGCCTCGATGCCGGGCACGAGGTGGGCGTTGGTGCGGTTCTTTGCGACCTCGACGACGACGCGCTTGAACGCCGAGTACATCGGGCTGCCGAAGAAGAACGGCACCAGGCCGATCAGGCTCAGGATGCCGGACAGGAACACGTCGAGGTTGCCGCTCGCCAGCAGCGTGCCGCTGGCGGGGCTGGCGGCGCGCACGTAGCGCTGCACCGTGATGCGGCGCTCGCGCAGCACGCCGGCCAGCGTGCGCAGTTGCCCCCGCTGTTCGGCGTGCGCGTTCTTCAGTTCGCCGAGCACGCGCTGCGCCTCGGCCGGGTCGGCGTCGCCGGTGCCCTCGAACGCATAGGTGTAGCGGTCGATCAGCGGGTCGAAGTCGCCCAGGCACAGCAGGTCGGCGACCAGCCCGCCGCGCGAATGCGAGACCAGGCTCACGTGCGCGCCGCGCGGCAGCGCCTGCGCAAGCGCGATCGCGTTCTCGATCGGGCTCTGCGACAGGGTGCGGTGTTCGAACGCGAAGATGCCGCCGCCGAAGCGCGCAACCAGCATGCCCCACAGGTCGCGGTCGCCGGTGCGCAGGTCGCCGAAGCTGCCCAGCGTGCTGGATGCGGTGCCGTGCACGAACACGAGCATCGGACGCTCGCCGGAGGGTGCCGTCAGCGCCGGATCGTTCAGGTCGACGCTCGTCAGGTCGGCCGGCGTGCCGCTCGCGCCGACCCAGCGGTACAGGCCCGGCGGCTGGTCCAGGCGCTTCTCGATCGCCGCCATCAGCAGCTTCGTTCCCAGCCAGGTCACGCCGAGCTCGGCCGGGTCGGGCAGCTGGCTCGATGCCTCGCCGATGATCGCGTCGGGCGCGGCGCCCACCGTGAATGCGTGGACCTTGCTGATCAGGCCGCCCAGCGCCTCGCCGAAACCGCGGCCCGGCGCGGCGCCGTCGGCGCGCAGCTTCTCGAGCAGGATGGCGCCGTCGTCGCCGATCAGCTCCGGGTGCGTCAGCTGCAAGGCCGCGCGCAGCCGTTCGGCGCTCGTGATCAGCGTGCTGGCGTCGGCGAGCTCGAGCACGAGCACTTCGTCGGGGCCGGCATCGTGGGACTGCCTGACCGCGGCGCCGGCATCGCGCGCCGCCGGGCCGACGTCGAATGCCGCGGTCGCGACCAGGTAGCCCGAAGGCAGGAACACATCGTCGCCGCGGCCGGCCGCGCGCGTCGCCGGCGTCAGCAGCGACGGCAGCTTGCGATCGACCGCGCGGCCGGCGAGCCGGATCGGGACGCTGCGACCCGGCATGCTCAGACCGTGAACGGCTTCTGCTTCAGGAAGCCGGCCGCCTTGCCGAGCACGAACAGGTTCGGCGACTGGCTGTGCGGCATGCCGGCGCGGATGCGCGCATGGAACGCGTTGTAGTCGCCTGTGAAGCCGCCGCGATTCCAGACCTTCAGCAGCTGCTCGGTGAATGCGCCGTTGTGCTCGCCGTCCATCGAGGTCTGGTTGTCCTGGCAACGCGAGATCAGCACGACGGCCGGGCTGAACCTGCCGACCAGCGCCGTCGCTTGCGCTGCGGCGCCGACCTGCGCCAGCGCCGCGTCGGGGTCGACGAAGGCCTTGCGCGCGGCGGCCGCCACCGCGGCCTGCAACTGGTCGTAGAACCCGCGGTGCTCCTCGTAGGTGCGGCGCGCGACGCTGGGCGGCATGAGCTTGACGCGCTGGCCCGGCGGCGGCGGCGGTGGTGCGAGTTCGCGCGCGACGGTGCCGCTGTGGCAGCTGTCGGAGAGCATCAGGATGCGCACGCCGGCCTTGAAGCGACTGAGCTCGAAATAGAGTTCGTCGTCGATCAGCTGGCCGTCGTACAGGCACCAGGTCTCGTCCTGCCGGTCGGGCTCGTCGCCGTTCGTGTCGGGCACCTGGCCGCCGTGGCCCGAGTAGGTGAGCAGGAAGAAGTCACCCGGCTTCAGCGCCTTCGCGGCGCTGCGCATGCCGGCGAGCAGGTTCGCGCGCGTCGCCTTCTTGGTCAGCAGCACGGTCGCCTTCATGCCCTGGGCGCGGGCGACCGCGGCCATGTCCTTGGCATCGAACTCGCAAGCCGCGAGCGGGCCGTCCCAGCCGCCGTAGGCCGCAGCGCCGACGCTGTTCAGGCCGATGTTCAGCGACAGGCCCCTGGCTTTCGCCGCAGCGGTGGTGGTGGTCGACGGGCTGGCCATGACGTGTCTCCGTTATGCGGCCGGATGCGCCGCGGCGATCTGCCTCGCGGCAGCAGCGCCCGATGATCGGCGCCTCACCAGGACCATGGAAGCCCTAGTTCATGGGGCAGCCCAACCCGTCTCGATGGCCAGGGCCGGAGCCGGCCGTTCAACGCCGCTCGATGATCGTCGGCACCAGCTGCAATCCGCCCCGCACGCGCTCTGCGACGCCGCGGGCCTCGGCGCGGCTCGCGTACGGGCCGGCCTGCAGACGGAACATCGAGGCCTCGTCGAAGACCGCGAGCAGCGGAGTGAGCCAGTCGAGCTCGGCGGCGACACGCTTCTGAAAACTCTCGGCCCCGTCGCGCACGCGGAAGGCGCCGAGCTGGACCCAGAAGCCACGCGCCGGCTCGGTGGAGGCGCGCGCCGCCGGCGCCTCGGCGACCGGCTCGACCGCCTGCGGCGGACCCGCACTGGTAGCGGCCAACGCGGGCGGCAGTGCCGGCGCCGGCGCGGCAACGACCGGCTCGACACCGCCGCGCGCCGCCACCTGCACGCCCTCGGCCTCGGTGCCACGCCGCCATGCGCCGCTGCGGATCTCGTCGCCGGTGATGCGCTGCAGTTCCACCGGCGCGACACCGCGCAGCAGCCCGAGCTTCAGCGCCGCGGTGTAGCTCAGGTCGACGATGCGTTTCGAATGAAACGGCCCGCGGTCGTTGACGCGCACCACGACCTCGCGGCCGTTGGCCGGGTTGCGGATGCGCGCATAGCTCGGGATCGGCAGCGTCGGGTGCGCAGCCGTCATTGCGTACATGTTGTAGGCCTCGCCGCTGGCGGTGCGCCGGCCGTGGAACTTGCGCCCGTACCATGAAGCCAGGCCGCGCTCGGTGAACGGCGCGTCCTGCGTGATCGGAACGTAGCTCTTGCCGAGCACCTCGTAGGGCTTGTTCGGGCCGCCGGATCGGATCGGCTCCAGCGTCGGCTCGGCGTCCGGCACGCGCTCGAGATCGGCAGGCGGGCTGGGCTCCGGGCCGTCGCGGTCGGAGGCCGCCGCAGGTCCGGATCCGGGCGCGCGCGGCGGCCCCGCCGCGCAGCCCGCCAGCGCGGCGGCGACCAGCAAGGCCAGCGCGAACCTCGCCCGCGCGCCGGTCGTTCGGTCATGCCACGAGCCCGCCTGCATGGAGCCGGACCATACACGACATCGAGCGCCCGCGCGCCACTCGCTAACAGCCATCGGGCTCGCCGCGCCGACGCCGTCGGCAATGACCCCGCGCCTGGGTGCGTGAAACTTGGCACAAGCAGGTGTCGTTGTTACGGTGCGCAATGGACTTCAACCCGCTCCTCGACTCTTTCCGCCAGACCACGCTGCTCGGACTGCCACTCAGCAACCTCGTCGTCGCCATCGGCGCGGCCCTCGTGGCGCACCTCGTGATGGTGTTCGCGGTGCGCGCCGCGCTCGATCGGCTGTCGAAGCTGGCGTCGCGCACGACGACGCGCGCCGACGACATCGTGCTGGAGGTGCTCGGCGGGACGAGCCGCGCATTGATCGCGCTCGTCGCGCTGCTGATCGGCGCGAGCTTCCTCGATTTTCCCGATCGCTGGGCCGCACGCATCGGCCAGCTCTGGTTCGTCGCGCTGACCCTGCAGGTGGCGCTGTGGGTAAACCGCGCGGTCAGCATCGGCCTGAAACGCCATGCCGAACGCAATGCGCCCACGCCGACGAGCCCGGGCAGCGCCGCAGCGACGCTGATGTCCTGGGGGCTGCGCACGCTGCTCTGGTCGGTCGTGATCCTGGCGATGCTGTCCAACCTCGGCGTCAACATCACGGCCTTTGTAGCCAGCCTGGGGGTCGGCGGCATCGCGGTCGCGCTGGCGGCGCAGAACATCCTCGGCGACCTGTTCGCCTCGGTCTCGATCGCGCTCGACAAGCCGTTCGAGGTCGGCGACTTCATCGTCTTCGGGTCGGTGGCCGGAACGGTCGAGAGCGTCGGCGTCAAGACCACCCGCCTCCGCAGCCTCGGCGGTGAGCAGATCGTGATGTCCAACACCGACCTGCTGAAGCAGATCGTCAGCAACTACAAGCGCCTGCGCGAGCGACGCATCGTGTTCGGCTTCGGCGTCACCTACGACACCACTCCGGATCAACTGGCGCAGATCCCCGTGATCGTGCGGCGCATCGCCGAAGCCAGCCAGCAGGTGCGCTTCGACCGGGCGCACTTCAAGGCGTTCGGCGACAGCTCGCTCGACTTCGAGATCGTCTACATCGTGCTCGACCCGGGCTACAACGTCTACATGGACGAACAGCAGCGGATCAACCTCGCGCTGATGCGCGAGCTCTCGGCCATCGGCGTGTCGTTCGCATCCCCGACGCGCACGCTGCATATCGTGTCGGACGCGCAGCCCGAGGAGCCCCCGGCGCCGAGGCAGGCCTGAGAGCCTGAGAGCGCCCCCAGGCCGACGACATACGTCGTCCGCCCCCCGAGGGGGATGAGGAAACTTCGGGCGGCCGGGCGTTTCCTCATGAGTCATTCGCTCATGCCCGCTCATCACGCCAAAACGCCCCTGTTCGTCGTTGCAAATGCTCGCCATAGCCCGGGCTATGGCTGCGCTTTGCGCCTAGATCAGGTGCCCTTTGTCGCGCTGCTCGGGCACGCCCGAAAAACTCTCAGGCTCTGACGCGCGGCCTCAGTGCGGCCGCGCCATCCGGAAGCGCTGCGCCGCGCCGATCGAGAAGTAGTCCGCCGAACCGCCGCCACGCAGGATCGGCTGCGCGGCGGCGGTGTCGTAGACGCCGTCCTTCAGCAGCGCCCGGTCGATGTGGACCGCGACCACCTCGCCCAGCGTGAGCCAGGTCTCGACCTTCGTGCCATCGGCGCCCTGCAGCTGGATCACCTGCGTGACCCGGCACTCGAAGGACACCGGGCTCTCGGCCACGCGCGGCGCGGCGATCAGCCGCGACGGCGCCGGAGTCAGGCCGGCGAGCACGAACTCGTCGACCCCGGGCGGCACGCTCGCGCTGGTCCGGTTCATCGATTCGGCCAGCGGCCGGGTCGCGAGGTTCCAGGCGAACTCGCCCGTCTGCTGCACATTGCGCAAGCTGTCCTTCGCGCCGACGCTCGAGAAGCCGACGATCGGCGGCGTGTAGTTGAAGGCGTTGAAGAAGCTGTAGGGCGCGAGGTTGCACCGGCCCTGCGCGTCGATCGACGAGATCCAGCCGATCGGGCGTGGCGCGACGATCGCGTTGAACGGGTCGTGCGGCAGGCCGTGGCCCAGGCGCGGTTCGTAGAAGTGGATGCGCTCGCTCATGGTGAGCGCACTGTACGCGGGCCGCGCACTCCCCGCATGGCAGACTCGCGCCATGCCGGCCCCTCCCGCCCTCGCCCCGCTGCGCGTGCTGTCGCTCATCCCGCCGATGACGCAGCTGAACACGCCCTACCCGTCGACCGCGTACCTGACCGGCTTCCTGCGCTCGCGCGGCGTCGACGCGGTGCAGGAAGACCTCGCGCTCGCGCTGGTGCTGGCGCTGTTCTCGACCGAGGGGCTGGCGCAGCTGCGCGCCGAGATCGACGCGCTGCCGGCGCCTACGCCGTGCGTCGACCGCTTCGTCGCCCGGTTCGATCGCTACCGCGCGACGATCGCGCCGACGATCGCGTTCCTGCAGGGGCGCGATCCGACCGTGGCGCACCGCATCGCCGGCCGGGCGTTCCTGCCCGAGGGCCCGCGTTTCGCATCGCTCGATGTCTATATCGACCCGAACGGCGAGGACGGCGGCGGCGACCCGCTCGCCTGGGCCTTCGGCGCGCTCGGCCTGCAGGACCGTGCGCGCCACCTCGCGACGCTGTACCTCAACGACATCGCCGACGTGCTGCGCGACGGAGTCGACCCGCGCTTCGAGTTCGTGCGCTACGCCGAATCGCTGGCCCGGAGCCAGCCGACCTTCGAGCCGCTGGCGGATGCACTCGCGGCGCCGCCGAACCTGGTCGACCGCACGCTGGTGGCGCTGACGCTGGCCGCGGTGCAGCGTCACGCGCCGCGGGTCGTGCTGGTGTCGGTGCCGTTTCCCGGCTCGGTCTACGCGGCCTTCCGCATCGCGCAGGCGATCAAGGCGCGCGATCCCGGCATCGTCACCGTGCTCGGCGGCGGCTTCGTCAACACCGAGCTGCGCGAACTGGCCGAACCGCGCGTGTTCGACCACTTCGACTTCGTGACGCTGGACGCCGGCGAGCGCCCGCTGCTCGCGCTGCTGGAGCATCTGCAAGGCCGGCGCTCGCGCCAGCGGCTGGTGCGCACCTTCGTGCGCGACGCGCAGACCGGGGCCGTGCGCTATCTCAACCTGGCCGAGCCCGACATCGCGTTCGCCGAGGTCGGCACGCCGACCTGGGACGGGCTGCCGCTGGGCCGCTACCTGTCGCTGCTCGACATGCTGAACCCGATGCACCGCCTGTGGTCCGACGGGCGCTGGAACAAGCTGACCGTCGCGCAGGGCTGCTACTGGAAGAAGTGCAGCTTCTGCGACGTGAGCCTGGACTACATCTCGCGCTACGAGGGCGCGTCGGCATCGCTGCTGGCCGACCGCATCGAGGCGATCGTCGCCGAGACCGGCCAGACCGGCTTTCATTTCGTCGACGAAGCCGCACCCCCGAAGGCGCTGAAGACGCTCGCGGCCGAGCTGCTGCAGCGCAGGGTCTCGATCTCGTGGTGGGGCAACATCCGCTTCGAGAAGTCGTTCAGCCCGCAACTGTGCGAACAGCTCGCGGCGAGCGGCTGCATCGCGATCTCGGGCGGGCTGGAGGTCGCCTCGGACCGGCTGCTGACCCTGATGAAGAAGGGCGTGTCGGTCGACCAGGTCGCGCGCGTCACGAAGGCGTTCTCGGACGCCGGCATCCTGGTGCATGCCTACCTGATGTACGGCTTCCCGACCCAGACGGTGCAGGACACGGTCGACGCGCTCGAGTACGTGCGCCAGCTGTTCGAGGCCGGCTGCATCCAGTCGGGCTTCTTCCACCGCTTCGCCTGCACGGTGCACTCGCCGGTCGGACAGCACCCGGCCGACTACGGCGTCACGCTGCAACCCCTGCCGCCTGTTCCACCCAACCGCGCGTTCGCGAAGAACGACATCGGCTTCATCGACTCGACCGGCACCGACCACGACGCGCTCGGCCTGGCGCTGAAGAAGGCGCTCTACAACTACATGCACGGCATCGGGCTGGAGCAGGACGTGCGCCGCTGGTTCGACAGCCCGGTGCCGAAGACCAGGGTCCCGCGGCACCGGATCGCGCATGCGCTGGCGCTGGGTCTGGCGACCGCGTAACGCGGCCGGCAGCCTGCGCAACTTCGCCGTCGCCGCCCTGATCCGTCAATCGATCGGCCAGGGCTTCGCACCGGGCAGCGCCGGCGCTTCGTCCGCGACGCACGGCACCCGTGGTTCGCCCGCCGGCGCATCGACCTCGCGCCACCATGGCGCGACAGCGCCGGCGCGCGCCGGCTCGATCGCCTCGCCGAGCCGCGGCATTGCCAGCGGCACGCCCTGCCTGGGCGCGAGCGCCAGCAAGGTCTCGGCCGGCTCGTCCCAGTCGTGCACGCCCAGCGCGAACGTGCCCCAGTGCACTGGCAGCAGCACGCCGCCGCCGAGCAGCGCGTGGGCTTCGAGCGCATGCCCGGGGCCGAGGTGGAGATCGCCCCAGGCCGGGTGGAATGCCCCGACCTCCAGCATCACCAGGTCGAACGGGCCGAGGCGCGCGCGGATCGTCGCGTACTCGCTGGTCAGCCCGGTGTCGCCGCTGAAGAACACCGAGTGCCGCGCGCTGCGGATCGCCAGCGACGACCACAGCGTGGCGTTGCGGTCCCTCAGCCCGCGGCCCGAGAAATGCTGCGACGGCGCGGCGGTGATCGTCAGCTCGCGGCCCGGCAGCGTGTGCGATTCCCACCAATCCAGTTCGGTGATGCGCTGCGGCGCGACACCGAAGGCTTCGAGGTGCGCACCGACACCGAGCGAGGTGACGAACGGCATGCCCATCTGCGCGAGTTCGCGGATCGTCGGCCGGTCGAGGTGGTCGTAATGATCGTGCGAGACCAGCACCAGGTCGATCGGCGGCATCGCGCGCAGCGCCACCGGCACCGGCTGGAAGCGCTTCGGCCCGGCGAAGCGCGACGGCGACACACGCGGCCCCCACACCGGGTCGGTCAGCACGCGCAGCCCGTCGATCTCGATCAGCACGGTCGAGTGCCCGAGCCAGGTCGCGCGCAGGCCGGTGTCGGGCGGTTGGGCCCAGGCCTGACGCGGATCGAGCGAGGGCAGCGGCGCACGCGGCACACGGCGCGGTCCGCCGCGCAGGAATTCGCTCAGCGTCGGCCAGGCCGCCGCCGCATCGCGCAGCCCCGGCTGGATCGGATGCACGTTGCGGAAACCCTGACCATCCCAGCGCGGCGAGGCCCGCATGCGCTCCAGGCGTGTACGGTCGGGCCGTTTGCCGGGTGATGTCATGGGCGGACGATGTTCGGACGGCGAAGTTCGCACCATACCCCGATCCGCCGCGCCGCCGACGTGGCAAGATGCACGCATGAGCGAGAACTACGGCATCGAGTCGCCCGGCGCGCACCACCACACCCGGCACCAGCCGCCGGCACGCTACCTGATCGTGATCGATGGGGCAGGCGGCAGGGTGGCCCGGCTGTTCCTCGCGACGCGCGAACCGGTCGCCGAGTTCGACGCCAGTGCCGAGGAGGTCGCGGTGATGCTGAAGGGCCTGGCCCCGGCCCGCGATGCCGGCACCGCCGAGTGGGACCACGCGCTGCAGGGGCACAGCGCGGCCGAGCGCCGCGCCGCCGAGGTCTACACGCTGGACCTCTAGCCCGCGCCGGTCAGTACTCGGGGTCGGGGTCGCGGGCCGATCCGGGGCGGGCCGGCGGCGCCTGGCGCTGCGCGAGCTGGTTCAGCACGTCCGACACCATAGCCAGGCCCGGGGCGTCGCCGTACTGGTTCTTCAGGTCGGCCAGGTAGGTGGTGACGAAGTTGAGCCGCTCGGCCAGCCCGATCGCGACCTGCCGCGTGATCTCGGGGTCGCTGGCCAGCAGCGCGCGGCCGTCCGCGGCATGCCGCACGACGCTGGGCACGGCGGCCTCGACGGTGGCGCTGAACGCGGTGTTCAGCAGCACCGAGACCTCGCCGATCACGGCTCCCGGGCGGGTCACGGTGTTGACCAGCGCGCCGCCCTTGCGCACCTGCAGCGCGCCCGAGACCAGGATCCACAACCCGCCGCCCGACTCGCCCTCGCGCACCAGCGTGTCGCCGGGCGCCAGGTGGATTTCGGGCAGACCTGCCGCGCTGCTCAGCATGTCGTTCATGGTTCGATGGTAAGCCAGAGCGCCCGGTTTTCCGCAAGCCTGACGACCGCGCGCGTCAGCGATCCCGGCGCGCGCACGAAGGGGATGGGAAACAGACCGATGACTTCGTCCATGGAATCGCTGCGGTTCGTGTTCGCGGAAGGTGCCGACTGCCACAAGAGCAAGGAAAAGAGCTCGGGCGCACCGCTGCAGGAGCTGGCCAGCGTGCGCAGCCTGTTCTTCGCGAAGCCCGGGCGCAGCCTCGGCGGGGTCGAGAAGCCGCTGACGAGCCAGGCGCAGCTGCTCGATCCGGCCCATCCGGCGGACGCCCAGTTCGTCGAGAACGTCCTCTGGGAGGACTCGCACGTGGTGTTCGTGACCCTGAACATGCTGGGATCGAACAACGACACGCTGCCCTGGACCGGCAACTTCATCGATCCCGCGGCCCAGGCCAAGGAAGTGGCCGAGCGCACCGATGCCGACATCCGGTGGCTTCAGGCCGCGTTCGCGCGTGCCCAGGCGCGGCACGCCAAGGCGGTCGTGATCGGACTGCAAGCCGACATATGGGACCCGGCTGCCGTGGCCCCCGGCGCTGAGGGCCTGTATGCGTACACGCCCTTCGTGCGCAAGCTGGCGGCGCTGAGCACGCAGTTCCGCAAGCCGGTGCTGCTGCTGAACGGCGACTCCCATGGCTACGGTGCCGGCAGGCCGCTGGCGGACCCGCTCGGCGCGACGGGCAAGATCCACGGCACCGCGCCGGTGCCGAACCTGCTGCGCATCACGGTTCAAGGGTCCACCAAGGCGCCTCGAACGGCTGGGCGAGGCGCGACCGGCGCCGCGCGGGCCGCGCCCCTCGCGGCGCCTCCGGGTGCCGCTACCGGGCCAGTGCCCGCAACGCGAGCTTGATGCCGTCGCTCACGCCCACGTTCGCGGGCAGCGCCTTCAGCGCGGCCGCGGCTTCGCGGTCGTTGTAGCCGAGTGCCAGCAGCGCCTGCAGGATGTCGCTGTGGGCCTCGGTCGCGAGGCTCGCCGGCGTGGTGATCGCGTCGCCGAGCTTGCCCTTGAGCTCGAGCAGCAGCCGCTCGGCGGTCTTCTTGCCGATGCCGGGCACCTTCACGAGGCGCGCGCTTTCCTGCAGGCTCACGGCCTGCGCGAGTTCGTTGACGCTCAGACCCGACAGGATGGACAGCGCGGTGCGCGGCCCGACGCCGGAGATTCTGACCAGCAGCCGGAAGGTCGCGCGCTCGTCGTGGGTCAGGAAGCCGAACAGCACCTGCGCGTCTTCGCGCACCACGAAGTGCGTCAGCAGCGTGACGCGCTCGCCGAGACCGGGCAGGTTGTAGAAGCTGCTCATCGGCACGTCGACCTCATAGCCGACACCGTTGACGTCGATGAGCAGTTGCGGGGGCGATTTTTCCGCGAGCGTGCCGGTGAGTCGTCCGATCATCGGTGCATTATCGGGGCCGATGCCGGAGGGGCCGGCGCAGTCGGGCTCCTCCGGGGTGTTCAGTGCTCGATCTCGATCTTGCTGGCGACCAGCACCGCGCCGGCCAGCGTTCCCTCCGCATGCACGATGCGGCCGGCGAGGGCCTCCGGCGTGGCGCCGCCGAAGTAGGTGGCGCTGGTCCATTTCACGGTGATCGCGGCGCCCTGCGATGGGGTCAGCGAGAAGCTCATCGCCGCCGCATCGACGGCGCCGGCCATGCCCTCGCGTTCGATGGTGGCATCGGGCGGTTCGTCCTCGCATTGCACGGTCTGCGCCACGACGCCGGTGCTGCCGAGCGTGCCGTGGACCTCGACGAACAGGCCGTTGCTCAGTCCGCCGGCCGGACAGGACCGCAGCGACGCGTGGCTCGCGTCGACCGCGGTTCCGCGCACCGTGAAGCGGCCGGTCAACGGGCCGTTGCCGGTGATGTTGCCCCTGAGTTCGGACTCGGTGTTCGCGCTCGCATCCCGGATCGTCACGCTGGCTGCCGCCAGGACGCCGTCGGTGCCGACCCTGCCGCGCACCTGCACGTACTGCGCGTTCGCCAGCGCCGAGGTGGCAGGGCTCGGCGTCGCCGTCGAGTAGCTGACCCGCAGGCTGCCGAGCGTGAAGGTCCGGGCCTGGGTGTCGAGCCCGGAAATCGAACCGCTGACGACATCGTCGATCTCGCCTGCGCTCAGCGTCCGGATGCGGATCTGTGCGGCCTGCACACCGGAGGCGTCGGCGCCGGGCAGCGCGAGCACCGTCACGGCCTGCCCGTTGGCCAGCGCGGTGCCGGCGGGCAGCACGGTCGAGTGGCTCGCGTCCACGCTCAACCCGCCCAGCGCGAAGGTCGCCGGGCTGCCCGGGCTCAGCGAGCTGACGAGGCCGGTAACGCGCAGGTAGGGCGGGGCGGCGGCGAGCTTGTCGATGCGGGTCGCCTGGATCAGGGTCGAACCCGCCTGCGTGACCAGCACACCGTGAACCTCGACCAGGTCCCCCGCGTGAACGTCGGCGCCCTGGGTGTAGCCGCCACCGAACTGGGTGATCGGGCCGGCCGTGGCCGTGGCATTGACGCGCACGGTCTGGCCCAGCAGCGTGAACCGGCTTGCCGACACGACGCTCGCAACCGTTCCGGCGAGGGCCGCGTCCACCCGCACGACGTTCGCCACGCCGGCGGTGTCATACCCCACCGCGACACGGTGGCCGAGCTTGACCTCGGCGGGCGACTCCAGACCGGGCGCGTTCTCGCTCACCACCGGCGCATTGCGGACGTCGTAGGGCGCGCTGTCGACGATGACGCTGCCGAAGCCGTTCACCGTCCCCACCGTCACCCCCGCTGCGCGGCCGGTGCCGCCGGAGCCGACCACGCCACCGCCGCCGCAGGACGCGACGGACCAGACCGCGAGCGCCGCCACCATCCACACCGGGGCGAGCGCCCGGAACTTGATCGATCGGTTCATGCCTTGTCCTTTGCGCCCGCGCGGCGCCGTGGCGCCCGGGGTGGGGTTCGGGAGCTTGCAGCCGGCGTCGGGCCCGGCGCTGCGCGCTCGCTGAAGAAGTACACGCCGAAGCGCATGCGCAGGTCGCCGTCCCCTGCGGAATCGAGCGCGACACGTTCGCGCGCCTGGCCTGCCATCGACTCGAAGGCGACCGCCCAGGCGCGGCGCGCGGCGTCGTGCAGCAGCTCGATCGATGCGGGCGTCAGGCCGTCGGCATAGATGCTCTGCTCCAGGAATTTCGGAATGTTCAGGGTCAGGTTGGCGACTGCCGCAGCGAGGTGGTCCGAAGCGCTGGAGGCGAACAGCGCGGTCATCTCGTCGAGCCGGCCGCTGGGGACGAACGCGGCGGCGATCACGCGCACGCGTTCGCCGTCCAGGGCCACGGCGCCGAGGCGCAGCAACTCGTCGAGCACGCTGCGCGGGTGAACGTCGCTCGACAGCTCCAGGCACAGCGCCTCGAAGCTGCGCCGCGCGCCGGTGCGCACCAGGACACGCGGCTTGCCGTCGGCCGCGCGATAGCGCCGGTCGCTGAGCCAGCGCGTCAGCACCTGTGCCGGCAGGGACGGCCGGGGCGGCGAGCGCACCGGGGTGGACGCCTGCGCCAATGCGCGCACGTCCTTGCGGTGCACACCCGACAGCAGGCTCAGCGCCGACTGGCTGGGCGTCGCATCCGCGCGCTCGAGCTCACCGCGCGCGGCCTGCACGAACACAGCCTTCAACAGTTCGGCGAAGTCCGGGTACGCGACACCGTGGCGCAGCAGCCATTGGGCGACCGGCGCCATCAGCACCGCCGCTTCGCGCAAGGCCAGCGCGGCATGGTCGGCGCTCGGCCGCACAGGCGTCTCGGGCGGCATCGGCGGATTCCGGGGCGGTACACGTTTCATGCGTTCGGGCCATTGCGCGACGCGCCGCGCCGTCGTCGGGCCGGTTAGGGCTCCTGCAAGGCAGTTGCCGGCGCGGGCGAGCGCTCACAGACCGGACATGGTCGCGTTCGGATAGAACGGCAAGTCTCGCACGCGCGTTCCGGTGAGCCTGAACCAGGCATTGGCGAGAGCCGGTGCCAGGGTCGGAACGCCCAGCTCGCCGACGCCGCCGATCGGCACGTTGCGATCCGCGACGCTCGGCGGCGGCATGATGACCACGCTCACCGCCGGCATCTCGTTCAGGCGGATCATGCGGCTGCTCTTGAAGTTCCTGACCTGCGCGGCGCCGTTGCTGAAGGTCTGGCGACCGTAGAGCGCCGCGTTCAGCCCGTGCACGACGCCGCCCACGATCTGCGCCTCGACCGACCCGGGATTCACGCTGAGGTAGCTGTCGATCGCCACCCAGACGCGGTTGACGCGCAGGCCGCTGCTCGTGTTCGAGACCTCGACGACCTGGGCCACGATGCTGTTGAACGCGCTGCCGATGGCGATGCCGCGCGCCGTGCCGCTGCGCGGCGCCGAGCTCCAGCCGGCGGCGTTGGCTGCGGCTTCCAGCACCGCGATCCAGCGCGGATCGGTGAGCCGCGCGCGGCGGAACTGGAACGGGTCCTGCCCCGCCGCCGCGGCCAGTTCGTCGATCATCGATTCGACCGCGAAGGTGTTGATCGAGGCACCCACGGAGCGCCAGAACCCGACCGGAATCGTCGACGGGTGGCTGACCCACTCGGTCAGCCGCGCGCCGAAGTTGTAGGGCAGGCCCTGCGAGCCTTCGTAGCCCTGGCTGTCGCCGTTGGGGCCGAGTACCGCGCCGCGCTGGGCCAGGATCGACGGCGAGACGTTGCGGTAGGTCCAGCCGCTGACCTGGTTGTTGGCATCCAGCCCCGCGCGCGCATGCACCAGGGCCATCGGACGGTACTGGTCGTGGCTGAAGTCCTCCTCGCGCGGCCACATCAGCTTGACCGGCCGCTGCAGCGCCATGCCGACCTGCACCGCCTGGCTGACGAAGTCCAGCTCGGCCTTGCGCCCGAGGCCGCCGCCGAGGTAGGTGACGTGAACGACGATCCTGTCGGGCGACAGGCCGGTGAGTGCGCTCACCAGGGTCAGCGCCGACTTCGCGGACTGTGTCGGCGCCCAGACCTCGCAGCGCACGCCGGCGGTGTAATCGACCGTGCAGTTGAGCACCTCCATGCAGGCGTGGGCGACATAGGGCAGCGAGTAGGTGGCATCGACCACCTTCTTCGCCGAGGCGATCGAGGCGCCCGCGTCGGCCGTGCTGCGCTCCACCGTGTACAGCGTTCCCGGCGGGTTGGCGCCACCGGCCACGTAGGCCGGGGCGCTGGTCATCAGGCGCTGCGCATCGGCCAGGATCCGGGCGCTGTCGAGCGTCGCCACGTTTGCGGGCAGCGTCCAGCTCGGCGACAGGCGCTTGGCGGCCTGCCAGGCGTCCCAGGTGTTCGTGCCCACCACTGCGACCGCATTCGTGTTGCCGACGGCTTCGGCGCCGCGCCCGGTGCCGCTCATCACGCGGGTGGGGACGACGGCCAGCATCCCGGCCGGCGTGCCGGGCAGCGCCGCCAACGTGCCGCCGAAGCTCGGGCAATGGCGGATCACCGCGTAGACCATGTTGGGCAGGCGCACGTCCAGCCCGTAGACCGCGCTGCCGTCGACCTTGAACGGGATGTCGGACCGCGCCAGCGTCTTGCCGATGCAGCTGAACTGGGAGTCGGGCACCAGCGGCGCGCTCGACGGCACGGGCAGCAGCGCCGCCGCCGCGGCCACCTGGCCGTAGGTGAGCGTCGCGCCGCTCGGCACGTGGCGGATCACGCCGCCGGCGACCGTGTAGTTCGAGCGCGTGGTGTCGCCGATGCGGGCCATCGCCGCGCTCACCAGCATCTCGCGCGCGGTCGCTCCGGCGTCGCGCAGCTTCCAGAAGCTTGTGCGGGTCACGCTGCTGCCGACCGTGTTGATCGCGCTGCCCACCGGCGCCGGATTGGCGAGCGACGGGCTGCCCTGCACAAGCTTGACTCGTGCGGGATCGACCATCAGGTCTTCGCACAGGATCTGCGCCAGCCCCGCGAACGAGCCCTGACCCATGTCGGATGCGCCGATCGCGAGCTGGATGACATCGTCGGTGCCGATCGTCAGCCAGGCGTTCACGGCGGCGGTCGTCGCGGCGCGGGCGGCGCCGAAGGGCAGGCACAGGCCGATCGTCAGGCCGGACGCGGCACCGAGGAACTGGCGCCGGTCGAGCGTGGAGCTGGTGGTCATCGAGGGCTCCTGCTCACAGACCCGCGACGGCCTGCTTGACGCGCTGGTAGGTGCCGCAGACGCAGAGGTTCTTGACCTCCGAGGCGATCTCGGCGCCGTGGTGACCGGCGTTCATCGCGCCGGCCACGCTCATCAGCATGCCCGGCTGGCAGAAGCCGCATTGCGGTACCTGGTTCGCGATCCACGCTTTCTGCGCCGGATGGCTGCGGTTCGGCGACAGGCCCTCGATCGTGACGACGCGCTTGCCGACCGCCGACGACACGTCGAAGACGCACGAGTGTTCGGGTTGCCCGTCGACGAGCACGGTGCACGCGCCGCAGACCTCGATGCCGCAGCCGTACTTGGTGCCTGTCAGGCCAATGAGATCGCGCAGCACCCAGAGCAACGGCATGCTGCCGTCGCTGACGGTGACCGAACGGTCCTGGCCATTCACGTTGAGGGTGAGTGTCGTCATGGGGCTGTCTTTCTCGAAGTCGAAGGCGATGAGAGGGTGATCGTGTGCCGCCGTCGGGTCTGTGCCGGCTCGTCGAGCCGGGTCGACAGGCCGGCACGGACTTGCGAACGCGACGAACAACCAAACAATATGGGAAAAAATCCCATTAAGGTGTCTGGAAATGCAACGTGCTCATGCCGGCGGTTACACGTTCGCCATACACACCGCTCGCCGGACGCTGATGCCCGAGCGCAGGGGGCACGCATCGCCCCTGCGGTGGCGTCCAGCCGGACGCTTACCCGCGTCGGAACAGGCCCAGGCGCTGCGCTTCCAGCGCGGCCTCGGCGCGCGAACTCACGTTGAGCTTGCGGTAGATCTGCTTCACGTAGTCGGCGATCGTGTGGCGTGAGAGGTTCAGCTGCACCCCGATCTCGGGCAGCGTGAAGCCTTTCGCGACGCGCAGCAGCACCTCGTTCTCGCGATCGGTCAGCGCCACGTGCGGCATGTTCTGCGGGCGCTCCTGCGGGCGCGTCTGCGCCGCGAAGTGCGAGATCACGCGGCGCGCGATCGACGGCGACAGCGGCGGCTCGCCCTGGCTCATGCGCCTGAGCTGCTCGGCGATCAGCTCGCGGGCCTGCTCCTTCAGCAGGTAGCCGAACGCGCCGGCCTGCAGCGCCGGGAACAGGTGATCGTCGTCATCGTGGATCGTCACCACGACCGACTGGCACTCGGACTGCGCCTCGCGCAACGCGGCGACCACGTCCACGCCCGAGCCGTCGGGCAGGCCCAGGTCGACCAGCGCGAGCTTGAACCGGACCGCCGTGACCAGCGCCAGCGCGTCGTGCACGCGGGCGGCCTCGTGGATCTGGCCCTCCGGGAACACGTGTTTGATCAGCACCTTGAGCCAGGAGCGGATCTCAGGCAGGTCTTCGAGCAGCAGGATGTTGTCCATCGGGACACCTCGGGGTCATCGCGCCAAACGGGGCGCCGCACGAAAGCCGCGCTTTCGGTCATCGTAGCGGGGGTATCGGCCCCGTCCGGGCGCTCTGTAGCCCGCTTCACAACGGCAGCGTGAGCCTTATCACGGTGCCATAGCCGGCACCCGATTCGACCAGGCACTGGCCCTGCATCTGCTTGGCGCGGTGCTTCATGCTGGCCATGCCGTGGCCGCGGTCGAGCTTGCCGTCGAGTTCCATCGGGATGCCGCGGCCGTTGTCCTGCACCGTCAGGCCGAACTGGCGCTCGCTGATCGCGCAGCGCACCTTGCAGCGCGACGCCCCGCTGTGCTTGATGATGTTGCTGACCGCTTCGCGCAGGATGCGCGTGGTCTGCACGAAGCCGCGCGCCGGCAGTAGCTGTTCGGTCTCTTCGGTCGGGCCGCGCCAGTCCGCCTCGATGTTGGCCTGGCCCAGGCGCAGCACGGTCTCGGCGCGCCAGTCGGCGAGCGCGTCCGCCAGGCGCATCGGCTTGCCGGTCAGACCGCGCACCGACAGGCGCATCTCTTCGAGCGCCTCGCGCGCGAGCGTCGAGATGCGCTCCGATTCGCTGGTGTGCACGATCGTCAGCAGCTTGGCGCCGAGGTCGTCGTGCAGGTCGGCGGCGATGCGCTTGCGTTCCTTCTCGGTGACCTGCTCGACGCGCAGCTCCGCCAGCTGCGCGAAATTGCGCTCGATCTCGGCGGTGATCTCCTGGACCCGGCCTTCGAGGTTCTGGCGCCCGGCCTCGGCGGCACGCAACGCCCGTGCGAAGACCTGCAGCAGCCGTGCCGCCATCACGATGAACAGCAGCGGCAGGGCGAGCTGGAGCAGCGGCACGCCGGGGTTCGGCAAGAGTCCGTGCTGCAGCGCGAATGCCAGCCCCAGCAGCGCTGCCATGGCAGCGAGGATCGCCGCCATCGACCAGAAGTCATGGCGCCTGCCGCGCCAGGTGACGACCAGGTACAGCACGGCGGTCGCCACCACCTCGGCCGCGAGCAGCGCGTACCAGAAGCTGGCCATCGCGAACAGCCGCGCGGGGCCGGCCAGCAGCAGCGTGGCGGGCAGCAGCACCCATTGCGCGACCAGCGCGTTCTCGATCCAGCGCGAACGCAGCCCGGCGAAGCTGAGCAGGAACTGCACCGCGAGCCCGACAAGCGGCGCGAAACCGGTGCAGAACAGGAACTCCATCACGCCGGTGTCCCAGGGCATGTCGCGCCACCACAGGCGCGCCGACAGCAGGCCCCAGACCAGGCAGAACCAGCCGAAGTAGCCGAGGTAGGCCTCGCGCCGGTTCATCCAGCCCAGGCCGACCATCACGCAGCCGAGCACCGCCAGTGCGAGGTTCGCGAACTGCACCGAGGTGACATTCCAGAACCGGCGCTCGTCGTACTCGCCTGCCAGCACCGCGTGCGGGCCGATCTTCAGCACCGAAAGCCCGCCCGCCCGCTGGCGCGACGCGACGCGGGCCAGCGCATGCCCCTGCACCTGCAGGTCGAGCAGGTTGCCGCGGTCCTGCAGCAGCGCCGCCGGCAGCGTGACCAGCTGCGGGTAATGGCAGTTGCGCGTCACCGGCTCGCGCATGCGCCCGCCGCTGAAGATCTGATGGCCGTTCAGGTAGACCTCGAGGTTGCTGCAGGCGCGCTCGATGTACAGCGCCATCAGCTCATGCGGATCGACACCCGCCGGCCGATCGAAACCGGTCCGGTACCAGACGCTGCCTTCGAAGTGCGGGCGCGTCACGGCCCAGTCGTCGGGCAAGGTGACGGGCAGGGCGATCTCGGTATACGAGCCGGGGTTGCCGACGCTCTGGACCGACACCGCCTTGTCGATCACCAGCACGTGATCGTCGGCACGGGCCGGCAACGCGCAGGCCGCCCAGGCAAGCACTGCGACGATGCCGCAGCGGGCGAGCGACCCGGCGGCAGCTGCGAAGGCGAGCGGCTTGAACATCGACGCGGATTGTGCCGCAGGCGCCCCGCGCCGAGCGCCGCCGGCCGGCGCCGAAGTGACGGCCGTTGCCGACAACGCCACGCTCGGCAGGCGACAATCGGCTCTCCACGCTCGACGCTGCGCCACCTTGATCCTTCGCCACTCCTTCGAACCGCGCGACAACGCCCGCCTCGCCCATCTGTGCGGCAGCCTCGACGAGCACCTGCGCAGCATCGAACAGCTGCTCGACGTGAACGTGTCGCGGCGCAACGAGTTCTTCCGCGTCGAGGGGCCGAAGGCGAGCGCCGAGCACGCGATGCACCTGCTGCAGGCCCTGTACCGGCAATCGCAGCGGCCGATCGGCGCCGAGCAGCTGCAGCTCGCGCTGGTGCAGGTCGGTGCCGCCGCGCCGCAGCCCGCCCCGCGCCGCCGGCGCGGAAGGCTGGCAGACTCCGCGCCGCTCGCAGCGGCGGACGCGGCCAATGCCGCCGGGCCCGATGCGATCGCGCTGCGCACCCGCCGGGCCGACCTGACCGGCCGCACGCCGAACCAGCTGACCTACCTGCGCAACATCCTGGCGCACGACGTCACTTTCGGCATCGGTCCGGCGGGCACCGGCAAGACCTTTCTGGCGGTCGCCTGTGCCGTCGATGCGCTGGAGCGCAGCGCGGTGCAGCGCATCGTCCTGACGCGCCCGGCGGTCGAGGCCGGCGAGCGCCTGGGCTTTCTGCCCGGCGATCTGGCGCAGAAGGTCGACCCGTACCTGCGCCCGCTCTACGACGCGCTCCACGACCTGATGGGTGCCGACAAGGTCGCGAAGGCGTTCGAGAAGGGCACGCTCGAGATCGCGCCGCTGGCCTTCATGCGCGGGCGCACGCTCAACCACGCGTTCGTGATCCTCGACGAGGCCCAGAACAGCACGACCGAGCAGATGAAGATGTTCCTGACGCGCATCGGCTTCGGCAGCAAGGCCGTGATCAACGGCGACGTGAGCCAGATCGACCTGCCGCGCGGCACCGAGAGCGGCCTGATCGACGCCGAGCGCGTGCTGCGCCGCGTGCGCGGCATCGCGACCACGCACTTCACCTCGTCCGACGTGGTGCGCCACCCGCTGGTCGCGCGCATCGTCGAGGCCTACGACGCGGCGCGGCTGGACGGCGTCTGACATGGTCCCGGCCCGCCCGCCGCTGACGCTGTCGCTGCAGTTCGCCGATGCCGGCGACCGGGTCATCCTGCCGCGTCACAAGGTCGCGCGCTGGGTCCGCGCCGCGCTCGAGGCGCCCGGCGAGATCACGGTGCGCATCGTCGGTGCCGAAGAAGGCCGGGCGCTGAACCGCGAATACCGCGCGAAGGACTGCGCGACCAACGTGCTGACCTTCGACTACGCGCGCGAACCCGTCGTCGTCGCGGACCTGGTGCTGTGCGCACCGGTGCTGCGGCGCGAGGCGCGCGAGACCGGCGTCGCGCTCGACGCGCATTACGCGCACCTGCTGGTGCATGGCACGCTGCACGCCCAGGGCCATGACCACGACACCGACGGCCCGGCGCGCGCGATGGAGGCCCGCGAGTCCGCGCTGATGCGCGCGCTCGGCTTCGCGGACCCGTACGCGAACTGAGCGGCGCTCAGCCGACCGGCTTCGCCCGGGCCGGCCACAGCACAGACGCGATCGCGGCCACCATCAGCAGCATCGCGGCGTAGTCCTGCCAGTGCAGGCGCTCCGACAGCCACCACGCGCCCGACGCCGTGCCCAGCACCGGGATCAGCATCACCGACAGCGTCGACGCGATCGGCGGCAGGTCGCGCGCCAGCACCAGCCAGACCGGCTGGCCGAAGCCGACCACCAGCACCGCGTTGTAGACCACGCCGAACCAGGTGATCGACGGCAGCGCACCCCAGCGGTCATGCTCCAGCGTGATCGCGAGCCCGCTCATCACGAGCGTGGTCGCGAGCGTCATCCAGAACACGATCGCCATCGTCGGTGCCTCGATGCGGGTGCGGCGCAGCTGCTGCGTGCCGAGCGCCCAGAACGCGGCCGAGACCAGCATACCCAGGGCGCCCCACGGCCGGCCGGCCATCGTGCCGAGTTCGTGCCACAGCAGCAGCGCGACGCCGAGCGTCGCCGCGGCGACACCGCCCCACTGGCGCGCGCTCAGGCGCTGGCCGAATATCGCCATGCCGATGACCGCCGAGAAGATCGGCATCGTGAACCCCAGGATCGCCGCGCGCCCCGACGACAGCGCCTGCAGCGAGACGATCGAGAGCACGTACCAGACGATCATGTTCGTGACGGTCAGCACGCCGAGCTCGCGCCAGTGGCGGCGCTCGATGCGCAGCGGCACCTTCATCGCGACGGTCGCGGCGTAGAGCAAGGGCATGCCCGCCCACATCGCCAGGGAACGGAAGCTCAGCGGCGGATAGCTGCCGATCGCCGCCTTCATCACCGGCCAGTTCAGGCCCCAGACCAGCGTCAGCGCCGCCAGCAGGAGTGCCTGCCGGGGACTCAGTGCGAAGGCGGGGGAAGGCGGCGGGGTCGGTGTGTTCAGGGCAAGCTCACTTGGGCGGCCGGCTCAGGTAGCGCTTGCGCCAGAAGTACAGGCTCAGCCCGATGCCGATCGTCAGCATCACGCCGCAGGTGATCCAGAACGCGCGCGGGCTGTGGATGCCGGGCAGGGTGTCGAAGTTCATGCCGAAGAAGCCGGTCACGAGGTTCAGCGGCAGGAAGATCGCGGTCAGCACCGTCAGCGTGCGCATGATCTCGTTGGTGCGGTTGCTCTGCGCCGAGAAGTGCATCTGCACCGCGTTCTCGGCCGAGGATTCGAGCCGGCGCACGTGCGTCAGCACGCGCTCGATGTGCTCGAGCACGTCGCGCGCGCGCACGCGCAGCAACTCGCGTTCGCGCAGCAGCTGCGCGTCGTCGGCCAGCGGCAGCTCGTCGAAGGCGTCGATCCATTCGGTGATGGCGGCGCGCTGGTCCTCGCAGGTGTCCTCGAGCAGGTGCAGGCTGTTGCGCGAATCGAGCAGCAGCTTCCAGCTGCTGTAGTTCGCACTCGGGCTGAACAGCTCCTGCTGCAGCTGGTCGAGCTGCCGGGTCAGCAGGCGGCGCAGCTCAAGATAGCTGTCGACCATGTAGTTGACCATGCGCAGCGCCAGGTCGGCGGGTCCGGGCGGCATGCGCGCGCTGTTGCGGGTGTCGGCGGCCGGGGTCTGCTGCTGCAGCCGGTTCGCGAAGTGTTCGCGCACCAGACAGTCGGCCGGGTGCACGGTCAGCAGTACGCGGTCGAACACCGCGAAGCCGACCGGTTGGGTGTCGATGCGGGTCAGTGCCGCGGGTGGCGCATCGCTGTCGTCCTCGACGGCGGTGATCGCCGCGAGCCGGCGAAACACCAGCAGGTCGTACCACGACGTGTAGTCGAAGTGCGAGGTCAGTTGCAGGTTCAGCAGGTCCGAGACGTGCAGGTCGACGAGCTGCCCGCCGGTCCAGCGTTGCAGCGCCGCCTGCAGGCTCGCGATGCCGAGTTCGAACTCGGCGCGCGCGATGCCGATCCACAGGTAGCCGGACACGGCAGGCGCTTCCGGCAGCGCCTGCAACTCGGTGAACTGGTCGCCCTGGATATGGAAGATTCGCATCGATGCGGCGTGCGCGTCAGCCAGGACTCTTCAGCAGGCGCGCGGCCGTCAGCGCGAAATACGTCAGCACGCCGTCGGCGCCGGCGCGCTTGAAGGCAAGCAGGCTCTCCATCATGACCGCGTCGTGATCGAGCCAGCCGTTGAGTGCGGCGGCCTTCAACATCGCGTACTCGCCGCTGACCTGGTAGGCGAAGGTCGGCACGCGGAATTCGTCCTTCACGCGACGCACGATATCGAGATACGGCATGCCGGGCTTGACCATCACCATGTCGGCGCCTTCGGCCAGATCGAGAGCCACCTCGCGCAGCGCCTCGTCGCTGTTGCCCGGGTCCATCTGGTAGACCTTCTTGTTGCTCTTGCCGAGGTTGGCGGCCGAGCCCACCGCATCGCGGAACGGGCCGTAGAAGGCACTCGCGTATTTCGCGCTGTAGGCCATGATGCGGGTGTGGATGTGGCCGTTCGCCTCCAGCGCCGCGCGGATCGCGCCGACCCGGCCGTCCATCATGTCGCTGGGCGCGACGATGTCGACGCCGGCCTGCGCCTGGGTCAGCGCCTGATCGGTCAGCACCGCGACGGTTTCGTCGTTCAGGATGTAGCCGGTCGCGTCGAGCAGGCCGTCCTGGCCGTGCGAGGTGAACGGGTCGAGCGCGACGTCGGTCATCAGGCCGAGATCGGGGAAGCGCTTCTTCAGCGCGCGCACGACGGTCGGGATCAGCCCGTCCGGGTTCAGCGCCTCGCGGCCGTCGTCGGTCTTCAGCGCGGGGTCGATCACCGGGAACAACGCCATCAGCGGGATGCCGAGCCGCACGCATTCGTCGGCCACGGGCAGCAGGCGGTCGAGCGAGAGACGCTGCACGCCGGGCATCGAGGCCACGTCCTGCGTCACGCCCTGGCCGGCCAGCACGAACACCGGCAGGATCAAATCGGAAGGGTGCAGCCGGTGTTCGCGCACCAGGTCGCGCGTGAACGCGTCGCGGCGCAGCCGGCGCGGGCGGTTGGCGGGGAAGGGAGCGGGGGAATGCATGGGCGCGTGCTCAGGACGGTGCGCGGCGCTGGCCGGCCTCGGCCCCCTTTACAAAACTTCGTCCTGGAAACCAGGTGTTTTCGAGGCGGGAGCGGCGGTGGCAAAACGCACCGCTTCTGCTAAAGTGATTTTTGAATGATAGCCGCAAGGTGGTCATTCCCTGCTTTTCCTCCCTGAGCAGGTGCCCGACCGTGATGACAGCGCGAAGGCATTTCGAACCCCGGCCCAGCGCCGGGGTTTTTCTTCGCCCGGGCTGCGGTTGTCCCGCGCGTGGAGCGGGGAAGATGCCCCGTCCATAATGCGCCGATGCTCTGGATCAAAGCCCTGCACATCATCTTCGTGGCCAGCTGGTTCGCCGGCCTGTTCTACCTGCCGCGCCTGTTCGTCAACCTGGCTTCGGTGCCGGCCGACAGCCATGCCGAGCGCGAGCGCCTGCTGATGATGGCGCGCAAGCTCTATCGCTTCGCCAGCCTGCTGATGGTGCCGGCGGTCGGCCTCGGCCTGTGGCTGTGGCTCGCGGACCGCGCGGCCTATCCGGGAGGCTGGCTGCACGCCAAGCTGCTGCTGGTGGTGCTGGCGATCGGCTACCACCATGCCTGCCGGTCCTTGCTGCGCAAGTTCGAGCAGTTCGAGAACCGGCGCAGCGAGCGCTGGTTCCGCGTCTTCAACGAGTCGGCCGTGTTGTTGTTCGCCGCGATCGTCGTGCTGGTGGTCGTCAAGCCGTTCTGATCCCGGTGCCGCACCATGCCTCGCCACCGCAGCTCTGCCGCGCCGCTGGCCTGGCTGTACGCCGCGCTGATCACCTACGCGAGCCTGTACCCGTTCGTGCCGTGGCGCGTTCCGGGCGTGTCGCCCGTCGCCTTCCTGAGCCTGCCCTGGCCACGCTACTGGACCTGGTTCGATCTGGCGTCGAATCTGCTCGGCTACATGCCGCTCGGGGCGCTGATGTTCGGCGCGATGGTGCGCGGCGGCCGGCGGGTGAGGCCGGCACTGTGGATCGCGCTCGCCGGCGGCGCGGCGCTGTCGCTGGCGATGGAACTGCTGCAGAACTTCCTGCCGCACCGGGTCGCGTCGAACGTCGATCTCGGGCTGAACGCGCTCGGCACGCTGATCGGCGCGGCAGTCGGCGCCTGGGTTCACCTGCGTGGCGGCGTCGAGCGCTGGCAGCTCGCGCGCGATCGCTGGTTCATCGGGCGCAGCGCCGGCGGGCTCGCGTTGTTGCTGCTGTGGCCGGTCGGCATGCTGTTCCCGTTGCCGGTTCCGCTGGCGCAGGGCCAGGTGCTGGCCACGCTGCAGGAGCGCATCGCGAGCTGGCTGTCCGACACTGCCCTCGCGCCCTGGGTCGCGGACTGGGCCGGTGGCGAGCCCGCCCGCAGCCCGCTGTCGCCCGCCGGCGAGTTCGCGCTGATCGCGCTCGGCCTGCTGGCGCCGTGCCTGGTCGCGTTCTCGATCGCGCTCGCCGGCTGGCGGCGTCTGGTGCTGGTGCTCGGCGCGGCGGCGCTCGGGGTCGTTGCGACCACGCTGTCGACCGCGCTGAACTTCGGGCCCCAGCACCTGATGGCCTGGAGCACGCCGCAGGCGCTGGCGGCCATCGCGTTCGCGGTCGTGCTCGCGTCGCTGCTGAGTGTCACGCCGCGCCGCGCCGCGGCCGGGCTCGGGCTGATGAGCCTGACGGCGCTCGTGACCGTGGTCGCGCAGGCGCCGTCGGACCCGTTCTTCGCGCAGAGCCTGCAGGGGTGGGAGCAGGGGCGTTTCATCCGCTTCTACGGTGTGGCGCGCTGGGTCGGCTGGCTCTGGCCCTACGCGGCGATCGTCTACCTGCTCGCGCGTCTGGGCGCGCGCGACGAGCGCGACGACGGCGCCGTGCAGGGAGCGCCTCCTAAAATGCCGCGATGAGCTATTACCAGCGCCACATCTTTTTCTGCCTGAACGAGCGCGACAAGGGCGAACAGTCCTGCGCGCCCCATGGCGCTCAAGCCGCCTTCGACCATTGCAAGAAGCGCGTCAAGGGCGAACAGCTGAACGGGCCCGGTGGCGTGCGCGTCAACAAGGCCGGTTGTCTGGACCGCTGTGCCGGCGGGCCGGTTGCGGTGGTCTACCCCGAGGCCGTCTGGTACACCTACGTCGACCAGGCCGACATCGACGAGATCGTCGAGTCGCACCTGAAGAACGGTCAGGTCGTCGAGCGCCTGCTGCTGCCGCCGAACGTGGGTCGCTGAGCATGAACTCGGGCACCGTGCGCCAGACCGTGGCCGGGCCGGCCGGCGCGATCGAGTGCGCGGTCGACACGCCGGCGGGGCCGGCGCGCGGCGTCGCCGTGATCTGCCACCCTCACCCGCAATACGGCGGAACGCTGGACAACAAGGTCGTGCAGACGCTGGCGCGTGCCTTCGTGCAGCTCGGCTGGCGCAGCGTGCGTTTCAACTTCCGCGGCGTCGGCGGCTCGGCCGGCGCGTGGGGCGACGGCGTCGGCGAGATCGACGATGCGCTCGTGGTGATCAGCGCCTCGCGCGGCGCCGGTGAAGCGTTCTGGCTTGCCGGGTTCTCGTTCGGCGCTTACGTCGCGTCGCACGCCGCCGCCCGGCTGGCCGAAGATGCCAAGCCGCAGCGCATGGTGCTGGTCGGCCCGTCGACCGCGAAGGAGCCGATGGCCGCGGTGCCGGCCGACACCGTCGTGATCCACGGCGAGACCGACGACGTCGTGCCGCTGGCCGCGACCTTCGACTGGGCCCGGCCGCAGTCGCTGCCGGTCATCGTCTTCCCCGGGGTCGGGCACTTCTTCCACGGGCAGCTCGGCCTGCTGAAAAGCACCGTGGTGCGGGAACTGCAGCCGCGCGTGCCCCTCTGACCGGCTTCCGATCGAGGCGCACGGGCCGGCCCGGCGCCATTTCTTCATCACTGGTACCTCCATGAATCGCTTTCTTGCCATCGTCTTTTCGCTCGCCTTCACGGTCGCCGCGTTCGCCCAGGCGCCCCAGCCTCCCGAGGTCGCGGCGAAGAGCTTCCTGGTGCTCGACATGACCAGCAACCAGACGCTCGCCGAGCGCAATGCCGACGCTCCCGCCGACCCGGCCTCGCTGACCAAGCTGATGAGTCTGTATGTGGTCTTCACCGCGATCCACGACAAGAAGCTGACGCTCGAGCAGAAGCTCCCGGTGTCGAAGCGGGCCTGGGACGAGCGCAAGGCCGGCGGCTCGCTGATGTTCATCGACACGACGATGACGCCGACGGTCGAGGAACTGCTCAAGGGCGAGATCGTCCAGTCGGGCAACGACGCCGCGGTCGTGCTGGCCGAGGCCGTCGGCGGGACGATCGACCAGTTCGTCGCGATGATGAACCGCCAGGCGCAGGCCTGGGGGTTGAAGAACACGGTGTTCAAGAACGTCACCGGCCTGACCGAGGCCGGTCACCACAGCAGCGCGCGCGACCTGGCGGTGATCGCCACGCACATCATCCGCGACTACCCCGAGTTCTTCGCGTACTACTCGATCAAGGAATACAAGTACAACAACATCAACCAGCCGAACCGCAACCTGCTGCTGCGCCGCGATCCGACCGTCGACGGCCTGAAGACCGGCTACACCGACGCGGCCGGCTACTGCCTGATCGCCACCGCGCAGCGCGAGTTCCCGAACCTCGGCGCCGACGGCAAGGGCCCGGGCAAGCGCCGCATCCTGACGGTGGTGCTGAACACCACGTCGATGGAGGCGCGCGCCGGCGAGAGCCAGAAGTTGCTGAACTGGGGCTTCCAGGCCTTCGACACGATCCGCCTGTTCGACGACGCCAAGGCCATCGTCACCGTGCCGGTCTGGAAAGGCAAGTCGAACGAGGCCAGGCTCGGTGCGGGTGGCGGCCTGTTCGTCAGCATCCCGAAGGGCGAGGGCGGCAAGCTGCAGACCAGGATCGAGCGCACCGATCCGCTGGTCGCGCCGCTCGCCAAGGGCCAGCGCGTCGGCACGATCAAGGTCACGACCGGGTCGGGTGCACCGGTGGTCGACGTGCCGCTGGCCGTGCTCGAACCGGTCGAGCAGGCCGGCATCTTCGGCCGCGCCTGGGACGCACTGCGCCTGTGGATCAAGTAGGCTTCGGCTTCTACCGGAGTGACGCCATGCCCACGCTTCCAGACACCCTGTGCTACCTGAACGGCGAATACGGAGCGCTGCGCGACGCGAAGGTGTCTGTACTCGACCGGGGCTTCGTCTTCGGCGACGGCGTCTACGAGGTCGTGCCGGCCTATGGCGGCCGCCTGTTCCGCTTCGACGAGCACCTCGCGCGCCTGAACCGCAGCCTGACGAAGCTGCGGATCGCCAATCCGCACTCGCGCGAGGAGTGGCTGCAGCGCTGCCGCAAGCTGGTCGCGGCGTTCGCCGAGAAGAACGGCGCGGGCGACCAGCTCGTCTACATTCAGATCACCCGCGGCGTGGCGCTGCGCGATCACGTGTTCCCGGTCGACGTGACGCCGACCGTCTTCATCATGTGCAGCGCGATGAAGCCGGCGACGCCCGAGCAGCGCCACGCCGGCGTCGCCTGCATCACCGCGCGCGACTTCCGCTGGGAGCGCGGCGACATCAAGAGCATCTCGCTGCTGGGCAACGTGCTGGCGCGGCAGATGTCGGCCGACAAGGGGGCGGCCGAGACCATCCTGTTCCGCAACGGCCACCTGACCGAGGCCGCGGCGAGCAATGTCTGGGTCGTGCACGAGGGCGCGCTGCTGGGCCCGCCGAAGAGCGAGCACGTGCTCGAAGGCATCCGCTACGAACTGATCCGCGAGCTGTGCGAGGAGGTCGGCATCGCCTACAACCTGAGGCCGATCGCCGAGGCCGATGTGCTGTCGGCCGACGAACTGCTGCTGAGCTCGGCGACCAAGGAGATCCTGCCCGTGACCTCGCTCGACGGCCAGGCCGTCGGCCACGGCGCGCTGCGCGGCAAGCCGGGGCCGGTGTACGCGCGCCTGTTCGAGGCCTACCAGCGCGCGAAGCTCACGCAGTCGGTCTGACACGTTGAGTCGGGCTCCGGCATCCCCATCTGCGCGGCCATGAACACCTCGACCATGATGCAGGACATCCCGCCCGAACAGTCGCTGATCGCGTACCCGTCGCGCTTTCCCATCAAGGTGATGGGCCTGAACGCCGACGGCTTCGTGCACGCGATCACGGCGATCGCTCGCCGTTTCGACCCGGCGTTCGACGCGTCGACGGTCGAGTTGCGCCCGAGCAAGGGCGCGAAGTACCTGGGCGTGACCATAACAGTCACCGCCACCGGTCGCGAGCAGCTCGACGAGCTGTATCGCACGCTGAGCACGCACCCGATGGTCAAGATCGTGCTGTGACGCAGCCGGCCCGCGCCTGGGTTGAACTCGGCGCAGCGGGTCGCGCGGGGGCGGCCTCGTGAGGCCGCTGCTGCGGCGGCTCGGCACGGCCGACTACGAGCCCCTTGTTGCCGCGATGCGGGCCTTCACCGAGACGCGCACGCCGGGCGCGCCGGACGAGATCTGGCTCTGCGAGCACCCGCCGGTCTACACACAGGGGGTGGCGGGCAAGGCCGAGCACGTGCTGGCGGCGAACGGCATCCCGGTCGTGCAGACGAACCGCGGCGGGCAGGTCACCTACCACGGACCCGGCCAGGTCGTCGCGTACCCGCTGATCGACCTGCAGCGGCTGAGCGTCCACGTCAAGGAGTACGTGTTCCGCATCGAGCAGGCGGTGCTGCGCGCACTGGCGCACTTCGGCGTCACCGGCCACCGCGTCGTCGGCGCGCCGGGCGTCTACGTGAGGCTCGCGGACCCGTTCGGCCACGCCGCCTTGACCGGCCCGCGCGCCGATCCCTTCGCGGGTCTGGGCAAGATCGCCGCGCTCGGGGTCAAGGTCAGCCGGCACTGCAGCTATCACGGCGTCGCGCTCAATGTCGCCATGGACCTGCGGCCCTTCGCCGGCATCAACCCCTGCGGCCATGCCGGCCTGCGCACCGTCGACCTTTCTACAATCGGCGTCCAGGCCTCGATGGACGAGGTGACCGAGGTTCTCGGCCACGCGCTGGCCGACAGCCTGAGCCCCTGATCCGAAAGCGCCCATGAGCACCACCCCCCAGACCCGCAACGCGGCCCCGGCCGAAGGCCACCCTGCCCCGGCCACCCCGTCGGGCGGCTACGACCCGACCCTGAAGCAGAAGTCGCAGGCGAAGACGGCGCGCATCCCGATCAAGATCGTGCCCGCCGAAACGCTGAAGAAGCCGGACTGGATCCGCGTGAAGGCGGGTTCGGCGAGCACGCGCTTCTACGAGATCAAGAACATCCTGCGCGAGCACAGGCTGCACACCGTCTGCGAGGAGGCCTCGTGCCCGAACATCGGCGAATGCTTCGGCAAGGGCACGGCCACCTTCATGATCATGGGCGACAAGTGCACGCGCCGTTGCCCGTTCTGCGACGTCGGCCACGGCCGGCCCGACCCGCTCGATGCCGGCGAGCCCCTGAACCTGGCGAAGACGATTGCCGCGCTGAAGCTGAAGTACGTCGTGATCACCAGCGTCGACCGCGACGACCTGCGCGACGGCGGGGCTGGCCACTTCGTCGAGTGCATCCGCCAGGTGCGCGCGCTCTCGCCGGCCACGCAGATCGAGATCCTGACGCCCGACTTCCGCGGCCGCGTGGACCGCGCGCTCGACATCCTGAAGGCCGCACCACCGGACGTGATGAACCACAACCTCGAGACCGCGCCGCGCCTGTACAAGGAGGCGCGCCCCGGCTCCGACTACGCCTATTCGCTGAACCTGCTGAAGCGCTTCAAGGAATTCGCGCCGCAGGTGCCGACCAAGAGCGGCGTGATGGTCGGCCTCGGCGAGACCGACGACGAGATCCTCCAGGTGATGCGCGACATGCGCGCCCACGGCATCGACATGCTGACGATCGGCCAGTACCTCGCGCCCAGCGGCCACCACCTGCCGGTGCGGCGCTACGTGCACCCGGACACCTTCGGGATGTTCGAGCGCGAGGCCGCGGCGATGGGCTTCACGCACGCCGCGGTCGGCCCGATGGTCCGGTCCAGCTACCACGCGGACCGGCAGGCCGAGGCTGCGGGCCTGGCGCCGACCGCGGCCTGAGCGTTCGGGCGGACGCCGCGCGATGTCCGCCTTCGGCACACCCTTCGTCGAGGCCGCGCTGCCCTGCGGCAATTGCCGCGCGACCATGCAGCGCCTCACGCTGCCCGGCCACTACGGCATGCCGGTCGAGCTCGACGTCTGCGCGGCCTGCCACCTGGTCTGGTTCGACACGACCGAGACCGCCCGCCTCGGCGGGCCGGCCCTGCTGACGCTGATCGGCCGGATGGCGCAGGCGCAGAGCCTGGCGCACGAGGTGCTGCGTCGCGACGGCGCGTGCCCGCGCTGCGGCGGGGCGCTGAAGACGGTCCACAACCAGACCCGCTGGGGTCGGTCGCTGCAGCTGGAGTGCCTGGTCCGTCACGGTGCCTGCCAGTCGTTCGCGCAGTTCCTGCAGGAAAAGGGCTTGCTGCGGCCGATGTCGCCGATCGACCGCGGCCAGCTGCTGGAACGTGCGGGCCGCATCGACTGCGTCAACTGCGGCGCCGCGATCGGCCGCGACGATGCGCAATGTCCGCATTGCCGCTCGATCGCCAGCCTGCTGGATGTGGCCCGGCTCGCGCGGGCACTCGATCCCGAGGGTGCCCTCGCGCCGCAATCCGTGCATGCGCTCGGCGCCGAGCAGGCGGCACTGCAGTGTGCGGCGTGCGGCGCGGCGTTGCCGCCGGGTCAGTCCTTGTCGTGCGCGCAGTGCGGCGCGACGCTGGCGGTCAGCCGGCTGGTCGAGGTGCACGCGCGGGTCGCCGAACTGGCGCCGGCGTTGCGGGCCCACGCCGCCAAGCCCGGGCCCGAGGTGGTGAAGCGCCGGCTCGACGCCCTGGGGGAGGATCTGCCGCGCCGCCGAGCCTGGGTCGCCGAGATGGAGGCGGATGCCAGCCAGCGAGGTCGGCAGCCGGATGACGAATTCGACTGGTCGTCGCTGTGGGGCCGCGGCACGAACCCGATCCGGGCCGTGTTCATTGCGCTTGCGATCTGGTTCGCCTGGTACTTCTGGCCGCGCGGCTGAGCGGCCGTGTCCGGATCAGGTTTCGGCCAGCAGTTTCTCGACCAGCTTGTGCAGGGCGACGAAGTCGGGCTCGCCGACGTAGCGCTTGACGATCTCGCCGCGCTTGTTGATCAGCACGCTGGTGGGCGTCAGCCGGACCTGGCCGAAACTCTTCGCGATCGCGCCGGTGTTGTCGATCGCCACGCCGAACGGCAGCTTGCGCGTTTCGGCGAAATTGATCACGTAGGCCGGCGGGTCGTAGCTCATCGCCACCGCCAGGGTCTCGTAACCGCGTGCCTTGTACTTCTCGTGCGTCGCGACGATGTCGGGCATCTCCTTCACGCAGGTCGTGCAGTCGGTGGACCAGAAGTTCACCAGCACCACCTTGCCGCGCAATTGCTCCGTCGTCGACCGGCTGCCGTCGAGCAGCGTGTAGGCGACGTTGGGCGCCGTCGTGCCACCGCTCATCGTCTCGAACGTCAGGTAGCCGCCCACGCCGACAGCGACAGCGACAATGGCGGCGGCAAGGATCCGGGCAGGTTTCACGGGAGGTCTTTCATGCAACGTCGAAAGTTTACGACAGGTCTTGTTTGTGCAGGCGGTTTGTGGGGCCTCGCAGGCGGGCGGCCGGCCGGGGCCGCCGGCATCACCGAAAGCGATGCTGCGCTCGGGGTGCGGGCCGCCCTCGAACGCGGCGCGATCGCGGCCGTCGGGCTGCTCGGCAGGAGTGGCGGCTTTCTCGACAACCCGAAGGTGCGCATCCCCTTGCCGGGCTACCTGAACGAGGTGGCCAGGCTGGCGAAGTTCACCGGCCAGCAAGAGCGCGTCGACGAGCTCATCGTCGCGATGAACCGCGCCGCCGAGGCCGCGGTGCCGAAGGCCAAGGGGCTGCTGGTGAATGCGGTCAAGACCATGAGCGTCGAGGATGGCAGGCAGATCCTGACCGGTGGCGACAACGCGGTGACGCAGTTCTTCGCGGCCAAGACGCGCGCCCCGCTGAACGTCGAGTTCCTGCCGATCGTGACCAGGGCAACCGAGAAGGTGGCGCTGGCCGACAAGTACAACGCGCTGGCGGCCAAGGCGGCAACGACCGGCCTGGTGAAGAAGGAGGACGCCAGCATCCAGCAGTACGTGACGGGCAAGGCGCTGGACGGTCTGTACCTGATGATCGGCGAGGAGGAACGCAGGATCCGCCAGAACCCGGCCGCCACCGGCAGCGCGATCCTGAAGAAGGTGTTCGGATCCCTGAAGTAGCGCGCCCGGCTCGCGGCACGCTGCTCAGAGCCCCTTGGACAGCTCGAACATCAGCGCCGACGGCAGCGAGGTCGCCAGCGCGTCGCGCCCGACGCGGGCCATCGCCCGGCCACTGAAGCCCGACATCTCGAAGACCGTGCCCTCTTCGACGATCTCGATGAAGACGAAGTCGGGCACTTCCCTGGTGAGTTCCTCGCGGAACCGCCCGAAGCGCTCGCCGGTCTGCACCGACTCGACGATCACCGCGTGCGGCAGGCCTTCGCGGCAGAACGCCGCGGCCTCGTCGACCGAGTTGACGAAGTCGATGATCAGGCTCATGCCGCGCAGCGCATCGCGGATCTGCACCCGCATGTCGCGCCGTGCCGCGACCACCAGAACGTGGCTGCCCGCGAGCGGCTGCGAGTTGTTCGACGGCGCGAAACCGTCGTCGAGCTCCATGGCGCTGACGCCTTCGATCTCGCTGCTCGCGGTGCGCGGAAATTCGAGCGTCAGGGTCGTGCGGTGCGCCTCGTCGCGGCGCTCGACGACCAGGCCCATGGTCCACGCGGTCTGTTCCAGCAACCGCCAGGTGAGGGAATCGAGGCTGCGCGGCGCGGTCGCGCCGGCACCGTCGGTCAACGGGTCGACCGGGCGGCGCGCGAAGCGGCAGGTCAGCAAGGCATGCGCCGGCCAGGTCTTGATGTCGATCGAGAACTCGATCTGCGAGTGCGCATTGGCCAGCGCCCAGTCGAGCGTCGAGTTGAGCACGCAGAACAGCAGCGAGGCGTCGACGATCACCTCGGCCGGTTTCAGCGACGGCTTCAGGCCGATGCCGCGCGCGGTGGTTTCGCGCATCCGGTGGGCGATCACGCCGTTCAGCACATCGGCCAGTTGCAGCCGCTCGTGCGACTGGCGCAATCGCCCGGAGGCGAAGCGCGTCAGCTGCTGGCCGATCATGCCGGCCTGGCGTGCGGCCTCCACCTCCTCACGCAGCGCGCGCAGGCCGGCGCGGTCGATCCTGCCGGTGCTGGCGAGGGTGTTGATGCGTTCCAGGGCCGCGGTCAACGGGCCCGCGATTTCGGCGCCGATCTGCGACACGAGCTCGTGCCAGCGCTCATGCTCACTTTGAGACCCGTCACCGGGCAGGGTGTGCGCGATGGGTTGCGCGACCGGTGTGCGGCCGATTGGGGACATGTCCACGCTCTGTTCCTTCTTGTGGTCGTGCTGCGCGTCCTGGGAAGAACGGCTCGGAGTGGTCGTGTGCCGAGGGGCGCCGAGCGGGCCGCCCCGTCTGCGGTGCCATGCAGTGTCCGCTGCACGCGTGCCGGGCGCCAGGGCGGCAGGCGGTCCCTCCCCATACCTGGGGGGTGAAGAATTCACGCTTCGTGACACCGGGTCAGGGGGCGACAACGCTCGACGAGCGACCAGGCGCGCGTCGAGCGCCGGGCCGCGGCGCACCCGGCGCGGGACGGGAAAGCCGTCGGGCCGAGCCGGCTGCGCGGGGTGCCGCGATCTCGGCATCGCCCGGGGCGAACTCGGGCCGCAGCTCGGCCGTGGGCCCGCCCGGCAGCATGGCGGTCATGGTGGATGGAGCAGCATCGGGATAATGCCCGCATGGCCAAGCCGGCAACCTGGATCGCGGCACTCGCCGCCGCGGCGTGCGGCTGGGCCTGCTCGCCGGTGCTCGACTGGCGCGAATTCGTACCGGAGGGCAGCGATCTCAGCGTCAGCTTTCCGTGTCGGCCGGACCGTTCGTCCCGGCCGCTGATGCTCGCCGGCACCCGAGTGCAGATGGAGATGCTGGCCTGCAGCGCGGGACACGCGACCTTCGCGCTCGCGTTCACCGAGGTGGCGGATCCGGCACGCATCGGCGCCACGCTCGCCGCGCTGCGCGGCAGCGCCGTCGCCAACGTGTCGGGAAGCGAACCCGGACGCGCGCCGCTGCGGATCAAGGGCATGACGCCCAACGACCAGGCCGGACGACTGGCCGTCACCGGCCGCCTGCCCGACGGCAGCACGGTGCAGGAGCACGCGGCCTTTTTCACGCGCGGCCTGCGGGTCTACCAGGCGACGGTGATCGGCGCCGAGCCGGCCCCGGAGGCGGTCGAGATCTTCATTGCCGGGCTGAAGTTTCCCGGATGAGTACCGCGGCGGCTGCGTCAGGCACCCCGCCGCGCGGTGCGCCCGCCGCCATCGCGGTGTTCCTGATCTTTGCGTTCAGCTATTTCATCTCGGCCCTGGTGCGCGGTGCGACCGCGACGCTGGCGCCCGTCTTCACGGCCGAACTCGGCCTGACCGGCGGCGACCTCGGGCTGCTGGGCGGCGCCTTCTTCCTCGGTTTCGCGACGCTCCAACTGCCCCTCGGCAGTGCGCTCGACCGCGTCGGCCCGAAGCGGGTGCAACTCGCGTTTCTGGCGGTCGCCGTGCTGGGCAGCGCGGCCTTCGCGCTGGCACGCGATCTGGTCGGCCTCGCAGGGGCCCGGGCGCTGATCGATGTCGGCGTCAGCGCCCGCCTGATGGCTCCGTTGACTGCATTCCGGCGCACGTTCGACACGGTGACGCAGTTGCGGGCATGGGATTGGCAGACCCTGTCGGCCTACCGCGGCAGTTTCGCGTTGCTATGGGGATGCTGCCTGGTCTCGTATCTGTGGTTTTTGTGTCGGTCCGAGCCCGCCGCCGGTGCCAAACCGAATCCGCCCGCCTGAACTGCCGATAATTTGTTGCCATGCCCGGACTGATGATCATCGCCCACGCGCCGCTTGCGTCTTCGCTCAAGTCGGTCGCGGAGCACACGTTCCCCGACTGTTCCCGGGTGCTGGAGGCGCTCGACGTATCGCCCGACACGCCGATCGAGGAGGTCGAGGCCCGTGCGCGCGACATGCTCGCACGCGTGCGCAACCCGGAGGCGCTGATCTTCACCGACGTCTTCGGTGCAACGCCCTGCAACGTGGCGCAGCGATTGGGCGACGGTACGCAGGTGCGCGTGATCGCCGGCGTGAACGTGCCGATGCTGTGGCGCTCGCTGTCCTACGCGAACGAGCCGCTCGAAGCGGTCGTGATGCGGGCCATGGCCGGCGCCACACAGGGCGTGATGCAGGTCGCGACCTCGAAACCCCAGAACCAGACCCTCAGACCGGGCGGAAATGATCAAGCAAAGCATCACCATCAGCAATAAGCTGGGCCTGCATGCCCGGGCGTCGGCGAAGCTGACGAAGCTGGCCGGCAGTTTTCAGAGCGACATCTTCATGACGCGCAACGACCGGCGCGTCAATGCCAAGAGCATCATGGGCGTGATGATGCTGGCAGCCGGGCTCGGCAGCGTGGTCGAGATCGAGGTGGCCGGCCCCGACGAGCAGGCCGCGCTGGCCGCACTGATCGCGCTGATCGACGACAAGTTCGGCGAAGGCGAGTAGCCCGTCCACTCGAGGACCAGGCCCCGCCCGATGGACCGGTCGGTGCCGACGCTGACCGTCAGCTCAGCGGGAAAGTGCAAGCGGTTTCCCATTTCCGGTGCCGTAGACACCGGATTTACGCCCGGTTGCCGCGGCCGCTATCTCACCCATCACTTTCAGTGGCCTGCGCAGGTCCTTGTTTTTGAAGGAATTTTCAGGCCAGCGCCCTGTTTTCAAATCGCCGCTAAGTCTTTGATTCCATTGATTTTTCTTGTCAGATTGGATTGACCGGCCCAGAACCATCCGCTAAAGTGGCGCAAAGTGCACTTTTCTGGATATTTGTGGCAAACATCGTGTTTCAAGGGCCCGCGGCCCTGACGTTGGACGGCAAAGGGCGAATCGCCGTGCCGGCGCGTCACCGCGAGCTCCTGACCGCGATGGGCGTCCACCAGCTGACGATCACCAAGCACCCCGAGGGCTCGCTGATGATCTTTCCGCGCCCGGCGTGGGAGGTCTTTCGCGACAAGGTCGCCGCGCTGCCGATGGAGGCGGCCGGCTGGAAGCGGGTGTTCCTCGGCAACGCGATGGACGTCGACATCGATGCCTCCAACCGCGTGCTGATCGCCCCCGAGCTGCGCCTGTCGGCCGGCCTGGTGCGCGACGTGATGCTGCTGGGCATGGGCAGTCATCTCGAGCTGTGGGACGCGAAGGCCCACGCCGAGCACGAAGCCCGCGTGATGCAGTCCGAAATGCCCGAGTCGCTCAAGAGCTTCAGCTTCTGAGCGTCGGCGCCCTGTCCCTTTCCAGCCGCGCGTTCTCGCTCCCGCCCCCGTTCATGGATCTCCAGAGCGACCGTCCGCACACGACCGTGCTGCTGAACGAAGCGGTGGATGCGCTCGTCACCACGCCCGACGGCGTCTACGTCGACGCCACCTACGGCCGCGGCGGTCACTCCCGGCTGCTGCTGTCGCGCCTGTCGCCGAAAGGAAGACTGGTGGCCATCGACCGCGACCTGCAGGCGATCGCGGCGGCCACGGAAGGTGCAACGCGGGTTTCGGACCCGCGTTTTTCCATCCACCACACCAGCTTCGCGCACCTGGTGCCGACGCTGGTGGCGCTGGGCATCGACAAGGTCGACGGCCTGCTGCTCGACCTGGGGGTCTCGTCACCGCAGATCGACGATCCCGAACGCGGCTTCAGCTTTCGCTTCGACGGCCCGCTGGACATGCGCATGGACACCACCCGCGGCGAGAGCGCGGCAGGTTTCCTGGCCCGCGCCGACGTGCGCCAAATGACGGAGGTGATACGTGACTATGGGGAAGAACGGTTTGCTCTACAGGTTGCAAAGGCGCTTGTTGCTCGGCGCGAAAGCGGGAACCCTGTTCGAACCACAGGGGAGCTTTCCAGCGTCGTGGCTGGTGCGGTCAAGACCCGCGAAGCGGGCCAGAACCCTGCAACGCGCACATTTCAGGCGCTTCGGATTTTCGTCAACGCCGAGCTTGAGGAGCTCGAACAGGGCCTGAATGCCTCGCTGGACCTGCTGGCCCCGGGCGGGCGGCTGGTCGTGATCAGCTTCCACTCGCTCGAGGACCGCATCGTCAAGACCTTCATCGCGCGCGAGAGCCGGCATGTGTTCGACCGCCGCGCGCCGTTCGCCGCACCGAAGGCGATGCGGTTGCACGCGCTCGGCCGCGTCAGGCCGAGCGACGACGAGGTGCGCGCGAACCCGCGTTCGCGCTCGGCGGTGATGCGGGTCGCCGAACGCACGGAGGTCGCGAGCCCGGCGCCGGGCCGCCCCAAGCCGGGCGGCGCCCCCTCGGGGGGCAGCTCGCCGTACCCGGCGAGCCAGGGGCCCACAACATGACGCGGCTGAACGTGCTGCTGCTGGTGGTGCTGGTCTTCAGCAGCGTCTACCTCGTGCGCGTCTCGCACGAGTCGCGCCGCCTGTTCGCCGAACTCGACAAGGCGCGCAACGAGGAGCGGCTGCTCGACAACGAGTTCGAGCGCCTGAAGTCCGACAAGCAGTCGCAGGCCACGCCGCTGCGCGTCGAGAAGACCGCCCGCGACAAGCTCGGGATGCGCACCGCGACGCCGGCCGTCACGCAGTACATCAGCCGCGCCGCGCCGGCGAGCGCGGCCGGCGGGGGCGCACCATGAGCTGGCTCGGCGGGATCAGGGGTGCTCGCGGCGCGGGGCGCGGCGGCCAGGCAGGCCGCGCGACCGCCCGCCCGAGCGACATGAAGGGCGGCACGAAGAACGGTGCGAACGTGCGCAGCGTCAGCTACTCGACCAGCCCGCTGCTGGCGTCGAAGACGCCGCCGTGGCGCTCGAAGTTCCTCGTCGCCGTCGTCGGCCTGAGCTTCTGCGGCCTGCTCGGCCGGGCGCTCTACGTGCAGGTGATCGGCACCGACTTCTTCCAGCGCCAGGGCGAGATCCGCTACGCGCGCACGCTGGAGCTGCCGGCGAGCCGCGGGCGCATCCTCGACCGCAACGGGCTGATCCTCGCGTCCAGCGTGCCGGCGCCGTCGCTGTGGGCCGACCCGAAGGATCTGGACGCCGATCCGGCGCAGCGCAGGCAGCTCGCCGCGCTGCTCGGCATGACACCCCGGGAGCTCGCCGCCCGCCTCGACGACAACCCCAACTTCGTCTGGCTGCGCCGCCAGGCCGAGGACCAGACCGCCAAGGCAGTGCTCGCGCTCGGGCTGAAGGGCGTGCACCAGGTGCGCGAGTACAAGCGCAAGTACCCCGAAGGCGAGGCGGCGACGCACGTCGTCGGCTTCACGAACGTCGAGGACCACGGCCAGGAAGGCATCGAGCTCGCGCACGAGAAGGACCTGCTCGGCCGTGCCGGCACGCGCCGCGTCATCAAGGACCGGCTCGGCCGCGTCGTCGAGGACATCGGCGACAGCGTCGCACCGGTCGACGGCCGCGACATCGACCTGAGCATCGACTCCAAGGTCCAGTTCTTCGCCTACCAGCGCATTCGCGACGCGGTCGCCGAGAACAGGGCCAAGGCCGGCAGCGTGGTCGTGCTCGACGCGCGCAGCGGCGAGGTGCTGGCGCTGGCGAACTACCCGAGTTACACGCCGGGCGACCGCCGCAACCTGACCGGCGCCCAGCTGCGCAACCGCGCGCTGACCGACACCTTCGAGCCGGGCTCGACCGTCAAGCCGTTCATCGCCGCGTGGGCGCTCGAGACCGGCCGCGTCAAGCCCGACACCATCATCCACACCGCGCCCGGCCGGATCTCGATGGGCGGCTTCGTGATCAGCGACTCGCACCCGCACGGCGACCTGACGGTGTCGCAGGTCATCCAGAAGTCCAGCAACATCGGTGCGATGCGCATGGGGCTGATGTTCCAGCCCCGCGAGATGTGGGAGCTGTACACCCAGGCCGGCTTCGGCCAGAAGCCGCAGCTCGGCTTCCCCGGTGCCGTGACCGGGCGGCTGCGCCCGTACAAGACCTGGCGCCCGATCGAGCAGGCGACGATGAGCTACGGCTACGGGCTGTCGGCGTCGCTGTTCCAGATCGCGCACGCCTACACCGTGTTCGCGCACGACGGCGAGATGATCCCGGTGACGCTGACCAAGAGTCCGCTGGCGGGCGAGGAGGCGCGCGTCAGCGGCCTGCGCGTGATTTCGCCGCAGACCGCGAAGACGATCCGCGAGATGCTCGCGCTCGTCACGCTGCCCGGCGGCACGGCGCCGAAGGCGCAGACCATCGGCTACTCGGTGGGCGGCAAGTCGGGCACGGCGTACAAGCAGGAGGGCAAGGGCTACGCGACCAAGAAGTACCGGGCCTGGTTCGTCGGCATGGCGCCGATCGGCAACCCGCGCATCATCGTCGCGGTGATGGTCGACGAGCCCAGCGCCGGCAAGTGGTACGGCGGCGACGTGGCCGCGCCGGTGTTCAGCGACCTGGTCCAGCAGACCCTGCGCACGCTCAACGTGCAGCCTGACATCGACGTCAAGACGCAGATCGTCGCGAAGGACGTGCCGGCCGAGGAGGAGAGTTTCTGATGCCGCTGCGCCAGCTCGGTTCGGTGCGCGAGGCGCTCGGCTGGTTCGCCGCGCGGGGCGTGCACGGGCTCGTCACCGACAGCCGCAGAGTCGCACCCGGCGATGCGTTCATCGCCTGGCCGGGCTACGCGGTCGACGGCCGGCAGTTCGTGTCGCAGGCGCTGGCGGCCGGCGCGCTCGCCTGTCTGGTCGAGGCCGAGGGAGCACAAGCGTTCGACGGGCTCGAGCGCGAGGAAGTGGCCGCCCTGCACGGATTGAAAGCCGGCACCGGCGTGCTCGCGAGCGGCTTCATGGGCACACCGAGCGAGCAGCTGAGCGTTCTCGCGGTGACCGGTACGAACGGCAAGACCTCGACCGCGTGGTGGCTGGCTCAGGCCATGAGCTCGCTCGGCCGGCGCTGCGGCGTGATCGGCACGCTCGGTGTCGGCGAGCCGCCGTCGCCGCTGCAGCCGTCGGCGATCAGCTTCACCGGCATGACCACGCCCGATCCGGTGACGGTGCAGGCGGGACTGCGGCGCTTCGCCGACGCGGGCTTCGCCGCCTGTGCGATCGAGGCCACCTCGATCGGCATCGCCGAGCACCGGCTCGCCGGCACGCGCATCGAGATCGCGCTGTTCACGAACTTCACGCAGGACCACCTCGACTACCACGGCTCGATGGCCGCGTACTGGGCCGCGAAGGCGCAGCTGTTCGCCTGGCCGGGGCTGCGCGCGGCGGTGGTCAACGTCGACGACCCGCAAGGTGCCACGCTGGCCCGCACGCTGCAGGAGACGGCGCTCGACCTGTGGACCTGCTCGACCCGCGGCGACGCCCGGCTGCGCGCCTCGGAGATCGGCTACCGCGGCGCCGGCCTCGGCTTCACGCTGCGCGAAGGCCGCGCGAGCGTGGCGGTGAAGACGCAGATGATCGGCGACTACAACGTCGCGAACCTGCTCGTGACGATCGGCGGCCTGCGCGCCTCGGGCGTGCCGCTGGTCGATGCGGCGGCGGCGTGTGCGCTGCTCACCCCCGTGCCGGGCCGGATGCAGCGCGTCGCCTCCGATGCGGCCGGCCCGCAGGTCGTCGTCGACTACGCGCACACGCCGGACGCGCTGGAGAAGGCGCTGCTGGCGCTGCAACCGTTCGCTGCCGAGCGCGGCGGGGCGCTGTGGTGCGTGTTCGGCTGCGGCGGCAACCGCGACCCCGGCAAGCGCCCGCTGATGGGCGCGCTGGCGCAGCGCCTCGCGCAGCAGGTCGTGATCACCAGCGACAACCCGCGCGACGAGGCGCCGGCCTCCATCCTGCTGCAGATCGCCGCCGGGCTGAGCGCGCCCCCGGGCCGCCGCGACGCGGCGCCCGCCCCCCGCGCCGGTCAGGCCGACTCGGGGCGGCACGGCGTTTCGTCGGCGGGCAGCCCGGAGCGCGTGCAGGTCATCGAAGACCGCCGCGCGGCGATCGCGCATGCGGTGCACCGCGCCGGCGCGCGCGACGTGATCCTGATCGCCGGCAAGGGACACGAGGACTATCAGGAAATCGGCGGGGCGAGGCATCCCTTCTCCGATGTCGAGGAAGCGGCCAGGGCACTGGCGGCGCGTGCGGGAGCGGCAGCATGATGACGCTCGCCCAGGCCCACGCGCTGCTGCCGGCCTCGACGCTGGTCGGCGACGCGGCGACCGAGGTGCTGCGGGTGCACAGCGACACGCGCAGCCTGCAGCCCGGCGACCTGTTCGTCGCGTTGAAGGGCGAGCGCTTCGACGCGCACGACTTCCTCGCCCAGGCCAGGGCCCGCGGCGCGGTCGCGGCCATCGCCGAGCGCGGCCTGGCGCAGGCCGGTCTTCCCGGCCTGCAGGTGGCCGACACGCAGCAGGCACTGACCGGGCTCGCGCGCGCCTGGCGCGGCCGCTTCCACCTGCCGTTGATCGCGGTGACCGGCAGCAACGGCAAGACCACGGTGACGCAGATGATCGCGACCATCCTGCGCGCATGGCTGGGCGATTCGGCCTTCGCGACCGTCGGCAACCTGAACAACCACATCGGCGTGCCGCTGACGTTGCTGCGCCTGCGCCAGGACGACCGGGTCCACCACCGCGCCGGCGTGGTCGAGCTCGGCATGAACCACCCGGGCGAGATCGCCGCGCTGGCCGCGCTGGCCGCGCCCAGCGTCGCGCTCGTCAACAACGCGCAGCGCGAGCACCAGGAATTCATGGCCAGCGTCGAGGCGGTCGCGCGCGAGAACGGCGCGGCGATCGAGGCGCTCGGCCCAGCCGGCGTCGCGGTGTTTCCGGCCGACGACGAGCACGCGCCGCTGTGGCACCAGCTTGCCGGCAGCCGCCCGACGCTGACCTTCGCGCTGACTGGTCCGGCCGACGTCACCTGCCACGCCGAATGGGTCGGCGGGGACGCGACGGGCCGCTCGCCGCCAACCTTGACCGCCCCGGGGGCAGGCGCCAGCTTGCCGAGCGCCGCGGAGTCCTTCCCGCACTGGGCGCTGCTGCTGCAGACGCCGGCCGGCGCGAGCACGGTGCAACTGCAGGTCGCGGGCTGGCACAACGTGAAGAACGCGCTCGCCGCGACGGCCTGCGCGCTGGCCGCCGGCTGCCCGCTCGACGCGATCCGCCGCGGGCTCGAAGCCTTCGAGCCGGTCAAGGGCCGCTCGCAGGTCAGGCGCCTCGTGCGCGGCGGCCGCAGCGTGACGCTGATCGACGACACCTACAACGCCAACCCGGATTCGGTGCGCGCCGCGATCGAGGTGCTGGCCTCGCTGCCCGGCCCGCGCTGGCTGGTGCTGGGCGACATGGGCGAGGTGGGCGACCAGGGCCCGGCGTTCCACCGCGAGGTCGGCGCGTTCGCCAAGGCGCGCGGGATCGACGCGCTGTGGACCGTCGGCAGCGCGAGCGCCCACGCCGCGCAGGTCTTCCCGGGCGCGCGGCATTTCGACGCCATGGCGAGCCTGCTGGCCGCGCTGCCGCAGGCACCGGACTGCGCCGCGGTGGTGGTCAAGGGCTCGCGCTTCATGAAGACGGAGCAGGTGGTGGCGGCGCTGATCCAGGCGTCGCAAGCCAGTCCGTTTGCGGGGGGAGGGGCCGATGCTGCTTAGCCTCGCGAACTGGTTGCAGACGCTGTCGCCGGAGTTCGGCTTCTTCCGCGTCTTCCAGTACCTGACCTTCCGCGCGGTGATGGCGGCGCTGACCTCGATGCTGATCGGCCTCGCCTTCGGTCCCTGGGTGATCCGCCGCCTGACCGCGCTGAAGATCGGCCAGCCGGTGCGTGCCTACGGCGTCGAATCGCACATGGCCAAGAGCGGCACGCCGACGATGGGCGGCGTGCTGATCCTGATCGGCATCGGCGTGTCGACGCTGCTGTGGTTCGACTGGAGCAACCGCTTCGTCTGGATCGTGATGCTGGTGACGATCGGCTTCGGCGCGATCGGCTGGGTCGACGACTGGCGCAAGGTGGTACAGAAGAACCCCGAAGGCATGCCCTCGGGCGAGAAGTATTTCTGGCAGTCGGTGATCGGGCTCGTGGCCGCGCTGTACCTCGCGTTCAGCGTCAGCGAGACCTCGAACCTGCGCGTGCTCGAACTCTTCGTCCGCTGGGTGCAGAGCGGCTTCGCGAACGAGCTGCCGCCCAAGGCCGACCTGATGGTGCCGTTCTTCAAGACCATCAGCTACCCGCTGGGCGTGTTCGGCTTCATCGCGCTGACCTACTTCGTGATCGTCGGCAGCAGCAACGCGGTCAACCTGACCGACGGCCTCGACGGCCTCGCGATCATGCCGGTCGTGCTGGTCGGCTCGGCGCTGGGCATCTTCTCGTACATCGTCGGCAGCTCGGTCTACAGCCGCTACCTGCTGTTCCCGTACATCCCCGGCGCCGGCGAGCTGCTGATCTTCTGTGCCGCGCTGGCCGGCGCGGGCCTGGCCTTTCTTTGGTTCAACACGCACCCGGCGCAGGTGTTCATGGGCGACGTCGGCGCGCTCTCGCTCGGCGGTGCGCTCGGCACGATCGCGGTCATCACGCGCCAGGAGATCGTGCTCGGCATCATGGGCGGCGTGTTCGTCGCCGAGGCGCTGTCGGTGATGCTGCAGGTCGCGTGGTTCAAGTACACGAAGAGGAAGTACGGCACCGGCCGGCGCATCCTGAAGATGGCGCCGCTGCACCACCATTTCGAGAAGTCGGGCTGGAAGGAGACGCAGGTCGTCGTGCGTTTCTGGATCGTCACGATGCTGCTGTGCCTGATCGGGCTGGCGAGCCTGAAGCTGCGCTGATGGACACCCTCCAGCACACGACCGTTCTCGTGCTCGGCCTGGGCGAATCGGGCCTCGCGATGGCGCGCTGGTGCGCGCGCCTCGGCGCCGAGGTGCGCGTCTGGGACTCGCGCGAGCAACCCGCCAACGCGGCGGCGCTGGCCGAGCATGTGCCGGCCGCGCAATGGGTGCGGGGGCCGCTCACCGACGAGGCGTTCGCCGGCGTCGATCTGGTGCTGAAGAGTCCGGGGCTGTCGCCGCAGGACGAGCGCATCGCCGCGGCGCTGAAGCACGCCGCCGACCGCGGCCTGCCGGTGCAGGGCGAGCTCGACCTGTTCGCGCGGGCGCTGGCCGACCTCGAGACCGAGCGCGGCTATGCGCCCGCGGTGCTCGCGATCACCGGCACGAACGGCAAGACGACGACGACCGCGATGGCGGCGCAGCTGATCGCGCGCGCCGGCAAGCGGGTCGCGGTGGCCGGCAACATCGGCCCGACGATGCTGCAGACGCTCGCCGATGCGCTCGACCTGGAGCCGGCAGCGGCCCCGACCATCGCGCCCGCGGCGCCCGAACCCGCCGCGCCGGTGTTCGAGTTCCTGCCCGAGGTCTGGGTGCTCGAACTCTCGAGCTTCCAGCTCGACGACGTGACGGGTTTCGAGCCCAGCGCCGCCGCGGTGCTGAACATCACGCAGGACCACCTCGACTGGCACGGCGCGATGGCGCACTACATCGCCGCGAAGGCGCGCGTGTTCGGCCGGAATGCGGTGATGGTGATCAACCGCGACGACCCGCTGGTCGAGGCGCTGGTGCCGGTGCCCGAGGTCGTCAAGGGTGCGGGCGGCGGCAAGAGAGGCCGCAAGCCGCCGACTGTCGATCGCCAGGTCGTGCGCTTCGGCCTGGGCGCGCCGCAGCGCCCCGGCGACTTCGGCCTGGTCGACGAGAACGGCATGGCCTGGCTGGTGCGGGCGCGCGAACTCGACGAGACGCTGAAGCGCGGCAAGGGTGGCAAGGGCAAGGCCGGTGGCGAAGAGCGTGGCGAGCCCGAGGAACTGCTGATCCAGCGGCTGATGCCGGCCGACGCGCTGCGGGTGCGCGGCCGCCACAACGCCGCGAACGCGCTGGCCGCGCTCGCGCTCGCGACCGCGATCGGCTGCCCGCTCGCGCCGATGCTGCACGGCCTGCGCGAATACACCGGCGAGCCGCACCGCGTGCAGTACATCGCGTCGCTGCGCGGCATCGACGCGTTCGACGACAGCAAGGGCACGAACGTCGGCGCGGCGGTCGCGGCGCTGAACGGCCTGGGCGGCGACCGGGCGCCGGCCAGGCTGGTCGTGATCCTCGGTGGCGACGGCAAGGGGCAGGACTTCGCACCGCTCGCCGAGCCGGTGCGCCGGCACGCGCGCGCGGTCGCGACAATCGGGCGCGACGCCGCGCTCGTCGAGGCCGCGCTCGCGGGCACCGGGGTGCCGCTGCAGCGCCACGCCACGCTGCAGGCCGCCACCCGCTGGGCCTTCGAGCACGCCGAGGGCGGCGACGCGGTGCTGCTGAGCCCGGCCTGCGCGAGCCTGGACATGTTCCGCGACTACGCCCACCGCGCCGAGGTGTTCGCCGCCGAGGTGCGCGCGATCGTCGCCGACCACGGAGGGCTCGCCGCATGAGTGCCGCCATGCTCCACTGGTTCGACGCGCTGCGCGGGCGTATCGGCGCACTCCTGCCCAAGCGCGGCGGCGGGCAAAACCTTACCCCGCGCGCGGGCCGGCCGATCCCGGTGCGCGACTGGATCGCCGTCGGCAGCGGCGGCGCGCCGACCCGGCTGCTCGGCTTCGACCAGGCGCTGGTCTGCGTCGTGGTTGCGCTGCTCGCGCTGGGCATCGTGATGGTGTACAGCGCGACCGTCGCGCTGCCCGACAGCCCGAAGTTCGCGCGCTACGCGCCGACCTACTTCATGGCGCGCCAGATCCTGTTCGTCGCGATGTCGCTGGTCGCGGCGCTGGTCGCGGTGCAGATCCCGGTCAGCTTCTGGGAGAAGGCCTCGCCGTGGATCTTCGTCGCGTCGCTGCTGCTGCTGGTCGTGGTGCTGATCCCCGGCATCGGCAAGGGCGTGAACGGCGCGAAGCGCTGGATTCCGATGGGTCTGCTGAACTTCCAGCCCTCGGAACTGGCGAAGGTGGCGATCGCGATGTACGCGGCGAGCTACATGATGAGGAAGATGGACATCAAGGAGAAGTTCGTCCGCGCGGTCGCGCCGATGGCGGTCGCGCTCGGTGTCGTCGGGTTGCTGCTGCTGGCCGAGCCCGACATGGGCGCGTTCATGGTGATCGCGGTGATCGCGATGGGCATCCTGTTCCTGGGCGGCGTCAACGGCCGGATGTTCTTCCTGAGCATCGGCGTGCTGGTCGGCGCGTTCGTGCTGATGATCATCGCGAGCCCGTGGCGTGCCGAGCGCATCCTCGCGTTCCTGAACCCCTGGGACCCGAAGTACGCGATGGGCAAGGGCTACCAGCTGACGCACTCGCTGATCGCGCTCGGCCGCGGCGAGATCTTCGGCCAGGGCCTGGGCGGCAGCGTCGAGAAGCTGCACTACCTGCCCGAAGCGCACACCGACTTCATGCTCGCGGTGATCGGCGAGGAACTGGGCTTCGTCGGTGTGGCAGGCGTGATCTTCGCGTTCTTCTGGGTCGCGCGTCGCCTGTTCCACATCGGCCGGCAAGCGATCGCGCTCGACCGGGTGTTCGCGGGCCTGTACGCGCAGGGCATCGGCATCTGGATGGGCGGGCAGGCTTTCATCAACATGGGCGTGAACCTCGGCGTGCTGCCGACCAAGGGGCTGACGCTGCCGCTGATGAGCTACGGCGGCTCGGCGATCGTGATGAACGTCGTCGCGCTGGCGATCGTCCTGCGCATCGACATCGAGAATCGGCAACTCATGCGCGGAGGCCGTGCATGAGCGCCATCGCGCAGGGCGCGGGCCGCAGCCAGAACAGGCAACTCATGCGCGGAGGCTGCGCATGAAGCACCTGCTCGTGATGGCGGCCGGCACCGGTGGTCATGTGATCCCGGGCCTGGCGGTCGCGCGCGAGATGCAGGCGCGCGGCTGGAGCGTCAGCTGGCTCGGCACACCGGCCGGCATGGAGAACAGGCTCGTGCCGCCGAGCGGCATCCCGATCGACACGATCGGTTTCTCCGGGCTGCGCGGCAAGGGCCTGGCGCACACGCTGAGCGGCGGCCTGCGCCTGCTCGGTGCGTTCTGGAGCTGCCTGCGGATCATCCGCCGGCGTCGCACCAGCGCCGTGCTCGGCATGGGTGGCTACGTCTGCGTTCCCGGCGGCCTGATGGCGGCGCTGCTGCGCCGGCCGCTGGTGCTGGTCAATGCCGACGCCTCGCTGCTGATGAGCAACAAGGCGCTGCTGCCGGTGGCGGACGCAATCGCGTTCGGGTTCGACGGCGAGGCCGCGCACAAGACGAAGCATGCGGTCGTCACCGGCAACCCGGTGCGCGCCGAGATCGAGGCGCTGCCCGAACCCGCCCGGCGCTTCGCCGGCCGCGTCGGCGCGCTGCGCGTGCTCGTCGTCGGCGGCAGCCTCGGGGCGCGTGCCCTGAACGAAAGCATTCCGCAGGCGCTGGCGCTGCTCGATTCGGACAAGCGCCCGATGGTCACGCACCAGACCGGCGAGGCGAACCTCGCGAGCGTGCAGGCCGCCTACGCCGAGCTGAAGGTCGCCGCGCAGGTGCTGCCCTTCATCGACGACATGGCCACGCAGCTCGCGGACTGCGACCTGATCGTCTGCCGTGCCGGCGCGGTGACGGTCAGCGAGCTGTGCGCCGCCGGCGTGGCCTCGGTGCTCGTGCCGCTGATCGTCAGCACGACCGCGCACCAGCGCGACAACGCACAGTGGCTGGCCGGGCAGGGCGCGGGCATCCACCTGCCGCAGGCCGACCTGTCGCCGCGCCGGCTGGCCGAGCTGCTGTCGGGCCTGACGCGCGAGGCGCTGCTGAGCATGGCGACGAAGGCGCGCGGGCTCGCCCGGCCGATGGCGGCTGCGCGCGTTGCCGATCAGATCGAAAGGCTGGTGCCGGCATGAAGCACGCGGTCAAGCACATCCACTTCGTCGGGGTCGGCGGCGCCGGCATGAGCGGCATCGCCGAGATCCTGCACAACCTGGGTTACGTCGTGTCGGGGTCCGACCAGAGCGACAGCGCCACCACGCGCCGGCTCGCGTCGCTCGGCATCCGCATCACGATCGGCCACGCCGCGGACAACATCCGCGGCGCCGAGGCCGTCGTGATCTCGACGGCGGTCGGCGGCGACAACCCCGAGGTGATCGCGGCGCGCGCCAGGCGCGTGCCGGTCGTGCCCCGGGCCGTGATGCTGGCCGAGCTGATGCGCCTGAAGTCGGGCATCGCGATCGCCGGCACGCACGGCAAGACGACCACGACCTCGCTGGTCACCAGCGTGCTGGCCGAGGCCGGCGTCGACCCGACCTTCGTGATCGGCGGGCGCCTGAACGCGGCGGGCGCGAATTCGCGGCTGGGCTCGGGCGACTACATCGTCGTCGAGGCCGACGAGTCCGACGCGTCGTTCCTGAACCTGAACCCGGTGATGGCGGTGGTCACGAACATCGACGCCGACCACATGGACACCTACGGCCACGACTTCGCGAAGCTGAAGGCGGCCTTCGTCGAGTTCATCCACCGCATGCCGTTCTACGGTGCGGCGATCCTGTGCAGCGACGACGCCGGCGTGCGCTCCATCATGCCGATGATCTCGCGCCCGATCGTGACCTACGGCTTCGGCGAGGACGCGATGGTGCGCGCCGTGGAAGTCGAGGCCCACGCCGGCACGATGCGGTTCACCGCGCAGCGCCGCAACGGCGTGCAGATGCCCGACCTGCGCGTGACGCTGAACCTGCCCGGCGACCACAACGTGCTGAACGCGCTCGCCGCGATCGCCGTCGCGACCGAACTGGAGCTGCCCGACGCGCCGGTCGTCAAGGGCCTGGCCGAATTCACCGGCGTGAGCCGCCGCTTCCAGCGCCACGGCGAGCTGCCATCGAGCGACGGCGGCAGCTTCACCCTGATCGACGACTACGGCCACCACCCGGTCGAGATGGCCGCCACCCTCGCCGCGGCGCGCGGCGCGTTCCCGGGCCGGCGCCTGGTGCTGGCGTTCCAGCCGCACCGCTACACCCGCACGCGCGACTGCTTCGAGGACTTCGTCAAGGTCATCGGCAGCGCCGACCGGGTGCTGCTGGCCGAGGTCTACGCCGCCGGCGAGGCGCCGATCGTCGCCGCCGACGGCCGTGCGCTGGCGCGCGCGCTGCGCGTGGCCGGCAAGGTCGACCCGGTGTTCGTCGACGAGATCGACGCGATGGCGCAGACCATCGTCGAGCAGGTGCGCGCCGGCGACGTGGTGATCGCGATGGGGGCCGGCTCGATCGGCGGCGTGCCGGCGCAGGTGGTGGAGATGTTGAGCGCGAAAGCGGGGGCAGCATGAGCGTGGACCCGAAGGCCCTCGGCAAGGTCGCGGTCACCGACCTTGGAAAGGTCGCTGTGCTCATGGGCGGCAGCTCGGCCGAGCGCGAAATCTCGCTGATGTCGGGCAACGGCGTGCTGGCCGCGCTGCGCTCGCAGGGCGTCGACGCGCAGGCGTTCGATCCGTCCGAGCGCGAGCTGGTGGAGCTCAAGCGCGACGGCTTCGCGCGTTGCTTCATCGCGCTGCACGGCCGCCACGGCGAGGACGGCAGCGTGCAGGGCGCGCTCGAACTGCTGGGCATCCCCTACACCGGCTCGGGCGTGCTGGCGTCGGCGATCGCGATGGACAAGGTGATGACCAAGCGCGTCTGGCTCGCCGAAGGCCTGCCGACGCCGCGCTATGTCCGGCTCGCGCCCGGTGAGCACAGCCGCGAGCGCGTGCGCACCGTGCCCGACGAACTCGGCCTGCCGCTGATCGTGAAGCCGCCGCGCGAGGGTTCGTCGATCGGGATCACCAAGGTCGCAGGCCCGGCTTTGGACATAGGCAGGCAGATGCAGGCCGCGGTCGAACTCGCCGCGCAATACGACGCCGATGTGCTCTGCGAGGAGTTCATCGAGGGCGAGGAAGTGACCTGTCCGGTGCTCGGCGAAGGCCTGGGCGCGCAGGCACTGCCGGTCGTCAAGATCGTCGCGCCCGAGGGCGCCTACGACTACCAGAACAAGTACTTCACCGACGTGGTCGAGTACCGGGTTCCGAGCGGCCTGCCCGAGGCCGAAGAGCGCGAGATCCAGCGCATCGTCGTGCAGGCCTACCGCACGCTCGGCTGCCGCGGCTGGGGCCGCGCCGACCTGATGATCCGCGCGCGCGACCGCAAGCCCTTCCTGCTGGAGATGAACACCTCGCCGGGCATGACCTCGCATTCGCTGGTGCCGAAGTCGGCCGCTGCCGCCGGCATGAGCTACGAGGCGCTGTGTGTCGCGATCGTCGCCAGCGCGGCGCTCGACGCCGCGCCGCGCGGGCCTTCCGCCGCGCACGCCGGCCGCTGACCCCGAAATGGCCAAGCCCGCCGCCCCCGCCCCGCTGCCGGCCGACATCCGGCTGATGAACCTGACCGCTGCCTTGCTGGCCACGATCGGCGTGGTCGTGCTCGCCGCGGTGGCGCTGCTCTGGGCCGCGCACCGGCCGGTCTTCGCGGTGCGCAGCATCCGGGTCGACGGCGACCTCGCGCACAACAGCGCGCTGACGATCCGTGCCAACGCCGCACCGAAGCTGGCCGGCAACTTCTTCACGATGGACCTGGCGGCCGGCCGGCGCGCGTTCGAGTCGGTGCCCTGGGTGCGGCAGGCGGTCGTCCGGCGCGTCTGGCCGAACCGGCTGGCGGTGCGGCTCGAGGAGCATCGGCCGGCGGCGCTGTGGCTGAGTTCGGCGAGCGCGGACGAAGTCTCCGACAAGATGGTCAACAGCTTCGGCGAGGTGTTCGAGGCGAACCTCGGCGACGTCGAGGACGACGCGCTGCCGACCTTGCGCGGGCCCGATGGCGCATCCGCGCAGATGCTGAAGATGCTGGGCCGCCTGCAGCCCGAGTTCGCGGCGATGGACGCGCACATCGACACGCTCGAACTCTCGGGCCGCGGCTCGTGGCGGGTCGAGCTCGACACCGGCGCCGAAGTCGAGCTCGGTCGCGGCAGCGAAGACGAGGTGATCGCGCGCACGCGCGGCTTCGTCGCGACGCTGCCGGAGGTGCGCAACCGCTACCAGCAGCACCCGCTGCTGTACGCCGACCTGCGCCACAACGATGGTTACGCGGTGCGCCTGAAGGGCGTTTCCACCTCGACCGACGCCGCGGGCAAGAAGAACTAGGGGGAAGAAGATGGCCAAGGAATACAAGGATCTCGTCGTCGGCCTGGACATCGGCACCGCCAAGATCATGGTGGTGGTCGCCGAGGTCATGCCGGACGGCGAGCTGCGCATCGCCGGGCTGGGCAGCGCGCCCACGCACGGCCTGAAGCGCGGCGTGGTCGTCAACATCGACGCGACGGTGCAGTCCATCCAGCAGGCGCTGAAGGAGGCCGAGATGATGGCCGACTGCAAGATCACGCGCGTCTACACCGGCATCACCGGCAGCCACATCCGCGGCCAGAACTCGACCGGCATGGTGATCGTGCGCGACAAGGAAGTGACGCCGGTCGACGTCGCGCGCGTGGTCGAGACCGCGAAGGCGATCAACATCCCGAACGACCAGCGGCTGCTGCTGGTCGAGCCGCAGGAGTTCGTGATCGACGGCCACGAGGTCAAGGAGCCGATCGGCATGAGCGGCGGCCGGCTCGAAGTGAAGGTCCACATCGTCACCGGCGCGCAGAGCGCGGCCGAGAACATCGTCAAGTGCGTGCGCCGCTGCGGGCTAGAAGTCGATCAACTCGTGCTGAACCCGAGCGCGTCGAGCCACGCGGTGCTCACCGACGACGAGAAGGATTTGGGTGTCGCGCTGGTCGACATCGGCGCCGGCACCACCGACGTCGCGATCTTCACCGACGGCGCGATCCGCCACACCGCGGTGATCCCGATCGCGGGGGACCTGATCACCAGCGACATCGCGATGGCGCTGCGCACGCCGACCAAGGATGCCGAGGAGATCAAGATCGAATACGGTGTGGCCAAGCAACTGCTCGCCGACCCGGCCGAGCAGCTCGAGGTGCCGGGCCTGGGCGACCGCGCGCCGCGCATGCTCAGCCGCCAGGCGCTGGCCGGCGTGATCGAGCCGCGCATCGAGGAGATCTATTCGCTGGTGCACCAGGTGATCCGCGAGAGCGGCTACGAGGAGCTGCTGTCCAGCGGCATCGTGATCACCGGCGGCGCCGCGGTGATGCCGGGCATGGTCGAACTCGGCGAGGACATCTTCCTGAAACCCGTGCGCAAGGGCGTGCCGACCTACCACGGCGCGCTGCACGACATGGTCGCCAACCCACGGTCTGCGACCGTGATGGGCCTGCTCGAAGAAGCGCGCTTCGCGCGCTCGCGCGGCCTGCGCGCGGCGCAGCAGGCGGGGTCGGTGAAGACCCTGTTCGGCCGCGCGAAAGACTGGTTCCTCGGCAATTTCTGAAGAGGCGGGCACGACGATGAAGCACACCCACTCACTGCTGCATGTTCAATCCGCCCACGGCCTGGCGCCACCGCGCGCCGGCCCGCAGGCGATCCGACCTAGGACCCCGGTCAACCCGGGCCACCTCGGCGCATCACGCCAGACGGCGTTGGTACACCACACATTTCTGACACACGGCAACTGCACTTAGGACTGGAGAAACAAATGGCCATCGAAATGATTGAAGAGTTCAGCATGGGCACGCAGATCAGGGTGATCGGCGTCGGCGGCGGCGGCGGCAACGCGGTCGACCACATGATCGCGCAGGGCGTGCAGGGCGTGCAGTTCGTCTGCGCGAACACCGACGCGCAGGCCTTGAACCGCTCGGCCGCGCACGACCTGATCCAGCTCGGCACGACCGGACTGGGTGCGGGCGCGAAGCCGGAATGCGGCAAGGCCGCGGCCGAGGAGGCGGTGGACCGCATCCGCCAGGCGATCGAGGGCTCGCACATGCTGTTCATCACCGCCGGCATGGGCGGCGGAACCGGCACCGGCGCCGCGCCGGTGATCGCGCGCGTCGCGAAGGAAATGGGCATCCTGACGGTCGGCGTGGTCACCAAGCCGTTCGAGTTCGAGGGCAACCGCCGCATGAAGGCGGCGGATGCGGGCCTCGCGGAACTCGAAGCCAACGTCGACTCGCTGATCGTGATCCTGAACGACAAGCTGCTCGACACGCTCGGCGACGACATCACCCAGGACCAGGCCTTCGCGCACGCCAACGACGTGCTGCGCAACGCGGTCGGCGGCATCAGCGACATCATCCACATGCCGGGCCTGGTCAACGTCGACTTCGAGGACGTGAAGACCGTGATGAGCGAACCCGGCAAGGCGATGATGGGCACGGCGCAGGCCCAGGGGCCGGATCGTGCGACCAAGGCGGCCGAAGCCGCCGTGGCCTGCCCGCTGCTCGAAGGCATCGACCTGTCCGGCGCGCGCGGCGTGCTGGTGCTGATCGCGGCGAACCGCAACACCTTCAAGCTGGCCGAGAGCCGCAACGCGATGAACTGCATCCGTCGCTACGCCGCCGACGATGCGCACGTGATCTACGGCACCGCCTACGACGAGAGCCTGGGCGACCAGTTGCGCGTGACCGTCATCGCCACCGGCCTGAGTCCGGCGCGCCGCCAGCAGGCCCCGATCAGCGTGGTTCACAGCATGCCGGCGCAGCGCACCGGCACGCACGACCTGCCGATCCTGCAGGGCGCGCCGAACACGCCGATGCAAGGCCTCACGCCGGCGCACGATTACAGCGCGCTGACGACGCCGAGCGTGTGGCGCAACGGCCGCAGCGCCGCGGCGAAGGTGGACGCGCTGGCAAGCAACGGGATGGACGAGATCGAGATCCCGGCGTTTCTGCGCAAGCAGGCCGATTGACGCCGCGCTGAGCTACTGCGCAGCCGCATCCGCGCACGGAGGTGCTCGCCGTACAGACGTACGGCTGCGCTCCTGCGCACGCGGCTGCGGCTTGCTCGCGACGCTCATCGCGGCATCAATCGAGAGGGCGGCATGCCGACTAAAATCGCCGGAATGCTGGCGCAACGCACCCTCAAGTCGATGACCCGCGCCGTCGGCGTGGGCCTGCATGGCGGGCAGCGGGTCGAGCTGACGCTGCGGCCGGCGCCGGTCGACACCGGCATCGTGTTCCGCCGCGTCGACCTGGTCCGACCCGTGGACATCCAGGTCAACGCGCTGTGGATCACGGACACGCGCATGGCGACCACGCTGTCGGCCGGCGGCGACCCGGGTGCGCCCAAGGTCAGGACGATCGAGCACCTGCTGTCGGCCTGCTCGGGGCTGGGCCTGGACAACCTGATCGTCGACATCAACGGCGAAGAGGTGCCGATCCTCGACGGCTCCGCGGCCAGCTTCGTGTTCCTGCTGCAGAGTGCCGGCATCGAGTTGCAGGACGCACCGAAGCGATTCGTGCGCATGCGGGGGACGGTCGAGGTGCGCGAAGGCGCCGGGCCGACGCTGAAGTGGGCGCGGCTGGAGCCGTTCGACGGTTACACGCTGACCTTCGAGATCGACTTCGACCATCCGGCCGTCGACCAGATGGGCCAGCGTTTCAGCTTCGACATGGGCTCGGGCCGCTACAAGCAGGAGATCGCGCGCGCCCGCACGCTGGGCTTCACGAAGGACGTCGAGATGATGCGCGCGCGCGGCCTCGCGCTCGGCGGCAGCATGGACAACGCGCTCGTGATCGACGACTACAAGGTGCTCAACGACGGCGGCCTGCGCTACGACGACGAGATCGTCAAGCACAAGATCCTCGACGCGATCGGCGACATGCTGGTGATCGGCCACCCGATGATCGGCGCCTACAGCGCGTTCCGCGCCGGCCACGACCTGAACAACAAGCTGCTGCGGGCGGTGCTGGCCGACCCGGCCAGCCACGAGATCGTCAGCTTCGAGGACGCGGCGCGCGCGCCTGCCGGTCTGGCCGAACTGGCGCCGGCCTGGTGAGCCTGCGGTCGCGATGCTGCTGCTGCGCTGGATCGTCCTGCTGCTGCTCGGCGCCGGTGCGGTGTGCCTGGTGCTGTACCTGGTCACCGGGCGCAAGCGCTATCGGGTGTATGCCGTGCGCATCGTCGAATGGACCGTGATCGCCGCACTGGGCTTCTTCGCCGTGCTGATTGTCGAGCGGCTGGCGACGATGCGATGAAGGGCCGCCGATGACGATCTTCCGCTGGATCATGGGCGTGCTGTCGGTGCTGCTCGCGGCCGGCTCGCTGCTGAGCTTCGTGCTCTTCATCGCGTTCGACATCGAGCTCTGGCTGAAGCGCGCCCGCAGCCTGCGCCGCGGCCTCTACATGGCCTTGCTGCTGTGGTTCAACACCGAGGTCTGGGGCCGCGTGCTGTGGACCCTCATCCACTGGTGAGGCCGAGAAAGCCCATCACCTCGGGCAGGTGGTCGGCGAAGTCGCTCAGGGCGTGGTCGCCGCCTTCGAGCAGCTCGAGCTTCGCGCCGGCGTAGCGCCCGCTCATCTCGACCCAGCTGAGCAACTCGTCGCCCTTCGCGATGACCGCGAAGTAGCGGTCGAGCCGCGACAGCGTCGCCGGGGCGATCGCGCGCAACTCGGCGATGAATTCGGCGCGGAAGAAGAAGCGCTCGTCGCTGTGCCAGGCGGTGGTCTCGCCGATGTGGTGCTGCAGGTCGCGCGCCGGGTCGACGGCCGGGTTCAGCAGCACTGCGCGGCAGCCCAGGCGCTCGGCCACCGCCGTCGCGTAGAAGCCGCCGAGCGAGCTGCCGATCACGCCGGTGCGCGCCGCAGGCCAGTCGGCCAGCCGGTCCAGCACCAGCCGCATCGCCTCGCGCGGGGAGGGCGGCAGCTGCGGGCACCACCACTGAACCTCGGGCCGGTGCTCCTGCACCCAGGCGGCGGTCACGCTCGCCTTGGCCGATTGCGGCGACGAACGAAAGCCGTGCAGGTACAGCAAGTGACTGACCGCGTCCATGGGGTGACTCAGCGCGCCACCCGCGCCAGCGCGTCGAGCAGCTTCGCGTGGATGCCGCCGAAGCTGCCGTTGCTCATGCACAGCACGTGGTCGCCGGGCCGGGCCACGGCGACGACGCGCTCGAGGAGTTCGTCGATCGAATCGCAGACGACGGCTTGCTGGCCCATCGGCGCCAGCGCCTGCGCGGCGTCCCAGCTCAAGGCCCCGCTGTGGCAGAAGGCGAAGTCGGCTTCTTCGAGGGACCAGGGCAGCTGGGCCTTCATCGCGCCCAGCTTCATCGTGTTCGAGCGCGGCTCGAAGACCGCGAGGATGCGCTGGCGCGGCGCGCCGGGTGCCGCCTTCTCGTGGTCGACCCTGCGGCGCAGGCCGTTCACGGTGGTGCGGATGGCGGTCGGGTGGTGCGCGAAGTCGTCGTAGACCTTCACGCCGCCCGCTTCGCCGCGCAGCTCGAGGCGGCGGCGCACGTTCTCGAAGCCCGCCAGCGCTCGCCCGGCCACATCGGGGGCGACGCCCACGTGCTCGGCGGCGGCGATCGCGGCGAGCGCGTTCAGCTGGTTGTGCTCGCCCAGCAGCGGCCACTCGACGCGCGCGACCTTCAGGCTGCCGCGCAGCACGTCGAAGGCGTGCGGCTCCCCGCGCGCGCGCAATGCGCCGGGCTCCTCCTTGCGCGCGCCGAAGCGTGCGACCTCGCTCCAGCAGCCCATCGCGAGCACGCGCTGCAGGCTGTCCTCGCGCGCATTGACGACCAGCCGCCCGTGCGCCGGCACGGTGCGCACCAGGTGGTGGAACTGGCGCTCGATCGCGGCCAGGTCGTCGAAGATGTCGGCGTGGTCGAACTCCAGGTTGTTGAGGACCGCGGTGCGCGGCCGGTAGTGGACGAACTTGCTGCGCTTGTCGAAGAACGCGGTGTCGTACTCGTCGGCCTCGATCACGAACGGCACCCCGTGTGGCGTCGCGCCGGGCGGTGCCGCCGGGTTCGCACCGCCCAGCCGTGCCGAGACGCCGAAGTTCAAGGGCACGCCGCCGACCAGAAAGCCGGGCGCGAGGCCCGCCTGCTCGAGGATCCAGGCGAGCATCGAGGTCGTGCCGGTCTTGCCGTGCGTGCCGGCCACCGCCAGCACGTGGCGGCCCTGCAGCACATGGTCGGCAAGCCACTGCGGGCCGCTGGTGTAGGGCGCGCCGGCGTCGAGGATCGCCTCCATCAGCGGGTTGCCGCGGGCGATCACGTTGCCGATCACGAACAGGTCGGGCCTGAATTCGAGCTGTTCGGCGCCGTAGCCTTCGACGAGTTCGATGCCGAGCGCGCGCAACTGCTCGCTCATCGGCGGGTAGACGTTCGCATCGCAGCCGGTGACGGTGTGGCCGCCTTCGCGCGCCAGTGCCGCCAGGCCGCCCATGAAGGTGCCGCAGATGCCGAGGATGTGGATGTGCATCGGAAGATTCTAGGCAGGGGCCATGACCATGGACCCGCATGCAGAAATGGTGCCCGCACGCCGGCGCACCGGTGTGCCGCGCGGGCGTCAGCGCAGGGCGTCGAGTGCCGCGGCGGCGGTGGCGCGCAGGTCGTCGGGCGTGTGCGCGGCGCTGACGAAGCCGGCCTCGTACATCGCCGGAGCGAAGTAGACGCCGCGGTCGAGCATCGCATGGAAGAAGCGGTTGAAGCGCTCCTTGTCGGTCGCCATCACCTCGCCGTAGTTCTGCGGCAAGGCGGCGTCGAATGAGCGTGCGAAGAAGAAGCCGAACATGCCGCCCTCGCAATCGCCGACCATGGGCACGCCGGCTGCGCGCGCGGCGCCGAGCAGGCCGTCGAGCAGCGTGCGGGTGCTGGCCGACAGCGCCTCGAAGAAGCCGGGTCGGCGGACCTCGCGCAGCGTGGCCAGGCCGCAGGCGGTCGCGACCGGATTGCCCGACAAGGTGCCGGCCTGGTAGACCGGCCCGAGCGGGGCGAGCTGCTCCATCACCGCGCGCTTCGCGCCGAAGGCCGCCAGCGGCATGCCGCCGCCGATGACCTTGCCGAACACGCTGATGTCGGGCTCGAAACCTGGCAGGGCGGCGGCGTACAGGCTTTGGGCGCCGCCGAGTGCGACCCGGAAGCCGGTCATCACCTCGTCGAACACCAGCAGCGCGCCATGCCGCGAGCACAGCTCGCGCAGCCGCTTCATGAACGGCACCGAAGCGCGGACGAAATTCATGTTGCCGGCGATCGGCTCGATCAGCACGCAGGCGATGCTGTCGCCGTGCCCCCTGAACGCCTCGTCGAGCTGCGCGATGTTGTTGTATTCGAGGACCAGCGTGTGCTGCACGACCTCGGCCGGCACGCCGGCGCTGGTCGGGTGGCCGAAGGTCGCCAGGCCCGACCCGGCCTTGACCAGCAGCGCGTCGGCATGGCCGTGGTAGCAGCCCTCGAACTTGACGATCTTGCTGCGCCCGGTCGCGCCGCGTGCCAGGCGCAGCGCGCTCATCGCCGCCTCGGTGCCGGAGCTGACGAGCCGGACCTGGTCCATGCTCGGCACGAGTTCGAGGATCGCTTCGGCGAGTTCGACCTCGCGCTCGGTCGGGGCGCCGAACGAGAAGCCGTCGACCGCCGCCTTCTGCACCGCCTCCAGCACGGCCGGGTGGCCGTGGCCGAGGATCATCGGGCCCCACGAGCCGATGTAGTCGATGTAGCGCCGGCCCTCGGCGTCGACCATGTGCGCGCCATGTGCGCGCGCGATGAAGCGCGGCGTGCCGCCGACCGCACGGAACGCGCGCACCGGCGAGTTGACGCCGCCCGGGATGACCTTCTGAGCACGCTCGAAGAGCTGTGCGTTCGTGAAGGTCTCGCGCTCGGCGGACCGTGCATTCGCGAGGCTCTCACGTCCGGCGGGCTGTGCGTTCGCCGAGGCCGCGCGCCCGGACGGCGCCGCGTTGCTCCGGTCAATGGACATGGCGCGGGGTCTTCGGCGGGCTGGTGTCCTCGGCAGCGTCGGCACCGTCCTCGGGCTCTCCGCCCGGCGGCAGTGCCCAGAAGAAGCGGTCCGGGATCACGTTGCCCATGCCGGGGCGAAAGCCCGCGTCGAGCGCCTGGTCGAGGAAGGCGAGCGCCTCGCCGACCGCCGCGGTCAGCTCGGCGCCGGTGGCGAGCAGCGCGGCCAGCGCGGCGGCCAGCGTGTCGCCGGCGCCGACGAATGCGACCTCGAAACGCTCGAACTTCTCGCCGGTGACCGCGCCCTGGGGCGAGGCGAGCACGTTGTCCAGGAACTGGTCCGGCAGCGGCACGCTCGTGACCAGCACGTAGCGCGTGCCGTGTTCGCCGGCCGCGACCGCGAGTTCGCGCGGCGACGCCGGGCGCTCGTTGTCCCATTCAGGCAGCAGGAAGTCGGTCAGCGTCTGGTGACTGCCGACCAGCACCTCGGTCTGCGGCAGCACGAGTTCACGGAAGGCGTCGAGGTAGCTCTGCAACTCGTCTTCCTCGACCCACGACAGGTTGGGCATGTAGGCGACCAGCGGCACGTCGGGGTAGTCCGACAGGATCTCGGCGACCGTGCTGACGCCCTCGGTGGAACCGAGGAAGCCGACCTTCCAGGCCGCGATCGTCACGTCCTCCAGGATGCTGCGGGCCTGTTCGGCGATCACGTCGGCGTCGATGGCGTGGTGGTCGAAGACCTCGTGGGTGTCGCGCATCACGATGCTGGTCACGACCGGCAGGCCGTGCGCGCCCATCGCGGCGATCGTCGCGACGTCGCCGGCCATGCCGCCGGCGCCGCTCGGGTCGCTGGCGTTGAAGCTCATCACGCAAGCAGGCGCAGGCTGTTCCTGCGCGGTGTCGGCATCGGTCTCGGGAGGGGGGGAATCAGCGGTCATCGAAAGGGCCCGAGAGCGTTGGTGAAGAGGTCATTGGAGCCCTTCCAAAGGCCCTGGCCGAACCTCTAGGCGAACGTGAAGAATGTTGCGTATGTACCTACAAAGACTTGAATTTTCAACGGGGTCGATGGCTACAATCTGGCTGCATTGTAGTGAAGCAATCCGCCCCGCCAGGCCGACCGAACAAAGTGACCGAACCCAAAACCTGGATGTGCCTCATCTGCGGATGGATCTACGACGAGGCCGAGGGCGATCCCGAACACGACATCGCCCCAGGGACGCCCTGGGAAGCGGTGCCGATGAACTGGACCTGCCCTGAATGCGGTGCCCGCAAGGAAGACTTCGAGATGGTTCAGATCTGAGCCATCGGGCCGATAAGAAGCCGCAGGCCGGACCGGCGCGACCCGCCGCCGAACACGCTTGTCGTTGAGGAGAATGCTTGTTGAGCAATCAGGCCCCCGCCGACCCCGCAGGCATCAAGGTGCTGGTCATCGATGACAGCAACACGATTCGCCGCAGCGCCGAGATCTTCCTCAAGCAGGGCGGTTACGACGTGTTGCTCGCCGAGGACGGTTTCGATGCGCTGTCCAAGGTCAACGACCACGATCCCGACCTGATCTTCTGCGACATCCTGATGCCGCGGCTGGACGGCTACCAGACCTGCGCGATCATCAAGCGCAACACCCGGTTCGCCGGCGTGCCGGTGATCATGCTGTCGTCGAAGGACGGCCTGTTCGACAAGGCACGCGGCCGCATGGTCGGCTCCCAGGCCTATCTCACCAAACCCTTCACCAAGGACCAGCTTCTGCAGGCCGTGCAGCAGCATCGGCGTGCTGCCTGATGCGCCGCCGGCCTGCGGGCCGGCCAACGAACGCTGCCCGCGCCGGAGAACCCGAACATGACGATCCAGAAGATCCTGCTGGTCGACGACTCGAAGACCGAACTGCACCACCTGTCCGAACTGCTGGTCAGGCGCGGCTACACCGTGCGCACCGCCGAGAACGGCGAGGAGGCGATGCGCCGTCTCGGCGAGGAAACGCCGGACCTGATCCTGATGGACGTGGTGATGCCCGGCCAGAACGGCTTTCAGCTGACCCGCGCGATCACGCGCGACCCGCGTTTTTCGGGCGTGCCGGTGATCATGTGCACCAGCAAGAGCCAGGAGACCGACAAGGTCTGGGGGATGCGTCAGGGCGCACGCGACTACATCGTCAAACCGGTCAACGCCGACGAACTGGTCGCGAAGATCCACGCCTTCGATTGACCGCCGGACCCGGATCTGAATGGCCAACAAGCAAGCCCTGCGCGACCTCCAGAGCCGCCTGGCCGAGCGCTTGCGGGCGGCCCGTTCGCAGGTGCGCGGCCAGTCGTGGCTGGCCGTCGAATGCGGCGGGCGCGGCTTCCTGCTGCCGCTGCGCGAGGCCGGCGAGATCTTCGCGCTGGCGCCGATCGTGCCGGTCCCGTACACCCACCCCTGGTTCCTCGGCGTGGCGAACCTTCGCGGCCACCTGCACGGCGTCGTCGATCTCGCCGGGTTTCTCGGCATCAAGACGCACGATGCCGGGCGCGAGCAGTCGCGCCTGGTGGGCTTCAACCAGGCGCTGAACATCAACTGCGTGCTGATGGTGGACCGGCTGTCGGGGTTGCGCAGCGACGACGAGCTCGCGCCCGAGCCGCCGGATCTCGGCGCGCCGAGGCCCGGGTTCGCCGGCGCGAACCTGCGCGACGCGTCGGGCCGGCCCTGGCAGGAACTGAAGCTGTCCGCGCTGGCGGGCGACGAGGCATTTTTGAAGATCGTGGGCTGAGCGCCGCCGGCGCCCGCACCCGCAGACCAGATCGCACGAGGGCCACATGAGCTTGCTGAACAGAATGAAGGGCCAGGGTCAGAAGGACGGTGTCGCAGTGCCGGACGCGCCGGAGTCGGGGGCCCCTGGGGGGAACGATCCGACCACGGGCGCCGCCGCCCACGAGGTGCCGACGCAGCACCCGGGCCAGGACTTCGACACCTCGATCATCTCCGAGGCCGCACCCTCCGAGATGGCCGACTTCTCCGAAACCCGGCTCCAGGACGACGAACTCGCCGCCGCGGGCGCGGCCGGCACCGGCCTGCCGCTGATCGGCCAGCGTCCGTTCGCGCAACAGCAGCGCATCCTGTTCGCGATGCTCGGCATCGGACTGGTCGGGCTGGTCCTGACGACCGTGCTGTCGCTGTTGTCGGTGACCCGCGGCGCGGTCCAGGTCAGCGCCAGCGGCCAGGCGCTGATGCAGTCGCAGCGGCTCGCGAAGTCGGTGTCGCAGGCCCTGATCGGCAGCGCGTCGGCGTTCCCCGAAGTCAAGGAGAGCGCCGACGTGCTGGTGAAGAACGTGCGCGGCCTGCGCACCGGTGACGCCGACATTCCGGCGGCGCCGTCCGGCGTCCAGGAGGCGATCGAGCCGCTGCTGCCGCTGGTCGATCGGGCCGAGAAGGGTGCCAAGACCGTGCTCGACCGGCAGCCGGTGCTGACCCAGGTGGGCCAGGCGCTGCGGGCGATCAACCGCCAGTCGGCCGAGCTGCTCGAGGCGGCCGAGACCGTGTCCTCGCTCAAGCTCCAGCAGGGTGCATCGACCGCCGAGCTCTCGGCCGTCGGCCAGCTCGTGATGCTGACGCAGCGCATCGGCAAGTCCGCGAACGAGTTCCTGACGATGGAGGGGGTCAGCCCCGAGGCGGTGTTCCTGCTCGGCAAGGACCTGAACACCTTCCGCGAACTCGGCCAGGGTCTGCTCGATGGCAATCCTGAGCTGCGCCTGCCCGCTGCGAGGGACGCGCAGACCAGGGAGCGGCTGGTCGCGCTGATGAAGCAGTACGAGCAGATCCGCACCCAGGCCGGCGCGATTCTCGCCAACCTTCAGGGGCTGGTCTCGGCGCGCGAGGCGCAGGCCGGCATCCTGGCCGACAGCGAACCGCTGCGCAAGGGCCTCGAAGCCGTGCAGGAGCGCCTGGGTCGGGACACCGGCTTCGGCGGGGCCAGCCTGCTCCTGCTGCTGCTCTCGGCCGTCGTGCTGCTGCTCGGCGGCGCGGGGCTGCTGCGGCTGTACGTGCGCGCCCAGGAAGAGCGCGCGGCGGCGTCCGAAAGCCAGCGCCACGCGGCCGAGCGCGAACAGCACGAAGCCAAGCGCGTCAACGACGCGAACCAGGCGGCGATCCTGCGGCTGATGAACGAACTGCAGGCGGTGGCCGAGGGCGACCTGACGCAGCAGGCGACCGTGACCGAGGACATCACCGGCGCGATCGCCGACTCGGTGAACTACACGGTCGAGGAATTGCGCACCCTGGTGGCGCAGGTGCAGGGCACGGTCGGCCGCGTGACCGAGACCACGCAGCAGGTGGAAGCCACCTCGACCGAACTGCTCGCCGCGTCGAGCGAGCAGCTGCGCGAGATTCGCGACACCGGCGAGTCGGTGCTGCAAATGGCGGGGCGGATCAACAACGTCTCGGGCCAGGCGCAGGAAACGGCCGCGGTGGCGCGCCAGTCGCTAGAGGCGGCCGAGTCGGGGTTGCGCGCGGTGCAGAACACGATCGGCGGCATGAACTCGATCCGCGACCAGATCCAGGAAACCTCCAAGCGCATCAAGCGCCTGGGCGAATCGTCGCAGGAGATCGGCGAGATCACCGAGCTGATTTCGGACATCACCGAGCAGACCAACGTGCTGGCGCTGAACGCCGCGATCCAGGCGGCTTCGGCGGGCGAGGCCGGTCGAGGCTTCTCGGTGGTCGCGGAGGAGGTGCAGCGCCTGGCCGAACGCTCGGCCGATGCGACGCGCCAGATCGCCGCACTCGTCAAGACGATCCAGACCGACACCCAGGACGCGGTCGGCGCGATGGAACGCAGCACCCAGGGCGTGGTCGAGGGCACCCGGCTATCCGACGCCGCCGGCACCGCGCTGGGCGACATCGACCGCGTCTCGCGCCGGCTCGCCGAGCTGATCGAGCAGATCTCGAACCAGGCGCTCGGCGAAGCACGTTCGGCGAACGTGGTGGCCGCCAACATCCAGCACATCTTCGCGGTGACCGAGCAGGCCGGCGAGGGCACGCGCTCGACCGCGCAGACGGTGCGCGAGCTGTCGCGCACCGCCGAGGAATTGAGGCACTCGGTCGCGCGCTTCAAGATCGAGTGATGCGGACTCGCCCCGTCTGACGAACCATGAGCGCAGCGATGAACGCCACGATCGACGACCGCACCGACGATCTCAGCGCCCTGGCGTGGGTGCACGAGGAATTGCGGCGTTCGCTCGAGGCCGCGCACAAGGCCTTGCGCCGCTTCGTCAAGGAAACCGAAGCGCTCGGCGACTCGGATCTCGACGCGGTCGATCCGGCCGTGCTGCGCAGCGCACGCACGCAGATGCACCACGGCGTGGGCGCGCTCGAGCTGGTCGGCCAGCCGGCCGCGGCGCTGGTGCTGCGCGCGAGCGAGGCGCTGGTGCAGCGCCTCGTCGTGAAGCCGCACAAGCTGAGCCCGGCGGTCGTCGACGACATCGAGCGCGCGTCGTTCGCGCTGCTCGACTACCTGGGCCGGTTGCTGGCCGGCAAGCGGGTGTCGACGCTGTCGCTGTTCCCGCAGTACCGCGCCGTCCAGGAGGCGGCCGGTGCCGACCGCGTGCACCCGGCCGACCTCTGGTCGTTCGACTGGCAATGGCGCGAGCTGCCGGCCGACCTGTCGGCCCACCCGCTGCAGCACGACGCGGCGACACAGGCGGCGATCGAGGCGCAACTGCTGCCGCTGATGCGCGCCGCCGCGCCGGTGCAGAGCGCAGCGCGCATGAGCGACATCTGTGCCGGCCTCGGTGCCGGTGCGACCCAGCCCCAGATCGCGACGCTGTGGAAGCTCGCCGCGGCGGTGTTCGAGGCGCAGGCGCACGGGCTGCTCGGCTTCGATGTCTTCAGCAAGCGCGTCGCGTCGCGGCTGCTGGCGCAGTACCGGATCATCGCGCGCGGCGATGCCGACGTCTCCGAGCGCCTGGCGCAGGACCTGCTCTTTTTCTGCGCGCAGAGCGCCTCCCCGGGAGATGGCCGCCATTCGCCGCGGCTGGCCGCGGTGCGGCTGGCCTACGGTCTGGTGCACCACCTGCCGATCGACTATGCGCTGAGCGTGCTCGGCCGCTTCGATCCGGCGATGATCGCCCAGGCACGCAAGCGCGTCGTCGCGGCGAAGGACGCGTGGTCGGCGGTCGCCGGCGGCGAGATGCACCGCATGACCGGGCTGTCGGAGCAGTTCGCGCTGGTGGGCGAATCGCTGAAGCGCTTGTTCCCGCTCGGCGACATTTTCGCCGCCGAACTGCAACAGTCGATCGCGCAGACCCAGCAAAGCGGCACCGCGCCGCCGCCGCCGCTGGCGATGGAAGTGGCCACCAGCCTGCTCTACATCGAGGCGGCACTCGACGACATCGACTTCGACCACCCCGAACAGGCCGCGCGTGTGCAGCGCCTGGCCGACCGGCAGGCGGCGGTGCGCCAGGGCCGTGCACCCGACCCGCTCGAAGGCTGGATGGAGGACCTGTACCGCCGCGTCTCCGACCGCCAGACCATGGGCAGCGTGGTCCAGGAACTGCGCGCGAGCCTGTCGGAAGCCGAGAAGCTGATCGACCAGCATTTCCGCCAGCCCGAGGATCGCAAGCTGCTGATCCCGGTGCCCAACCAGCTCGCGGCGATGCGCGGCGTGCTCTCGTTGCTGGGCATGGACCACGCCTCGGCCGCGCTGCTGCGCATGCGCGACGAGATCGACGGCCTGGTCGCGAGCGAGTCCGGCGCTGACGTCGCCACGCAGACCGGCCTGTTCGATCGGCTCGCCGGCAACCTGGGCGCGCTCGGTTTCCTGATCGACATGCTCAGCGTGCAGCCGCAGCTGGCGAAAACGCTGTTCCACTACGACGCCGAGTCCGGCACGCTGAGCCCGGTGATGGGCCGGGCCGAGGCGCACGCGCCGGCGGGCGTGCACGCCACGACGCCGGCACCGGTCGAGCAGCGCCTCATCGAGCAGGCCCAGATGCTCGCATTCACCTCGGTGCGCGACGACGTTCCGCTGGCCGATGTCGCGCGCGATCTGGAGCGCCTGTCGCACGAGGCGCAGGCCGCCGATCAGCCGGCGCTGGCGGCCACGGTGCAGAAGGCACAGCAGGCGCTGGAGCAGGCCGGCGGCGCAGCTGACCAAGCCCTGGTGCGCGGCGAGCTGTCGGAGGCGCTGGTCGACTTCGTGGCGACCGCGTCCGACCCGGTCGGGCTGGCTCCCGAGCAGCCGCGGGCGCAGGTCAGCACGCCGATGACGCTGGACTTCGCGCCCTCGACCGGCAGCGCCCAGCTGGCGCAGGACGACGAGATGCGCGCGATCTTCCTCGAGGAGGCGCGCGAGGTGCTGGCGACTGCCACGCAGGCGAGCGCCGATCTGGCCAAGGCAGCCGACGACTTGGGTCTGTTGACGACGCTTCGGCGCGCCTTCCATACGCTGAAGGGCAGCTCGCGGATGGTCGGCCTGAAGGACTTCGGCGAGGCCGCCTGGGCCTGCGAACAGCTCTACAACACGCACCTGGCGGATCAGTCTGCCGCGCCGCAGGCGCTGCTCGACTTCACCGGCTGGAGCCTGGGCTACCTGACGGACTGGGTCGAGGACATCGCGCAGCAGCGCGACGGCGGCCACGCTGCCGTCGCGGTGATCGACGCGGCGAAGCGGGTCGGCGAAACGCCGCCGCCGGTGCCGCTCGAATCGCAGCCGGGGCAGCCGGCGCAGGCGGCCCCGACCCTGCCCGACGACTGGCCCGACATGGCCGATCTCGATTTCGGCAGCGCCGGCCTGCGGCCCGTCCCCGAACCCGGATTCGCACCGGCGCCGGCCGATGCCGACGAGGCTGCGCTGTCCTTCGAACTCGATCTGGTCGATCTCGACGCCGGCGGCTTCGGCGCCCCGGCGGTCACCGGCGAAGCGGCGCCCCTCGACTCGCCGGCCGCGGCGCTGCACGACCCCTTCGATTCACTGCCGACGGAGCCGCTGCCGCTGCCGGAGACGATCGAGAGATCGACCTCCGATGCGCTCTCGGGCTTCATCGACCTCGACCTCGATCTCGACCTGCCCGAGGAGCGCGCTGTCAAGCCCGATCTGATCGAGCCGCCGGTCGCCTCGGGCGCGGACATCGCGCTCGAAGTCGAACCGGCCTCGCAGGTCGATATCCCTCCCAAGCCGGTTTCGCAGCACGGCGGCTTCGACGACGACCACGTCAAGGTCGTCGGGCCGCTGCGCATCGGCATTCCATTGTTCAACATCTATCTGAACGAGGCCGACGAGCTGTCGCGCCGGCTGACCACCGAGGTCGCCGAATGGGCGATGGAGCTGCACCGCCCGATCGGCGAGACCTCGATCGCGCTCGCGCATTCGCTCGCCGGCAGCTCGGCGACGGTGGGCTTTGCCGATCTGTCGCAGCTCGCGCGCTCGCTCGAGCACGCGCAGGCGCGCTCGCTCGCGATCGGCCGCGGCACGCCGGAAGAGGCGCGTCTGTTCGTCGACGCGGCCGAAGAGATCCGGCGCCTGCTGCACCAGTTCGCCGCCGGCTTCCTGAAGGAGCCATCGCCCGAACTGCTCGCCCGGCTCGCCGCACACGAACTCAGCTCGGCGCGCCGGCTCGAGGCGGCGGCCGCTGCCGCGGAGCTGGGGCCGGGCTCCGAATCCGGCGCCCTGGCGACACCTGAAGCCGTGGCCGACATGCCGCCGCCGCTGCCCGAGCCGTCCATGGACGAACCAGGCCGGGGCCCGGCCGGCGATTCCGCGTTCGGTCGCCTCGACACGCGGTTCGGTGCGCTCGGCGTGAGCGAGTTGAAGCCCTTCGGCGAGATGCCGGTCGAGGCGCCGCGGCCGGCGTCGGCGCACGATCTGGTCGACAGCGACGAGGTGATCGATGCGGTCGACGCGGTCGATGCCGACCTGTTCCCGATCTTCCAGGAAGAGGCCGCAGAGCTGCTGCCGCAACTCGCGAGCCGGCTGCGCGACTGGGCCCGCAAACCGGGCGACGCGGGACACCCGGCCGCGTGCATGCGCACCTTGCACACCCTCAAAGGTGGGGCGCGCCTGGCCGGTGCGATGCGATTGGGCGAAATGGCGCACCGGCTGGAGACGCGCATCGAGCGCCTGCTGGCCCGGCCGTCGGTCGAACTCTCCGATGTCGAGGATCTGCAGGCCCACGGCGACACGCTGGCGCAGACCTTCGATGCATTGCGCGCCGGCGACATGCCGCAGGACGACGCCACGATCGGGCTCGTGGCGCCGCCCGCCGTGGTGCCCCCCGCGCCGGAACTGGAGGTGCTGCTCGAAGTCGCGCCGCCGCCGGCGATGGAGTCGGGCTGGCAGTCGCTGCCGGCGCCCCTGGTCGATTCGCGGTTCGGGTCGCTGGCCGATGCCGGCGAACCCGCCGCGGTATCCGAGTCCTTCGACGCATTGACGCCGTGGTTGGACGAACCCGAGGCCGCGCCGGCGCCTGTCGCGGACGATCACGCCCCGATCGCGCCGATTCCGCTCGAAACCGCCCGCACCGATGCGGGCGATTCGGCAGCGCCCGCGCCGGTCGCGCCGCAGCCGCTGGCGGAGATCGACTGGTCGCGCTTCCCGCTCACCGCGCCCGCCGAACGCAGGGCAACCGATCGAGCGCAGGGAACGCAGTCGGCGGTGCGGGTGCGGGCGCCGCTGCTGGACCGGCTCGTCAACCAGGCCGGCGAGGTCAGCATCGCGCGTTCGCGCATCGAGACCGGTGTCGGGCAGATCAAGACCTCGCTTGCCGACCTGACCGAGAACCTGGAGCGGCTGCGCGCGCAGCTGCGCGACATCGAGTTCCACGGCGAGCTGCAGATGAGCTCGCGGCTCGAGGCTGCGAAGGCTGCGTCGCAGTCGTTCGACCCGCTGGAGTTCGACCGCTTCACGCGCTTCCAGGAACTGACGCGGATGATGGCCGAGTCGGTCAACGACGTCGCCACGGTGCAGCGCTCGCTGCAGCGCTCGCTCGAGGTCGCCGAGGATGAACTGGTGGCCCAGGCGCGCATGACGCGCGAGTTGCAGGACGACCTGCTGCGCACCCGCATGGTCGAGTTCGAGGGCCTGTCGGACCGCCTGTACCGGGTCGTGCGCCAGGCCGCGAAGGAAACCGGAAAGTCGGTGCGGCTGGACATCGTCGGCGGCTCGGTCGAGGTCGACCGCGGCGTGCTCGACCGCATGACCGGCGCGTTCGAGCACATGCTGCGCAACTGCGTCAGCCATGGCATCGAGATGCCGGAGGAACGGGTTGCGGCCGGCAAGGACGCGACCGGGTCGATCGTCGTCGCGCTCTCGCACGAGGGCAACGAAGTCGGGGTCGAGTTCCGCGACGACGGCGCCGGCCTGAACCTGCCGCGCATCCGAGAGAAGGGCATTGCGCTCGGCCTGCTCGACCCGAACGCCGAGCCGAGCGACGCCGATCTCGCGAACCTGATATTCGCGCCCGGCTTCTCGACTGCCGCGACCGTGACCGAACTGGCCGGCCGCGGCATCGGCATGGACGTGGTGCGCGCCGAGGTCAACGCGATGGGCGGGCGCGTCGAGACCGCCACCACGGCGGGCCAGGGCACCTCGTTCAAGCTGATCCTGCCGCTGACGACGGCGGTGACGCAGGTCGTGATGCTGCGCTGCGGCGACACGAACGTGGCGGTGCCGTCGACGCTGGTCGAGGTGGTGCGCCGGGCGCCGCCCGCCGAGGTCGACGCGGCCTACCTGAGCGGTTCGTATACCAGCGCGGGCGACCGGCCGCTGCAGTTCTTCTGGCTCGGCGCGCTGCTGCAGACCAGCGCGCGGCCGGCCGGCAGCGAGGCGCGCTCGCGCACGGTGGTCATCATCCGCAGCGCCCAGCAACGCATCGCGCTGCATGTGGACGAGGTGCTGGGCAACCAGGAAGTCGTGGTCAAGAACCTCGGGCCGCAGCTCTCGCGGCTGCCGGGCCTGGCGGGCATCACGCTGCTGCCGTCGGGCGTGGTCGCGCTGATCTACAACCCGGTCGCGCTGGCCACGCTGTACGGCGAGGCCGCGCGCGAAGCGACCTTCGCCGCGATGCGTGCGCCGGCGTCGCAGGGCGTCGTGCCGATCGCCGCCGAACCCGCCGCGCCCGAGGCGCCGCTGGTGATGGTGGTCGACGATTCGCTGACGGTGCGCCGCGTCACGCAACGCCTGCTGCTGCGCGAGGGTTACCGCGTCGTGCTCGCGAAGGACGGTCTCGACGCGCTGGAGCGGCTCGCCGACAGCGTGCCGGCGATCGTGCTGTCGGACATCGAGATGCCGCGCATGGACGGTTTCGACCTGGTGCGCAACATGCGCGCCGACGCGCGCCTGCGCGAGCTGCCGGTGATCATGATCACCTCGCGGATCGCGCAGAAGCACCGCGACTACGCGGCCGAGCTCGGCGTCGACCACTACCTCGGCAAGCCGTACTCCGAGGAAGACCTGCTGGCGCTGATTGCCCGCTACACGCGCAACCGCGTCGCAGCCTGAGCCGAGTCGGCTGCTTTCACGACGCCGAAGCGCGCCAGCGTGCGTCGGCGTGCCGCATCGTGATCGACGATCGGATGCGGGTACTCGTGGCCGAGCCTGAGGCCCGCCGCCTGCAGGTCCGGCGGTCGCGTCAGCCACGGCGTGTGGATCAGCGCGTCGGGCAGTTTCGCGAGTTGCGGCAGGTAGCGCCGAATGAACCTGCCTTGGGGGTCGAACCTCCGGCTCTGTGCGACCGGGTTGAAGATGCGGAACCAGGGCTGGGCGTCGCAGCCGGTGGAAGCCGCCCACTGCCAGCCGCCGTTGTTGGCGGCGAGGTCAAAATCGTTCAGGTGGGTCGCGAAGTAGGCCTCGCCGCGGCGCCAGTCGATTCCCAGGTCCTTCGTCAGGAAGCTCGCGACGACCATGCGCAGGCGGTTGTGCATGTGGCCGGTCTGGTTGAGTTGTGCCATCGCCGCGTCGACCAGCGGGTAGCCGGTGCGGCCGTCGCACCAGGCGGCGAACAGCGCGTCGGCCCTGGCGCCGTGCTCCCAGAGGATGCGGTCGCATTCGGGCCGGAAGCTTGCACCGACCACATGCGGATGGTGGTGCAGGATCTGGTGGTAGAAGTCGCGCCAGATCAGTTCCGAGAGCCACACCGCGGCGCCGGACGTCGGCTCCTGTTCGATGCGCGCACACGCCGCCGCGGCAAGTTCGCGGATCGAGATGGTGCCGAAACGCAGGTGCACTGACAGGTAGCTCGGCCCCTTCACCGCAGGAAAGTCACGCGTGTCGGCGTAGGCGTCGATGCGTGGCAGGAAGTCCGCCAGCAGGGTTTTCGCGCCGTCGCTGCCGGTCGGGATGTTCAGCGCGCGCAGGTTCGTGCGCTCGAAACCGATCGCCTCCAGCGACGGGATCGCGTGCCCCACCCCCGGCGGCGGCGCGGCCAGGCCGGCCGCGTGGTGTTCGACCGGATAGGCCCGCACGAATAACGGTTCCAGCTTCTTCAGCCAGGCGTTCTTGTACGGCGTGAACACGGTGTACGGCGTGCCGACCTGCGTCAGCAACTCGCTGCGCTCGAAGACGACATGGTCCTTGCCGGTGTGCAGCGCGATGCCGGCATCGGCGAGCGCGGTCTTGACCGCGGCGTCGCGCTGCAAGGCGGCAGGCTCGTCGTCGTGGCTCGCGTAGACGGCCTGCACCCCGAGTTCGCCGGCGAGCCGGACGACCTCGTCCAGCGCTGGCCCGTGACGCACCAGCAGGCCGCGGCCGAGTGCGCGGAGTTGCGCGTCGAGCGCGACGATGCTGTCGTGGATGAACTCGACGCGCCGGTCGGCGCGGGGCAGCGGGTCGAGGATTGCCGTGTCGAACACGAACCCGCACCAGACCTGCTCGGCGGCGCGCAGCGCTTGGTACAGCGCGGCGTTGTCGTGAAGGCGCAGATCGCGTCGCAGCCAGACGAGTGCGCGTTTCGATGTCCTCGGCATGAGCCGGAGTCTGCCCCAGGTCTAGAATTCCTCGCATGACACGCGCACCGGTCAACTTCACCAACCAGTTCCTGATCGCGATGCCGAGCCTGCGCGAAGGCACGTTCGCCGGCACCGTGGTCTACATGTGCGAGCACACCGAGAAGGGTGCGCTCGGCCTGGTGATCAACAAGCCGATCGACATCAAGCTGAAGAACCTGTTCGAGAAGGTGGAGCTGTCCCTGGACCGGGAGGATCTGGCCGATGTGCCGGTCTACTTCGGCGGGCCGGTGCAGACCGAGCGCGGCTTCGTGCTGCACGAGCGCCTCGGTGGCGAGGCGGGCGAGGGCGGGCACTACAACTCGTCGCTGCAAATCCCCGGCGGGCTGGAGATGACGACCAGCAAGGACGTGCTGGAGGCGCTCTCGAACGGCGCGGGGCCGAAGAAGATCCTCGTGACCCTGGGCTACAGCGGCTGGGGCGCCGGCCAGCTCGAGGACGAGATGAGCCGCAACGGCTGGATCAACGTCGGCGCCGAGCCGGGCATCATCTTCGACACGCCCGCCCCGCAGCGTTACGACAAGGCGCTGTCGCTGCTGGGCATCGACGCGAACATGCTCAGCGGCGAGGCCGGGCACGCATGAGCCCGCCGGGCCGCCCCAAGGGCGAATTCCGGAGTGCGCAGCACGAAGGTGCCCCAGTGAGCCGGACGTGCGACGGTGCCGACGCCGCGGCGAACGCCTGCGAACGGGCGTTGCCTGCGGCAGCGCGCGTGCTGCAGGCATGAGTGCGTCGCCGGCTTCGCAGACGTTCACCGCCCCCGTTTCGTATCTCGCGTTCGATTTCGGCACCAGGCGCGTCGGCGTCGCGTGCGGCAACACGCTGACCCGCCAAGCGCAGCCGCTGCGCACGATCGCGCTGCAGGGCGAGGCGCGATTCGCGGCGATCGGCCGCTTGATCGGCGAATGGCAACCCGGCGCGCTGGTCGTCGGCGTGCCCTTCCACCCCGACGGCGCGCCGCACGACAATACCGGGCGCGCACGCCGTTTCGCCCGCCAGCTGCATGGCCGGTTCCACCTGCCGGTGCACGAGGTCGACGAGCGTTACAGCACGACCGAAGCGGCGAGCGCCGGCGCGTCCGACCTCGATGCGGCGTCGGCCGCGATCATCCTGAACCAGTTCCTGAGCACCCTCGCATGAGCAGCCTCAACCTCGACGCCGAAGCGCTCTACGCCGACTTGCTGGCCGGCGTGCGCCCCCTGCTGCGCTCCGACGGCGTGCTGGTCGGCATCTGGTCCGGCGGGGCGTGGCTGGCGGAGCGGCTGCAGCGCGATCTGCGCCTGCCCGGCGAGCATGGCGTGATCTCGAGCGCGCTGCACCGCGACGATTTCGGCTCGCGCGGCCTGACCGCCGGCGCCGACCACACCAGGCTGCCGTTCGACGTGACCGGCAAGCCCATCGTCCTGATCGACGACGTGCTCTACACCGGCCGCACGGTCCGCGCGGTGCTCAACGAACTCTACGACTTCGGCCGGCCGGCCAGCGTCACGCTGGCGGTGCTGGTCGACCGCGGCGGGCGCGAGCTGCCGATCCAGGCGGCGGTGTCGGCCGCGCGCATCACGCTGCCGCGCAGCCAGAAGCTCGCGCTGGCGCGCGACGCGGCGGGCCGCTTCAGCTTCGACATCGAGGAAGGAACGTGATGCCGTCCCGCCGCAACCCGCAGCTCAACGCGCACGGCGAGCTGATCCACCTGCTGTCGATCGAAGGGCTGCCGCGCCCGGTGCTGCACCACATCCTGGACACCGCCGGCACCTTCCTGAGCGTCAACGACCGAGAAGTCAAGAAGGTGCCGCTGCTGCGCGGAAAGAGCGTCTTCAACCTGTTCTTCGAGAACAGCACGCGCACCCGCACGACCTTCGAGATCGCCGCCAAGCGCCTCTCGGCCGACGTGATCAACCTCGACATCGCGCGTTCCAGCGCCGCCAAGGGCGAGAGCCTGCTCGACACGATCGCCAACCTGTCGGCGATGCATGCCGACATGTTCGTCGTGCGCCACGGCGAGAGCGGCGCGCCCTACCTGATCGCGCAGCACTGCGCGCCGCACGTGCACGTGATCAACGCCGGCGACGGCCGGCACCAGCACCCGACCCAGGGGCTGCTCGACATGTACACGATCCGCCACTACAAGCAGGACTTCACGAAGCTCACGGTGGCGATCGTCGGCGACATCGTGCACTCGCGCGTGGCCCGCTCCGACATCCACGCGCTCACCACCCTGGGCGTGCCCGAGATCCGCGCCGTCGGCCCGAAGACGCTGGTGCCGGGCGACCTGCGGGAGATGGGGGTGCGCGTGTGCCACGACATGGCCGAAGGCATCCGCGACGCCGACGTGATCATCATGCTGCGCCTGCAGAACGAGCGCATGAGCGGCGCGATGCTGCCCAGCGCCGCCGAGTTCTTCAAGAGCTACGGGCTCACCCCGGCGCGGCTCGCGCTCGCCAGGCCGGACGCGATCGTGATGCATCCGGGTCCGATCAACCGTGGCGTCGAGATCGACTCCGTGGTCGCCGACGGCGCGCAGAGCGTGATCCTGCCGCAGGTGACCTTCGGCATCGCGGTGCGCATGGCGGTGATGTCGATCATCGCGGGGAATGTCGCGTGAGCCCCCACACCCGCTATCGTTCGCTGCCCCCCGAGGGGGCCGTCTACTCCCTCGAGGCGGCTCGGCGGAGGGCTACATGAAGATCCTGATAAAGAACGGACGACTCGTCGATCCCGCGTCCGGCCACGACGCGGTCGGCGACCTGGCGGTCGCCGCGGGGCGGATCGTCGGGCTCGGCCAGGTCAGCCGCGAGTTCGAGCCGAATCGCGTGATCGACGCGAGCGGCCTGATCGTTGCGCCCGGCCTCGTCGACCTCGCGGCGCGGCTGCGCGAGCCCGGCCACGAGCACGAGGGCATGCTCGAATCGGAGATGGCCGCAGCGGTGGCCGGCGGCGTCACCAGCCTGGTCTGCCCGCCCGACACCGAGCCGGTGCTCGACGAGCCGGGCCTGGTGCAGATGCTGAAGTTCCGCGCCCACAACCTGAACCTGGCGCACGTCTACCCGCTGGGCGCGCTGACCCGCGGCCTGAAGGGCGAGGTGCTGACCGCGATGGCCGAGCTGACCGATGCCGGCTGCGTCGGTTTCTCGCAGGCCGAGGTCGCGCTGCGCGACACGCTGGTGCTGCACCGTGCGCTGCAATACGCGGCGACCTTCGGCTACACGAGCTGGCTGCGGCCGAACGACGCCTGGCTCGGCAACGGCGTGGCCGCGAAGGGCGCGCTGGCCACCCGCATGGGCCTGGCCGGCGTGCCGGCGATCGCCGAGACGATCGCGCTGGCGACGATCTTCGAGCTGGTGCGCGACACCGGCGCGCGCGTGCACCTGTGCCGGCTGTCGAGCGCCGCCGGCATCGAGCTCGTGCGCCATGCCAAGTCCGAAGGGCTGCCGGTGAGCTGCGACGTGAGCATCAACTCGCTGCACCTGACCGACCTGGACATCGGCTACTTCGACGCGGCGATGCGCGTCACGCCGCCGCTGCGCCAGCAGCGCGACCGCGATGCGATCCGTGCGGCATTGGCCGACGGCACCGTCGATGCGCTGGTCAGCGACCACACGCCGGTCGATGCCGACGCGAAGAACCTGCCGTTCGCCGAGGCCGAACCCGGCGCCACCGGGCTGGAGCTGTTGCTGAGCCTGGCGCTGAAGTGGGGCCGCGACGATGGGGTGCCGTTGCGGCGCGCGCTCGCCACCGTCACGGCGGCGCCGGTCGCGGTGATCGGCGACGCGCTCGGATCGCTCGCGGCGAGCGCCGGGCGGCTGGTCGACGGCGGTGTCGCCGACGTCTGCGTGTTCGGGGCCGACGAGCACTGGACGGTGGCGCCCGCCGCGCTGCGCAGCCAGGGCCGGCACACGCCGTTTGCCGGCCACGAGCTGCCGGGTCGCGTCAGGTTCACGCTCGTGGCGGGTCACATCGCATACGAAGCCCTGCCCGGATGATCCGCGGCCCGCGCACCCGCGCTGCCTGGCGGCTGCTGCGCTGCGTGCTGCACAGCCTGCATGGCGTGGCCATCGTGCTGCTGCGCTTCCGCAGGCTCGACGGCGCGCAGCGCCGGCGGCACATCCGCTGGTGGTCCACCAAGCTGATGCGCCTGATCGGCATCGAGATGCAGGTCGAGGGCGAGCTGACGGCCGGCGCCGTGCTGCTGGTCGCGAACCACGTCTCGTGGCTCGACATCACCGCGCTGCACGCCGTCGTGCCGCAGGCGCGCTTCGTCTCCAAGGCCGACATCCGTTCCTGGCCGCTGCTGTCGCGGCTGGCCGATGCGGCCGACACGCTGTACCTGGAACGCGAGCGCAAGCGCGATGCGCTGCGCGTCGTGCACCTGGCGGCTCAGGCGCTGAGCGCGGGGCAGGTGGTGGCCGTGTTTCCCGAGGGCACCACCTCCGACGGGCGCGCCCTGCTGCCCTTCCATGCGAACCTGCTGCAAGCCGCGATCGCGACCGCCACGCCGGTGCAGCCGGTCGCGCTGCGCTTCTCGGACGCGACCGCGCCGATCAGCGCAGCGGTGGAGTTCGTCGGCGCGACGACGCTCGCCGAGAGCCTGTGGAGGGTCGCCTGCGCCGAGCGCCTGGTCGTGCACCTCGCGCTGCTGCCGGCGCGGCCGACGGCGGGGGCCGATCGCCGCGCCCTGGCGCAGACCCTGCGCGACGACATCGCTGCACGGATCGAGCGGGCGGCGGCCTGAGGTGTCACTTCGTGGCAGCCGGCACCAGCCCGTAGCGCCGACTTGTTGAACCGCACTGCGGACCCTTCCGCGACGACCTTGCCCGCGACGACTTTGCCTGTAGCTACCTGCACGGCGCAATCGCACTCCGGGACGGCGGGTACGGAACTCTGGTGACGCCCCAGTGCCCGAGCCTGCAATGCGTGCAGCACGTGACGTCGATGCCCCGCCACACGGCGCATGAAGGCCTGCGCGTTCTCGCGGGCCTGCGGGTTGGCCAGCGGCATTGCCAGCACCTTGCGCGCCAGCAGCGCCAGCTGCTCGGTCTTGGCCACTGGCGCCAGCAGCCCGTCGTGGCGGATGTGCCTGAAGCCCGGCGGCAGCACATGCTGCAGCAGCCGGCCGATGAACTGCTCGCCGTTCATCGCAATGGTGCGCTTGCCGCCCGTCGCCTCGGCCCACCAAGGAGGATGAGGAGACTTCGGCGGCCGCGCGTTGCCTCAGGGGGCTTGCGGCCGCGCCGCCGCAGGCGCGCGGCTTTTCGCCGGACGCGAACAGTCCCGAGGGCTGCCCGCGCGCGGGTTACGCCTTGCCCTGGTTCGCGACCGCCGCCGCGGCCCTGGCCGCCGCTTCGGCGTCGCCGAGGTAGTAGCTGCGGATCGGCTTCAGCGCGGTGTCGAGTTCATAAACCAACGGGATGCCGTTCGGGATGTTCAGGCCGACGATGTCGGCATCCGAGATGCCGTCCAGGTACTTCACCAGCGCACGGATGCTGTTGCCGTGCGCGGCGATCACGACGCGCTGGTTCCCGCGCAGCGCCGGCGCGAGCGTGTCGTTCCAGAACGGCAGCACGCGCGCGACCGTGTCCTTCAGGCACTCGGTCAGCGGCACCTGGCCGGCGGCGAGCTTCGCGTAGCGCAGGTCGCCGCGCTCGCTGCGCGGGTCGGCGGGTTCGAGCGCGGGCGGCGGCGTGTCGTAGCTGCGGCGCCAGACCAGCACCTGCTCGTCGCCGAACTTCTTCGCGGTCTCGGCCTTGTTCAGACCCTGCAGCGCGCCGTAGTGGCGCTCGTTCAGGCGCCAGTCGTTGACGACCGGCAGCCAGGTGCGGTCCATCTGGTCGAGCGTGTGCCACAGCGTCCAGATCGCACGCTTGAGCACCGAGGTGTAGGCGATGTCGAACTCGTAGCCTTCGGCCTTCAGCAGCTGGCCGGCCTGCTGCGCCTGCTCCACGCCCAGCGGCGTCAGCGCCACATCGGTCCAGCCGGTGAAGCGGTTCTCGAGGTTCCAGGTGGACTCGCCGTGGCGGATCAGTACGAGCTTGTGCATGGGCTTCCGGCGTGTGAGGGGAAAAGCGCCGCCCTGCCGGGCGAGACGCGCTCGAATTCTATAATCGCCGACCTGTCCCAACCCCATCGGCCCGCCTGTGAAGTTCTTCATCGACAACTGGTTCCTGTTCCTCGCGGCGGCCGTGTCCGGCGGTCTGCTGCTGTGGCCGATGATCGGCAAGAGCGCGGGCGGCGCTGCCAAGGTGTCGACGAACGACGCGGTGAACCTGATCAACCGGGAGAAGGCGGTGCTGATCGACGTGAGCGAGCCCGCGGAATACGCGGCCGGCCACGCGGCCGGCGCGAAGAGCGTGCCGCTGAGCCAGTTGGAGAACTCGACCGCGTTGCCGAAGAACAAGGCGCTGCCCTTGGTCGTGGTCTGCGCGACCGGCGCGCGGGCCGGCCGCGCGGTCGGCACGCTGAAGAAACTGGGCTTCGAGAACTCCCGTGCGCTGGCCGGTGGCCTTGCGGCCTGGCGCGCCGCGAACCTGCCGGTCGAGAAGACCGCCTGACCGGGGCGCGACGATGCAAGCCGTCAGGATGTATTCCACCCAGGCCTGCCCGTACTGCGTGCACGCGAAGGCCTTGCTCGAGCGGCGCGGGGTCGAGGCGATCGAGGACATCCGCGTCGACCTCGACCCGGCGCAACGCGTGAAGATGGTGGAGCTGACCGGTCGGCGCACCGTGCCGCAGATCTTCATCGGCGAGACCCACGTCGGCGGCTGCGACGACCTGGTGGCGCTCGACCAGCGCGGTGGCCTGCTGCCGCTGCTCGCGGGCACCGGCGCCTGACACCTCGCGCCGGCACCGACGCCTGACGCAAGGACCCGCCAGCGCGCGCGGCGATAATTGCCGCCGCACACAGCTCGGCGCCGCGTCGCGCGCCCGAGCCCACCCCTCCAACCCGAGACCCCCATGGCCGACGACAACAACCCGGTGTTCCAGATCCAGCGCATCTACCTGAAGGATCTGTCGCTCGAGCAACCCAACTCGCCGCAGATCCTGCTCGAACAGGGCCAGCCGCAGGTCGAGATCAACCTCGGCCTGGGTGCCGCGCCGATCGGCGACAGCGTCTACGAAGTGACCGTCACCGCGACCGTCACGACCAAGGTCAACGACAAGGTGCTGTTCCTGGTCGAAGCCAAGCAGGGCGGCATCTTCGAGATCCGCAACATTCCCGAAGACCAGCTGCAGCCGATCATCGGCATCGCCTGCCCGGGCATCATCTACCCGTACCTGCGCGCGATCGTCTCGGACGTCTGCACGCGCGCCGGTTTCCCGCCGGTGCTGCTGTCGGAAGTCAACTTCCAGGCGATGTTCGAGGCGCAGCAGGCGCAGGCCGCCGGCCAGCCGAACGGCAGCAACGGCAGCAACGGCTCGGGCATCATCACCTCGGCCAACTGATCCGCGGCGGCGTGGAGGCGCGATGAACCTCACGGTTCTCGGTGCCGGCGCGTGGGGCACCGCGCTCGCGGTGAGCACCGCGCCGCGGCATCCGACGCGGCTGTGGGCGCGCGACGGGCGCCAGGCCGCGCGCATGAGCGCCACACGGGAGAACGCGACCTACCTTCCCGGCGTGGCGCTCCCCGGTGCACTGCAGATCGACGCGGACTTCCACGCCGCACTCGCCCACGCCCGCGGCGGGCTGGTGATCGTCGCCACGCCGATGGCGGCGCTCGACGAGATGCTGCGCCGCATCGGCCCGCGTGCCGGCGGTGTGCTGTGGCTCAGCAAGGGCTTCGAGCAGCGCAGCGGCCGGCTCGGCCACGAGATCGCGCGAGCGCTGGACCCGGGTGCGCGGGTCGGCGTGATTTCCGGCCCGAGCTTCGCGATCGAGGTCGCGCGCGGCCAGCCGACGGCGCTGGTGGCGGCCAGCGGCGACGCGGCGCTGCGCGACGAGGCGGTCGACGCGCTGCACAGCGAGAGCCTGCGCATCTACACCTCGGACGATCCGGTCGGCGTCGAGGTCGGCGGCGCGGTCAAGAACGTGCTCGCGATCGCCACCGGCATCGCCGATGGCATGCCCGGGCCCGTGGGTGGGCCGCCGGGCCTCGGTCTGAATGCCCGCGCGGCGCTCATCACGCGCGGCCTGGCCGAGATGACACGGCTGGGCGTCGCGCTCGGTGCGCGTGCCGAGACCTTCATGGGCCTGTCGGGCTTGGGCGACCTGGTGCTGACCGCCACCGGCGACCTGTCGCGCAACCGCAGCGTCGGCCGGCTGCTCGCGCAAGGGATGCCGCTCGCGCGCATCCTGACCGAACTCGGTCACGTCGCCGAAGGCGTCCACAGCGCCCCGATGGTGCTGCAGCGCGCCGGGGCGCTCGGCGTCGAGATGCCGATCGTGCAGGCGGTGGTCGCGGTGCTCGACGGCCGCACCACGCCGGCGCGCGCGCTCGAGCAGCTGATGGGCCGCGGCGCGCGGCCCGAAACCTGACCGTGCGGCCCGCGGGCGTTCCGATGCAACGGCGCAGCTTCCTGCAGACTTCGCTCGCCGGGGCCGCAAGCTTCGCAGTCCCGACGCCGTCGTGGTCGGTGGTCGCCCCGGCCTGGCCGAGCCGCCCGATCAGGCTCGTCGTGCCGTTCCCGCCCGGCAGCTCGCCGGACTTCATCGCTCGCCTGATCGCCGAGCCGCTCGGCCAGGCGCTGGGCCAGACCGTGATCGTCGACAACCGGCCCGGCGCGGGCGGCAATATCGGCACCGGCGCGGTGGCGCGGGCCGAGCCCGACGGCCACACCCTGCTGTTCACGATCCAGGGCCCGCTCGTGACCGCGCCGCTGCTGACCAGGGGTCTGAACTACGACCCGGTGCGCGATCTCGCGCCGGTGACGCTGGTGGCGACCTCGCCGAACGTGCTGGTGGTCGACCCGAAGCTCGGCGCCGACACGCTCGCCGACTTCGTTCGCATCGCGAAGCAGCGCAAGGGGCTGCTGAACTACGGCAGCGTCGGCGTCGGCAGTGCCGCGCACCTGGCGATGGAACTCTTCAAGACGCGCGCCGGCATCGACCTGGTGCACGTGCCCTACCAGGGCTTTCCGCAAGTCGTCGGCGCGATCCTGGCCGGCGAGGTGCAGGCGGGCTTCATGGTGCCGGGGGTCGCGATGGGACAGGTGCGGGCCGGCAGGCTGAAGGCACTCGGCGTCACGACCCTGGGCCGTTCCGGATCGCTGCCGGAGCTGCCGAGCTTCGTCGAGCAGGGCTACGCGGACTTCGAGGCGATCTCATGGCAGGCGGTGCTGGCGCCTGCGGGCACACCGCGGCCGATCGTCGAACGCCTCTCCCGCGAGCTGGTCCGCATCATCAAGAGCGAGCAGGTGCGCGGCAGGATGCTGGGCCAGTACTTCAGCGCCGCCGGCACCGCGCCAGAAGCGTTGGCCGGGCTGATGAAGACCGAGCGCGAGCGCTGGGCCAGGGTCATCCAGGCCGCCGGCGTGCAGCCGGAGTAGATGGGGCGCCCGGTGGCGGTATCGGCGCCACCACCCCGAGGGGCCACGACGAAGCCCCCTCGTGGCCCCCAGCGGGTGTTCGGCCCGCTTGGGTGCGCCCGGCGCGTTCCGAGCGGCGCGCGCCAGGCCGCTACACGCCGCCCGCGTAACCATTCTGGCGCCAGGCTTCGAACACCGCCACCGCGACCGCGTTGCTGAGGTTCAGGCTGCGCTGGGCTGCGCGCATCGGCAGGCGCACGCGTCGCGCGGCGTCGACACTGTCGCGCACTGCAACCGGCAGGCCGGCGGTCTCGGAGCCGAACACGAGCCAGTCGCCGGGCTGCCACGCGACCTCGGCGAACGGTCGGCCGCCGCGGGTCGTGAACGCAAACAGGCGTTCGGGTGGCGGGTGCATCTGTTCGACGAACGCCGGCCACGACGCGTGGCGCCGCACCGGGGCGTACTCGTGGTAGTCGAGCCCGGCGCGCCTGAGCTGCCGGTCGTCCATCGAGAAGCCGAGCGGTTCGACCAGGTGCAGCGCGCAACCGGTGTTGGCGGCCAGCCGGATCACGTTGCCGGTGTTCGGCGGAATCTCCGGCTGCACGAGGACGATGTTGAACATGGGCCGCGATTGTCGGCGCTGCGACTCAGGCTCTCACGCGTCGTCGGGGCGCGGTGTGCGTGCGACGACCCACACACCGACGTCGGCGGCGCCGGCCTGCAGCAGCGTGCGCGCCGCCTCGGCGACGGTCGCGCCGGTGGTCATCACGTCGTCGACCAGCGTGACGCTGCGCCCGCGCAGCTCGCCGAGCCGGCGCGGCTCGACCGCAAACGCGGCGCGCACGTTGCCGGCGCGCTGATCGCGCGGGAAGGCGAGTTGGTGCGGCGTGTCCTTCACGCGCAGCAACAGGCGGGCATCGGTCGCAGAGGCGAGCGTCCGGCCGAGGTGCCGGGCCAGTTCCCAGGCCTGGTTGTAGCCGCGCTCGCGCAGCCGCGCGTCGCTCAGCGGGATCGGCAGCAGCAGCATCGGCGTCGCGGCATTGCTGCGGTGCCATGCGTCGAGCATCAGGGCGGTCAGCGCCGGGGTCAGGTCGAGCGCGGCGTGGAACTTGAAGCGGGTGATCAGGCTGTCCCACGGATGGTCGTAGTCGAGTGCCGCGATGGCGCGCGTGAAAGGCGGTGGGTGGGTCAGGCACGCGCCGCAGGTCGCGGTCCCGGCCGGCACCTGCAACGCGCAGCGGTGGCAGCGCGGCACCGGCGCGGCGTGGCGCTGCACGCACGGCGCGCACACGCGCCGCGAGCCCCAGCCATGGCAGATCGCGCACAGGCTCGGCAGATGTGCGAGCACGTTCGCGCGCGCAGTGTCCAGGAGGCGGGAGAAGAGCACGGCTCAATATACTGGCCCGCATGCCCGATTCGCCCGACCACCGTGCCCGCCGCCTCGATCCGATCGCGGTGACGGCGGCGCTGCGCCGCATGGCCCGTGCGCCCCAGGCACCGTGGCTGCACGCCGAAGTGGCACGCCGCATGGCCGAGAAGCTGGCACTGATCCGGCTGCAGCCCGAACGCGTGGTCGACTGGTGGAGCGCCCTGGGCGCCGGTGCTGCGCTGCTCGAACAGGCCTACCCGAAGGCGCGGCAACTGCGCGTCGAACCGGACGCCCGCTGGGTCGAGCGCAGCCGGGCGCCGGCACGCAGACCGTGGTGGACGGCGGCGCGCTGGAGCGGCGGCGAGGCGCAGGTCGCGTGTGAGGGGGACGAGATCGCGTCGGGGGCCGGGCTGGTCTGGGCCAACATGATGTTGCACGCGGTCGTCGATCCGGTCGCGCTGATCGGGCGCTGGCACGCGCTGCTGCGCGTCGACGGCTTCGTCATGTTCTCGTGCCTGGGCCCCGGCACCTTGCGCGAGTTGCGCACCGTGTACCAGCGGCTCGGCTGGCCGGCGCCGACGCCGGGCTTCGTCGACATGCACGACCTCGGCGACATGCTGGTGCACGCGGGTTTCGCCGATCCGGTGATGGACCAGGAGACGCTGACCCTGCGCTGGAACAGCCCGGGGGCCCTGCTCGCCGAACTGCGCACGCTGGGCGGCAACACCGCGCCGGATCGCGCGCCGGGTCTGCGCACGCCGCGCTGGCGTGCCCGGCTGGAGCGGGAACTGGAAGCGCTGGCCGCACCGGACGGCACGATCGGGCTGAGCTTCGAAGTCGCCTATGGTCACGCGTTCAAGGCCGCGCCGCGGCTGCGCGCGGGCGAGGCCACCACCGTGTCGCTCGACGACATGCGCGCGATGGTGCGTGCCAGCCACGGCCCGTCCAAACGGCCGCAGGCTCTGCGCTAAACTCTCATGGTTGGGCTCGGCCGGCTCCGTGCCCGGTTCCAGCGTGAACGCACCGCCGCGCGCGTGGGCGGTGCGTCGAGGGCACCGGTTCCGGTCGAAGGCAAGGATTTCAGGGCAGTCAGCAGTAGCAAGGCACGCGCGGGATGTCAGCAACCATTTCTCACCCATCCATCGCCATGGCGACAACGGCTCGGTCGTTGCGTTTCGGCGCGCAGGCGGGTACCGGCGAGCATTCGGTGCAATGGCTGCTGAAGCGCAACTGCTCGACGACACCGCGCCAGATGATGGGCTTCTACACCTCGCTGTGCCTGGTGTCGCTGGTCATCGGCGCGTTCTTCTGGGCGCAGGGCGCGAAGCTTGTGATGCCGTTCGCCTCGCTGGAGATCCTCGCGGTGGGAACGGCGCTGCTGGTCTATTCGAGGCACGCCACCGACAGTGAGCGCATCCGGCTTCAGCCGGGGCGGCTGACGGTCGAGCACGTGGCCGGCCGGCGCGTCGAACGCGCCGAGTTCGCTCCCGCCTGGGTGCGCGTCGAGCCCGAGCACGGCGAGCGCTCCCTGATCGAGCTGTCGGGCCAGGGCCAGCGCATCGCGGTGGGGCGCTTCGTGCGCCCCGAACTGCGCCGCCAACTGGCCGAGGAATTGCGTTGGGCCCTGCGGCGCTGGCAATGGATGGCGGCGCAGGCGCCGATGCCCGAACATGACTTGCAAGACAAATCCGAAAACTGAAGTGGCAACCATGAAGACGATGAAAGCACTGTGGCTCCGGGCCGGTCAGCTCGGCGTGACGCTGGGCGCACTGCTGGCGACCCGGTTGGCGCTGGCCGTGGGCGACCTGCCCGGCGGCCCGGCGGTCAATCAGCTCGACCTGGCGCCGCCGGTCACCGAGATCGCAGCCGACCAGCGCTGGCTGCACTACTTCATGCTGGTGATCTGCACGGTCATCTTCGTCGGCGTGTTCGGGGTGATGTTCTATTCGATCTTCAAGCACCGCAAGTCCAAGGGTGCCAAGGCGGCGAACTTCCACGAGAGCACGACGGTCGAGATCGTCTGGACGGTGGTGCCCTTCGTCATCGTGATCCTGATGGCGCTGCCGGCCACCAAGGTCGTCGTCGCGATGAAGGACACCAGCGCCGCCGACCTGACCATCAAGACCACCGGCATGCAATGGAAGTGGGGCTACGACTACCTGAAGGGCGAGGGCGAGGGCATCGGTTTCCTCTCGACGCTCGATGTGTCGCAGCGTGAATCGTCCGACTCCGGCAAGCCGGCGCCGGTCGACAACTACCTGCTGAAGGTCGACAACCCGCTGGTCGTGCCGGTCGACAAGAAGGTGCGCATCATCACGACCGCGACCGACGTGATCCACGCCTTCATGGTGCCCTCGTTCGGCATCAAGCAGGACGCGATTCCCGGCTTCGTGCGCGACACCTGGTTCAAGGCCACCAAGGTCGGCGACTACTACGGCCAGTGCGCCGAGCTGTGCGGCAAGGAACACGCCTACATGCCGATCCACGTGAAGGTGGTGTCGGCAGCCGACTACAGCCAATGGGTTGCCGGCAAGAAGAAGGAGATGGCCGCGCTGGCCGACGATCCGGCGAAGGTCTGGACGCTGCCCGACCTGCTCGCGCGCGGCGAGAAGGTCTACGCGGGCAACTGCGCCGCCTGCCACCAGGCCAACGGCAAGGGCGGCGGCCCGATCAAGCCGCTCGACGGCTCGGCCAAGGTGCTCGATGCGGACAAGACGGTGCAGATCCACGTCCTGCTGAACGGCCAGAACAACGGTGCGATGCCGTCCTGGAAGCAGCTCAGCGACACCGAACTCGCGGCCGTCATCACGTTCACGAAGAACAACTGGTCGAACAAGACCGGGCAGGTCGCGCAGCCCTCCGAAGTGGCCGCGGCGCGCAAGTGACGCCACGCTGAACACCCGTTGAATCAGTCGTACAGGAAACAGGAATTGCCATGAGCGCAGTCATCGACCACCCCGGCCACGGCCACGACCACGCACACGACGATCACGCCCACCACGCGCCGCACGGCTGGCGCCGCTGGCTGTACGCGACGAACCACAAGGACATCGGCACGATGTACCTGCTGTTCTCGTTCACGATGCTGATGGTCGGCGGCGTGCTGGCCCTGCTGATCCGCGCCGAGCTGTTCCAGCCCGGGCTGCAGTTCGTGAACCCGCAGATGTTCAATCAGTTCACCACGATGCACGGCCTGATCATGGTGTTCGGCGCGATCATGCCGGCCTTCGTCGGCTTCGCGAACTGGATGATCCCGCTGCAGATCGGCGCGCCCGACATGGCGTTCGCGCGCATGAACAACCTGAGCTTCTGGCTGCTGATCCCGGCCGCGCTGATGCTGGTCGGTTCGTTCTTCATGCCCGGCGGCGCGCCCGCGGCCGGCTGGACGCTCTACGCGCCGCTGACCCTGCAGATGGGCCCGTCGATGGACGCCGGCATCTTCGCGATGCACATCATGGGCGCGAGCTCGATCATGGGCTCGATCAACATCATCGTCACGGTGCTGAACATGCGCGCGCCCGGCATGACGCTGATGAAGATGCCGCTGTTCTGCTGGACCTGGCTGATCACCGCGTACCTGCTGATCGCGGTGATGCCGGTGCTCGCCGGCGCGATCACGATGACGCTGACCGACCGCCACTTCGGCACGCACTTCTTCAACCCTGCCGGCGGCGGCGACCCGGTGATGTACCAGCACATCTTCTGGTTCTTCGGCCACCCCGAGGTCTACATCATGATCCTGCCGGCGTTCGGCATCATCAGCGCGATCATTCCGGCGTTCGCGCGCAAGCGCCTGTTCGGCTACACGTCGATGGTCTACGCGACCTCGTCGATCGCGATCCTGTCGTTCATGGTCTGGGCGCACCACATGTTCACGACCGGCATGCCGGTCACAGGCCAACTGTTCTTCATGTACGCGACGATGCTGATCGCGGTGCCCACCGGTGTGAAGATCTTCAACTGGGTCGCGACGATGTGGCGCGGCTCGATGACCTTCGAGACGCCGATGCTGTTCGCGGTCGGGTTCCTGTTCGTGTTCACGATGGGCGGGTTCACCGGGCTGATCCTGGCGATGGCGCCGATCGACATTCAGGTTCAGGACACCTATTACGTGGTCGCCCACTTCCACTACGTGCTGGTGGCGGGGTCGCTGTTCGCGCTGTTCGCCGGCGTCTACTACTGGGGCCCGAAGTGGACCGGCGTGATGTACGACGAAGGGCGCGGCAAGCTCCACTTCTGGTGGTCGCTGATCTCGTTCAACGTCACCTTCTTCCCGATGCACTTTCTCGGGCTGGCCGGCATGCCGCGCCGTTATGCCGACTACCCGATGCAGTTCGCCGACTTCAACATGATCGCGTCGGTCGGCGCCTTCTTCTTCGGTTTCGCGCAGGTCTACTTCTTCCTGTTCGTCGTGATGCCGATGATGCGCGGCAAGGGCCGGCCGGCACCGCAGCAGCCCTGGGACGGCGCCGAAGGCCTGGAGTGGGAGGTGCCGTCGCCGGCACCGTTCCATACCTTCGAGAATCCGCCGAAGCTGAATGCGTCGGCCACGAAGATCCTGGCCTGAGGCGCGAGGCCGCGTCATGACGCCCGAGCAGAAGAAGAGCAACCAGCGCCTGGGGCTGATCCTGGGCGTGGTCGCGCTCGTGATCTTCTTCGGCTTCATCGCGAAGAGCGCGCTGGTCGGCATGTGACCGACGAGCGCTGCAGCACGACCATGTCCGACACCGACCCGAAATCCGCCGAGCGCGAGGCCGCACTGCGGCGCGACAACCGGCGCATGCTGGCCAAGCTCGTCGTCGTCGCTGCCGTGATGGCCGGCTTCGGCTACGCGCTGGTGCCGATCTACAACACGATCTGCACGGCGCTGGGCATCAACGTGCTCTCGCTGGCCGAGGTCGACGTGCAGGGCGGCAGGCGCGCCGACTACAAGAGCAACACCCAGGTCGACACCAGCCGCACGATCACGATCGAATTCGACGCGAACGCGCGCGGTCCGTGGGAGTTCGCCCCCGAGAAGCGCTCGGTCGAGGTGCATCCGGGCGAGCTGACGACGGTGATGTACACCTTCCGCAACGTGCAGAACCGGACCATGGCCGCGCAGGCGATCCCGAGCTACGCGCCGATGCAGGCGATGCCGTATTTCAACAAGCTCGAGTGCTTCTGTTTCAACCAGTACACCCTGAAGCCCGGTGAGTCCAAGCGCTGGCCGGTGGTGTTCGTCATCGACCCGAAGTTGTCCAGGGACGTGAAAACGATCACGCTCTCGTACACCTTCTTCGAGGTGGGCGGCACGGTACCGCCGGAACCCAGCGCCGACGCTGCGGCCGTCGTCGTCCCGAAGGCGGCGCGATCGTGAGCGGCGAGCTGAAGCAGGCGGTCCGGCGCAAGGGCTCGTTCGTGCAGACGATGAAGGCGGTCGCGTGGTCGTTCTTCGGCGTGCGCAAAGGGGCGGACTACGAGCGGGACGTGAGCCATCTCAACCCGGTGCACGTGGTGATCGCCGGTGTGATCGGCGCGGTGGTGTTCATTCTCTTGCTGCTGCTGCTGGTCAACTGGGTGCTGGCCAGCGGTGCGGCAAGGTAAGCCTTCGAACAAGATTCACGACCATCAGGATTCCAGGAGAAAACATGTCGGCAGCGACAACAGCTCACGGGCACACGCCCTACTACTTCGTTCCGGCGCCTTCGCGTCATCCGGTGTTGACCGCGACCGGCCTGCTCTTCGTGATCTTCGGCGCCGGCCAGTGGATCAATGGCCACGGCTGGGGCATGTACTGCCTGATCGCCGGTTTCGTGCTGTGGGGTTTCACGCTGCAGCAGTGGTTCCGCCAGGCGATCAGCGAGAGCGAAGGCGGTCTGTACGGCGACCGCATCGACGTGTCGTACCGCTGGAGCATGAGCTGGTTCATCTTCTCGGAGGTGATGTTCTTCGGCGCGTTCTTCGGCGCGCTCTACTGGACGCGGCTGCACGCGTTGCCGAGCCTCGGCAGCATGGAGAACGCGGTGCTGTGGCCGGACTTCCGCGCGATCTGGCCGAGTTCGGGGGTGGGTAACACCGGCTCGCCGGCCGGCATCGTCGACCCGTTCCAGACCATGGGCCCGTGGCCGATCCCGACGATCAACACCTTGCTGCTGCTGAGCTCGGGCGTGACGTTGACGATCGCGCACCATGCGCTGATCGCGAACCACCGCGCGCGCTGCATCGCCTTCATGTGGATCACCGTGCTGCTGGGCGTCACCTTCCTCGGCTTCCAGATCTACGAGTACCACCACGCCTACACCGAGCTGAACCTGAAGCTCTCGTCGGGCGCCTACGGCTCCACCTTCTTCATGCTGACCGGCTTCCACGGTTTCCACGTGTTCGTCGGCATGCTGATGCTGCTGTTCATCACGATCCGCCTGATGAAGGGCCACTTCACGCCGCAGCGCCACTTCGGTTTCGAAGGCGCGGCCTGGTACTGGCACTTCGTCGACGTGGTCTGGCTCGGTCTGTACGTGGTCGTCTATTGGTTGTAGCGAGTCCCTCGTCCGGCGAATACACCGGACGATCCCCCCGGGGGATGCGGGCCCGCTTGGGAGCGGCCCGGCGCCGGGCCCGTAACCCTCTGCCGAACGCAAACGCCGCTGAACGCGGCGTTTGTTCTTGGATCGATCATCTGCCGAGCGGGATGCCCGTCGGCTCGATCCAACCGGCCCAGTAGCTCAGCAGGATGAACGCAAACAACAGCACCGACAGCGCAACGCGCAGCGCCAGCGCGCGCATCATGTTGCCGCTCTTGGGCTTGCCGTCTCGGCCGTCGCGCATCATGAAGACGCCGGCCAGCGCCAGCGCAGCGAGGATGCCGGCGAAGGCGAATCCGATCAGGTACTTCATGCGCGCCGATTATCCGCCGCGTCGCCCGCGATGACATTGAGCGCCAGGGGTCGCGCCGTGGTGATCCTGATCGCGACCATCGTCGGGGTCGCCATCACCGCCAACCTCGGCGCCTGGCAGTTGCGTCGCGCGGCGCAGAAGATCGCGCTGCAGGACGCGCTCGAGTCGCGCGCCAGGCTGAGCGTGCTGTTCGCGCCGGACCTGGCGCACGACGAGGCGCAGGCGCAGGCGCAGCACTACCGTCCGGTGCGCCTGCGCGGCCAGTGGGTTGCGGCGCACAGCGTGTTTCTCGACAACCGCCAGATGGCGGGCCGCGCCGGTTTCTACTTGGTGACGCCGCTGCAACTCGAGGGTCGGCGCGAAGCCGTGCTGGTGCAGCGTGGCTGGGTGCCCCGCGACCAGCGCGACCGCACGCTGCTGCCCGCCGTGCCGACACCCGGCGGCGTCGTGGAGGTCGACGGCCGCATTGCCCCGCCGCCGGCACGGCTGTATGAGTTCGCGCCCTCGGCCCGCGGTGCGATCCGGCAGAATCTCGACCTCGACGAATTCAGGCGCGAAACCGGCCTGGCCCTGGCGCCCTTGTCGGTGCTCGAGTCGAGCGAGACGGCCGATTCCCCGGTCGCCGCAGGCGCTGGCCTGCTGCGCCAGTGGCCGCGCCCCGCGGTCGATGTTCAAAAGCACTATGGCTACGCGTTCCAGTGGTTCGCGCTGTGTGCGCTGATGGCAGGTCTGTATGTCTGGTTCCAACTCGTCCGCCCGCGGTGGAAGCGCCATGCCCGAGCGTGATTCGCCGCTGAGCTTCACCGTGCATTCGCTGCAGCCGCCGGCGCTCGGCGGCGAAGCGGTGCGCCGCACGAAGAACGGCCGCCTGAAGATGCTGCTGGTGCTCGCGGTCTGCGCGGCACCGGTGATCGCGTCGTACGTCACCTACTTCGTGATCCGGCCCGAGGGGCGAACCAACTACGGCGAACTGATCCAGCCGCAGCGGCCGATCCCGGCCGACCTGCCGCTGTCCGACCTGCAAGGCGCCGCGGTGACGGCCGAGTCGCTGAAGGGCCAGTGGCTGCTGATCGTCGTCTCGGCCGCCGCCTGCGACGCCCGCTGCGAGAAGCACCTGTGGCTGCAGCGCCAGTTGCGCGAGACGCTGGGTCGCGAGAAGGACCGCGTCGACAAGCTCTGGCTGATCGACGACGCCGGCATGCCCAAGCCGCAGACCCTGCAGGGCGTCACGAGCAACACCGAGGCGACGGTGCTGCGCGTGCCGCCGCGCGCGCTCGCCGCCTGGCTGCAGCCCGCGGCCGGGCAGGCGCTCGAAGACCACATGTACATCGTCGACCCGCTGGGCAACTGGATGATGCGCGTGCCGCCGAACCCCGAACCGGCCAGGCTCAAGCGCGACGTCGAGAAGCTGCTGCGCGCCTCGGCCGGTTGGGACAAGCCCGGTCGCTGAACGCCATGAGTTCTCCGGCACCCTACGACCTGGCACCGCTACTGGGCATCGTGCTGCTTGGCGCGCTGCTCGCGCTGTTGCCGTTCGCCTGGGTCTGGCGGCGCGATCGTTCCCGGGGCGCTGCGGCGCGATTGCAGGCGCTGACGGTGCTGACGCTGTTCCTGACCTTCGACCTGGTGTTGTTCGGCGCCTTCACGCGGCTCACCGATTCCGGGCTCGGCTGCCCCGACTGGCCGGGCTGCTATGCGAGCGCGAGCCCGCTCGGCGCGCACGCCGAGATCCGCGCCGCACAGACCGCGCTGCCGGGTGGCCCGGTGACTCACGGCAAGGCCTGGATCGAGATGATCCACCGCTATCTCGCCACCGCCGTCGGGGCGCTGATCATGGTGCTGGCCGTGTCGAGCTGGGTCGCCGCGCGTCGCCACAGGCTGCCGGTCTCGCCGTGGTGGGCGAGCGCGACCTTGTTCTGGGTCTGCGTGCAGGGTGCGTTCGGCGCGCTGACGGTGACGATGAAGCTGTACCCTGCGATCGTCACCGCGCACCTGCTCGGTGGGCTGGTGCTGCTGGCGCTGCTCGCGGTGCAGAAGGAGGGCTACCGGCGCGACCCGATCGCGCTGGCGCCGGGCCTGCATGCCGCGGCGATCCTGCTCGCGGCCCTCAGCCTGCTGCAGACCGCGCTCGGAGGCTGGGTCAGCACCAACTACGCGGTGCTCGCCTGCCCCGAGTTCCCGACCTGCCAGGGATCGTGGTGGCCGGCAATGGATTTCGAGCATGGCTTCGCGCTGCTGCGCGAGCTCGGTGCCGGCAAGGACGGCGGTTTCCTGCCGTTCGCGGCGCTGACCGCCATCCATTACGTGCACCGGCTCGGCGCCTATGTCGTGCTGGTCGCGATGGCGCTGTTCGCGTGGCGCCTGCGGGCGAGCGGCCATGCCGGGCTGCGGCGTTTCGCGCTTGGCGTCTGCGCCATTGCGCTGTGGCAGCTTGCGAGCGGCCTGAGCAACGTCGTGCTCGGCTGGCCGCTGGTCGGTGCCGTGGCACACACCGCCGGTGCGGCCGCCTGGGTCGTTCTGCTGGCGATGCTGCTCACGCGAGCGCACCAGACGGGCCCGACCCGCGCCCATCAGGGTCTGCCGCGCCGGGCGCTGCGGGCCGCTCCGTAAAATGGGGTCTTCGCACTCGACCATGACCGACACCGTCGCCCGCCCCACTGCTGCTGTCAGCGCCACCTCGCTGCCGTCGCGCGCCCGTCAGTTCCATGCGCTGACCAAGCCGCGCGTGGTGCAGCTGATCGTCTTCTGTGCGGTGATCGGCATGCTGATGGCCACGCCCGGGCTGCCGGATCTGCAGCTCGCCCTGGCGGCCACGGCCGGCATCTGGCTGGTCGCTGCGGCCGCCGCCGCCTTCAACTGCCTGGTCGAGCAGCGCATTGATTCGCGCATGGCGCGCACCGCGTGGCGGCCGACCGCGCGCGGTCAATTGACGAACACGCAGACGCTGAGCTTCTCCGCGCTGCTGTGCGCCGCGGGCAGCGCGCTGCTGTACTTCCTGGTCAACCCGCTGACGATGTGGCTGACCTTCGCGACCTTCGTCGGCTACGCGGTGGTCTACACCGTGCTGCTCAAGCCGATGACGCCGCAGAACATCGTGATCGGCGGCGCATCGGGCGCGATGCCGCCGGTGCTCGGCTGGGCCGCGGTCCGCGGCGACGTCGGCCCCGAGGCGCTGATCATGTGCCTGATCATCTTCCTGTGGACGCCGCCGCACTTCTGGGCGCTGGCGTTGTACCGCGCCGAGGACTATCGCAAGTCGGGCCTGCCGATGCTGCCGGTCACGCACGGTGCCGAGTTCACGCGCCTGCACGTGTTCCTGTACACGCTGGTGCTGTTCGCCGGGGCGCTGCTGCCGTTCATCCAGGGCATGAGCGGCGTGCTGTACCTGGTGGCCGCGCTGTTGCTGAACGCCGCGTTCGTCGGCTACGGCTGGAAGCTGTGGCGCCGGTACTCGGACGCCCTCGCGCGCCGGACCTTCCGCTTTTCGATCGTCTACCTGTCGCTGCTCTTCGCCGCGCTGCTGGTGGACCACTACCTGAGGCCGCTGCTGTGAACAAGGTCTGCCGATCCGTGTTGCTCGCCGCCGCCCTGGGCGCGGCGCTGGCCGGCTGCGACAAGCTGGGCCTGTCGTCGTCTTCGCCGGCCGTGGCGTTCCGCGGGACCGACATCACCGGCGCCGATTACGCCCGCACGCTCGTGCTGCCCGACGTGAACGGCCAGCCGCGCACGCTGGGCGATTTCAAGGGCAAGGTCACGGTCGTGTTCTTCGGCTACACGCAGTGCCCCGATGTCTGCCCGACGACGATGACCGAACTCGCCCAGGTGAAGAAGTCGCTCGGTGCCGACGGCGACAAGCTGCAGGCGGTGTTCATCACGATCGATCCGGAGCGCGACACGCCCGAGATCCTGAAGTCGTACATGGCGAGCTTCGACCCCAGCTTCGTGGCGCTGCGTGGCACGCTGGAGCAGACCCGGGCCGCGGCAAAGGAATTCAAGGTGTTTTTTGCCAAGGTGCCGGGCAAGACTGAGGGCAGCTACACGATGGACCATTCGGCCGGCGCCTTCGTCCTCGACACCAAGGGCAACGTGCGCCTGTTCGAGCGCTATGGCGCGGGCGCCGAGGCCCTGACGGCCGATGTGAAGGCGCTGCTCGCGCAAGGCTGAAGGGCGGCGGCTGCGCGGCCCAAGAAGAAACGGCCCCGCAGGGCCGTCTTGCGCAGCGCTCGGAAGAGCGTCAGGCGACTTCGGCCAGTGCCTTGCGCATCTTCTTCATCGCCGCCACCTCGATCTGGCGGATCCGCTCGGCACTGACGCCGTACTCGGCCGCCAGGTCGTGCAAGGTCATGCCACCCGAGCTGTCGTCGTTGACCTTCAGCCAGCGCTCCTCGACGATGCGGCGGCTGCGGGCATCGAGCGCATCGAGCGCGAGCGCGATGCCGTCGCCGGCAAGCCAGTCGCGGTTGCGCGCTTCCAGCACCTGGGTGGGCTCGCTGGTCTCGTCGGCCAGGTAGGCGATCGGCGCGAAACTCTCCTCGGAGTCGTCGGTCTGCGGCTCGAGCGCGACATCGCCGCCCGACAGGCGCGTCTCCATCTCGAGCACCTCCTCGCGCTTCACGTTCAAGGTGCGCGCCAGCATGTCGACCTCGCCCTGGGTCAGGGTCGAACGGTGCGTGTCGATGTCTTCGGCGTCGTCCTTCAGGCTCTGCTTCATCGAGCGCAGGTTGAAGAACAGCTTGCGCTGCGCCTTGGTCGTGGCGACCTTGACCATGCGCCAGTTCTTCAGGATGTACTCGTGGATCTCGGCCTTGATCCAGTGCATCGCGTAGCTGACCAGACGCACGCCCTGATCCGGGTCGAAGCGCTTCACGGCCTTCATCAGGCCGATGTTGCCTTCCTGGATCAGGTCGCCGTGCGGCAGGCCGTACCCCAGGTACTTGCGCGAGATCGACACGACCAGCCGCAGGTGCGACAGCACCAGCTTTCCGGCGGCTTCGAGGTCGCCGGTCGTGCGCAGGCGGGTGGCATAGGCCAACTCTTCCTCGTGCGTGAGCAGGGGAACGCGGTTGGCGGCCGTGATGTAGGCATCCAGGTTGCCGAGCGACGGCACCATCGCCCATGGGTCGCGCACGGTCAGGGCAGCAGTGGTGGTGGAAGTGTTCATGGAGAGATCAGACATGCCGAACTCCTTTCAAGTTCCGCAAATATTAGCACTCATGGATCGAGAGTGCTGATGACGCCGGTCATGACGGCGATGGGCGTCAGACTGGCGCCGGCCAGGCTGTGCGACGCCGTACACGCCTGCGAGTTGGCGCTTGCAAACAACTTGCGCGCCGTACAGGCCTGTTTTTGCCCCGACAATCGCGCCTCCTTCCCTGGTGCCCGGAGCACCGGGTCTGATCCGAAGAGAGGCCTTCTTGTTCAAGAATCTGACCGTGTATCGCATCGGCCCCGGCTGGGCCGCCCACCGCGCCGCGCTCGAAGCCGGGCTGGAGAAGACGATTTTCGTGCCCTGCGGCGCCACCCAGCCGGTATCGGCCGGCTGGGCACCGCCGCGCGACGTGGCGCACGGCCCGCTGGTCGAAGCCGTCGGCGCGCAATGGCTGATGAAGCTGGTGATCGAGCAGCGTGTGCTGCCGTCGGCGGTGGTCCGCCGCCGCGTCGAGGAGCGCGCGCTTCAGATGGAGCAGGCGACCGGCCGCAAGCCGGGCAAGAAGCAGGCGAAGGAACTGAAGGACGAGATCGTGCTAGAGCTGCTGCCGCAGGCCTTCACGAAACAGGCCGCGATCAAGGTCTGGCTGAACCCGAAGGAGCGCCTGCTGATGATCGACGCAAGCAGCCCGGCGAAGGCCGACGAGGTCGTCACGCAACTGGTCAGGGCGCTCGACGGCCTCACCCTGACGCCGCTGCACACGGCGCAGTCGCCGGCTGCGGCGATGTCGGAATGGCTGACCACGGGCGAGCCGCCGGCGGGTTTCGGCGTCGACCGCGAATGCGAGCTGAAATCCGGCGACGAGACCCGTTCGGTGGTGCGCTATGCGCGCCACGCGCTCGACATCGCCGAGGTGCGCCAGCACATCGCCGCCGGCAAGCTGCCGACGCGGCTCGCGCTGACCTGGCGCGGCCGCGTCTCGCTGCTGCTGACCGAGACGATGCAGATCAGGAAGATCGCCTTCCTCGACGGCGTGTTCGAGGGCGGCAAGCCGGCGAAGGACGAGGCCTTCGACGCCGACGCCGCGATCGCCACCGGCGAGCTCGGCAAGCTGATTCCCGAGCTGATCGAGGCCCTCGGCGGCGAGCAGGCTCCGGGCGGGGCAGCGCTCGCCGCCTGAGGCGCCGGTGCGGCCCCTCAGTTGAACGACGTGTCCATCTGCTCCAGCAGGTCGTCCAGCACCGCCAGGAGTTCGGCCACGTTGACCGGTTTCGTCAGGTAGTGGGTGCAGCCGGCTTCGAAGGCGGCGTCGATCTGCTGCGCCAGCGCGTCGGCCGAGACCACGATGATCGGGATGCCTTCGGTGTGCGGGTCCTGCTTCAGGTGGCGCAGCAGCTCCATGCCGCTGATGTCGGGCAGGTGCATGTCGAGCAGGATCAGGTCGGGCCGCCGCGCCCGGATCGCGGCCAGGCCGTCCAGCCCTGTGATCGACACCTGCAGCTCGACCTGCGGCCGCTGCGCCAGGATGCCGCGCATCACCTCGACATTGGTCTCGTTGTCCTCCACGTAATGCACGAGCCGGCGGTGGTACTCGGCCGGCTCGGATGTGAGCCCGTCGAGGTCGGAGCGCACCGTGTCCGGGTCGGCGGAGCATGGCAGCGCCAGGATGAAGGCCGAGCCCTGTCCGGCGACGCTGCGCGCGCGCAGCGAGCCCCCCATCAGCTCCGCCAGGCGCTGGCTGATCACCAGGCCGATGCCGGTGCCCTGCTGGGAAGTGCGCTCGCGGCCGAGCCGGTTGAATGGCTGGAACAGTTCGGCCAGCTGCGCCGGCGTCATGCCCAGGCCGGTGTCGGTGACGACGATCTCGACCGCCTCGGAGCCCACCGGCCGGGTCGCGACATGGATGTCGCCGCCCTCGGTGTTGTACTTCACCGCATTGCTCAGCAGATTGGTCAGGATCTGCTTCACGCGGGTCGCGTCGCCGAGCAGCGTGGCGGTGCCGGGCGCGAACTCCTGCGTGATCGCGATGCGGCGCTGCCGTGCCTCGCCCTCGATCATCGCGACCGTGGCCTCGATCAGTTCCGCCAGGTTCAGGGTCTCGATCTGCAGGCGCAGGTTGCCCGACTCGATGCGTGACAGGTCGAGCACGTCGTTGATCATTTCCAGCAGATGCCAGCCGGCCTGCTGGATCTGGCTGACCCAGGGGCGCTGCGCCTCGCTGAGCGGGTGCCGCGGATCGAGTTCGAGCAGCTGCGCGAACCCCAGCATCGCATTCAACGGCGTGCGCAGCTCATGGCTCATGCGCGACAGGAACTCGCTCTTCGCGCGGTTCGACGCCTCGGCCGCTTCGCGCGCGCGCTCGGCTTCCTCAAGCTTCAGGTGCTCGGTGATGTCTTCGACCACGCCGACGATGCTGCGCGGCTTGGCGGCCGCGTCGCGCAGCAGCGAGACGGTCGACCGGACCGACACGGTCCCGCCATGGCGGGCGATGTAGCGCGTGTGGCGCCGATACATGGGAATCTCGCCGCGTACCAGCTGGGCCATCAGGTCGGTGTCCCGCGGCATTTCCTCGGGGTGCGTGTAGTCGGCCAGGCTCATGCCCAGCAGCTCGTCCTCGCCGTAGCCGGTCAGCTCGCGAAAGCGCGGGTTGGTCTGCTTCACCTTGCCGCGAAGGTCGGTGTAGATCACCCCGATCGGCACGTTGTTCAGGATGTTGCGGAAGCGCTGCTCGCTCTCGCGCAGCGCCGATTCGGCCATCTGACGCTCGCGCACCTCGGCCTGCAGCGCGGCGGTGCGGTCGCGCACCGCCGTCTCGATGCGCCGCGCCCGGCCGGTGACGGTGAGCAGAAAGCCGCCGAGGATCGCGGTCGAGACCAGCCCCACGAGCGCGAACAGCCACACGTCTGCACTGTGCACCTTGGGCATCGTGCCGTCGGCCGGGGTGACATGCACCTCCCATTGGCGGCCGGCATAGGGCAGCGCGCGGACGAGCTGCAGTGTCGTGCGGCGCGTCTCACAGGCCGGTGCGCCGGCCAGGCGCCGCGGCGCCTGGCCCGGGCTCACGTCGAGCAGGCACAGCGCGAGGTAGGACGGCAACTGGGCGGCCAGCGCCTGCAACTGGTCGTCCATGCGCAGCACCACCGACACCATGCCGCGCATCGCGGCGGCACGCTGTTCGGGTGCCGGGTCGTGCGGCGCGTAGATGGCCTGGTAGATGACGACCCCGAGCCGGTTCTCGCCGGCGGCCTGCTGTGTCAGCCGGAAGCCGGCGGTCGCGACGGGTCGCCCGCTCTCGCGCGCGGCCTCGACGGCGGCGCGCGCGGCCGGGATCGACATCACGTTGACACCGACCGCGCCCGCGTTGCCGGCCAGCGGTTCGATGTAGCGCAACGCGAGAATGTCGTCGCCCGGCGGCTGGCTCGCATCGGCGCGGTCGAACACCTTGAAGCGCTCCATGCCGGGTTCGCTGCGCACCCGGGCCTCGAATGCCGGCAGGTTCTCGCGGCGCACCCGCTCGACCCAGGTCATCGCCTGGAGCCGGCCCGAGACGAGCCAGGCGCGCGTGGCCAGGCGCATCTCGCCGGCAGTGACGTCGTCCGATGCGACGAACACGCCGTTCAGTGCCTCCAGCGCCTGCAGGGGCTCGCGCAACTGCGCGCCGAGTGCCTGGACCGCATTCGAGGCGTCGTGGTCGAAAGTGGTCCGCAGGCGCTCGTTGTTCCACTGCACGACCTGGCGGATTCCCAGGGCCAGCAGGAACGTGAGCAGTGCCAGCGTCACCCCGACACTCAGGCGGCGCGGCGCCCAGGCGGCGCGCGGGCGGCCGAACAGCGTCAACAGGACGGGGGCGGCGATCAGCACGCCGAGCAGATCGCCGACCCACCAGGTCGACAGGCTCAGCGCCAGCTCGTCCGGCGGCACGCTGCCGGCGAACCACAGCGCGGTGTTTGCGACCACCGGGCTGACCAGGCACGACACGGCGGCGGCGGCCAGGAAGACCCCAATGTCGCGCGGCTCCGACAGCGTCAGCGGCTGCCGCACATGGCGGTTCACCAGCACGCTGCCGGCGAAGGCCTGCAAGCTCGCGCCGGCGGCAATCGCCAGCGGCACCGGCAGCAGCTCGGGGCCGAACGCACGACTCTGCAGTGCCAGCCACAGGTTCACGCAGAGCGAACCGATCGCGACGGCCGGCAACATGCGCCGCCCGAAGATCAGCACGCTCGCCAGCGCGACGCCCGCGGCCGGGTACAGCGGCGTCGAGTAACCCGGCGGAATCGCCAGCGGCAGCGCTGCGATGCCCGCAAGCGCATAGCACAGGGCCGTCAGCACGAAGGCGGCCGTCCAGTGCAGCGAGTTCTCGATGGGCGGGTCGGTGGTCAAGCGTCGTGCGCGGTTCGGGGTGGGGTCGGTTCGGCGACGCCGGCTCGTCGCTGGCGGGGCCCCATTTTGCGCGGCCCGGGGGTGGCGGTACGCCGTCGCGGGCCGATTCTCGCCGAAGCACATACCGGGCCGGGCCGGCCCGGCCCGCGGACCTGCGGCGAGCGGGCCGTCTCCGCAGTGGTCAGCCGAACCCGAAGCTCGCGCGACCCGCCATGCCGACAGTCAGCGCACGCTCGATGCCCTCGACGATCACCGCATTCATGCCGAACGTGATCTTGCCGCCCAGCCGCGCATCGGCGCGGTAGCCGGCGAGCGCATCGCTTACGGCATGGCCGGTGGCAGCGGTGACGGGATCGACGTTCGGGATCGAACAGCGCGCACAGGGTTTCACGAGCTTCAGACGGACCGGGCCGCCGGCGGCGTCGAGCACGATCTCGTCGAGCGCGTCCTCGCCGTGCGCGTCCAGGCCGTCGAGCACGAGGTTGGGGCGAAAGCGCGCCATCGTCACCGGGGCGTCGCCGTTTGCCTCGAGGCGCCGGTTCAGTTCGGCGAGCGAGGCGCTGGAACACACCAGGATCGGAAAGCCGTCGGAAAAGCCGTTCTCCGCGTCCAGCGTCCCGGTCCAGCGGTGGTCGGACAGGCGCTTGTGCTGCGGGTCGAAGCGCACCAGCCGCAGCCGGCGATCGAGCAGATCGCTGAACCACTGCGCGCACAGGTCGCCCATGTCGTAGGCGGCGACCTCGTCATCCCAGACCGTCACGCGCGTCGGCGCCTCGACCCGGTCGAGCGCCACGTGCAAGGCGAGCATGCCGGGCGCGCGCAGCACCATTTCGGAGGTCTTCAGCACCGGCTTCACCAGCGCCATGCGCGGCAGCTCGCGCTGCGTGACGAAGCGCCCGGCTGCATCGACCAGCATCCAGGCGCGGTCGAACTCCAGGCCGGTCTCGATCAGCAGCGCCTCGTTCGGCGCGACGCCGCCGCATGACTTGACCGGGTAGACGTGCAGCGCCGCGATGCTGACCGCCTGATCGCCGTCCGAAGGCATTGCGACGCTGTTCATGGGTCGGCTCCCGGGTGTTGAAAAAGGAGGGACGATTGTGCCCTTGACCCTGCGGACGCCGCGGCGGGCCGGTCCCTACAATTGCCCTCGATGAAGGACTTCGATGTGCAGGTGCTCGGTGCGGGCATCGTCGGACGTTGCCTCGCCCTGGCGCTGGCGCGTGCCGGCCTGAGCGTCGCGCTGCGCCCCGAGGCCGCGCGCGCGGCCGACCGCGACGATGTCCGCGCCTACGCGCTGAACGCCGCGTCGGTCGACCTGCTGCGCAGCCTGAAGGTCTGGGACGCGCTGCCTGCGCACGCCGCGACCGCGGTGCTCGACATGCACGTGCAGGGCGATGCGCCTGCGGCGGCCATCGACTTCTCGGCCTGGCAGCAGCAGGTCAGCGCACTGGCCTGGATCACCGATGCCGCGCTGCTGGAGCGCGAACTCGCGGCGGCGGTGCGGTTCGCGCCGCACATCACGGTGGTCGACGCCGGCGCCGAGGTGCGCGCGCCGCTGACCGCGCTGTGCGAGGGCAAGGCGTCGGCGACGCGCGAGGCGCTGGGCATCGCGTTCGAGCGCGTCGATTACGGCCATCAGGCGATCGCCGCGCGGCTGACGAGTTCGCAGGCACACCAGGGCCTCGCGCGGCAGTGGTTCCGTGCGCCCGATGTGCTGGCGCTGCTGCCGTTCGACGCGCCGCAGCCGCAGCGCTCGTACGCGCTGGTCTGGTCGCTGCCGGACGAGCGCGCGCAGCAGTTGCTTGCCCTCGACGCGCCGGCGTTCGAGCACGAATTGATGCAGGCCAGCGGCGGCGAGGCCGGCGCGCTGACGCTGGCGTCGCCACGCGCCGCCTGGCCGCTGATGAACGGCCGCGCCGGCGCCTGGTGCGGGCCGGGGTGGGTGCTGCTCGGCGACGCGGCGCATGTCGTGCATCCGCTCGCCGGCCAGGGCCTGAACCTGGGGCTGGCCGACGTGACCGCGCTGGTCGGGGTGATTCGCGCCCGCGAGCCCTGGCGCCCGCTCGGCGACGAAAAGCTGCTGCGCCGCTACGCCCGCGAACGCGCCGCGCCGACCTGGGCGATGGGGCAGCTGACCGACGGGCTGTTGCGACTTTTTGCCGCCGATCGGCCGCTGGCCCGGGAACTTCGCAACCGCGGCCTGACTCTCGTGAACCATCTTTCCCCGCTCAAGCGCTGGCTGACCGCGCGGGCCCTGAACTCCTGAAAGACCGACATGACGACACTGCTGCGCTCGACGATGGCCCTGGCCCTGGCGGCGAGCTTCGCCCATGCGGCGTTCGCGCAGGAGGCGCTGATCCGCAAGAACCTGGCCGAGCGCCTGCCCGACTTCCCGAAGATCGACGAGATCAGCAAGACGGCCATCCCCGGGCTGTACGAGGTGCGCATCGGCACCGAGATCGTCTACACCGACGAGCGCGGCGACAACCTCGTCCAGGGCAACATCATCGACACCAGGACCCGCCGCGACCTGACGCAGGCGCGCATCGACAAGATCACCGCGATCGACTTCGCCGCGCTGCCACTGAAGGATGCGATCGTCTGGAAGCAGGGCAGCGGCGAGCGCAAGCTCGTGGTCTTTGCCGACCCGAACTGCGGTTACTGCAAGAAGTTCGAGAGCGAGATGCAGCAGGTCCGGGACGTGACGGTCTACACCTTCCTGATTCCCATCCTCGGCGGCGACTCGCCCGACAAGGCCCGCAATATCTGGTGCGCCAAGGACAACAGCGCCGTCTGGCGCGACTGGATGATCCACGGCGCCGCGGCGCCGCGCAGCATGGGCAACTGCGACGTCTCCGCCCTGCAGCGCAACCTCGCGATGGCCAAGAAGTACCGCGTCACCGGCACACCGGCGCTGGTGTTCGAGGACGGCAAGCGCGTGCCCGGTGCGCTGCCGCCGGCCGAGGTCGAGAAGCAGCTCGTTGCGAGCCGCGGCAAGGCATGAGAGGCTGAGAGGCGCCGAACCGGCGCTGGTCTGATCCGCTCCGGCGGCGCCCGCGATCAGGCGTACTTCAGCTCCCCGGTCTTGCCGCGGAACACGCGGTACGAAAAGATCGTGTAGCCGGCGATCGCCGGTACCGAGACGCACACGCCGATCAGGATCACCTTCAGCGCCTCGGGGCTGCTGGCGGCCTGCCAGATCGTCATTCGCCCGATCACGACGAACGGGTAGATGCTGTAGGCCAGGCCGAGGAAGCCGAGCACGAACACGATGATCAGCAGCACGAACGGCAGCCAGCAGAGCGGCCCGCGCACCGCGGGTGAACCGAGCAGGGCGCGCAGCGCGAGCAGCGCCACGCCCGTCATCAGCGGGATCGCCATCAACGCGATCACCGCGGGCAGTTCGAACCAGCGCTCGCGCACGATCGGGCTGATCCAGGGCGTGGCCATCGAGATCAGCACCAGGCCTGCGACCATCGGTGCCCAGGCGATCCGCGCCCAGCGAACCGCGCGCGCCTGCAGTGCGCCCTCGGTCTTCATGATCAGCCAGGCCGCGCCCATCAGCACGTAGGCCATCGGCAGCGCGAGCGCGATCGCCGCAGCGAAGACCGGATAGTTCCAGCCGCTGCCGAAGCCGCTGACGTAGCGGCCCAGCATCCAGCCCTGCGAGACCGCGGCCAGGGTCGACCCGGCGAAGAACAGGCGATCCCAGGTGCGCTTGTGCGTGTCCTTCGCCTTCACACGGAAGTCGAACGCGACACCGCGCAGCGTCAGCCCGATCAGCATGAAGGCCACCGGCAGGTAGAGCTCGCCGAGCACCACGCCGTGGGCGCGCGGGAACGCGATCAGCAGGATGCCCACGCCCAGCACCAGCCAGGTCTCGTTGGCGTCCCAGAACGGGCCGATCGAGGCGATCATCACGTCCTTCTCGGCATCGGTGGCGCGGTGCATCAGCATGCCGACGCCGAGGTCGTAGCCGTCGCTGATCACGTAGACCAGCATCGACACGCCCATCAAGGCCATGAAGATGATCGGCAAGGCCGTGTCGAAACTCATCCAGTTCATGCGATCCCCTCGGCGGTCGCGACCGGCGGCGCGGCCGGGTCGGCGGCGTCGGCCTTGAGCGCCTCCTCGGGCTTCTCCGCCATGTACTTCAGCACCGTCACGTAGGCCAGGATCAGCGCGATGTACAGCGTGACGTACAGCGCCAGCGTCAGCCCGATCATCGACGACGGAACCTTCGAGGCTACGTCGGCGGTGCGCAGCAGCCCGTAGACGATGAAGGGCTGGCGGCCGATTTCGGTCACGTACCAGCCGGCGACCGTCGCGAGCCAGCCCGAAAATGTCATCAAGGCGAACAGCCACAGCAGCGCGCGCGGCAGCTTCGAGGCCTGCCACTGCGCGCGCCGGCCGCACCACCAGCCGACCCAGCTCGTCGCCAGCATCAGCACGCCCACGCCGACCATGATGCGGAAGGCGAAGAACAGCGGCAGCGGTGGCGGGTGCGCGTCGCCGAACGAGTTCAGGCCCTTGATCTCGCCGTCCGGATCGTGCGTCAGGATCAGGCTGGCGACCTTCGGGATCCCGATCTCGAAGTGGTTCATGCGCGCGTCCGTGTCGGGGATCGCAAACAGCAGCAGCGGCGCGCCGCGCTCCGTCTCCCAGACGCCTTCCATCGCGGCGATCTTGGCGGGCTGGTGCTCGAGAGTGTTCAGACCATGCGCGTCGCCGACGAAGATCTGCACCGGAATCAGCAGCGCCGCCAGGCTCAGCCCGACGCGCAACACGCGCGGCGCCGAGCGCTGGCCGACGCCGCGCAGCAGTTGCCAGGCCGCCAGCCCGCTGATCAGGAACGCGCAGGTCAGCGCCGAGGCCAGCACCATGTGCGTGAAGCGGTACGGGAACGACGGGTTGAAGATCACGTCGACCCAGCTCTTCACGTGGTAGACGCCGTCGACGATTTCGTAGCCCGCGGGGGTCTGCATCCATGAGTTCAGCGCCAGGATCCAGAACGCGCTCAGCGTGGTGCCGAACGCGACGAAGAACGTGGCCATCAGGTGCACGCGCTCGCTGACCTTGCCATGGCCGAACAACATCACGCCGAGGAAGCCGGCCTCGAGGAAGAAGGCGGTCAGCACCTCGTAGCCCAGCAGCGGGCCGGCGATGTTGCCGGCGTGTTCCATGAAGCCGGGCCAGTTGGTGCCGAACTGGAAGCTCATCGTGATGCCGCTGACGACACCCAGCGCGAAGCTCAGTGCGAACACCTTGGTCCAGAAGCGATAGGCGTCCAGCCAGCCCTGGGCCGCCGCCAGGTCGACGCCGTTGCGCGTAACCAGCCAGCGCAATCGGAAGAACAGCAGAAGCCAGCCCAGCGCGATGCTGATGGTCGGAAACAGGATGTGGAACGTGATGTTGGCAGCGAACTGCATGCGGGCCAGGATCAGTGCGTCCATGCGTGTTGCCTTTCGGTGGTCAGCGTCCGATCAACGCTTGGCGGCCGGCAAGGAGGATGCCTTGCCGGTGAATTGGAGCACCTACTGCACCTTCGCGCCCATCTTCATGAGCGTGGCGAGGGTCTGCCGATCCATGCGCTGCACGTCGTCGAACCAGGTGGTGGTGAGCTCGATCAGGTCGTGCATGCCGCGCATCCGCTCGAGCGCGACGCGGTCGCTCCTCGGCAAGCGTGCGGAAAATCTCCCAGGCGTCGCTGGACGCGTCAATGTCGCTGGGCGCGTCAATGTCGCTGGGCGCGTCAAAATACTCGCGCCGATCGCCCGGCTGGTGGCACAGGTTGACGAGCCGCCACGCCTGCAGTTCCTTCAGCCCCATGCTGACGTTGGGACGCGAGAACTCGAGCTTTACGGCGATGTCGTCGGCGTTCAACGGCACCGGCGCGATGAAGATCAACGCGTAGATCTGTCCGACGGTGCGGTTGATGCCCCAGCGGCTGCCCATCTCGCCGAAGTGGGCGACAAATCTGCGGACCAGGGGGACAGCGTCACCCTGCATGCACTCTATCGAAATATCAGTAATGTCTGAAATTTCAGGATCGAAATCCCGGTCGGCCATGGGGCCGGTGCACGCCGTGGTTCATCCGATCCGCTCGAGGCAGGCGGTAAGCGCTCGGAATTGCGCCGGCGTGCAGCGGTGGAATGCCTCCGCGTGGTCGACTCGATGCTGCAGTCCGCGATAGCGATTCAGGCCGAGGATCGCCGAGGCGTAGTCGCGGTTCTCCATCTGCGAGGCGTAGCAGCGGATCAGCTCGGCCTTGGTCGATGCGACGGCGCCGATGTCGACAGCCATGTTCGGCCACAGCGTGGACCAGACCTCGTAGGCGACGACGTCGCCGGTCCAGCCCGCGAGCGCCGCGGCCGCGCCAACGGCCAGTGCACAGGCCTGGTGATCGGCGTGCCCGTCGACCGGGAACGGGCAAAACACCTGCGTCGGCGCGAAGTCGCGCAGCTCGTGCGCCAAGCGGTGGGCGATCGCGTCCTCATGCCGGACCAGTGCGCTGTCCGGAAAACCGAGCTGCACGACCGACCCGATGCCCAGCAGCGCGGTGGCTCGCGACATCTCCGCCTGACGGATAGAGCGGATCTGATCCGCGAGCGCGGGCTCTTGAACGCCGGCCGAACTGTCCGAGACATAGACGACGCGCACCGTGCTGCCCAGCGCCTTGTGGAGCAACAGCGTGCCGCCGCAGGCGATCGATTCGTCGTCCATGTGCGGCGCGACAACGAGCACGCGGCCCGGCGCCGGCACGACGAGCTCGACCGGCATCCGGTGCGTGGCACGGCGCAGCGCGACGAGAAAGCGGCGCGCCAGGGCAGAGCGCAGCCGGTTAGCGAACGAGTGCATCGGGGCGGTGTCGTTCGGTGCGGGGATCAGTTCGGGGCGACGATGGCGCCGGCTTGCTCGGCCGCGATGACGTCTCGGTACAGGTGAACGACGCGATCGGCCTTCACTTCCCAGTCGTAGTGGCGCTCGACCTTCTGGCGCGCCGCGCGCCCCATGGCGTCGCGTTCCGCGGGCGCGTTGGCGAGCCGCACCATGGCATGCGCCAGCCCTTCGACCAGCGCGGCGCGGCCGGCCGGCTCGATCAGGACGCCGCAGGATGCGTCCAGGTAGTCGAGCGGGCCGCCCCAGGCGGTGGCGATCACCGGCTTGCCCATCGCCATGGCCTCGAGCACGACCGCACCCCCGCAATCGTGCAGGCTCGGCATCACCAGGCAGTCGGCTCGGGCGAGTTCGCCGGCACACTCGATCTGGGGCACCCAGCCGGTGAATCGCACCGGCGTCTCGGCGCCGGGCGCACCCACCGGCAGCAGCGACGCGGCGAGCCGCTCGAGGTCGCGTCGCGCCTCGCCGTCCCCGACGATCACGAGACGCATCGGCGCGTGCTGGCGTGCGATCGCGAAGGCCTCGATCAAGAGGTCGACCGCCTTCAGGCCGAGCAACCGGCCGACGAACGCGAAACGGGTGACTTCGGCGACCGGCGGCCGCGGCTGCGCTGGCAACGTCCAGAGCTCGAGGTCCACACCGTTCTCGGTCAGTTCCTGGACATTCGTGCAGACGCCGTGGGGCAAGGCCTCGCGGGTGCGGGCATTGGCCACCAGCAACAGCGACGCCTTGCGCTTGCCAGGGATCAGCCAGTTCAAGAAGGTCGCGCTCGCGCGACCGATGTGCATCATGGCCCGCTCGTGCAGGCCGCGCTGGCGCCGGAACCCCGGCGGGTAGTCCATGCCGCCGTTCATCGGCCCGATGATCACGGGCGCGCCCAGGTCGTACATCAGCGATGGCTCGAGCGGCGACACCGGCATCGGCTGGTGGACGATGTCGATGCCTTCCGTGGCCACGAGGCGGCGCACGATGCCGCGCTGCGTGAACTGGGCCGCGAGGCGCGACACGAGACCGGTGGTGAAGTAGGCGAACCGGGTGGGCAGGTGCAGCCCGAGGCGCCACATCAGCCTGTGCAGCGCGGAGTCCTCGACGTAATGGATCCGCGTCTCGCCAGGCAACAGATCTTCCAGTTCGACGCGCGTTCTCGCATGGGTGACCAACCACACGTCGTGGCCGCGGCTGCGCAACACCCGCAGGTAGTGAATTGGCAGGATGGCCTCCCCGCCATACCGCGCCGAGGCGGTATCGCAGACGATCAGTGCGCGCAGGCTTCCGGCAGAGGAGACTTCCAGGCCCGCTGCGGAACTCCCGTTCGCGCGCGCCGAATGATCCGCCGCCGGTGCCTCGGCGTGAGGTCCGCTGCCCGGACTTGCGGGAACCCCGCGCGACTGCCACAGGCGCAGCGGGCGCTTCACGCGGACTCGGTCGAGGTCCGGCTGAGACCTGTTCGTGCGCGCCGGTACGTGCGAATTCGTCAACATACGACCAGCTCGCTCCCTGTGTTGACGGCAGCCCGACGTCCTGGCCGCTGCGTTGGCGGCCCGAATGCAAAGTTGTGTTGCTGCATTTTACCCAGGATTGACGGCATCATCGACCCCCAAACAGGGGTTGCGCCGCACCGACCCCCAACCCGACCTCACCCATGATCAGCCACGCCGTCACGCCCCACGATCTCCACGCCCACCAGTACCGCGTTACCCTAAGCGTCCCGCATCCAGCCTGCGAGCAGGCGCTGAGCCTGCCGGCCTGGATCCCCGGCAGCTACCTCGTGCGTGAGTTCGCGCGCCACCTCTCGGGCATGATCGCGCGCCAGGGCGGGCGCGACGTCGGGCTGCAGCAGCTCGACAAGGCGACTTGGCTGGCGCGCTGCGAAGGACGCGGCGCACTCGTGGTCAGCTACCTCGTCTACGCGTTCGACACGTCGGTGCGCGCGGCCTTTCTCGACGCCCGGCGCGGCTTCTTCAACGGCACCTCGTTGTGCCTGCGCGTCGAAGGGCGCGAAGTCGAACCCCACCGGCTCGAGTTGCGCGGGCTGCCCGCCGGCTGGCAGGTCGCGACGACGCTGCCGGTGGTCAAGGTCGATGCCTCGGGGCGCGGCGTCTACGAGGCCGGCGACTACGACGAGCTGGTCGACCACCCGGTCGAACTCGGGCGCTTTTGGCGCGGTCGCTTCGAGGCGCGCGGCGTTCCGCACGAGTATGTCGTCGCCGGTGCCCTGCCCGATTTCGACGGCGAGCGGCTGCTCGCCGATGCGAAGCGCATCTGCGAGGCGCAGATCGACTTCTGGCACGGCGCGCCGGCGCGCCGGGGCGGCGCACCGGCCGGCCGGCCGCCGTTCGATCGGTACGTGTTCCTGCACAACCTGGTCGACGACGGCCGCGGCGGTCTCGAGCACCGCGCCAGCACCGCGCTGATCTCGTCGCGCCGCGACATGCCGCAGCTCGGCAAGGCCGAGACCAGTGATGGCTACGCCGACCTGCTCGGTCTGATCAGCCACGAGTATTTCCACACCTGGAACGTGAAGCGGCTGCGGCCGGCCGAGTTCGCGCGCTACGACTACACGCAGGAGAACTACACCGGGCTGCTGTGGTTCTTCGAGGGCTTCACCTCGTACTACGACGACCAGTTCCTGCTGCGCAGCGGTCTGATCGACGCGGCGCGCTACCTGCGCCTGATCGCCCGCACCGTCAGCGGCGTTCTCGGCACGCCGGGCCGCAAGGTGCAGAGCGTCGCCCAATCGAGTTTCGACGCCTGGGTCAAGTACTACCGCGCCGACGAGAACACGCCCAACGCGACGATCAGCTACTACACCAAGGGCGCGCTGGTCGCGCTCGCGCTCGACCTGACGTTGCGCGGCGAGGGCCGGGGCAGTCTCGACGACGTGATGCGCGCGCTGTGGGCCGCGAGCGGCGGCGGCCCGGTCGACGAGACACAGATCGCCGCGGCGCTGCAGCGGGTCGGTGCGCGCTCGTACGCGAAGGAACTCGCAGCCTGGGTGCACGGCACCGACGACCTGCCGCTGCAACGCCTGCTCGGGCACGCCGGTGTCGACTGGCACGCCGAGCCCGCGACGCTCGCGCAGCGCCTGGGCCTGCGCGTGAGCGAGAGCGCGTTGACCGGCGTGAAGCTGAGCCAGGTGCTGCGCGGCGGCGTCGCCGAGCGGGCCGGCCTGTCGGCCGGCGACGAGCTGCTCGCGGTCGACGGCTGGCGCGTGCGCCGCCTCGACGACGCGCTGCGCGTGCTGAAGCCGGGAGTCGCCGCACCGTGGCTGATCGCGCGCGACCAGCGCGTGCTGCCCATCTCCTTGCGTATGCCGGCCGCCGATCCCGCAGGCGATCGCGCCGGCGCCGTTGCGTTGAAGCCGGCCAGCGCGCCCGCCAAGGCGGCGGCCGCGTTGCGCAAGGCATGGCTCGGGGTCTGAACACGCTGCTCGGCCCGGCGCCCGGCTGGCGCCGACGCGTGGCATGGCTGACACTGGTGCTCGGCGTGATCATCGTCCATGGCTGTGTGACGCGAGGCGTGATCGACGGGATGGCCGACCTCGCCGCCGACCAGGCGATGCCGCCCCGGATGGAAGTGACCTACGTGCGCGAGATGGCGCTCAGTACCCCGCCGCCGATGGCTGCACCGGCCGCCCCGCCGCCGGCAGCGGCGGCGCCCGCGCCGCGCCCGCGACGGCCCAGGCCGGCCGAGCCCGCCTCGGCGCCCGCGCCGCGTCCCGAGGCTGCGGAACCTGTCGTCGCGGCCGCCAGCGAGCCGGTCGCCGAGACCGCCGACGAGGCCGCCGACGAGGCCGCGAGCGGGCCGCCGACGGAGCCGCCCGTTGCGGTGGCCGCTTCGGTCGCCGCCAGCAGTGCCGGGCCGCCGTTCGAATGGCCGGCGTCGACGCGCGTCAGCTATCTGCTCGCCGGCAATTACCGCGGCGAGGTCAGCGGCAGCGCCCAGGTGGAGTGGGTGCGGGTCGGCGCGCGCTACCAGGTGCATGTGGAGCTCATCGTCGGCGCGAAGGTCGCGCCGCTGATCACGCAGCGCTCGACCAGCGACGGCGAGATCACCGCCGCGGGCCTGGCGCCGCGGCGCTACGACCAGGACCTGAAGGTCCTGATGAAACAGCGTCCGCGCCAGACGGTGCTGTTCGACGCCGGCTACGTCGTGCTCGCGAACGGCGACGTGCGCACGACGCTGCCTGGCCTGCAGGACGCCGCGAGCCAGTTCGTGCAGCTGACCTACCTCTTCAGCACCCGGCCCGGGCTGCTGCGCGTCGGTGGCAGCGTCGACATACCGCTGGCGCTGCCGAAGAAGGTGGATGTCTGGACCTACGACGTGGTCGAGGAGGAGATCCTGAACACGCCGCTCGGCGCGCTGACCGGCATCCACCTGAAGCCGCGCAACGAGCGCAGGCCCGGTGCGATCAGTGTCGAGATGTGGTTCGCGCCGCAGCTGCAGTACTTTCCGGCGCGTCTGCGCTTCGAGCAGGACGCAAACACCTACTTCGACCTGACGATTTCAAGGTACCCCGAGGTCGCGAATTGAGGACCGCGCTTACAGTGTCAGTGTCGATCCAACCGAGGGAACCCGACATGAGCTTTGAGAACATCCTGATCGAGCGGCGCGGCGAAGGCGCCCGAAAGACCGGCCTGATCACGCTGAACCGGCCGAAGCAGCTGAACGCGCTGAACGACGCGCTGATGGACGAGCTCGGCGCCGCGCTGCGTGCCTTCGATGCCGACGCCGGCATCGGCTGCATCGTGATCACCGGCAGCGAGAAGGCGTTCGCGGCCGGTGCCGACATCGGCGCGATGGCGACGTTCACCATCGCAGACACCTACGGCGCCGATTTCATCACACGCAACTGGGAGACGATCCGCACCGTCCGCAAGCCGGTGATCGCCGCGGTCGCCGGCTTCGCGCTCGGCGGTGGCTGCGAGCTGGCGATGATGTGCGACTTCATCATCGCCGCCGACACAGCGAAGTTCGGCCAGCCCGAGATCAAGCTCGGCATCATCCCCGGCGCCGGCGGCACGCAGCGGCTGCCGCGCGCGGTCGGCAAGGCCAAGGCGATGGACCTGGTGCTGACCGGCCGGATGATGGACGCGGCCGAGGCGGAGCGCGGCGGGTTGGTGGCGCGCGTGGTGCCGGCCGCCGAGCTGATGACCGCGACACTGGCCGCCGCCGAGACGATCAACGAGCTCGGTGCGATGAGCGTGATGGCGGCGAAGGAGAGCGTGAACCGCGCGTTCGAGGGCACGCTGGCCGACGGCGTCATGTTCGAGCGGCGCCTGTTCCATTCGATGTTCGCGACCGCGGATCAGAAGGAAGGAATGGACGCGTTCCTGAACAAGCGCAAGGCCCGGTTCGGGCCACGTTGAGCCTTTGGCGCCGATCCTCGCGCGTTCCACGTCTGCTCGCGGTTGGCTGCCGGGAAGCGGATCGGGTCCTGCATCGGGCGGCCCGCTCAATCCCCCATGGAGTCCCCGCTCGCGCCGCTTGGCTACATTAGCCGCACGCGATCCCGAAAGAACCCCGAACCCATGGCCGGCTTGACCGCACAGACCCCGCAGCCCACCTCGATTACCGTGCACCAGCAGTCGCGCGTGCTGGAAGTCGGCTTCGCCGACGGGGCGCAGTTCCGCATCCCGTTCGAGTTGATGCGCGTGTATTCGCCCTCGGCCGAGGTGCAGGGTCACGGTCCCGGGCAGGAAGTGCTGCAGACCGGCAAGCGCGAGGTCGGGCTGACGGCGCTGGCGCCCGTGGGCAACTACGCGGTCCAGCCGAGCTTCTCCGACGGGCACGACACCGGCATCTTCTCGTGGGATTACCTGTATTTCCTCGGCTCGCAGCAGAGCGAACTGTGGCGCAAGTACGAGGCGCGCCTGGCGCAGGCCGGGGTCGGCCGGGATGCGCCGATGCTTCCCCGCGCCGGCGCCGGCTGCGGCCAGCAGCACTGACCGGCCCGACGAATCCGAGGCACGAACCTGCATGAGCGACACCCACTTCGGTTTCCAGACCGTCGACGAGGCCCGGAAGGCCGGCCGCGTGCGCGGCGTGTTCGATTCGGTCGCTGCCAAGTACGACGTGATGAACGACCTGATGTCGTTCGGCCTGCACCGTGCCTGGAAGGCCTACACGGTGGCGGTGGCCAACCTGCGCGAAGGCCAGAGCGTGCTCGACATCGCCGGGGGGACGGGCGACCTGGCGCGCGCGTTCGCGAAGAAGGTGGGCGCGAAAGGCACCGTCGTGCACACCGACATCAACGAGGCGATGCTGCGCCGGGGCCGCGACCGGCTGCTCGACGAGGGCCTGGTGCTGCCGACGCTGATCTGCGACGGCGAGTCGCTGCCGTTCCCGATCGCCAGCTTCGACCTCGTCAGCGTCGCCTTCGGCTTGCGCAACATGACGCACAAGGACAAGGCACTGGCCGAGATGAACCGCGTGCTCAAGCCCGGCGGGCGCCTGCTGGTGCTCGAGTTCTCCAAGATCGCGGCGCCGCTGGAGAAGGTCTACGACTGGTATTCGTTCAACGTGCTGCCGCGCATCGGGCAACTGGTCGCGGGCGACGCGCAAAGCTATCGCTATCTGGCGGAGTCGATCCGCGTGCATCCCGGCCAGGCGGAGCTCAGGGCGATGATGAAGGCGGCCGGCTTCGGCCACGTCGACGTGCACAACCTGAGCGCGGGCGTGGTCGCGCTGCACGTGGGCATCAAGTGCTGAGCCTGGGTCGTCGAGCGATGCACACGCCTCCCGGCACCGCGGCCGATCATGTGCCGCACGCACGCGGGCGTTTCGGGCTCGCAGTGCCGGCGGGACTTTGCGTGGGCTTGCTGCTCGCAATGGGTGCCAACGATGCGTGCGCCGCGGCACTCGGGAGTGTTGCGACCTCGGTCGGGCTGCTCGCGGCGTTGGCGGCACTGTTCGTGATCAAGGGATGGCAGGCGAACGTGCCGCCGTCGGCGTTGTCGACGGCCGGCGGCGCCCTGGTGGTTGCGGTCGGCGCGGCGTGGTGGTGGCGCGCGCGCGCGGCCGGGCGGCCGGCGGCGGGTTTCGTGGCGTCGCCCGAACCGGCGGGAGGCCGGGCGCTGTGCCGGTCGGGCGGCCTCGGGCGGTCGGCGACCGTCATCTTGCCGACCGGTTTCGACCGGAACGAGTTGCTGGCGGATCTGCGAAGTCACTTCGTGCAACTGCAACAGGCCTGGGACGGCGGCGAAATACCCACGCTCGGCGTTCTGACGACCCCCGAAATGCTCGCCGAGCTGTGCCTGGAACGGCCCGGCTGTATCGTCTGCAGCGAGGAATCTCGCTCGACCGAGGTCGTCACCCTGCAAGCCGAGTTGCTGGGGTTCGAGGCGCTGGCCCAGGCATTCGTGGTCAGCGTCGAGTTTTCGGGCCTGATCCGCGAGTCCGCGGATGGCGTTGCCGTGCCCTTCAGGGAACTCTGGATGCTCACGCGGGCGACAGGGGATTGCGCTGGTTGGCGCCTGGCACGACACCAGGCGCTGCTCTGAAGTCGGACAGGCTGGGCCGAGGGGCGCGACTTGTTCACGGTTTCGAACGGGATCGTGGCTCGCCTTCCCTGAGTCGGGGGTTGCTGTGCGGCCATGCTTCACAAGTACACTGCGGGACGCTTGGGCGCATGCGGCGGTCGTTGACGGTCCACCGACCATCGGCCTCGTTCCGCCCTCGCCGCGAGCGCTTCGACAGCTCGTTGAGTCAGTAATTTGCCGCGTTGGGAGCGATATTCGAATGACATCGACATTTCATGCATCTGCCATGCGGGCCCGCATTGGCCCGACCGTCGCCGCACTCGTGGCGGTGGCGCTGGTGGTGCTGACCGGCTGCGGCGAGAAGAAGGACAAGCCCGCTTCCCAGACCGCGGCCAAGGTCAACAAGGAAGAGATCACCGTTCACCAGATCAACTTCGTGCTGCAGCAGCAGCGTGGCCTGGCGCCCGAACAGGCCGCGTCGGCCAGCAAGGTCGTACTTGAGCGGCTGGTCGACCAGGAACTGGCGCTGCAGAAGGCCCAGGACCAGAAGCTGGACCGCGATCCGCGCGTCGTGCAGCAGCTCGAAGCGGCCCGCCGCGAGATCATCGCGCGTGCGTATGCCGAGAAGATCGCGGCCGGCGCCCCCAAGCCCAGCGCCGCCGAGATCAAGACCTACTATGACGCGCACCCCGCGTTGTTCAAGGAGCGCCGCGTCTACAACCTGCAGGAACTGGCGATCCAGGCCAAGCCCGAGCAGGTCGGCGAGTTGCAGGCCAAGCTCGCGGCGGCCAAGGATGTGCCGGACTTCATCAACTACCTGAAGGCGAACGATTTCAAGTTCGCCGCCAACCAGGCAGTCCGGGCCGCGGAGCAACTGCCGCTGGCCAGCCTGGACAAGTTTGCGCAGATGAAGGACGGCCAGACGATCTTCAGCAGAACCACCGCGGGTGCGCAGGTCGTGATCCTGGCCGGCGCGCGCAGCCAGCCGGTGGATGAGGCGCGGGCGAGCCCGGCCATCGAGCAGTTCCTGTGGAACGAGCGCAAGCGCAAGGTGGTCGAGGACGACATCAGGGCGCTGCGCGGCGCGGCCAAGATCGAGTACGTGGGCGACTACGCGAAGGGCGGTTCGAAAGAAGTGAAGCCACCGCCGCCGGCGGCCTCCGAGGCGCCGCCGCTGACCTCGATCGCACCGGCCATGCCGGCCGGTTCGATCCCGAGCGCGGCTCCGCAGATCGAAGTCGAGCCGATCAACACGGCTCCTGCGTCCTCGCCCACCGCAGGCACGCTCGAAAAGGGCATCAAGGGCTTCAAGTGATGATGCGGCTCGAACGGGTGCCCGGCGGCCCTCTCTCTAACGAGGCATGAGACAGTAATGAGCAAGCTATTTCGTTTTGTGTTCCTCGCGCTGGCCCTGTGTTCCAGCGCGTTCGCCCAGACCATCCCATCGGCCAGCGCGGCCGCTTCGGCGGCCAAGCCCGAGGCCGTGCTGGGCGCCGGAGACGTGGTCAAGATCACCGTGTACCAGAACCCGGATCTCACGGTGGACGGCGCACGGATCTCCGAGACCAACCAGATCAACTTCCCGCTCGTCGGCAACGTCGTGATCGGCGGGCTGACCGCCACCGCGGCCGAGCAGAAGATCGCCAAGCTGCTGCGAGACGGCGGCTTCGTGCTGCGCCCGCAGGTCACGATCCAGGTCGGGCAGATCCGCAGCAGCGTGATCTCGATCCTGGGGCAGGTGGGCAAGCCGGGCCGTTACCCGATCGAGACCGTGGGTGCCAAGGTGTCCGAGATGATCGCGATGGCCGGCGGGGTCGTTCCCGGCGGTGCCGATGTCGTCACGCTGGTGGGCACGCGCAACGGCCGGCCGATCAAGCTCGACATCGATCTGCCGGCGATCCTGCAATCGGGCAAGGCCGAACTCGACCTGCAGGTCGAGAACGGCGACGTCATCTACGCGGATCGCGCGCCGACGGCCTACATCTACGGCGAGGTGCAGCGTCCCGGCCAGTTCAGGCTGGAGCGCGGCATGACGCTGATGCAGGCGCTGGCGCAGAGCGGCGGCCTGACGCCCCGGGGCACGCAGCGCGGGATCAAGGTTCACCGGCGTGACGCGAGCGGTGCCGTGACGATCATCGACCTGGACCTGAACGATCCGGTCGGCCGCGACGACGTGATCTACGTCAAGGAGTCCCTCTTCTGAGGGTTGAGGGCAACGGCTAATCATGTCGATCAAACAAATACTGCGCGTCGTCTGGGCGCGCAAATGGCTGGTGCTGGCGTTGCTGGTGCTGGTGTCGGTCGCGGGCACCGTGGTCACGCTGTTGCAGCCGAAGCAGTACACGGCCGAGTCCGCGATGATCGTCGAGATGCGCATCGACCCGGTGCTCGGCGCGATTGCCCCGGGCCTGGCGGCGCCCGGCTACATGGCGACGCAGGTCGATATATTGAAGAGCGAGCGGGTCGCGTCGCGCGTCGTCAAGATGCTGGGTGTCGAGCGCTCGCCGTCCGCGGTTGCGCAGTGGCGTGACCAGACGAACGCGAAGATCCCGCTCGAGCGCTACTTTGCGAACCTGCTGCAGCGTGGCTTGGGTGTCGAGCCCTCGCCGGGCAGCAATGTCATCAATGTGTCTTTTTCGGCCCAGGATCCCATCTTCGCGCAGGCTGCGGCGAATGCCTTCGTGCAGGCCTACATGGACATTTCGGTCGAGTTGCGCGTGGCGCCGGCGCGCCAGTCGGCGGCGTTTCTCGATGACCAGACCAAGGTGCTGCGTGCCAACCTGGAGGCCGCCCAGGCCAGGCTGTCCAAGTTCCAGCAGGAGCGCGGCATCGTCGTCTCGGATGAACGATTCGACCAGGAGAATGCCCGGTATCAGACACTCACCTCGCAACTCAGCATGGCCCAGGCCGAACGCGTCGACGCAGAGACCCGCCTGCGCTACTCGGGCGGGCAGTCGTCGCCCGACATTCTTTCCAGCGGACCGGTGCAGGCATTGAAGGCGCAGTTGGCGACGGCCGAGACCCGGATGTCCGAGATGAGTTCGATCTGGGGCCGGAATCACCCGGAGCGGATCCGCCTGCAGGCCCAGATCAATGAGTTGACCCAGCAGATCGCTGCAGAGTCCCGCCGCGTTTCGGGCGGCACGTCGACGGTGAGCCGCAGCAGCTCACAGAAGGTGGCGGAATTGCAGGCCATGGTCGATGAACAGAAGAAGAAGTTGCAGACCTTGCGTGCCGACCGCGATCTCGAGGCCGTCATCAAGCGCGATGTCGACACCGCGCAGCGTGCCTACGAGGCCGTCAGCTCCCGCGTGGGCCAGTTCACGCTCGAGAGCCAGAACAATCAGGCCAACACCCGGCTGCTGAGCCCGGCCGTCGAGCCGCTGTTCCCGTCCCGGCCGAGAGTGCTGACCGGCGTCGTCGGGTCGGTGCTGGGCGGGCTGGCGCTCGGTATTCTGGCCGCACTCGGCTGGGAGTTCATCGACCGGCGCGTGCGTGACCCCGAAGACATGCTTGTCATGGCGGGGGTTCCCGTTCTGGGCGTGCTGCGGCCCGAAGGCTCGAAGCGGCCGGTGTTCCGCCGCCTGCTGCAAATCGGGCCGGCGCCGCCCGGCAGGCCGCTGTTGTCGGCTCCCGGGGGGCGCCCATGAAGATGACCGTGTCGATGTCGACCGGCGCGCCCCGCGTCACCCGTTCGCTCGGCGGCATCCTGATCGACAGCGGCCTCCTGAAGCCCGAGGATGCCGAGCGTGTCCTGCTCGTCCAGAAGGAACACAACCTGCGTTTCGGCGACGCCGCCGTGCGTTTGGGCTTGCTCACCGAGGCCGACATCCAGTATGCGTTGTCGCGCCAGTTCGCCTACGCGTATCTGCGCAAGACGCCCGGCGACAAGAAGCCGGTGAGCGACGAACTCGTTGCCGCCTACGAGCCGTTCAGTGCACGCGTCGAGGAGCTGCGCGCGATTCGAAGCCAGCTGATGCTGCGCTGGTTCGACAAGGCCGACCAGCGGCAGGTGCTGACGGTGGTGGGTGCCGAGCGGGGCGAAGGGCGCAGCTACCTTGCAGCGAACCTGGCGGTGGTCTTCTCGCAGCTCGGCGAACGCACGCTGCTGGTGGACGCGGACCTGCGGAACCCGCGTCAGCACGAACTGTTCTTTCTGGAGAACAAGATCGGGCTGTCGACGATGCTCTCCGGGCGCTCGCGCGAGGAGGCCATCGTTCGCATCCCCGACCTGGCGGGGCTGTGCGTCCTGCCGGCCGGCCCGGTGCCGCCGAACCCGCTCGAGTTGCTCAACCGCCTCAACTTCGACGAGTTCCTGATTCAGGTCAAGTCCACGTTCGACGTGGTGATCATCGACACGCCGGCGCTGTCGGTGGGCGAAGACGCGGCCATGATCGCCGTCCGAACGGGCGCCGCGCTCGCGGTCGCGCGTGGTTCGCAGACCCGGGTGGCCGGTTTCGCCCACCTGGTCCAGGGCCTGATGAACGCTGGCGTGAGCGTCGTCGGATCGGTGCTGAACGACGTGCCGGCGAAGAAGCCGAAGAAAGAGAAGGATCAGTGAGCAGCGTGCTGCGCAGCGACGGCACCGACGCCGGGAGTGCAAGGCTGCCGTCGGCATGGCTGGTCGCGATCGGCGGCTTCGCGGCGATGTACGTGCCGCTGTACTGGTGGGCTGCGCGGACCATCTGGCAAAGCGAGGAACAGGGTCACGGCGCGATCATCCTGGCGGTGCTGCTGTGGCTATTCTGGACGCTGCGCCGCGACATCGACCAGGCACCGGTCAAGCCGGTGCCGGCCCTGGGTTGGCCGATCTTCGTCTTCGGGCTGTTCGTCTACTTCGTGGGCCGGGTGTTCGAGATCTCGATTCTCGAGTTCGGCTCGCAACCGTTCGTTCTTGCCGGCGCGCTGCTGCTGATGCGCGGCACGTCGGCGATTCGCGCGGCCTGGTTCCCGCTGCTGTACTTCATCTTCATGGTGCCGCTGCCGGGCATACTGGTCGATGCGATCACCGGTTCGCTCAAAGGCCTGATTGCCAACATCGTCGAGAGCCTGCTCTACACCCTGGGCTATCCGATCGCGCGCAGCGGGGTGATCCTGTCCATCGGGCCGTATCAGTTGCAGGTCGCGGACGCCTGTTCGGGCCTGCATTCGATGTTCAGCCTGTCCGCTCTGGGAACGCTGTTCATGTACATCATGGGACCCAAGTCCCGGCTGCATCTGGGCATCATGCTGGCCTCGATCCTGCCGATCGCCTTCGCTGCGAACATCATCCGGGTCGTGACGCTCGTGCTGGTGACCTATTACCTCGGTGACGAGGCCGGACAAGGCTTCCTGCACGGTGCGGCCGGCATGGTGTTGATGCTGGTGGCGCTGGTACTGTTCTTCCTGCTCGACGTGCTCCTGGACAAGCTCCTGCCCGGGCGGCGCACCAGGCCGGGCGGCGGCGACCGGGGCGCGCGAGCCTGATTCACGCAGGCGGCCGGCGGTCGATCGTGCGTGCCGAAGCAGCCCGGCCTGCTCAGCCGGCCGGACCCGGCGCGTCGGTCAGGCCGCTCAACTGCTTGCGAGCCTTTGCGGGAACCGCGGCCAGCATGTCCGCGGCGAACTGCTGCTGCATCGCGAAGCCACGCGCGTTGTCGTTGTCGATCGACGAAATGCGGAACAGCAGTCCGTCGGGAATCTGGCCGGTCATGCCCAGTCGAATCTGTGCCAGCCGCTTCTCGAACGCCGTCTTGACGACCTGGTCGCCGGTTGTCAGCCAGTAGGTGACCGGCTCGTTCCGCGCACCCAGGCTGGTCGCCAGGCGCCGCACGTCGATGTGGCCGAACGCGGTGGCCAGCGCTCCGTCCTCCACCTTGCCCAATGCGAAGCCCTGCGCCGGATAGCACACTTCGGGTCGGTGCGCCTGAAGGCCGCCACGCTGGTCATCGCCGTAGGCGAGCGAGAGCATGATGCGATAGCCCTGCTTGTTCACGTAGGTGCGTGTCAGGATCTGGCTGTACAACTTGTCGAGCAATTCCTGGGTCTGCGGGTTGACGACCTGCGCCCCCTGCTCGGGGAGTTCCGCCCAGTCGCCGAATGCCTTCGGCACGATCACTTCCAGCGAGATCGCGGTCCCCTTGTCGGCGGCCTTGGCATTGGGCCGGACCGTGTAGCCGGCAATGGAGGTGCCGCCCATCAGCGTTGCCAGGACGAGGGCGATGCGGTTGAGCTTCATTCGGAGTCACCTGTGCAGTGCAACTGTAAGTCGACGCCATTGTGACCGCGTCGGCGCGCGATCGTTCCAGTCCGGCCCGGTTCGGCGTGCGTTCTGCACATCGTGCCCGGCATCGCCCCGGAAGCGCCCCGATGGTGCGTCACAATAGAAAAAATGCTGGCCAGCCCGCCAGGCAATCCTTGAATGTCGCCCAGATGGAGTCATGCAGTGAGCCCGGTTCTACCCATCGATGTCTCCGACGGTCTGTCGCTCGATGCGAACGCTGCCCGCAAGATCGGCGAATCGCTTTCGGAGTCGTACTGCTTCGCCGAGCCGTTCCCTCACATCGTGGCCGACCACTTCCTGCCTGAGGCGGTGGCCCGCGCCGCGCTCGAGCACTTTCCCCGGCAGGCGCTGAACTCGGACAAGGTGTTCGAGATGGGCTACGCCGGCCTGCACAAACGCCAAGTCCTTCCCGAAGAGTGCGACGCCGCGGCGCGGCAGATGTTCCACTTCTTCAACTCGCGGCCGATGCTGGAGTTTCTGGAGGGGCTGAGCTCCATCCCCGGGCTCATCCCCGACCCCTACTTCACCGGCGGTGGTTTTCACGAGACCGCGCGAGGCGGCAAGCTCGGCATCCACGCGGACTTCCGGATCAACGAGCAGTTGCACCTGCACCGCCGACTCAATGTGATCATCTACCTCAACGAGGGTTGGAAAGACGAGTGGGGTGGTGCACTCGAACTGTGGGATCGGGACATGAAGGCCAAGCGCCTCGAGGTTGCGCCGCTGTTCAATCGCTGCGTGATTTTCAACACCGACGCCGACTCGTTCCACGGCCACCCCGACCCCCTGCAGTGCCCCGAGGGGGTGACGCGCCGATCGATCGCGCTCTACTACTACACCGCGTCCGAATCGATCTACCGCGAGTTGCCGAACCAGTCGACGATGTACCAGGCGCGCCCGGGCGACAGCGCTGCCAACCGGCGCGAGGCGCGCGACCTGCGCCTCGAGCAGCACCTCAGGCAATGGGTCCCGCCGGCCTTGCTGCGCTACGTGTTTGCCTTGAAGCGGCGCCTGGTCCGTTGAGCGCGCCACGAACCCGCGCCGCGAAGCGAGCGGACCGCGCGCGTAACCAGGCGCCCCGGACATGCTGACCAATCTCAAGGCCCTCGCCGTCATCCTGGCCCTGGCCTGGCTGGTGTTTCGTGTCGCCCGCCCGATCTGCCTGCAGTACATGGCGCCCGAAGCGTTCGCCCGCCGGCGCAACATCTGGTTCGCGTTGACGATCGTCGCGTTCCTGAGCCCCAGCTTCTGGATCTACGGGCTCTTCGCGCTGATCCTGTTGTACTGGGCGGCCGCGCACGACGAGAACCCGCTCGCGCTGTACGTGCTGGTCACGTTCGCGATTCCCGGCGCGAGCTTCTACATCCCGGGATTCATCGTCAACCAGCTGTTCGACCTGACGCAATACCGGATTCTGTCGCTCGTGATCGTCATCCCGTCGATCGTGCGCCACTGGAACAACCCTGCGCATTCGACCGGCCGGGGCCTGAAGCCGGCGGACCTGTTCCTGCTTGCCTTCCTGGCGTTGCAGGTCGTGCTCCTGATGCCCTACGAGTCGGTGACCGCCGCGATGCGGCGTGCCTTCCTGGCGACGATCGATACCTTCGTCGTCTTCTACGCCTTCAGTCGGCTGCACGAACGCGAGAAACTGTCCGAAGTGATGGCGTGTTTCTGGCTGGCCGGTGCGGTGATGGCGCTGGTGGCGATCTTCGAGTGGGCCAGGGGGTGGCTGCTCTACACCGGCTTGTCCGGCCTGTGGGGCGATCCGAACGAGTTCTCGTGGCTGCTCCGGGGCGGGTCGCTGCGAGCGCAGGCGGCGGCGAATCACTCGATCAACCTGGGCTACGTGCTCGCCGTCGCGCTGGGCTTCTTCTTCTATCTGCGCGGTCGGCTCGGGCGTGCGGCGCTGGGCTGGCTGGTCGCGGGGGCCTTCTGCGTGGCCATTTTCGTCACCGGTTCGCGCGCAGCATGGCTCACCGCGTTCCTCGTCGCCGCGCTGTTCGCGCTGTTCCGGCCACACGCGGCCCGGCGGCTGGCCGGGGCCGCCGCCGTCGGCACCCTGCTCGTCGCGGTGATGTACGTGACGCCGCTGAAGGAGTCGGTGCTCGATCGGCTGCCGGTGATCGGCAATACCGATCAGGATACGGTCGTGTACCGCCAGCAGGTCGCCGAAGTGTCGTGGATGCTGATCCGCCAGAACCCGTTCTTCGGTGATCCGTTCGTCGCACGGCACATGGGCTCGCTGCGCCAGGGCCAGGGCATCATCGACATCGTCAACGGCTACATCTTCACGGCGCTGTTCAACGGACTGGTCGGGTTGTTCCTCCAACTGTCGGTATTCGCGATCGCACTCTGGAAGGCCAGCGCGGCGCTGCTGCGAACCCGGGCGGCCGATGCGGACTCGGGGCTGCAGGGCGCATCGTTGGTCGCCGCCTTCGTTGCCTCGCTGTTCTTCATTGCGACGGCCGGGTACGGCACCACCACCTACATCATCGCCGGCTTGTTGGTGAGCTACGCCACTGCCGCGGCGCGGCTGACCGCGGCCGCAGATTCGCCGCTGGCGTTCGCGCCGGCCGACCTGCGGCACCGCGGCGCGGCATGAGCCTGCCGTCCACGCCGGGCGCCGACGCATTCAGCACATCCAGGATTCCCAACATGCCGCCAGCACCCACCGAACAGGTCGAAATCGTCATCCGCCCCCGGCCGGGCTGGATTGCCATCAATTGGCGCGAACTCTGGGAGTCGCGCGAACTGCTGATGTTCCTGGTTTGGCGGGACGTGACGGTGCGCTACAAGCAGACGGTGCTGGGCGTGGCCTGGGCCGTGCTGCAGCCGGTGTTTTCGATGGTCGTGTTCACGGTCATCTTCGGCAAGCTCGCCAAGATGCCATCCGACGGCGTGCCGTACCCGGTCTTCGTCTATGCCGGGCTGCTGCCGTGGATGTTCTTCTCCAACGCGGTGGCGGGTGCGAGCCAGAGCCTTCTCAACCAGCAGGCACTGCTGACGAAGATCTACCTGCCACGTCTGTTCGTCCCCGCTGCGGCGGTCGGCGGTGGGCTGGTCGACCTGGCGGTGTCCTTCGTGGTGTTCGCCGTGCTGATGGCGATCTATGGCGTGATCCCGGGGCAGGGCTTGCTGGCGCTGCCGTTTCTCGTCGTACTGACCACGATGGCGGCTGTCGGAATTGGCCTGACCCTCGCGGCGGTCACCGTGACCTATCGCGACTTCCGCTATGTCATACCGTTCCTGATCCAGGCTTGGCTGTACCTGAGCCCCGTCATCTATCCGGTCGCCCTGGTTCCAGAGCCGTGGCGATGGGTTCTCGCGCTGAATCCGATGACCGGCATCATCGAAGGCTTCCGCGCGAGTCTGCTCGGCAAGGACTGGAATTTGCAGACGCTCGTGATGTCGTTTCTGATGGCCACGCTGTTCCTGGTCTACGGCCTGTTCTATTTCCGAAAGATGGAACGCCGCTTTGCGGACATCGCCTGACCACCCGCAACCGCCCAGATTGACAGCAATCGACAATGACCCAGACTTCCATTCGAATCGAACAGCTCAGCAAGGTCTATCAGCTCTCGAAATCCGGTCGGCCGGCAGAAAGTTTTCGCGAGGCGCTGAGCTCGATGGCGATGGCGCCGATTCGGCGCTTTCGCGAACTCGGCGGCGTGTCGAATTCGCTGGAGGAATTCTGGGCGTTGAGAGAGGTGAGTCTCACCGTCGAGCCCGGGGAAGTGGTCGGCATCATCGGTCGAAACGGCGCCGGCAAGAGCACGCTGCTGAAGGTTCTCTCCCGCATCGTCGAGCCCACTGCCGGGCGCGCCGTGTTGCGCGGTCGCGTCGCGTCGTTGCTGGAGGTCGGCACCGGGTTTCACCCGGAGCTGAGCGGTCGCGAGAACATCTACCTGAACGGCTCGATCCTGGGCATGAAACGGCGCGAGATCGCCGCAAAGTTCTCCGAGATCGTCGCCTTCGCGGAAGTCGAGCAGTTCCTGGACACGCCCGTCAAGCGCTACAGCAGCGGCATGTACGTGCGACTGGCGTTTGCGGTGGCCGCGCACCTGGAGCCCGAGATCCTGATCGTCGACGAGGTGCTGGCCGTCGGCGACGCCCAGTTCCAGAAGCGCTGCCTCGGCAAGATGAAGGAGGTGGCGTCGGGCGGCGGCCGGACCGTCCTGTTCGTCAGCCACAACATGGCGGCGGTCGCCACCCTGTGCAGCCGGGCGGTCTTGCTGGCGAACGGGAAGGTTGCGGCCGATGGTGCCGTCGCCGATGTCGTGCAGCAGTACCTGATTCCGGCCGGTTCGGGTCCGACGGGTGGTGACCTGCTCGGTGCGCCAGGACGCTCGCCCAACTTCCGGCCCTGCTTCAGGACCCTGACGATTCTGGATGCGAATCGAGAGCCGGCCGCAGCCTTGTTGCCGGGTGCGGCGGTCAAGCTCCGGATGGACCTGGTGCTGACGTCCGCGTTGCGCTCCCCGCGGGTCGGCGTGGGGGTGAACAACGCGCGCGGCGAGCGGGTGTTCGCGCTGGCGACCTACCTGTCGCCGAAGCCCATCGAGCGCGTCGCCGACGAAGCGACGATCGAGGTCGACTTCAAGCTGCCGCCCTTGTACCCGGGGACGTACACGCTCGACCTCAGCCTGTCCGCGGAAGCCGGCCCGTTCATGGACCAGGTCGAGAACGCCGGTTCGTTCGAGGTGTTGCAGGATGGATTCCTGGGGTCCAGCCATCCCTACTTCCCGGAAATGGGGATGGTTCTGGTACCGAGCGCCTGGACCGTTGCGCGTGCATGACAGCGGCGCCGATGGATTCCGACGCACTGCGCAAAGCCGATGCGCCCATCCCCCTGGACAGGCCGCTGTGGTCCGTGATGATTCCCACCTACCGGCCCGGCGCGCATTTGCGGGAGGCGCTGCTCGGTGCGAAGGCGTCTCTCGAGGCATGCGGCGCGCGCGCACAGCTCGAGGTCGTCGACGATGCTTCGCCTGGAGTCGATGTCGAGGCGCTGATCCGGTCCTGGGGAATCGCCGGCGTGGCGGTCTTTCGACGCCCTGCCAACGGCGGGCTGGGCGAGTGCTGGAACACCTGCATCGAGCGCGCCGGGGGCGAGCTTGTCCACATCCTGCATCAGGACGACCTGGTCAAGCCGGCCTTCTACCAGCGCATGCAGCAGGTTGCGCGCGCCTGCCCGAGCGCAGGCATGATCTTCTGCCGCACGGAGTTCCTGGAGAGCTCGGGCACCCGGCTGGACGAACTGGAGCAAGCCGACGAGGGCCTCATCCCGAACTGGCTGGAGCGCATCAGCGCCGGGCAGCGTCTGCAATGCCCATCGGTGGTCATGAGGCGCGCGACCTATCGGCGTGTCGGCCACTACGATCCCCGGTTGCGCTACATCATCGATTGGGAAATGTGGATTCGTGTTGCGGCGTCCTCCGACGTGGCCTACGTTCCCGAGGCCTTGGCCGTCTACCGGATCCACGACGAAGCAGAAACAAGGAAGATCAAAGCCGCGGGTGTCGTGACAAGGGACCTGGTCCACGGGCTGAGCCGAGTACGACAAAGCCTGGTCACAGCCAGGCGCGTCGATTGCCTGCGTCTGGCAACGGATTACGCGGTTCGGGCGTCCGGATACGCGATCCACGACGCCGAACGTGCTGGCAACCTGGTGACCGCGCGCAAAGAGGTGCTTGCGTCGATCTGGCTATTGGGCCGCTGGATGAGCCCGAAAGAGTTTTTCGATCGCCTTCGCTGGTGCCTCCGGATTCAAAGAAGGGGTCCGCGATGACTGTCTCGACCGAAACCATTGCGGCTAGCCGGAACGTTGATACAGCGGGAGCGCTTCCGCGCATCTCGGTTCTGATGCCCGTATTCAATGCAGAACGCTATGTCGAAGCTGCAGTACGCAGTGTGCTCGGCCAGACGTTCCGGGACTTCGAACTGCTCGTCATCGACGATGGATCGACAGATGCATCGCTGTCGATCCTCCGGCGATTGGCGGCGATCGATTCACGAATCAGACTTTCGAGTCGTCCGAATGCCGGGCTGGTTGCCACGTTGAACGAACTGCTGGCGGCTGCATCAGGTGATTTGATCGCCCGGATGGATGCGGACGACTTGTGTCGGCCGGAGCGCTTCGAACGGCAATGCGCCTTTCTCGATGCCAACCCGGCCTGTGTGGCCCTCGGATCGCGCTTCCTGTTCATCGACTCGGAAGGTTGGCCCATTTCCGAGTTCATGGATCGCTTCAGCCACGACGAGATCGAAGCGGGCCTGTTCAAACCGGAGATCGCGATGCTTCATCCGACCGTGATGCTGCGGCGCAGCGCGGTGTGCGCCCTGGGCGGATATCGAGCAGATTTCCCGCACGTCGAAGATCTGGATCTTTTCCTGCGCCTGGGAGAAGTTGGTCGTCTGGCCAATCTGCCCGATGTGCTGCTCGAGTACCGGATGCACCTGTCGAACGTGAGCCACCAGCACACAGTCGCGCAGAGCCAGGCGGCTCTTCGAGCGGTCGACGAAGCACGGTGTCGGCGAGGTCTCGACCCAGGGTTCTTCCCAGCGACATCGGCGCTGTCGACGGCCGCCGAAACCAGGGCCCAATTGCATCGAAAATGGGCCTGGTGGGCACTCGGTGCGGGCAACGTGCGCACGGCCAGAAAGCACGCGACACGGGCGATGATGGCCGAGCCGTGGAGCTGGCAGAACCTTCGCGTACTGGCCTGCGCCCTTCGCGGCTCCTTCAAGGCCAGGGCCTGATCAACCCATGCACATCGCCCTGTTCTCGCCGGCCTGGCCCCTGGAAAAACACCACAACGGCATCGTCACGTTCGTGCACTGGATGCGGGCCGAGCTCGAGCAACGCGGTCACCGGGTCTCGGTCTTCACCGCAGTGGCCGACGCCGCGGCCGACGATTCGCGGGTGCACCTGGTTCGCCAGGGTCCGTGGGGTCGCATCGCGCGCCGATTGGCACGGCCGCTGTTCCCCATCGAACGCGACGTCTTAGAGTGGGGTCGAAGCATTGCCAGGTCGATTCTCCAGGTGCACCGGCGCGAGCCGATCGACATCATCGAGATGGAAGAGTCGTTCGGCTGGTCGGCCGATGTGGCGCGTATCACCCGGCTGCCGCTGCTGGTCAAGTTGCACGGTCCCGCGTTCCTGTCGCTGATCGACGACGAACTGAGCGCGCCGATGGGTCAGGAGCGCGTGCGCCGCGAAGGCGCGGCGCTCGCGCTCGCCGGGGCGATCGCCTCGCCATCGTCCACGACGATGAACCAGACCTTCGCGTTCCATCGTCTCGCGCCGCCGATCCGGCAACACGTGGTCAACCCGCTGACCATGGACGCCACCACCCCGCAGTGGCGGCTCGACGCCTGCGACCGCGAAACGATCCTGTTCGTCGGGCGCTTCGACAAGCGCAAGGGTGCCGACGTGATGCTGCGCGCGTTCGAGCTGCTGCTGCGGCAACGCCCGACCCTGAAACTCGTCTTCGTCGGCCCCGATGCCGGGCTGCTGCAGCCGGACGGAACCCGTGTCGGCTTCGCTGCCTTCCGCGACGCGACCTTTCCCGCCGCGTTGCGGGGCCGGGTCGAATTCCGCGGGCGGATGGCGAATCGGGACATTGCCGCGTTGCGCGTGCAGGCGATGGCAACGGTCGTGGCATCGCGTTGGGAGAATCAGGGCTACACGGCCCTCGAAGCGATGTACCAGGGTTGCCCGGTGGTGTGCAGCGACGCGGGTGGTTCGCCGGAGAGCGTGGTTCACGGCCGCACCGGCCTGCTCGCCCGTTCGGAAGACCCGGCCGACTTCGCCACCCAGATCGCCGCCATGCTCGACGACCCGGCGGCTGCGGCGACGATGGGTGCGGCCGCGCGCCGCCATGTGATCGAGAATCACTCCGCCAGCAAGGTGGCGAGCGAGTCGCTTGCGCTGTACGAGCGCGTGATTGCGCAACACCGCCGGCCGGGAGCGGGCTCATGAGTGCGGCCCATGCCGGTGCGGCGGCCCCGCCGAACCGATCTGCCGATCGCAACGGCGATGACCGGCCGACCATGAACCCTGCCGACGTCGACGTCACGGCGATCATCGTCAACTACAACACGAAGGCACTGCTGCGGCCGTGCGTGGACGCGCTTCGTGCCGGCGCGGCGGGCGTGCGGCTGCAGATCGTGATCGTCGACAACGGCTCGCGAGACGGTTCGGTCGATGTGCTGCGCAGCGAGTTCGCCGACTGCGAGCTGCTGATCAACCGGGACAACGTCGGCTTCGGGCGCGCCAACAACCAGGCGCTGGCGCTGGCGCGCGGACGCCACCTGCTGCTGCTCAACACCGATGCATTCGTCGCCGCCGACAGCGTTGCGCAGACCGTGCGTTATCTCGACGAGCACCCGGCGTGCGCCTTGCTGGGCGTGCGCCTGGTCGGGCGCGATGGCACGCTGCAACCGTCGTGCCGCTACTTCCCGACCCCGTGGAACGAGTTCCTGTTGCGCGCCGGGCTCGCGCGCTTCTTCCCGGCCACGCGGATGATCGACGACCTGGCCTGGGACCACGCATCGCCCCGCGAATGCGACTGGGTGCCGGGTTGCTACTACCTGGTGCGCAAGATCGTGGTCGACGAACTGGGGTTGTTCGACCCGCGCTTCTTCCTCTACTACGAGGAGGTCGACCATTGCCGCACGGTCAAGGCTGCCGGCTGGCAGGTCGTGTACTACCCCCACACGACGGTGATCCACCTGGGCGGCGAAAGCGCCAGGACGGACTCGGAGATCACCGCCTCCGGGCGGCAGATCTCCGCCCTGCAGATCGAGAGCAGCCTGCTCTACCACCGCAAGCACCACGGCCGCGCCGGCCTGTTCCTGCATGTCCTGCTCGACACGCTGGCCGATGTGCTGCTGGCGTGCAAGTGGCTGCTGCGCCGGCGCACGCTGGAGGGCCTGCAGCCCTGCTGGACTCATGTCGCGGCGACGTGGTCGCTGCTGCGCAAGACCGGCTGGGCGCTGCGCCCGACGCGCTGAGATCGGGCCCGCGCCGTGTTCACCAACATCCGGGCGGACCTTCGCGCCCACGGCGGCAACTTCGGCGCCCAGGGCTTCTGGGCGCTGGTGGTGTACCGCTTCGGCCGCTGGCGTTACGGGGTGCGCCCGCTGCCGCTGCGCAAGCTGTGCTCGCTCGTCTACCGGATCCTGTACAAGCTGGTGCAGATCGTCACGGGGATCGAGTTGCCGTGCGAGGTCGAGCTCGGGCGCAACTTCGTGATCGACCATTTCGGCGGCATCGTCGTCAGCGGCTATGCGCGCTTCGGTGACAACTGCCGCATCCGCAACGGCGTGGTCGTGGGCCTGGCGCGCACCGACGACCCGTGCGCGCCGGTGATCGGCGACAACGTCGACATCGGTGCCGGCGCCAAGGTGCTGGGGCGCATCCGCGTCGGCAACAACGTGATGATCGGTGCGAATGCGGTGGTCACGCGCGACGTTCCCGACGACTGCATCGCCGTCGGCGTGCCTGCCGTGGTCAAACCGAGGCGGGCGGCGCCATGAGTGCGACGCCCGACGCGCTTCCCGGTGCCCGGTTGGGCGTGGTGGTGATCGGCCGCAACGAAGGCGAGCGGCTGCGCCGTTGCCTCGCTTCGGTCGCAGCTCCCGGCACGCTGGTCATCTATGTCGATTCGGGATCTACCGATGGCTCGGTCGAGCTGGCCACCGCGCTCGGCGTGCACGCCTGCTCTCTCGACATGCGCCGGCCGTTCACCGCGGCCCGGGCGCGCAACGAGGGCGTGCGCCGGCTCCAGGCGCTGGCGCCGGGGCTGGAGTTCATCCAGTTCGTCGACGGGGATTGCGAGGTCGCCGCGGGCTGGCTGCGGAAGGCCGCTGCATTCCTCGACCAGCACCCCGATGTCGCTGCCGTGTGCGGGCGTCGCCGCGAGCGCTTTCCGGAGCGCTCGATCTACAACCTGCTGTGCGATCTCGAATGGGACACGCCGGTCGGCGAGGCAAAGTCCTGCGGCGGCGACGTGTTGATGCGCGCCGCGGCGCTGCGCCAGGTGGTCGGCTACCGCGACGATCTAATCGCCGGCGAGGAGCCCGAGCTGTGCGTGCGGCTGCGCGCCAAGGGCTGGCGCATCTGGCGGCTCGATGCCGAAATGACGTTGCACGACGCGGCGATGACGCGCTTCGGTCAATGGTGGAGGCGCTGCCTGCGCGCCGGCTTCGCCTATGCCGAGGGGGTGCGATTGCACGGCGCGCCGCCCGAACGGCACTGGGTGCGCGAGTCGCGCAGCGCCTGGGTCTGGGGCCTGGGGATTCCGCTGGCCGTCGCGTTGCTGGCGCTCGTGGCGGGGACAATCGCGTGGTGGGGGCTTGCGGTCTATCCGCTGCAGGTGGCGAGGCTTGCGGGGCGCTTGCCGGGCCGGGCGCGGATCCGCTGGGCCCGCGCGTTCTTCCTTGTCGTCGGCAAGTTCCCGGAGATGCTGGGGCAGATGAAATCGTGGATGCTGCGCGCGCGCCGTCGGCATGCGGTGTTGATCGAATACAAATGAGATCATCGCTGCGTCGTACGGCGTGGCCGAAAGGTGGTTGCGAAATGAACAGGTCGGTGCTCTTCCTTGTTTGCGCGAGCGTCATGCTGTCCTCGTTCGCCCAGATCATCCTGAAGGCTGGCATGAGCAGTTCGGGCGTCGTCGCCGCGAGTGCCGAGGGCCTCAATCTCGGGATGGTGCGGGCCATCGCCTTCAATCCCAAGGTGCTGCTCGGATTGCTCGTCTACTTTGCGAGTGCGGCGGTCTGGCTGTTGGTGCTCGCGCGCGTCGAGGTCGGGCTGGCCTACCCGTTCGTGAGCATTGGCTTCGTCGTGACGATGCTGTTGGCATGGGCAGTGCACGGCGAAGTGCCCACGGCAGGCCGTATCGCTGGCACACTGATGATCTGCGCCGGTGTGGCAGTGCTGGCTCGGGCATGATGGCGATGGACCAATCCGCTGACCTGCCCCTGTGCGTCGATTGCGACGGCACGCTGATCAAGACTGACCTGCTGCACGAAGGCTTGCTGTTGCTCGTCAAGCAGTCGCCGGTTTCGCTTCTCTTGCTCCCGTTGTGGCTGGTACGTGGAAAGGCGTATCTGAAGCAACGCGTCGCCGAGCGTGTTCGTTTTCAGTGGGAGACCTTGCCCTACACGACGCGTGTGCTGGACATCATTCGGTTGGCACGCCAGCAAGGTCGTACCGTGGTGCTCGCCACCGCTTCGCCGCGCCTCTGGGCGGCTGCGATCGCGTCTCATGTCGGCGGCTTTGACAGTGTCGTCGCTACCGAGGGCGATCGCAATCTGGGCGGTCGACTCAAGGCGGCGTACCTGTCCGAATCCTACGGCGAGCGAGGCTTCGACTATGTCGGCAACGGGCGCAGTGATGTCGCGGTCTGGTCCAGGGCGCGCGCCGCGATCGTGGTCTCGTCGAGCAAGTCCCTGATCGCGCGTGCACGCGCCGTTTCCAGGGTCGACGAAGTTGTGGATGTGCCGTCCGGTGGTCCGCTCGCTTACCTGAAGATGATCCGCCTGCATCAGTGGGCCAAGAATCTACTGGTCTTTGTGCCGATCGCAGCGGCCCACCGGCTCGGCGCCGTCGAAAGCCTTGCGAGCGCGATGCTCGCATTCGTCGCCTTCAGCCTTTGTGCATCGGCGGTCTACGTCATGAACGACCTGCTCGATCTGGATTCCGACAGGCAACACATCCGGAAGGCGAGGCGACCGCTCGCCGCCGGCGTCATTCCTGTGCATCATGCGGCCGTGATCGCGCCGGCCTTGGTTGTCGCGTCGATCATGCTGGGGTCGGCCTTGTCGCCGGCCTTCCTCATCGTGCTCGCGGCCTACTTCGCAATGACGATGGCATATTCATTGCGGCTCAAGCGGCAAGTCATCGTTGACGTTCTGTTGCTGGCCGCCTTGTACACGATGCGAGTGATCGCCGGGGCGGTGGCGACGGCGGTCACGCCGTCGTTCTGGCTATTGGCTTGCTCGATGTTTCTGTTCCTCAGTCTGGCCGTGGTAAAGCGCTACTCGGAACTGCAAGTGACGCTGGCGCAGAGCAAGCACGCGGCTGCGGGCCGTGGCTATTCCGTGACCGACTTGCCACTGCTGATGGCGCTCGGCGTCAGCGCAGGCATGGCTGCCGTCCTGGTGCTGGCGCTGTATATCAATGACGTTGACACGCGTCATCTGTACCCGAGCACGCCGTGGCTTTGGCTCGTGCCTCCGTTGATTCTCTACTGGGTATGCCGGGTCTGGATGAAGACGCATCGGGGCGAGATCAACGATGATCCGGTCGTCTTCGCCTTGCGCGATTGGCAGAGCCTGGTGACGGTCGCACTGGCGGGGGTTTGCTTCATGTTGGCTTCTTTCCCGTGAGTCAAGGACCGAAAGCAACGAAATGACGCGCGCGCATCTGGGTTCGCCGTGGTGGCTGCGGCCGGGTGTCATCGTGGCCGTGGCACTGCTGCTGCGCCTTGCGTGGCTCTGGTGGGTGCCGGTCGAGCCGGTCGCCGACAGCGTCCTCTATGACGCCTTTGCCAAGAGCATCGCCGACGGTCGCGGCTATGCCTTTCCCAGCGGCGACTTGACGGTCTATTGGCCTGTTGGCGCGTCTGCGGTCTACGCGGTGATTTACGCGATCTTCGGTTCGCAAGAATGGGCGGCGGCGTTGTTTCAGGCCTTGCTCGGCGGTGCGATCGTCGGCTTGACGTGGCGGTTGGCGCGTGCGCCTCTTGGCCGCGAGGCCGCCGCGCTGGCGGCCTGGTTTACGGCGCTCTGGCCGCTGCTCATCGAATTCACGACCATCTTGGCGAGCGAGCTGTTGTTCATTGCGCTGGTCTTGGCGGCACTCAATGCCTGGTCGGCGCAGGGGCTGCAGCCCGTTCGCCGCGCGGTGCTGTGGGGTGCTCTCATTTGCGCGGCCAGCTACGTGCGGCCCACCGCCTGGCCCCTGCTGGTGCTGTTTCCGCTGCTGGCTTGGTGGGTCGATCGTCAGTGGCGCCCGGCAATGCTCATGTTGCTGGTTTCGGTCTCGACGGCTGCTGCGCTCTTCGCCCCTTGGGTTTATCGCAACTATCAACTGTTCGACCGCTTCGTCCTCGTTGCGGCAAATGGTGGTCCGAATCTGTGGATGGGTAACAACCCGGCGTCTAACGGCGGCTACATGCCGCTGCCTGACAAAGCGTTCAAGAACGAGGTTGAACGAGACCGCTACTACGGGCGCGAAGCGATCGAATTCATCAAGAGCCACCCGCTCGACTATCTGAAACTGTCGGCGAGCCGCGTCGTCATGACCTACGATCGCGAGACGATCGGCGTGGTGTGGAACGAGCGTGGTCTGACTCGGCGCTTTGGCGTGCCGACGCTGATGGCGCTGAAACTGGTCTCGACGGCGTACTGGTGGACCATGTTGGCGCTCGGCGCTATCGGGGCTTACCGTATGGTGCGCGAGCATCGAGTGAGCGTGCTGTGGCCGCTGGTCGCTGCAACCCTGTTCCTTGCGACCGTGCCCATTCTCACCGTCGCCCAGGATCGGTATCACGTGCCGATCGACCCGTTGCTTGGCATCTTTGCCGCTTGGGGGGCGCTTGGCCTTGGGCGCCGTGCTCGCTCGGCGTTGCGACGACAGCAACATGCCTGAGCCCTTGCGGATCACTGCGACGCCGCAGGTTGCCTACCTGATCAACCACTACCCCAAGGTCAGCCACAGCTTCATCCGGCGCGAAATCCTCGCGCTCGAAGGGCAGGGCGTCGGCGTGCTGCGCATTGCGGTTCGCGGCTGGGGCGATGCGCTCGCCGATCCTGCCGACGAAGCCGAGCGCCGCAACACGCGCTATCTGCTGCAGCATGGCGTGGCGCCGCTGCTTGCCGCCGGCGCCCGGCTTGCACTGGTCCGGCCCCGGTACTTCGCGCGCGCGGTCCGTTTGATGTGGACGATGTGGCGGCGTTCGGACCGCACGCTGTTCCACCACCTGGCCTATCTGCTGGAGGCGGCACAACTGGTGGGCTGGCTGGAGGCCGAGCGGGTTGGGCACCTGCATGCGCACTTCGGCACCAACCCGGCCGAGGTGGCCATGCTCGCGCGGGTGCTCGGCGGGCCACCCTACAGCTTCACGGTGCACGGGCCCGAGGAGTTCGACAAGCCCTTGGCGCTCGGCCTGGGTGCGAAGGTGCAGCATGCGGCATTCGTCGTCGCGATCAGCTCGTTCGGCCGCAGCCAGCTGTACCGCTGGCTGCCTCTTGCCGACTGGGCCAAGGTGCAGGTCGTGCACTGCGGGCTGGAGCGCGCGTTCCACGAGGGTGCTGCCGCGGGCGCCGTGGATGCGCCGCGGCTGGTGTGCGTGGGTCGGCTGTGCGAGCAGAAGGGCCAGTTGCTGCTGGTGCAGGCGCTGCAGCAGGTCGTCGCCCGCGGCGTCGCGATCGAGCTGGTGCTGGCCGGGGATGGCGAGTTGCGCGCAGAGATCGAAGCCCTGGTCGACCGGCTCGGCCTGCGCGCCCGCGTGCGCATCACCGGCTGGATCGGCAGCGCCGAGGTGCGCGCCGAGATCCTGGCCGCGCGCGCACTGGTGCTGCCGAGCTTCGCCGAAGGGCTGCCGGTCGTGATCATGGAGGCGATGGCGTTGCGCCGCCCGGTCATCACGACCTTCGTGGCCGGCATTCCGGAACTGGTGCGCGACGGCACCGATGGCTGGCTGGTTCCGGCCGGCGATGTCGGCGCCTTGGCGCGCGCGATCGAGGCGTGCGCGGCGGCGTTGCCCGAGGCCCTCGAACGCATGGGCGAGGCCGTGCGCGCCCGCGTGCTGGAGCGGCACGACAGCGATCGGGAGGCGGCCAGGCTGGCGCTGCTGTTTGCAGGGTCGGCGCGGGCGGCGATTCCCGACCCTTCGGGCCAGGGGCGGACGGCATGACCGCGCACGGCCTGGTCGGCCTTGCATTGCTGCTGTGCACGGTGCTGGTGGCGTTGCCGGCGCTGGTGCTGTTCGCGCAGATCCTGGCTGCCGCGCTGCAGCGTGGCGGCCATGTCGCGCCGGCCGCAGCCGCGCCACGCCGCGCCACGCTGACCGTGCTGATGCCGGCGCACGACGAGGCGAGCGGCATCGCCGCCGCGATCGCGGCGGTGCGGGCCCAGCTCGGCCCGGGCGACCGGCTGCTCGTCGTCGCCGACAACTGCCGCGACGCGACCGGCGCCATCGCGCGCGCGGCCGGCGCCGAGGTCACCGAGCGCACCGATGCGCAGCGCCGCGGCAAGGGCTACGCGCTCGACCATGGTGTGCGTTCGATGGAGAGCGATCCGCCCGGTGTGGTCGTGGTCGTCGACGCCGACTGCATCGTCGCGCCGGGCTCGCTGGAGCGGCTGGCGCAGTGCTGTCTGGCATCGGCCCGGCCGGTGCAGGCGCTGTACCTGATGCGTGCGCCGCCCGGAGCAGGGCCGGGCCTGCGCATCGCCGAGTTCGCCTGGGTCGTCAAGAACAAGCTTCGGCCGCTGGGCAGCGCGGCGCTGGGCTGGCCGTGCCAGCTGATGGGCACCGGCATGGCCTTCCCGTGGGCGATGATCCGGGCCGCACCGCTGGCCACCGGTCATCTGGTCGAGGACATGCAGCTCGGCCTGGATCTGGCCGCCGCCGGGGCACCGCCGCTGTTCTGCCCGCAGGCGTTGGTCAGCAGCGTGTTTCCCGGCGATGCCGAGGGTGCGCGGGCGCAACGCACGCGCTGGGAGCACGGGCACCTGGCGGTGATCGCCCGTGTCGGGCCGCGCCTGCTGGTGCGCGCGCTGGCCCGGCGCGACGCCCGGCTGGCCGGCATGGCACTCGACCTGATGGTGCCGCCGCTGGCGGCGCTGGTGCTCGCCCTCGGGGCAGGGCTGCTGATCGATGCCGGCTGGTGGCTTGCCGTCGGCGACGCGCGACCGATGGGTGTGGCGCTGGCGGCGACGATCCTGCTCGGTGCCGGTGTGATGGCCGCCTGGTGGCGGGACGGTCGCAACATCGTTGCGCTGCGCGAGTTGCTCGGCCTGCCGCTGTACGTCGCTGCCAAAATCCCGGTCTATGTTCGCCTCTTCACCAAGCGCCAGGTCGAATGGGTGCGCACCAGGCGTGATGACCGCAACCATTGACCCCCCTGCTGCCGAGACCGCGGCGGCCGTGCCGAAGCGCCGGGTCGACTTCGACCGTCCGCTGGTGTGCATCCTGGGGCTGCCCTTCGATGCGATCGGGGTTCAGCAGGCCGTGGACCGCATCCGCCAGGCCGCCTTCAGCGGCCAGCGCTGCTTCGTCTCGACGCCGAACCTGAATTTCGCGATGGCGGCGCGCACCGATGCGGCGTTTCGCGGCTCGGTGCTGCGCAGCGACCTGTGCCTGGCCGACGGCATGCCCCTGGTCTGGATCGCGCGGCTGCTGGGGCTGCCGCTGCGCGAACGGGTCTCGGGCGCCGATGTGTTCGAGGCGCTGCAGGCGCACGCCGGGCCGCCCATCACGGTCTATCTGTTCGGCGGGCCGCCGGGCGCCGCCGCGCGGGCCTGCGAGCGCATCAACCGGCGCGGTGGCGGCGTGCGCTGCGTCGGCTTCGACGCGGCCGGTTTCGGCTCGGTCGAATCGATGAGCGGCACCGAGCAGATCGACCGCATCAACCGCAGCGGCGCGCATTTCGTCGTCGCGTCGCTCGGCGCCGCTAAGGGACAGGCCTGGCTGGAGCACAACGCAGGGCGACTGACCGCGCCGGTGCTCGCGCACCTGGGTGCGGTGGTCAACTTCGCCGCTGGCACGGTGCGGCGGGCGCCGCGCTGGATGCAGGCTTGCGGGCTCGAGTGGATCTGGCGCATCAGGGAGGAGCCGGCGCTGTGGCGGCGCTACTGGCGCGACGGCGTCGCCATCGCGGGCCCGCTGCTGACGCGGGTGCTGCCGGAGGCGATCGAGACACGCCGGCGGCGCTCGCGAGGCCCGCGCTCGGGTGAGTCTGCGCAACTCGCGTCGAGGCGAACGCCGCGCGGTCACGCGCTGCGACTCGGCGGCGACTGGCGCGACGCGGCCGGCAGCCCCATGCTGCGCGCCGCGCTGGCGCGCTGCGCCGAAGACGATACTCCGCTCACCGTCGACTTGACGGGGGTCGCTGCGGTCGGCAACACGTTCACCGCGTTGATGCTGGTTGCCCGCGGCTGGTTCGAGACGCGTGGTGGATTGGAGATCAAAGGAGCCGCGGCCGGCGTGAGTGCGACCCTGTGCCGGCAACTTGCGGCCGATGCGCTGCTCGGGGCCGATCGATGAACCGTTTCGAGTCCTGCGCAGGCAAGCCGATCGTGTCGATCTCGGCCGAGACTGCGGACTGGTCGCGCGAAGCCAAGACCTTCTGGCAGTGGCACCCGTCGCGCTCGTTGCTGGCCAGCCTGCGCGCGTATGAGAACCTGCGGCATGCCGCCCGCCCCGATCGTGTGCTGATGCGCTGGATCGCCGTCCTGCGGCATCGGTTCTGGAGCGCCGTGACCGGCGCCGATATTCCGCTCGGTTCTCATATCGGCGGCGGGTTGTTGTTGCCGCACCCGAACGGCGTCGTCGTTCACCCCGACGCGCGCATCGGCCCGAACTGCCTGTTGATGCAGCAGGTGACGCTGGGCGGCGGCGGCGGAGCTTCGCCGGGCGTGCCGACGCTCGCTGGCCATGTCGACATCGGCGCCGGCGCCAAGGTGCTGGGCGGCGTGACTCTCGGCGCGCACGCCGTGGTCGGTGCCAACGCGGTCGTGCTGTGCGACGTGCCTGCGGGCGCAACGGCGGTCGGTATCCCCGCGCGAATCGTGCCGTCGCGCTCGTTGTTCGTCGACCCGGAGGCCGCACCTTGACCGTGACCGAAGACCTGCGAGTCCTGATCGCCGCCGAGCACGCTTCGGCCCGTTTCGGCGGTGAGGCGGCATTGCCGCTGCACTACTTCCGTGTGCTGCGCAAGCGCGGCATTCCGGTGTGGCTCGTGACGCATGCGCGCACGCGCGACGAGCTCGCGCAGCTCTACCCTGGCGACGAACGCATCTTCTACATCGAAGACACGGCGTGGCACCGCGCGATGTGGAAGATCGGCCGCTGGCTGCCGGACCAGATCTCTTATTTCACGACCGGATTCCTGTCGCGCCTGTCGACGCAACTGGCACAGCGCCGCCTCATCCGGTGGCTGGTGCGCGAAGAGGGCATCACGGTCGTGCACCAGCCGATGCCGGTGTCGCCGCGCGAGCCGTCGATGCTGTACGGCTTCGGTGTGCCCGTCGTCATCGGGCCGATGAACGGTGGCATGGATTACCCGCCGGCTTTTCGGCGCCACCGCGGCGGCATCGAGCGCTTGCTGCTGGGGTTCGGACGCGCCAGCGCCACCGTGCTGAACGCGTTGATGCCCGGCAAGCGGCGCGCCGCGATCCTGCTGGTTGCCAACCAACGCACACGCGACGCGCTGCCCGGCGGTCTTTGCAAGAACGTGATCGAGCTGGTGGAGAACGGCGTCGACCTGAGCCTGTGGCAGTCACCGCCCGAGACCGGTGCTGGCGTCGGCGGGACGCCGATAACCTTCGTCTTCATGGGCCGGCTCGTTGACTGGAAGGCCGTCGACCTGTTGCTGCAGGCCTTTGCGCAGGCGCGGACGCGCGCGCCGATGCGCTTGTGGATCCTGGGCGACGGCGCGCAGCGCATCCGGCTCGAGGCGCTCGCTGCGCAACTCGGCATCGCCGGTGTCGCAGCAGACGCGGTCGGCGCGGTTCACTTCGCCGGCTGGCTGCCGCAATCGGCATGCGCGCAGCGCCTTCGCGATGCCGATTGCCTGGTGCTGCCGAGTCTGCTCGAGTGCGGCGGTGCGGTCGTGCTGGAGGCGATGTCGATGGGTAAGCCTGTCATTGCCACTGGTTGGGGTGGACCGCTGGATTATCTTGATCCGAGTTGCGGCATTCTGATCTTGCCGGATTCGAGAGTGCATATTGTCGAACGCTTCGCCGAGGCGATGGTGGCAATGGCGCAGTCGGCCCCCGACCGCAGATGCCTTGGTGAAAGTGGCTTGGCAAAGGTGCGCCGAGAATTCGATTGGGAGATCAAGGTCGATCGAATGATGGGTGTCTATCGGGACGCCGCGGCGCGCCACGGTGGAGATCGGTCGGAACAGTGCCTGCGCGCGTGATATCCGGATGAAGGTTCTCATTTTCGAGCAGTGGCATGGAGGCCACTACCTCAACTACCTCAATGCGCTTGTGCCGGAACTCGCTCGCCTGAGCGGCACGCTCGTCATCGCGGTTGGCGAAGAGCTCCGTGGTTCACCGGCGGCACTCGGCAAGTGGTCGGCTCATGGGAACGTTGAGTTTGCCCGAACCCTGCCCCATGTCTCGCCACGCCTTGCTGCCGCGGACAGATACGCGGCTGTTCGAAACCTGGTCGCGTGCCTTCGTGACGTTCGCCCCGACTTCACGATCCTGCCCTCGGCGGACGCACAGGCAATCGGTGCAGCTGCGCTTGATGTGGTGGGTATCGATGTAAGGAAACGCTTCGGACCGATCGAAGGAACATTGCACTATGGATACGGCGACGCGGCCGTTACCAGGAAAGAGCGACTGAAGGAGTTGCTGTATTCACACACATACCGCCGCCTTCCCTTTTCATCGGTGAATTTCGTCAACTTCGCTTATTACGAGTACGCACTGGCGGCCGGGTTCATCCACCCCGATCGGCTTCGTTTCGTCGGTGACCCCGTGCCGCAGCCTAGGCGGATCGGCCGTGAGGCAGCGCGCAAGCTGCTGGGGCTCGACCCTGCCGGGCGATACCTCGGGTTGCTTGGTTCGCTGGACCGCCGCAAGGCGATCCCTCAACTTCTCGCTGCCTTCCGGGCGGCAGCGCTGCCACGGGAGGATCGCTTGCTTTTGGCTGGTCGACTCGATCCGATCTTTGCAGCTCTGATCGAGGATGAGTATGCGGACCTCGTGCGCAGCGGTCGCCTTGTCGTGTTCGATCGTTTCTTGTCGGATGCCGAACTGGAAAATGGCTATGAGGCATTGGACCTTGCAACTGTCGTCTACAACAGGTTCCCAGGCCTGGCATCCCTGGCGCTCAAAGCCGTAGCCGCGGGCACACCGGTGATCGCTCACGATTTCGGCTGGCTGCGCGCGGCGATCACGCGATTTGAAATCGGAGAGCGGATCGACATCTTTGACACGCCGGCCTTTGCGGCGGCGTTACGGACGACACTCGATCGCGGGCAAATGGACAGATCCAGCGAAGCCGTGCGCCGACTGCTCTTGTTTCACACGGAGGCAAACTTCGTCGCTCAGATGACGCAAGGCCTGAGGCGCGCCGCTGGCTTTCCGCCAGGGTCGATGCTGGAGTGGGACTGGGTACTGGAGGCATTGCCCGAGGAGCGTCGAACCCTTCGCTGAGTAGCGACCAAGTGCGCCGAGCCGAGCACAAGCGGCTGCGCGCGCAGGAAGATTCATCCCTGACGGGCACCAAGTACCACTGGCTCAGGCCCCCCGAGTCTTTTCCAAACGAGGTATGAGCCTGGAGAGGCCTGACCTCGGGGACGCGCG
>JAZKAV010000009.1:199216-209954 GCA_040388965.1 Pseudomonadota bacterium | reverse complement strand
CTTGTCCAACAAACGGATCAGATCGCGGCTTCGCGCGATCTATCCTTAATCGTTATGGGCGAGAAGCTTATGCCGTCTAGTGCCGAGGCGATGGGCCTGCTCAACTGGCTGCACCTCTTCTGGAGTTCGGCATGCCGACCGCAGCACTCAGCAAGCTCGCCCTGTTGGCACTCTGCGCCGCCTTCACAGTGGCAACGCCGGTCGCGGCGACCGAGCGCTACCCGTCGAAGCCGATCCGGATCGTCGTGACGGGAACCCCTGGCGGACCGCCGGACCTTCTCGCCCGCTGGCTGGCCGACCATCTGGGCCCGGTGCTGGGGGTCCCCATCGTAGTCGACAACCGGCCGGGCGCGGGTGGCAACCTTGCGATGCAAACGGTGGCGCACAGTGCGCCCGACGGCTATACGCTGGTCGTCGCGGGGCAGGGCCCCTTCGCGCTCAACCCTCACATGTACGCCAAGCCGGGCTACAACGCGATCGCGGACTTCGCGCCGATCACCCAGATCGAGCGTGGCGCATTGCTGCTCGCGGTGAATCCAGAGCTGCCGGTGCATTCGGTCGCGGAGTTGATCGCGCTCGCGAACAAGAAGCCCGGCGAGTTGAACTTCGGCTCGCCCGGCACCGGCACTCCGCCCCATCTGGCCGGCGAGCTGTTCAGCCGCGGCGCGAACCTGAAAGTCGTGCACATCCCATACGCCGGCGCGTCGGCGGCGATGCTCGACCTCATCGCGGGCCGCCTGACCTACACGTTCGGCACCGTCAACGTGCAGCTGCCGCAGGTCAAAGCGGGCAAGCTTCGCGCACTGGCGGTCACGAGCGCCACGCGGCTCAAAGCGCTGCCCGAGATACCGACCGTGGCCGAATCGGGCCTGGTCGGTTTCGAATACATCGGATGGCTGGGGATCGCAGCGCCGGCCGGGACGCCGGCGCCGATCATCGAACGGCTCCAGCGAGAGATTGCGGGAATCCTTCAGACGAATGAGGCGCGCAGCTACTTCGAATCGTACGGGCGCGAGCCCGTGGCAAGCACACCCGCGGCGTTCGCCGCCTTCATTCGCGCGGAACACGAGAAGTGGGGCCTCGTGATCCGCGATTCGAACATTCGGGCCGAGTAATTCTTGGGAGCCATTCTGTGTCCGACACACGCTACGTTTTCGACAACGCCCACGGCGAGACCCGCGAGCGCTTCCCCGCACTTTCCGACCTGTATGACGATGAGACGATTCGTTGCCTGCAGGCTGTCGATGTCGCGCCGGGCTGGCGATGCCTCGAGGTCGCCGCCGGCGGCGGCAGCATCGCCCAGTGGCTCGCCCGGCGGGTGGGCACCGATGGCCGGGTGCTCGCCACCGACCTCGATACGCGTTTTCTCGAAGCACTGGCCGGTCCCGCGCTCGAGGTGCGCCGGCACGACATCGCGCGCGAGGCCTTGCCCGATGCCGCATTCGACCTCGTGCACGCGCGCCTGATTCTTGTCCACCTCCCCGAGCGTGAACAGGCTCTCGCGAAGATGGTAAGCGCGTTGAAGCCGGGTGGATGGCTGGTCTGCGAGGAGTTCGACTCGCTGTCGACGCCGGCCGATCCGGCGCTGCATCCCGCCGAATGCGCGCTGAAGGCGCAGGCCGCGATGCAGTGCGTGATGGCGGCGCGCGGCGCGAACACGCGCTATGGGAGGGACCTGGCCGCGCGTTTCCTCGCTCACGGCTTGGTGGATATGCGCGCGCAGGCGCGGATGGCCATGTGGCGCGGCGGATCTGCCGGCGCGCGGCTGTTTCGCGCCAACTTTGAACAGCTGCGAAATGACCTGCTGCGCACTGGCTTGCTCACGCAGGCGGAGTTGGACGATGACCTCGCCCGACTCGACGACCCGCGCACGCTGTTCCCCTCGCCAGCGATGTGGACCGTTTGTGGCCGCAGATCGTCGGATCGCCAACCAGCGATGCGAGTACGCGCGAACGACGCGGCGCAGCGGGCGGGCCGCCACCATTAGCTGCAGCGGCAAGCGATTCAAGCTTCTCTTGGCTCTGCGCGACCAGCTGCGAGCGCTCGCGGTTGTCGGCACTTCGGATCATCGTCATGGACCTGCGCCAGACGCGATACGGCGACCGATGCCCCGCCTGCGGCTGGACGCCCCGGGGGTCGCAGGCAGGGACGAGCACCAATCGGCCGCGACGCCGCAAACAAGAAGAAGCCCCGGATCCACCCGTCTTATCCACGCTTGCCGAACCGGGCCCGCGATCCATCATCGGCCGCATTGACCGGAGCACCGCCATGATGCGTTCCCTGTGGATCTCGAAGACCGGCATGGAAGCCCAGCAAACCCAGCTGGACACCATCTCGAACAACCTCGCCAACGCCTCGACCAACGGCTACAAGAAGTCGCACGCGGTGTTCGAGGACCTGATGTACCAGAACTTGCGCCAGGCCGGCGCCAACAGCACCGACCAGTCGACGCTGCCCACTGGCCTGCAGCTCGGCCTGGGCACGCGCGCGGTGGCGACCTCGCGCAGCTTCGCGCAGGGCAACCTGCAGCAGAGCAGCAACCCGCTCGACGTGGCCGTCAGCGGCCAGGGCTTCTTCCAGGTGCAGATGCCCGACGGCACCACCGGCTACACGCGCGACGGCTCGTTCCAGGTCAACGCGACCGGCCAGCTCGTCACGAACAACGGCCACGCCGTGCAGCCCGGCATCACCATTCCCGCCAACGCGACGAGCGTGACGATCGCCAACGATGGCACGGTCAGCGTCGTGCTGCCCACGCAGACCACGCCGCAGACGGTCGGCAAGATCCAGACCGCGAACTTCATCAATTCGGCCGGCCTGGACCCGCTGGGCCAGAACCTCTATGCCGAGACCGCGGCCTCGGGCACGCCGAACACCGGAACGCCCGGGCAGAACGGCCTGGGGATGCTGCAGCAGGGTTTCGTCGAGACCTCGAACGTCAACGTGGTCGAGGAACTGGTCGGCATGATCCAGACGCAGCGCGCCTACGAGCTGAACTCGAAGGCCATCAAGACCGCCGACGACATGCTGGCGCGTCTGACGCAGCTGTGAGCTGCGTCATCGAAATTCCTGCAGCCGTGAGCGGCATCCTCGAAATTCCTGCAGCCGTGAGCCGCGTCCTCGGGATCCCTGCCGCTGCGAGCCCGCGCATGAACCGCCTCGTCCCCCTCGCGCTGGCGCTGGTTGCCGTGGCCCTCGCCGGCTGCGACACGATGAGCGAGTCGCTGAACAAGCGCCCGCCGGTCGACGTCGCCCAGCCGACCGCGATCCGGCCGCAGGCGATCGTCGTCGCGCCGGTCGGCAACGGCTCGATCTTCCAGGCCGGCCAGTACCGCCCGCTGTTCGAGGACCACCGCGCGCGGCTGGTCGGCGACACGATCACGGTGCAGATCGTCGAGAAGGTCAGCGCGACGCAGAAGAGCACCAGCTCGATCGACAAGTCCGGCGGCCTGGCGGCCGGCGTCACGGCCATTCCCGGCATTTCGGCCAATTCGTTCACGCCGGCGCGCGCGACCATCGGCGCCACGTCGAGCAACACCTTCGCCGGCAAGGGCAGCACCGAGAACAGCAACGACTTCTCCGGCACGATCACCGCGACCGTGATCGAGGTGCTGCCGAACGGCCACCTGATGATCTCGGGCGAGAAGCAGATCGGCGTGAACCACAACGTCGATGTGCTGCGCTTCTCCGGCCAGGTCGACCCGCGGGCGATCCAGCCCGGCAACAGCGTGGCCTCGGCGCAGATCGCGAACGTGCGCATCGAGCAGCGCGGCAGGGGCGCGCAGGCCGATGCGCAGGGAATAGGCTGGTTGGGACGCTTCTTTTTGAACGTTCTGCCGATCTGAGCCCGCCCAGAATGGGCGCATCCGAGGATGCCCCATGCACGACACCGACAAACTCCTGCGCAAGCTGATCGTCCTCGCCGCCCTGCTGGCCTCCGCCGCGCTGTGGTGGCCGGCCCCGGCGCAGGCGATGCGCCTGAAGGAGGTCGCCAGCGTCCAGGGCGTGCGCACCAACCAGCTGGTCGGCTACGGCCTGGTCGTCGGCCTCGACGGCACCGGCGACCAGACCACCTCGACCCCGTTCACGACGCAGAGCCTGAACGCGCTGCTGCAGCAGATGGGCGTCACGGTGCCGCCCGGCACCAACACGCAGCTGAAGAACGTCGCTGCGGTGCTGGTCACGGCGCAGCTGCCGGCGTTCGCGCAACCGGGCCAGCAGATCGACGTGACGGTCTCGTCGCTGGGCAACGCCAAGTCGCTGCGCGGCGGCACGCTGATCGCCACGCCGCTGAAGGGCGCCGACGGGCAGATCTATGCGCTCGCGCAGGGCAACCTGATCATCGGCGGGGCAGGCGCCTCGGCCGCCGGCTCGAAGGTCCAGGTCAACACGCTGAATGCCGGCCGCGTGCCCGAGGGCGCAACCGTCGAGCGCGCGGTGGCCACGCCGCTGAACCAGGGCGAGTACCTGCAGCTGGACCTGAACTCGAACGACTACAACACCGCGCGCGAAGTCGAGCGTGCGATCAACGGCAAGATGGGCGCCGGCCTGGCGCAGGCGATGGACGGACGGGTCGTGCGCGTGCGCATGCCCGCGGGCACAGACGCGCGTGTCGCCTTCATGGCCGACATCGAGAACCTGCCGCTCGAACTCGCCGCGCCGGCCGCGAAGGTCGTGATCAACGCGCGCACCGGCTCGGTCGTCGTGAACCAGACCGTCACGCTGAACCCCTGCGCGGTCGCGCACGGCAGCCTGTCGGTGACGATCAGCTCGACGCCGGTGATCAGCCAGCCTTCCCCGTTGTCCAGCGGCGGCCAGACGGTCTCGCGCGACAAGGCCGACATCACGATCACGCAGGCACCCGGCTCGCTGATCTCGCTGCCGGCCGGCACCCGGCTCGCCGACGTCGTCAAGGCGCTGAACTCGCTCGGCGCGACGCCGCAGGATCTGCTCGCGATCCTGCAGGCGATGAAGACCGCGGGCGCGCTGAACGCCGAGATCGAGGTGATCTGAACATGGCCATCGCGGGCGTCTCGAACACGACCGGCGACGCCGGCGCACTCGATGCGCTGCGCGACCCTTCCGGGAGCTCGCTGCGCGCGCGCGCGGCGAGCGATCCGCATGCCGCGATCAAGGCCGCGGCCAGGCAGTTCGAGGCGATGTTCATGCAGCAGTTGCTCAAGAGCATGCGCGAATCGTCGCTCGGCACCGGCATGCTCGACAACTCGGGCACGCAGATGGGCACCGAGATGCTCGATACCCAGTTCGCGAACAAGATGGCCGGCGCGTCGGGCGGTCTGGCCGACGTGATCGCGCGCCAGCTCGAGCGCCAGATCACCGGCGTCGCCGCGCCCGTGCAGGCGAAGGCGCCGGCTCCTGCGAGCGCGGCCGGCGCACCGGCCGGCGGTGCGGCGCAGGGCATCAACCCGAGCCAGGAAGAGTTCCTGCGCATGCACCAGCAGTCGGCCGCGGGTGCCGAGGCGCAGACCGGCATCCCGGCGAGTTTCATGGTCGCGCAGGCGGCGCACGAATCGGGCTGGGGTCGGCACGAGATCCGCAACGCCGACGGCACGAGTTCGCACAACCTGTTCGGCATCAAGGCCGGCGCAGGATGGACCGGCAAGGTCGCGCAGGTCACGACCACCGAGGTGGTCGACGGCCAGCCGCGCAAGGTGGTCGCGAAGTTCCGCGCCTACGACAGCTACGACGAATCGTTCCGCGACTACGCACGGCTGATGAAGAACAGCCCGCGCTATGCCGGCGTCGTCGCGGCGGGCTCCAGCGCGCAGGACTTCGCGCAAGGCCTGCAGCGCGCCGGCTATGCGACCGACCCGGCCTATGCCGACAAGCTGACGCGCGTCATCAACACCACGCTGCGTCTGCAGCGCGCCGCGCTGCGCACGCCGCAGACGCTGGCATGAGGGACACCGAATGAGCGGATTGATGTCCATCGGCAAGACCGCGATGTTCGCAAACTACGCGGCCTTGCAGACCGTCGGCAACAACATCGCGAACGCCAACACGCCGGGATATTCGCGCCAGGAAACGCAGCTCGCCGACGCGCCGGGCCAGTTCACCGGCTCGGGCTTCTTCGGCAAGGGCGTGAGCGTGACGACGATCGCGCGCTCCTACGACGCCTACCTGACCAGCCAGGCGGTCGGCAGCAGCGCGACTGCTGCGGCCGACAGCGCGCGCCTGGACAAGCTGACCCAGCTCGAGAACGTGTTTCCGCTCGGCGACGCCGGCCTGGGCGCCACGGCCGGCCGGTTCCTGAATTCGTTCGTCGACCTGTCGAACACGCCGGCAGATTCGTCGGCGCGCCAGGTCGTGCTGAGCCAGGCCCAGGCGCTCGCGTCGCAGTTCGCCGCGGCCGGCGAGCAGCTCGGTGCACTGCAGACCGGCCTGACGCAGGACGTGAAGACCTCCGTCGGGACCCTGAACGCGCTCGCCCGGCAGGTCGCGCAGCTGAACCACCAGATCGCGGCGCTGAAGGGCTCGGGCCAGCCGCCGAACCAGTTGCTCGACCAGCGCGACCAGCTCGTCAGCCAGATCGCCGGCATCGTCAACGTCACGACGATCCCGGCCGACGACGGCAGCCTGGGCCTGTTCATCGGCGGCGGCCAGAGCCTGGTGCTCGGCGCCAACGCCAACACCGTGAAGGCGGTTCCCGACGCGTTCGATCCGGCCAAGGTCTCGCTCGCGCTGACGGAGGGTTCGGTCAGCCGCCTGATCCCGCCGGACAGCCTGGCCGGCGGTTCGCTGTCGGGCCTGCTGAAGTTCCAGAACGACGATCTCACTGCAGCGCGGAACCTGCTCGGGCAGATGGCGACCGCGGTCAGCGGTGCGGTCAACACGCAGCAGGCGCTTGGTCTCGACCTCGGCCAGCCGGCGGGCGCCGGGGCACCGATCTTCTCGGTCGGCGCGGCGCGCGTGCTCGCTGCGTCGGGCAACACCGGCAACGCGGTGCTGACCGTGACCGTCAGCGATGCCTCGAAGGTCCAGGCCAGCGACTACGCGATGAGCTTCGACGGCAGCAACTACCTGCTGACACGTTCGAGCGACCACAGCGCGGTGGCCGGCAGCCCGTTCACGCCGGCGCAGCTCGCCACCGGCGTGCAGTTCGACGGCGTCACGCTGCAGCTCACCGGCGGGACACCGGCGGTCAACGACCGCTTCGTGCTGCAGCCGGTGGCGCTGGCGGCAGCATCGATGCAGATGGTGATGGGCGGCACGAAGGGCCTGGCCGCCGCGGCGCCGTTCACCGGCAGCATGGGCGTGGCCAACACCGGCACCGCGACGCTGGCCTCGCTGACCGCCATCGACCCGGCCTACAACGGCGCGCTGAGCGCGACCATCACGTTCACCTCCGACACCGGCGACTACGCCTGGACGCTCAGCGACGGCAGCAGCGGCACCGGCGGCACCGGCGTTTGGACCGCCGGCACTTCGATCGGCCTGAACAGTTTCGCGCTGAATCTGGCGGGAGTGCCGAAGACCGGCGACACGGTCGACGTGAAGCCGACCACCGCGGTGGCGTCCAACAACGGCAACGCGATCGCGTTCGCGAACCTGGCGAGTCGGGGGATCGTCGCGTCCGCAGGCGGCTCCAACGGCGGCGCCGGCGCGCAGACCATCACCGATGCCTACGCGAGCGCGATCGCCGATGTCGGCGTGCGCGTGCAGAGCGGCAAGACGGCATCGGCGATCTCGACGGCCGTCGCGAACCAGGCCGAGAAGGCGCGCGCCGACAAGTCCGGGGTCAACCTGGACGAGGAGGCGGCGAAGCTGATCCAGTACCAGCAGAGCTACCAGGCGGCGGCCAAGATCCTGCAGGTCGCGCAACAGATCTTCGACACCATGCTCCAGACCGCGGCAGGCTGACGGCCCGGGCCGCACGTGCCCGCAGGCAGGTCGCCATCCATGAACTGATCCAGAGTCCACCATGCGCATCAGCACCGCCAACAATTACAGCAGCACGATCGAGACGCTGATGGACCGCCAGGTCAAGCTCAGCAGCACGCAGGAGCAGATGACCAGCGGCAAGCGGGTCAACCGCGCCAGCGACGACCCGGCCGCAGCGGCGCGCGCCGAACGCGCCTACGCGGCCGAGAAGCGCGCCGATGCCAGCCAGCGCGCCGTCGATGCCAGCAGCAACGCGATGACGCTGACCGAGAGCGCGCTCGGCGATGCCGGCTCGCTCCTGCAGCAGGTGCGCGAGGCGCTGGTCGCCGCCGGCAACGCGACCTACAGCGACACCGAGCGGGCCGGCGTCGCGCACCAGATCGCCGACCTTCGCCAGCAGCTGCTGGCGGTGGCGAACCGCACCGACGGTGCCGGCAACCACCTGTTCGGCGGCCAGAGCGCATCGGTCGCGCCGTTCTCCGACATGCCCGGCGGCGTGCAGTTCCAGGGTGCCGCGGGGGCGACCCAATCGGCCTCGGCCGACGCGCTGCCGCTGACGCTGGACGGTCGCACCGCCTGGATGAACGCGCGCAGCGGCAACGGCGTGTTCGAGACCTCGGCCGTCACCAGCACCGGCAGCGCCTGGATCGATGCCGGCAAGGTCATCGACCCGTCGGCCATCACCGGCGCGACCTACAGCATCCAGTTCAGCGTCAGCGGCGGCAGCACGACCTACTCGGTGCTCGAGGGCGGCGTGCCGACCGCGCAGACCAATGTTGCGTTCACGCCCGGCCAGGCGGTGCAGGTCGACGGCATGTCGGCGTCGATCGCCGGCCAGCCGGCCAATGGCGACGTCTTCCGGCTCGCGCCGGCGAGTCCCTCGCTGAGCGTGTTCGATGCGCTCGACAAGGCGATCGCGGAACTCGGAACGCCGAACCGCACCGGCACGCAGATCGCCCAGGGCAACGTGGCAAATCTGAGCAATATCGACGCGGTGATGAACCAGCTCAGCGCAGCGCGCAGCCAGGTCGGCGCGACGATGAACCGCACCGGCGCGGTGACCGACCGGCTGTCGTCACAGAAGCTGTCGAGCCAGACCGAGCGCTCGAACGCCGAAGATCTGGACATGACGCAGGCGATCTCCGATTTCTCGAACCAGCAGACCGGCTACGATGCGGCACTGAAGGCGTATTCGATGGTGCAACGCCTGTCGCTGTTCAACTACCTCAATGGCTAACAATGACATGACTTTCGACACGATCGGGGAGGCCTCGGCGTGAGCGACGCCGCCATCCTCGGCCAGGTCGCGCTCGGCTATTCGCCCTTCATCGACCGCAAGCGCAGCGTCACCGCGACCCGGCTGACGGTGTTCCCGCTGCGGCCCGACGCGGTGCTCGATGTCGGGCAGTTGCTGCACGAGGTCGGCAACGTCTGGCCCGCGACCGGCGCACGCGTCTCGCTCAACATCGTCAGCGAGAGCCTGCTGCAGGAACTGCTGCTGGCGCAGCCCTCCGCCAACCTGATGGTCGAGGTGCCGGCGTTCATGGCGGCCGACCCGGCCAACGTCGCGGCGCTGTGCGCGCTGCACGCCAACGGCGGCACGCTGCTGCTGAAGGGGCGGCCGCTGACCGAGCTGCCGCGCGCGGTGCTGCCCTGCTTCAAGTATTCGATCATCGACCTGGCCGACGACCGCCGCGTCACCGATCCGGCCGCTCCGCCCGGCGTGACGCGCAGCATCGGCCACGTCCAGTCCGGGGTGCGCACCGTCGCGGACATGGAGGCCTGCTTCGCCCGCGGCGCGGAGGCGGTGCTCGGCTGGCCGATCGACGACGCCGTGACGACCACCGCTGCGCGCAGCGGCCAGGCGGTCGCGGCGCCGGGCATGCAGGCGATCGTCCAGCTGATCCACCAGGTCGACAAGGAAGAATCGATCGAGCGGCTCGAGGCCACGCTCAAGCGCGACCCGGCGCTCGCGTTCAAGCTGCTGCGCTACATCAACTCCCCGGCGTTCGGTCTGCGGGTCGAGATCAGCTCGTTCCGCCACGCGATCATGATGCTGGGCTACAAGCGCCTGAAGCGCTGGCTCGCGCTGCTGCTCGCCACCGCCAGCAAGGACGTGAACCTGAAGCCGGTGATGTTCGCCGCGGTGCGCCGCGGCCTGCTGATGGAAGAGCTGGTGCGCAGCAGCGGCGACGAGGAGATGCGCAACGAGATGTTCATCTGCGGCGTGTTCTCGCTGCTCGACCGCATGTTCCAGCAGCCGTTCTCGCAGCTGCTCGATTCGATCCCGGTGCCCGAGCGCGTGCGCCAGGCGCTGGCCGAGAACAGCGGGCCGTACCAGCCCTACGTCGAGCTCGTGCAGGCGATCGAGGGCGAGGCGCTGTTCGAGTTCCGCGACGCCGCCGACAAGCTGATGATGAGCGTCAGCGAGATCAACCGAGCCGAGTTGCGCGCCCTGATGGCCGCGAGCGAGCTGGAGTGACGTGACGCCGCCCGAGCCGTGGTCCAGCGCCGCGGGCTGGCGCGAATTCCTCGATCTGCTCTCGGACGCTGTCGTCGTGCTCGACGATCGGGCGCGCGTCGTGCTGGCCAACACCGCGGCGCTGCGCCTGCTGCCCTGCGAGGCCGGCATGCCGATCGACCAGTTGCAGCCCCATCTGGGCAGCGCCGCGGTGCGCTGGCTCGAGCGCGCGGCGGCGGGCAAGGGCGGGTTTGAAGCGCCGCCGGATGTGCGGCTGGCCGACGGCCGGCCGGCGACCATCGAGTGGCGCCGGCTCGACGCGCGCCATGCGGCGCTCAGGCTCGTCCCAACGGAAGTGGCGCCGGGCATGCCCGG
>JAZKAV010000009.1:0-199206 GCA_040388965.1 Pseudomonadota bacterium | reverse complement strand
GCCGAAGCGGCCCGGCGCCGGGGCTGCGCGCCTGCCATCCGCCCTGCCGGTCGGCGGCATGCGCGAGGCCATCGTCTTTCTGTGGGAGTCGCCGTTGCCGACGGTGCTGCAGGGCCCTGACTACCGTTTCCTGGACGCGAACCCCGCCTTCCTCGAGTTCACCGGATTCACCCGCGAGCAGCTGATTGGCCGTGACGCGATCGACCTCCTGCCCGACGACGAGCACCTCCGTGTGCGCATGACGCGCGAGCGGCTCCGTGCCGCGCCTGCCGACCATCACCACACACCCGGCATGGCCGAGGGCCGGCTGGTCGACGCCGCCGGCCGCGAGCGCCGCTACCGGGTGGCGCGCCGCACGCTGGTCGATGAGGCCGGCCGGCCGCTCCACCTCGGTGTGCTGCAGGACGCGACCGCCGAGCACGTGGCGCGCGAGCGCGCCGACCGCTCGCTGCGCGAGATCGACGACTGGTTCGACCTGAGCCCGGTCGGCATGGTGCTGTTCGACGAGCGCGGCCTGCTGCTGCACCGCAACCCCGCCTTCGACGCGCTGGCCGGCGCGCTGCCGGTGTCGCTCGCCGATGCGCCGGCGGGTCTGCAGGCGCTGCTCGGCTGGGGCGAAGGAGGCGGCCTCGCGGCGCTGGAGCCCGGCGCGCCGGCGGTTCGGCAGCAGGGCTGGTTCGCGCCGGCCGGCGCCGCGGCGCGACCGTTGCGCGCCATGCTCCGTTGTTACCGGGCGGCCGGCGGGCAGCGCCGCTACATGGCCGTCGTCGAGGACCGCAGCGCCGAGGAGGACCGCGATCTCGCGCAGATGCAGATCGGCGCGCTGATCGACACCGCCGGCGTCGGCCTGGCGACCTTCCGGGAATCGTCGGGCTGGCTGCCGCAAGCCCATGCGGGCCGGCCCGGCGGCGGCGGTGCGAGTGGCGGCGCAGCGGCGCTGCAGGGCATTGGCCGCGACATCGTCGTGCCGGAATCGCTGCCCGAGTTCGAGCGCCTGCAGGCGGCGCTGCGCCATGCGCAGCGCGCCGAGCTGCGCTACGCGATCGACCACCCCGAACTCGGCCGGCGCTGGCTGCTGACGCGCGTCGAGCCGGCGACGCTGGCCTCGGGCCTGCGCACGACCTCGGTGGTCACGCTCGACGTCACCGAGCAGCACGAGGCCCGGCAGCAAACCGAGCGCCTGCTGCATGAACTGGGCACGATCCTGGAGAGCACCAGCGCCGGCATCGCCTATCTGCGCGACGGGGTGCTGGTGCGCTGCAACGGCCGCTTCCAGACGATGCTCGGCCTGCCGGCAGGCACGGCGGTCGGCACGCCCGTGCAGCAGCTCTTTGGCCGTCACCTGCCCGACGACCGTCTGGTCGCCGACGCGCGCCAGGCGCTGAGCGGCGGCGGCGTCTTCGAGACCGAGTTCGCGGTGCGTGCGGACGATGACCCGAGCGCCGCGGCGCGCTGGTACGCGCTGTCGGTGCGCCGCGCCGGCGCGCCGGGCGACGCCGCCGAGGCGATCGCGGCCCTGACCGACATCACGCGGCTCAAGACCCAGCAGGAGGAACTCGAGCGCCAGGCCGACGCCCGCCACCGTGCCGAGCGCGCCGTGGCGCAGCAGGCCGACCGCACCCGCGCGATCCTGGATTCCGTGCTGGTCGGCATCGTGACGGTCGGGCCGCAGGGCATCGAGTGGATGAACCGCTCGGCACGCCGCATGTTCGGCGGCGACCTCGCCGACTTCCTGCACCTGCCGATCGCGACCGTCGCGACGCCCGAGGCCGGGCACCCGTTCCTGCGCACGGGCTATCTGACCGAGCTGACCGAAGGCGAGGCCGAGACCTTCGAATGCCGGGTCAAAGCGCGTGACGGACGCGAGTTCTGGGTCGTCGGCAACGCGGTGTCGACGGCGCGCGAGCCGGGCGGGCGGCAGCTGACCTACGCGCTGCTCGACATCGAGCGCCGTCGCGACGCCGAGGCGCGCATGGCGCAGGCCCAGGCGCAGCTGCAGCGCATCATCGAGGCGGCGCCGCTGGCGATCACGCTGCACGACGCGCGCACGCTGAAAATCCTGCAGCTCAACGCGGTCGCGGCCGCGAACCGCGGCGGCAGCCCGCAGGCGCTGGTCGGCCTGGCGCCCGAACAGACCTTCGACCCGGCGACGGCGGCGCAGCGCCGCGCCGACATGGAGCAGGCCCTGGCCTCGCGCGAGGTGACCCAGCGCGAGTACCGCACGGAACGCGACGGCGAGTGGCTCATCTGGGACGCGCGCTACCTGCCGCTGGCCAGCGCGCCGGGTGCTGCGCCCGATCAGCTGCTGCTCGTGGCCACCGACGTGACCGAGCAGCGCGCGGCGCAGGAGGCGCGCCTGGAGGCTGCGATCGCGCAGCGCGAGATGCTGGTCAAGGAAGTGCACCACCGCATCAAGAACAACCTGCAGGGCGTGGCCGGGCTGCTGCAGCAAATCGCGCAGCGCAAGCCCGAGGTCGCCGGGCCGATCGCCGAGGTCGTCGGCCAGGTGCAGGCGATCGCGCAGGTCTACGGGCTGCAGGTCGGCGCGGGCGGGCCGCTGCAGCTGATGAGCGTGGTGCAGGCGATCGCCGCATCGGTTCAGCGCACCTTCGGCCGCCCGATCCGCTTCGCGGCGCATGGCGCGAGCGCCGCGGCGTGGCTGCTGCCGGAGGCCGAGTCCATCCCGATCGCGCTGACGCTCAACGAGTTGCTGACGAATGCCGTCAAGCACAGCGCCGCCAGGCCCGACCCCGAACTGAGCTGCGTGCTGGCCGGCGACGACGACGCGGTGCGGGTGAGCATCGAGAACCCGGCGACCCTGCCGGACGGGTTCGACCTGGCGCGCATTCCCGGCGGCGTGTCGGGCCTGGGCCTGGTGCGAGCGCTGTTGCCGCGCCGCAGCGCCGAGCTGTCGCTGCGGCAGCACGGCGACCGGGTGGTGGCGACCGTCACGCTGCGGCCGCCCGGCGTGGTGCGCAGCGACGCCGCCCCGACAAGCGCGACAATGCCGCCATCATGACGAACCGCAAGGGGACGATCCTGGTCGTCGACGACGACCGCCTCGTGCTGGCCACGCTGGCGCACGGCCTGTCGCAGGCCGGCTACGACGTGATCGACGCCGACAACGGCGACGACGCGATCCTGCTGGCGCGCGAGCATCGCCCCGACCTGGCGCTGCTCGACATCCGCATGCAGGGCAAGAGCGGATTCGACGTCGCCGCCTACCTGCGGCAATACCACCGCACGCCGTTCATGTTCCTGTCCGCGTTCTCCGACGAGCAGACCGCGGTGCAGGTGGCGGCGCTCGGTGCCGTGGCCTACCTCGTCAAGCCGCTCGACATCGGGCAGATCCTGCCGGTGGTCGACGCGGCGATCGCGAAGCTGGCAGCGAGTCCGCCGGCCGCGACGCCGGCCGCGCGGGCCCCCGAGGCCGAGCCGCCGATGCCGTCGCCCGAAGTGCTGATGGCGATCGGCGTGCTGATGCAGCGCGACACGCTGCTGCGCGCGGCGGCGTTCGAGCGCCTGCACCGCATGGCCACGGCCGGGAAGCTGACGCTGGATGCGCAGGCCGAGCGACTGCTCGAGGCCGTCGAACGGCAGGTGCCTCCGCCCGCCGCCTGAACGGCGCGGCTACGATGCGCCGAGGCTGCCCTGCGGCAGCGAAAAATGAAACTGCGCGCCGCGGTTGACCTCGGCCTCGCCCCAGATCTCGCCGCCGTGCCGGCGCACGATGCGACGCACCGAGGCCAGGCCGATGCCCGTCCCCGGGAAGTCGTTCGCACTGTGCAGGCGCTGGAACACGCCGAACAGGCGGTCCGCGAAACGCATGTCGAAGCCGGCGCCGTTGTCGTGCACCGTGAACGTGTCGGCAGCCTGTGCGTGACGCCCGAAACCGATGCGTGCCTGACTCGCCTTGCCGGTGTACTTCCAGGCGTTGCCCAGCAGGTTCTCGATCACGACGCGCAGCAGGGTCGGGTCGCCCTGCACCTGCATGCCGGGCTCGATCTCGACCTCCACCAGGCGCTCGGGCCACTGGCGCCGCAGGTCGTCGGCCACGTAACCGGCGAGCTGCGACAGGTTCACCGGTTGCTGCGCCAGTGGCTGCGACGACAGCTTCGACAGCGCCAGCAGCGCGTCGATCATGTTGTTCATGCGCGCCGCCGCGGCGAGCACGCGGTCCAGGTGGTCGTTGCCGACCCGGTCGAGCAACCGGCCGTAGTCTTCCTTGACGATCTTCGTGAAACCCTCCACGACCCGGATCGGCGCACGCAGGTCGTGCGAGACGGTGAAACTGAACGACTCGTGGTCCGCTGCGGGTGCCGCGGACTCGGTCGGCGGCGCAGCGGGCGGGGTGGCGCTGGCCGGCATCGTCCCGGGCGCCTCGAACTCGCGGAACGTTCCGTGGTAGCCGGCGAAGCGCCCGGCCGCATCGTGGTGCGCCCGGCCGCGCAGCAGGCCGTGGCGCGGTGCCGCGCCAGTGGCGTTGATGTGCACGGGAATGTCGTCGAGCGGCGCCGCGGCCGCCAGCCTGGCCCGCAGCGCACTGGCGTCGTCGGCCTCGAAATGTTCCCACAGCGGCGCGGGCGCCGGCGCCGTGCGCCAGGCGGCGGCCGGTGCGCCTGGCGGGGGCACGGACGCGATCAGCCGGTGCTCGGGGCCGCTGTGCCACAACCAGACCTCGAGCAAGGGTTCGAGGCAGGCGGAACGGGCACGCGCGGCGTGCAAGGACTCGGCCAACTGCTGCCGGGAGCGCAGCAGCCGCCAGGCCAGCAGAACGCCGACCAGCAGCGCCACGGCGGCCAGCGCGAGCGTGAACAGCAGCGGTGGCGTCGGCGCCGCGAGGGCGGCGTCAGCCGCTGCCACGGGTGCCGAGGCTGCGACCACGCCGGCTGCCGCGCCGCACGGGCCGCGCCCGCGCAGTCGGCGCTGAGTCGCACTGATGCCACCGACACGATTCATCTCGGCGATTGTACGGAGGCCTCCTTCCCCGATCGACGGGCCGGCCCCGGTCAGACGGGCAGGCCGGGATCAAGTTCGGCGCCGCGGTGCCGAAAACCGAGCAGACCCTCGCCCGGGCTGCGAGCCCGTGGCCCTGCACCGCCACGCCCGATGAACTCTTGCGCCCGCCTGCCCCCGCCGCCGATCATGCTGCTCCGACTGTCGCGCACTTCCTTCCGGCTCGCTGCCGCGGTGTCGGCGCTGGCCCTGCTGGCGCCGGGCGGGCGCGGGACGCTGCTGATGGCAGTTGCCGGCGGCGCGAGCCTGGCAGCGCTCGGCCTGTGGCGCTCGGCCCTGCATCGCCAGCAACGCCAGCCGGCTGCTGCGGCGATGCCGGTTCGCCCGGGCCTGGTCCTGGACGCGCCGCTGCTGCGCGGTGCCGCCTCGGGTGTCGAGCGCGGCGCACAGGCGGCCGCGTCGTTCGAGACAGCGCTGCACACCGTCGCCCGCGTGCTGCGCAGCGAGCTCGGTGCGCGCGGCGCCGCGGTCCACGAGGTGCACGATGTCGACGCCACGCACGCGTTCCTGAGCGATCTGATCGAGTCGCAGCCGGGCTTCCGGACCGTGGAGCGGCGGGTGCGCCTGGACAGGTCTGCGCTGGCCCGGGCGCTGCGCGAGCAGCGCCCGGCGGGACAGCCGCCGGACGCGGTCGCGCTGCCGGTCGTGGTCGACGGGCGGGTGGTCGCCGCGATCGAGCTGTCGGCGATCGAGCTGCCGGTCGTTCCCGAGGCCCTGGCCCGCCTGCTCGACCTCGCGTGTTCGGCGCTCGCGCAGCGGGCGCAGGCCGGGGACGGGCCCACCGGCAGCGGCAAGGCGATGCCGCCGAATGTGTTGGTCATCCAGGACCCTGCGGGCTGCCCGGAGACGAACGCAGGGCTGTTACGGCACTGCGGATGTCGCGTGACACCGGTGTCTGGCATGCTGGAGGGGCTGGACGCGCTGGGTAGGACACAATTCGACCTGGTTCTGGTCGACGTGCCGCTGGCGCAAGTCGAGCAGTCCGAAGACTGGCGCCGGCTGCGCCGTGCGGGAGCAGAAGCCGCTCACGCGGCAGCAGGGCGCGGCGCGGTCTTCGTCGCGGTGTCGACCCGGGGCGAGACGGGCGCGGCTGGTGAAGAAGACCGATTTCGGGGACTGGGTTTCGATGATCACATGTTCAAACCGATTCGCCAGGGCCGGATGGCTGCCATGCTGAGCAGGCACCCGCACCCGCAGGCGCCGGCCGATCCGTCGGCCTCGGCCGCGGGCGGCGCGCCGGGCGGGCTCGACCCGGTGGCGATCGGGCGCCTGGCCGAGCTCGATCCGACCGGTGAGAACCGCCTGGTCCAGCGGGTGCTGCAGGCCTTTCAGACATCGGCCGCGCGGCTGCGGCCGCAACTCGACGCGGCGCGCACCGCCGACGACCGCGCCGCCATCCGGCTCGTGGCGCACACGCTCAAGTCGTCCTCGGCGAGCATCGGCGCGCTGGACTTGTCGCAGCTGTGCGCGCAGGTGGAGACCGCGATCCGCCTCGACGCCGCCGCCGACCTCGGTCCGCAGCTCGACGCGCTGGACCATGCGCTCGATGCCGCGCTGCAGGCCATCGCCGCGCTGCTGAAGGAGCCCGGGTGAACGCGCGCGGCGGCATCGCGGCCGACGACGAGCTGCCGGAGCAGCCCAAGGTGCTGCTGGTCGACGACGACGAGGTCAACCTGCTGCTGACCTCGATCGCGCTGCGCGAGCGGGGCTTCGAGATCACCGAGGCGGGCAGCGGCGAGCAGGTGATCGCGATCCTGGGCGACTGGCTGCCGGACGTGGTCGTGCTCGATGCGCTGATGCCGGGGCTCGACGGCTTCGAGACCTGCCGCGCGCTGCGCGCGCTGCCTGGCTTCGAGTCGCTGCCGGTGCTGATGCTCACGGGTCTGGACGACGATGCGTCCATCACCCGCGCCTACGAGGCCGGCGCGACCGATTTCTTCGTCAAGTCCACGCAGTGGAGCCTGCTGGCCGGGCGCCTGCGCTACCTGCTGCGCGCGGCGCGCACGCGCGCCGAACTCGAGCGCAGCAAGTCGCGGCTGGCGCGCGCCCAGGATCTTGCGCGCATGGGCAGCTTCGACTGGCGGCGCGGCAGCGGCGGGCCGGTGTTCTCGGTCGAGGGCCTGCGGGTGTTCGGCCTCGGACCGAACGACCGCCTCACGTTCCGGCCGCTGCTGCGCATGCTCTCCGACGACGACCGCCGCGGTCTGTTGCAGGTGCTGCACGAGGTGATGAAGCACAGCACCGTGCTCGCCACCGACATCCCGGCCACCTTGCGCGACGGCCGCGCCCGCATCGTCCATGTCGAGGCCGAGCCGGAGTTCAGCGAGCACGGCAACCTGATCGGCTACAGCGGCATCGTGCAGGACGTGACCGACCGCCGCATGGCCGAGGACAAGATCCGCCACCTCGCGAACTTCGACGTGTTGACCGGCCTGCCGAACCGGCGCCAGCTGATCTGGCGCGCCGAACGTGCGCTGGAGCACGGCCGGCGTCTGAATCACCAGGTCGCGCTGCTGCTGATCGACCTGGACCGCTTCAAGATCATCAACGACACGCTGGGCCACGGTGCCGGCGACGAACTGCTGATGGAAGTCGCGCGCCGGCTGCGTTCGTGCGTGCGCCATTCGGACCAGGTGGCCGAGAGCTCGATCGAATCGCTGGGCGCGCGTTCGCACCGTTCGCTGGAGGCGGTGGGGCGCCTCGGCGGCGACGAGTTCGTCGCGCTGCTGCCGGAGGTCGCCGACGAGCGCGACGCGGAACGTGTCGCCGCGCGCATCCTCGACCTGATGCGCGAGCCGATCTTCGTCGGCGGGCAGGAGTGTTTCGTGACCGCCAGTGTCGGGATCGCGCTGTACCCGCGCGACGGCCTGTCGGTGGCGGACCTGATGCGCAACTCCGACGTGGCGATGTACTCGGTCAAGTCGGCCGGGCGCAATTCGGCGTCGCTGTACCGGCCGGCGCTCGCCGGGCAGGGCCGCGAGAAGCTCGAGCTCGAGAGCGCGCTGCACAAGGCAATCGAGCGCGACGAGCTGGTGCTGCACTACCAGCCCAAGGTCGACGTGCGCGGCGCGAAGATGGTCGGCGCCGAGGCACTGATGCGCTGGCGCCGCAACGGCGTGCTGGTGCCGCCGGGCGACTTCATCCCGATGGCCGAGGAGACCGGCCTGATCGTGCCGATGAGCGAGTGGGCGATCCGCGAGGCGGCGCGCCAGGCGCGCGTCTGGCAGGACAGCTTCGGCTTCGCCGACTCGATCGCGGTGAACCTGCCGAACCGCATGTTCGAGCGCACCGACCTGGTCGAGTACATCCACAACGCGGTCACGACCTATGGCGTGCCGCACCATGCGATCGAGCTCGAGATCACCGAGACCGGCCTGATGAAGGATCTGCAGAACGTGATCCCGTCGCTGCACCGGCTCAACGAGATCGGCGTCGAGATCTCGATCGACGATTTCGGCACCGGCTATTCGTCGCTCGCCTACCTGACAACCCTGCCGATCAGCGAGCTGAAGATCGACCGCAGCTTCGTGCGCGACCTGGGCATGACACCGCAGAGCTCGGCGGTGGTCACCGCGATCATCGCGCTGGCGCGTTCGCTGGGCCTGCGCGTGATCGCCGAGGGCGTCGAGAACCTGCGCCAGATGGAAGTGCTGCACCGGCTGGGCTGCGGTGTCATGCAGGGCTTCCTGTTCAGCCGGCCGCAACCCCCGGAAGACATCGAGAAATGGCTGCAGCAGACCATCCTGCCGCGCAAGGCGCCGTGGATCGGCAAGGCGGGGGGCGGCGAGACCGGCGAGGTGCTGCGTTTCGCCGAGGGCCGCGACCCGCGGGTCAAGCCGGCCGTGTGACGCGGGCGTTCAGCGCACGCTTGTCCGCATGGAAGCGACCCGCCCCGCCGCGCTGACCGGCGCCGCTCAGGACACGGCTCAACTCGCGAAGGCCGCCCTGCGCCGGCTCGCGCTCGACAAGCTCGAACCCACGCCCGAGAACTACGCCCGGGCCTGGCGCCAGGAGGCCGGCGAGGCGTCGGTGCCCCTGGCGGACGGGCCGGCCATTGCAGCGCTGATCGGGCGCATCGTGCGTGGCGTCGAGCGCGGCAGCAAGGGCTGGACCGCCGCCCGCAAGAAGGACAGCCTGCAGCGCGTGCTCGAGGGCAGCCGCAGCGACCTGCGGCGCCTGCAGCAGCGGCTGGGCCAGCTCGTCGCCAGCTGGGACAGCGACGCAGCACCGCCGGCCGAGACGTCCGACGACGAACCGCAGACCGTCTTCGCTGCCACGCCGACTTCGGCCGCGCCGCTCGAGACGGTGGCGGCGCTGCCCTGGGGCCGTGCGGTCCAGGCGCTCGGCGTCACCGTGCAGGCGGCCCTGCCGGTGAATGGCGAAGAACCGCACGAGATCACGCTCGCGCTCGCGGCGCTGATCGAGCGCATCGAGCAGGACGGCGCCACACCGGCGCTGATCGACGATCTCGAAGCGCTGTGCCGCCGTGCCGCGCCGGTGCTGCAGCATCGTCATCACCTGCTCGACCAGCTCCGCGTCCTGTGTGCCGAGCTGACCGCGAGCCTGACCGACCTGGCCGAGAACGACAGCTGGGCCAAGGGCCAGTGCGAGGCGATGCGCGTCAAGATCGACGAAGGCCTCAGCGCGCGCGGCATTCGCGCGGTCAGCGAGCTGCTGCGCGACACCCGCGAGCGCCAGAGCCAGTTGCGCGCCGAGCGCGAACGGGCGCGCGATTCGCTCAAGGGCCTGATCAACCGCATGCTCAGCGAACTCGACGAACTGGGCTCGCGAACCGGTCACTTCCACGACAGCGTCGGCCGCTACGCCGACGTGATCGAGAAGGCCGATTCGCTCGAAAGCCTGGCCGGCGCGGTGCGCGAGATGGTCGAAGAAAGCCGCAGCGTGCAGGCGCTGGTGCAGCAGACCCAGTCGCGCCTGCAGGAGGAGCACGGCAAGGCGCAGGGGCTGACGCAGCGCGTGAACGAGCTCGAGTCCGAGATGCAGCGCCTGTCGAGCGAGGTCGCGACCGACCAGCTCACGCAGGTCGCGAACCGGCGCGGGCTGGCCCAGGCCTTCGAGGCGGAGCGGGCGCGTGTCGAGCGCTCCGGCACCACGCTGTCGGTCGGCCTGCTCGACATCGACAACTTCAAGCGCCTGAACGACGAACTCGGCCACGGTGCCGGCGACGAAGCGCTGAAGTCGCTCGCGGCCATCGTCAGCACCACCTTGCGCCCGACCGACCGGGTGGCACGCTACGGCGGCGAGGAGTTCGTGGTGCTGCTGCCCGACACGCCGGTGGCGGAGGCGCAGCAGATCCTCACCAGGCTGCAGCGCTCGCTGACCGGCGGCCTGTTCATGCACGAGAACAAGCAGGTGTTCGTGACCTTCTCCGCCGGCGTCACCGACTACCGGCCGGGCGAGCGCATCGAAGCGGCGCTGGAGCGCGCCGACCAGGGTCTTTACGAAGCCAAGCGCACCGGCAAGAACCGAACCTGCCTGGGTTGACGGATTCAGCAGCCCTCGAGGCTTGGGGTCGCGGTGTGGCCGGCCTGCGCCAGCACTGCGACCACCGCTTCGCGATCGCTCAGGAGTTGCCGTCGGGCGAGCGCGCCGGCCCGGGTTGCCTGGGCTTCGAGTGCGTCCGGGCTCGACAACCCGCTGCAGGCGAGCATGTAGACGACGTGGCGTGCGGAGCCGAGCGTCGCACCGGTGGCGGCGGCGATGCGCGGGCCCATCGCCAGCAGGTCGTCCTGCGTCATGCCGACGCGCTGCGCCACTTCGCCGAGCTGCCGGGACTCGCTGCGGCCGACGAAGAACACGACGACGAAGGCCACTGCCAGGCCCAACCCCCCGATGGTGGCGATGTACTTGATCATGCGCGCGTCGCTCCCGATACCGCTTTGGGCCATCGTACAGGGAAGGCGGCGGGCACGCGTTGCGACACAATCGCGCTGTTCGACCGCACGAGGCCACGATGTACAAGATCCTGCTGCTCAACGGACCCAACCTGAACCTGCTCGGCACCCGCGAGCCGCAGGTCTACGGCCACGACACGCTGGCGGATGTCCAGGCGATGGTGACGAAGCTCGCCGCGACCCGTGGCGCCGCGATCGAATGCCTGCAGAGCAACCACGAGGGCGTGCTGATCGACCGCATCCACGCCGCCCGGCTCGACGGAACCGCCGCCATCGTGATCAACCCGGGCGGGTTGACGCACACCAGCGTTGCGCTGCGCGACGCGCTTGCCGGCGTGGCGATTCCGTTCATCGAGGTGCATGTGTCGAACGTGCACCAGCGCGAATCGTTCCGTCATCGCTCCTTCCTGTCGCCGATCGCCGCCGGCGTGATCGTCGGATTCGGCGTGAACGGCTACGCGATGGCAGTGAATGCGGCGATCGACCGGCTCGCTGGCGCCCGAGGCTGAAAATATCTGCAAAGGGTGCCGACCGGTGTCGGCGGCCCGGTGCTCCCGTGAGTTTCAGGGCGACAGGGCGACAGGGTGGCACCTTGGTGGCTGCTACCAGGGGGCGCCAGGCCGGTTGGAGCGCGCCGGACCGGGCCGCGTCTGGCGCCAGTCGGCAGTCGCACGGCGGTGGCTGGGCCCGGTACGGAGGGCGGGCCCGCTCACGACCGCAGCGCCTCGCAGATCGCCGCCGTCGTATTGACGGCATGCTGCGCGACCTGCGCCGCATGCGTCGCCAGCACTGTCAGCGGGTAGGTGCCCGAGACGACGCCGCCGCAGGCCACCTCGACGGCCCGGACCTCGGGCGGCAGGCCTTCGACCGCGCCGACCAGGCAGTGCACGACCGAGCTGAAGCCGGCGTCGCCGAAGAGCAGGTCGCCGTCGGCCATCACCCGGTACTCGTAAACGTCGTCGCTGCGGTGGATCTCGATGCGCACGATCATGCGGGGCATCCGTGGTGGTACGCCGGGGAGTCGGCGCGGGCGATGATTCTCGTCGACGCGCTGCCCGGCGCCCGATGTTGGCATGATCGCGAACACGCCGCAGGCTCCCGCCCGGCACGCCGCCCATGCCGAAAGTCCACAGCCACTACGAAAACCTGAAGGTCGCGCGAGACGCGCCGCCGGAAGCGATCCGCGCGGCCTACCGGGCGCTGACGCGCCAGCACCACCCCGATCGCCACCCCGACGATGCGCAGGCGCAGCGCATCATGGCGATGGTCAATGTCGCCTACGCCGTGCTGTCCGACCCGGCCAGGCGGCGCGAGCACGACCTCTGGATCCGGCAGGCGGAGGAGCCGACCGCGCGGCCGGTTCGCCACAGGCACACCTTGCATTCGCCCGTGGCCGGGGGCGCCGGGGCCGTGATGGACGGTCAGGCCATGCGCCGTGCCCGCCAATGGCGGCCGGGCCGGCGCATGGCCCGGTTCACGGTTCACCTGCTCCGGCACCGTCTGGCTTACGCGGGTGTCGCGATCGGCGGGCTGTGCCTGGCCATGATTTTCGGGCGCACGCTGCTGGCGCCGGGGCTGGGCCCGCAGATCGCCGACCTTCGCGGCGCCGCGAGCGCGTCGCCACGGCCCGGCTACACCAGGCCGCCGACCGCGCCGAGCGGGCGCGCATGGCCCGCCCAGGCCGGCTACGTCGACGGCTACGCGGTGCTGAACATGGGGGGACTGTCGGAAGTCACGATCGACAATTCGCGCAACGACGCCGACATGTTCGCGAAACTGGTGTCGCTGGACGGCCCGACCGCCTTCCCGGTGCGCACCGTGTTCGTCGCCGCGCACGGTCGCTTCCGGATCGCCGACCTGAGCATCGGCACCTACGACCTGCGCTACCGCAATCTGGCGACCGGCGGGCTGCTGCGCTCGCCGGCGTTCATTCTCGAAGAAGTGAGGACGGCCGGTGGAACCCAGCACAGCGCGATCACGGTGCCGCTCTATGCCGCGGGTGCCGGAAGCCTGCAGACCTACGAGCTGGGCGAAGGCGAGTTCTTCTGAACCCCTTCCGACAGTCGCGCGACCCGCACCTGCTCCAGACCCGCGCATCGCTCCAGCAGCAGCTGCATCGTGCCGAGCGCGCCGGTGCTCAACACCCGGATGTCCGGCGTCGTCTCGAAACGGGGTGACCCCTGTTCCCACAGCGACGCCGTTCGTTCCGCGATCGCCGCGGCGGTGTCGATCAAGGTGATGTCCGCTCCCAGCAAGACGCGCAGGGTGGGCTCGACGAACGGGTAGTGCGTGCAGCCGAGCACCACGGTGTCGACGTTCGCCGCGATGATCGACTCGCAGCCGGGCCGCAGGACGGCGAGCAGTTCCGGCCCGTCGAGCACGCCGCGTTCGATCGCAGCCGCCAGTCCGGGGCAGGGCTGGACGTGGACATGCGCGCCCTGCGCGTGGCGGTCGATCAGCTCCCGCAGCCGGGCGCTCGCCGCCGTTGCGGTGGTGGCCATGACGGCGATGCGTCGCGAGCGTGAGAGGAACACCGCCGGCTTCACACCCGGCTCGACGCCGACGAAGCTCAGCGCCGGCCAACGCGCGCGCAGTGCCTCGATGGCCAGCACCGTGGCGGTGTTGCAGGCGACCACGATCAAGCGTGCACCCCGGGCGGCGAGGCTGCCGACGAGCGCGACGCAGCGCGCGGCGATCTCGTCTGCCGGGCGCTCGCCATAAGGGGCGTGCGACACATCGCCGATGTAGACCATGGCCGCGCCGGGCAGGCGCCGGTGCAGCGCACGCAGCACCGTCAGGCCGCCGACACCGGAATCGAGCACGCCGATGCACTGCGCTCGCGCGGCGGCGGCCGGCGGATCGAAGTCGAGGCGTTTCAGCATGGGGTGCGCAGTCTAGCCGCGCTGTCGCGACAAGATCGCACGACCGTTCTCTTTCGCAGAATGCGCTGCCTTCGCGACGCGGCGGCGCGGCGCTCGCGAACTAGAATCCGCCCAGCCCCCAGACCCGCTCGACGAGTCGACCTGCTCACCGTGGCGGCAGAGCTGGCGGCGCTACCTGTTTGGCACATCGAAGCGGTCGACGCAGGTGGATTGCGCCCGCAACTTCCCGGAGACGAACACATCATGACCTACCGCGCCCCTGTGAACGACATGCTGTTCTGCATGAAGGAACTTGCCGGCCTCGAGGAGGTTGCGAGGCTGCCGGGCTTCGAGGATGCCGGCATCGACACCGCGCAGGCGGTGCTCGAGGAGTGCGCCCGGTTCAACGAAGGCGTGGTCGCCCCGCTGAATGTCCGGGGGGACACGAACCCGTCGTCGTGGAAAGACGGCGTCGTCACGACGACCCCAGGTTTCAAACAGGCCTTCCGCCAGTTCGGCGAGGGCGGCTGGCAGGGCCTGCAGCACCCGACGCGCTTCGGGGGCCAGAACCTGCCCAAGACCATCGGCGCGGCCTGCATCGAGATGCTGAACAGCGCGAACCTGAGCTTCGCGCTGTGCCCGCTGTTGACCGACGGTGCGATCGAGGCGCTGCTCACTGCCGGCACGGCCGAGCAGCAGGCGATCTACCTGCCGAAGATGATTTCCGGCGAGTGGACCGGCACGATGAACCTGACCGAGCCGCAGGCCGGCTCCGACCTCGCGATGGTGCGCACCCGCGCCGAGCCGCAGCCCGATGGCTCGCATCGGATCTTCGGCACCAAGATCTTCATCACCTATGGCGAGCATGACATGGCGGACAACATCGTCCACCTCGTGCTCGCGCGCGTGACGGGCGCGCCCGAGGGCGTGAAGGGGATCAGCCTGTTCATCGTGCCGAAGTTCATCGTGAACCCCGACGGTTCGCTGGGTCCGCGCAACGACGTGCACTGCGTCAGCATCGAGCACAAGCTGGGCATCAAGGCCAGCCCGACGGCGGTGCTGCAGTTCGGCGACCGCGGCGGCGACGGACTGAACGGTGCCGGCGCCGTGGGTCGATTGATCGGTGAAGAGAACCGCGGCCTCGAGTACATGTTCATCATGATGAATGCGGCGCGCTACGCGGTCGGCATGCAGGGCATCGCGGTCGCGGAGCGGGCGTACCAGAAGGCCGCGGCATTCGCGAAGGAGCGCATCCAGTCGCGGCCGGTCGATGGTTCGTTGCCGGGCAGCGGGCCGATCATCCACCACCCGGACGTGCGCCGCATGCTGATGACGATGCGCGCCTACACCGAGGGCTGTCGCGCGATGGCGATCACCGCCGCGGCGGCGTTCGACGCCTCGCACCACCATCCCGATGCCGAGGTGCGCAAGCAGAACCAAGCTTTTTACGAGTACATGGTGCCGCTGGTAAAGGGCTACAGCACCGAGATGAGCGTCGAGGTCGCGAGCCTGGGGGTGCAGGTGCACGGCGGCATGGGCTTCATCGAGGAGACCGGCGCGGCCCAGTATCTGCGCGATGCGCGCATCCTGCCGATCTACGAGGGCACGACCGCGATCCAGGCCAACGACCTGGTCGGCCGCAAGACGGCGCGAGACGGCGGCCGCACGCCGAAGGCGATCGCCGCGCAGATCGCGGTGACCGAGGGCGAACTCGCGAAGCGCGGCAGCGCCGCGGCGAAGTCGATGCTGAAGCGGCTCGCGGCTGCGCGTATCGCCTTCGAGCAGGTCGTCGATTTCGTCGCCGGCAACACCAAGGCGAGCCCGAACGCGGTGTTCGCCGGCTCGGTGCCCTACCTGATGCTGGCCGGCAATGTCGTCGCCGGCTGGCAGATGGCGCGCGCGCTCGTTGTCGCGGAGGACCAGCTGGCCCGGGGCGAGGGCGATGCCTCGTTCCTGACCGCCAAGGTCGCGACTGCGCACTTCTATGCCGAGCACCTGCTGAGCAAGGCGCCGGGCGTGCGCGATTCGATCGTCGACGGCGGCGCGAGCGTGACCGCACTGGCGCTCGAGTCGTTCTGATTCGCGCGAACAACATCCTTCAAACCGCATCGAAAGCCACTCGCATGTCCCTGCCCGGAGTTCTTGCCTCGCTGCCGCTGCCCATCATTGCCGCGCCGCTGTTCATCGTCAGCAACCCCCAGCTCCTGATCGAGCAGTGCAAGGCGGGGGTGGTCGGCTCGCTGCCGGCCCTGAATGCGCGTCCGGCCGAACTGCTGGACGACTGGCTCGCCGAGATCACCGAAGCGCTGGCCGCTCACGACAAGGCCCATCCGGGCCATTCGGCCGCGCCGTTCGCGATCAACCTGATCCTGCACAAGAGCAACGAGCGGCTCGACCAGGACCTGCAAACCTGCGCGAAGTACAAGGTGCCGATCATCATCACCTCGCTCGGTGCCCGCGCCGAGGTCAACGACGCGGTGCACGCCTGGGGTGGCGTCGTCCTGCACGACGTGATCAACAACGCCTTCGCCAGAAAGGCGATCGAGAAGGGCGCCGACGGCCTGATCGCCGTGGCGGCGGGCGCGGGCGGTCATGCCGGCACGCGCAGCCCGTTCGCACTGGTCCAGGAGATCCGCGCCTGGTTCGATGGGCCGCTGGCGCTGAGCGGCGCGATCGCCACCGGCGACGCGGTGCTCTCGGCGCAGGCCATGGGCGCCGATTTCGCCTATGTCGGCTCGGCCTTCATCGCCACCGAAGAGGCACGCGCCGCCGAGGCGTACAAGCAGATGATCGTCGACAGCAGCAGCGACGACATCGTCTACAGCAACCTGTTCACCGGCGTGCATGGCAACTACCTGAAGGGCTCGATCCGGGCCAGCGGGCTGGATCCCGACAAGCTCCCGGACGGCGACCCGGGCAAGATGGAGTTCGGCGAGAAGCGCAAGAAGGTCTGGAAGGACATCTGGGGCTCCGGCCAGGGCATCGGGGCGATCGGCAGCGTGCAGCCGGCGGCCGAACTGGTCGCCCGACTGAGACGCGAGTACGAGTCGGCGCGCCGGCGCTTGGCGCTGAGTTGATCACTGCGCCCTGCGTGCAAGCAAGGCGTGCGGTCTGGAACACGCGAGACACCGCGGTGATAAAGTCGCGGCCTTGAACTTGACAGCCCCTTCCCGTCCCCTTGACGCTGTTCGTCAACGCGGGTCGCTTCTCCGCCCAGTGGTCTAGCCGCGTCGCGGAAGGTTTTCCAACCCACTGCAGCACCGGAAACCGGTGCGAAAGGTGAGCGAAATGATGCAGGAATCCAGGTCGAACTCCTACCTGTTCGGCGGCAACGCCCCGTATGTCGAAGAGATGTACGAGGCCTATCTGGACAACCCCGGCTCGGTGCCCGATAACTGGCGCAAGTACTTCGACGCGCTGCAGAACGTGCCGGCAGTCGATGGCTCCAGCGCCCGCGACGTGGCCCATGCGCCGGTCGTCGAATCGTTCGCGCAGCGCGCCAAGGCCGGGACCTTCGGCAGCAAGGCGTCGAGCACCGACCTGGCGATCGCGCGCAAGCAGGTGCACGTCCAGTCGCTGATCGCGGCCTACCGCTTCCTCGGCTCGCGCTGGGCCGACCTGGATCCGCTGAAGCGCCAGGAACGCCCGAAGATTCCCCAGCTGGAGCCGGCGTTCTACGACCTGAGCGAGTCCGACATGGACATCGCCTTCAGCGCGACCAACACCTACTTCTCGACCGCCGAGAGCATGACCCTGCGCGAGATCGTGCAGGCGCTGCGCGAGACGTACTGCGGCTCGATCGGCGTCGAGTACATGCACGTCACGGAGCCGAACGAGAAGCGCTGGTGGCAGGAGCGGCTGGAGTCGATCCGCTCCAAGCCCAGCTTCGACGCCGAACAGAAGAAGCACATCCTCGACCGCCTGACGGCGGCAGAAGGGCTGGAGCGCTACCTGCACACCAAGTACGTCGGCCAGAAGCGCTTCTCGCTCGAAGGCGGCGAGAGCTTCATCGCGTCGATGGACGAACTGGTGCAGCGCGCCGGCGCCAAGGGCGTGCAGGAGATCGTCATCGGCATGGCCCACCGTGGCCGCCTGAACGTGCTCGTGAACACGCTCGGCAAGATGCCCAAGGACCTGTTTGCCGAGTTCGACCACACCGCTCCCGAAGCGCTGCCGTCGGGCGACGTGAAGTACCACCAGGGCTTCTCGAGCGACATCACGACCGCGGGCGGGCCGGTGCACCTGAGCCTGGCGTTCAACCCGTCGCACCTCGAGATCGTGAACCCGGTCGTCGAAGGCTCCGTGAAGGCACGGCTCGATCGGCGCGGCGACAAGGAGGGCGACTCGGTGCTGCCGATCATCGTCCACGGCGATGCCGCCTTCGCCGGCCAGGGGGTCGTGATGGAGACGCTGGCGCTGGCCCAGACCCGCGGCTATTACACCGGCGGCACGGTGCACGTGGTCATCAACAACCAGATCGGATTCACGACCAGCGACCCGCGCGACTCGCGCTCGACGCTGTACTGCACCGACGTCGTCAAGATGATCGAGGCGCCGGTGCTGCACGTGAACGGCGACGACCCCGAGGCGGTGGTGCTGTGCACCCAGCTCGCGCTCGACTACCGCCAGGAGTTCAACAAGGACGTCGTCGTCGACATCGTCTGCTTCCGCAAGCTCGGCCACAACGAGCAGGACACGCCGGCGCTGACCCAACCGCTGATGTACAAGAAGATCGCCCAGCATCCCGGCACCCGCAAGCTGTATGGCGAGAAGCTGGTGGCGCAGGGCGTGCTGCCGGCCGACGGGCCCGATTCGATGGTCAAGGCGCTGCGCGCGGCGATGGATGCCGGCAAGAGCACCTACGATCCGGTGCTGACCAACTACAAGAGCAAGTACGCGGTCGACTGGGCACCCTTTCTGGGCAAGAAGTGGACCGATGCAGCCGACACCGCGCTGCCGATGTCCGAGATCAAGCGCCTGGCCGAGCGCATCACGACGGTTCCCGCGACCTTCAAGGTCCACACCCTGGTCGAGAAGGTCATCGCCGACCGCGCCGCGATGGGTCGCGGCGAGATCAACGTCGACTGGGGCATGGGCGAGCATCTCGCGTACGCCTCGCTGGTCGCCAGCGGCTACGCGGTGCGCCTGTCGGGCGAAGACTGTGGCCGCGGCACGTTCACGCACCGCCACGCGGTGCTGCATGACCAGAACCGCGAAAAGTGGGACGAAGGCACCTACACCCCGCTGCAGCACGTGGCCGACGGCCAGGCACCGTTCGTCGTGATCGACTCGCTGCTGTCCGAGGAGGCCGTGCTCGGCTTCGAGTACGGCTATGCGAGCGCCGAGCCGAACACGCTGGTGATCTGGGAGGCGCAGTTCGGCGATTTCGTCAACGGCGCGCAGGTCGTGATCGACCAGTTCATCGCATCCGGCGAAGTGAAGTGGGGCCGCGCCAACGGCATCACGCTGATGCTGCCGCACGGCTACGAGGGCCAGGGGCCGGAGCACAGCTCGGCGCGCCTCGAGCGCTTCATGCAGCTTGCCGCCGACAACAACATGCAGGTCGTGCAGCCGACCTCGGCGAGCCAGATCTTCCACGTGCTGCGGCGCCAGATGGTGCGCATGTTCCGCAAGCCGCTGATCATCATGACGCCGAAGTCGCTGCTGCGCGCGAAGGACGCGGGCTCGCCGCTGGCCGACTTCACCAGGGGCGAGTTCAGGACCGTGATCGGCGAGGTCCATGCCGAGGTCAATGCCGACAAGGTCAGGCGCGTGATCTGCTGCTCGGGCAAGGTCTACTACGATCTCGTGAAGGCGCGCGCCGAGCGCCGGAACGGCGACGTCGCGATCCTGCGGGTCGAGCAGCTGTATCCGTTCCCGCACAAGGCCTTCGCGGCCGAGATGAAGAAGTACCCGAACGCGACCGAGGTCGTGTGGTGCCAGGACGAGCCGCAGAACCAGGGCGCCTGGTTCTTCGTGCAGCACTACATCCACGAGAACATGGTCGACGGGCAGAGGCTGGGCTACGCGGGCCGGCCGGCCTCGGCGTCCCCGGCCGTGGGCTATGCCCACCTGCACCAGGAGCAGCAGAAGGCGCTGCTCGAGCAGGCCTACGGCAAGCTCAAGGGCTTCGTGCTCACCAAGTAACGCGCGGACGCTCTTCGCACATCAATCCCGAGAATTCAAATGGCCATCGTAGAAGTCAAGGTCCCGCAGTTGTCCGAGTCGGTCGCCGAGGCGACCCTGCTGCAGTGGAAGAAGCACCCCGGCGAACGGGTCGAGATGGACGAAATCCTGATCGAGATCGAGACCGACAAGGTCGTGCTGGAAGTGCCGGCACCGGCCGCCGGCGTGATTGCCCAACTCGTCAAGAACGATGGCGAGAGCTGCGTCGCCGAGGAGGTGATCGCGAAGATCGACACCGAGGGCATCGAGGCGACGAGCCCGCTCGATGTCAAGCCGGTACCGCCGGGGCAGCCGGCGCCCGGGGCCACGCCGGGCGTGATGCCGCCACCGGCGCCCGATGCGGCGAGCGCCGCGCCCGCGATGCCGGCCGCAGCCAAGCTGATGGCCGACAACCGCATTCCGGCTGGCTCGGTGCCGGGCACCGGCAAGGATGGGCGGGTCACCAAGGGCGACGTGCTCGCCTCGCTCGAAGGCGGCGCCAAGCCGGTCGCACTGACGCCGCCGGTCGTGGCACCGGCGCCCAGGGCCGCCCTGCCGAGCGTCGCGGCACCGCCGGCCCCGTCGCTGGGTGAGCGCCCCGAGCAGCGCGTGCCGATGAGCCGGCTGCGCGCGCGCATCGCCGAGCGGCTGGTGCAGTCGCAGTCGACCAACGCGATCCTGACCACGTTCAACGAGGTCAACATGGCGCCGCTGATGGAGATGCGCAAGCGCTTCCAGGAGCGGTTCGAGAAGGAGCACGGCGTCAAGATCGGCTTCATGAGCTTCTTCGTGAAGGCCGCGGTCGCGGCGCTGAAGAAGTACCCGATCATCAACGCCTCGGTCGACGGCAACGACATCGTCTACCACGGTTACTTCGACATCGGCATCGCAGTCGGCTCGCCGCGCGGCCTGGTCGTGCCGATCCTGCGCAACGCCGACCAGATGAGCTTCGCCGACATCGAGAAGAAGATCGCCGAATTCGCGAAGAAGGCCGGCGAAGGCAAGCTCTCGCTCGACGACCTGACCGGCGGCACCTTCTCGATCAGCAACGGCGGCACCTTCGGCTCGATGCTGTCCACGCCCATCATCAACCCGCCGCAATCGGCGATCCTCGGCGTGCATGCGACCAAGGACCGCGCGGTGGTCGAGAACGGCCAGGTCGTGGTGCGGCCGATCAACTACCTCGCCATGTCGTACGACCACCGCATCATCGACGGCCGCGAAGCCGTGCTGGGGCTGGTCGCGATGAAGGAAGCGCTCGAAGACCCGGCGCGTCTGCTGTTCGACATCTGAGGACGAGACCGTGAGCAAAGCATTCGACGTCGTCGTGATCGGCGGCGGCCCTGGCGGCTACATCGCGGCCATCCGCGCGGCGCAGCTCGGTTTCGACACCGCCTGCATCGATGAATGGAAGAACGACAAGGGCGGGCCCGCGCCGGGCGGCACCTGCACGAACGTGGGCTGCATTCCGTCCAAGGCGCTGCTGCAGTCGAGCGAGCACTTCGAGCATGCCGGTCACGCCTTTGCCGATCACGGTATCGGCGTCAGCGGCCTGAGCATCGACGTGAAGAAGATGCTGGGCCGCAAGGACGCGGTCGTGAAGCAGAACAACGACGGCATCCTGTACCTGTTCAAGAAGAACAAGGTCAGCTTCTTCCATGGCCGGGGCTCGTTCGTGAAGGCGGGCGAGGACGGCTGCGAGATCGCGGTCGCCGGCGACAAGCCGGAGGTGCTGACCGCCAGGCATGTGATCGTCGCGACCGGCTCGAACGCGCGCGCGCTGCCGGGGGCCGTGTTCGACGAAGTGAACATCCTGTCGAACGATGGCGCGCTGCGCATCCCCGCGGTGCCGAAGACGCTGGGCGTCATCGGCTCGGGCGTGATCGGCCTGGAGATGGGCTCGGTCTGGCGCCGGCTCGGTGCCGACGTGACGGTGCTCGAGGCGCTGCCGACCTTCCTCGGTGCGGTCGACGAGCAGATCGCCAAGGAGGCGCACAAGGCGCTCACCCGGCAGGGCCTGAAGATCCAGCTGGGCGTGAAGATCGGCGAAGTCAAGTCGGGCAAGAAGGGTGTCGGCGTCGCCTACACCGATGCCGCGGGCAAGGAGCAGAAGCTCGACTGCGACAGGCTGATCGTCTCGATCGGCCGCCTGCCGAACACCGGCGGGCTGAACGCGCAAGCGGTCGGACTGAGGCTCGACGAGCGCGGGTTCATCGTCGTCGACGCCGACTGCAAGACCAACCTTGCGAATGTCTGGGCGGTCGGCGATGTCGTGCGCGGCCCGATGCTCGCGCACAAGGCCGAGGAGGAGGGCGCCGCGGTGGCGGAGCGCATCGCCGGGCAGCACCCGCATGTCGACTTCAACACCGTGCCGTGGGTGATCTACACCTCGCCGGAGATCGCCTGGGTCGGCCAGACCGAGCAGCAGTTGAAGGCCGCGGGCCGGTCCTACAAGGCAGGCACGTTCCCGTTCATGGCGAACGGCCGTGCCCGCGCGCTCGGGGACACGACCGGCATGGTGAAGATGCTGGCCGACGCGAAGACCGACGAGATCCTCGGTGTGCACATGGTCGGGCCGATGGTCTCGGAGCTGATTGCCGAGGCGGTCGTCGCGATGGAGTTCAAGGCATCGTCGGAAGACATCGCACGGATCTGCCACGCGCACCCGTCGCTGAGCGAAGCGACGAAGGAAGCGGCCCTGGCGGTCGACAAGCGCACGCTGAACTTCTAGCGATGGCGGCCCGCACGGCGCTTCACGCCGGCCCCGCGAGGGGCTGTTCGGCCGCTGGGGCCGCGAAGGGGCCCCGTCGTGGCCCTTGGCGGCCCGGCGGCGGCTGACGTGGGCGTCCGCGCTCTCTACGAGCAGACCCTCGCCGAGCGCGGCTACACCGCCGATCCGGCGCAGCTGCGCGCGATCGACTCGCTCGAGCGCTGCGAGAACGAGTGGGCCGCCTACAAGGCGCGGCGCCGCAATGCCCTGACGAAGCTGGTCGTGCGCCCGCCGATCCCGCGCGGCGTCTACATGTACGGCGGTGTCGGGCGGGGGAAGAGCTTTCTGATGGACTGCTTCTTCAACGCCGTGCCGCTGCAGCGCAAGACGCGGCTGCACTTCCACGAGTTCATGCGCGAAGTGCACCGCGAGCTGACCGAACTGCAGGGCACGGTCAACCCGCTGCAGGAACTGGGCAAGCGCATCGCGCGGCGCTACCGGCTGATCTGCTTCGACGAGTTCCACGTCGCCGACGTGACCGACGCGATGATCCTGCATCGGTTGCTCGAAGCGCTGTTCGCGAACCGGGTCAGCATCGTCACGACGTCGAACTTCAGGCCCGACGACCTGTATCCGAACGGCCTGCACCGCGACCGCATCCTCCCGGCGATCGAACTGCTGAAGGCGAAGCTCGAGGTGGTCAACGTCGACAACGGCAGCGACTACCGGCAGATCACGCTGGCGCAGGTCGGCCTGTACCAGACGCCGCTGAATGCCGCTGCCGAGGCTTTGATGACGCATGCGTTCGAGCGCCTCGCGGAAGCGCGGGACGAATCGCCGCTGCTTCACATCGAGCACCGCGCGTTGCGGGCGCGGCGTCGCGCCGGCGGCGTCGTCTGGTTCGACTTCAAGGAGCTGTGCGGCGGGCCGCGCTCGCAGAACGACTACCTCGAACTCGCGAGTCAGTTCCACACGCTGCTGCTGTCGGGCGTGCCGGCGATGTCGCCGCGCATGGCTTCGCAGGCGCGGCGCTTCACCTGGCTGGTCGACGTGCTGTACGACCGGCGCGTCAAGCTCATCGTGTCGGCCGAGGTCGAGCCGGACGGGCTGTACACCGAGGGGCCGCTCGCGCACGAATTTCCGCGCACGGTGTCACGCCTGCGCGAGATGCAGTCGGCCGAATTCCTGGCACTGGCGCGGCGCGATGTGGATACTTCGCTGACATGAAGTCCCACCTCCTGTGCCTGGCGCTGGCATGCGGATTCGCGGCCAGCGCCCGCGCCGATCCCGAGAGCGATCGGATCGCGGCCGAGCGCGGCGCGGCGAACACGCGGCTGGCCGGGCAGGAGCGCGAGTGCCAGACGCGGTTCATCGTCGCAGCGTGCCTGGACGCAGCGCGCAGGGAGCACCGCGCGACGATGACGCGGCTGCGCCAGCAGCAACTGCAGATCGACGAGGCGCGCCGCCGCGAGGCTGCGGCGGCGCGGCGCAAGGCGATCGCCGAGCGTTCCGAGGCACAGCGCCAGCGCGCCGCCGATGCGCCACCGGACGTGCCGCCGGAGGCGCCGCAGGTGCGCGTGCGGCGCGTCCCCGAACCCGCCCCCTTGCCGCGGCCGGCGGCCAGTGGCCCGTCCGCCGCCGATCGGGCAGCGGCAGAAAGGCGCAAGGAAGAACAGTTCGAGGCGCGCCGGCGTGCCGCGCAGGCGCATCGCGAGGAGGTGGAGCGCCGCACCGCGGCGCGCGCGGCACAGGGCAAGGTGGCCGCGCCGCTGCCGACCGCGTCCGGCGCGTCGGCCGCGCGCTGAGCGCGGCGCTACTCCAGTGCCTCGACGCGCACCAGCGCGAGCGACAGGTTGTCGCCGCCACCCCGGGCACGCTGGCGCGCCTTGCCCACCAGCATCTCGCCCGCCTCGCGCGGCGGCAGCGCGTGCACGATCGCGCCCATCTCGCGGGGCGTGAAGTAGTGCCACAGACCGTCGCTGCAGGCCAGCAGGCTGTCGCCGATCTCGAGCTGCCCGAGGTGCTTGTGCGACAGCGGCGGGTCGGCGTTCGTGCCCAGGCAGCCGGTCAGCAGGTTGGACTGCGGGTGCGCATTGGCTTCGTCTTCCGTGATCTGGCCTTCGTTGACGAGGCGCTGCACGTAGGAGTGGTCGACCGTGCGACTGACCAGCTCGGCGCCGCGGAAGTGGTAGACGCGCGAGTCGCCTGCATGGATGATGTCGCAATCGCGCGAGGGACTGACGATGAACGCCGCCACCGTGCTGTGCGGTTCTTCTTCCGCGGTGATGGCGGTCAGCTTGATCATCAGGTGGGCCTCGAGCACGAGCTGCTTGAGGGCCTCGCCGGCATCGTCGCGGCTCGGCGAATAGCGCTCGAAGAGCTGGTTGGCCGTCAGCAGCACCTGGTCGGCCGCCTTGCGCCCGCCGCTCTTCCCGCCCATGCCATCGGCCAGCACTGCCATCAGGCAGCCCGGTGTGCGGTCGTGCGGCAGGATCTCGACCTGGTCCTGCTGGTACGCACGGTCGCCGCGGTGAATGCCCGTGGTGCCGGTGAGGCGGTAGGCCGTGGTCGCTGTGCTCATGGTCGAAAACTATAATCGGTTTGCATTCGTTCGAGCCGCCCAATACCGCACAGAATCCCTCTCGACAGCGCGCGCCCATGGACCTCAACCTGCATTCCCCGCCGCGCCGGTTGATCGAATTGCGGATGGAGCACGCCGATCTCGACAACCTGATCGACCGGGCCACGGTGACCTTGACCGACGACGAACTGAGCCTGCGCCGGCTGAAGAAGCGCCGCCTGCTGCTGCGCGACCAGATCGCGCGACTCGAAGCGGAGATCGATCCGCCCGAGCCGGCGTGATCCCGCCGGGCCGCCATGGGCCACAAGGCGGCCCGCCTTCGTGGACCCGTGGCGAACACCGGAGTGCGCCGCACGAAGGCACTCCGATGAGCCCGCTGGAAGAGGCGGTTTCGGCGGCGTTCGCGCGTGGCGGAGCGCTCGCCCGGGCCGATGCCCGGCATGTCGAGCGCGAGGTCCAGTTGCGCATGGCGCTCGGTGTCGCGCAGGCGATCGACTCGCGCAGCGCGCTGGTCGTCGAGGCCGGCACCGGTGTGGGCAAGACCTTCGCGTACCTGGTGCCGGCCTTGCTGAGCGGCGCGCGCGCGCTCGTCAGCACCGCGACCAAGAGCCTGCAGGATCAGTTGTTCCTGCGCGATATTCCGCGCCTTCGCGAGGCCCTGCAGCTGCCGGTCACGGTGGCACTGCTGAAGGGCCGCGGCAGCTACCTCTGCCTGCACCGGTTGAACCAGGCGCGCCAGGCCGAAACCTTGCCGGACCGCTGGGCGGTACGCACGCTCGCCAAGGTCGAGCAGTGGTCGCACGTCACCGTCAGCGGCGACCTCGCCGAACTCGACGGCCTGGATGAGCGCAGCAGCGTGATCCCGCTGGTGACCTCGACGCGCGAGAACTGCCTCGGCCAGGAGTGCCCGCAATTCCGCCAGTGCCATGTCGTCAAGGCGCGGCGCGAGGCGATGCTGGCCGATGTGGTGGTCGTCAACCACCACCTGTTCTTTGCCGACATGAGCTTGCGCGACACCGGCGTGGCCGAGTTGCTGCCCAGCGTCGAGGTCGCGCTGTTCGACGAAGCGCATCAGCTGACCGAGGCCGGCGTCCAGTTTCTCGGCAGCACGCTCGGCAGCGCGCAACTGATCGACTTTGCCCGCGACCTGCTGGGCACGGGACTGCAGCAGGCGCGCGGCCTGGCGCCATGGGCCGAGCTTGCGGGTGCCTGCGACCGGACGGCGCGTGACCTGCGCATCGCCGCGGCCGGCCGGTTGCGCGACCTGCGCGGCACGCTGAAGCTGCGCTGGAACGAGCGCAGCGCGCAGGACGACTTCACGAGTGCGCTCGGCGGCGTGCGCGAGGCCTGCGAGGCGGCGGCCCAGGGGCTGACCCTCGTTGTCGGGATGTCGCCCGACTTCGCCAAGCTGGCCGAGCGCGCGACCCAGTTGGCCGCGCTTGCACAGCGCTTCGGCGCGCCGGCCGAGGACGGCAAGGTGCGCTGGATCGACGTTTCGCCGCATCAGGCGCGGCTGGTCGAGTCGCCGCTGGACATCCGCGACGCGCTGCGCGAGCAGATGGTCGCTGCGCCCAAGGCCTGGGTGTTCACTTCGGCCACGCTGGGCGACGACGAGCGCCTGTCGTGGTTCACCGAGTCCGCGGGCCTGACCGACGCGCGCACCCTGCGGCTGGGCAGCCCGTTCGACTACGCGGCGCATGCGCGGCTGTACGTGCCGCGCGGCTTCCCGAAGCCCAGCGAGCCGGAACATGCGGCCTCGGTCGCGGTGCTCGCGGCGCGCTGCGCGCGCGCGCTCGGCGGACGCACCTTCGTGCTGACGACGACGCTGCGGGCGCTGCAGGCGATCGGCGAGCGCCTGCGCGCCGAGTTCGACGCGCAGGGCGACGGTTTGCAGGTACTGGTGCAGGGTGCGGTCCCGAAACGCCAGTTGATGCAGCAGTTCCTGGCGCAGCCGCGTTCGGTGCTGGTCGGATCGCAGAGTTTCTGGGAAGGCATCGATGTGCCCGGCGACGCGCTGCAGTGCGTGCTGATCGACAAGCTCCCGTTTCCGCCGCCGAACGATCCGCTGGTGGAGGCGCGCGTCAAGCGGCTGCAAGGCGAGGGCCGCAACCCGTTCGCCGACTATTTCGTCGCCGAGGCCGCGGTGTCGCTGAAGCAGGGCGCCGGCCGGCTGATCCGAAGCGAGACGGACCGCGGCCTGCTGGTGGTGTGCGACCCGCGCCTGGCGGGCATGAACTACGGCAGGCGGCTGCGCGAGGCGCTGCCGCCGATGGCCATGGTCGCCACCGAGGCCGAAGCGCTGGACTGGCTGGCGACGCTGGCGGGTGCGGTGCTGCCGTTCTGACGGATCACCAGAGCTGCCACCAGGCCTTCTTGACCGAGCCGACGCCGTCGGTCTGAAGCGTCGAGCCCGGGAAGTTCTTCTGCAGCACGCGGTTCGCGTCGTCGCGCAGATCGGTGAGGCCGAGCTTGTCGTAGCTCTGCGACATGATGTAGAGGGCTTCCTGCGCCGATGGCGATTGCTGGAACTCGGCCACCACCGTCTGCGCGCGATTCGCCGCCGCGACATAGGCGCCGCGCCGGTAGTAATAGCGCGCCACATGCACCTCGTAGGCGGCGAGCGCGTTGACGATGTAGTTCATGCGCATGCGGGCATCGTCGGCGTACAGCGACTGGGGGTACTGGTCGATCAGTTGCTTGAACGACTGGTAGGAATCACGAGCCGCCTGCTGGTCGCGCTCCGAGAGATCCTGCCGCGCCAGGCTGCCGAGCAGCCCGAGGTTGTCGTTGAAGTTGACCAGGCCCTGCAGATAGAGCGCGTAGTCGATCGCGGCGCTGGTCGGGTGCAGCTTGATGAAGCGCTCGAGTGTCGCCAAGGCCTGCGCCTTGTCCGCGGTCTTGTAGAGCATGTAGGCGCGTTCGATCTGGGCCTGCTGCGCGAGCGCCGTGCCCGACGCGCGACCCTCGAGGCGCTCGTACAGCTTGCCGGCGCGTTCGTAGTTGCCCTGCGAGGCCTCTTCCTTGGCCTCTGCATACAATCGTTCCGCACTCCACCCCGACTCGGGGTCCCGCGCGGTCGTGCCGCAGCCAGCGAGCACGGCCAGCAGCATGGCCAGCGCGAGGGCATGAGGCCGTCGCAGCGCATTCAATTGAATCATCGGCCTGGGGCGTTCCGCGAGAGCGGCGCCTTCCTGTCAGAAAACGAGTCGCGATTATATGGTTCAGCCCCAGGCGCATTCAGTGGCCGACCCCGTCGCCGGCGGCGCCGACACCGAGTTCGAAACACCCTGGGCCGCGCAGCCCGAACGCCGCGCGGCGGCGGTGTCTGCCGCGTTGCACGGCCAGCGGCTCGACAAGGCGGTCGTCGCGATGGCCCCGGAATTCTCGCGAACGCATCTGCAAGGGCTGATCGAGCACGGGCACGTCAGCGTCGACGGAACGATCTTGCGCACGCCGTCGCGCAAGGTGCTGGCCGGGCAGGCGATCGGCGTCGATCTGGTGCCGACCGCCGAGAGCCGCGCGTTCCGCCCCGAGGCCTTGGCCGTCTCGATCGTGTTCGAGGACGAGCACCTGATCGTGATCGACAAGGCCGCCGGCATGGTCGTGCACCCTGCGGCGGGCAACTGGTCGGGCACGCTGCTGAATGCGTTGCTCGCGCATCATCGTGCCAGTGCGAGCCTGGCGCGGGCCGGCATCGTGCATCGCCTGGACAAGGACACCTCGGGCCTGATGGTCGTGGGCAAGACGCTGCCGGCGCTGACCGCGCTGTCGCGTGCGATCGCGGCGCGCGAGGTGCACCGCGAGTACCTCGCGCTGGCGCACGGCGAGGTGCGCCCGGCGGCCTTCAGCATCGACGCGCCGATCGCGCGCGACCCGCAGTCGCGCGTGCGCATGGCGGTCGTCGCGTCGGGCAAGCCGGCGCGCACCGATGTGAAGGTCGTTGCCGTCGCCGCCGGCATCAGCGCGCTGCGCTGCACGCTGCACACGGGGCGCACCCACCAGATCCGGGTTCACCTGGCGGCGCGCGGTCACCCGCTGGTGGCCGACGCCGTGTACGGCGGCGAGCCCGCGCTGGGGATGACGCGTCAGGCCTTGCACGCGACGCGGCTCGCATTCGTCCACCCGGCGTCGGGCCGGCCGGTGTCGTTCGATGCGCTGCCGCCGGCCGATCTGGCGTGTGCCTGGCGCAACGTTGCGGCTTGACGCGCCCGATTGCGCTGGTCGCTGCAGTGGAGGTGGTTACAATGCGGCCAATCCTTCCCGATGCCGACCCTCGCGGCCAGCACCTTGCGGTGCCCCCGGCCAACGATGAAGCCCACCGGGAAGTGAGCTGCGCACCGAAGGTGCCTCGAACCGGAGCAACGCGAGAAGCGTTGCCCACCTGCCTGCCGCGGAATCCGTTGCCCACGCCGAACAAGCCGGGCGCGCAGCGCGAGCAAAGCCCGGCACCGGCACTGAATGTCTGTCGAGTACGAGCCGGATCGACCCGGCCGAGGATGTGAACGAAGTCCATGAATAGCCAGGATGCGAAGCGCGTCCTCGAGACCGCCCTGATCTGCGCGAGCCAGCCGCTGCCCTTGCGCGACATGCGTGTTCTGTTCGCCGACGAGATCGGCCCCGACACGCTGCGCTCTCTGCTCGAAGAGCTGACCCGCGAGTGGGACGGCCGCGGCGTCGAACTGGTCGCGCTCGCCACCGGCTGGCGCCTGCAAAGCCGCCCCGAGATGCGCGCCTACCTCGACCGGCTGAATCCCGAGAAGCCGCCGAAGTATTCGCGCGCCGTGATGGAGACGCTGGCCATCATCGCGTACCGCCAGCCGGTGACGCGCGGCGACATCGAGGACATCCGCGGCGTTGCGGTGGCCAGCCAGATCGTCAAGCAGCTCGAGGACCGCGGCTGGGTCGAGGCGATCGGCTATCGCGAGTCGCCCGGGCGCCCGGCGCTGCTGGCTACCACGAAGCAGTTCCTCGACGACCTGGGACTGGCCAGCCTGGAGCAACTGCCCCTGCTCGCAGGCGCAGTTCCCGCCGCCGGACAGTTCGCGCAGGCGCTGCCCGAGCAGGCCTCGCTGCTGGAAGAGGCGCCCGTCGACGCCACCGCGGCGCCAGCCGAAGCGGCCACCGAGCCTGGCCCCCCATCCCCTCCCGACCTTCCCGACGAGCCTGCGGCGGATGCCGCTCCCATGGAACCCCAAGAATGAACGTCAACCCCGAATCTTCGCTGCCGCTGGACGCGGATGCGACCCTGGCCGATGCGGTCGACAGCCCCGCGAAGCCGGTGCGCAAGCGTCGGACCGCGAAGGCCGCCGAAGTGGCGGAACTGGCGGTCCCGACCGGTGGTGAGGAGGCTGCCGAGCCGGCGCCCAAGCCGAGGCGGCGCCGTGCCAGCGTCGAGGCGCCGGTTGAGGCGGCAGACGGGCCGGTCGAGGCCGCGGCGGCGGGCGGCCCGGTGGCATCGCCGGAACACGGCCACCCCGAAGCGATCGTCCGTGCCGAAGCGGGCGTCCCGCCTGATGCACCGGATCGAGCGCCCGTCGGCGAAGCCGCCGCGTCGGCCGCCCATGAAGGCGAGTCTGCCGTGGTGACTGGCCAGGGAGACGTCGACGGCCCCCGGGGCCGGCGCCGCGGGCGCCGCGACCGCAAGCGCGGCGAGGCCGGGGAGCTGCGCGATCCGGCGAGTGCGGAATTGTCGGGCGACGGTGGGGCGCCTGCGATGGCGCCCGCCGTTCCGCCGCAGACCGGCGAACTGTTCGCGCAGGTGCTCTCGGGCGAGTTCGACGTCAACGGCGAACCCGAGCCCGAAGCGTCGGAAGAGGACCCGGCCGCCATACCCAAGCGCGTGCTGCTGCCCGAGCCGGACGCGCCGAAGCTGCACAAGGTGCTGGCGCAATCCGGGATCGGCTCGCGCCGCGACATGGAAGACCTGATCGCGGACGGCCACGTGACCGTCAACGGCGAGCCGGCGCATGTCGGCCAGCGCGTCTCGTTCGGCGACCGTGTCCAGGTCAACGGCAAGCCGGTCAAGCTGCGCATCGTGCCGCCGCAGCCGCGCATCATCGCCTACCACAAGCCGGTCGGCGAGATCGTCACGCACGACGACCCGCAGAACCGTCCGACCGTGTTCCGGCGCCTGCCGCGCCTGCAGCAGGGCAAGTGGCAATCGGTCGGACGCCTGGACATCAACACCGAAGGCCTGCTGCTGTTCACGAACTCGGGCGAACTGGCCAACCAGCTGATGCACCCGCGTTTCGGCGTGGAGCGCGAGTACGCGGTGCGGCTGCTGGGAACGCTGACCGAGGAGGACAAGGCGAGCCTGCTCGCCGGCGTCGACGTCGAAGGCCAGAAGGCGAGCTTCAAGTCCATCGCCGAAGGCGGTGGCGACGGTGCGAACCACTGGTACCGCGTCGTCATCACCGAAGGCCGCAACCGCGAGGTGCGCAAGCTGTTCGACACGGTCGGCCTGACGGTCAGCCGGCTGATCCGCATCCGCTACGGCACGGTCGTGCTGCCGCTCGGCCTGAAGCGCGGCGTCTGGGTCGATCTCGAAGAAGGCGACGTGCGCGCGATCCGGCGCCTCGCCAGTGGCGACAGCGGGGTGCGCGAGGGCCGTGGCAGCGGCGCACGCGGCAACGAGCCGCGCCAGGGCGGGCAAGCGCAGCAGCGCAACGACCGTCAGCGCGACGGCCAGGGCGGCCGGCCGAACGATCGCCAGCGCGGAGCGCGCCGTGACGCCGGCACGCCGGCTCCCCAGATCCTCGCCGAGCGTGCGGACCGCGGCAACGAGCGCCGCGACGATGGCGACGAGGATCTGGACTTCGATCCGTCGTCGATTCCGAACCCGCTCGAGCAGACCTTCGACAAGCGCTTCGTGCAGAACCCGCGCAGCCCGGTGGGTGGTCGCGGATTCCGCAGCGGCGGCGGCGGTGGCTTCGGTGCCGGCGGCAGCGGCCCGGCGCCGGGCCCGAAGCGTGGCGGCGGCCAGGGTGGCGGCCCGAAGCAGCCGGATCCGCTGCAGACCTCGCTGGGTGTGTTCGGCGCCGACGCGTTCCATCGCAAGAACCGCGGTGGTGGCGGCGGCGGTGGTGGTGGGCGCGGCGGAAATCGGGGCGGTGGCGGTTTCGGCGGGGGCCAGGGCGGTGGGGGGTCTGGCGGCGGCGGCAATGGCGGCCGACGCGGGCGCTGACAGCGGCGCGGTCTCATCGCCCGGCAAGGACCGCACGCTACAATGCAAGGCTTTGCCAAGTACTTGATTTCAGGAGAGAAAAACATGGCCGTCGAACGCACGCTTTCGATCATCAAACCCGACGCCGTCGCGAAGAATGTGATCGGTCAGATCTACGCCCGCTTCGAGGCCGCCGGCCTGAAAGTCGTTGCCGCCAGGATGGCGCACCTGTCGCGCGGCGAGGCCGAGGCGTTCTATGCCGTGCACAGGGCACGGCCGTTTTTCAAGGACCTGGTCGACTTCATGATCTCGGGCCCGGTCATGATCCAGGTCCTGGAAGGCGAGGGAGCGATCCTGAAGAATCGAGACCTGATGGGTGCGACCGATCCGAAGAAGGCCGAAAAGGGCACGATCCGCGCCGACTTCGCCGACAGCATCGATGCCAACGCGGTGCATGGTTCCGATGCGGCCGAGACGGCGGCCACCGAGATTGCCTTCTTCTTTCCCGGCATGAACGTCTACAGCCGCTGACGTCCAAGGGCTGATGATCAATCTGCTGGAGTTCGACCGCGACGCGCTGGCTGCATTCTGCGAGCAGCTCGGCGAGAAGCGCTTCCGCGCGACCCAGCTGTTCCGCTGGATCCACCAGAAGGGCGTGGCCGACTTCACGCAGATGTCGGACTTGGCGAAGTCGCTGCGCGACAAGCTCGCCGGACGCGCCGTCATTGCCGCGATGCCGGTGGTCAGTGAGCAGGCATCGGCCGACGGCACGATCAAGTGGCTGTTCGACGTCGGTGCCGGCAACGCGGTCGAGACCGTGTTCATTCCCGAAGAGGGCCGCGGCACCTTGTGCATCTCGTCGCAGGCCGGCTGCGCGGTCGGCTGCCGCTTCTGCTCGACCGGCCACCAGGGATTCAGCCGCAACCTGACGACCGGCGAGATCATCGCCCAGCTCTGGTTTGCCGAGCACCAACTGCGCCGACGACTGAACCTGCCGGATGCCCCGCACGAAGACGCTGGCGACGGCCGGCGCGTCGTCACCAACGTCGTGATGATGGGCATGGGCGAGCCGCTGCAGAATTACGCCGCGCTCGTGCCGGCGTTGCGCATGATGCTCGACGACCACGGTTACGGCTTGTCGCGTCGCCGCGTGACGGTCTCGACCTCGGGCGTCGTGCCGATGATCGAGCGGCTGCGCGACGACTGCCCGGTCGCGCTCGCGGTCTCGCTGCACGCACCGAACGACGCGCTGCGCGGCGACCTCGTGCCGCTGAACCGCAAGTACCCGCTGGCCGAGCTGCTCGCGACTTGCAAGCACTACCTCGACAAGGCGCCGCGCGACTTCGTCACCTTCGAGTACTGCATGCTCGACGGCGTGAACGACAGCGATGCGCAGGCGCGCGAGCTGCTCGCGCTGGTCGCGGCGTCGGGCGTGGCCTGCAAGTTCAACCTGATCCCGTTCAATCCGTTCCCCGAGTCGGGCCTGAAGCGTTCGTCGAACGAGCGGATCGTGTCGTTCCTGCGGGTATTGCAGGACGGTGGCGCGGTCGCCACGGTGCGCAAGACGCGCGGCGGCGACATCGACGCCGCCTGCGGCCAGCTTGCCGGCGAGGTGCAGGACCGGACCAACGCCAGGGCCCGCATGACGCGCTTCCCAGTGCAGGTGCATCGCACCGACTCGGCGCTGGCCCGGGCGCTGAAGGCCGGGCGCAGCGGTTCGCAGCCGCAGGAGATGCTCCCATGACGAGGCCATCGATGCCGATTCGTCCATGGCGTGTTCTGCCCGTGCTGTTGCTGACGGCCACGCTGGCGGGTTGCGTGACCCGGACCACCGTCACCGAGTCGGTCGGCGATGGCCGGGACATCGTGACCGCGTCCGACGAGTCGGACGCCAGCAAGCGCGCGCGGCTGCGCATGGAACTCGCCTCCGGCTATTTCGGCCGGGGCCAGATGACCACCGCACTGGACCAGGTCAAGCTCGCGCTGCAGGCCGATCCGACGCTCGCCGAGGCCTACAACCTGCGCGGTCTGATCTACGGCAACCTCGGCGACGACAAGCTCGCCGAAGACAGCTTTCGGCGGGCCTTGCAACTGAACCCGCGCGACGCCGACACCATGCAGAACTTCGGCTACTACCTGTGCCAGAAGAAGCGCTACCCCGAGGCGAGCGCGCTGTTCGACCAGGCCCTGGCGATGCCGCAGTACCGAGATCAGTCGCGCACCTTGCTGACCAAGGGCGTGTGCGAGGCCTTTGCCGGGCAGTTGGCAGAGTCCGAGGCAACCCTGTTGCGCGCTTACCAGCTCGATCCGGCAAACCCGTCGATCGCGGTGAACCTGTCCGAGGTGCTGTACCGGCGCGGCGAGTACGAGCGCGCACGCTTCTACATCCGCCGCGTCAACGCGGTGCCGGCGCTTACCGGCGCGCAGACGCTGTGGCTGGCCGCCCGCGTCGAGCACCGCCTGGGCAACGTGTCGGGCACGCAGGAGCTCGGCGACCAGTTGCGCCGGCGCTTCCCCGATTCGCGCGAGGCGAGCGCGTTCGAGCAAGGAAAGTTCGATGAGTGAGCCGACCGCAGCGGCGGCCGCGGCGCCACCCGACCGCGCGTCCACCGCAGGCGGCCTGCTGCGCCAGGCGCGCCTGGCGCAGGGTCTGCACATCGCCGCACTCGCTGCCGCGATCAAGGTCGTGCCGCGCAAGCTCGAACTGCTGGAGGCCGACCAGTTCGATCAACTGCCTGACGCCACCTTCACCCGCGCGCTCGCGCAAACCGTCTGCCGCACCCTGAAGGTCGACGCGGCACCGATCCTGGCGCTGCTGCCTCCACCGAACGGACACCGTCTGGAGCAGGTCGCCGAGGGCCTGAACACGCCGTTTCGCGAACGCCCTGGGCGCCTTGCCCCGAAGGAATGGACCAGCGTCGCGAGCCCCGTGCTGTGGATCGCCGCGCTGATCGTGGTGCTCACGCTGGCGGTCTATGCGGTGCCGGCGAGCTGGCTGCCGTTTTCGACCGCCGCGGTCACCCGTGCGCGGCCGGCGGATCCGGCGGCCGTGCCGGTCGCGGTGCCCGCAGCGATCCCGGTGGCAGTACCGGCGGCCTCGACCTCGGGCGTGGCGGCAGCGTCGGTCGCGGGTGCAGCGTCTGCGGCGTTTTCTGCGGCATCGGCGCCTGGGCAAGCCGCGGCGGCCGAACCGGACACGGCCGCGACGGCCGCCGCCGCGGGAGTGCTGCAACTGCGCGCCAGCGCCCAGTCATGGGTCGAGGTGACCGACGCACGCGGCCAGTCACTGATTGCCCGGATGCTCGAACCCGGCGAAAGCGCCGGCCTCGACGGCGTGATGCCCTTGAAGATCAAGATCGGCAATGCGGCTGCCACGCAAGTCGTGTTCCGCGGCCAGCCGCTGGCGCTCGCCGAGTACACGCGCGACAACGTGGCGAGGCTCGAACTGAAGTAGCTGCGCAAGGCGTGACACCATGAACGACGTGATCCCTGCGTTCTCCGCCCTCGACGACCATGTCGAGCCCGCCGTGCCTCCCGTGCACCGCACCCGGCAGGTGCAGGTGCGCTGGGGTTCGCGCGTCGTGACGGTCGGCGGTGGCGCGCCGGTGCGCGTGCAGGCGATGACGAACACCGACACGGTGGACGCGATCGGCACCGCGATTCAGGTCAAGGAACTGGCCCTCGCCGGTTCGGAGATGGTGCGCATCACCGTCAACACGCCCGAGGCGGCGGCGGCCGTGCCCCACATTCGCGAACAGCTCGACCGGATGGGCATCGACGTCCCGCTGATCGGCGACTTCCACTACAACGGCCACCGGCTGCTGGCGGACCACCCGGCCTGCGCCGAGGCGCTGAGCAAGTACCGCATCAACCCCGGCAACGTCGGCAAGGGCGACAAGCACGACCGCCAGTTCGCGCAGATGGTCGAAGCCGCGGCGAAGCACGACAAGGCGGTGCGCATCGGCGTCAACTGGGGCAGCCTCGACCAGGAACTGCTGACCGGCATGATGGACGCGAACGCGAAGCTTGCCGACCCGCATCCGCCGCAGCAGATCATGTACCGCGCCATCCTGACCTCGGCGATCTCCTCCGCGCGCCGCGCCGAGGAGATCGGCCTGCGCGGCGACCAGATCATCCTGTCGTGCAAGATGTCCGGCGTGCAGGATCTGATCGGCGTGTACCGCGCGCTCGCCCGGCGCTGCGACTACGCGCTGCACCTGGGCCTGACCGAAGCCGGCATGGGCACCAAGGGCACGGTCGCGTCGGCGGCGGCGCTCGCGGTGCTGCTGCAGGAGGGCATCGGCGACACGATCCGCGTCTCGCTGACGCCGCAGCCGGGCGAGGCCCGCACCCAGGAGGTGCTCGTCGCGCTGGAGATTCTCCAGGCCCTCGGCCTGCGCCAGTTCAACCCGAGCGTGACCGCGTGCCCGGGCTGCGGCCGCACCACCAGCACCACGTTCCAGGAACTCGCGAAACGGATCGACGACGACCTGCGTGCCCGGATGCCGGTCTGGAAGCTGCGCTACCCCGGCGTCGAGAAGATGAAGGTCGCCGTGATGGGCTGTATCGTCAACGGGCCGGGGGAGAGCAAGCATGCCGACATCGGCATCAGCCTGCCCGGCACCGGCGAGGCGCCGGCCGCGCCGGTGTACATCGACGGCGAGAAGGCGCTGACGCTGCGCGGCGACAACATCGCGGCCGAATTTCACGCGCTGGTCGAGAGCTACATCGACAGGCGCTTCGGCGCCGCGCGCGCAGAGCATCCGGTCGCGCAGGTCTGACGACCTGCGCCGCAACACCGCGCCGCCGCGATCGCGGCTGGCGATGCTCCTCGCTGACCCGGACTCTGCCATGACTGAACAAGCCAAGCCCCGACGACCCGAACCGCTGCAGGCGGTCAAGGGCATGAACGACATCCTGCCGCCCGACTCGGCGCGCTGGGAGTGGTTCGAAGACAAGGTGCGCGCGCTGATGGCGCGCTACGGCTATGCCAACCTGCGCACGCCCATCGTCGAGCCGACGGCACTGTTCGTGCGCAGCCTGGGCGAGGTGACCGACATCGTCGAGAAGGAAATGTATTCGTTCGAGGACGCGATGAACGGCGACCGCCTGACGCTGCGCCCCGAGGCCACTGCAGGCATCGTGCGGGCGATGGTCGAACACAACGCGCTGTACAACGGGCCGATGCGGGTCTGGTCGAATGTCTCGCTGTTTCGCCATGAACGTCCGCAGAAGGGACGCTACCGCCAGTTCCACCAGATCGACGTCGAGGCGCTCGGATTCGCCGGCCCCGACGTCGATGCCGAGCAGATCCTGATGTGCCGCGCGTTGCTGCGCGATCTGGGTCTCGCCGACGGCGACGTGCGGCTCGAGCTGAACAGCCTGGGCCAGCCCGGCGAGCGCATGGCGCACCGCAGCGCGCTGATCGCGCACTTCGAGGCCCATGCCGAGGTGCTCGACGAAGACGCGAGGCGCCGGCTGCACACCAATCCGCTGCGCATCCTGGACACCAAGAATCCGGCGATGCAGGCCCTCGTCGAGGCCGCGCCGAAGCTGATGGACTTTCTCGGCGCGGCATCGCTCGCGCACCTGGATGCGGTGCGCGCCGCTCTGGAAGCGGTCGGCCAGCCCTACCGCATCAACCCGCGCCTGGTGCGCGGCATGGACTACTACAACCTGACCGTGTTCGAGTGGATCACCGACAAGCTCGGCTCGCAGGGAACGGTCTGCGGCGGCGGCCGCTACGACGGGCTGTTCGAGCAGCTCGGTGGCAAGTCCACACCGGCGGTCGGCTGGGGCATGGGCATCGAACGCATGTTGCTGCTGCTCGAAGCAGTCGGCGCCGTGCCACCGCCGAGCGCGCCCGATGTCTATGCAATCGTGCCGGGCATCGACGCGCTGGGCGCGGCGCTCACGACCTGCGAGGCATTGCGCGCCGCCGGCGTGCAGGTCCGGATGCACGGCGCCGGCGCCGACGCCTGGGGCAGCATGAAAAGCCAGTTCAAGCGCGCCGACGCGAGCGGCGCACGCTTCGCGCTGATCTTCGGCGCCGACGAGCTGGCGCGCGGCGAGGTTGCGCTGAAGCCGCTGCGCGACGCGCAGGCGCCGCAACGCACGCTCGCGCTCGCCGATGCGGCGGTCTGGGGTGCGAATCTGCGCACCGCATAATCTTGTCCTTTCCTGCAACCGCGTCGGCACCCCGTCCATGGCCACCCATCTCGACCTCGAAGAACAAGAACAGCTCGATCAGCTGAAGGCATTCTGGAAGCGGTACGGCAACCCGATCACATGGCTGCTGATCGCGGTGCTGGCTGCCTACGCGGCGTGGAACGGCTGGAACTGGTATCAGCGCGACCAGGCCGAGAAGTCGGGCGCCATGTTCGACCAGCTCGACAAGGCGGCGCAGGCGGGCGACGCGGACCAGGCCGGCCGCGTCTTCGCCGACATGAAGGATCGCTACCCGCGCACCGCGTTCACCGAGCAGGGTGGTCTGATGGCGGCGAAGGTGCAGCTCGATAAGGGGCAGACCGAAGCCGCGCTGGCCACGCTCACCTGGGTCGGCGCGAACGCCGCCGAGGCCGAGTACCAGACGATCGCCAGGCTGCGCGCGGCCGGCATCCTGCTCGACCAGAAGAAGTACGACGAGGCGCTGAAGCAGCTCGGGGGCGCGACCGCCCCCGACTTCGTGGCGCTGGTGAGCGACCGGCGCGGCGACGTGCTGCTCGCCCAGGGCAAGAAGGACGAGGCCAAGGCTGCCTTCCTGACGGCCTGGCAGGCGATGGATCCCGGCGTCGGCTATCGGCGCCTGATCGACGCGAAGCTGACTGCGCTGGGCGCGGCGCCGGCCGACACCGTCAAAGTCGCCGAGGGTGCGAAATGACGGCGGGCCGCGGCGGGCCGCGCTGGCCGATCCGTTGGTTCGCGGCCCTGATCGGGGCCGTGCTGCTGGCCGGCTGTGCGGGAGGCGGCAAGCCCGACCCGCAACCGCTCCAGCCGCTGACTCCGAAGATGACCGCGAGCGTGGCCTGGAATCAGCGCCTCGACGGCGTGCAGTTTCCGCTCGCGGTGGCGGTGACGCGCGGCGTGTTCACGGTCGCCGGCAACGACGGCACCGTGCTCGCGCTCGAGGCCGACAGCGGCCGCGAGGTCTGGCGCGGCAGTGCCGGTGCCAAGCTCAGCGCCGGCGTCGGCAGCGACGGGCGCTTCGCCGCCGTCGTGACGCGCGAGGGCGACCTGGTGGTGTTCGAGCAAGGCCGGGTCAAATGGCGCAAGGCGCTGGGCGGCCGTGTCACGACCGCGCCGCTGGTGGCCGGCGAGCGCGTGTTCGTGCTGGGTGTGGACCGTGCCGTGCAGGCCTTCGATGCGCTCGATGGCCGCAAGCTCTGGATCCTGCAGCGGCCGGGCGATCCGCTGACGCTGGCGCAGTCGGGCGTGCTGGCGGCGTTCAAGGACACGCTGATCGTCGGTCAGGGTCCGCGCATGGCAGGCGTCGACCCGCTGCGTGGCACGGTGCGCTGGGACGTCGCGGTCGGGTCGCCGCGCGGTGCGAACGAGATCGAGCGCTTGGCCGATCTGGTCGGGCCGCCGGTGCGCATCGGCGATCTGGTCTGCGCGCGCTCGTACCAGGCCGCCGTGGGCTGCGTCAATGCCCAGACCGGCACCAGCGTCTGGAGCAAGACTGTCGGCGGCATCGACGCGATCGGCGGCGACGAGCAGTTCATCTTCGCGGGTGATGCGTCGGATCGCATCACCGCCTGGAAGATCGCCAGCGGCGACGTCGCCTGGACCAGCGACAAGCTGCAGTACCGCGGCCTGAGCGCGCCATTGAGCATCGGCAAGACGGTGGTGTTCGGCGACGAGGCCGGCACCGTGCACTGGTTCGCCCGCGACACCGGCGAAGCGCAGCTGCGCCTGCCCACCGACGGCAGCGCGATCGTTGCGCCGCCGGTCGCGTCGGGTTCGACGATGCTGGTGGTCACGCGCAAGGGCGGGCTGTTTGCCTTTCGCCTCTGACTGCGCAGGCTTCGGGCCGCCATGAAACCGGTGATCGCCATCGTCGGCCGGCCGAACGTGGGCAAATCCACGCTCTTCAACCGGATGACGAAGAGCCGCGATGCGATCGTCGCCGACTTCGCCGGCCTTACTCGCGACCGCCACTACGGTGACGGCCGCAGCGGCGAGCACGAGTTCATCGTCGTCGACACCGGCGGCTTCGAGCCCGACAGCACCACCGGCATCGTCAAGGAGATGGCCAAGCAGACGCGCCAGGCCGTCGCCGAGGCCGACGCGGTGATCTTCGTCGTCGATGTGCGCTCGGGCGTCTCGGGGCAGGATCACGACATCGCGCGCTACCTGCGCACCGTCGGCAAGAAGGTCATCCTCGCGGTCAACAAGGCCGAGGGCATGCAGGAGTCGCCGCTGCTGGCCGAGTTTTTCGAGCTGGGGCTGGGCGATCCGCACCCGATCTCGGCGGCGCACGGCCAGGGCATCCGCAGCCTGACCGAGGCGGCGCTCGCGCACTTCGAGTTCGACGACGACGACGAAGACGATGCCGAGCCGGAAGTGGGCGCGCCGATTCGCCTGGCCGTCGCCGGCCGGCCGAACGTCGGCAAGTCGACGCTGATCAACACCTGGCTGGGCGAAGAGCGCTTGGTTGCCTTCGACCAACCGGGGACGACCCGCGACGCGATCACGGTGCCGTTCGAGCGCGGCGGCCAGAAGTTCGAGCTGATCGACACCGCCGGCTTGCGCCGCAGGGGCAAGGTGTTCGAGGCGATCGAGAAGTTCTCGGTGGTGAAGACGCTGCAGGCGATCGCGGACGCGAACGTCGTGCTGCTGTTGCTCGACGCGACCCAGGGCGTGACCGACCAGGACGCGCACATCGCCGGCTACATCCTGGAGAGCGGCCGTGCCGTGGTGATCGCGATCAACAAGTGGGATGCCGTCGACGACTACCAGAAGCAGACGCTGCAGCGCTCGATCGAGCAGCGCCTGGCGTTCCTGAAGTTCGCTGCGGTGCTGCACATCTCGGCGATCAAGCGCCAGGGGCTCGGCCCGGTCTGGAAGGCGATTGCCGACGCTCATGCGTCGGCGACCAGGAAGATGCCCACGCCAGTGCTGACAAGGCTGCTCCAGGACGCGGTCGAGCACCAGGCGCCCAAGCGCGCCGGCGCGTTCCGTCCGAAGCTGCGCTACGCCCACCAGGGCGGCATGAACCCGCCGCTGATCGTGATCCACGGCAATTCGCTGGACCACGTCACCGATTCGTACAAGCGCTTCCTGGAAGGGCGCTTCCGTGCCCACTTCAAGCTCACCGGCACGCCCGTGCGGATCGAGATGCGCTCTTCGCGCAACCCCTTCGACAAGGACTGACCGCGGTGGCGGGCGCGCCGCACCGGGTGTGCGGGCAAAGCCCCCAAACTTGCTGCGCCGCGGCATCGCTGTGTTAACGTGACCGCCTGTCGAACTTTCATCACGGAGAATATCGTGAGCAACAAAGGGCAACTCCTACAAGACCCCTTCCTGAACCTGCTGCGCAAGGAGCATGTTCCGGTTTCCATCTACCTCGTCAACGGGATCAAATTGCAGGGCCACATCGAGTCCTTCGACCAGTACGTGGTGCTGCTGCGCAATACTGTGACGCAGATGGTCTACAAGCACGCCATCTCGACGGTCGTGCCAGGCCGTGCGGTGAACTTCCACGTCGCCGAATCGGCCGATCCGGCCGCCTGAACGCCGCATCCGCCTGCCGCCGCTCGCCTTGAGTTCCACAGAATCGACCGCCCCGAACGGGTTGCACAACCCTGCCCGGGCGATCCTGGTGGGGGTCGACTTCGGCCGCGGCAGGAATTTCGACGACACGCTCGACGAACTCGCACTGCTCGCCGAATCGGCCGGCGACGTGGCGGTCGCGCGCGTCATCGCGCGCCGCAAGGCGCCGGACCCGGCGCTGTTCGTCGGCTCCGGCAAGGCCGACGAGATCAAGGCGCTGGTGCAGGGCCACCAGGCCGATGCGGTGCTGTTCGACCAGGCCCTGTCGCCGGCACAGCAGCGCAACCTCGAGCAGCACCTGGGCGTGGCGGTCGCCGACCGCACGATGCTGATCCTCGAGATCTTCGGCGAGCGCGCACAAAGCCACGAGGGCAAGCTGCAGGTCGAGCTTGCGCGGCTGCAGTACCTCTCGACCCGTCTGGTGCGGCGCTGGAGCCACCTGGAGCGCCAGAGCGGCGGCATCGGCATGCGCGGTGGTCCGGGCGAGGCCCAGATCGAGCTCGACCGACGCATGATCGGCGAGCGCATCAAGGGTGTGAAGAAGCAGCTCGAGCGCGTCAAGAAGCAGCGCGGCACGCAGCGCCGCGCGCGCGAACGCAACCAGACCTTCCGCATCTCGCTGGTCGGGTACACCAACGCCGGCAAGTCGACGCTGTTCAACGCGCTCGTCAACGCGAAGGCCTATGCGGCCGACCAGCTGTTTGCCACGCTCGACACGACGACCCGCCAGCTCCACCTGGCGACTCCGGACCCGGCCGCACGCTCGGTCTCGCTGTCCGACACGGTCGGCTTCATCCGGGATCTGCCGCACAAGCTGATCGAGGCCTTCGAGGCCACGCTGCAGGAAGCCAACGACGCCGATCTGCTGCTGCACGTGGTCGATTGCGCCAGCCCGGTGCTGGCCGAGCAGATGGCCGAGGTGCAGCGCGTGCTGACCGAGATCGGCGCGGACGGCATCCCGCAGGTGCTGGTGTTCAACAAGCTGGACCGGCTCGAGTCCACCCAGCGGCCGCGCGAGTTGCGCGATCTGCTGGAGGTCGATGCGGGACTGCGCGTGCCGCGCGTCTTCGTCAGTGCCCGCACCGGCGAGGGCATGCCGGAACTGCGCCAGATTCTTGCCCAGGCCGTCGACGGCACGCTGGAAGGCTTCTTGAATCGGCGCGATGCGGCCCCAGATGACGCTCGCCAGCGGCCTGTCGGGAACGACGATGGCGATGCCGGCCTCCATGCATCGTCGACCTTGGCGACCCACCACTCCCTCACATGACCATGAGCCAGACGACTTCTCAGGGCCGCTTCCGGCGACTTCGCGCGCGCGCCGCCGCTTGGGTGCTGAACAGCGGCGGGCGCGGCGACGGTCCGCCCGACCTCGACGAGCTCTGGCGCGACTTCAACCGCAAGCTCAGCGGCCTGTTCGGCGGCAAGGGCGGTCCGCCGCGAGGCAACGGCTCGGGCGACAGCGGCGGCCCGAACTTCCAGCCCGACATGAAAAGCGCGGGCATCGGTGCCGGCCTGGTGGCCGGCATCGTCGCGCTGATCTGGCTCGGCAGCGGCCTCTTCATCGTCCAGGAAGGCCAGCAGGCCGTCGTGACCTCGTTCGGCAAGTACAGCTACACGGCGGACGCCGGCTTGCAGTGGCGCATGCCGTACCCGTTCCAGGCCAACGAGATCGTCAACTTCACGCAGCTGCGCACCGCCGAGGTCGGGCGCAACGCGGTGATTGCCGCCACCGGGCTGCGCGACTCGTCGATGCTGACGCAGGACGAGAACATCGTCGACATCCGGTTCACCGTGCAGTACCGCTTGAAGGATGCGCGCGCGTTCCTGTTCGAGAACCGCGATCCCGAAGCCGCCGTGGCGCTCGCCGCCGAATCGGCAGTCCGCGAGATCGTCGGCAAGAGCAAGATCGACTCGGTGCTCTATGAGCAGCGCGACGCGATCGCGATCGAACTGGCGAAGTCGGTGCAGGGGCAGCTCGACCGGTTGAAGGCCGGCATCGTCGTCGTCAACGTCAATGTGCAAAGCGTGCAGCCGCCCGAGCAGGTGCAGGCCGCGTTCGAAGACACGCTGAAAGCGGGGCAGGACGGCGACCGCCTGAAGAAGGAAGGTCTCGCCTACGCGAGCGACGTGATCCCGAAGGCGCAGGGCACGTCGGCGCGGCTTCGCGAGGAGGCCGAGGGCTACAAGTCACGGGTGATCGCCCAGGCGCAGGGCGATGCGCAGCGTTTCAACAGCGTGCTGGCGGAGTACCAGAAGGCGCCGGCGGTGACCCGCGACCGCATGTACATCGACACGATGCAGCAGGTCTACACCAACGTCAGCAAGGTGATGGTCGACACCCGCAACAACTCGAACCTGCTGTACCTGCCGCTGGACAAGCTGCTGCAACAGACGGGCGCGAGCGCGGCGCCGCCCGGGACGGCCGCGCCGGCCGCGCCGGAAACCACGCCCGTCACCGCGCCCGTCGACGCCCGCTCGCGCGACAACGCGCGCAGCCGCGATCGCGAGACCCGCTGAGCGCCGAGGAGAACAAGAACATGAATCGCATCGCCCTGATCGTCGGCGTTTTGCTGTTGGTGCTGGTGCTGCTGAAGTCGACGCTGTTCGTGGTCGACCAGCGCCAGGTCGCCGTGATCTATGCCCTCGGCGAGATCAAGGAGGTGGTCCAGGAGCCTGGCCTCAAGTGGAAGCTGCCGCCGCCGTTCCAGAACGTGGTGTTCCTCGACCGCCGCATCCAGACCATGGACAGCCCCGAGAACCGGCCGATCTTCACCGCCGAGAAGAAGAGCCTGGTGATCGACTGGCTGGTGAAGTGGCGCATCACCGACCCGCGCCAGTTCATCCGCAACAACGGCGCCGACATCCGCAGCCTGGAGACGCGACTGAGCCCGATCGTGCACGCGGCCTTCAACGAGGAGGTGACCAAGCGCACGGTCGGCGAGGTGCTGTCGAGCGGGCGCGACAAGGTCATGCAGGACGTTCGCGGCCGCCTCACCGACGAGGCCAAGTCCTTCGGCATCGAGATCCTCGACGTGCGCATCAAGCGCGTCGACTTCGTCGCCAACATCACCGATTCGATCTACAGCCGCATGGCGTCGGAGCGCAAGCAGGTCGCGAACCAGTTGCGGGCCACCGGCGGGGCCGAGGGCGAGAAGGTGCGCGCCGATGCCGACCGGCAGCGCGAGGTGATCGTCGCCGAGGCCTATCGCGATGCACAGAAGGTCAAGGGCGAGGGCGACGCGAAGGCCTCTGCCATCTTTGCGGAGGCGTTCGGGCGCGACCCGCAGTTCGCGAAGTTCTACCGCAGCCTGGAGGCCTACCGGGCGAGTTTCCGCACCAAGTCCGACCTGATGGTGGTCGACCCGAGCAGTGACTTCTTCCAGTCGATGCGAGGCGCCGGTACCGCGCCGGCGACTGCCGCGAAGAAGTAGGCGGTGTCGTCTTCCCCGGGTCTGTGGGACCTGCTGCTCGGCGCGTTCGCGCTGATGCTGGTGGTCGAGGGGCTGCTGCCGTTCATCAGTCCGGCCAAGTGGCGCGGCGCGTTCGAGCGCGCCATGCGCATGACCGACGGGCAGATCCGCTTCATCGGCCTGTCCAGCATGCTCGCCGGTCTCGCGATGCTGTACTTCTTCCTGTCGTGAACAGGCGACGGACCCGGCGAAGGTCGCCGGTACAATGCCGTTTTTAATCCCCGGCGCTTTTTACATGTCATCTGCTTGGCTGCTGCCCGAGCACATTGCCGATGTGCTGCCTGCGCAGGCGCGGCACATCGAGGAACTTCGTCGAGGCCTGATCGACGTGGCGCGCGGCTATGGTTGCGAGCTGGTGATGCCGCCTCTGCTCGAGCACATCGAGTCGCTGCTGTCCGGGGCCGGACGTGCGCTGGACCTGAAGACCTTCAAGCTCGTCGACCAGCTCAGCGGCCGCACGCTCGGCGTGCGTGCCGACAGCACGCCGCAGGTGGCGCGCATCGACGCCCACCTGCTGAACCGAACCGGTGTCGCCCGCCTGTGCTACTGCGGCCCGGTGCTGCACGCGCTGCCGGCCGGTCTGCAATCGACACGCGAACCCTTGCAGTTCGGTGCCGAGATCTACGGACACGGCGGGCTCGAAGCCGACCTCGAGGTCCAGGACCTCGCGCTCGACTGCCTGCGCCGCGCCGGTCTGGCGGGTGTGACGCTCGACCTGGGCGACGCGCGCATCGTGCGCGGCGTGTTGGCCGGGGTGATGGTCGATGCCGAGCGGCTCGGCGAGGTCTACGCCGCGCTCGCCGCGAAGGATGCAGCGGCCTTGCGCGAGCTGTCGCGCGACTTTCCCGACGAGGTGCGCGGGGCACTGCAGGAGCTGGTCAAGCTGTACGGCGGGTCCGAGATCCTCGACACCGCCCGTCGCATGCTGCCGCAGCGGCCACTGGTGCAGTCGGCGCTCGCCGATCTGCACTGGCTGGCGCAACGCGTCGAGCAGGCGCACCCGGAGGTGAAGGTCGGGTTCGACCTGGCCGACATCGGCGGCAATGGCTACTACACCGGCGTGTGTTTCGCGGCCTTCGTGCCGGGTTCGCCCGATGCGGTGGCGCGTGGCGGTCGCTACGACGAGGTCGGGGCCGCCTTCGGCCGCAGCCGTGCGGCGGTGGGATTCAGCCTCGACCTGAAGGCGGTCGCGGCGATCGCGCCGGTGCATCCGCTGCACGCCGCGATTCGCGCGCCATGGGCCGAGGACGCCGCCTTGCGGGCGAGCGTGCGGGCTTTGCGCGAAGCGGGCGATACGGTTGTGCGCGTGCTCCCCGGCCACGAGCACGAGGCGCAGGAGTTCGACTGCGATCGAGAACTCGTTCTGGCGAACGGCGACTGGGTGGTCCGGCCGCTTTGAAGGCCGAACCGTCGCTTCGCCCCGCACCTCGTGAATCTTTCAGTCTTGGACAAGTTTGACATGCAAGCAACGAACACCCGCACCGACGCCAAGGCGACCGGCCACAACGTCGTCGTGGTCGGTACCCAATGGGGCGACGAAGGCAAGGGCAAGGTCGTCGACTGGCTCACCGATCACGCGCAGGCGGTGGTGCGCTTCCAGGGCGGTCACAATGCCGGCCACACGCTGGTGATCAAGGGCGTCAAGACGGCGCTGCAGCTGATTCCGTCGGGCATCATGCGCGACGGCGTGGCGTGCTATATCGGCAACGGCGTGGTCGTCGATCCCGGTCATCTGCTCGGGGAGATCGAACGCCTGGAGACGATCGGTGTCGAGGTGCGCTCGCGCCTGTTCGTCAGCGAGTCGTGCCCGCTGATCCTGCCGTTCCATGTCGAGGTCGACAAGGCGCGCGAGGCGCTGCGCGAGAGCAGCGGCGCCGGCAAGATCGGCACCACCGGCAAGGGCATCGGCCCGGCCTACGAAGACAAGGTTGCGCGGCGCGCGCTGCGCGTGCAGGACTTGAAGCACCCGGAGCGTTTTGCCGTCAAGTTGCGCGAACTGCTCGAACTGCACAACTGCGCGCTCGGTGGATACCTGAAGTCGAAGCCGCTCGCGTACCAGCCGATCTTCGACCAGGCCATGGCGGTCGCCGAGCAGCTCAAACCGATGCTCGCCGACGTCGGCTACATCCTCCACAACGCCAACCGGGCGGGTGCGAACATCCTGTTCGAAGGGGCGCAGGGCACGCTGCTCGACATCGACCACGGCACCTACCCGTACGTCACGTCGAGCAATTGCGTGGCGGGCAATGCGGCGGCGGGCGCCGGCGTCGGGCCGGGTCTGCTGCATTACATTCTGGGCATCACGAAGGCCTACACGACGCGCGTCGGCAGCGGCCCGTTCCCGACCGAGTTGCCGATGGACGAGCCCGGAACGGTGGGTCACCACCTGTCGACCGTCGGCCAGGAACGCGGGACCGTCACCGGCCGGCCGCGCCGCTGCGGCTGGCTCGATGCCGCGCTGCTGAAGCGCTCGGTCATCATCAACGGCATTTCGGGCCTGTGCATCACCAAGCTCGACGTGCTCGACGGCCTGCCCGAGATCAAGGTCTGCGTGGGCTACGAACTGCAGGGCCGCCGCATCGACATCCTGCCGCTCGATGCCGACGACATCGTCGCCTGCGTGCCGGTGTACGACACGTTCGCGGGCTGGACCGACAGCACCTTCGGCGTCACCCAATGGGACAAGCTGCCACTGAACGCGCGCCGTTACCTGGAGCGCGTGCAGGAACTGATCGGGGCGAGCATCGACATGGTGTCGACCGGCCCCGACCGCGACCACACCATCCTGTTGCGCCACCCGTACAAGGGCTGAGCGCTGCTTGGCTATCCTTGCGCAAGCGCTCGCTCCAATGCAACGACCATACCGATCGTGAAGGATTCCGCATGCTGACCGACGACGGCAAACACCTGTACGTGAGCTGGGACGAATACCACATGCTGATCGAACGGCTGGCGCTGAAGATCGCGGGCTCGGGCTGGGCGTTCGACCAGATCCTGTGCCTGGCGCGCGGTGGCATGCGGCCGGGGGACGTGATCTCGCGCGTGTTCGACAAGCCGCTGGCGATCATGTCGACGAGTTCCTACCGCGCCGAGGCGGGGACGATCCAGGGACGGCTCGATCTGGCCAAGTACATCACGATGCCCAAGGGCGAACTTGCCGGCCGCGTGCTGCTGGTCGACGACCTCTCGGATTCGGGCGTGACCTTGCGCGCCGTGGTGGATCGGCTGCGCGGCATGCCGTCGATCAGCGAGCTGCGCTCGGCGGTGATCTGGACCAAGGGCGTGTCGAGCTACACGCCCGACTACTTCGTCGAACTGCTCCCGACGAGCCCCTGGATCCACCAGCCGTTCGAAGAATACGACGGCATGCGGCCGGATGCGCTCGCGAAGAAGTTCGTGATTTGAGCCGCGAAGCAAGCAGAAGCACAAAGCAAAAAGGCCAGCACGCATGTGCTGACCTCTCACTTATTCTTGGTGCCCAGGAAGGGACTCGAACCCCCACGGAGTTACCCGCTAGTACCTGAAACTAGTGCGTCTACCAATTCCGCCACCTGGGCATTTCAGGAAGTCTTGGACTATATCATCAAAACAACGACATTGAAAAATTCAAACCCCGTCGGCGCCGACCTGATGGCCGAAGTCGAGGGCACGGTGCAAGGGCACCGCGACGGTCACGGGTTCGTCGTGCGCGACGACCGGCAGGCCGACATCTACCTGTCGCAACAGGAGATGCGCGCGGTGCTTCACCGCGACCGGGTCAAGGTCCGCATCGTGCGCTACGACCGCAAGGGTCGGCCCGAGGGTCGCGTGCTCGAGATCCTGGAGCGCAAGCGCGCACCGATCATCGGCCGGTTGCTGCACGAAAGCGGCGTCTGGCTGGTGGCGCCCGAAGACAAGCGCTACGGGCAGGACATCCTGATCCCGAAGAACGCGATCGCGAACGCGAGTGCGGGGCAGGTGGTGGCGATCGAACTGACCGAATCGCCGTCGATGTACTCGCAGCCCGTGGGCCGCGTCACCGAGGTGCTCGGCGAGATCGACGACCCGGGCATGGAGATCGAGATTGCGGTGCGCAAGTACGAGGTGCCGCACCAGTTCTCGCCGGAGACGCTGGCGCAGGCCGCGGCGCTGCCCGACAAGATCCGTCCGGCCGACCGCAAGGGCCGGATCGACCTGAGCGACGTGGCGCTGGTCACGATCGACGGTGAGGACGCGCGCGACTTCGACGACGCCGTCTACTGCGAGCCGGCCGTCATCGGCAAGGGGGCCGGCCGCGCCAAGGACTCCAACGGCTGGCGCCTGATCGTCGCGATCGCCGACGTGAGCCACTACGTGAAGCCGGACGAACCGATCGACGCCGACGCCTACGAGCGTGCGACCTCGGTCTACTTTCCGCGGCGCGTGATCCCGATGCTGCCGGAAAAGCTCAGCAACGGCCTGTGCTCGCTGAACCCGTACGACGACCGCCTCGCGATGGTCTGCGACATGCTGATCACCGCGGCCGGCGAGATCCATGCGTACCAGTTCTATCCCGCGATCATCTGCTCGCACGCGCGCTTCACCTACAACGAGGTTGCAGCGATCCTGGCGAACACGCGCGGGCCGGAGGCCGCGAAGCGCAAGGAACTGGTGCCCGATCTGCTGCACCTGCACGACGTCTACCGCGCGCTTCTGAAGGAACGCAGCAAGCGCGGCGCGATCGACTTCGAGACCACCGAAACGCAGATCGTCTGCGACGAGAACGGTCGCATCGAGAAGATCGTGCCGCGCACCCGTACCGACGCGCACAAGCTCATCGAAGAGGCGATGCTGGCGGCCAACGTCTGTTCGGCCGACTTCATCGAGCGCTCGAAGCACCCGTCGCTGTACCGCGTGCACGAGGGGCCGACGCCGGAGAAAAAGACGCTGCTGCAGAACTACCTGCGCGCGCTCGGGCTGGGCCTGTCGATCAGCGACGACCCGAAGCCGGGCGAGTTCCAGGCGATCGCCGCAGCGACCAAGGACCGGCCCGACGCGACGCAGATTCACACGATGCTGCTGCGCTCGATGCAGCAGGCGATCTACACCGGCAGCAACGCCGGCCACTTCGGCCTGGCTTACGAGGCTTACACCCACTTCACGAGCCCGATCCGACGCTACCCCGACCTGCTGGTGCACCGCGTCATCAAGGCCTTGCTGGGCGGCAAACGCTACCACCTCGTGACCGGTCCGAGCAACCCGGCACCGAGCAACCGCAAGACGACCAAGCCGGCCAAGGCCGCGACCGCCGAGGAAGAGAAGTGGGAGATCGCCGGTGTGCATTGCAGCGTCAACGAACGCCGCGCCGACGAGGCCTCGCGCGATGTCGAGGCGTGGCTGAAGTGCCGCTACATGCGCGAGCACCTGGGCGAGGAGTACGGTGGCACGGTCAGTGCGGTGACGAGCTTCGGCCTGTTCGTGCAACTCGACGGGCTGTACGTCGAGGGCCTGGTCCACATCACCGAACTCGGCGGCGAGTATTACCGTTTCGACGAGGTGCGCCAGGAGTTGCGTGGCGAGCGCAGCGGTGTGCGCTACGTGGTCGGTTCTCGGGTGCGGGTGCAGGTCAGCCGGGTCGATCTCGACGGCCGCAAGATCGATTTCCGGATGGTGCGCGAAGGCGGGGACGACGCCGGTCCGCTGCTGCGCGCGCGGCGCGACAAGTCGGCGACCGCGGCCGGTGAGCTGGCAGCCGTGAAGGAGACCGATCGCGCGGTCAAGGCGGCGACGAAGAAGAAGGCGCACCCGGTGCGGGCGGCCAAGTCGGCGGCACGCAAGGCGGGCGGTCGTGCGGCGAGCGGCCAGTCGTCGACGCGGCGCTGACATTCGCCGGCCGGCAGCGTTTGGGATCGCGCGCAGCGCATCGACGATTCGGTGTGTCGGCAGGACTCGAGACCGGCACGATGATGTGCACGCTCGCCTGAACGGCGACGAGCGGGTCAGCGGAGCACTGCCAGCCGCTCGATCAGATCGCTGGCGCGCAAAGCGCCGGGCGGCTGAGGTTCGGCTGCGGCGCCGTGCTCGGCAACCGCTTGCCGCGCCGTGGTGAACGCGGTCGCGGTGTCATCCCCGGCGCACTGCGCCCAGCGCCCGGCGAGCCAGCCGGCCAGCACGTCACCGGTGCCCGCGGTGGCCAGCGCGGCGTTGCCTGTGCTGTTGACGCGAGGGGTCGCGGACGGCGCGGCGATCACGCTGCCCGATCCCTTCAGCACGACGACGCACGCGAATCGATCCGACAGTTCGCTGGCCGCACGCAGTCGATCGGCCTGCACGTCTTGCGTCGTGCAGCCCAGCAGCCTGGCCGCTTCGAGCGGATGCGGCGTCAGCACCGTGGCGTGGCCGCGTGCGGCGCGCGCACGCAGCAGTGTGGCCAGCGACACATCGGCGGCGAGCGCGTTCAGCGCGTCGGCATCGAGCACGAGACGCCGCACCGCGCCCAGCAGGCGCGGCAGCGGCGCGCGCACCGCGTCGCCGCCGCCGCAACCGCAGACGACCGTGGTGCGCAAAAGCACGTCGGTCGCGCCACGAACCCAGTCGCCCCGGAACATCAGTTCGGGGCGCCGCACGTCGACGCGCAGCGCCGCCGGCGTGCGATCGAGAAGATCGACGTAGACGCGGCCGGCGCCGGCCGCGTGCGCGGCGCGTGCCGCCAGCAGCGCGGCGCCGCTCATGCCGGGCGCGCCACCGACCACGGCGACATCGCCGAAGCTTCCCTTGTGCTGCCCGTGGCGCCGGGGCGCCGCACGAAACCCGGCGAGGCTCGAGAGCCATGCGCGCGGCTCTTCGCGGGATGCATCGACGCCGAGCGGGTCGAACCAGACCCGGCCCGCCTGATCGCGGCCGGAGCCGGTGAACAGGCCGGGCTTGAGCATCAGCAGCGCCAGCGTGTGCGAGGCACGCACGCACTCGGCGCCGAGCGCCTGGCCAGTCTCGGCGTGCAGACCCGATGGGAGGTCGACGGCGAGCACCGCGCCATCGACCGCGTTCAGCTGGCGGATGCAGTCGGCCATCGGCCCGGCGGGCGCCCGGCTGGCGCCCACGCCGAGCAAGGCGTCGATGGCCAGATCCGGCGGCTCGAGCGCAGCCGTGGCCGTCACGATCCGCACGCCCGCGGCCTGTGCCCGCGCGCAGGCGTCGGCCGCGTCGGCGGGAAGGGCGGACGCGTCGCCGATCAGCGAAACCTCGATCGACTTGCCCAGGCGCAGCAGGTGGATCGCCGCCTCCAGCCCGTCGCCGCCGTTGTTGCCGGGGCCGGCGGCGATCCAGATGCGCTGCGCATGAGGTACGAGCGCGAGCGCGAGGCGGGCCACCGATTCGCCGGCGCGACGCATCAGCGTGTGCGGCGGCAGGGTCGCGCTGGCGCGCTGTTCGAGCACGCGCGTCTGCGCGGCATCGAACAGGGCCAGGTCGTGTGTCGCCGGCAGAACGGGCAGTATCGTGTTCATGGGCGCAGGCGCTCGAGGCCGAGCCCGTCGATGTCGATCACGGGCGGGCGGCCGGCCAGCGCATCGGCGAGCAGGCGTGCCGATCCGCACGACAGTGCCCAGCCGCTCGACCCGTGGCCGAGGTTCAGCCACACCCCGGCCATGCCGCTGGCGCCGAGCACCGGCGGACCATCGGGCAACATCGGGCGCGCACCCTTCCAGACCTGTGCCTGACTCAGCCGGGCGCTGCCGGGGAACCAGTCGTGCAGCACCTTGTAGAGCGTGGCCAGTGCGCGCGGATGGTGGCGGTTCGGTGCCCCGCCGATCTCGGCGCCGCCGGCCACGCGCACGCGCGAACCGAGGCGACTGATCGCGACCTTGTAGCGCTCGTCCATCAGTGCCGAACGAGGTCCGTGGTCGGGGTGGCCTTCGTGCCGGCGCAGTGGCGTGGTGATCGAGTAGCCCCAGACCGCCTGCATCGGCAGCGTCAGGCCATGCGGGCGCAACAGCGCGTTGGAGCCGAGCGCGGCGCAGACGACGATCGCGTCGAAGCTTTCGGCGACCGGGTGCGACTCCATCGGTCGGGTGTCCTGCGTGTCGTGGAACGAGCTTTCAGGCACGGCGTTCGGCAACAAGGTCGATTCGACGGGCGGCGCGTACCGGTGCACCAGCTGCGGGGCCGGCCCGGGGATCATTCTCAGCACCTGCGTGTGGAAGCGAAAACGCACGCCCAGTCGCTGCGTCTCGGCGCGCAGCAGCGTCGCGAACTGGCGGCAATTGCCGACCTCGTCGTCGGGCAGGTGGATTCCGCCATGAAGCTCGGTCTCAACGCTCAGGTCGGGCTCGACCATGCGGCACTGGGCGGCGTCGAGCATCTCGAAGCGGGTGCCCAGTTCGTCGAGCGTGGCCAGCCCGGGCTGCATCACTGCATGGTCTTTCGCGCTGCGTAGCAGGACGAGGTAGCCATTGCCGCGCTCGTAGTCCAGCTTGAGATCGCGCGTCAGCCGGTGCAGGCGCCCTCGACTGAAATGCGCCAGGCGTTGCATGCGCAGCCGATTGGCCAGGTAGGTGCGCGAACGGCAGGCGCGCCACCAACGCCAGATCCAGGCCATCTCGCCGGCCCGGAGTTTCGGATGAATGCGCACCGGCGCGTGCCGGCTCAGCAGATGGCCCAGCACCTCGGACGGCATGCCGGGCCCACCCCAGGGTGTCACGTAGCCGGGAGCGATGACGCCCGCGTTCGCGAAACTCGCTTCGGCGGCGATGCTGCCATGTCGTTCGAACACCGTGACCTCGTGCCCGTCGCTGACCAGTTCGTAGGCCGCGGTGACGCCAATGATGCCGGCGCCAATGACGGCGACCTTCATGCGGTGGCGGCCTTCAGGGCGGCTTCGATCGCAAGGGAGGTGGCGGCCGCAGTCTCGAACGAGGTGCGCACGGACGCGTGCCGGTTGACGGGCGACTGCGCGGCAGCCAAGCCGGTGTCGAGCAGGGCGCTGGCAGAGGCGTGGGCGATGGAGCGGGTCGGATCACGGGGCATGGTCATGCTACACTTGAATGGTTTAGCTGATAGCGGAGCCCCGCACGGTGCGGGGCAGCGATTCAGCCTAAACAAATCGCGAACCGGCTGTTGAAAGGTGTTGCGACGCGCTTGTCTCGGAAGGGCAAGGCGTGTCGCGATTCGAGCCGGATTCTAGAACCAACCTTTGGAGTCCCCATGACAGTCAGCATGCGTGAAATGCTGGAAGCCGGCGTCCACTTCGGCCACCAGACCCGCTTCTGGAATCCGAAGATGGCCCCGTACATCTACGGCCATCGCAACAAGATCCACATCATCAACCTCGAGAAGACACAACCGCTCTTCAACGACGCGATGAAGTTCATTCGGCAGACGGCAGCGAAACGCGGCACGGTCCTGATGATCGGCACCAAGCGCCAGGCCCGCGAAGTGATCGCCGCCGAAGCCAGGCGCGCCGGCATGCCTTTCGTCGACCAGCGCTGGCTCGGCGGCATGATGACCAACTTCAAGACCGTCAAGGGCTCGCTGAAGAAGTTGAAGGACATGAAGGCGCAGGTCGAGGCCGGCACCGAGATCCGCATCAAGAAAGAAGCGCTGATGTTCCAGCGCGAGATGGCCAAGCTCGAGAAGGACATTGGCGGCATCCAGGACATGAACGCGCTGCCGGACGCGATGTTCGTGATCGACGTGGGGTACCACAAGATCGCGATCCTGGAAGCCAAGAAGCTGGGCATCCCCATCATCGGCATCGTCGACTCGAACCACTCGCCCGAAGGCATCGACTACGTCATCCCGGGCAACGACGACTCGTCGAAGGCGGTCGCGCTGTACGCGAAGGCCGTGGCCGACGCCGTGCTCGAAGGCAAGGCCAACGCGACCAACGAAGTCGTGCAGGCCGCTGCCGCCGAGGGTGACGAATTCGTCGAAGTCAGCGAAGGCGCCTGATGCCCCGAGCCCGGCTCGCGACTGCGAGCGCCGGGCACCAGAAAAAGGGGCCATCGGCCCCTTTTTTCCCACCAGACACAGGAGTTAGGAAGATGGCTGCAATCACCGCAAGCATGGTCGGGGAACTGCGTGCGAAGACCGACGCGCCCATGATGGAGTGCAAGAAGGCCCTGACCGAGGCCGGGGGCGACATGGAGCGCGCCGAGGAACTGCTGCGCGTCAAGCTCGGCAGCAAGGCCGGCAAGGCTGCGTCGCGCATCACGGCAGAAGGCGTGGTGGCCGCGGCGATCGTCGGCAACGCGGGGGCGCTGGTCGAAGTGAATTGCGAAACCGACTTCACGTCGAAAAGCGACATGTTCCTGGCGATGGCGAATGCCTGCGCGCGCCTCGTCGCCGAGAGGAATCCCGCCGATCTCGCCGCGCTGTCCGCACTGCCGTACTCGCAGGACGGCTACGGTCCGACGCTGGAGGACGTGCGCAAGGGCCTGATCGGCACGATCGGCGAGAACATGTCGATCCGCCGCTTCAGTCGCTACGAAGGCAGCAAGCTGGCGAACTACCTGCACGGCACGCGCATCGGCGTGATGGTCGAGTTCGAGGGCGACGCCGTCGCCGCGAAGGACGTCGCGATGCATGTCGCGGCGATGAAGCCGGTCGCGCTGCGGTCGTCGGATGTGCCGGCCAAGCTGATCGAGACCGAACGGTCGGTCGCGACGCAGAAGGCCGCCGAGGATGCCGAGAAGGCCAAGCTCGAAGGCAAGACGCCGCAGTCGGCCGAGATCGTCGCCAAGCGCATCGAAGGCTCGGTCGCCAAGTTCCTGAAGGAGGTGAGCCTGTTCAACCAGGCGTTCGTCAAGAACGACAAGCAGACCGTCGAGCAGATGCTGAAGGAGAAGGCCACGACGGTGAAGGGCTTTACCCTGTACGTGGTCGGTGAAGGCATCGAGAAGAAGGTCGACGATTTCGCGGCCGAAGTCGCGGCCCAGGTGGCCGCCGCCAAAGGCGCCTGATTTCCAGGTGCCCGGTTCGGTGCCCGGCTCTGCGTCTCGCGGGTGTCGAATCGGGGTTGTTCGGATTTAGACTTCACGCCACCCTGTGCCACAAGCACGACCACAACAAACGGGAGTCCGATCCATGGCCGCCTACAAGCGCATCCTGCTGAAGCTCTCCGGCGAAGCCCTGATGGGAGATGACGCGTATGGCATCAACCGGGCCACCATCGTGCGCATGGTGCGGGAAGTGCAGGAAGTTACCCAGCTCGGTTGCGAGGTGGCGGTCGTGATCGGCGGGGGCAATATCTTCCGCGGCGTGGCCGGCGGTTCGGTCGGCATGGACCGCGCGACCGCTGACTACATGGGGATGCTGGCCACCGTGATGAATGCGCTGGCGCTGGCCGACACGATGCGGCAGGAAGGCATGACGGCGCGGGTCATGTCGGCGATCGGCATCGAGCAGGTTGTCGAACCGTATGTGCGGCCGAAGGCGCTGCAATACCTCGAAGAGGGCAAGGTCGTGATCTTCGCGGCCGGCACCGGCAACCCCTTCTTTACGACCGACACGGCCGCCGCGCTGCGCGGCGCCGAGATCGGCGCGCAGATCGTCCTGAAGGCGACCAAGGTCGACGGCGTCTACACCGCCGACCCGAAGAAGGACCCGGCCGCGACGCGCTATTCCGAGCTGACCTTCGACGAGGCGATCACGAAGAACCTGCAGGTGCTGGACGCGACCGCGTTCGCGCTGTGCCGCGACCAGAAGCTGCCGATCCGGGTGTTCAGCATCTTCAAGCCGGGCGCGTTGAAGCGCGTGGTCCAGGGTGAAGACGAAGGCACGCTGGTTCGCGTCTGAACCCGCGGGTGTTTGACTGTTGAAGAGAGTGTTGTCATGAGCATCGCCGACATCAAGAAGACCGCCGAGCAGAAGATGGCCCGGTCGATCGAAGCGTTCAAGAACGAGTTGCACAAGATCCGCACGGGTCGCGCGCACCCTGGCATCCTCGACCAGGTGCAGGTCGACTACTACGGCGCCATGGTGCCGATCACCCAGGTCGCCAACGTGAGCCTGCTCGACGCTCGCACGATCAGCGTCCAGCCCTGGGAAAAGGGCATGGGCGCGAAGATCGAGAAGGCGATCCGGGAGTCGGATCTGGGCCTGAATCCGGCCACCCAGGGCGACTTGCTGCGGGTGCCGATGCCTGCGCTGACCGAGGAGCGCCGCAAGGACCTGACCAAGGTCGTGCGCAACGCCGGCGAAGACGCGAGGATCGCGGTGCGCAACCTGCGCCGCGACGCCAACGAGCACGCGAAGAAGCTGCTCAAGGACAAGGAAATCAGCGAGGACGAAGAGCGCCGCTCGCTCGACGAACTGCAGAAGCTCACCGACCGCATGATTGCCGAGGTCGATCGGCTGGTGACGGGCAAGGAAGCCGAGATCATGGCGGTCTGAACTTGAGCGCCGTTCCTGATTCTGTGCACGCGGCCATGCCGCGCCATGTCGCCATCGTGATGGATGGCAACGGCCGCTGGGCCAAGAAGCGCTTCATGCCGCGCTTCTTCGGCCACAAGGCGGGGGTCGATGCCCTGGTGCGAACGGTGCTGAGCTGTGCCGATCGCGGCATCGAGTACGTCACGGTGTTCGCGTTCTCGTCCGAGAACTGGAAGCGGCCGACCGAGGAGGTGTCGGGCCTGATGGGGCTGGTGCTGGTTGCGGTGGCCAAGTACCTCGCCAAGCTCGCCGACAAGGGGGTCCGCATCCGCATCGTCGGTGATCGCAGCCAGGTGTCCGACAAGCTGCGGCAGGCCTGGGAGCAGGCCGAGGCGAGCACGCGGAACAACACGCGCATCACCTTGTCGGTGGCGTTCAACTACGGTGGACGCTGGGACATCGTTCAGGCTTGCCGGCAGGCGATTGGCGCCGGCATTGCGCCCGAGAAGCTCGACGAAGCGGCGCTGAACCAGTACATGGCGCTGAGCCACGCGCCCGACCCCGACCTCTTCATCCGAACCGGCGGCGAAGTGCGCATCAGCAATTTCCTGCTGTGGCAGGCGGCGTACTCCGAAATGTTCTTCAGCGACTGCCTCTGGCCCGAGTTCGGCGAGGCCGAACTCGACGCGGCGCTGGCTGCCTACGCTTGTCGCGATCGTCGATTCGGCGCAGTCGATAGCGCCAAGACCGATTCCGCCGGCAAAGCCTGACATGCTCAAGCAGCGGGTCATCACCGCGCTCGTGTTGATCGCCTGTCTGCTGCCGGCACTGTTAGCGCCCACGACCTGGCCGTTCGCGGTGGTGTCGCTGGTGCTGATCGCCGCTGCGGGCTGGGAGTGGGGACGCCTGAACGGCGCCGGGGCCGTCTCGATCGCGCTGGGCGCGCTGCTGGCGGTGGCCTGCGCGGTGGCGCTGCGGGCCGGGTGGGGCGAGGCGCCGCCGCACATGGCCTGGTGGATGGCCACACTGGTGTGGGTGCTCGGCGGTGCGTCGGTGCTGCGGCGCGGCCCTGGCGGGTGGACGTCGGTTCCTGTCGTCGTGCGTTGTGCGATCGGCTTCGTGGTGCTGTGGACGACGTGGCTCGCCTTGGCCGCTGCCAAGGCCGTCGGTGTCAACTTCATCCTGTCGGTCTTTTGCCTCGTCTGGGCCGCCGACATCGCTGCCTATTTCGGTGGCAAGGCCTTCGGCAGGCGCAAGTTGGCGCCCGGCATCAGCCCGGGGAAGAGCTGGGAAGGCGTGTGGAGCGGCATGCTGGGGTCGCTGGTGCTCGCGGCATGCTGGCTCGGGCTCGACAGTGCGTTCCGGATGGACTCGCCCAGCCTCTACACCCGGCTGTACGGCCGCTTCGGCCTCGTCGGGCTGGTGGGTGTGGTCGTGTTCCTGGTGGCGATGAGCGTGCTCGGCGACCTGTTTGAGTCGCTGGTCAAGCGCGCCGCCGGCGCGAAGGACAGCAGCCGGCTGCTGCCGGGCCATGGTGGCGTGCTCGATCGCGTCGACGCGCTGCTGCCGGTCTTCCCGATCGCGATGGCGCTGATGGCGGTATGAACGCAGCACCAGCGGCAGTGCGCCAGCGTGTATGCATCCTCGGCGCGACCGGCTCGGTCGGCGCGAGCACGCTCGATGTGATCTCGCGGCATCCGGATCGGTTCGAGGTCTTCGCCCTGACGGCGCACAGTCGCGTCGACGACCTGTTCGCGCAGTGCCTGCTGTGGCGGCCGCGTTTCGCGGTGCTGCCCGGGCTTGCCCAGGCCGCCGATCTGCGCACTCGCCTGAAGGCGCACGGCGTCGGCACCGACGTGCTCGCGGGCGCGCAGGCGCTGTGCGATCTGGCCGCGCACCCCGAGGTCGACGCGGTGATGGCGGCGATCGTCGGCGCCGCGGGGCTGGCGCCGTGCCTGGCTGCGGCGCGTGCCGGCAAGCGCCTGCTGCTGGCGAACAAGGAAGCCCTGGTCGTCGGCGGCGCGCTCTTCATGAGCGCCGTCCACGAAGGTGGCGCGACCTTGCTGCCGATCGACAGCGAGCACTCGGCGATCTTCCAGTGCCTTCCGGAAGGCCGCAGCGGCTGGGCGCAGCGCATCGACCACATTCTGCTCACGTCGTCGGGCGGCCCGTTCCGCCGGCGCGATCCGGCGACGATGGCGAGCATCACGCCCGACGAGGCCTGCGCGCATCCGAACTTCGCGATGGGCCGCAAGATTTCGGTCGACTCGGCGACGATGATGAACAAGGCGCTCGAAGTGATCGAGGCGCGCTGGCTGTTCGAGCTGACGCCGGAGCAGATCCGCGTCGTCATCCACCCGCAGCAGATCGTGCATTCGATGGTCGTGTGCCGCGACAACTCGGTGCTGGCGCAACTCGGCACGCCCGACATGCGCGTGCCGATCGCCTACGGCCTGGCGTTTCCCGAGCGCATCGAATCGGGCGCGAGCCAGCTCGATTTCTCGACCCTCGCGGCGCTCACGTTCGAGGCCCCCGATCTCGATCGCTATCCGGGTCTGGCCCTCGCGTGGGAAACGCTGCGCGGCCCCGAGGGCAGCACCACGGTGCTGAACGCGGCGAACGAAGCGGCGGTGGCCGCCTTCCTCGCCGGAACCATTCGTTTCGACCAGATTCACAGTGTGATCGCGCACGCTCTTGAACGCGTCGACCTCCGTTCGGCAGGGCACGACTCGCTCGAGGCGCTGCTCGAGATCGACCACCGCGCGCGCCTTCAGGCGTCGCACTTCGTGAAGGGCCTCGCGCCATGATCGTCACCGTCCTCGCTTTCATCCTCACGCTGGGCGTGCTGATCACGATCCACGAGTACGGCCACTACCGCGTCGCGGTGGCCTGCGGCGTCAAGGTGCTGCGCTTTTCGGTCGGCTTCGGGCGCGTGCTGTGGCGACACCGGGCGACGCCCGACAGCACCGAGTTCGTCGTGTGCGCGTTGCCGCTGGGCGGCTACGTGAAGATGCTCGACGAGCGCGAGTCGCCGGTCGCGCCGGATCAGCTGGGGGGCGCCTTCAATCGCAAGGCGCTGTGGAAGCGCGCCGCGATCGTGGCTGCCGGCCCGGCGGCCAACCTGCTGCTGGCGGTGCTGCTGTATGCGGCTGCGCACTGGATCGGCATCGACGAGGCGAAGGCCGTGATGGGCCCGCCGGTCGCCGCGAGCCTGGCCGATCGTGCCGGGCTGCGCAGTGGCGACTGGGCGCGCGAGTGGTCCGCCGACGGCGTCGAGTGGCACGACCTGCGCTCGATGGCCGACCTGCGCTGGGCGGTGATGCAGGCGACGATGCGCGGCGAGCAACTGCAACTGATGGTGACGGACCGCAGCGGCCATGCGCGCCGCAGCGTCGTGCTGGCGCTCGACACGCTGGGCAGCGGCGAGGTCGACGCGAAGCAGGTGCAGCGCATCGGCCTGGGCGCGGCGTTCAGCGAACCGGTGCTGGGCAAGGTCGTGGCCGGTGGTCCCGCGGACAAGGCCGGTCTGCGCGCCGGCGACCGGGTGCTGAGCATCGACGGTGCCGCGGTGGCGGACGGCTGGTCGCTGCGCGAGCGGATCGTCGCCAGCGGCCGCGATGGCGGCGCGCGGCCGATGCATTGGCGCGTGGAGCGGGATGGCCGGACGATCGAACTCGCGGTCACCCCGAACGTCGTTCGGGACGGTGGCAAGACCATCGGGCGGGTCGAAGTCGTGCCGGGTCAGCCCCCCGAGATGGTGACGGTGCACTATGGCCTGTTCGAAGGCCTGTCGCAGGCGGTCGCGCAGACCTGGCAGATGTCGACGCTGACCCTCAAGATGCTGGGCAGGATGGTGATCGGCCAGGCCTCGCTGAAGAACCTCAGCGGGCCGCTCACGATCGCCGACTACGCCGGGCAGTCGGTGCGGCTGGGTCTGGCGTATTACCTGGGGTTTCTGGCCGTCGTCAGCGTGGGTCTCGGGGTGCTCAACCTGCTGCCGCTGCCGGTCCTCGATGGCGGGCACCTGATGTATTATCTTTTCGAGGGTGTGACGGGACGGCCGGTTTCCGAGTTGTGGCTTGACCGGCTGCAGCGTGGCGGGGTGGCCATCATGCTCATGATGATGTCCCTGGCTCTCTACAACGATGTGGCCCGTCTCCTGGGCCTGCAATGACCGACCGCATGCGCCTCTCCTCCCGCCCGACCTCGTTTCGCCCCTCCATCGTCTGCCTCGCTCTGGCCGCCGTTCTCCAGGCCGGCTCGGCGTGGGCGGTCGAACCCTTCGCGGTCAAGGACATCCGCGTCGAAGGCCTGCAGCGCAGCGACGCCGGCACGGTGTTCGCATCGCTGCCGTTCCGCATCGGTGAGACCTACAGCGACGAGAAGGGCGCCGCGGCCCTGCGCGCGCTGTTTGCGACCGGACTGTACAAGGACGTGCGCATCGACATCGACGGCAACGTGGTCGTCGTGATCGTCGAAGAGCGGCCCGTCATCGCCAACATCGACTTCGTCGGCATGAAGGAGTTCGACAAGGAGCAGTTGCTGAAGGCGCTGCGCGACTTTGGCATCGGCGACGGTCAGCCCTTCGACAAGGCGCTCGCCGACCGCGCCGAGCAGGAGCTGAAGCGGCAGTACCTGACGCGCAGCCTGTACGGCGCCGAGGTGGTGACCACCGTGACGCCACAGGAGCGCAACCGCGTGAACCTGAGCTTCGCGATCACCGAGGGCGCGGTGGCGAAGATCAGCGAGATTCGCATCAACGGCAACAAGGCCTTCTCCGAGGGCACGTTGAAGGGTCTGTTCGATCTGAACGCGAGCGGCTGGCTGAACTTCTACACCAAGGCCGACCGCTACTCGCGTGCCAAGCTCGATGCCGATCTCGAAACGCTGCGTGCCTACTACCTGAACCGCGGCTACCTCGAGTTCACCGTCGATTCGACGCAGGTCGCGATCTCGCCCGACAAGCGCGACATCACGATCACGATCAACGTGAAGGAGGGCCAGTCCTACACGGTGAGCGGCGTCAAGCTCGAGGGCGACTACCTCGGCAAGGACGACGACTTCAAGACCCTGGTTCAGATCAGGCCCGGTGAACCGTACCGCGCCGAAACCGTCACGCAGACCACGCGTGCGATGAGCGACCGCTTCGGCACCTTCGGCTTCGCGTTCGCGAAGGTCGAGGCGCGCCCCGAGATCGATCGCGCGAAGGGCACGGTCGCGCTGACGATCAACGCCGAGCCCGGGCGGCGCGTCTACATCCGCCGCATCAACGTTTCGGGCAACACCAAGACGCGCGACGAGGTGGTCCGCCGCGAATTCCGCCAGTTCGAGTCGAGCTGGTACGACGGACGCAAGATCAAGCTGTCGCGTGATCGTGTCGACCGGCTCGGCTACTTCAGCGAGGTCAACATCGACACCAGCGAAGTGCCCGGTACGGCCGACCAGGTCGACCTGACCATCACCATCAAGGAGAAGCCCACCGGCAACCTGCAGATCGGCGCCGGGTTCTCGTCGGCCGACAAGCTGTCGCTGTCGGGCTCCATCAAGCAGGAGAACGTGTTCGGCTCGGGCAACTACCTCGGCGTGGATCTCAACACCAGCAAGTACAACCGCACGGTGGTCGTGAGCACGATCGACCCGTATTTCACGGTGGACGGGATCTCGCGCTACGTCGACGTCTTCTACCGCACCCAGCGTCCGCTGAACAGCCAGGGCGAAGAGTACAAGCTCGTGACGCCGGGCGCGTCGATCCGCTTCGGCGTGCCGTTCAGCGAACTCGACACGGTGTTCTTCGGCATCGGTTACGAGCAGACCAAGATCGAGGGCTCCAACCTGCCGGTCAACTACCGCAACTATGTCACCGAGTTCGGCAACAACAGCAGTTCGGTGCCGCTGACGATCGGCTGGTCACGCGACAGCCGCGACAGCGCACTGGTGCCCACGGACGGCCGCCTGACCAGCGTGAACTTCGACTGGGGTGCCTTTGGCGACGCGCAATACCTGCGCACGAACCTGAAGTTCCAGCAGTACATCCCGCTGTCCAAGCGCTTCACCTTCGGCTTCAACGCCGACATGGCCTGGGGCAAGGGCTTGGGCGGGCACCCGTATCCGATCTTCAAGAACTTCTATGGTGGCGGTCTGGGCAGCGTGCGGGGTTTCGACCAGAACTCGCTCGGCCCGGTCGACGTGACCGGCGCGTACATCGGCGGCAACCGCAGGCTCAATCTGAACAGCGAGCTGTACCTGCCGATCCCGGGCACCGGCAACGACCGCACGCTGCGCTGGTTCACGTATCTCGACGCCGGCAACGTGTGGGGCGAGGACGACAAGCTGAGCTTCGACAGCCTGCGCGCATCTGCCGGCGTGGGGCTGACCTGGGTGTCGCCGATGGGACCGCTCAAGATCAGCTATGGCGCCCCGATCCGCAAGAAGCCGGAAGATAGAATCCAGCGTCTTCAATTCCAGATCGGGACAGCGTTCTAATGAAAAGCTCCTCTTTCAAGGCCGGTGTCGCGAGCGTCGCGGCGGCTGCCCTGTTGGCGCTGGCGGCGGCCGGCGTCCAGGCCCAGGAAACGAAGATCGGCTTCGTCAACAGCGACCGCGTACTGCGCGAAGCCACGCTGGCCAAGGCCGCGCAGACGCGCCTCGAGACCGAGTTCTCGAAGCGCCAGAAGGAAGGCGAAGAGGCCGCCAGCAGGCTGAAGGCCGCTGCCGACAAGCTCGACAAGGACGCCCCCACGCTCGGCGAGGCCGAGCGCAACCGCCGCCAGCGCGAGCTCGTCGACCAGGACCGCGAGTTGCAGCGCAAGCGGCGCGAGTTCCAGGAAGACCTGAACCAGCGGCGCAACGAGGAACTGGCCTCGGTGGTCGAGCGCGCGAACAAGGTCGTCAAGCAGATCTACGACAGCGAGAAGTACGACCTGATCCTGCAGGGCGATGTCGTGATCTTCGCCAGCCAGCGCGTCGACATCACCGACAAGGTCATCAAGGCACTGAACGCACAGGGCGGGAAGTGACCCGGTGTGGTCGATGTCGGACTGTCTGAACTCGTCGCCGCGCTCGGCGGCGAACTGACCGGCGACGCGGCGTCGCTCGGCGCGGTCCGGATCGACCGGATCGGTCCGTTCGAGGGCGCGACACCCTCGACCATCACCTTCGTCTCGAACCCGCGGCTGCAGCGGCAACTCGCCGCTTGTGCCGCCGGCTGCGTGATCGTCGGCCCGGCGCTGCGCGACGATGCGGCGCGGCGCGGCGCGGCCATCGTCACGCCCGACCCCTACCTCTACTTCGCGAAGCTGACGCAATGGTGGGCGGCGCGCACGCGCGTGCCGGCGGCGCGCGGCGTGCATTCGAGCGCCGTCGTCGATCCGTCGGCGCAGATCGCGGCGAGCGCGTCCATCGGCGCGCTGGCGGTGATCGAGGCCGGCGCGAGCATCGGCGAGGACGCGGTCGTCGGCGCCCACTGTTTCATCGGTCGCGGCGCGACGATCGGCGCCGGAACGCGGCTCGGCGCCCATGTCACCCTGCACGAGCGCTGCGTGATCGGTGCGCGTGGCGTCGTCCACAGCGGGGTCGTGATCGGCGCCGACGGCTTCGGCTTCGCGCCCGCCGAAGGGCGCTGGGAACGGATCGAACAACTCGGCGCGGTGCGGATCGGCGACGATGTCGACATCGGCGCCAACACCTGCATCGATCGCGGCGCGCTCGGCGACACGGTGATCGGCAACGGCGTCAAGCTCGACAACCTGATCCAGGTCGGTCACAACGTGCGCATCGGCGACCACTCGGCACTGGCCGGCTGCGTCGGCATTGCCGGCAGCGCGACGATAGGCCGGCATGTGACGATCGGCGGTGCCGGCATGATCGCCGGGCATCTCGAGATCGCCGATCACGTGCACATCTCGGGCGGCACGCTGGTCAGCCACTCGATCCGCAAGCCGGGCCGCTACACCGGTGTCTTCCCCATCGACGACAATGCCTCCTGGGAGAAGAATGCCGCCACGCTGCGCAACCTGCATCGCCTGCGGGAGCGGGTGAAGGCGCTCGAGAAGAGCGCGCAGGATCGGGCGGCTGCCGACAAGAACGACACGACAGGCACAGCATGAGCATGGACATCCACGAAATCCTGAAGCGGCTTCCGCACCGCTACCCGTTCCTGCTCGTCGACCGCGTGCTCGAACTCGAGGAGGGCAGGCGCATCCTGGCGCTGAAGAACGTGACGATGAACGAGCCGTTCTTCGCCGGCCATTTCCCGCACCGCCCGGTGATGCCTGGCGTGATGATCCTCGAGGCGCTCGCACAGGCCGCCGCGATCCTGGCGTTCGACAAGGCCGGTGTGATGCCCGATGACAAGACCCTGTTCTATTTCGCCGGCATCGACAGCGCGCGCTTCAAACGCCCCGTCGAACCCGGCGATCAGCTGATGCTGCATGCCACGCTCGAGCGCAGCCGTGCCGGCATCGTCAAGTTCGCGGCGCGGGCCTTGGTGGGCGATGTGCTCGCTGCCGAAGCCGATCTGATGTGCACGATGCGCCGGCTGCCCTGAAGCCGGTGGCGCGGTGGCCGGCATGGCGAACATCCACCCCACGGCGATCGTCGACGCAGGCGCCGAGCTCGACCCGAGCGTCACGGTCGATGCGTACAGCATCGTGCGCGCGGGCGTGCGTGTCGGCGCCGGCACGCGCATCGGCCCGCACTGCGTGATCGAGGGGCGCACGACGATCGGGCGCGACAACCGCATCTTCCAGTTCTGCTCGATCGGCGCGGTGCCGCAGGACAAGAAGTACGCGGGCGAGCCGACCGAATTGCACATCGGCGACGGCAACACGATCCGCGAGTGCTGCACCTTCAACCTCGGCACGGCTCAGGATTCGGCGGTCACCCGGGTCGGCAACGACAACTGGATCATGGCCTATGTGCACCTCGCCCACGACGTGCAGCTCGGCAGCCACACCACGCTGGCCAACAACGCCACGCTCGCGGGGCATGTGCATGTGGGCGACTGGGTCACGGTCGGTGGTCTGTCGGGCGTGCACCAGTTCGTGAAGATCGGTGCACACGCCTTCGTCGGCTTCTCGAGTGCGGTGACGCAGGACGTGCCGCCCTACATGATGGTCGACGGCAACCCGCTCGCGGTGCGCGGATTCAACATCGAGGGCCTGCGGCGTCGCGGCTTCGGGCCGGCGCGCCTGGCGGCGGTCAAGCAGATGCACCGCCTTCTGTACCGCAACGGCCTGACCTTCGACGCGGCCCGCGAGGCGATCGACGCGCTCGGTGCCGAGATGTCCGATGCGGCAGGCGACATTGCGATGATGAGCGAGTTCCTGGCCCGCGCCACGCGCGGCATCGCGCGTTAGCGCCCCGGCATGGCCGTGACCGACCCCCAAGCCCCTCGCTTCGCGATGGTGGCCGGCGAAGCCTCGGGTGACTTGCTCGGCGGCCTGCTGCTCGGCGGTCTGAAGACGCGCTGGCCGCGGTTGCAGGCGGCCGGCATCGGCGGGCCGCGCATGGTGGCGCAAGGCTTCGAGGCCTGGTGGCCGCACGACAAGCTGTCGGTCAGCGGCTACGTCGAGGTGCTGAGCCGTTACCGCGAGATCTCCGGCATCCGCCGTCGGCTGACCGAGCGCCTGCTGCACGCCGAGGCATCCGAGCGGGCCGACGTGTTCGTCGGCATCGACGCGCCCGACTTCAATCTCGATCTCGAGGCCAGGCTCAAGGCGCAGGGTATGAAGGCGATCCACTTCGTCAGCCCGTCGATCTGGGCCTGGCGGGGCCAGCGCATCGAGAAGATCCGGCGCGCCACCGACCTGGTGCTGTGCCTGTTCCCGTTCGAGCCGGCAATCTACGCGAACCAAGGTGTCGCTGCCGCGTACGTCGGCCACCCGCTGGCCGACGTGATCCCGATCGAGGTGCCGCGAGCGGGCGCGCGATCGAGCCTGGGGATCGCCGACGACGAGACGGTCGTCGCGCTGCTGCCGGGCAGCCGCCGCGCCGAGGTTCAGCACATCGCGCCGCGCCTGCTGCAGGCCGCGGCCGAGATGCACCGCCAGCGCCGCGGCTTGCGCTTCGTGCTGCCGGTCGTGCCGGGGCTGCGCCAGCTCGTCGAGCCGCTGTGCAGGCGGCACGCGCCCGATCTCGCGATCGACCTGCTCGACGGCCGATCCCACGAGGCGCTCGCGGCCTGCGACGTGACGCTGATTGCCAGCGGCACGGCGACGCTGGAAGCCGCGCTGTTCAAGCGGCCGATGGTCATCACCTACGTGATGCACGCGCTGAACTGGCAGATCATGAAGCGGATGAATTACCAGCCCTGGGTCGGCTTGCCCAACATCCTGCTGAACGAGTTCGCCGTGCCGGAGCTTCTGCAGGGTGCCGCGACGCCGGCCGCGCTCGCCCGGGCGGCGTTCGACTGGCTGGCCGATCCGGTGCGATGCGAGGCGCTGCGCGCGCGTTTCGAGGTCCTGCACCGCGAGCTGCGCTGCAATACCGCCGTGGCGGCCACCGATGCGATCGAGAAAGTTCTTGCGCTCTGAGCAGCTCGGACTGGTGTTCGACGCGCCGGGACTGATCGCCGGCGTCGACGAAGCCGGGCGCGGCCCCTTGGCCGGGCCGGTGGTGGCGGCCGCGGTGATCCTCGACGATCTGCAGCCGATCAAGGGCCTGAACGACTCCAAGCAGCTGACGGCACGCGCGCGCGAGCGCCTGTACGTCGAGATCCACGCCAAGGCGCTGTGCTTCTGCATCGCGCAGGCCAGCGTCGAGGAGATCGATGCGCTGAACATCCTGCAGGCGACGATGCTGGCGATGCGGCGTGCGGTGGAGGGCCTGCGCCTGCGGCCGAACAAGGTGCTGGTCGACGGCAACCGGCTGCCGACGCTGAAGGTCGCGGCCGAGGCGATCGTGCAGGGCGACGCGAAGGTCAAGGCGATCTCGGCGGCCTCCATCCTTGCCAAGGTGCATCGCGATCGGCTGTGTCAGGAACTGCATCGGCAGCATCCGGAATACGGCTTCGACGGTCACAAGGGCTATCCGACCCCCGCGCACCTGGCCGCGCTGAAGGAGCACGGCGCGTGCCCGCATCACCGGCGCAGCTTCGGCCCGGTGCGTGACGTGCTGTGAGATGAGCGCGCAGGTCAAGGCCATCGGCTCGCGCGACAACCCGCTGCTCGTGCGGCTGCGCAAGCTCGCGGCCGACCCGGCGGCGTACCGCAAGCAGGGCGAGGTCTGGGTCGAGGGCGAGCACCTGTGCTCGGCGTTCGTGCAGCGCGGCGGCGTGGCGGTGCAGGCCGTGATCAGCGACGAGGGCTGGCAGGTACCCGCGCTGCGCGCGCTGGCGAGCACGGCGGCAGCGGTCGCGGTCGTGCCGGCGGCGCTGATGGCCGGCCTGAGTGCACTCGATTCGCCCACGCCGCTGGCGTTCGCGCTGCCCTGGTCGGGGCCGGGCCTGCTCGACGCCGGCGCGCCGAGCGTGGTGCTCGATCGGCTGCAGGACGCCGGCAACGTCGGCAACATCCTGCGCAGCGCCGCGGCGTTCGGCTTCGCGCAGGTGGTCGCGGTCAAGGGCACGGCGGCGCTGTGGTCGCCGAAGGTGCTGCGCGCCGGCATGGGGGCGCATTTCGGGTTGCGGCTGGTCGAGGCGGTCGATGCCGACGCGTTGGCTGGGTTGGGGGTGCCCATGCTCGCGACGAGTTCGCACGCCGCGCGGGCGATCCACGAGGCCTCGCTGCCCTGGCCCTGCGCCTGGGTGCTCGGTCACGAAGGGCAGGGCGTGTCGGCGGCGCTGACGCAGCGTTGCACCGAGTCGTTGCGGATTCCGCAGCCCGGCGGCGAGGAGTCGCTGAACGTCGCGGCCGCGGCGGCTGTTTGCCTGTACGAATCCGCGCGCCAGCGCGCCCGGTGAATCGCCGTTGGCGCAGCCCGGCCCTGGGGGCGCTCAGTACATCAACCGGTCGGGACGCAGATCGCGCAGGATCGTCGTTGCGATCTCCTCGATCGACTTGTGGGTGGACGACAGCCAGGCGATGCCCTCGCGCCGCATCATCGCCTCCGCCTCCCTGACTTCGTGGCGGCAGTTCTCGACCGCAGCGTACTTGCTGCCGGGACGGCGCTCGTTGCGGATGTGGCTCAGCCGCTCCGGGTCGATCGTGAGGCCGAAGCACTTCTTCCGATACGGCGCCAGGGTCGAGGGGATGCTGCCGCGGTCGAAGTCCTCCGGGATCAGCGGATAGTTCGCCGCCTTGATGCCGTGCTGCATCGCCAGGTACAGCGAGGTCGGCGTCTTGCCGCTGCGGCTCACGCCGACCAGGATCACGTCGGCGTTCGCCAGGTTCTTCGCCGACTGGCCGTCGTCGTGCGCGAGCGAGAAGTTGATGGCCTCGATGCGGTCGGTGTACTCCTGGCTCTTCGCGACGTCGGCGAAGCGGCCGACGCGGTGGTTCGAGGTCATCGAGAACTCGGCCTCGAGTGGCTCGATGAAGGTGTTGAACATGTCGAGCACCAGCCCCTTCTGTTCGGTGCCGGCAGCGCTGCCTTTCAGGATCGCGAGGATCTCGGGATTCACGAGCGTGATGAACACGATCGGGCGCCGGCCCTCGGTGTCGGCCGTGTGGTTGATCTCGCGCAGCACCTGATGGGCCTTGTCCGCGGTGTCGATGAAGGGACGGCGGACATGGCGCGACTTGATCGCGAACTGCGACATGATCGAGTTGCCGAAGGTCTCGGCGGTGATGCCGGTACCGTCCGAGATGAAGTACACGGTGCGTTGGGCCATGACGAGGCGGGCGGTGCGCGGGAGTGGGTCAGGCGACGATGATAGGCAGTTCGACCTTAAAATCTCCCGCAATCTTCCCGTCCGCCCCACGATGAACGCCAACGCCTGCTGCGCCCGATCCCCCCGAGGGTCCGCGAGTGCGCGCCCGGTGCGGCCGGGGCGCGCCCTCGAGCAAGGCTCGGGACGGGCCCGTGAAGCACCGATTTTTTCACCATCGCGGACCTTCCCATGTCAAGCAACCCTCTGGCGACCGCCCTGGTCGTTCCGTTCGAACACCTGAGAATGACCGACGTCGAGACGGTGGGCGGCAAGAACGCCTCGCTCGGCGAAATGATCAGCCAGCTGGCCGCCTCGGGCGTGCGCGTGCCCGGCGGCTTCGCGACCACGGCGCACGCGTTCCGGCAGTTCCTGCGCCATGCGGGCCTGGACCGGCGGATCGAAGCCCGCTTGGCGACGCTGAACACGGACGACGTGCGGGCGCTGGCCGAGGCGGGCGCCGAGATCCGCCAGTGGATCGAATCGACGCCGTTCCCGCCCGAGCTCGATGCCGCGATCGGTGCGGAGTTCGCGAAACTGAGTGCTGGCGCGCCCGGGGCATCGTTCGCGGTGCGCTCGTCCGCGACCGCCGAGGACCTGCCGGATGCCTCGTTCGCCGGCCAGCAGGAAACCTTTCTCAACGTCGTCGGGATCGACGATGTTCTGGCGCGCATGAAGGAGGTCTTTGCCAGCCTGTACAACGACCGGGCGATCAGCTACCGGGTCCACAAGGGCTTCACGCACAGCGAGGTGGCCCTTTCGGCCGGTGTGCAGCGCATGGTTCGTTCCGACCTGGGCGCTGCCGGCGTGATGTTCACGATCGATACCGAGTCCGGCTTCGAGGACGTGGTGTTCATCACCTCCAGCTACGGCCTGGGCGAGACGGTGGTGCAGGGCGCGGTGAACCCGGACGAGTTCTACGTTCACAAGCCCGCGCTGCGCAACGGCAAGCAGGCGATCATCCGCCGCAACCTCGGCTCCAAGCTCGTCAAGATGGAGTTCGCGACCGCCCAGGAGAAGGCCGCGAGCGGCCGGCTCGTGAAGACGGTCGACACGCTGCACGAGCAGCGCAACCGCTATTCGCTCGGCGATGCCGACGTCGCCGAGCTTGCCGGCTACGCGCTGACCATCGAGCAGCACTACGGCCGCGCGATGGACATCGAGTGGGGCAAGGACGGTGTCGACGGCAAGCTCTACATCCTGCAGGCCCGCCCCGAGACCGTAAAGAGCCAGCGGGCGGGCAAGGTCGAGCAGCGCTACAAGCTCAAGGGCAGCAGCGCCGTGCTGGCCGAGGGCCGCGCGATCGGGCAGAAGATCGGTACCGGGCCGGTGCGGATCGTGCACAGCATCAAGGACATGGACCAGGTGCAGGCTGGCGACGTGCTGGTGACGGACATGACCGATCCGAACTGGGAGCCGGTGATGAAGCGCGCCAGCGCGATCGTCACGAACCGCGGTGGACGCACCTGCCATGCGGCCATCATCGCGCGCGAGCTGGGCATCCCCGCGGTGGTCGGCTGCGGCAACGCGACCGAGGTGTTGAAGGACGGTGCGCTGGTCACGGTCGCCTGCTCCGAAGGCGACACCGGCTACATCTACGACGGCCTGCTCGAGACCGAGGTCACCGACGTGCAGCGCGGCGCGATGCCCGAGTGCCCGGTGAAGATCATGATGAACGTCGGCAACCCGCAGCTCGCGTTCGATTTCGCGCAGATGCCCAACAACGGTGTCGGGCTGGCGCGGCTCGAGTTCATCATCAACAACAACATCGGCGTGCACCCGAAGGCGATCCTCGACTACCCGAACATCGACAGCGACCTGAAGAAGGCGGTCGAGAGCGTCGCGCGCGGCCATGCGTCGCCCCGCGCGTTCTACGTCGACAAGCTGACCGAAGGCGTCGCGACGATCGCCGCGGCGTTCTGGCCGAAGCCGGTGATCGTGCGTCTGTCGGACTTCAAGAGCAACGAATATCGCAAGCTGATCGGCGGCTCGCGCTACGAGCCGGAGGAAGAGAATCCGATGCTGGGCTTTCGCGGCGCGTCGCGCTATGTGAGCGAGGCCTTCGGCGAGGCCTTCGCGATGGAATGCGAGGCGCTGAAGCGGGTGCGCGTCGACATGGGCCTGACCAATGTCGAGATCATGGTGCCGTTCGTGCGCACGCTGGCCCAGGCCGAGGCGGTCGTCGGCATGCTGGCGGCACGCGGCCTGAAGCGCGCGGCGATGGGCGGCACCGATGGCCTGCGCGTCATCATGATGTGCGAGCTGCCGAGCAACGCGATCCTCGCCGAGCGCTTCCTCGAGCACTTCGACGGCATGTCGATCGGCTCGAACGACCTGACGCAGCTGACGCTCGGCCTGGACCGCGACTCGGGCATGGAACTTCTGGCCAAGGACTTCGACGAGCGCGACCCGGCGGTGAAGGCGCTGATCTCGAAGGCCATCGCCGCGTGCCGTGCGGCCGGCAAGTACGTCGGCATCTGCGGCCAGGGTCCGAGCGATCATCCGGACTTCGCGGACTGGCTGGCCGACGAGGGCATCGCGTCGATCTCGCTGAACCCGGACTCGGTGGTCGACACCTGGCGGCGTCTCGCGGCGCGCTGACGGAGCGCTCCCAGGGCGCCGGCATGCGTCGTCTGCCCCAGAGAGGGTGCAGAAACTTCCGGCGGCCGTGAATTTACCCGGGAGGCGCCGCTACGGCATACGCGCCGCCGGGCCCGCAGCGGGGCACAGCTGCTCGAGGCCCTCCGGGGGCGGCGCTCGGGGGGCGTCCCCCTGGGAGTCAGCCGCCGATGTAATGCATCTCGACGCGCCGCTCGCCGTCGGCCGTCGTCACCCCGGCACTGCGCAGCTCCGAGTAGCGGTCGGCGCGGTTCTGCCAGATGAGCCCGATGGCGGCGGCGATCTGCTCGTCGCTGTAGTGGCCGCGCAGCAGCGCGCGAAGGTCGTGGCCGTGGCTCGCGAACAGGCACAGGAACAGCTTGCCCTCGGTGGACAGCCGAGCACGGTTGCAGTCGGCGCAGAAGGCCTGCGTGACGCTGGAGATCACGCCGATTTCGCCGCTGCCATCGGCATAGCGCCAGCGCTCGGCAGTTTCGCCCGGGGCGGCGTGAATCGGGCGCAGGGGCATCTCGGCATCGATGCGCGCGATCACCTCGCGGGACGGCATCACCTCGTCCATGCGCCAGCCGTTGGTCGCGCCGACATCCATGTACTCGATGAAGCGCAGCACGATGTCGCTGCCTTTGAAATGGCGCGCCATCGGCAGGATCTGGCCGTCGTTGGTGCCGCGCTTGACGACCATGTTGACCTTCACCGGGCCGAGCCCGGCACGCTGTGCGGCGGCAATGCCATCCAGCACTTCGCGCACCGGGAAGTCTGCGTCGTTCATGCGGCGGAACACGGCGTCGTCCAGCCCGTCCAGGCTGACGGTGACGCGTTGCAGTCCGGCGTCCCTCAGCGCCTGCGCCTTGCGCGCGAGCACCGAGCCGTTCGTCGTCAGTGTCAGGTCCAGCGGCGCCCCATCGGGTGTGCGCAGCGCGCTGAGCATGCCGACCAGGACTTCCAGATTCTTGCGCAGCAGGGGCTCGCCGCCGGTGAGGCGGATCTTGCGCACCCCGTGGGCGACGAAGATCCGCGCCGCACGCATGATCTCCTCGAAGCTCAGCAACGACGCATGCGGGAGAAAGCTGTACTGCTTGTCGAAGACGTCCCTGGGCATGCAGTAGCTGCACCGGAAGTTGCAGCGGTCGGTCACCGAGATGCGCAGGTCGCGCAGCGGTCGCCCAAGGGCATCGGCGATCAGGCCGGTGGGTGGTGTCGCTACCCGCGGAACGAGCGGCACGCTCGCGGCGTAGCGGTGGTCGGCAAGGGGGATGACTTTCTCGGTCATGCGCCGATTGTGCCCCGCGGCATTGGCCCCAAGAGCGGCGTGGCGCGCCGCCTCAACGCAGCGCCGAGGTGGGCGCCAACGAGTGGGTCAACGCAGGCGGGGGCGTCGCGACAGCCGCCTGCTCCGCCACCGGCTCGGCACGCCGCGCGCCGGTAAAGCGCTTCGCCCAATAGACGAACCGCATGTCTTCGACGCGCACCTCGCCGCCCGGTCTGGGCGCGTGGATGAACCGGCCGTCGCCGATGTAGATGCCGACGTGCGAGAAGGTGCGACGCAAGGTGTTGAAGAACACCAGGTCGCCGGGCTGCAATTCGTCGCGCTGGACCGCCACCAGGCCAGGCGCGCTGGCCTGTTCGTCGGCGCGACGCGGCAGCAGCAGGCCCAGGCTGGTCTCGAAGACCTGGCGCGTGAAGCCGCTGCAGTCGAAGCCTGTGTCGGGCGTGTTGCCGCCGCGCCGGTAGCGCACGCCGAGGAAGTTCATCGCAGTCAGCACCATGTCGGATGCCCGATCCCGGACCTGTGCGACAAAGCCTGGGCCCGCGGGGACGGTGCCCGCCGCGGCGGAAGGAATCAGCCCCTTCTCGACCAGGAAGCGGCTCACCGCGTCGGCGGCCGACGCGGCGGCAGCGGCGGGTGGCAACGGCGCGAAGTCGGCAGGCGCTGCGCACACTGGCGTCGCCAGCACGGCGGCCAGCCCCAGACCCGCCATGCAGCGGGCCCAGGACGCGGTGCGGACCCGGGAATTCGACATGGGCCGCAGGATAGGGCGGGCGATGGCGCGCGTCAACAGCGAAAATATCAATCCTGACAAACACTTGGCGTCGTTTCGTGAGATCGGGACGTGTCCCTGCCGAGGGTCGATCCGGCTCGGCAAAGGCGGGGCCCTTGCGCTATCGTCCGCTCTTCTGCCACGGAGCCCGCATGTTCAAGGTGGTGTCGATCGCAAGCGCTCGGACGCAGGGCAAGGTGCGCGGGCGAATGGCCGTCAAGATCCGATGCGACCGCACCCCAACCAACCCACCCACAGCGACACGATGACCCGTTACGCCGAATTCCACCGCCGCTCGCTCGCCGACCGTGAGGGCTTCTGGTCCGAGCAGGCGCGCCTGATCGACTGGCAGCGCCCGTTCGATCAGGTCTGCGACTACAGCAACCCGCCGTTCGCCCGCTGGTTCGTCGGCGGCCGCACGAACCTGTGCCACAACGCGGTCGACCGGCACTTGGCCGAGCGCGCGGACCAGAACGCGCTGATCTGGGTCTCGACCGAGACCGACCAGGAAAGGGTCTACACCTACCGCGAACTGCACAGCGAAGTGCAGCGCATGGCCGCTTGCCTGCTCGCGCTCGGCGTGAAGCAGGGCGATCGGGTGCTGATCTACATGCCGATGATCGCGCCCGCTGCATTTGCCATGCTGGCGTGCGCGCGCATCGGCGCGATCCATTCGGTGGTGTTCGGCGGCTTCGCGAGCGGCAGCCTCGCGAACCGCATCGACGATGCGCAGCCGACGGTGATCGTGAGCGCCGACGCCGGCAGCCGGTCCGGCAAGGTCATCCCATACAAGCCGCTGCTCGACGAGGCGATCCGCCTCGCCGCGCACAAGCCTTCGAAGGTGCTGCTGGTCGACCGCGGGCTCGCGGGCATGGATCGGATCGCGGGCCGGGACGAAGACTACGCGGCGTTGCGCCAGCGCCACCTGGAGGCGGTCGTGCCCTGCGTCTGGCTCGACGCGACCGCGCCGAGCTACACGCTCTACACCAGCGGCACCACCGGCAAGCCCAAGGGCGTGCAGCGCGACACCGGCGGCTACGCGGTCGCGCTGGCAGCGAGCATGAGGCACATCTTCCGCGCCAGCGCCGGCGATACCTACTTCTGCACCAGCGACATCGGCTGGGTCGTCGGCCACAGCTACATCGTCTACGGGCCGTTGATTGCCGGTGTGGCGACGCTGATGTACGAAGGCCTGCCGACCCGCCCCGACGCGGGCATCTGGTGGAAGCTGGTCGAGAAGTACCGGGTCAACCACATGTTCAGCGCGCCGACCGCGATCCGCGTGCTGAAGAAGCAGGATCCCAAGTACCTGAGCGAGTACGACCTGAGTTCGCTGCGCGCGCTCTACCTTGCCGGCGAGCCGCTCGACGAGCCGACCGCGACCTGGATCGCGCAGGCCATCGGCAAGCCGGTGATCGACAACTACTGGCAGACCGAATCGGGCTGGCCGATCCTGACCCTTGCCAACGGCATCGAGCCGCTGCCGAGCAAGTTCGGCAGCCCGGGCTTTGCGATGTATGGGTACGACGTGAAGGTGATCGACGAGTCGAACGGTGCCGAGATCACCGAGCCGAACCGCAAGGGCGTGCTCGCGATCGCCGGCCCGTTGCCGCCGGGCTGCATGCAGACCGTGTGGCGCGACGATGAGCGTTTCGTCAAGACCTACTGGAGCGACTTTCCGGGCAAGCAGCTGTACAGCACCTTCGACTGGGGGCTGCGCGATGCCGAGGGCTACTTCTTCATCCTCGGTCGCACCGACGACGTCATCAACGTCGCCGGCCATCGCCTGGGCACGCGCGAGATCGAGGAGAGCATCTCCAGTCACGCGAGCGTGGCCGAGGTCGCGGTGGTGGGGGTCGCCGACACGCTCAAAGGCCAGGTCGCGATGGCCTTCGTGGTGCCGAAGGACGCCGCGGCCGTGGCCGATGCGACCGCGCGGCTGAAACTCGAGGGCGCGATCATGAAGACCGTGGATCGGCAGCTCGGGGCGCTCGCACGGCCGGCGCGCGTCCACTTCGTCTCGCTGCTTCCGAAGACGCGTTCCGGCAAGATGCTGCGCCGCGCGATCCAGGCGGTCTGCGAGCAGCGCGATCCGGGCGACCTGACGACGATGGACGACCCTGCGGCGCTGCAGCAGATCAAGGCGCTGGTCGAATCCCCCGCGGCGACCTGATCGGCGCGGACCGGGCGACGGTGGACATCGGGCCGCCGCCCACCCGGTGACCGGCCCGGCCTTCGCGTCAGCGCGTCACAGCACCTCGGAGGCGAAGTCGGCGAGGCGCGAACGCTCGCCGCGCGCCAGGGTCACGTGGCCCGAATGCGGCCAGCCCTTGAAGCGGTCGACCGCGAAGGTCAGGCCCGAGCTGCCTTCGGTCAGGTAGGGCGTGTCGATCTGCGCGAGGTTGCCCAGGCAGACGATCTTCGTGCCCGGCCCGGCGCGCGTGACCAGGGTCTTCATCTGCTTCGGCGTCAGGTTCTGCGCCTCGTCGATCAGCACGAACTTGTTCAGGAAGGTCCGGCCACGCATGAAGTTGAGCGACTTGATCTTGATCTTGCTGCGCACCAGGTCGTTGGTCGCGGCGCGGCCCCATTCGCCGGCGCCGCCGTCGGTCTTCGACAGCACCTCGAGGTTGTCGTCGAGCGCGCCCATCCACGGGCTCATCTTCTCTTCCTCGGTACCGGGCAGGAAGCCGATGTCCTCGCCCACCGGCACGGTCACGCGGGTGACGATGATCTCGGTGTAGCGTCGGTCGTCCATCACCTGGCTCAGGCCCGCGGCCAGCGTCATCAGCGTCTTGCCGGTGCCGGCGGTGCCGGTCAGCGTGATGAAGTCGCAGTCGGGGTCCATCAGCAGGTTCAGCGCGAAGTTCTGTTCGCGGTTGCGCGCGGTAACGCCCCACACCGCGTTCTTCTGATGCGTGTATTCCTTCAGCGTGCGCAGCACCGCGGTCTTGCCGGTGATCTCGGTGACCTTGGCATAGAGCGGCGCGGCGCCCGGCGCCTCCAGGTAGACGAACTGGTTCACCAGCAGCACCGGCACCATCGGCCCGCTGATGCGGTAGTACGTCAGGCCGCCCTGCTGCCAGCTCTCCATCGTCTTGCCGTGCTTGTCCCAGAAGTCGGCGGGCAGCGCCAGCACGCCGGTGTACAGCAGGTCACCGTCCTCCAGCGTCATGTCGTTCAGGTAGTCCTCGGCCGGCAGTCCGAGCGCACGCGCCTTGATGCGCATGTTGATGTCCTTCGACACCAGCACCACGTCACGGCCCGGTTGCTGCTCGCGCAGTGCCTGCACGACGCCGAGGATCTGGTTGTCGGCCTTGCCCTGTGGCAATCCGGCCGGCAAGCTGACGTTGATCAGGTTGGTCTGGAAGAACAGCTTGCCGCCGGCCTCGCGGTGGCCGGTGCGCGCCAGCGACAGGCCGTCGGACATGCCCGAGGCGTCGCGCGTCGGCATGCTCGCGGCTAGCGCGTCGAGTTCGCGGCTGACCTGGCGGGCATTGCGCGACACCTCGGTCATGCCGCGCTTGTGCCCGTCGAGTTCCTCGAGCGTGATCATCGGCAGGTAGATGTCGTGTTCCTCGAAGCGGAACAGCGAGGTCGGGTCGTGCATCAGCACGTTGGTGTCGAGCACGAACAGCGTCGCGGGGCCATTGCCGCGCGGCTTGCGGGCCCTCGCCTCGGGCTGCGGCCTGCGCGATGCGGCCGGCGCCCGGGCCGGAATTACCGGCACGCCGTTCGCGATGGCCGCACCTGCCACCGGCGAGGCGTCGTGCAGTTCGACGACGGCGGGCGAGGCGGGCTCGAGCGCCATACGCGTCTTCTGGGGGCGTTTGCCGGGCTGGGGTGCCGCCTGGGAATCGAAGTCGGCAGCGCTGAGGAGGGAGGCTCGTTTGGCAGGCGGCTTGGGCAGTGGCATCAGTGGGTGTGGGCGGTCAGGAAACAAAAAAGCCGCACAGTCGGCTGGGCGGCTTGGTCGGGATGCGCAGTTCGGAACGTCCGGGCATGCAAGCCATTATGCACAAGTTCGAAGTCATCTCCCCCGGTGCGGGCGGGGCGTCGAAAAGCAGAAAAGCCGGCATCGAGCCGGCTTTCGGGAGGAGGGCGCACACCTCAGCCGGCCTTTTTCAGCGCCTTGACTTCTTTCAGCACTTCCTCGACATGGCCTGCAACCTTCAGGCCGCGCCACTCGCCCTTCAACACGCCGTGGCCATCGATCAGGAAGGTGCTGCGCTCGATGCCCTTGACCTTCTTGCCGTACATGATCTTGTTCTTGACCACGCCGAACATGTGGCACAGCTTCTCTTCGGTGTCGGCAATCAGCTCGAAGGGCAGTTCCAGGCTCTGCTTGAACTTGTCGTGCGAGGCCATGTTGTCGCGCGAGACGCCGAACACCACCGCGCCTGCCTTCACGAACTCCTTGTGGTGGTCGCGAAATTGCATCGCTTCGGTGGTACAGCCAGGGGTGTTGTCCTTCGGGTAGAAATACAGGATGACGATCTTGCCGGCGAAAGCTTGCGGCGTGAACTTCACGCCACCGGTCGCAAGCGCTTCAAATTCCGGAAGGGTTTTGTTGAGGGCTGGCGTCATGGAGTATTCTGATTGGTTGCGCCGGTGCAGCGCGTCGCCGGAGATTATAAGCGCTGCGCAGGCGCGCTCGACCCGCTGCTCAGCCGTCGCCGGCGGCCCGATCCGCGGGTTCGAACAGCAGGGCCGCCACCACCGAGCGGCCTTCGGCCAGCAGCACGTTGTAGGTCCTGCAGGCGGCGGCCGTGTCCATGGTTTCGACGCCGATCCGGCGCTCGATCAGCGGCTCGAGCAGCAGGGGCGGCGGAAAGCGGATTCTGGCCCCGCTGCCGAAGATCACCAGTTCCGGAGCCAGCGCCAGCAGCGCAGCGAAATGGGTCTGCGTGAGATTGTCGAAGCGGTCGACCGGCCAGGGCGACACCGCGCCGGTCCAGGGGACGACCACGCTGCGGCGGTGCTCCGTGCCGTTGACCAGGACGCCGTCGCTGCCGTGGCGGGCGATCGCGTTCTGTCCTTCGATGCGGTCGGCTTGCAGCTTCATGGCAGGGGCGTGGTCGCCGGTGTTGCCAGGGTGCGCACGGCGGGTGAATCCCGCCGCAACCCCTGTGGTTAAATTCTATGTTCTGCGCCGCAGCAATTCGTCAGGAGGCCTTTTGAAACCCATCGTCAAGTCGAGCAAGCTCGCCAATGTGGCCTACGACATCCGCGGGCCGGTGCTCGACAAGGCCCGGCAGATGGAGGAAGAGGGCCACAAGATCATCAAGCTCAACATCGGCAACGTGGCGGCGTTCGGGCTGGAGCCCCCCGAGGAGATCGTGCAGGACATGATCCGCAACCTGCCGCACGCTGCCGGCTACACCGACAGCAAGGGCCTGTTCGCGCCACGCAAGGCGGTGGTGCACTACACGCAGCAGAAGAACATCGCGGGCGTCACGATCGACGACGTGTACCTCGGCAACGGCGCCTCCGAGCTGATCGCGATCGGCATGAACGCGCTGCTGAACGACGGCGACGAGGTGCTGATCCCGTCACCCGACTACCCGCTGTACACCGCGGTGGTCGGTCTCTCGGGCGGCACGCCGGTGCACTACCGCTGCGACGAATCGACCGGCTGGATGCCCGACATCGAGCACATGAAGGCGATGATCACGCCCGCGACCCGCGCGCTGGTCGTGATCAACCCGAACAATCCGACCGGCGCGCTCTACCCCGAGAGCGTGTTGCGCGAGATCGTCGAGGTCGCGCGCCAGCACCAGCTGATCGTGTTCGCCGACGAGATCTACGACAAGACGCTGTACGACGGCAACGTGCATACCAGCATCGCGTCGCTCGCCGATGACGTGCTGTTCGTCACCGTCAACGGCCTGTCGAAGAACTACCGCGCCTGCGGCTATCGCTCGGGCTGGATGGTGGTCTCGGGCGAGAAGCGCCACGCGCGCGACTACATCGAGGGCCTGAACATGCTCGCGTCGCTGCGGTTGTGTGCGAACACGCCCGGGCAGCTCGCGATCCAGACGGCGCTCGGCGGCTACCAGAGCATCAACGACCTGGTCGCACCGACCGGGCGCCTGTGCCGCCAGCGCGACCTCGCTTGTCAGCTGCTGAGCGATATCCCCGGGGTCAGCGTCGTGAAGCCGAAGGCGGCGCTCTACATGTTTCCGAAGCTGGATCCGAAGGTCTATCCGATCACCGACGACCAGCAGTTCGCGTACGACCTGCTGTCGGAACAGAAGGTGCTGATCGTGCAGGGGACCGGTTTCAACTGGCCCACGCCGGATCACTTCCGCATCGTGTTCCTGCCGAACTCCGACGACCTGACCGAGGCGATCGCCCGCATCGCGCGGTTTCTCGAGCACTTTCGCAAACGTCACTCGAGCTGAACCCGACAAGACAATGAAAACACGAAGTATTTCGGCGCAGACTCATGTCGCGCAGCGGCGTGATGTCGAAGCCAAGCCGATTCAAGTTGGCCTGCTCGGCATCGGTACCGTCGGCAGCGGCACATTCAACGTCCTGCAGCGCAACCAGGAAGAGATCCAGCGCCGTGCTGGCCGCGGCATTCGCATCGCGATGGTGGCCGACCTGGACACCGCACGGGCCCGGCGCATCGTCGGCGACTCCGTGCAGGTCGTCGGCGATGCGCGCCAGATCATCGCCAACCCCGAGATCGACATCGTCATCGAGCTGATCGGCGGCTATGGCATTGCCCGGGCGCTGGTGCTGGAGGCCATCGCGGCCGGCAAGCACGTCGTCACCGCGAACAAGGCGCTGCTGGCGGTGCACGGCACCGAAATCTTCGCGGCCGCGCGCGACAAAGGCGTCGTCGTGGCGTTCGAGGCCGCCGTGGCCGGAGGCATCCCGATCATCAAGGCGCTGCGTGAAGGCCTGACGGCGAACCGCATCGAGTGGATCGCCGGCATCATCAACGGCACGACGAATTTCATCCTGTCGGAGATGCGCTCGAAGGGGCTGGACTTCGACGCCGTGCTGAAAGAAGCGCAGCGCCTGGGCTATGCCGAGGCCGATCCGACCTTCGACATCGAGGGCGTCGATGCTGCGCACAAGGCGACGATCATGAGCGCGATCGCGTTCGGCATCCCGGTGCAGTTCGACAAGGCGTACGTGGAGGGCATCACCAAGCTGAACGCCGCCGACATCCGCTACGCCGAACAGCTCGGCTACCGCATCAAGCTGCTGGGCATCACGAAGCGGCGAAGCTTGTCGACATCTGCCGGCGCGGTCGAGGGCATCGAGCTGCGCGTGCACCCGACACTGGTGCCCGCGAAGCGGCTGATCGCGAACGTCGAAGGCGCGATGAACGCGGTGATGGTGCAGGGCGACGCGGTCGGCAGCACCCTGTACTACGGCAAGGGTGCAGGCGCGGAGCCCACCGCCTCGGCGGTGATCGCCGACCTGGTCGACATCACCCGGCTGCACACCGCCGACCCCGATCATCGCGTGCCGCACCTCGCGTTCCAGCCAGGCTCGCTGCAGGACACGCGCATCCTCGCGATCGACGAGGTCGTGACGGCGTTCTACCTGCGGCTGCAGGTCGCCGACCAGGCCGGCGTGCTGGCGCGCATCACTGCGATCCTGGCCGGGAGCGACATCTCGATCGACGCGCTGCTGCAACGAGAGTCCGCCGAGGGCGAGGCGCAGACCGACGTCATCATCCTGACCCACGACACGATCGAGGGGCGCATGAACCAGGCCATCGCGCAGATGCAGGCGCTGCCGACGGTGCTGGCACCGATCGTGCGCATCCGCAAGGAAGAGTTGTCGTGAAGTACCTGAGCACGCGGGGGGATACCACCCAGCGCAGCTTCTGCGAGATTCTTCTCGAGGGCCTCGCCCCCGATGGCGGGCTGTACCTGCCGGCACGCTATCCGAAGGTCGACGCGGCAAGGCTGGCGCGCTGGCGCGGCCTGGCCTACCACGAGCTAGCGTTCGAGATCCTGTCGCTGTACATCGACGACATCCCGGCCGACGACCTGCGCACACTGGCCGCCCGGACCTACACCGAGCAGGTGTTCGGGACGAAGCAGATCGTGCCGCTGCGCGCGCTCGAGCCCGGCGTCTACCTCGAAGCGCTGTCGAACGGTCCGACGCTCGCGTTCAAGGACATGGCGATGCAGCTTCTCGGCAACCTGTTCGAGTACGAGCTGGCGCGCCGGGGCCAGTTGCTGAACATCCTCGGGGCCACGTCCGGCGACACCGGCAGCGCGGCCGAGTATGCGATGCGGGGCAAGCAGGGTGTCAACGTCTTCATGCTGTCGCCGAAGGGCCGGATGAGCCCGTTCCAGCAGGCGCAGATGTTCAGCCTGCAGGACCCGAACATCCACAACATCGCGATCGAAGGCGTGTTCGACGACTGCCAGGACATCGTCAAGGCGGTCTCGAACGATCTCGACTTCAAGCGCCGCCACCACATCGGCACCGTCAACTCGATCAACTGGGCACGGCTGCTGGCGCAGGTGGTCTACTACTTCGCGGGCTACTTTCAGGCGACGAGGTCGAACGACGAGGCGGTGAACTTCGCCGTGCCATCGGGCAACTTCGGCAACATCTGTGCCGGCCACGTCGCACGCATGATGGGCCTGCCGATCCGCCGGCTCGTGCTCGCGACCAACGAGAACGACGTGCTCGACGAGTTCTTCCGCACCGGCACCTACCGCGTGCGCGGCAGCGCCGAGACGCACGAGACCTCCAGCCCGTCGATGGACATCTCGAAGGCCTCGAACTTCGAACGCTTCGTGTTCGACCTGCTCCGACGCGATGCCGCGCGCACGCGGCAGCTCTTCAAGGTCGAGCTCGATCGCAGCGGGGCGTTCACGATCACCGCGCAAGAGTTCGCGCGCATCGCGGACTACGGTTTCGTGTCGGGCAGCAGCGCCCACGCCGACCGGCTGGCGACGATCCGCGACACGCATGAGCGCTTCGGCACGGTGATCGACACCCACACCGCCGACGGCCTCAAAGTCGCACGCGAGCACCTGACACCGGGTATGGCGACGATCGTGCTCGAAACCGCGCTGCCGGCGAAGTTCGCCCAGACGATCGTCGAGGCCATCGGCCGCGAGCCCGACCGGCCGGCTGCGATGAAAGGCATCGAGCAGCTGCCGAAGCGCTTCGAGGTGATGGCGGCCGACGCCGCGCAGGTCAAGGCCTTCATCGCCGCCCACGCCTGACCCGATGAAGCCCGAACGCGCGCCGATGCTCACGCTGGAAGAAGCGCTCGCGCGCCTGCTCGACGCGGTGGCGCCGCTGCCGGCGAGCGGGCACGAAACCCTGTCGACCTTCGACGCGCTCGGCCGCGTGCTGCAGGCCGACGTTCGTTCGATGCTCGACGTGCCGCCGCAGGACAACACCTCGATGGACGGCTATGCCTTGCGCTGCGCCGACGTGCCGGCGATCGGCGCGCTGCTGCCGGTGAGTCAGCGCATCCCGGCCGGGGTGGTCGGCGAGCCGCTGCAGCCGGGCAGCGCGGCGCGCATCTTCACCGGTGCGCAGGTGCCGGTGGGCGCGGATGCCGTCGTGATGCAGGAGCAGTGCGAGCTCGTGGGCGACGCGGTGCGCGTCAACGCGGTGCCGGCCAGCGGGCAATGGATTCGCCGCCGCGGCGAGGACGTGCGCGCCGGCGACGTCGTGCTGCGCGCCGGCACGCGGCTCACGCCGCAGGCGCTCGGGCTGGCTGCGACGGTCGGCGCCGCGACGCTGCAGGTCGCGCGACGGCCGCGCGTCGCGCTGTTCTCGACCGGCGACGAGCTCGCGATGCCCGGCGAGCCGTTGAAGCCCGGTGCGATCTACAACTCGAACCGCTTCACCCTGCGCGCCGCGATCCAGGCGACGGGCTGCGACTGCACCGACCTGGGCATCGTGCCCGACCGGCTCGACGCGACGCGCGCTGCGCTGCGCCGCGCTGCGCAGGGCAACGACCTGATCGTCACCTCGGGCGGCGTCTCGGCCGGCGAGGAGGACCATCTGCGACCCGCAGTCCAGGCCGAGGGCCGGATCGAGCTGTGGCAGATCGCGATCAAGCCGGGCAAGCCGCTCGCGTTCGGCGCGGTGAACCGGGCGGATGGCTCCACGGTCCACATCGTCGGGCTGCCGGGCAATCCGGTGTCGAGCTTCGTCACGTTCCTGCTGATGGTGCGGCCGGTGCTGCTGCGATTGCAGGGTGCGGCCACGCTGGCGCCGACCCGCACCGTGTTGCGCGCCGACTTCGACTGGCCGCGGCCCGATAAGCGCCGCGAGTTCCTGCGCGTGCGGCGCAACGGCCGCGGCGGGCTCGACCTGTTCCCGAACCAGAGTTCGGGCGTGCTCACGTCGGCGGTGTGGGGTGATGGCGTGGTCGACAATCCGCGCGGCCAGGCGATCCGGGCCGGCGAGATGGTCGAGTTCATCTCGTTCGCGGAGTGGTTGTCGTGAAGCTCACGGTGCGCTACTTCGCGTCGATCCGAGAGTCGTTGGGCGCGGGCGAGGCGGTCGAGATCGCCGATGGCGCCACCGTCGGCGCGGTGCGCGAGGCGCTGATCGCCCGCGGCGGCGCGCATGCGCAGGCCCTCGCCCGCGGCCGCGCACTGCGCTGCGCGCTGAACCAGATGCTGTGCGACGAGGCGGCGGTCGTGACCGGCGGCGCCGAGATCGCGTTCTTTCCGCCGGTGACCGGAGGCTGAGGTGCCGGCCGCGCGCGTCACGATCCAGACCACCGACTTCGACCTCGGGGCCGAGGTGGCCGCCCTGCGCGCGGGCGACCCCGCGATCGGTGCCGTCGCGTCGTTCATCGGCACGGTGCGCGACCGCAACGACGGCACCGGCGTCAGCGCGATGGAGCTCGAGCACTACCCCGGCATGACCGAGCGCGCGATCGAGGCCATGATCGACGCGGCGATGCAGCGCTTCGGGATCCGGGCCGCCCGCGTGATCCACCGCGTCGGCGCGCTGCAACCGCTGGACCAGATCATGATGGTCGCGGTGACGGCTGCGCATCGCGACCAGGCCTTCCAGGCCTGTGAATTCCTGATGGACTGCCTGAAGACCCAGGCACCGTTCTGGAAGAAGGAGCAGACCCCGGAAGGCGCGCGCTGGGTCGACGCCCGCAGCAGCGACGACGCCGCGATTGCCCGCTGGGGCATCACGGCCGGCAATGCCGCACCGGAGGCGCCGTGACGGTGGTGCTGCCCTGGTTGCAGATCCTGGCGATCTCGATCGGTGCAGCGATCGGCGCGCTCGCACGCTGGCGGGCCGGCCTGTGGCTCAACGCTCAGTGGAGCGGCTTTCCGCTCGGCACGCTGCTGGTCAATGGCGTCGGCGGCCTGCTCATTGGCATGGCACTGGCCTGGTTCGAGCGCACGCCGAACGAACTGCTGCGGCTGCTGCTGATCACGGGGTTTCTGGGCGGACTGACGACGTTCTCGTCGTTCTCGGGCGAATCGCTGGTGCTGCTGCACCGCGGCCAGTACGCGATGGCGCTGATGCACAGCGCGGCGCATCTGCTCGGGTCGCTGTTGTGCGCGGCGCTGGGCTACGCGGCGGTGAACGCAATGCTTGACTGAGCGCAAGGCGCACGAAGCCGCCGCCTTGAAAATTGCAGCGTTTCCCCTCATGTCCGACGCAATCGGAGGATTTTCCCCATGCGAATCGACAAACTCACCAGCAAGTTCCAGGAGGCGCTCGCGGATGCGCAGAGCTTGGCTGTCGCCAACGACAACCCGTACATCGAGCCCGCTCACCTGCTGGCTGCGATGTTAGCCCAGGCCGACGGCCCGAAGGCGCTGATCGACCGCGCCGGCGCGAACGGTGCGGCGCTGAAGGCTGCGCTCGACACTGCCGTCAAGGGCCTGCCGCAGGTGCAGGGCAGCGGCCAGGTCGTGCAGCCCGGTCGTGATCTGCTGGCCTTGCTGCAGGCGGCCGAGAAAGAGGCCGGTAAGCGCGGCGACCAGTTCATCGCGAGCGAGATGTTCCTGCTCGCACTCGCCGACGCGAAGACCGACCTCGGCGGCATCGTGCGCGGCCACGGCCTGAACCGCAAGGGGCTGCAGGCGGCGATCGAAGCGGTGCGCGGCGGTCAGACGGTGGACAGCGCCGAGTCCGAAGGACAGCGCGAGGCGCTGAAGAAATACACACTCGATCTGACCGAGCGCGCCCGGCTGGGCAAGCTCGACCCGGTGATCGGCCGCGACGACGAGATCCGCCGCGCCATTCAGGTGCTGCAGCGGCGCACCAAGAACAACCCGGTGCTGATCGGCGAGCCGGGCGTCGGCAAGACGGCGATCGTCGAGGGCCTGGCGCAGCGCATCGTCGCCGGCGAGGTGCCCGATTCGCTGAAGAACAAGCGCGTGCTGGTGCTGGACATGGCGCTGCTGCTCGCCGGCGCGAAGTTCCGCGGCGAGTTCGAGGAGCGGCTCAAGAGCGTGCTGAAGGAGGTCGCCCAGGACGAAGGCCAGACCATCGTCTTCATCGACGAACTGCACACCATGGTCGGCGCCGGCAAGGCCGAGGGCGCGATCGATGCCGGCAACATGCTCAAGCCGGCGCTGGCGCGCGGCGAGTTGCACTGCATCGGCGCGACTACCTTGAACGAGTACCGCAAGTACATCGAGAAGGACGCGGCTCTGGAGCGGCGCTTCCAGAAGATCCTGGTCGGCGAGCCGACCGTGGAGGCGACGATCGCGATCCTGCGCGGCTTGCAGCAGAAATATGAAGTGCATCACGGCGTCGAGATCACGGACCCGGCGATCGTCGCCGCCGCCGAGCTGAGCCACCGCTACATCACCGATCGCTTCCTGCCCGACAAGGCGATCGACCTGATCGACGAAGCGGCTTCCAAGGTGCGCATCGAGATCGACTCCAAGCCCGAGGCGATGGACAAGCTCGACCGCCGCCTGATCCAGCTGCAGATCGAGCGCGCGGCGGTCACGCGCGAGAAGGACGAGGCCTCACAGCGCCGTCTCGGCCTGATCGAGGAAGAGATCACCCGCGTGCAGCGCGAGGCCGCCGACCTCGACGAAATCTGGAAGGCCGAGAAGGCTGCTGCACAGGGCTCGGCGCACCTCATGGAAGAGATCGACCGCGTCAAGTTCCAGATCGAGGAATGGAAGCGCAAGGGCGACTTCAACAAGGTGGCCGAACTGCAGTACGGCAAGCTGCCGGACCTGGAGAAGACGCTGAAGGAAGCCCAGGCCAAGGAGGCCAGAAAGGGTGCCGATGGCAAGGGCACAGGCAAGCCGCAGCTGCTGCGCACGACCGTCGGCGCCGAGGAGATCGCCGAGGTCGTCGCGCGCGCGACCGGCATCCCGGTCTCGAAGCTGATGCAGGGCGAGCGCGACAAGTTGCTGCAGATGGAAGCCAAGCTCCACGAGCGCGTGATCGGCCAGGACGAGGCCATCACCGCGGTCGCGAACGCGATCCGGCGTTCGCGTTCGGGTCTGTCCGACCCGAACCGTCCCACGGGTTCGTTCCTGTTCCTCGGCCCGACAGGCGTGGGCAAGACCGAGCTGTGCAAGGCGCTCGCCGGCTTCCTGTTCGACAGCGAGGATCACCTGATCCGGGTCGACATGAGCGAGTTCATGGAGAAGCACTCGGTCGCGCGCCTGATCGGCGCGCCGCCGGGCTACGTGGGCTACGAGGAAGGCGGCCACCTGACCGAGGCGGTGCGCCGCAAGCCGTACAGCGTGCTGCTGCTCGACGAGGTCGAAAAGGCGCACCCGGACGTGTTCAACGTGCTGCTGCAGGTGCTCGACGACGGCCGACTGACCGACGGCCAGGGCCGCACCGTGGACTTCAAGAACACCGTGATCGTGATGACCAGCAACCTCGGTTCGCACCAGATCATGCAGATGGCCGGGCAGAGCAGCGAAGCCATCCGCGACGCGGTGTGGGTCGAGGTCAAGCAGCATTTCCGGCCCGAGTTCCTGAACCGCATCGACGAGGCGGTCGTGTTCCACGCGCTCGACGCGCAGAACATCATGGCGATCGCGAAGATCCAGCTGAAGGTGCTGGAGGCACGGCTTGAGAAGATGGAGATGAAGCTGGAGGTCTCGCCGCGCGCGCTGTCGGAGCTGGCGAAGGCCGGCTTCGATCCGGTGTTCGGTGCGCGCCCGCTGAAGCGCGAGATTCAGCGGCGCGTCGAGAACCCGGTCGCGAAGCTGATCCTGGAAGGGCGCTTCGGTCCGAAGGACGTGATCCCGGTCGACTTCGAGAACGGCGACTTCTCGTTCGAGCGCGTCGTCCACTGACGCGCCGGGCGCCGGCTCCCTGGCGTGAGGGGAGCCGGCGCGCGTCGGATTGCACAATAGGCCATGCTTCCACGGCTCACGTCGACAAGCCTGGCCCATCACCGGGCGCCGGACCGATATGTCCGACGCTGAGCGTGCACGCCGGCGTTGGCGCGCAGGTCAGCGCGTCACGGTCTGGCTGCTCGCGGTCTGGTTGGTCGTGACCTTCGGCGTCGCGTATTTCGCGCGCGAGTTGAATGGCCGCGTGTTCGGCTGGCCGTTCAGTTTCTGGGTCGCGGCCCAGGGCGCGCTGATCGTGTACCTGGTGCTGGTGTGCGTCTACGCGCGGCTGATGCACCGTCTCGACATCGCAAATGGCTTCGCCGAGGACGAGTAGCGTGGCCTTCCCCGACCCGCTCGCCTTTCGCCACCGGCTGGACCGCATCTACCTGCGCTACACCCTGGGCTTCCTGGCCTTCGTCGGCCTGCTCGGCGTGCTCGAGCAGGTCGGGCTGTCGCGGCGCTGGATCGGTGTGATCTTCCTGCTCGCGACGGTCGGCCTGTATGCGGCCATCGGCATCGTGAGCCGCACCACCGACCCGGCCGAGTACTACGTCGCGGGCCGGCGCGTGCCGGCGATGTACAACGGCATGGCGACCGCGGCCGACTGGATGTCGGCCGCCTCGTTCATCGGTCTGGCGGGCACGCTGTACCTGCAGGGTTACGGCGGCCTGGCCTACGTGATGGGCTGGACCGGCGGCTTCGTGCTGGTCGCGGTGCTGCTGGCGCCCTACCTGCGCAAGTTCGGGGAGTACACCATTCCCGACTTTCTGGCCGCGCGCTACGGCGGCCGGCTGCCCCGGTTGGTCGGGCTGTTGGCCGCGATCCTGTGCTCGTTCGTCTACCTCGTGGCGCAGATCTACGGCGTCGGCCTGATCACGACGCAGCTCACCGGCGTCGACTTCGTGCTCGGCATCTTCCTGGGCCTGGGCGGCGTGCTGGTGTGCTCGTTCCTCGGCGGCATGCGGGCAGTGACCTGGACCCAGGTCGCGCAGTACATCATCCTGGTGATCGCCTACATGATCCCGGTCGTCTGGCTGTCGATCAAGCAGACCGGCGTGCCGGTGCCGCAGTTCGTTGTCGGGCAGCAGCTCGCGAAGGTGAGCGAGCGTGAGCAGCAGTTGCTGAACGACCCGAAGGAGATCCAGGTGCGGGCGCTGTTCCAGGAGCGCGCCGACGCGTACGCCGGCAAGCTGAAGGACGTGCCCGCCGCGCTCGTCGCGGATCGCGCCGAGGCGCAGCGGCGCAGCCGCGAACTGAAGGCCGGCGATGCGCCGCTGCGCGAGATCCAGGCGGCCGACAAGGCGCTCGCCACCCAGCCCAGGACCGCGGCGATTGCCCGCGAGGCCTGGACGCGCGCGCAGGCCTCCGACGCGGCGCGCGCGCTGCCGCTGGCCGGCATGCCGCCGCATGCCCGGCAGTTCGCCGGCGATCCGGACGGCGACGCCGTCCAGCGCAAGGCCTTCACCGAGTCGCGCCGCAATTTCCTCGCGCTGGTCTTCTGCCTGATGGTGGGCACGGCCGCGCTCCCGCACATCCTGATGCGCAGCTACACCACGCCTTCCGTGCGGGCAGCGCGCGAATCGGTGGCCTGGTCGCTGTTCTTCATCCTGCTGCTGTACCTGACGGCGCCGGCGCTCGCGGTGCTGGTCAAATTCGAAGTGTTCAACGGGCTCGTCGGCCTGCCGTTCGACCGGCTGCCGGCCTGGATCGCCGAGTGGGCGCGTGTCGATCCGTCGCTGGTGTCGGTGACGGACATCAACCGCGACGGGATCCTCCAGCTCGGCGAGATCCGCATCGGCAGCGATCTGCTCGTGCTGGCCATGCCCCAGATCGCCGGGCTGCCCTACGTGATCTCGGGCTTGGTCGCCGCGGGCGGGCTGGCGGCGGCGCTGTCGACCGCCGACGGGTTGCTGCTGACGATAGGCAACGCGCTCTCGCACGACCTGTACTTCAAGCTGATTGGGCCGCACGCTTCGGCGGCGCGGCGGGTCACGGTCTCGAAGGTGCTGCTTCTCGTGGCCGCCCTGGCTGCCGCCGCGGTGGCCGCGCAGCGGCCAGCGGACATCCTGTTCCTCGTGACCGCGGCCTTCTCGATTGCCGCATCGGCCTTCTTCCCGGCGCTGGTGCTGGGCATCTTCTGGGTCCGCGCCAACCGGTGGGGAGCGCTCTGCGGCATGGCGGGCGGCCTGGCGCTCACGCTGTACTACCTGATCCGCAACGAGGCCTGGCTGCGCGGCCTGTTCGGTGTCGCGGCACCGGTCGACCTGTGGTTCGGCATCCTGCCGGTGGCGGCAGGGGTGTTCGGCGTTCCGCTGGGGTTCGCGGCCTGCGTGGCCGCCAGCCTGCTGACGCGGCCTCCGCCAGCGGCTGTGCACGAATTCGTCCGCAGCCTGCGCCAGCCTGACCCGGCCTGAACAGCGTTCGCCGAGTGCGGGAAGCGGGCTATAATCGCCGGCTCGCCTTGCCACACCCGGGTCTGACGCTTCGGGGTGGCTCAACAAGCTGTGGCCCATCTTGCATTGCGCATGCCGGGCCCGGCGAACCACAAGGAGTCTCAATGCGTCATTATGAAATCGTTCTGCTGATCCACCCGGATCAAAGCGAACAGGTTCCGGCGATGCTGGAACGTTACAAGGGCGTCGTCACCGCCGGCGGCGGCAAGGTGCACCGTGTCGAAGACTGGGGCCGTCGTCAGATGGCCTACATGATCCAGAAGCTTGCGAAGGCCCACTACCTGTGCATCAACATCGAGTGCAGCAAGGAAGTGCTGGCCGAACTCGAAACCGGTTTTCGCTTCAACGACGCCGTGCTGCGCCACCTCACGGTGTTGCAGGACGAGGCCGTGACCGCGCCGTCGGTGATGATGAAGATGGTCGAGCGCGAAGATTCGCGCAAGTCATCGCCGCCGCCCGAGCGTGGTGACCGCGGCGACCGCCCGGAACGGCAGGAGCGTCCGCCGCAGGTGGCTGCAACCTGACAGGTCTTGGCCGAGAGAGACCGTCGCCGTTGATGTTGCTGCTGCACTGTTGAATGAACCGACTGGTTCTGACGGCGCAACTGGTGGAGCGAGGCGCATTGCGATATACCCCAGCCGGCTTGCCGGCCCTCGATTTGAGCCTGAAGCACGAATCGGAGGTCACGCAGGACGGCCGGGCCCGCAAGGTCTGGTTCGAAATCAGGGCTCGCGCGATCGGGGCGATCACAACCCGTGTCGCGAAGCTCGAGTTGGGAAGCTCTCACGGCTTTGCCGGCTTCCTGGGCTCGCAGCGCAACGGTCGAGGTGTCGTGTTCCATGTAACCGAACTGGATTGAGGCCACCGGCCCGATCGGTTCACTGTTCGATATTCGAAAGAGGTGTCATATGCCCCCGCCACGTGGTAAAGGCCGGTTCTCGAAGGACCGCAAGCCCAAGCGCAATACCCAATCGCTGCTGTTCCGTCGCAAGCGCTTCTGCCGCTTCACGGTCACCGGCGTCAAGCAGATCGATTACAAGGACATCGACACGCTGCGCGACTTCATCGGTGAAAACGGCAAGATCACGCCCGCCCGCCTGACCGGCACGCGCGCGTTCTTCCAGCGCCAGCTGACGACGTGCATCAAGCGCGCCCGTTTCCTGGCCATGCTGCCGTACAGCGACCAGCACAAGGTCTGAGGAGCACTCCCATGCAAATCATCCTGCTGGAAAAAGTCGCCAACCTCGGTAACCTCGGCGATGTCGTCAAGGTGAAGGACGGTTACGCCCGCAACTTTCTGATCCCGCAGCGCGCGGCTCGCCGCGCTACCGAATCGGCGATCAAGGAATTCGCGGCGAAGCGCGCCGAACTCGAGAAGGCCGCGGCCGAGAAGCTCGCCACGGCTGCCGCGCTGGGCGAGAAGATGAGCGGCCGCACCGTGCACATCACGCAAAAGGCGGGTGTGGACGGTCGCCTGTTCGGCTCGGTCACGAACGCCGACATCGCCGACGCGCTGACCCGCATCGATTTCAAGGTCGTCAAGTCGCAAGTGCGCATGCCCGATGGCCCGCTGAAGACCGTTGGCGAGCACACCGTGAGCGTGGCGCCGCACACCGATGTGGTCGTGGAAGTCAAGGTTGTGGTTCTGGGCGAAACCGATTAAGGTTTCGGCAAGCTCGACAGCAAGGGCCGGCATTGCCGGCCCTTCTCTTTGGGCGACGCCAGTTCGCGTTGTTTTCCCCGTTTCTTCACCGGATATGCACAGGCTTTCACACAGGCCTCCGCGCAGCGTCCGGCTCGCAGGATCACCCGATGTCGGCCGTCTTTCCTCCCCGAGATTCCAGCTCGATCCGCCCTGACGACGAAGTCGCGAAGCTGCGCATCCCGCCGCACTCGGTCGAGGCCGAGCAGAGCGTGCTCGGGGGTCTGCTGCTCGACAACAGTGCCTGGGACCGCGCCGGCGACCTGCTGACTGACAGCGATTTCTACCGCTTCGAGCACCGCCTGATCTACGCCGCGATTGGCGCGCTGATCGGCGCGACCAGGCCGGCCGACGTGATCACCGTCTTCGAACAATTGCAGAGCCTGGGCAAGGCCGACGAATGCGGCGGGCTGGTCTACCTGAACGCGCTGGCGCAAAGCGTGCCGAGCGCCGCCAACATGCGGCGCTACGCCGAGATCGTGCGCGAGCGCGCGGTGCTGCGCAAGCTGGTCGCGGCGAGCGACGAGATCGCCACCAGCGCGTTCAACCCGCAGGGTCGTGCGGTCTCCGAGATCCTCGACGAGGCGGAGGGCAAGATTTTCCGCATCGGCGAAGAGGGGTCGAAGTCGCAGCAGGGTTTTCAGAGCATGGACGCGCTGGTCGTCCAACTGCTCGATCGCGTCACCGAGCTGCACGAGAACGGCGCCGAGGACGTGACCGGCGTGCGCACCGGCTACTACGATCTCGACCGCATGACCTCCGGCTTCCAGCCCGGCGACCTGATCGTGCTGGCGGCGCGGCCGTCGATGGGCAAGACCGCGCTCGCGCTGAACATCGCCGAGCATGTGGCGGTGGGAGAAGGTCTGCCGGTGGTCGTGTTCTCGATGGAAATGGGCGCCGCGCAACTGGCGTTGCGCCTGGTCGGCTCGCTCGGCCGCATCGACCAGAGCAACCTGCGCACCGGCCGGCTCAAGGACGACGAATGGGGCCGCCTGTCCGAGGCGGTCGAGAAGCTCGGCAGCGTCAGCATGTTCATCGACGAGAGCTCGGCGCTGACGCCGACCGAGGTGCGCGCCCGCGCGCGCCGCCAGGCACGCCAGTGCGGTCAGCTCGGCATGATCGTGGTCGACTACCTGCAGCTGATGAGCGGCAGCGCCGGCGGCAGCGACGAGAACCGCGCCACCGTGATCGGCGAGATCTCGCGCGGCCTGAAGTCGCTCGCGAAGGAGCTGAAGTGCCCGGTGCTCGCGCTGTCGCAATTGAATCGCAGCGTCGAGTCCCGCACCGACAAGCGACCGATGATGAGCGACCTGCGCGAGTCCGGCGCGATCGAGCAGGACGCCGACGTCATCATGTTCATCTACCGCGACGACTACTACGACAAGGACAGCAAGTCGCCCGGGACCGCCGAGATCATCATCGCCAAGCAGCGCAACGGCCCGACCGGGAAGATCGATCTGATCTTCAACAAGCCGCTGACGAAGTTCGACAACCCGGCACCCGGCAGCATCGGCCGCAGCGACTACTGACGGTTGCCGTCCGCCGAGCCGCCGGTGGTCCAGCGTTCGGCGCTTTGATCTCGAACAAACGTTTGGCCGGCTGCGCGCTCTAGAATCTTCCCAGCGAGTCGAGGCCGAGTTCGTCAAACCGGACTCATCCGGCGCGGGGCTGGACAAGGAGAAGTCTTTTGGTCAAGGAGCTGCGGGCTGGAACACGGGGCGGACAGGCGCCCCAGCATGATTTCGTCATCATCGGCGCCGGCATGTGCGGCCTGTACCAGTTGCACAAGCTGCTCCAGATCGGTGCCGACGTGACGGTGATCGAACGCGCAAGCGATGTCGGCGGCACCTGGTACTGGAACCGCTATCCGGGCTGCCGCTTCGACTCCGAGAGCTACACCTACGGCTACTCGTTCTCCAGGGAACTGCTCGACGAGTGGAGCTGGTCGGAGCACTTCGCCGCGCAGCCGGAGACGCTGCGCTACGTGAACCACGTGGCCGACAAGTTCAAGCTGCGCCCGCACATCCAGTTCGGCTGTTCGGTCGAGCGCGCGGTCTTCGACGACGAGAACAGCATCTGGACGGTCGAGCTGGCCGGTGGTCGCACGCTGACGTGCCGCTTCCTCCTGACCGCCATCGGTCTGCTGTCGGCGCCCACCATGCCACGGCTGGCGGGGATGGACAGCTTCCGCGGGCCGTCGTTCCACACCTACTACTGGCCCAAGGAGCCGGTCGAGCTGGCCGGCAAGCGGGTGGCCGTCATCGGCACCGGCGCCACCGGCGTGCAGCTGATCGCCGAGATTGCCGACAAGGTGGGCGATCTCACCGTCTTCCAGCGCCGCCCCAACTGGTGCGCCCCGCTGCACAACTCGCCGATCTCCGAGGCGGAGATGGCCAAGATCAAGGCCAGCTACGAGGAGATCTTCAAGAAGTGCGACAGCACTCCGGGCGGCTTCATCCACGGGCCCGACCGGCGCCGCGTGGCCGAGGTGCCGCGCGAGGAGCGGCTGGCCTTCTGGGAGAAGCTCTACGCGTCGCCCGGCTTCGGCATCTGGCTGGGCAACTTCCGCGACGTGCTGATGGACGAGGAGGCGAACGCCGAGTTCTCGGCCTTCGTCGCCGACAAGATCCGCCAGCGCGTGAAGGACCCGCAACTCGCCGAGAAGCTGATCCCCAAGGACCACGGTTTCGGCGTGCAGCGCGTGCCGATGGAAACGCGCTACTACGAGGCCTACAACCGCGACAACGTGCACCTGGTCAGCATCGGCGACACGCCGATCGAGCGCATCACGCCCACCGGCATCCGCACCACGGAGCGCGACTACGAGTTCGACCTGATCGTCTACGCCACCGGCTTCGACGCCGTGACCGGCGCCTTCGACCACATCGACTTCGTCGGCACCAACGGCCAGCACCTGCGCGACAAGTGGCGCGACGGGCCGATCAACTACCTCGGCCTGCAGTCGGCGGGATTTCCCAATCTCTTCATGCTGGCGGGCCCGCAGAGCGCGTCGCTGTCGACGAACTTTCCGCGCGGCATCGAGACGGCGGTCGACTGGGCCACCGTGCTCTTCCGGCAGATCCTGGAGCGCGGCATCAAGCGCGTCGAGCCCACGGTCGAGGCGGAAACGCAGTGGACCGGGCACGTCAAGGACATGTACCAGGGCCTGCTGCTGCGCAAGGCCAGGTCGTGGTTCACCGGCTACAACTCCAACGTCGAAGGTCACGACAAGATCCGCTACCTGATCTACAACGGCGGCGCCCCGCGCTACCGCCAGCGGCTGGCCGAGGTGGCGGACAAGGGCTACGAGGGGTTCCGGCTGTCCTGAGCGTCGCCGGTGGAGTACTGCGTCGGAAGACGCGCATCGGCCGGAATGCAGCCGGCTGAGCACCTACATCGGGGGCACTCGTCTGGCCAACCGGCTTTCGTGGCGCCCGATGTAGAACGTGCTGCCGATGATGCAGGCCGCACCCAGCAGCGACCAGAGGTCGGGAAGCTCGGCGAACAACACAAAACCGATCAAGCCTGCATAGATCAGCCGCACGTAATCGAACGGAGCGAGCGCGGAGGCATCGCCCTCGCGCATGCCGAAGATGTAGGTCACCTGCGAGACGATGCCGAAGAACCCGATCAGGATCAACAGAACCATGTCGACGAGGTCCGGATGGCGCCATACCGACCACGCCGGCACCAGCATCAGGACCGACAGAATCAGGTTCGAGTAGAACAGCATTCCGGCCGGCGCCTCGCTCATCGGCGTCTTCTTGACCACCATCAGGACGCAGGCGCCGGCAAACGCGCCGGCCAGCGCCACCAGGGTGGCCGGCTGGAATCCGCCGCCCGGGCGGACGGTGAGCACGACCCCGACGAAGCCGACGAAGGTCGCGAGCCAGCGTTGCCACGAGCCGCGCTCGCCCAGCACCGGCGCCGCGAGCAGCGTGATGAACAGCGGCATCGTGAAGCTCATGGTCGTGAAGTCGGCCAGCGGCAGGCGCGAGACTGCATAGAACGCGGAGAACCACGCGAACAGCCCGAACAGCGCACGCACGACGTGCATCTTCAGGTATCGGGTGCGCAGGCTGGCGGTGCCGCCGGAGATCGCAATCGGGAACACGAGCACCAGGCTGATCGCGCAGCGGAAGAAGGTCATCTGCAGCGGGTCGTAGCGCTTGCCCATGCTCTTGCTGATCGTGTGCATCAGCACCAGGCTCAGCGCGCCGAGCAGTATCCAGCATGCGCCGCGGGCGTTCGGTGTCAGGCTTGTCCAGAGTCTTTTCCAGGGCGCGACCAGGAGCGCCGGGCCGGACACCGGCCGACCCGGTGCATCGGCCTGCGGCGCGCGATGCGGCATCAGCCGACGCGCCGGATCGACACCTGCGCCTCGACGCCGTCTTCGAGGTCGACCGTGACGAAGGTGCCGGAGTGATCCGAAAGCCGCTCCGGAGACCCGCAGTAATACGCGGCAGTGTCGGCGTCGGACACGTTCTTCAGGCCGTGATGATGGCCGAGCGCGACGTAATCGCGCCGGCTGGCCCCGATCTGGTCGCTTCTGATCGGCGACGAGCGATCACTGTGGTGCGACCCTTCGACGAAGATGCCGTGCCCGAGCGCCAGGTTCCACCAGCCCTCCCGGACATCGGGCATGCCGGCCAACGGCCGGAAGTCCGGGGAGTGCAGGGCCATGCCCTTGCCCCAGGCGCTGATCTTCAGGTCCGGCAGTTCGAGCGTCGCACCCTGCGGGTCCACGATCATCTGCACGTTGGGGATGCGGTTGAAGTCGTGGCGCCGGTAGATGCCATCGTGCTCCAGGCAGTCGTGGTTTCCAGGGATCATCAGCACCGGGAAGGGGAGGTTGCCCAGGGCCTCCATGGCCCAGAGCACGGTGTCCCGGGACGCGCGATTGGAGTCGAACAGATCGCCGGCGATCAGGAAGGCGTCCGGCTTCTGCCCGCTAACGTTGTCGAGCAGCGTGCGAAACAGCTGACGGCAGCGATCACGCCGGTGGAGGTGCTCTTCGCCGCCGTAGTAGTCGGTGTCCAGGTGGATGTCGGAAGCGTGGGCGAGACGGAGCGTGGGGCGCATGGCGGCGATCGACCGATCAGGAAGAGGAAGGTCCGAACAGGAAGCGCCCGACACTGTCGGCGAATGCGTCGGGCTGGTCGGTGAACAGGGCGTGCCCGGCGCGCTCGATCCGGTCGATGGTGCAGCGCGGCATGGTCGCGGCCATCCGGGCCGCCAGCTCCGGCGACACGACGCGGCTGTGGCTGCCGTACTGCAGCAGGGTCGGCGTCGGAATCCCGCGCACCATGCTCCACAGATCCATCGACGCCGGCACGGGCCGCGTCCGGTGGGACAGCGCCGGATCGTATTTCCAGGTGTAGCGGCCGGCGTCGGTCGTGCGCACGCCGTGGACCACGCTTTCCCCGACCATCTCCGGCGGGGCCAGCGACAACATCCTGCGCAGGTAGTCGGTCGCGGATTCGACGGACTCGAAATCCTGGGGGGGCGGCGTTTCCGAGACGCGCGACAAGTCGGTTCCCGGTGGGACGTCCGGCAGGCCGGCCGTGATGTCCACCAGCACGAGGCGCTCCAGATCCTCGGGATGGCGATGCGCGTACAGCATCGACACGAGCCCGCCCAGCGAGTGGCCGATCAGCGTGAAGCGGGTGAGCCCGCGCTCCAGGACCACCGCCCGCAGGTCGCGGTAGAAGTCCTCGATGTGATAGCTCTGGTCGTCGGCCCAGCCGCTGTCGCCATGACCGCGCTGATCCAGCGCCAGGATGTGAAGCTGGTCGTTGAAGCGGCGCGCGAAGTTGTTCCAGACATGGGCGTGCAGACGGATGCCATGCACCAGGACCACCGGATGCTGGCCGTGGTTGCCCCAGTCCAGATGATGCAGCCTGAGATCGTCGCGAACGACGAAGCGGCTTTGCGCGGGCACGGATGGCATGACCGATGGCTCTCCCGACGGGGTGGGGGCTCTGGCTGAGCAGATGCGGACTGAACGCCGTGCGGCCACCGGGGTCCGTCCGGACCGATCGATTATGCCCGCCGCAGGTCCGCGGCCATGTCTGCTCCGGTCTGCCCAAACACCCGTGCGGCCAGCGCTGCCGATGTTCACCGCTCAAGCGTGGCCGAGCAGCGAACGCAGCAGCGGCAGCAGCGCCTGAAGGCTCCACAGCAACAACATACCCCCGGCCACCGTGGCCAGGATGTTGCGTGTCTGTCGCGCGATCAGGAACGCGACCAGCGCGCAGAACAGGCGCAGCACATCCGGCGAGACCGTGAAGCCGGGGCCGGGATTCAGCACCAGCGGCACGACGATGGCCGTCAGGACCGCGACCGGCGCATAGCGCAGCGCTCGCTGCACCACGCGCGGAATGTCGAACCGCCCGACCAATGCGATGAAGGACAGGCGCAGGCCGAAGGTGATGACCGCCATGCCCGCGATCATCAACCAGACGTTCAGGTCTTCCGCCATTGCTCCACCCCCACACCTGCCAGGATTCCACACAGCGCGGCGACGATCAGGCCGAGCCGCATCGGCAGCGCGACCGCGCCGACCGCGACGATGCCAGCTGTCAGCGCAGCCGCGAGCGTGGCACGGTCGGCGATCGCCGGCCCGAGCAGCCCGATGAAGGTCAGCGCCAGGCAGAAATCGAGCGACCAGCCGGCCGGGATGCCGCTGCCCACCAGGTAACCGACCACGGTCGCCACAACCCACGGCACGCCGAGCGTGAGTCCGGCGCCGAGCGTGAACCAGTGCTTGTGCGGCGCGTCCGGATGACTGTTGAAGCGCATCGCCGAGAACGCGTAGACCTGATCGGTCAGCACATACGCCATCAGCGCTTTCCAGCGCAGCGGCAGGGCGCCGAAGTGCGGCGCCATGGACATGCTGTACATCAGGAAGCGCAGGTTAATGACCAGCACCGTCACCAGGATCACCAGGATCGGTGCGTGCGCGGCAAGCATCTGGATGGCGACCAGTTGCGAGGTGCCGGCGAAGACCAGCATCGCCATCACCCCGGCCGCGTAGACCGAGATGCCGGCGGTCGCGCCGGCCACGCCGATCACCAGCGAAAACACCACGACACCCGGCATCGACGGCAGCAGCGCCCGGATGCCGGCAAGCAGTTGCGAGCGCGGGGTGATCGGCAATTCGAATTCCCGAGGGGCTTGCACTACGGCCTCGCACGCTCGACGGTGCGCAGCATGCTGGCGACGCCGCCGGCCAGCGAAAAGCCCGCGGCCACCCACAGCGCCGCGATCGCACCCGCTGCGACCGACAGGTGGAACACCAGTGCCATCAGGGCCGCGCCCAGCGTCTGGCCGGACAGTCGCGCCATCGCCTGCATGCCGCTCGCGCCACCGCGGCGATGAAGCGGTGCCGAGCCGATCATGGTTCGGTTGTTGGGCGTCTGGAACAATCCGAAACCGATCCCGCACAGCGCGATGCGCCAGACGATGGCGGCCGAGCTCGCCCCGTCCGGCAGGGTTGCCAGCGAGACCAGGCCGACCGCCAGCAGCAGCATGCCCAGTCCGCCGAGCAGGCCCGCGTGATAGCGGTCCGAGAGCCTTCCGGCAAACGGCGCGACGATGACGATCACCAACGCCCAGGGTGTCATCAGCAGGCCGGTTTCACCCGGGCTCTTCGCCAGCACGTCGTGGAAATAGAAGGGCAAGGCGATATAGGCCATGGTCTGGGCGGTGAACGCCGCCACCGAGCCGGCGATCGACAGGCCGAATGCCGGAATGCGCAGCAGATCCACCGGCAACATCGGGTGCGTCGCGGCCAACTCGCGGCGCACGAAGAACACGCCCACCAGCACGCCCACCGCGAGTTCGAGGGCGACCCACAGGCGATCCTGGCCGTGACCGATGCCGTCGATGCCCACGATGATCAGGCACAGCGTGAGCGCATTGAGCACCGCACCGCGAATGTCGAAGCGGTGCTGGGCGCGCGGATTCGACGGCAGCACGCGGCGGCCGAGGGCGAGCGCAGCAATGCCGATCGGCACATAGACCGCGAACAGCCAGGGCCAGTCGGCGATCGACAGGATCATCCCGGCGATCCCCGGCCCGAGCGCGGTGCCGGCGGCGACCACCATGGCATTGGTGCCGACCGCGCGCCCGAGCAGGCGCTGCGGGTAGGTCAGGCTCACCAGAGAGGTGCTGACGCTCATGATCCCGGCCGAGCCCAGGCCTTGCAGAACGCGTGCCGCGACCAGTGTCGGCAACGTGGTCGAGAGCGCGCAGCACAACGCTCCCAGAACGAAGATCGCCAGGCCCGCCTGATAGACACGACGAAAGCCGATGATCTCGCCGAGCATGGCGAGCGGCAGCAACGACGCGGCGACCGTCAGCTGGTAGGAATTGACAATCCACACCGACTGCGCGGCCGAGATGCGAAGCTGGCCGGCGATGGTCGGCAGCGCGACGTTGGCGATGCTGGTATCGAGCACCGCCAGCGTGATGCCCAGCGCCAGCGTGACGACCGACCAGTACCGGCGCGGCACCGGCAGGCCGTCTTCGACGGTGGACGCCGCGCGATCGGGATTCGGTCGATCCATGCTATCGGGGCAAGCCCATGCGCGAACGCGCGCTCATCCGGACGTGGGCCACCCGGGGGCAGCCGCTGCGAATACGCCGATCACTCAGATCACACCCTTCGCCGCCAGGGCATCGCACTCGGACGCACTCTTGCCCAACAGGTTGATCAATATGTCGCGGGTGTCCGAACCGAGCAAGGGAGGCGCCCGGTGTTCGATGGGTGTCTGCGAGAACCGCATCGGGTTGCGAATGAGCGGCGTCGTTCCGGCGAGCGGATGCGGCACCTCGATCTGCATCGCACGATTCCGGACATGGGGGTCGGCGAGCGCACCGGCGACGTCGTTGATCGGCCCGCAGCCCACGTCGACGTCTTCCAGCGCCTGACTCCAGTAGCTGCCGTCCTCGCGGGCTAGCGCCACTTCGAGCAGGCTCACGAGCAGGTCGCGATTTTCCAGCCGGGCACTGTTCTTGGCGAAGCGCGGGTCGCGCACCAGTTCCGGCAGACCGAGCACGGCGCAAAACTTGCCCCATTGGTAGTCGTTCCCGACCGACACCATGATTTGCCCGCCCTTGCAGTTCAGCACCTGATACGGCACGAGCGACGGACTGTCGTTGCCCCAGCGCTGCGGAACCTTGCCGCTGACCACGTAGGACAGAATCAGGTGACTGAGCATCGACACCTCCACGTCCAGCAATGCCGCGTCGATGTACTGCCCGGTGCCAGAGACACGATCGCGGTAGTACAACGCCGACAGGATTGCCGAGGCGGCATGCATGCCGGTCATCAGATCGACGATGGGCAACCCGACGCGCATCGGGCCCCCACCGGGGCGACCGTCGCGTTCGCCGGTGACACTCATCAGGCCGCCCATCGCCTGAAAAATGGGGTCGTAACCGGCCCGCTTGGCATAGGGGCCGTCCTGCCCGAACCCGGTGACCGAGCAATAGACGAGACGGGGATTGATCTTGCGCAGATCCTCATAGCCGAGCCCGTAGCGGGCGAGCGTGCCCAGCTTGTAATTTTCGACGAGCACGTCGGATTTCGCCGCCAGTTCCCGGATCAGTGCCTGTCCTTCCGGCAGCGCCAGATCCACGGTGACGGACTTCTTGTTGCGGTTGAACCCGAGAAAGGTTGTGGACTCGCTCGTTTCGTTGCCGGCCTCATCCTTCAGGTAAGGGCCGCCCATCGTGCGGGTATCGTCCCCGGTCTTCGTGCGTTCGATCTTGATCACTTCGGCACCGTAGTCCGCGAGCGTCTGGCACGCGAGCGGGCCGGCCAGGATGCGGGTGATGTCGATGACGCGGATACCCTCGAGCATGGGTGTTGTCATGGTCTCCTCCAACGGGTCTTATCGAACTGATCCCGATACTCTACAAGCCTCGCGACCCGCCGGCGGCGGCGCCGCTGCGCTGACCCGGTGCGTGGGGGACAATCTACCCGATGCTGGTCTTGCCGCCGCTACGGAACCCGAACGGAGCCACACTCACATGAGCACAATCGCTGCCATTGCCGGCCGGATGCCGCGCCGGGTCAAGGGCATGCTGCTCGGCCTCGTCGCAGCCGCGTCGTTCACGCTCCTGCATACCTCCGTGCGCTATGCGTCGCGCGAACTGCATGTTTTCGAGATCACGTTCTTCCGATACTTCATCGCACTGTTCTTCATGCTGCCCGGCTTGGTGAGCAGCCGATTCGAGGTCCTGCGGACGCGCCGGCTGCATCTGCATCTGATCCGCTGCGTCATGCTGATGATATCGATGCTCGGGCTGTTCTCGGCGTTGTCGATGTCGCCGATCGCGATGGTCACCGCACTGAGCTTCGTCTCTCCGGTGTTCGCATCGGTGGTCGCGATCCTGTTTCTGCGCGAACGCTCCACGGCAAGCCGCTGGTTCGCCGTGGCCGGCGGCGTCGTGGGCATGCTGCTGATCGTGCGCCCCGGGATCATCCCGCTCTCGCTCGGCCCGGTGCTCGCGATCTGCGGCGCGATCGCCTGGGCGGTCTCGATCATCGTCATCAAGCTGATGTCGACCACCGAGTCGAGCACGACCCAGGTCACCTACATGTCGGTGATCGTGACGCCACTCACCTTCCTGCTCGCGGTGTGGGTCTGGAAGTGGCCCAGCTGGCAGCTCCTGCCGGTCCTCGTGTTCATGGCCTTCATCGCGACGGTGGGGCAGTTCGCCTACACCAAGTCGTTCAAGTACGCCGAAGCCACGGCGCTGATGCCGCTGGACTTCACGCGGCTGATGTGGGCGTCGCTGATCGGCTTCCTGGTGTTCGACGAGGTTCCCGACATCTGGAGCTGGATCGGCGGCACGGTCATCTTCCTGAACGCCGTGTACATCACCTTTCACGAATCGACCGGGCGCGCAGGCAAGCCGGCGCTGTCCAGGGCGTAGAGCCTCGCGCCGGGGCAGGTATCTCACGGCATTGTTCTCGTCACCGGCGCGGCCGGCGTCGTCGGCATGCACAGTTGCGAGCGCTGGCCGGCGATGTCAGAAAGGCGCGTCGCCCCGGCGCGGCGAGCGAGCGCGCGGCGGCTTGCTGCGGTCCGCATCGGCCGCGGCCTGCTTCTCGCGGGCGATGACGTCCTTGCCGATGCGCGTGGCGGACTTCTTCACCGGGGCCGGCGGCGCGGTATCGGGGTCGCGCTCGATCGCGACGCCGGCGGCCAGCGCGTCCGCGGGCGTCAGGCCGATGGCCGAGTCGCCGGGCGTGGCCGCGTCGGGCGCGATCACGTGCGTGAACGGGCTCAGCAGTCCGACGAGCTGGCCGTAGATGCGCGGGCTCGCAGCCAGGCATTCGCGCTGGTACAGGTAGTCGGCCTCGCCGGTGAAGTTGCCGATCAGGCCGCCCGCCTCGGTGACGAGCAGCGAGCCGGCGGCGATGTCCCAGGGGCTCAACCCGGTCTCGAAGAAGCCGTCGGTGTAGCCGGCGGCGACGTAGCACAGGTCGAGCGCCGCCGAGCCCGGGCGGCGCAGGCCGGCGCAGGTCGGCATCACCGCCTCCATCATCTGCATGTAGCGTTTGAAGCTGTCGCCCTTGCGGAAGGGGAAGCCGGTGCCGATCAGGCAGTCGGCCAGGCGCACGCGCTTGGAGACGCGCAGCCGCCGGTCGTTCAGGAACGCGCCGCGGCCCTTGGACGCGTAGAACAGGTCGTTGCGCGTCGGGTCGTAGACAACCCCCTGTTGCACCTGGCCGCGAAACGCCAGCGCGATCGAGACCGAGTAGACCGGAAAGCCGTGGATGAAGTTGGTGGTGCCGTCGAGCGGATCGATGATCCAGACGAACTCGCTGTCCTTCGCGCCGTGCGCACGTCCCGATTCCTCGGCGAGGATGCCGTGTCCCGGGTAGGCGCCGAGCAGCGTCTCGATGATCGCGGCCTCGGCCTTGTGGTCGACCTCGGTGACGAAGTCGTTCGGCGACTTGGTGTTGACCTTCAGCAGGTCGAGGTCGAGCGAGGCCCGGTTGATGATCGCCCCGGCGCTGCGAGCCGCCTTGATCGCGGTGTTCAGCATGGGGTGCAGGGCTTGGGACATGGGCGACCTATCGAGGCGGTGGGGCAGGTTGGCGGGGCGACAACGGCTGCAGACAAGGCGCAGACACAGCCCAGACAAAGAACAGGCAGCGGTGAAGCGCCTCGGATAATGCTCATATTTTACCTGCGAGCCCAGCCGTGCCGGACCCCAGCGAGCGATCTCCCGACCCGACGCGTTTCGTCCTGATCGGCACCAGCCACCCCGGCAATGTCGGCGCGGCGGCACGGGCGATGAAGGTCATGGGCTTCTCCGATCTGGTGCTGGTCGCGCCGCGGTTTGCCGACGTGCTGCAGCAGCCCGAGGCGCACGCGATGGCCAGCGGAGCGACCGACGTGCTCGAACGCGCGCGCATCGTGCCGACGCTCGTCGAGGCGCTCGAGGGCATCACCTTCGCCTGTGCCACCGCGATGACGCCGCGCGACTTCGGGCCGCCGACGCACGCGCCGCGCGCGCTGTTCGGCGAACTGGCGGCGGGCGGGCAGCGGATCGCGTTCGTGTTCGGCTCGGAACGCTTCGGCATGGGCAACGACGACGTCTACCGCTGCCACGCCTGCCTGAGCATCCCGACGCTGCCGCACTACGGCTCGCTGAACCTCGCGCAGGCGGTGCAACTGCTGGCCTACGACTGGCGTCAGGCGCTGGGCGGATTCCTCGTGCAGCCGCGCATCACGACCGCGCGGCTCGCCGACGCCGTCGCGGTGCAGGGTGTGCTCGACCACTGGCAGCGCACGCTGGTGGACATCGGGTTTCTCGATCCCGCCGTGCCGCGCAAGCTGATGCCGCGCCTGCAGCAACTGCTCAACCGCGCGCAGCTCACCGACGAGGAGGTGCACATCCTGCGCGGCATCGCGCGCGCCGTCGACAAGGCCCGCCGCTGAGTCGGGGTGTTGCGGCCGCACGCGGGATCGCGGCCCAGGGGGATAAACTGCCGGGGCCCCCATCCACGGATCGGAATTCCCCATGTTTCAGCGGCTGCGAGAAGACATCGCCTGCATCCTTGAGCGCGACCCCGCGGCGCGCAGCGCCTGGGAGGTGCTGACCTGCTACCCCGGACTGCACGCGCTGGTGCTGCACCGGCGCGCGAACTGGTGCCGGGTGCACGGGCTGCACTGGCTGGCGCGCTTCATCTCGCAGCTGGGCCGTTTCCTGACCGGCATCGAGATCCACCCGGGCGCGACGATCGGCCGGCGTGTGTTCATCGACCACGGCATGGGCGTGGTCGTCGGCGAGACCGCCGAGATCGGCGACGACTGCACGATCTACCAGGGGGTGACACTGGGCGGCACCTCGCTGGTCAAGGGCAGGAAGCGGCACCCCACGCTGGGCCGCGGCGTGATCGTCGGCGCCAATTCGCAGGTGCTGGGCGCATTCACCGTCGGCGACGGCGCGCGTGTCGGCTCGAACGCCGTGGTGCTGAAGGAGGTGCCGCCCGGCGCCACCGCGGTCGGCAACCCGGCGCGCGTGCTGCACAAGGAGGCCGATGCGGTGCGCGAGGCCGCGGCCGCGAAGATGGGCTTCTCGGCCTACGGCATCACACAGGGGGACGACCCGCTGGCGCATGCGATGAAGGGGTTGATCGACAACGCGTCGGGCCACGAGCACCAGATCGCGCTGCTGTGGCAGGCGATCGAGAAGCTCTCTTCGCGTTCGCGCGAGTTGCCCACGCCCGACTGCGTGCCCGACGACGCGCACACGACCGAACAATTCGACGCCGAGCGTTTCAACCAGTTCATCAAGTAGCGGCCGGGCGGGCTACCGCGCCGTTTGCCGCGGTGGACTCGGGCTGCCACGGTTCACGCGGCGGGTCGCTGGCGACTCTCGGCGGCAGGCGCCGCCTGGAGTCGCGCCCGGGGTTCAGAAAAGCAGCAGCAGCAACGGCGGCAGAAGGACACCCAACCCGCTCCAGTCCCGCGGCACGTCCACTTGCAGCGTCTCGCTGTACGGGCTGACGAAGCCGTCGGGCTCGACGCTGCGGTAGCGGAAGTAGTAGCGCCCGCCGCTGGCCGGACGCGGCAGCGTCCACGCCGACCCCAACACCTCGGCGCCCGCGACCATCTGGGTGAACGCGCGGTCGCGTGCGAACTCCACCTGCTGCCGATCCTCGGCCCGTCCGCTCCAGCGGAACAGCAGCGCGTTGCCGTCGGCGGCGCGTTCGACCGCGGCGGCCTCGGGTGTGGGTCGCAGCTCGAAACGCTGCGCATCGCCGAACGGCCCGTGATCGCCGTCCGGTCGCACGCTGGCCAGGCGCCAGTGGTAGGAGCCGGGCTGCGGCAGATCGGCACGCAGGCTCGCCGCGTCGAGGTTGTCGTGGTCCTGGACGATGCGGGTGAACGCGGCGTCGTCGGCCACCTGCAGCCGCGCGCGCGGCGCGTCGACGTTCGGCGCCCAGGCGAATTCGACGCTGCCCGCGGCCTGCTTGGCATCGGCGCGCGGCGTGCGGTAGGCCGGCGGCTCGGGCCGCGCTTCGAGCACGAATGTTCGCGTCGCGTCGAAACCCTCGATGCCCTGGTCGTCGATGCGCCGGGCACGCAGGTACCACGGTGCGTCGGCCAGGCCGGCGATGCGCGCGTCGGCGCCGGCGGCGACGCGCTGGTCGCTGACGATCCGCTCGAATGCCGCGTCGGCGGCGACCTGGACGCGCACCGGCGCGCCGGTGCCGGGCAATGCGAAACGCACGACCGGGCGTTCGAAGCGCTCGGGCAGTGCCGACAGGTCGGGCGCGTCGAGCAGGCGCGCGACGGTCGAGACCCTGCCGCCGGCGTCGACCGAGGCGCCGAAGCCGGCGGCCACGTCGGCGCCGGTCGTCGTGCCGGGAGCGTCGACGCGGACCGTGCCGTCGACGACTTCGGCATGGGTGCGGCCGTTCGCGGCGTCGTCGATGCCGACGCGGTACTGCGTGCCGCGCACGCCGACGACCGCGGTCGGCGTGATCACTTCGAGCGGCCTGGCGCGCAGCACCTTGGTGGCGAGCACCTCGACCGAGCCGCGCAGCAGGCGCAGCGTCCCGGCAAACCAGTGACTGGGTGCGTTGGCCGCGGCCGCGTCTTCAGGGCTGGCGGCGGCGGTGGCGGGAACGCGCCTGCCGTAGGTTCGACTCGCCGCCACCTGGGCCAGGCTGGACGGCGGCAAGCGCACGCGCGAGCCGTCGGCCAGCGCGAGCACGGCCGAACCGCCCGGCCCGGTCTGCAGCGACTGTCCTTCGCCGATCGTGGCGCCCACCGTGGCCGGCGCGTCGCCGGCCTGCACCTCGCCGGCGACGCTGACGAGCGTCGCACCGGCCGCGTCGCCGCGCAGCAGGCGCGTCGGAATCCTGAGGTGCTGGCCGGGCAGGATGCGGTCCGGATCGGGCAGCCGATTGATCTTCGCGACCTCGTGCCAGGCGGTGGGCGAGACGAGCACGCTGCGGGACAGGCCGATCAGCGTGTCCGCGCGCACGACGACGAACTCGACCATCGGTTCCCCGGCACGGGCCGCGGTCAACGTCAGGGCCAGCACGGCGCTCAGCAGGGTGCGGGCCAGCGTCGGGCGCGGACGAAGGTGGATCATGATCTCGGACTCAAGCGGCCGGCGCGGGGCGCTGCGCGGCCTTGGGCCGGAACGCCTTGCACAGCGCCGGGTCGGTCTCGATGTACGGGCCGCCGATCAGGTCGATGCAATACGGCACCGCGGCGAAGATGCCGTGCACCGGCGGCTGCGCCGAATTTGCGGGGGACGGCAGCCCGGCAAGCGTCTCGGCGATCGCCTTCGGCTGGCCGGGCAGGTTGATCACCAGGGCCTTGCCGCGGATCACCGCGACCTGGCGCGACAGGATCGCGGTCGGCACGAACGCCAGGCTGATCTGGCGCATCTGCTCGCCGAAGCCCGGCATGACCTTGTCGGCGATCGCGAGTGTCGCCTCGGGTGTCACGTCGCGCGGCGCCGGGCCGGTGCCGCCGGTGGTCAGCACCAGATCGCAGCGCCGCACGTCGACCAGCTCGATCAGCGTCGCGCTGATGTCGGCCTGCTCGTCGGGGATCAGGCGGGGTTCCCATTCGATCGGGTTGAGCACCGCCGCTCCGAGCCACGATTGCAGGGCCGGGATGCCCTTGTCTTCGTAGACGCCGCTGGAAGCACGGTCGCTGATCGAGACGAGGCCGATCCGGACCGTCGCGAGGGGTTTCATTCGAGGGGGTGCTCCTTGATGAACTGGAACAGCTCGCGGAACGCCCGCCCGCTGCGCTTTTCGGGCACCAGCGCGGCGTCCTTGCGGGCGGCGCGGATCAGGCTGCGCAACTGCTGCACATCGGTCTGCGGATGTTCGGCGATCCAGCGCGTCGCGGCGGCGTCGTCGGCGATCAGTTCGGCGCGCCAGCGTTCGGCCTGATGCAGCGCCAGCGAATCCTTCGCGCGGCCGAGCTGCATGTCGGTCACGGCCTGACGGATCGGTTCGACATCGTGGCGGCGCATCAGCTTGCCGATGTACTGCATCTGGCGGCGCCGGCCCTCGAAGGTCCGGGTCTTCTTGAACTGGCGGATCGCGTCGAGCAGCGTCTCCGAGATCGCCAGACCGGCCAGCCGCGCATCCGGCAGCGCGACCGCGGCCTCGCCCAGATCCTGCAGTTCGTGCGAGGCCTGTTTCTGGCGCGTCTTGCTCGGCTTGTCGTCGAACGGGAAGACGGGCGCTGGCGCGGGCTCGTCGTCGGGGGTGGGCATCGGGCGGGGCTTCGAGAGGTGGGCAGGGCCTGGGCGCTGGCATGGTCCGGCGCGGGGATGCGCTCGGTATCATAGTCGCGCATCCGCGCAACGCCGCTCGCTCGCGGCCCCTCACCGGTCATCCCCAGCCATGTCTTCCCCCCAGCCCTCGGCGACTCCTCCCACCGGCTTCGCCTATGCACCCGCGCAGTTCCAGCAGTACGTCGAGGACGCGCTGACGCTGGCGCGCGCGATCGGCGCCAGCGACGCCGCGGTCGAGGTCTCCGAGGGCGTCGGCCTGTCGGTTTCGGTCCGCAAGGGCGAGACCGAGAACGTCGAGCGCAACCGCGACAAGTCGATGGGCATCACGGTCTACATCGGCCAGCGGCGCGGCAACGCCAGCACCTCCGACTTCTCGCGCGCCGCGCTCGAGCAGACGGTGCGCGCGGCGCACGACATCGCGCGCTTCACCGCCGAGGATGCCGCTGCCGGACTGCCCGATGCGCAGGACATGGCGAGCGCAGACGCCGCGCAGCGCGACCTCGACCTGTTCCACCCCTGGGCGATCGACGCCGGGCACGCGCTGCAGATCGCGCTGCGCTGCGAGGCTGCGGCCTTCGGCGTCGACAGGCGCATCACCAACTCCGAGGGCGCCGGCGTCTCGGCGCAGCAGTCGCACTTCTTCGCCGGCAACAGCCGCGGCTTTCGGGGCGGCTACGCGAGTTCGCGCCACTCGCTGTCGGTTGCACCGATCGCATCGACATCGGGCCGGCGTGGCGACGACATGCAGCGCGATGCCTGGTACACGTCGATGCGGGCCGCCGACGAGATGGCCTCGCCCGAAGCCGTCGGCCGCTACGCGGCCGAGCGTGCGCTGTCGCGTTTGAAGTCGCGCAAGATCAGGACCTGCGAGGTGCCGGTGCTGTTCGAGTCCTCGCTCGCGGCCGGGCTGCTCGGCGCCTACGTCCAGGCGACCAGCGGCGGGGCGCTGTACCGCAAGTCCAGCTTCCTGCTCGACAGCCTGGGCCGGCAGGTGCTCGCGCCGCACATCGACATCGTCGAGGACCCGCACCTGCCGCGCGGCAAGGGCAGCGCGCCGTTCGACGACGAAGGCGTGCTGACCCACGCGCGCGACGTGGTGCGCGGCGGCGAGGTGCAGGGCTATTTCCTGTCGACCTATTCCGCTCGCAAGCTCGGCATGCGCACGACCGGTCACGCCGGCGGTTCGCAGAACCTGACGCTGACGAGCCGCCTGACGGACGCCGGCGACGACCTTCCAGCGATGCTGAACAAGCTGGGCCGCGGCCTGTTCGTGATCGAACTGATGGGGCAGGGCGTGAACTACGTGACCGGCGACTACTCGCGCGGTGCGGCCGGGTTCTGGGTCGAGAACGGGCGCATGCAGTACCCGGTGCATGAGATCACGATCGCCGGCAACCTGCGGGACATGTTCAAGGGCATCGTCGCGGTCGGTGCCGATGCCTACACGATGGGCAGCAAGACGATAGGCTCGGTGCTGATCGACCGGCTGAAGATTGCCGGTCTGTGAGGCCGACGGGGGAAACCCGGTGCGGCGGGCGGGGGTCCGGCTCCTAGAATCCGGCCTGTTCATTTCCCCGGGCACACGCCCGCGTCTTTAGGAGATCCGTTCATGGAACGTCGTTCCTTCGTCCGCAGTGCAGGTCTCGCGGGCGTGCTGGCCGCAGGCGCTGCACCGGCCATCGTGCACGCCCAGGCCGCCATTCGCTGGCGCATGGCGTCGAGTTTTCCGAAAGCCGCAGACATCATCTATGGCGGCGCCGACGTGTTCGCCAAGCGGATGAGCGACATGACCGGCGGCAAGTTCCAGATCAGCGTGCACGGGCCCGGCGAACTGATGCCGGCCTTCGGCGTCGTCGACGGCGTGCAGGCGGCCACGGTCGAGATGGCGCACACCGCGCCGTATTACTTCTTCGGCAAGGACCCAACCTTCGCGCTCGGCTGCGCGATCCCGTTCGGCCTGAACTCGCGCCAGATGACGGCCTGGATGTACGAAGGCAACGGCCTGAAGCTGATGCGCGAGTTCTACGCCAAGTACAACATCATCAACTTCCCCGCTGGCAACACAGGCGCGCAGATGGGCGGCTTCTTCCGCAAGCCGATCACCTCGCTGGCGGACATCAAGGGCCTCAAGTTCCGCATCGGTGGCTTCGGCGGCAAGGTGATCGAGCGCATCGGCGGCGTGCCGCAGAACATTCCCGGTGGCGAGATCTATCAAGCGCTGGAGAAGGGCACGATCGACGCGGCCGAATGGATCGGCCCCTACGACGATGAGAAGCTGGGGCTGAACAAGATTGCTCCCAACTACGGTTACCCGGCGTGGTGGGAAGGTGGCCCGCAGCTCGACTTCTTCATCAACGACAAGGCCTACAACGCCCTGTCGGCCGAGTACAAGGCGATGATCGAGGTGGCGGCGTCGCACGCCCACGTCGACATGCAGGCCAAGTACGACTCGCGCAACGCCGCCGCGCTCAAGCGGCTCGTCGGCAGCGGGACCAAGCTGTTCCGTTTCCCGAAGGACTTCATGGAGGCGTCGTTCAAGGAGGCGATTGCGTTGTACAGCGAACTGTCGGCCAGCAACCCGGCGTGGAAGAAGATCTACGAGGACTTTTCAACCTTCCGGCGCGATTCCAATCTCTGGTTCCGCTTCACCGAAGCCGGCTTCGACGATTTCATGCAGGCGCAGAAACTCTGAGCGCTGAGTTGCACAAAGAGTAGGGGCCCTCTGGGTCCCTTTCCTCGTACCCGTGTGGCGTGTGTGGCCGTGCGGCGGGCGCCTACTTCTTTGCCTTGTCTTGCTCGTTGGCCCGGCGAATCGCCTCCATCGGGTCTTCGGGCGCGTCCTTTGAACTTTGGTCCGCACCGGGCAACGTGGGTTCGGGCTTCTGCGTGGCACCCAGGCCGTTGTCGATCTGCTGCTGCAGCTGTTCGAGGTTGCCTTCGGCGGCCTTGTTTGTATCGCGCGTGACGATGCCCGGGAAGGCGATGATCAGGCCGACCATCACGATCTGAATGATCACGAACGGGATCGCGCCCCAGTAAATCTGCCCGGTCGTGATCTTGGCGATGGTTTTGCCGCTGACGCGGTCTTTGTAGTCGTCGGTGGGGGCGACGCTGCGCAGGTAGAACAGCGCGAAGCCGAACGGCGGGTGCATGAACGAGGTCTGCATGTTCACCGCCAGCAGCACGCCGAACCAGACCGGGTCGATGCCCAGCTTGATGGCCACCGGCCCGATCAGCGGCACGACGATGAAGCTGAGCTCGAAGAAGTCCAGGAAGAACGCCAGCACGAAGATCAGGATGTTGACCACGATCAGGAAGCCGAGCGCGCCGCCGGGCAGGCCGCCGAGCAGATGCTCCACCCATTTGGAGCCGTCAACGGCCTGAAACGACAGGCTGAAGACGGTGGAGCCGACCAGTATGAAGACCACGAAGCACGACAGCTTCATCGTCGAGTCCATGGCCTGGCGCAGCAGCCTCAGGTCGATGCGCTTGCGGGCCAGCGCCATCGCCAGCGCGCCCGTGGCGCCCATCGCACCGCCCTCGGTGGGCGTGGCGACGCCGAGGAAGATCGTGCCCAGCACCAGGAAGATCAGCCCCAGCGGAGGGATCAGGACGAAGGTGACGCGCTCGGCCATCCGCGACAGCAGGCCGAGCTTGAGGGTCTTGTTGACGACCGCCAGCACGAAGGCCGTGCCGACGCCGACGCACATCGACACGACGATCAGCTCGTCGGTCGGGGTCGAGGCCGGGCGGGTCTTGGCGAACAAGATTGCCAGCGCCGTCGAGGCCACGAACAGCACCCCGAGCGACCGCAGACCGGGCGAGCCGTTGTCTTCGCGAATCGTGCGTGCTTCGGCGGGTAGGGCGGGCACGTAGCTCGGCTTGACGAGGCTCACGAGCAGCACGTAGCCCAGGTAGAAGCCGGTGAGCACGAAGCCGGGGACGAACGCGCCCTTGTACAGATCGCCCACGCTCTGGCCGAGCTGGTCGGCCATGATGATCAGCACCAGCGACGGCGGAATGATCTGCGCCAGCGTGCCAGACGCGGCAATCACGCCCGACGCCACGCGCCGGTCGTAACCCGTGCGCAGCATGATCGGCAGCGAGATCAGGCCCATCGCGATGACCGAAGCCGCGACCACACCGGTGGTGGCCGCGAGCATCGCACCGACCAGGATCACCGCGTAGGCCAGGCCGCCCCGCACCGGGCCGAACAACTGACCGATGGTGTCGAGCAGGTCTTCGGCCATGCCCGATCGTTCGAGGATCAGGCCCATGAAAGTGAAGAACGGAATCGCCAGCAGCGTGTCGTTCTGCATGATGCCGAAGATGCGCAGCGGCAGGGCCTGCAGCAGCGTGGCCGGCATCAGGCCGAGCTCGACACCGATCAGGCCGAACAGCAGGCCGCAGGCGGCCAGCGAGAAGGCCACCGAGTACCCGATCAGCAGGAAGAGAATCAGGGCCCCGAACATGATCGGGGCCATATAGGCCGACAGGAAGTCGATCATTGCGCCACCCCGTCGGTCTTGGCGCGGATCGAATCGGCGAGATCTTCCTCGGCCGACTTGACCTGCGTCTTCTTGGTCGGGTCGTCGATCAGGCCCTGCAGGAAGGCGATGTGCTTGATCAGTTCCGAGACTCCCTGGATCAGCAGCAGCGCGAAGCCCAGGGGGACGAGCGCGAACACCGGCCAGCGGATCAGGCCGCCGGCGTTGGACGACATCTCACCCGTCAGGTAGGCCCTGACCACCAGCGGCCAGACCAAGGTGATGACGTTGACGCAGAACGGAAAGAGGAAGACCACGATGCATACGGCTTCGATCTTGATCTGCGTACGCTTGCTGAAACGGCCCAGGATCACGTCGATGCGCACGTGCTCCTGCCGCAGCATCGTGTAGCCGGCGGCAAGCAGAAAGACGGCAGCGAACAGATACCACTGGATTTCCAGGAATCCGTTCGAGCTTATGTTGAACAGTTTGCGAACGACTGCGTTTACGGCACTGATCAGCACCGCGGCCAAGATCAGCCACGCCACGGAACGCCCGACGAGTTCGCTGAATCGGTCGATCCAGCGCGAAACCTGAAGCAAAAACGGCACGGCGTTTCCTCCAAAACGGCCCAGCGCGGAACGTCGCGCAGGTGTTTACGCCCGTCATGACCCGGGGGATTCTAGGCTGGCGTTTTGCGATCGTTGCACGGTGTAACCCTGAGCGCCGACAGTCGCGCAGCGGGGCAGGCACGGCGTCGGATCAGCCGCCGGTGGCCGCGCGGAAGAGTTTGCCGGACCGCGCGCCGCTGCGGCAGAACGCCAGAATCGGCCGGGGCAGTTCGTCCAGAAGGGCGGCGAAGCGCGCGACCTCGTCGGGTGTCTGGACTGCGGGTTGGACCGGGAGGTACACGTAGTGCAGGCCGGCGGTCTTCGCCGCGGCTTCGATCATGGCGCTGGTCGGCTGATCCGGGCCGCCCTCGAAGTCGGGCCGGTTGTTGACGACACTCCTGAAGCCGGCCTGCGCAGCCCAGGCCATCGATTCCGGATCGAGTTGCGGGGCGACGCAGACGTCGGCGCTGAGTTGCTGGACTTGAGGGGCGTTCATGCTGCGAGCGCCTTCTTGACGGTGGCCGAGACGAGCGCCATGTCGGCCTTGCCGGCCAGGCGCGCCTTGACCGCGCCCATCACCTTGCCCATGTCGCCGGGGCCCTTGGCACCGAGCTCGGCGACGACTGCGCCGACCTCGGCAGCGACCGCCTCGGCGCCCAGGCGCTGCGGCAGGTAGGCTTCGAGAACGCCCAGTTCGGCACTCTCCTTCGCGACCAGGTCCGGCCGGTTGCCGGTCGTGAACTGGGCGATCGAATCCTTGCGCTGCTTTACCAGCTTGTCGATGATCGCGATGACGGCGGCGTCGTCGAGCACGATGCGCTCGTCGACCTCGCGCTGCTTGCAGGCCGCGAGCAGGCCGCGGATGGTCAACAGCCGGGGTGCGTCCTTCGCGCGCATCGCGGCCTTCATGTCTTCGGTGATCTGTTCCTTGAGGGTCATGGCGGCTCCGGTGGGGTTGGCGAGCACAAACGAGAAAGCCCGCGGGTCGCGGGCTTCCTGGGTAATGACGAGCCCTGCGGGGCTCAGCCTCGCGAGATCAGAACAGCTTCTTCGGCAACTGCATGCTGCGAACGCGCTTGAAGTGACGCTTCACGGCGGCCGCCTTCTTGCGCTTGCGCTCGGCGGTGGGCTTTTCGTAGAACTCGCGCGCGCGCAGGTCGGTCAGCAGGCCGAGCTTCTCGATGGTGCGCTTGAAGCGGCGCAGGGCGACGTCGAATGGCTCGTTTTCTTTGACGCGAATCGTAGTCATGTAGAGGGTTGATCCTGAAAAATAAGGTGCGCTCGGTGTCGGAAAGGGCTTGATGAACCAGAGGGTCCGGAGTTCCGGTTCTGAAACCACCCCACCAATCGCAACGCGTGGTTTTGCCAGCAAAGACTTTCAATTATAGCCTGGGCCCGGAGCGCCCGCAATGCGCGCCGACCGGACGGCGCGGCGGCGACGGGCCGGAGTGCGCGCGCCTTCCGGTGTGCGCAGTCTCCGCCCTGATCAAATCGCCGGGCTCAGCCTCTCAGCCCCCGCGCGCAGGCGGCCGCACTCGCCCAGGCCCACTGGAAGTTGTAGCCGCCGAGCCAGCCGGTCACGTCGACGAGCTCGCCGACGAAGTACAGGCCGGCGACGCGTCTGCTTTCCATCGTCTGCGAGCTGAGCTCGCGCGTGTCGACGCCGCCGGCCGTCACCTCGGCCTTGCGGTAGCCCTCGGTCCCCTGCGGCGTGATCTCCCACCGTTGCAGCCTGGCAGCGAGCTGCGCGAGGTCGCGATCGCGCTGCCCAGGCAGGGTGCGCGCGGCGAGGTCGGGCGTACTCAGCAACCAGGTGTCGGCGAGCCGCTTCGGGAGCAGCTCCGCGAGCTCGTTCGCCAGCTTGCGGCGCGAGTCGCGCTTGGCCTGCAGCAGTTCGGCGTTCAGGTCCCGCCCCGGCGCCAGGTCGATGCGGATCGCCGTGCCGGCGCGCCAGTAGCTGGAGATCTGCAGCACCGCCGGCCCGCTCAGGCCGCGGTGCGTGAACAGCAGGTCTTCGAGGAACGTGGTGCGTGCCTTGCCGTCGCCGGTCTCGATCGAGGCTTCCAGCGACAGGCCCGAGAGCGCCGCGAACGGCGCCCAACTCACCGGGTCGAAGGTCAGTGGCACCAGGGCCGGGCGTGTCTCCTCGATCGCATGCCCGAACTGGCGGGCGAGCCGGTAACCGAAGTCGGTCGCACCGATCTTCGGAATCGACAGGCCGCCGGTCGCGATCACGAGTTGCTTCGCGCAGACACTGCCACGATCGGTGTCGAGCTCGAAACCCGCATCGACCTGGCGCACGGCGCGTACGCCGCAAGGCTGCCAGCGCACGACGCTGCCTTGCGCGCATTCGTGCAACAGCATCGCGATGACGGCTTCGCTGCTGTCGTCGCAGAACAGTTGCCCCTTGTGCTTCTCATGCCAGGCGATGCGGTGGCGCTGCAGCAGCGCGATGAAGTCGGCTGGCGTGTAGCGCGCCAGCGCCGAGCGGCAGAACGGCGGATTCGCGGACAGGAAGTTCGCCGGCGTGGTGCCGCGGTTCGTGAAATTGCAGCGTCCGCCGCCGGAAATGCGGATCTTCTCGGCGACCCTCTGCGCATGGTCGATCAGCAGCACCCGCAGGCCGCGCTGCCCCGCGATGGCAGCGCAGTGCAGGCCGGCGGCGCCGGCACCGACGACAAGCGCGTCGAAGCTCATGCATGCCCCCCGCACATCCGCTCGGCGCCGGGGCGCACCGCGTACAGGCGCCTCGGCGGCATCCCCTCGTCGAATGCGTGGTGCGCACGGCAGTTCACCAGGCCGGTGGCCCGCACAATCATCGACAGCAGCACGAAGAATCCCTGGCTTGGCACGAAGCCGGGGATTGTGCCGGTTGCAATTCATTCGGGCAGTGGCAGGGCTCGCGGCCTGCTGCGCCGGTCCGCGCCGGCCTCGACCGCCACTTCCCGGACATGCGCGTTGTCGCACGGCGCGTATTGGGTGCGTCCGGATCAGGCGATCTGCTCCTGCGGCGCCGAGCGGCGGATCGCGCCGAGCGCGCTCATCAGGCACTCGACCTGTTGCGTCAGGGGCCCCGGCGCCGGCTTCTCTCCGCTCACCACGGCCTGGATGTAGATGGCGGTGGTCGCGGCGTCGAATCCGCGCGGCAGCACCGGCAGTTCGGTCAGCACGCCTTCGTGCGCGGCGCGCGACAGATCGGCGCGCGGACGCCCCTCGATGAACACATCCAGCCGCGGCGCCCGCCGCGGGTCAGCCACCGGCTCGCCTTCGGTGCCCCGCAGCAGCACTGCGTCGCCGCCGGTGTCGGCAAGGAACTCGGCGAGCATCGTCGCGTACTCGGGATGTGTGTAGTTCACCACGCGCAGCGAGGTACCGGTCGTGCACGGCGCCAGCAGCTTCGCGACGGTGTGGCCGGAATTGCGCAGCCCGACGATGCGGCGGACGTCGAGCAGGCGGGCGAGCGGCGGGCACAGGTCGGATGTCGCGATGAAGACCGGCTCGCGGCGCGCCCAGCCGTTGTCGATCTCCTCGGCATTGCTGGCGAACGGCAGCCCCAGATCGTGAAAGATCTCGGCGGTGCTGACGCGGCCGGTGTCCTGCATCGGGCCATGCACCAGCACCTGCGCACCTTCCTGCGCCAGCAGCAGGGCCAGCAGCGGCGTCAGGTTCGGCAGCTTGCGGGCGCCGTTGTAGGACGGCAGCACGATCGTCGGAACGCACGGGCGGACCGCGATGCAACGCTCATGTGCCGCACGGAGAAAGCCCCTGAGCTCGCGGACAGACTCGCCCTTGATGCGCATCGCGAGTGCGAACGCACCGATTTCCAGGTCGGTGACCCGGCCATCGAGCACCTGGCCCATCAGGTCGTGCGCCTGGACTTCGGTCAGCGAGCGGGCGCCATCCTTGCCGCGGCCGATTTCCCTGAGATAACTTGCGATTGCCATTCCTTTGTCTCCTCGTGGCGCGGTTCGCAATTTTCAGGCCTGCCGACACGTCCGCGACGCTGATTGCACAGTGCCGGGTCGGCGAGCGGAGCCTGCCCTGTGCCGGACGCACGGTTCCCGACAGCGGCTTTCGTCCGGCACTCCCGCACGCGAACCGGTTGCGCGCTTCCACAAACAGGCTGGCAGGTTGGATGCACACCGCTATCATCAAATTAGGGGTATGACATCATTTGCCAGTGCTCGGCGCTTGCCATCGGCCGTGCCCGCGACCAAGATCACTGTGACCGGCCAATCCACCCGAGGGAGATGGCGTTGATGAACGAGACGACACCGACCTCGCCGCTGGAACGCGGCCGACGTGCCCGCAGCCTCGCGGGCGCGCTCGAGGTCGACGAGGCCGTGCTGACCGGAGCATTGCTGGAAATGCTCGACCGTGTGGGCGCGCTGCTCGCGGTCAAGGACACCGGTACCGGACGCTACCTGCACGTCAACGCCGCGATGGCGGCCCTGTTCGGTCGAGACGCTGCGGCGATGCTGGGCGCTGGCGACGCCGATCTGATGGAACCCGCTCAGGCCGCCGCGATGCGCACGGCCGAGCAGGCTGCCCTGGCGCAGGCTGCCGCCACGCTCAGCGAGCATCGCATCGACCGCGATGGGCGCAGGCGCGAGTTCAGCGTGACGCGCATGCCCTTGCCGCGCGGCGATGGCGGTCCGGCCCGGTCCGTGCTCGCCGTGTGGATCGAGCGGACCGCCGCGAATCAACGCGAGCAGCAGCTGCAGCAGGCGCTGGCGCAACTCGAACAGCAGCAGCTGGCCGTCGAGGCACTGCGCCGTGAAACCCAGGACCAGTCCTTGCGCGATCCCGCCACCGGCCTGTACCAGCGCCCGCATTTCGACGATCAGCTGCGTCGCGAGGTCGACTTGTCGTCGCGCGAACACCGCGAATTCGCGCTCGTCTCGATCGCGCTCGACCCGCTCAAGGACGCCGTGACGGCGCTGGGCGCCGACGCCCGGGCGCGCGTGCTCGAAGCCCTGGGGCGCTTGTTGCGCAGCAACACGCGGGCCATGGACGCCTCGTGCCGGCTCGACGAGGACCGCTTTGCGGTGCTGCTGTCGGGCGTGGGTCTGGCCACCGCGCATTCGCGCATGGAGGGCTTGCGGCGCCAGTGCGCGACCCAGATCGTCGTGCTCGAAGGGCGCGACCTGGGCTTCACGGTGTCGATGGGTGTGGCCAGCTTCCCGCACACTGCGCACAGCGAGGCCGAGCTGCTGCTGGCGTCCGACACAGCACTGCGCGAGGCGCAGAAGCGCGGTGGCAACCACGTCGCGCTGGCGAGCATCCGCTTCGAGTCCGGCGCGGATTGAGCCGGCGGTCAGAGCGTCCAGGCCTTGTAGATCATGTAGGCCGCCAGGCCGAACAGCAGCACCGCGAACAGTCGCTTGAGCTGGCGCACATCCATCCGGTGCGCCGTGCGCGCGCCGAGCGGGGCGGTCAGCACGCTGGCGATCGAGATCGTCACCAGTGCCGGCAGATGGATGAAGCCCAGCGCGCCGGCCGGCATGTCGGGCAGCGACCAGCCGGCGATCACGTAGCCGACCGTTCCCGCGACCGCGATCGGAAAACTCAGCGCCGCCGACGTGGCGACCGCGTTGTGGATCTTCACGTTGCACCAGGTCATGAACGACACCGAGACGAACGCGCCACCGGCACCGACGAGCGACGCGAGCAGCCCCACCACGCCACCGGCGGCCAGCATGCCGGCGCGCTTCGGCAACTGACGCGAGGGCGTGGGCTTGCTGTCGATCAGCATCTGTGCGGCAGAAGAGCTGACGACCAGCGCAAGCAGCACCGCCAGCACCTGGGATCGCAGCGCCTTCGCGATCTGCGCGCCGAGCAGCGAGCCCGGCACGATGCCTGGTGCCAGCAGCCTGGCGACCGGCCACAGCACCGCGCCGCGTCCGTGGTGTGCGAGCACCGAGGCGACCGAGGTGAAGCAGATCGTCGCCAGCGAGGTCGCGATCGCCATCTTCATGATGTAGGCGGGGGCAGGCCCTTGGGCGACAGCAGCAGTGTCGTGAACGGCACCATCAGCATGCCGCCGCCGATGCCGAAGAGCCCGGCGAGAAAGCCGGTGATCGATCCGAGCAGCGGCAACTCGGCAACCCCTTGCCAGCCCAGTCCGCCGGTCATCCGGGCTTCTTCAGCAGCGCCAGCACGGCGCGCCATTCGTCGGGCATCACGGGGGTGATCGACAGCCGGTTGCTGCGCCTGAGTACCGCCATGCCGGCCAGCGACGGCGTCTCGCGCATTTGCGCCAATGCCAGCAGGCGCGTCTTGCGCACCAGCTTGACATCGACGTTCAGCCAGCGCGGCGCGCCGGCCGTCGCCTTCGCATCGAAATACGGGCTCCTCGGATCGAACTGGGTGACGTCGGGGTAGGCGGCACGTACAAGCTCGGCCACCCCGGCGATGCCGGGCTCGGGGCAGGACGAGTGATAGAAGAGAACGCCGTCGCCGGGTTGCATCTCGTCGCGCATGAAGTTGCGCGCCTGGTAGTTGCGCACGCCGGCCCAGGCAACGGTCTGCGACGGCGCGGCAGCCAGGTCGTCGATCGAGCACTCGGACGGCTCGCTCTTCATCAGCCAATGGCGCATGCGGGGTGGACGCGGGGAGGGGGAAGGTGTCCGCCGCGAACCATGAGCCGCATTCCTGAACCAGGAGTTCAGGTGGGCGAGGTCAGCCCGGCTTCGGGTTCATCTGACGCGAGACGATCACACCAGCCGGGCGATGTTCCAAGCCCTTGCTCTAAAGAGCATAGGTTCAAGGAAATATAAGACTCACGCGAATGCGACGGACGTTTTCATTCTAAGCCCGCACGCGTGACGACGGCGTGAGCTTTAGAGCAATTGCCCGTCCGCGCCCAGGGCCTGGTCGAGCCGTTCGATGAGCCCATCGATGTCGACCTCGCCGGGTGCGGCCGATGCCGCTGCGCCAGGCTGCGCCGCGCGTGACAGCGGTCGCCCGGCCAGGGCGTAGGCGAGGTTGAGTGCCGCCAGAACGGCGATGCGTTCGCGCGCCTTGACCTTGCCGCTGTCGCGGATGGCACTCATCTCGCGGTCGACGTTGCCGACCGCTTCGAGCAGCGCGATCTCGCCGCCGTCCGGGCAGCCGAGCAGGTAGCTCTGGCCGAGGATCGTCACTTCCATCTGCTTCATGGGTTCGCCCCGGTGGTGTCGCCGGCCGTGTCGCCGACGGCGGGCGCCGCGGCGGTCTCGGTGGGCAGGCGTTCGAGCAGCGCATCGATGCGGCTGCGCGCGGCATTCAGGCGCGAGCGCAGGTTGTCGCGCTCGTGGGCCACCGCGGCCACCTGCTGCGCGAGCAGCGCGTTGGTGCGCTGCAGTTCGGCGTGCCGCAAGAGCAGGCGCTCGACCCGGTCGGCGAGTTCTTCGATCTTCGACATGGCGCGTGCGTTTCGGGGCGACGAGGTGAGCGACGTTCCATTCTAAAGGTCGGCCTCTGCTTACAATGCCCGCTGTTGGTGCCCGTGCCGGCGTTCAGCCGGCACAGTTAAACGGGAAGCAGAAGGAAATCACGCGCCGCGCGTGGCGACCGAATCTGCGCTGCCCCCGCAACGGTACGGCGGACAAGGCCTTCGACAGATCGAGGGTCTTCGCGCTTGCGCGCACACCACTGAGGGTTTCCGGACCCTTGGGAAGGAACGCAAGCGTTGCTCCGCCAGCCCGGATACCGGCCAACGAGGAGACGTGTCGCGCGAGCGGCGCGTCAGGAGGTGCGCGTCCGCGGGGAAGCTGGCGCGCACGAAAACATCTTTGCGAGTTCTTCCAATGTTCCATCTCTCTTCGGTGCGTGAAGCACCTCGCGGCGCGCGTGTCCGTCTGGCGTCGCCGCGGCTCGCCGCGGCCATGATCGGCGCGGCCTGCGCCGGGGCCACGGCCCAGACCAGCTTGGCACCGGTGATCGTTACCGCGACCCGCTTCCCGGTGGCGGCGGCCGATTTGCCCTTCGGTGTCAGTGTGCTGACGGCCGATGCCATCAAGGTGTCCGGCGTGACGACCGTGAACGAGGCGATCATGAAACTGCTCGGCGTTCCCGGCCGTCTCGACCCCTACGGCGGCGGAGACTACGGGCTGGACCTGCGCGGCTTCGGCGCGACGGCCGACAACAACCAGGTCGTCGTCGTCGACGGCATCCGGATCAACGAGGCGGACCTCAGCGGCACCCGGCTGGCCGGCATCCCGATCGATTCGGTCGAACGCATCGAAGTCATTCGCGGCAGTGCGGCGGTGCTCTACGGCGAAGGCGCCACCGGCGGCGTGATCGTCATCACCACCAAGGCCGGCCGGGGCGGCCCGCGCCAGAGCCAGGCTGATGTGTACGCTGCAGCGGGCAGCCTCGGGCTACGCGAGGCGCGTGCCAGCGGCACGCTGGTTGCCGGTGGCTTCTCGGTCGATGCGACCGCGAACAAGCGCGACACCGACAACGACCGCGAGAACTTCCGGTCCAGGACCGACGGTGCGTCGATCACCGGCCAGTGGAGCAATGACTGGCTGCGCGTCGGCGCGCGCCACGCCTACGACCACCTCGACACCGGCTTGCCGGGCGCGCTGACCGCGGCCCAGTACGGGACCGATCCGCACCAGACCAGCACACCGCTGGATTCGGCCAGCATCCGCAACCGGCGCAGCAGCGTGTTCGGCGAGGCGACGCTGGGCGACTGGCAGGTCGGTCTTGATGCCGGTTGGCGCACCAAGTCGCTGAACAGCGACTACATCAGCAGCGGCTTCGTCTATGCCTACGATGTCGACGCCAGCACTTATGCGCTGCGCGCTCGCAATGCAACGAAGTTCGGCTCGTACGCCAACAGCTTCATCGCCGGCATCGACCACGGTGAGTGGAAGCGCACCGTCCTCGGAGCGTTCGGATCGGAGTCGAACCAGCGCTCGCAGGCGGTGTACCTGAAGGACGAAGTCACGCTGGCCGGCGGCACACGGCTGAGCGCCGGCTGGCGCACCGAGAGCGTCACGAAGGACAACAGCAGCGCGGCGGGGAAGGTCGATGAGCACCCGAACGCCTGGGAACTCGGCGTCGTGCAGCCGGTGGGTAACGGCGTATCGGTCTACGGCCGCTATGGCCGCAGCTTCCGGGTCGCCAATGTCGACGAGTTCGGCTTCACCACCCCGGGGATCGACCTGAAGACGCAGACCTCGCGCGACGCCGAGCTCGGCGTGCGCTGGACTCATGCGCACGGCCGGGCCGAACTGCGCGCATACCGCAGTGCCCTGGCGAACGAGATCGGCTACGACCCGAATGCGATCGGCCTGAGCAGCGCGTTCGGCTTCAATGGCGCCAACGTCAACTTCGATCCGACCCGCCGCGAAGGACTGGAGTTCGAAGTCACGCAGGTACTCGCTGCCAACGCGAACCTGCACGTCAATGCTGCTTCACGCCGCGCCCGCTTCGATGCAGGTGTCTACGAGGGCAGGGACGTTCCGCTGACGGCGCGTCAGACGCTGTCGGTGCGCGCCGACTGGTCGCCGGCCGCCGGACACCGGATCGACGCGGGTCTCAGCCACGTGTCCTCGCAAAGCCCGGACTTCGACAACGCGTGCCGGATGCCGAGCTACACGACCGTCGACCTGCGCTACGCCTACCGCTGGCGCCTGGCGGAGCTGGCCCTGGGTGTATCGAACCTGGCCAACGCCAAGTACTACACCCAGGCGTTCTCGTGTGTCGGGGGCGTGGTCAGCTCGATCTATCCGGAGGCCGGTCGCGCTGTCACTGTGTCGGTGCGCCTGCACTTTTAGGGTCGCGCGGTGGATCGAAGGCCGACGAACGAGCTGGTGACGCGCTGGATCGCGGCGCTGGTGCTGTTGGGCCTGGCGGCAGCGGTGCACGCGCAGGTCGTCGTGCGCGACGACCGCGGTGTACTGCTGCATCTGCCCGCCCCGCCGCAGCGCATCGTCAGCCTGCTGCCTTCGCTGACCGAAAGCGTCTGCGCGCTCGGCGCCTGCGCGCGGCTGGTCGGCACCGACCGCTTCTCGAACTGGCCGGCCAGCGTCCGCGCACTGCCGAAGCTCGGTGGGGTCGACGACGCGCAGATCGAGCGCATCGTTGCACTGCGGCCCGACGTGGTGCTGGTGTCCAGCTCGGCGCGCGTCGTCGACCGGCTCGAGGCACTGGGACTCATGGTGCTGGTGCTCGAATCGCGCAACCATGCGGACGTGAAACGCAGCCTGGTGGCGATTGCGCAACTGCTGGGCACACCGGCGCAGGCCGAGCGCGTCTGGGCCGGCATCGAGCGCGAGACGCGTGCGGCGGCCGAGCGCGTGCCGGCGACGCTGCGCGGTCGGCGCGTCTACTTCGAGGTCGACACCACGCCGTTCGCGGCCGGCGCTAGTTCGTTCATCGGCGAGACGCTGGCGCGTCTCGGCCTGGCCAACGCGGTGCCGACCGAGCTCGGGCCGTTTCCTCAACTCAACCCGGAGTACGTGCTGCGCGTTCAGCCCGACATCGTGATGGCGGTCCGGCCGGCGCTCGTCGAGATGCCGAAGCGGCCGGGCTGGGCGGCGCTGCGGGCGCTGCAGGACGGCCAGACCTGCGGCTTTGCGAGCGATCGCTACGAGCTGCTGGTGCGCCCGGGCCCGCGCATGGGCGAGGCGGCCGGCGTCATTGCCGATTGCCTGGTCGCCGTTGCGGCGCGGGGCGAACCGCCGAAGATGCAACGATGAACTCGACCGACTCCCGGCGCCGCCGCCGTCTCGCGATCGGGCTCACGCTCGCGACGCTGCTGCTGCTGATCGCCGGCCTGGCCGCCGGCAGCGAGGGCTGGTCGCTGGCGAATCTCGCACAGGCCTGGGGCAGTCACGACGGCGCGCTGATCGTCGCCCAGATCCGCGCGCCGCGCACGCTCGGCGCTTGGCTGACCGGAGCGCTGCTGGGGCTGGCCGGCGCGATCGCGCAGGGCCTGTTCCGCAATCCGCTCGCCGATCCGTACCTTCTGGGCTCGGCGTCGGGGGCATCGCTCGGCGTGGTGCTGGTGCTGGCGGCGAGCGCGCTCGGCGGGCACGCGATCGGGCTTGCGACGGCCGACCTGTTGCCGCGCATCGGACTGGTCGGTGCCGCGTTCGGCGGCGCCCTGCTCGGCGTGCTGCTGACGCTGACGCTGGCGCGTGGCGCGCAGCAGACGACGCGGCTGCTGCTGGCCGGCGTCGTCGTCGGGGTCATGCTGGCCGCGGTTAGCGACCTCGTTACCAGCGCCGCTCCCGATGCGCTGCGCGGCAAGCAGGCCTTCCTGCTCGGCAGCACCGGCTACCTCGGCTGGGGCAGCTGCGCGACGCTGGCGATCGGCCTGGTGCTGACGCTGCCGCCGAGCTGGGGGCTGGCACGCGCGCTCGACGCGTTGACGCTGGGCGCCGACACGGCGCACAGCCTCGGCCTGGCGCTGCCGCGGATCCGCATCGCACTGGTCGCCGCGATCGCGCTCGCCACCGGGGTGGCGGTGTCGCAGGCCGGGCTGATCGCGTTCGTCGGGCTGGTGGCACCGCACTTGGTACGCCGCTTCGCGCCGGCGCGCCATGGCTTCACGCTGATTGCCAGCGCCGCGGCCGGTGGCACGCTGCTGCTGGCGGCCGACGTGCTGGCCCGCGGCCTGATCGCGCCGCAGGAGGTGCCGGTCGGCGTGCTGACGGCATTGCTCGGTGGCGGCTACCTGGTCTGGCTGCTGCACCGGGGGCGCGCTTCATGAGCGCAACGAGTGGATTGGGTGTCGACCATGTCAGCGTCGCGCTCGGGAGCACGCAGGCCCTGCGCGACGTCAGCCTCTCGCTGGCGCCGGGATGGAGCGCGATCGTCGGCCCGAACGGCGCCGGAAAATCGACCCTGCTGCGGGTGCTCGCCGGGTTGCAGCCGGTCGACGCCGGCATGGTCCGGTTCGACGATGCGCCGCTTGGCACGATGCGCCCGCGCGAACGCGCCACCCGCATTGCCTGGCTGGCGCAGCAGGGCGATGTGAACGGTGAGCTGACGGTGCGCGAGGTCGTGCACCTGGGCCGGCTGCCGCGACTCGGGCTGTTCACCGCACCCGACGCAGCCGACGAAACGCGGGTCGACGCCGCGATGCAAGAGGCCGAATGCAGTGCCTGGCAGCACCGCCGGCTGCACGAACTGTCGGGTGGCGAGCGTCAGCGTGTGCTGCTCGCGCGCGCGATTGCGGTCGACGCGCCGTGGCTGCTGCTCGACGAGCCGACCACACACCTCGATCCGCCGCACCAGGTTGCGCTCGTGCGGCTGGTGCGGCGGCAGGTGACGGCCGGCACGACGGTCGTCAGCGTGCTGCACGACCTGTCGCTGGCCCTGCTCGCGGACACGCTGGTCGTGATGCAGCAGGGCCGCATCCGGGTCCACGGCCCGCGGGACGATCCGCGACTGCACGCCGCCCTGGTCGACGTGTTCGACGGCGCGATCCGCATCGAGCGTTTCGGCGCACGCTGGATCGCGATCCCACACGTCGATCTGTGAAGGGCACGGTCGCCGGCGGTTCGCCGCGCCGCGCTGCCGGCGCTCACTCGGGCGGCAGGTCCAGCGGCATCGGCATCGTCGCCAGCCGGTTCGGTGTGCTCGACTCCCACAGTGCGCCGGGCGCGGTGTCGACCGAGGCGTTGACCACGTGCATCAGCGTCAGGCTGGCGCGCGACGCGATCTTGCGCAGCGTCTGGAGCTGGCGCTGCGTCCAGTCGACCGGTGTGCCGATCTGCTCGCAGTTGAAGGTGCCGAACAGCGCGCCGTTGACCGAGAAGCTCATGTCCATGAACGAGGTGATGTTCAAGGCGTGGAGGTAGTCGCGAAGGTCGCCCGCAGTCACCGGATCGGTGGCGGCGCGGCTCACGGTGACGTTGCCGTCGCTCTGCAGCCGGTCCAGGTAGAGGCCGTTGTCGGGATGCATGATGTCCGCAGCGCCGACCATGCGGTCCTGGCCGGCGTCGTACATCGCGATGCTGCGCAGCGCCCGGCCCTCGGGCGTCTCGACGAACACCCGCAGCCCCGCGCGGGAGCAGCCGATCTGCGCGGCGACGAAGCGCATCAGCTCGTCGAGGTACTGGGCACTGCCGATCTCGCCGCGTTCGAGGCGGCCCGATATCACTTGAAGATCGGAGGAGTCCGTCATGGTCGGATTATCGGTGGCCGTCCCCGACCGACGCACGTTTCCTTGCATGCGCCGTCGGGGAATCTGTGGCGGGGGCGCCACCCTGCGCGATCGTCGGGAACGCATCGCACCAGCGCGTCACCGCGCAGTGCCCGCACAGCGGCCGCCGCGCCTGGCAGACGTAGCGGCCGTGCAGGATCAGCCAGTGGTGCGCATCCACGAGATAAGCCGCGGGCACGCGCTGCAGCAGTTTCCGCTCGACCTCCAGCGGGTTGCGGCCCGGGGCGAGGCCGGTGCGGTTCGAGACCCGGAAGATGTGCGTGTCCACCGCCATCGTCGGCTCGCCGAACGCGACGTTGAGCACCACGCTGGCGGTCTTGCGGCCCACACCGGGCAGCGCTTCGAGGGCTGCGCGTTGCGCCGGCACGCGTCCGCCATGCTGCTCGATCAGGATGCGACAGGTCTCGAGCAGGTTCTTCGCCTTGGTGCGGTACAGGCCGATCGTGCGGATGTGGTCGGTCAGGGCGGTCAGCCCCAGCGCGAGCATTTTGGCCGGCGTGTTCGCGACTGCAAAGAGCCGGCGCGTCGCCCTGTTGACGCCGACGTCGGTGGCCTGCGCCGAGAGCAGCACCGCAGCCAGCAGCTCGAACACGCTGGTGTACTCCAGCTCGGTCTCGGGTTGCGGGTTGGCGGCCTTCAGCGTCGCGAAGAAGGGTTCGATGTCGGCAGTCTTCACGGCAGGGCCTGCAGCGCTCAGATGCCGCGTGTCGCACGCGCCCGTGCGAGCGCGAGCGCGGCGGCGGCCGCGATCCGTCCAGGGTCGACGGGTCGCGCCAGGTCATCGGTCGCAACTGCCGGTTCGTCGGGTGCGCACCGGGCGAGGCGGTCGACGCGCTCGAGCTCGTCGCGTTCCAGCCGCTGGCGATGCCAGGCGAAGCGCTCGCGTGCTTCGCGCGCCTGCGCGTCGCTCCACGCCTGCCAGCCGGTGCGCTCATGAGGAAACGCCCGGCCGGCCGAAGTTTCCTCCTCCCCCTCGGGGGGCGGACGATGCATGTCGTCGGCCTGGGGACGCCCTCGGTTCACCGGCACCAGCGCGATGCAGTCGACCGGGCAGGCCGGCAGGCACAGCTCGCAGCCGGTGCATTGCGCGGCGATCACGGTGTGCATCGCCTTCGGCCCGCCGACGATGGAGTCCACCGGGCAGGCCTGCAGGCACAGCGTGCAGCCGATGCACCCGTCCTCGTCGATCACCGCGAGCTGGCGTGCCGATTCGTGGCCGTGGGCCGGATTCAGCGGCACGGCCGGTCGGCCGGTGAGGGCGGCCAGGCGCGCAATGCCTTCCTCGCCTCCGGGCGGGCACTGGTTGATCTCGGCCTCGCCCGCGGCGATGGCCTGCGCGTAGCCACGGCAATCGGGGTAGCCGCAGCGTGTGCACTGGGTCTGCGGCAGGGCGTCTTCCAGCGCCTGCGCGAGCGCACCGGTAACATCGATCAAGCTGCTCACGCCACGTTCAGCCGGCCTTGCGCGCAACCTTCTTCGCGGCGCGCACGCGGGGCGCCGTGGCCTTCGGCCTGGCGGATGCGCGTGCCGTTGGCGCGGCCTGGTGGCTCGCGATGAAGTCGCGCACCTTGGGATAGACCTTCTCGCGCCAGCGGCGGCCCGAAAAGATGCCGTAGTGGCCGGCGCCGATCGCCTCGTAGTGGAACTGGCGGTCTTTCGGGATGCCGGTGCACAGGTCGTGCGCCGCCTTGGTCTGGCCGGCGCCGGAAATGTCGTCGAGCTCGCCTTCGATCGTCAGCAGGGCTGTCGTCTTGATGTCCTGCGGGCGCACCGGTTCGCCCTTGACGACCCATGTGCCACTGACGAGAGCGAAGTCCTGGAACACGATCCTGATCGTGTCGAGGTAGTACTCGGCCGGCATGTCGAGCACCGCGTTGTATTCGTCGTAGAAGTCACGGTGGAACTCGGCGCTGTCGTCGTCGCCGCGCACCAGGTCCAGGAAGTAGTCGTAGTGCGAACTCATGTGCCGGTCCGGGTTCATCGCGACGAAGCCGGTGTGCTGCAGGAAGCCCGGGTAGACCGCCCGGCCGCTGCCGGGGAAGTTGGTCGGAACGCGGTAGATCACGTTGTTCACGAACCATTCGTAGGGCTTGGTGGTCGCGAGGTTGTTGACCGCGGTCGGGCTCTTGCGGGCATCGATCGGGCCGCCCATCATCGTCATCGTGCGAGGCGTGGGTTCGCCGCGGCTCGCCATCAGCGAGATCGCCGCGAGCACCGGAACGGTCGGCTGGCAGACCGAGATCACGTTGACCTCCGGGCCGACGTGGCGGATGAACTCCTGCACGTAGGTCACGTAATCGTCGAGGTGGAACGGGCCCACGTCCTTGGGCACCATGCGCGCGTCGGTCCAGTCGGTGATGAAGACCTTGTGGTCCTTCAGCAACTCGCGCGCGGTCTCGCGCAGCAGGGTCGAGTGGTGGCCCGAGAGCGGGGCCACCACCAGCACGGTCGGCTGGTCCTTCAGGCGCGTCAGGACGGCCGGATCGTCGGTGAATCGCTTGAAGCGCAGCAGGCGGCAGAAGGGCTTTTCGATGACGACCTGCTCCTGCACCGCCACGTCGACGCCATCGACCTTGACCGAGGTGATCGCGAACTCGGGCTTCTCGTAGTCCTTGGACAACCGGTGCATCAGGTCGAGACCGGCCGAGACCCGCTGCGCACCGGGAGTGTGCGCGAATGGCGACAGCGGATGGTTGTACAGCTTGGAGGTCGCGCTCGCGAACTCGGCGAACGGACTCAGCAGGGCGCGCTGGCTTTCATAGAGTTGGTAGAGCATCTCGGGACCTGGTGAGGAGAGAGATCGGTGCAGGCCGCGGGCGGCCGTGCGAAAAGAGTTTGTGCAATGCAGCATTCTAGGCGTCCACGCACGATCTTGCAGTGCCCGGCCGCAGAGCGGCATCCCGACCAATGCCCTGATGATTCTGGGCTTCGCGGCCGCGGCCCGTTGCTCAACTCACGAGGAAACGCCCGGCCGCCCGAAGTTTCCTCATCCCCATGGGCCACGAAGGGGCCCGTTCCGGACCTCGGGGGCGGACGGCGTATGTCGTCCGCCTGGGGGCGCTCTCAGGCCGAGACCTTGGCGATCGCCGAGACAGTCGCGTCGATGTTCTTCGTGTTCAATGCCGCCACGCAGATCCGGCCCGAATCGACGCCATAGATGCCGAACTCGCTGCGCAGCCGCTGCATCTGCTCCTTGCTCAGTCCGGAATAGCTGAACATGCCCCTCTGGCGCGTGATGAAGCTGAAGTCCCGCTTCAGGGCGGCTTCCAGCCTGCTTCGCAGGGCCTCGCGCATCTTCTTGATGCGCACACGCATGCCGGCGAGTTCCTCCTCCCACATCGCGCGCAGCGCGGGGGTGGTGAGCACCAGGGCAACCACCTGCGCGCCGTGTGTCGGCGGGTTGGAATAGTTGGTGCGGATCACGCGCTTGAGCTGGCTCAGCACGCGTGTCGCCTCGTCCTTCGATGCGCAGACGACGCTGAGCGCGCCGACCCGTTCGCCGTAGAGCGAGAAACTTTTCGAGAAGCTGGTCGCGACGAAGAAGTCCAGACCGGCGGCCACGAACAGGCCGACGACGGCACCGTCCTCGGCGATGCCATCGCCGAAACCCTGGTAGGCCATGTCGAGGAAGGGCACGAGGCGGCGCGACTCGAGTATCGCGATGACCTTCGCCCACTGGTCCGCCGTGATGTCGTAGCCGGTCGGGTTGTGGCAGCAGGCGTGCAGCACGACGATCGTGCCGGCCGCGGCCTGGTCGAGTGCGCCGAGCATGCCGTCGAAGTCGATGCCGCGCCTGGCAGCGTCGTAGTATGGATAGTGATCGACGACGAACCCCGCGCCCTCGAAGAGCGCGCGGTGGTTTTCCCAGCTCGGGTCGCTGATCAGCACCCTGGCGCCGGCGTTCATGCGCTCGAGCAGGTCGGCGCCGACCTTCAGTGCGCCGGTCCCGCCGATCGCCTGCACGGTGGCGATGCGGCCGGCCCTGACGGCAGCGCTGTCGGCGCCGAACACGAGGCCCTGCACCGCCTGATCGTAGGCGGCGATGCCGTCGATCGGCAGGTAGCCTCTTGCCTTCGGTGCTTCCATCATCATCTTCTCGGCTGTCTGCACGCATTGCAGCAACGGCAGCTTGCCGTTGTCGTCGAAGTAAACGCCGACGCCCAGGTTGACCTTCGCGGGGTTCGGATCGGCGTTGAACTGCTCGTTCAAACCCAGGATCGGGTCGCGGGGGGCCATTTCGACGGCGGAGAAGAGCGAAGACATGGTCGGTCCTTGGCGATGGAAGGGGGTGCACGCATCGGCTACGCTGTGCGGTTCCCCCGCCAACGCAATCAGCGGGAAAACCCGGAGATTTTATCTGTCATGGCCGAGCCGTCCGAAGTCATCGATCCCGACACCGCCGAGGCTGCTCCCGAGGGCCGGTTCGTCGGCTATCCGGATTCACCGTTCCAGCTGTTCCAGCCGTACCCGCCGGCGGGCGACCAGCCGGCAGCGATCGCCGGCCTGGTCGAGGGCCTGAACGATGGCCTGAGCTTCCAGACGCTGCTGGGCGTGACCGGCTCCGGCAAGACCTTCACGATGGCCAATGTGATCGCGCAGATGGGCCGCCCGGCGATCGTGTTCGCGCCGAACAAGACGCTCGCCGCACAGCTCTACGCCGAGTTCCGCGAGTTCTTCCCGAAGAACGCCGTCGAGTATTTCGTCAGCTACTACGACTACTACCAGCCCGAGGCCTACGTGCCGCAGCGCGACCTGTTCATCGAGAAGGACAGCTCGATCAACGAGCACATCGAGCAGATGCGCCTGTCGGCGACCAAGAGCCTGCTGGAGCGGCGCGACGTCGTGATCGTCGCGAGCGTCTCGGCGATCTACGGCATCGGAAACCCGAGCGACTATCACAAGATGGTGATGACGCTGCGCGTGCACGACAAGCTGGGCCAGCGCGACGTGATCGCGCAGTTGATCCGCATGCAGTACACGCGCAACGAGGTCGATTTTTCGCGCGGCACGTTTCGCGTGCGCGGCGACACGATCGACGTGTTCCCGGCCGAGCACTCGGAGCTGGCGATCCGCATCGAGCTGTTCGACGACGAGGTCGAGTCGCTGCAACTGTTCGACCCGCTGACCGGCCGCATCCGCCAGAAGATTCCGCGCTTCACGGTCTACCCGAGCAGCCACTACGTGACGCCGCGCGAGCGAGTCGTGGCGGCGATCGAGACGATCAAGGCCGAGTTGCGCGAACGGCTCGACGAACTCGTGAAGCTCGGCAAGCTGGTCGAGGCGCAGCGCCTGGAGCAGCGCACCCGTTTCGATCTGGAGATGCTGCAGGAGGTCGGGCACTGCAAGGGCATCGAGAACTACACCCGGCACCTGTCGGGCGCGATGCCGGGCGATCCGCCGCCGACGCTCGTGGATTACCTGCCGGCCGACGCGCTGATGTTCCTCGACGAGAGCCACGTGCTGATCGGCCAGTTCGGCGGCATGTACAACGGCGACCGCGCGCGCAAGACCACGCTGGTCGAGTATGGCTTCCGGCTGCCCAGCGCGCTCGACAACCGGCCACTGAAATTCGAGGAGTTCGAGAAGAAGATGCGCCAGGTGATGTACGTCTCCGCCACGCCGGCGGCGTACGAGCAGAAGACCTCCGGGCAGACGGTGGAGCAACTGGTGCGGCCGACCGGCCTGGTCGATCCGCCGGTGGAAGTGCGCCCGGCATCGAACCAGGTCGACGACGTGCTGCAGGAAATCCGCGATCGCGTCGAGATCAACGAACGCGTGCTGATCACGACCTTGACCAAGCGCATGGCCGAGCAGCTGACCGACTACCTGAGCGACAACGGCGTCAAGGTGCGTTACCTGCACAGCGACGTCGACACCGTCGAGCGGGTCGAAATCCTGCGGGATCTGCGGCTGGGCAGCTTCGACGTGCTGGTCGGCATCAACCTGCTGCGCGAGGGGCTGGACATCCCGGAGGTCTCGCTGGTCGCGATCCTCGATGCCGACAAGGAAGGGTTTCTGCGCTCGGAGCGCAGCCTGATCCAGACCATCGGTCGGGCGGCGCGCAACCTGAACGGGCGGGCGATTCTCTACGCCGACAGGGTCACCGACTCGATGAGGCGGGCGATCGACGAGACCGAGCGCCGCCGTGCCAGGCAGGTCGCGCACAACCTGGCCGAGGGCATCACCCCGCGCAGCGTGGTCAAGCGGGTGCGCGACCTGATCGACGGTGTCTACGGCGAGAAGGGTGCCAGGGACGACCTGAAGGCCGCGAACGAGGCCACGGCGATCGAGGCCTTGAGCGAGAAGGACCTGGGCAGGCGCATCAAGCAGTTGGAGAAGCAGATGCTCGACCACGCGCGCAACCTCGAGTTCGAGAAGGCGGCCCGGGTGCGCGACCAGCTCGCACTGCTGCGCGAGCAGGCTTTCGGGGCGCCTGGCGTCGACAATGTCGTGGCGCTGGTGCCGGACCCGGTGCGGCGCTGATGGCGCGTCGCCCCATTGCCGGGTGTTGCGCGCCGGCCGGGTCTGAAACTCCCTTGCGGGTCCAAGGGAACTTCCGGCCTCAATCTCGACCGAATTTGTCGGCTTCGGCTATACTTGACGAAACTAGTCGGAATAGGGCGGGTTTACCCTCGCAACTTCCGGCGCTGTCGGTTTGCCGAGCTTGCCATCCCGTAGCTGAACTGCCGACTCGAGGCTTTAGGAGAATTCAATGCGTTTGACCACCAAGGGCCGTTTCGCGGTCACCGCCATGATCGACCTCGCCTTGCGCGAGCATGCCGGGCCTGTGGCCCTGGCCGCGATCAGTGGTCGGCAGCAGATTTCGCTGTCGTACCTGGAGCAGCTGTTCGGCAAGCTGCGCCGACACGAACTCGTCGAGAGCACGCGCGGCCCCGGCGGCGGCTACTCGCTGGGCCGCAAGGCCGAAGAGATCACGGTCGCCGACATCATCGTCGCCGTCGACGAGCCGATCGACGCGACCGGCTGCGCGGGCAAGGACAACTGCATGGGCGAGGACGCGGGCCGTTGCATGACGCATGACCTGTGGGCGAGCCTGAACTCCAAGATGATCGAGTTCCTCGATTCGGTGTCGCTGCGCAAGCTGGTCGAGGAGCAGATCGCCAAGGGCGTCTCGATCGAGGAGCATCCGGTGAAGCGCGCGATCTCGACGCAACCGGTCGTCAAGCCGATCAAGATCACCGCGCCGAACTCGGTATTCGCGCTCGGCGCCACGTTCACGAAGTGATCTGGGAGGCGACCACCCCGATGCCTCGCACAGCCTTCGGCCGGTGAACCTGACCCGACGGCGGTGTGCGGTGTTGCTGCGCCGCCAGGACGAATCCGCATGGACATGACCCCGCATTTTCCGATCTACATGGACTACGGCGCGACCACGCCGGTGGACCAGCGCGTCGTCGACGCGATGATCCCGTGGCTGCGCGAGCACTTCGGCAATCCCGCGTCGCGCAGCCACGCCTGGGGCTGGGAAGCGGAAGCTGCTGTCGAGAAGGCGCGCGAGCAGGTCGCCTCGCTCGTCGGTGCCGACCCGCGGGAGATCGTGTGGACATCGGGCGCGACCGAGTCGATCAACCTCGCGCTGAAGGGCGCGGCGCAGTTCTACAAGACGCGCGGCAAGCACCTGATCACGCTGAAGACCGAGCACAAGGCCGTCCTCGACACGATGCGCGAGCTGGAGCGCCAGGGCTTCGAGGCAAGCTACCTCGACGTGCAGGAGGACGGCCTCCTCGACATCGAAAAGCTCAGGGCGGCGATCCGCCCGGACACGATCCTGGTCTCGGCGCTGCTCGTCAACAACGAGATCGGCGTGATCCAGGACATCGAGGCCATCGGCATGCTGTGCCGCGAGCGCGGCATCATCTTCCACGTCGACGCGGCCCAGGCCACCGGCAAGGTCGACATCGATCTCGCCGGGTTGCCGGTCGACCTGATGAGCCTGGCCTCGCACAAGACCTATGGGCCGAAGGGCATCGGCGCGCTCTACGTGCGCCGCAAGCCGCGCGTGCGCATCGAGGCGCAGATGCACGGCGGCGGCCACGAGCGCGGCATGCGCTCGGGCACGCTGGCGACGCACCAGATCGTCGGCATGGGCGAGGCCTACCGAATCGCCAAGCTCGAAATGGGGGCCGAGCGTGATCGCATCCGGATGCTGTCGCGGCGCCTGATCGACGGCCTGAAGGACATCGAGGAGACCTTCCTCAACGGTCACGCCGAGCGGCGCGTGCCGCACAACGTCAACATGAGCTTCAACTTCGTCGAGGGCGAGTCGCTGATCATGGGCATCAAGGGCATCGCGGTGTCGTCGGGCTCGGCCTGCACGTCGGCGAGCCTGGAACCGAGCTACGTGCTGCGTGCCCTCGGCCGCAGCGATGAACTCGCCCATTCCAGTCTGCGCATGACGATCGGCCGCTTCACGACCGTCGAGGAAATCGACTACGTGATCGCGACCCTGAAGGATCGCGTCGCCAAGCTGCGCGAACTGTCGCCGCTGTGGGAGATGCACCAGGACGGCATCGACATCGGCGCGATCCAGTGGGCCGCCCACTGATAGAACCCCGGCTGCGGGACACCGCAGCCACCCCCGAGGGGGTGCGGGGCCGCTTGGGGCGGCCCGGCGCTGGCCCCGCGAATTGAGGTAAGGAGTACGACATGGCATACAGCGAAAAAGTGGTCGAGCATTACGAAAACCCGCGCAACGTGGGCTCGTTCGACAAGGGTGACGACACGGTCGGCACCGGCATGGTCGGCGCACCCGCCTGCGGCGACGTGATGAAGCTGCAGATCAAGGTGAACCCGGTCACCGGCCTGATCGAGGACGCCAAGTTCAAGACCTACGGTTGCGGGTCCGCGATCGCGTCGAGCTCGCTGGTCACCGAATGGGTCAAGGGCAAGTCGCTCGACGAGGCGCTGACGATCAAGAACACCCGCATCGCCGAGGAACTCGCGCTGCCGCCGGTGAAGATCCACTGCTCGATCCTCGCCGAGGACGCGATCAAGGCGGCGGTGAACGACTACAAGGCCAAGAAGGCCCACTGAGACCAGCATGGCAGTCACGTTGACCGAAGCGGCGGCACGCCATGTCTCGCGCTACATTAGCAAGCGCGGCAAGGGCGTGGGCGTGCGGCTGGGCGTGAAGACCACCGGCTGCTCGGGCCTGGCCTACAAGCTCGAGTACGCCGACGAGTTCGCTCCCGAAGACACCGTGTTCGAGGGTCACGGCGTGAAGGTGCTGGTCGACCCGAAGAGCCTGCCCTACATCGACGGCACCGAGCTCGACTTCGTGCGCGAAGGTCTCAACGAGGGCTTCAAGTTCCACAACCCGCGCGAGAAGGACCGCTGCGGTTGCGGCGAATCGTTCCGCGTCTGACGCACCGCTTCCGGCCCAAAGGCGCGGCCCTGGTCGCGCCTTTGGGTTTCTGCTTCGCATGGCGGCCCGATACGAGCCTGCACTGAAGAGCGCGCCGTCGGCCTACTCTTTCATCCCATGAACCTGGCCAGCACCGACTTCGAACTGTTCGACATCGAACCCCGCTTTGCGCTCGAAGGCGCGGCGCTGGATTCGCGCTGGCGTGCGCTGCAGGGCGAGGTCCACCCCGACAGGTTCGCCGCCGGGGGCACCGCAGCACAGCGCATCGCGATGCAGTGGGCGCTGCGGGTCGACGAAGCCTACCGGCGCCTGAAGGATCCGTTGCAACGCGCCGCCTACCTGTGCGAACTGAACGGCGCGGCGATCGAAGCCGAGAACAACACCGCGATGCCGGCGGCGTTCCTGATGCAGCAGATGGCATGGCGCGAGTCGCTGGACGACGCGGCGGGCGCGGCGCAGGTCGAGGCGCTTGCCGGGCAGGTCGGCGCGTACCGCCGCGAAGCGCTGGCGCGGCTGCAGGCCACGCTCGACGAGGAACACGACTTCGCGGCGGCCGCCCAGCAGGTCAGAGCCCTCATGTTCGTCGAGCGCTTTGCGCACGACATCGATCAGCGCCTCGAAGCGCTGGGACAATAGTTGCGGCATGGCCCTCCTGCAAATCTCCGAACCCGGCGGCGCGCCCGACCCGCACCAGCGCCGCATCGCGATCGGCATCGACCTCGGCACCACGCATTCGCTGGTCGCCGCGGTGCGCCATGGTGTGGCCGAATGCCTGCCCGACGCCGCCGGTCGCGTGATCCTGCCGTCGGTGGTGCGCTATCTTGCGCACGGCAAACGCCAGATCGGAAGCGTCGCGCTCGCCGAAGCCGCGACCGACCCGCACAACACGCTGGTCTCGGTGAAGCGCTTCATGGGCCGCGGTCTGGCCGACATCGAGGGTCGCGACCAACTGCCCTACGACTTCGTCGATGCGCCGGGCATGGTGCAGATGCGCACGGTCGCCGGCGTGAAGTCTCCGGTCGAAGTCTCGGCCGAGATCCTCGCGACACTGCGCCAGCGCGCCGAGGACAGCTTCGACGACGACGTGTTCGGCGCCGTCGTCACGGTGCCGGCCTACTTCGACGACGCGCAGCGCCAGGCCACGAAGGATGCCGCGCAGCTGGCCGGTCTGAACGTGCTGCGACTGATCAGCGAGCCGACCGCCGCGGCGATCGCCTACGGCCTGGAGCACGGCTCGGAGGGGCTTTACGCGGTCTACGATCTCGGCGGCGGCACCTTCGACATCTCGCTGCTGCGCCTGACGGCGGGCGTGTTCGAGGTCGTCGCGACCGGTGGCGATTCCGCGCTGGGCGGCGACGACTTCGACGCCGCACTCGCGGCCTGGGCGCTCGCGCAGGCCGGGGCGGAGGCGCACACGCCGCAGGACAAGCGCGCCGTGCTGGTCGCGGCGCGCGCCGCGAAGGAAAAGCTCTCGAGCGCCGACCACGCGACACTGGCCTGCCCGCTCGCTTGCGGCGAGCTCTCGGTGCGCGTGACGCGCGCGCAGTTCGAGGCGCTTTTGCAGCCGCTGCTCGCCCGCACGCTCGCCGGCGTGCGCAAGGTGCTGCGTGACGCGAAGACCGACAAGGCCGACGTGAAAGGCGTCGTGATGGTCGGCGGCTCGACCCGCATGCCGATGGTGCAGCACGCCGTCGGCGAGTTCTTCGGCCAGACGCCGCTGACGAACCTGAGTCCCGACGAGGTCGTCGCGCTCGGCGCGGCGATCCAGGCCAACGCGCTGGCCGGCAATGCCGGCGCGGACGAGTTGCTGCTGCTCGACGTGATCGCGCTGTCGCTGGGCCTGGAGACGATGGGCGGGCTGGTCGAGCGCATCATCCCGCGCAACAGCACGATCCCGACCGCGCGCGCGCAGGACTTCACGACCTTCAAGGATGGCCAGACCGCCATCTCGATCCACGTTGTCCAGGGTGAGCGCGAGGTCGTGTCGGACTGCCGCTCGCTGGCGCGCTTCGAGCTGCGCGGCATTCCGCCGATGGTGGCCGGGGCGGCGCGCGTGCGCGTCAGCTTCGCGGTCGATGCCGACGGCCTGCTGAACGTCAGCGCGCGCGAAGAGACCTCGGGCGTCGAGGCGGCGATCGCCGTGAAGCCGAGTTACGGCCTCGCCGACGACGAGATCGCGCGCATGCTGACCGAGAGCTTCGGCAGTGCCGAGGCCGACATGGCCGAGCGCAGCCTGCGCGAATCGCGCGTCGAGGCCGAGCGCATGCTGCTGGCGACGCGCGCGGCACTCGCCGCCGATGGCGACCTGCTGAGCGCGCCGGAGCGCAACGCGATCGACACCTTGCTGGTTGCGCTGCAGGCCAGCCGCGAGGGCAGCGACCACCATGCGATCGACACCGCCGTCGAGGCGCTCGCGAAAGGCACCGAGGCGTTCGCGGCCGAGCGCATGAACCGCAGCATCCGCGCTGCGCTGGCCGGGCGCCGCGTCGACCAGATCTGAGATCTGAAGCGCGCGTTTTCGAATCTTTCCATGCCCATCATCAAAATCCTGCCCCACGCCGAGTATTGCCCCGAGGGTGCGCAGATCGAAGCGCCCGGCGGCACGTCGATCTGCGAGGCGCTGCTCGACCATCACATCGAGATCGAGCATGCCTGCGAACTCAGCTGTGCCTGCACGACCTGCCACGTGATCGTGCGCGAGGGCTTTGCTTCGCTCGGCGAGATGGACGAGAGCGAGGAAGACCTGCTCGACCGTGCGTGGGGGCTGGAGCCGAACTCGCGGCTGTCGTGCCAGGCGATCCTGTCGAATCAGGACGTCGTGATCGAAATCCCGAAATACACGATCAACCACGCCAAGGAAGAGCACTGACTTCGGCCATCGGCCGCCGCGCGGGAGCTGGATCGACAGCACGCCCGGCCGCCCGAAGTTTCCCCATCCCCCTTGGTGGGCGGACGACGCATGTCGTCGGCCTTTTGGGGCGCTCTCGCATGACGAGGCGTTCGCGGTTCAGCGCGTCGTGTAGCCGCCGTCGATGACGTGCTGCGAACCGGTGATGAAGCTCGCCTTGTCGGAGAGCAGGAACAGCACCAGTTCGGCGACCTCCTCGGCCGTGCCGAGGCGGCCGATCGGGTGCAGGCCGACGAGTCCGTCGCGGGCCTCCTGCGGCAGCACCTGCAGCAGCGGTGTGTCGATGTAGCCGGGGTGTACCGAGTTGATCCGTATGCTCTTGTCGGCATAGCCGAGGGCGGCGGCCTTGGTCAAACCGGTCACGCCATGCTTGGCTGCGGCATAGGGAACCGCGTTGGCGTCGCCGACCAGGCCGAGAATCGACGAGTTGTTCACGATCGCGCCGCCGCCGGCCTTCAGCATCTCGGGGATCTGGTAGCGCATGCCGTAGAAGACCGAATGCAGGTTGACATCCATCAGCTACCTGTAGGCCTCGATGTCGATCTCGGCGAGCAGGCCCAGCGGGCCGCCGATGCCGGCGTTGTTGAAGGCGAGGTGCAGCCCGCCGTAGCGCGAAACCGCCGCGTCGACCACAGCCTTGACGTCGTCCGGGTTGCCGACGTTGCCCGCGACCGCGACGGCGCTGCCGCCGGCCGCAGTGATCGCGTCGACGACCCTCTGGGCCACCTGGAGTTTGAGGTCGTTGACGACAACGCTCGCTCCCTGCGCGGCGAGCCCGCGCGCAACGGCCAGGCCGATGCCCGAGCCACCGCCGGTGACAATCGCGGTCCTGCCCTTGAATGGCTTGCTCATGTTCTGCTCCTGTGCGCCGGTCGAGACCGGCGAGTTGTCGTGGATGAAAGAGTCCCGTAGTGTCCGGGCAAAGGTCGGACGGGATCAATCGGCTGGCCGCAACGGATGCAACAGCTTGGACCGGGTCGGCTTGCAAGGTGGATCAAGCCTCGGTTCTGTCGACGACCGACACCGAAGGAATGTGTCGTCACACGTAGACCGAGACTTCGAGAGGACACTCCTGCGCCTGTGTGCCGCCGAAGGGTTGGACTGATCACCATGGCAACTTCCGAGCCGCGCGTGTCCCGCGAGTTACCCGTGCCCCGGGGCCTGAGTGCCACAGAGGCGGCGCGCCGCCTTGCGGCCGACGGGCCCAACCTGCTGCCCGGCAGCGCGCCCAAGTCCGCGGTCACCATCGTGCGCGAGGTGGTCACCGAGCCGATGTTTCTGATGCTGCTGGCCGCGGGCGGCCTCTACCTGGCACTGGGCGACCGTGCCGAGGCGCTGTTCCTGCTGAGCTTCGTGTTCGTGGTCATCGGGATCACGTTGGCGCAGGAGCGCAAGACGCAAAGGGCGCTGGAGTCGCTGCGCGACCTGTCGGCCCCGCGCGCGCTGGTGTTGCGCGACGGGCAGGAACAGCGCATCGCCGGGCGCGACGTGGTGCGGGGCGACCTGCTGGTGCTGCACGAGGGCGATCGCATCGCCGCGGATGCGCTGCTGCGACAGGGCCAGCTGGAGGTGGACGAGTCGCTGATCACCGGCGAGGCCGTTCCGGTTGCCAAGCTGCCGCAGGAGTCCGGATCCCCGGCCCCGTCGACGGACTCGGCAGCGCCGGACACGCCGGCTGGTGGCGGCACAGCCGCGCTGTTCGCCAGCACCGTGGTCACGCGGGGCGTGGGCGTCGCCGAGGTGTGCGCCATCGCGGCCGACACCGCCGTGGGTCGGATCGGTGCCGATCTCGCCGCCACCACCGAGCCGCCCTCGGCGCTGCAGCGCGGCTCACGCACGCTGGTGCGCCGCCTCGGTCTGGCCGCACTCGTGCTTGCGGCAGCGCAGGTACTGCTGGGCTGGTGGTGGAACGACAGGCCGTTGCTCGAAAGCCTGCTGTCGGGCATTGCTCTGGCCATGGCCATCCTGCCCGAGGAGATCCCGGTCATCCTCACCGTGTTCCTGGCGCTGGGGGCGTGGCGCATTGCGCGGGAAAAAGTGCTGGCGCGACGCGTCGCTGCCGTCGAGGCGCTGGGCGCCATCACCGTGCTGGCGGTCGACAAGACCGGCACGCTGACCGTCAACCGCATGGCCGTGGCCGAACTCGCCGTGGCGGGTGCGCGCTTCACGCCGGACGGCGCGGATCGTCTGCCGGAAGATTTCCACCCCCTGGCCGAGTTCGCGATGCTGGCCACGCCGGGCGACCCCTTCGACCCGATGGAGAAGGCCATCCAGCGCTTCGGACACCAATGGCTGCAGGGCACCGAACACGTGCACGCCGGCCGTGAGCCGGAGTTCGAGTACCCGCTGTCGGGCGAGATACTGGCCATGACGCGTGTGTTTGCCAGTGGCGACCCGGCCCAATACCTGCTGGCGACCAAAGGTGCGCCCGAGGCGGTGGCCGATCTGTGCCACCTCGACACGCCGCAGCGCGACGCCATCCGCCAGCAGGTGGAGGCCATGGCCGGGCAAGGCCTGCGTGTGCTGGGCGTGGCCCGCGGGCGCTGGACCGGTGGTGCGGCCGCGGCAGCGGACGCGCCGCCGCACTGGCCGCCGAGCCAGCACGATTTCGACTTCGAGTTCCTCGGCCTGGTGGCCTTGGCCGACCCGCCACGCGCCGAGGTGCCTGCCGCCCTGACCGAGTGCCGGCGTGCCGGCGTGCGCGTCATCATGATGACCGGCGACCATCCGGCCACGGCCCGTGCCATCGCACGTCAGGTGGGGCTGTCCGATCGCCCCGGCGTCATCTCCGGCGCCGAGATGGAAGGGCTGGATGACGCGGCCCTGGCCCGGCAGCTGCACCACGTCGACCTGTTCACCCGCCTGAAGCCGCGCGACAAGCTGCGCCTGGTGCAGCTGCTGCGAGCCTCGGGCGAGGTGGTGGCCATGACCGGCGACGGCGTGAACGACGCCCCCGCGCTGAAGGCCGCCGATGTGGGCATCGCCATGGGCGAGCGCGGCACCGACGTCGCACGCGAGGCCGCTGCACTGGTGCTGCTGGACGACAGCTTCGCGCGCATCGTGGCTGCGATCCGCCAGGGCCGCCGCATCGACGACAACATCCGCAAGGCCACGCGCTTCGTCTTCGCCGTGCACGTGCCCATCATTGCGCTGGCGCTGGTGCCCGGCCTGATGCACTGGCCGGCGCTGCTGCTGCCGGTGCACATCGTGCTGCTCGAGCTGCTGATCGACCCGGCCTGCTCCGTCGTGTTCGAGGCGGAGCCGGAAGGCGCAGACCTGATGCAGCGCCCGCCGCGCCCGGTGTCGGATTCGCCCTTTGCCTGGGGCACGCTGCTGCAGTCGGTGCTGCAAGGCCTGGGTATCGCCGCGGTGCTGTTGGCCGGGCAGGGCTGGCTGCTGGGACAAGGCTGGAGCGCCGCGCAGGGCCGCGGCGTGGTGTTCTGCACCCTCATGCTGGCCGTGATGCTGCTGATCCTGGCCAATCGCGACGCATCGCGACCCGCGCTGATGGGCGTGACCGGCGCCAACCCCTGGCTGTGGCGCATGGCGGCCGGGGTGGGGCTGCTGCTGGTGGCGGTGCTGGGTTGGCCGTGGCTGCGCGATCTGATGCGGCTGTCGCTGCCACCGGCTCATGGCGTTGCAGTCGCCGCGGCGCTGTTGCTGCTGTGCGTCGCGTGGCTGGAAGCCGTCCGGCGCACGAGCCGGCACTTGCTGCGGCTCAGGACCGCGCGGCCGGCTTGCTCCTGAACGCGGAACCGGGAGCGCCAGTTCCGCCGCCCGAAAGCAGGCGCGCCGTGGGGCGATGGCGTCAGGCCGGACGAAGCGGATCGTGCGGCTGCGTCGGCAGCAGCATCAGCGCCCCGAATGCGCCCAGCCCGAGCACGGCGCAAAGCCACAACGCGCCGACGCCCCAGCGGTCCAGGAAGACGCCGAAGACCCACGGCGAGAGCGCCTGCGCGATCCGTGCCGGCACCGTCAGCAGTCCCTGGCGTTCGCCGTAGCCCGGCGGACCGGGCAGCGCCAGCGGCAGGGTGCCTTTCGCGATCGTCAGGATGCCGTTGCCGGCGCTCGGGTCCGAAGGAGCGGCTGGTTCGTCAGGCATGTTGCCGGGCATTGTCGCTGCCGGCCGTGTACCAGGCCTCGGAGCGGTTCACCGCGGCGACGACGGCCAGCATCACCGGCACCTCGATCAACACCCCCACGACCGTCGCGAGCGCCGCGCCGGACCGGAACCCGAACAGGCTGATCGCGGTGGCCACGGCCAGCTCGAAGAAGTTGCTGGCACCGATCAGCGCCGACGGACCGGCGACGCAGTGCCGCACGCCGAGCCGGCGGTTCAGCCAGTACGCGAGGCCCGAGTTCAGCACGACCTGGATCAGGATCGGCACGGCCAGCAGCGCGATGACCAGCGGCTGCTCGATCAGCGCCTCGCCCTGGAACGCGAACAGCAGCACCAGCGTGAGCAGCAGCGCGCCGATCGAGAGCGGGCCGAGCCGGGAAGCGACCGCCTCGAAGCGGGCTGCCCCGCGACCCAGCAGCACCCCGCGCCAGACCTGCGCGATGACCACCGGCACCACGATGTACAGGCCGACCGAGACGAGCAGCGTGTCCCAGGGCACGGCGATCGACGACAGCCCGAGCAGCAGGGCGACGATGGGTGCGAACGCGACGACCATGATCGCGTCGTTCAGCGCGACCTGCGACAGCGTGAAGTACGGATCGCCCCTGCACAGCTGGCTCCAGACGAAGACCATCGCCGTGCACGGCGCCGCCGCGAGCAGGATCAGGCCGGCGACGTAACTGTCGAGCTGGTCGGCCGGCAGGTACGGGGCGAAGACGTGGCGAATGAAGATCCAGCCCAGCAAGGCCATCGAGAACGGCTTCACGGCCCAGTTGACGAACAGCGTGACGCCGATGCCGCGCACATGGGCCTTGACCTGCCCGAGCGCAGTGAAGTCGATCTTCAGCAGCATCGGGATGATCATGACCCAGATCAGCACGCCGACAGGCAGGTTCACCTTCGCGATCTCGAGCGCGCCGACCACCCGGAAGAAGCCCGGCATCGCCTGGCCGAGCGCGATGCCGGCGACGATGCACAGCGCCACCCAGACTGTCAGGTAGCGCTCGAAGAAGCCGATCGCCGGAGCCGGTGGCGGCGCGAGCGGCGCTGCGGTGTGCGATGTGCTCATGGGCGGTCAGTCGCGGGCGATCGCGACCAGGGATTGATGCAGCTGCGCATCGCTCATCGTGGCCAGCGGCAACTGCAGCAGCTGCAGCATCCGGTAGCCGATGGCCTGCCGCGTCAGCTCGAACGCAGCCTTCCTCCCCGCCTCGGGCGCGTTCGACGGATCCGGGTAGCCCCAGTGCACCCGGACCGGCCCGCCCGGAAAGTAGGGGCAGGCCTCGGCCGCGGCGCTGTCGCAGACGGTGATGACGATGCGCATCGCCGGCGCGCCGGACGCGGCGAACTCGTCCCAGCTCTTGCTGCGAAACCCCGCCGTGGCCATGCCGGCGCCGGCCAGGCTTTCCAGCGCCTGCGGGTTGACGCGCCCGCTCGGGGCGCTGCCGGCGCTGAACGCGCGCACCGCCTTGCCGAGCCGGCGGGCCCAGTGGTTCAGCATGCCTTCGCCGAGCACGCTGCGCGCCGAGTTGTGCGTGCACAGGATCAGGACGTTCGTGGTCATGACTCAGCGGGCACGCAGGTTGTCGATGCTGTCGTTCATGGCGGCCATCTCAGCAGCAGGAACGTGTGGAATTCAGCGCGATGCCCGGAGCGGTCTCGCGCAGTGGCAAGGGGGCGCAGCATGCGGAAGGCTCGGGTGCAGCCGCAGCACGCTCGCTGAAGACGGGGATGCTGCCAAGCGTGTGGAACTGCTCCCACGCGATGCCCTGCGGGTCGGTGACCCAGTACTTGTCGCTGCGCGCGTAGCAGCAGGTGGTTTCGCCTTCGTCGCGCAGCGTCAGGTCGGCGGCTTGCGCGCGCGCCCTGAGCTCGGCGAGTTCCGCCTCGGTGTCGGTCTGGAAGCCGAGGTGATCGATGCCCGCCTTGGCGCCGCGCGTCGAGATGGCGAAGTTGATGCGCGGATCGTCGAGCATCCACTTCGCGTAGTCGTCCTCGATGCGCGTCGGTGCGGCCGCGAACATCTTCGAATAGAAGTCGATGCTGGCCTGCAGGTCGTCGACGTGGGTGTGAACATGGAATCGTTTCATTGCGATCTCCTCGGCGGTGGTGGATACGGGACGCTCAGCACTTGCGCGAAGGCGCCGTCCTGGTGACGGCACAGGCCGAGCCCTGGCAGCAGTGATCGGTGAGGTAGCCGAGCAGGGCGTTCATTTCGTCGAACGCGGCCCGGTAGACGAGGTTGCGGCTCGCGCGCTCGGCAGTGACGAGGCCGGAGCCCGCGAGCTCCTTCAGGTGGAACGACAGCGTCGTGCCGGGAACACCAAGCCCTTCCTGCATCACCCCGGGGGTCAGGCCGCCGGGGCCGGCGACGACGAGCGCCCTGAAGACACGCAGGCGCAAGGGGTGCGCGAGTGCGCCGAGTGCCTTGACCGCGTCGTCTTCCATCATGGCGCGACTATACCGGAATCGTCGAATAGACAAACGCACGGCTGATGGACGCAAGGTTCGAAGCGCGTGCGCCGCGCGGCGGACTATCGCTGCGCGTAGGCGGCGGCCAGCGCCCGCCGCAGCCAGCCGCCGAACGGGCGCAGCGAGCCGAACAGCGAACCGGCGGTGATGGCCTCGCGCTGCGCGACGAGGTGCCGGGCATCGAGCATGTCCAGAAACGCCCGGACCTCCTGGCGCCGCATGCCGCTGCATTCGGCCAGTTGCGCCACGGTCATGTGCCGGTGCGACATGTCGCTGAGCATGCGGCGGCAACCGATGCGGTCGAACGGAGCCCGCAACTGCTGCGGCCATGCGACGAGGCGGAATTCTTTCATGGTTCCAACGAATCGCTTGTGGCGGCGACGAATCTGCACCGTCGCTCGGAGTGCAAAGGCAGGGCACGCGTGGCGAGCCCGGATGGCAATCCTGATCCTAGGCCAGATGCGGACGGCGAGATGTGTGCAAAGGCTTCCTGCGGTGGCCGCTTCGATTCTCGGGGCCTGCAGATCGACCCGCGAAAATCGGCCGCTTCCTGCCGCACGTGCTGCCCGCGGCGGCCAGGATCGAGCGGCTGCCATCGGCGCTCCTCCGGGGTTTGTCGCAAACCCGCCAATCGCGGCAGCGGCTTGTCGTGCCGGTCCGGCGCAAGCGCCGGGTCGAGCCGCCAAGTGCTTGATTCCCAAGGACTTCCAGGCCTGGCATCGAAGCTGCAATAGCGCTGGCGAACCCACCGGTTCGCTGTCGCTGTCGCGCCAAGGAGGCCCCGGATGTCCGCATCGCTCAAAGCCAAGATCGCCGAAGTCTTCGAAGAGCCCGGGTGCGACAAGAACCAGGGCAAGAGCGAGAAGGAACGCAAGAAGGGCTGCACCAAGCAACTGACGCCGGGTGCAGCGGCCGGCGGCTGTGCCTTCGACGGTGCGAAGATCGCGCTGCAGCCGATCGTCGACGTGGCGCACCTCGTGCACGGGCCGATCGCCTGCGAAGGCAACTCGTGGGACAACCGGCACAGCGCGTCGTCGGGCTCCACCCTCTACCGCACCGGGTTCACGACCGACATCAACGAACTCGACGTGATCTACGGCGCCGAGAAGCGCCTGTTCAAGTCGATCCGCGAGATCTGCGAGAAGTACGACCCGCCCGCGATCTTCGTCTACCAGACCTGCGTCACCGGCCTGATCGGCGACGACATCGAGGCGGTGTGCAAGCGCGCCGCCGAGAAGTTCGGCAAGCCCGTCATTCCGGTCAACGCGCCGGGCTTCGCAGGCCCGAAGAACCTGGGCAACAAGCTCGGTGCCGAGGCCCTGCTCGACCACGTGATCGGCACCGTCGAGCCGGCGACCACGACGCCGTACGACATCAACATCATCGGCGAGTACAACCTCTCCGGCGAACTGTGGCAGGTCAAGCCGCTGCTCGACGCGCTCGGCGTGCGCATCCTGAGCTGCATCTCGGGCGACGGGCGCTACGCCGAGGTGGCCTCGGCACACCGCGCCCGCGCCAACATGATGGTCTGCTCGAAGTCGATGATCAACATCGCCACCAAGATGCAGCAGCGCTGGGACATCCCGTATTTCGAGGGCTCGTTCTACGGCATCGGCGACATGAGCGACACGCTGCGCCAGATCGCGCGGCTGCTGGTCGAGCGCGGCGCGCCGGCCGATCTGAAGGACCGCACCGAAGCGCTGATCGCGGTCGAGGAAGCGCGCGCGTGGGAGCGCATCCGCGGCTTCAAGCAGCGGCTCACCGGCAAGAAGGTGCTGCTGATCACCGGCGGCGTGAAGAGCTGGTCGGTGGTGGCGGCGCTGCAGGAGGCCGGTCTCGAGGTGGTGGGCACCAGCATCAAGAAGTCGACCAAGGAAGACAAGGAGAAGATCAAGGAGATCATGGGCCTGACCGAGGAAGACAGCGCCCACATGATCGACGACATGACGCCGCGCCAGATGTACGCGATGCTGCGCGAGGCCCGGGCCGACATCATGCTGTCCGGCGGGCGCAGCCAGTTCGTCGCGCTGAAGGCGCGCATGCCCTGGATGGACATCAACCAGGAGCGCCACCATGCCTTCGCCGGCTATGAAGGCATGGTCACGATGATCCGCGAGATCGACAAGGCGCTGTTCAACCCGATGTGGGCCGAGGTGCGCACGCCGGCGCCCTGGGAAGCGTGCGACACCCTGCTGGTCGAGCAGAGCGCCGCGCAGCTGGCCGCCGAAGCGCAACCCGCGTAGGAAGCACGACCATGGCCCAAGTCGTCGAATCCAGGAAGGCCTGCACGGTCAACCCGCTGAAGATGAGCCAGCCGCTGGGCGCGAGCTACGCGTTCATGGGGCTGGCGTCCTGCATGCCGGTGATGCACGGCTCGCAGGGCTGCACCTCGTTCGGCCTGGTGGTGCTGGTGCGCCACTTCAAGGAGGCGATCCCGCTGCAGACCACGGCGATGAACGAGGCCACCACCATCATGGGCGGCTACGACAACATCGAGAAGGCGATCCTCAACATCCGCAGCCGCACCAGGCCGCAGATCATCGCGATCTGCTCGACCGGGCTGACCGAGACCAAGGGCGACGATGTCGATGGCTACATCGCGCTGGCGCGCCAGAAGCACCCCGAGCTGTCGGATACCGAGATCGTCTACGTCTCGACGCCCGACTACGCGGGGGCCTTCCAGGACGGCTGGGCCAAGGCGGTCGCCGCGCTCGTCGGGCAGGTGCCGCAGCGCGACGTGCCGCGCCGCGACGACCGGGTCAACGTGCTGCCCGGCAGCCACCTGAGCCCGGGCGACATCGAGGAGCTGCGCGAGGTCATCGAGGCTTTCGGCCTGCAGCCGGTGTTCGTGCCCGACGTGTCCGGTTCGCTCGATGGCCACATTCCCGACGACTGGCTCGGCACCACGATCGGCGGCACGCCGCTGGCGGCCTTGCAGGAACTCGGCGGCGCGGCCCATACGCTGGCCATCGGCGCGCAGATGCGGCCGGCGGCCGAAGCGCTGCAGGCGCGATGCGGCGTGCCCTTCACGCTGTTCGACCGCCTCACCGGCCTGACCGCGACCGACGCGTTCGTGCAGCGGCTCGGCGAGCTGTCCGGCCGCGCCGTGCCGCAGCGCCTGCGCCGCCAGCGCAGCCAGCTCGTCGATGCGATGCTCGACGGCCACTTCCACTTCGGCAACGTGAAGGTGGCGCTCGGTGCCGAGCCCGACCTGCTGTTCGCCGCCGGCAGCTTTCTCGCCGAGATGGGTGCCGAGCTGTCGGTCTGCATCACCACCACGGCGTCAAAGCTGCTCGAGCGCATGCCGGCGGACAAGGTCGTGATCGGCGACCTCGAAGACCTCGAACGAGCCGCCCTGGCGGCCGGCTGCGACCTGCTGATGACGCACTCGCACGGCCGCCAGGCGGCCGAGCGGCTGGGCAAGCCGCTGTTCCGCCTGGGCATCCCGATGTTCGATCGCATCGGCAACGCCCACAAGTGCCACGTCGGCTACCGCGGCACGCGCAACTTCGTCTACGAGGTGGGCAACCTGCTGATGGAGCAGATCCCGCACCACGGCCCCGCCGACTGGCCGCTGCCCGAAGCCGCGGTGGCGGCCGCGCGCGGCCCGGCGTTGCCGCTGTTCAGCACCGCGCCCGAGCCGGGTGTCGCGCATGTCAGCGCCGCGATCCCGCGCCTGTCGCACAGCAGCGAACCCGCTGCTGCCGCCGTCTGATCCCGAGTCCCCACGGAGCCACCATGAAGATCGCCTTCGCCACCCAGGACCAGCAGCGCGTCGATGCGCACTTCGGCTGGGCCAAACACCTCGCGGTCTACGAGATCGATGCCGCCGGCTACCGGTTCGTGCAGAGCTTTCCGTTCGGCGAAGACCTCGCCGAAGACGGCAACGAGGACAAGCTCGCGCCCAAGCTCGAAGCGATCAGGGACTGCGCCATCGTCTACGTGGCCGCCATCGGCGGCTCCGCGGCGGCGCGCGTGGTGGCCACGAAGATCCACCCGATCAAGGTGACCCAGCCCGAGCCCATTGTCGAGCTGCTCGCCAGGATGCAGGAGGTGCTCAGGGGCACGCCGCCGCCGTGGCTGCGCAAGGCCTTGCTGAAGGACCAGCAGCAGGTCCAGGACTTCGAAGACGACGATGAAGAGGTGAAAGCATGAGTCAAGCCACTGTGGTCGAAGCACCCGGCGCCCCCGTCACCGACGAGGCGCTGCTGCAAGACCCGTTCATCCGCGAGCTGGTCAAGCAGATCCGCGCGCAGGACACGCACGGCACCTGGGAGGGCAAGAGCGACGCCAGGCTGCTCGAACCCTACATCCTGACGGCCGAGCAGCGCCGCGCGCTGCCGATGATGGGCGATCCCGACCCCGACACGCTGTGGCGGCTGGACCTGTTCCACAACGCCGTCGGCCTGTCGATCGAGCGCGCCACCGGCTGCATGGTCAGCCCGATGATGAAGATGAGCCACGAAGGCTTCGGCCGCGCGGTGCTCACGGCCGGCCGGCTGATCGTCGTCAACCGCCACCTGCGCGACGTGCACCGCTTCGGTTACGCCAGCCTGGCCAAGCTGGCCGAGGCCGGCACCAAGCTGGTCAACGAAGGCATCGGCATGGTCGAGACCTACAGGGAGGTGGCGAACTATGGCTGAGCTCGACGACCTCAAGGCCCAGGCGAAAAAGCTCAACGCCAAGGCCACGCAGGCCAAGATGGACCTGCACGACCTGTCGGAAGAGCTGCCCACCAACTGGGAAAGGATTCTCGAGGTGGCGCAGGTGGCCCACGACGCGCACGCGGCACTGATGGCGGTGCGCCGGCAGCTGGCCGACGCCACGCCGGCCTGATCGCAGGGAGTCCGGACATGAGCAGTTTTTCGGTCACGCTGCCCAGCGGCGAAACCTGGACGCCCACGTTCGTCCAGCACATCGACGAGGAGAAGTGCATCGGCTGCGGCCGCTGCTTCAAGGTCTGCCCGCGCGGCGTGCTCGCGATGGTCGGCCTCAACGAGGACGGCGAACGGGTCGGCGTCTCGCAGGACGACGATGACGACGAAGAGTACGAGAAGAAGGTCATGACCATCGCGCACCAGGAGCTGTGCATCGGCTGCACCGCGTGCTCGAAGATCTGCCCGAAAAAGTGCTACACGCACGCCGCGGTGGAAGCATGAGCCCGCCGGGCCGTCACGGGACACAAGGTAGCCCCTCCGGGCCCTGCGGCGACCACCGGAGTGCGCAGCATCAAGGTACACGAGTGAGCACGCGCGCGGTCGTCCGCCTGTACCTGCCGGCCCGACCCGGCGGCGTGCACGGCGCCCTGCCGCAGGGAGCGCGCCTGACGTTCTGGAACGCCCTGATGGACGCCGCCACCGACACCGACGCCCCCGAAGTGCAGGCGCTGGCCGGCGTGCTGGCCACGGCGTTCGACGCGCATGGCCTGCACCGGTTGCCGCTGGCCGGACTCGGCGCCGCAGACACGCGCCACCTGATGGCGCGCTGGTTCCCCGGGGTCGAGTCGACACTGGCGCTGGACTGGCTGGCCCTGGCGCACGCCCGGCGTACCGAGCCGCGATACGACGAGATCGAGGACCTGGTCGCGCTGCTGACCGACAGCGCCGCCCCGGCCGACCGGATGTGCGAAGAGATGCTCTGGGTGGCGCACGCGCTGGGTCAGGCCAGCCTGGGCGACAACCACCTGTGGCAGGACCTGCACCTGCCCTCGCGGCGCGAACTCTCGCAGCTGATGAACCGCTGGTTCCCGGTGCTCGCCGCGCGCAACGACCGCGACATGAAGTGGAAGAAGTTCCTCTACAAGCAGTTGTGCGACAAGGCCGAACTCTCGATCTGCCGCGCCCCGAGTTGCAGCGTGTGCAGCGACCACGCCCACTGCTTCGGTCCGGAGGAAGCCGTCGCGGCTTGAGGCCACGGCATGCGCGCACCGAACACGATTGGCCACCCGATGCTGCCCGGGTACAGGACGCTGGGCGACACGATCGGCAACACGCCGCTGGTGCGGTTGGTGCGCATCCCCGGCCTGGCCAACGAGCAGCGCGGCAACGTCATCCTCGGCAAGCTCGAGGGCAACAACCCGGCCGGGTCCGTGAAGGACCGCCCGGCGATCAGCATGATCCGGCGCGCCGAGGAGCGCGGCGACATCCGGCCCGGCGACACCCTGATCGAGGCGACCTCGGGCAACACCGGCATCGCGCTGGCGATGGCCGCGGCGATCCGCGGCTACCGCATGCTGCTGATCATGCCCGAGGACCTCAGCGTCGAACGCGCCCAGACCATGAAGGCCTTCGGCGCCGAGCTGATCCTGACGCCGCGCTCCGGCGGCATGGAATACGCGCGCGACCTGGCCGAGCAGATGCAGCGCGACGGCAAGGGCCGCGTGCTCGACCAGTTCGCGAACGCCGACAACCCGCGCGTGCACTACGAGACCACCGGCCCCGAGATCTGGCGCGACACCAGGGGCCGCGTCACCCACTTCGTCAGCGCGATGGGCACGACCGGCACGATCACCGGCGTCTCGCGCTACCTGAAGGAGCAGGGCAGGGGCGTGCGCGTGATCGGCGCCCAGCCCGGCGAAGGCTCGCGCATCCCGGGCATCCGCAAGTGGCCGGCGGCCTACCTGCCGAAGATCTACGACGCGCAGTTCGTCGACGAGACGGTCAGCGTCAGCCAGCAGGACGCCGAGGCCATGGCGCGCCGCCTGGCGGCCGAGGAGGGGCTGTTCGCCGGGATTTCGGCGGCGGGCGCGTGCTGGGTCGCGCTGCAGACCGCCCGGCAGGTCGAGAACGCGACCATCGTCTTCATCGTCTGCGATCGCGGCGATCGCTATCTGTCCACGGGGGTGTTTCCGGCATGAGACCCCCGGTGTCGACCCCCTGCCGTCTCGAGCAGTGCCTGAGTGCAGCCGTTCGCCATCGCCCGCACCGGAGGCGAACGACATGAGTGCGGTGGCGATCGCGTGGCGCGCCCATCCCGGCTTCCCGCTGGTGCTGCTCTACAACCGCAGCGAAGCGCAGCGCCGCGCGACGGCGCCGGCCGCGTGGTGGAGCGAACCTGCCGACGTGCTCGCCGGCCGCGACCTGCAAGGGCAGGGCAGCTGGCTCGCGGTGAGCCGCCACGATGGCCGCTTCGCGCTCGTCACGGGTTTCCGCGAGGCGGCGCCAGCGCCTGCCGGTGCACCCAGCCGCGGCGAGCTGCCGCTGGTCTATCTGGCGTCGGGCGAGGACCCGGTCGTGTTCGCGCGCCGCTTCATGCGCGACAAGGGCCCGTATGCGCCGTTCAACCTGATCGTCGGCAACCCGCGCCAGGCTCACTACGCGGCGACGCGCGCGCGCCTGCCGCTGGCGCTGACCGAAGGCCTGCACACGCTGTCGAACGGCCTGCTCGACCAGCGCTGGCCCCAGACCGAACGCTTGAGCACCTTGTTCGGCGCCTACATCAAGACCGTCGGCGGCTTCACCACCTTGCTCGACGGCTACCCGCGGCTGCGCGATGCCGAAGCCCTGTACGGCTGCGAGCTGCCGATGCCCGAGGAGGAACTGCGCGCCGCCGACATCGCCGCGGCCGCGTTCATGATGCTGGCCGATCGCCACACGCCCGACGCCGGCCTGCCCGACACCGGCCTGCCCCGCGCCGAGGAGCAGCGCCGCTCGGCGGTGTTCGTGGCCGGCGGCGAACCGGGCACGCGCAGCAGCACCGTCTTCATCATGGGGCGCGATGGCAGCCTGCACTTCGAAGAGCGAAGCTTCGACGCCGGCGGTGCGCCGAGCGGCCGGGTGGTCGAGCAATGGCAGCAGGATGCGGCGGCGTTCGGCGCACCGGCGTGAGCCGCCGGCCCACGGGTAAGGGCGCGGACCGGCTTCATCAGGCGGGCAGCGCCGCAGCGATCACCACTTTCACATCGGCGGGCGCTGCGAAGTACGGCGCCGAGCTCACCAGCAGGTCGGCGCCGGCGCGCGCGTAGTCCAGCGCGTTGGCCGCGGTGACGCCACCGGCCGGCGCGAGCAGGGGTCGCAGCCCCTCGGCTTCGAGGCGCCGCCGCAACGACGCCAGCGCCGCCGGGCTGAAGCGTTCGAGCTGCAGGACCTCGGCGCCGGCGCGGGCGAGCGCCACGGCCTCCGTGTCGTTGCCGGCCTCGACGACGAGCTTCTTCTCGGGCTGCGCGGCCCGCAGCGCCGACAGCGACGCCGCGACCTCGGCGGGCGCGAGGAAGGCCCGGTGCTCCGGGAACACGAGCAGCGTCTCCGAGAGCCCGAGCCGGTGCATCACCGCGCCGCCGGCCCACACGCCACGCGCCGCCAGCGCGCGTCCGCCGGGCCAGTTCTTGCGGGTGCAGGCCAGCGGCTGGCCGAAGCCCTGCGCGCGCAGCAGCGCGATGATGCGCGCCGCTTCACCGGCGATGCCGCTGGCGGCCTCGACCGCGGTTTGCGCGACCTTCCACGCCAACAGCAATCCCGGCGCAGGGCCCTCGGCCTGCAGCAACGTCTGGCCCGGCGCGGCATCGCTGCCGCTGGGCAGGGCCACGGCCGCGCTGCAGCCGCACAGCTCGAACAGGCGCGCCGCCTCCTCGACCGCCGCCACGCGCATCGCGCCGCGGGCATCGAAGCGCAGCCGCCCCGGTCGGCCGGCCAGTTTCAGCGCGCGCGTCGTCAGGTCGCCGTGCGGCGCGTCCTCGCGCAGCCAGCGTCGCAGTTCGTCGTCGTCGAGGCGGTCCATCTCAAGGCTCCTGCCGCGCCGGCCGGCGCCGGTCCTGCCGGTCACGGCTCGGCGGGATCGCCGGCCGGTCGCCGCCGTGCGGTCCCGTCGCGTCGACGGGTGCTACGCGTTCCATCGTTCGTCCTGCATCAAGGCGATACCCTTGATCTGCGCATGCAGCGCATCCCCCGGCTGCAGGCGAAGCGCATCGACGCTCTTGCTCGTGATGCGGGCCAGCAGCAGCCAGCCGCCGTCCGGCGCCGCCGCGTCGACGCGCAGCCGCAGCAGCGCGGCGCTGCGCTCGCGGTGGATGCCTTCCAGCACCGCCGGCAGCACGTTGAGGATGCTGGTCTCGCCGGGCGGTTGGCGGGTGACGCTCACATCGCGTGCCAGGACGCGCGCGCGCACGCGCTCGCCGGGGCGTGCGTCGGCCGCCCCCACCCACAGCATGGCGCCGCCGCGCCCGATGGCGCCGATGCGCGTGAGGCCATGCGGCGTATCGTGCTCGACGACCTGCGCCTCGATCACCACGCCGGCGTCGTCGTGCCGGCTCAGCGGCAGATCGGTGCGCGCCAGCAGCTCGGTCAGCGGCCCGGCGGCCTCGACGCTGCCATCGCGCATCAGCACCAGGTGGTCCGCCAGCCGCGCGACCTCGTCCATCGCGTGCGTCACATACACCACCGGCAGCGCCAGTTCGCGGTGCAGGCGTTCGAGGTAGGGCAGGATTTCGGCCTTGCGCGCCGCATCGAGTGCGGCCAGCGGCTCGTCCATCAGCAGCAGGCGCGGGCCGGTGGCGAGCGCGCGCGCGATCGCCACGCGCTGGCGCTCGCCGCCCGACAGCGTCGGCGTGCGTCGCGCCTGCAGGTGGCCGATGCCGAGCAGTTCGATCACCGCGTCGAGCGCGACGCGGCCGGCCTCGCCATTGCTGCGCCGGCGGCCGTAGTCGAGGTTGCCGCGCACGTCGAGGTGCGGGAACAGCGCGGCCTCCTGGATCACATAGCCGATAGCTCGCTCGTGCGTGGGCACGAAGCGGCCCGTCGCGTCGTCCTGCCAGATCTCGCCGGCCAGCGCGACGCGGCCCGCGGCGCGCTCGAGCCCCGCGAGTGCGCGCAGCACGGTGGTCTTGCCGCAGCCCGACGAGCCGACGATCGCGCTCACGCCGCGTGCCGGCAGCGCGAGCGACACGTCGAGCGTGAAGTCGCGCCTCGACAGGCGCAGTGCGGCTTCGATCATCGCGCCGCCTCCGCCGCATCGCGGCGTGGCCGGTTCACGACATAGAGCGTCGTCAGCACCACCAGCGCGAACACGACCATGCCCGCGGCGAGCACGTGGGCCTCGGCGAACTCGCCGGCCTCGACGTGGTCGTAGATCGCCACCGACAGCACGCGCGTCTTGCCGGGGATGTTGCCGCCGATCATCAGCACCACGCCGAACTCGCCGACGGTGTGCGCGAAGCCGAGCACGCTCGCGGTGACGAGGCCGGGCCGCGCCAGCGGCAGCGCGACGCTGAAGAAGCGGTCGCGCGGCGAGGCGCGCAAGGTCGCTGCGGCCTCGAGCAGGCGCTCGGGGATCGCCTCGAAGGCCTGCTGCAGCGGCTGCACGACGAACGGCATCGAGTACAGCACCGATCCGACGACCAGGCCGGCGAAGGTGAACGGCAGCCGGCCGAGCCCGAGCGATTGCGTGAACTGGCCGACCGGCCCGTGCGGCCCCATCAGCAGCAGCAGGTAGAAGCCGAGCACCGATGGCGGCAGCACCAGCGGCATCGCCACCAGCGACGCGAACAGCGGCTTCGCAGGCGAACGCGTGCGCGCGAGCCACCACGCGATCGGCGTGCCGGCGATCAGCAGCAGCACGGTGGTGAGCGCGGCGAGTTCGGCGGTCAGCCGGACGGCGGCGAACGCGGCAGAGGACATGCCGGGATGTCAGTGCCCGTAGCCGTAGGACGCGATCACGGCCTTGGCCGGTGCGCTCTTCAGGTAGGCGAGCAGCGCCGCGGCGGCAGCGTTCTTCTCGCCCGCCTCGAGCAGCACCGCGTCCTGGCGAATCTCGCCGTAGAGCGATGGCGGCACCAGCCAGTACGAGCCCACGACCGGCTTGCCCGGCGTGGCCACCTGCGACAGCGCGACGAAGCCGAGATCGGCGTTGCCGGTGGCGACGAACTGGTAGGCCTGCGCGATGCTCTCGGCCGTCACGAGCTTGGGCGCGACCGCGTCGGTGAGCCCGCGCGCTTTCAGCACCTCGGTGCCGGCCTGGCCATACGGCGCGAGCTTCGGGTTCGCGATCGCGAGGTGGGCAAACTTGCCCGATGCGAGCACGGCGCCCTGGTCGTCCACGTAACCCGGCTGTGCGCTCCACAGCACCAGCTTGCCGATCGCGTAGGTGAAGTTGCTGCCGGCGACGGCCAGGCCCTCACCGACCAGCTTCTTCGGCGTCTCGTCGTCGGCCGCGATCAGCACGTCGAACGGCGCGCCGGCCTTGATCTGCGAATAGAACTTGCCGGTCGAGCCCGACGACACCTTCAGCGTGTGGCCGGTCGCGGCCGTGTAGCCCTCGCCGATCTTGGCGAGCGGCCCGGCGAAGTTGGCGGCGACCGCAACGGACACTTCATCGGCGTGCACGTTCAACGCCAGCGCGGCGAGGGTCGAGACGATCAGCGTGGGCAGGTTCCTGGGGTTCACTTCTTCACTCCTGTCGGGTTGGTTCAGTTCGATCAATCGATCACGGCGAGGATCACGCTCGACACCTTGAAGGCGGCGCAGGCGCGGGTGCCGACCGCCAGGCCCAAAGATTCGATCGACTCGCGGGTCACCACGGCGACCGCGCTGCGGCCGTTGCCGAGATCGAGAGTGACCTCGGCGTTCACCGGCCCGTCGACGATGCGCTGCACTGTGCCCCAGAGCCGATTGCGCGCGCTGATGCGCATCGCTTCATCGACGATCAGCAGCACCGACGACGCCTTGATCAGCGCGATCGCTTCGCTGCCAATGGCCAGGTCGAGCTGCTCGGCCGAGTCGCGCGTGACCACCGCGGCGATCTCGAGCTGCTCGTCGATGCGGATCAGCACCTCGAAGTCCACCGGCCCTTCGCGCAACCCGGCGACTGTGCCGACGAACTGGTTGCGCGCGCTGGAGCGCACCGACATCCGGCGCAGCAGGCGCTGGAAGGCCTGGACGTCGCCCACCGGCTCGGACGCGAACTTCTCGGCCAGGCGGTCCAGCGCGGCCTGGTATTCGGACTCGACCGCGCGGTACAGCGCGATCACGCGGCGCCCGTAGTCGGTGAGCAGCGTGCCGCCGCCATCTCGGCCGCCGGTGCTGCGCTCGACCAGCGGCTGGTCGGCCAGGTTGTTCATGGCATCCACGGCGTCCCAGGCGGCCTTGTACGAGATCGGCACGCGCCGGGCCGCCTGCGAGATCGAGCCGTGGCGGTCGATCGCCTCGAGCAGCCGGACGCGCTTGTCGCCGAGGAAGGCGCCCAGATCGGTGCTGACCTCGAGGTGGCCGGTCAGGCGCGGGGTCGCGTGGCGAGGTTTCATGGGCAGTGTTGTAGTGGCTCCGATATGACGCAGCCTGGGTGGTGCCCCGGGCCCGGGTTCGGTCGCGCCCTTTCGGGTGGCGCTATGGTTGCATGGGTGTCGTCGGCGGGCCTACAGTGCGGATGTCGGCTGTCCGACAAACGTCGTATCGTCAACGATACAACGCAAACGGCATGCCATCCCGTCCCGGAAAGGAATCGAGTCATGAAAATCAGCGCGCGCAACGTCTTCGAGGGCCAGGTCTCGGCCCTGGTGCCCGGCCCCATCAACGCCGAAGTGACCCTGACGCTGGCCGGCGGCGACCGGATCGTCGCGGTGGTGACCCAGGGCAGCGTGCGCGATCTCGGGCTTGCCGTGGGCGGCCGCGCGTTCGCGATCGTCAAGGCGCCGTGGGTCATCGTGACCACCGGCGACGGCGGGCCGCGCTTCTCGGCGCGCAACCAGCTGCGCGGCACGGTGAGCGCCGTGAAGCCCGGCGCCGTCAACGCCGAGGTCGCGATCACGCTGCCCGGCGGCGCCCTGGTCCATGCCGTGATCACGCAGGACGCGGTGTCGGAACTCGGCCTGGCGCCGGGCGTGCCGGCCACCGCGGTGATCAAGGCGAGCCACGTGGTGCTCGGCGTCTGAGTCACGGGCCGGCGGCCCGCAGCCGGGCATGGACCGTGACATCGCGCGGCTCGGCGCCCAGGTTGGGATGCACGCTGTGCCGGCGCAAGACCCCCTCTTGCGCAAAGCCCAGCGCGTGCAGCAGGCGCGCGGAGGCGTGGTTTTCGACATCGCACAGCGCGTCGACGCGCCACGCCGGCGTCTGCGCGAACGCCTCGTCGAGCACCGCGGCCAGGGCCTCGCGCATCAGGCCGCGGCCCCAGTGCGAACGCGCCATCAGGTAGCCCAGGCGCAGGTGATGGGGCGGCACGTCGAGCCGCTGCGGAACGAGTTGCACCAGCCCGATCGGTGCGCCGCGCGGTTCGACCAGCAGCCAGGTCCAGGCGCTGCGCTTGAGCCAGCGCGCCTGGTCCCAGCCGAGCTGGGCGCGCGTGTCGGCGACCGCGCCGTGCGGCCGCCAGCCCAGGTAGCGCAGCACGTCCGGGTCGCGGGCCCAACCGGCGAACGCCGCGTGCTCGTCACCCGGCTGCGGCGCGCGCAGCCGCAGCCGCTCGGTGTGCAGCACGCGATTCATCGCGAGCGCTGGCCGGCGCCGCCGCGCCGCCCTGGCGCGAAAGCTGCAACGCCGCGCCGATCATGATCACCGCACCGATGCTCCGACTCGCGACCGACGCCGGCGAGGCGGTGCTGATCCTGACCGAGGGTCTGCAGCGCTCCGAGCTGCTGCGCTCGCGCCTGAACCGTGCCGAGGTGCAGCGCCAGTTGCTGTGCCTGGCCGGCACGCTCGCGGACGCGCCCGACGCACTGCGCCACCTGATGCCCGAGATCGACTGGACCGGTTGGCGCGCGACGCGGCTCGCGCTGGCCGTGCAGGGTGAACCGCAGGACGAGGCGCTCTGGTTCGCGGTGCAGTCGCTGGTGCCGGCGACCTTGAACTGGCTGCGCGTGTACCGCACGGAGCGGCCCGGGCTGTTCTCGACCTGGTACTGAGGCACCCACCGCACGCGGCTCAGGCACCGGGCCGGCCCGTCACCGAGGCCAGCAGCGTCGCGATGACCTCGCCGCCGATGTGCGCCTGGTCGTCGAGCGCGGCGATGTGCTCGAGCAGCGTGCGCGCGTCGTCGGGCCGCTCGCTGCGCAACGCGATGAAGGCCAGCGCCTTGAGCGTGAACAGCCAGAAGCGCGCGGGACCGTTGCCCTGGAAGTCGACGCCCGGCGGCAGGCTGCCGGGCGCGACCGCGCGCCAGTCGTCCGCGAGACCGGCCTGGCGGGCCGCTTCCAGCAGGCCGCGGCGCGCGGCGCGCTCGGCCGGCTCGAATTCACGCCGGCCGGCGTGGTGCTTGTACAGCGCGTAGTAGATGCCCAGGGCCTGCGGCGCGATCGCCTGCGCCGTCCACAGCAGCGCGCCGACGTCGCCGCGTGGCGCCCGGGCCGCCTGATGCAGCAGGCGGCGTGCGGATTCGGGCACGCCGCCGCCGAAGAATTCGTCGGCCGATTCGCCAGTGAACAGATTCATGTCGTGTCTCGATGTGCAGCGGGCAGGCCACGCAAGCCGCGGGCCCGATCGCTGTGCCGTGGAACCCGCGTCCGGCGCGTCGGGGTTGCGACAAAGCCGACACCGGCGCGACATCGCGCGAAGGCCGGCGCGATCCCCGCGGGCACCGGCAAAAGCGCGCCAAGTGCCTGATCCGCGGCCATTTTTCGGGATTGCAAGGGCGCCCGGAAAGGACTGGCACGTTCCTTGAGAAGGAAGGGCACAAGCCTTCAGGGAAACGCCGGGGCCGATCAATCAAGGAGTCATGCGATGGACCTGAAGCTCGACGCCAGACCGATCTACCTGGACTACGCGGCCACCACCCCGGTCGACCCGCGCGTCGTGCACGCGATGGTGCCGTATCTGTACGAGCAGTTCGGCAACCCGGCCTCGCGCAGCCACGCCTACGGATGGGCCGCCGAAGAGGCGGTCGAGATCGCCCGCGAGCATGTCGCAGCCCTGATCGGCGCCGACCCGCGCGAGATCGTCTGGACTTCGGGCGCCACCGAATCGAACAACCTCGCGATCAAGGGCGCGGCCCAGTTCCATGCGGCCAAGGGCCGGCACCTGATCACCGCGAAGACCGAGCACAAGGCGGTGCTCGACACGATGCGCGAGCTCGAGCGCCACGGCTTCGAGGTGAGCTACCTCGACGTGCAGCCGGACGGGCTGCTCGACCTCGACGTGCTGAAGGCCGCCATCCGCCCCGACACGATCCTGGTCTCGGTGATGTTCGTCAACAACGAGATCGGCGTGATCCAGGACATCGCCGCGATCGGCGCGCTGTGCCGCAGCAGGGGCATCCTGTTCCATGTCGACGCGGCGCAGGCCAGCGGCAAGGTCGCGATCGACCTGGGCGCGCTGCCGGTCGACCTGATGAGCCTGTCGGCGCACAAGACCTACGGGCCCAAGGGCATCGGTGCCCTCTACGTGCGCCGCAAGCCGCGCGTGCGCATCGAGGCGCAGATGCACGGCGGCGGCCACGAGCGCGGCATGCGCTCGGGCACGCTGGCCACGCACCAGATCGTCGGCATGGGCGAGGCCTACCGGCTCGCGCTGGCGTCGATGGACAGCGAGAACGAACGCATCGCCAGGCTGCGCGACCGGCTGCTCGCCGGCGCGCAGCAGATCCCCGAGGTGCTCGTCAACGGCAGCGTGTTGCAGCGCGTGCCGCACAACCTGAACCTGAGCTTCACCTTCGTCGAGGGCGAGTCGCTGCTGATGGGGATGAAGGGCATCGCGGTGTCGTCGGGCTCGGCCTGCACCTCGGCCAGCCTGGAGCCCAGCTATGTGCTGCGCGCGCTCGGCCTGTCCGACGAAGTGGCGCACAGCTCGATCCGTTTCTCGATCGGCCGCTTCACCACCGAGGCCGACATCGACACCGCGCTCGCGCGCGTCAAGGCCACTGTCGAGCGCCTGCGCGAGCTCAGTCCGCTGTGGGACATGCACTGCGCCGGTGTCGACCTGAGCACGGTGCAGTGGGCCGAGCATTGACCAACCCGAGGATTCCACCATGGCCTACAGCGAGAAAGTCATCGAACACTACGAGAACCCCCGCAACGTCGGCGGCTTCACCGCGGACGATGCCGATGTCGGCACCGGCATGGTCGGCGCACCCGCCTGCGGCGACGTGATGAAGCTGCAGATCAAGGTCGACCCGGCCACCGGGCTGATCGAGGACGCCAGGTTCAAGACCTACGGCTGCGGCTCGGCGATCGCGTCGAGCTCGCTGGTCACCGAATGGGTCAAGGGCAAGACGCTGGACCAGGCGCTCGCGATCAAGAACACCAGCATCGCCGAAGAGCTGGCCTTGCCGCCGGTGAAGATTCACTGCTCCATCCTCGCCGAGGACGCCATCAAGGCCGCCGTCGCCGATTACCGCCAGCGGCACGACGCCACGCTGGAGCAACCCGCCTGCCAACCGACCCGCGCCGCCGCGTGAGCCGCGCCCAACCCCAGGAGCCCCCCGCCATGTCCGCTTGCCAATCACAACCCAACGCCGGCTCGTCCTGCTCGACCGGCACGATGCCGCCGCCGGCGCCCTTCGCCCTGCCCGAGGGCAGCACGCCGCTGAACGTCAGCGCCGCCGTCGTCGACAAGGTCGGAGCGATGCTCGTCGAGGAGGGCGACCCGAACCTGAAGCTGCGCATCTTCGTCACCGGCGGCGGCTGCTCCGGCTTCCAGTACGGCTTCGCGTTCGACGACGCGGCCAAGGACGACGACCTGTGCGTGGAGGTCGGCACGATCAAGGTGCTGGTCGACAGCGCCAGTTTGCAGTACGTGATGGGCGCCGAGATCGACTACGAAGAGAGCCTCGAAGGCTCGCGCTTCGTGATCCGCAACCCCAACGCCGCCAGCACCTGCGGCTGCGGCAGTTCGTTCTCGGTCTGATTCCGGACAAGGAGTTCGTCATGAGCGTCAGCGTCACCCCCAAGGCCGCGCGGCAGATCCGCAAGGCACTCGACCAGCGCGGCGGCGGCTACGGCCTGCGCGTCGCCGTCAAGACCAGCGGCTGCTCGGGCTATGCCTACGCGCTGGAGTTCGCCGAAGCACCGGCCCCCGAAGACCTGAGCTTCGAGAGCGAAGGCGTGCAGTTGCTGGTCGATGCCAAGAGCCTGCCGATGGTCGACGGCACCCAGCTCGACTGGGTGCGCGAGGGCCTGAACGAAGGCTTCAAGTTCAACAACCCGAACGCCACCGCGAACTGCGGCTGCGGAGAGTCCTTCGCGATCTGACCCGGACCGGAACAAGGCACTGCGATGGCCCTGCTGCAAATTGCCGAACCCGGCCGCGCGGCGGCACCGCACCAGCACCGCCTGGCGGTGGGCATCGACCTCGGCACCACCAACTCGCTCGTCGCGACGCTGCGCAGCGGCGTGCCCACCGTGCTCGCCGACGAGCTGGGGCGCACGCTGCTGCCGTCGGTCGTGCACTACGCCGAGGGCGGTGCGATCGTCGTCGGCGACGCGGCGTGCGCGCTGGCGATCCGCGATCCGCAGAACACCATCGCGTCGTCCAAGCGCCTGATCGGCCGTGCCGCCGCCGACATCGCGCCCGGCACCGTGCCCTACGCGTTGCGCGCGCTGGGGCCGGGCGCGGTGGGCGTGCCGACGCGGGCCGGCCTGAAGAGCCCGGTCGAGGTCGGCGCCGAGGTGCTGCGCACGCTGGCGCAGCGCGCCGAAGCAGCCCTCGGCGGCCCGCTGGCCGGCGCGGTGATCACCGTGCCGGCGTATTTCGACGACGCGCAGCGCCAGGCCACGAAGGACGCCGCGCAGCGCGCCGGCCTGAACGTGCTGCGCCTGCTCAACGAGCCCACGGCCGCGGCCGTGGCCTATGGCCTGGACACCGCGAACGAGGGGCTCTACGCGGTCTACGACCTGGGCGGCGGCACCTTCGACGTCTCCATCCTGCGCCTCGAGCGCGGCGTGTTCGAGGTGCTGGCCACCAACGGCGATGCGATGCTCGGTGGCGACGATTTCGACGCCTGCGTGCGGCGCTGGTTCTGCGAGCAGCACCCGCACTTTGCCTGGCACGAGCGCGATGCCGCGGCGCTGCAGGCCGCGGCGCGCCGCGCCAAGGAGGCGCTCAGCACCGGGCCGCAGGTGACGATGTGCTGCGAGCGCCACGACGGCGCGGCGCAGACGGCGCTGCTGACCCGCGAGGTCTTCGAGGCCCGCACGCAGGCGCTGGTCCAGCGCACGATCGCGCCGCTGCGGCGGGCGCTGCGCGATGCCGGGCTGAAGGCCGGCGACATCGACGGTGTCGTGCTGGTCGGCGGTGCGACGCGCATGCCGCAGGTGCGGCGCGCGGTGACCGAGTTCTTCGGCCGCGAGCCATACACCGACATCGACCCCGACCAGGCGGTCGCGCTGGGCGCGGCGATCCAGGCCGATCAGCTCGCCGGCAACCGCGCGCACGGGCCGGGGGGCGAAGCCGGCCTGTTGCTGCTCGACGTGTGCCCGCTTTCGCTCGGGCTGGAGACCATGGGCGGCCTGGTCGAGAAGATCATCCCGCGCAACACCACGGTGCCGACGGCGCGCGCGCAGGAGTTCACCACCTTCAAGGACGGCCAGACCGCAATGTCCATTCACGTGGTGCAGGGCGAGCGCGAATTGGTCGGCGAGTGCCGCTCGCTCGCGCGCTTCACGCTGCGCGGCATTCCGGCGATGGTGGCCGGTGCGGCGCGCATCCGCGTCACCTTCCAGATCGACGCCGACGGCCTGCTGTCGGTGAGCGCGGCGGAGCAGACCACCGGGGTGCAGACGCATGTCGAGGTCAAGCCCAGTTACGGCCTCGGCTTCGAGGCCGTGACCGAGATGCTGCGCAGCGCGATCGACAGCGCCGAATCCGACGCCGCCGCGCGGATGCTGCGCGAGTCCGAGGTCGATGCGCGGCGCCTGCTCGACGCGGTCGACGCGGCGCTCGGCGCGGACGAGGCCTTGCTGCTGCCGCGCGAGCAGTTCCGGATCCTGTGTGCGATGCAGGAGGTGGCCGACCTGCTCGAACAGTGCGCCGGCAGCGAGGGCGGCACCCTGCAGGAACAGAAGGATCTGTGCGAGAGCCTGCGCCGCGCCACCCAGGCGCTCAACGCCGCGACCACCGCCTTTGCCGCGCGGCGCATGGATGCGCACGTGCGCGAGGCGATGTCCGGCCGCCGTCTGGACCAGTTCGCTGCCTGAGGCTTGCCATGAACGCCACCACCGCCTTGCCCAAGACTGCCGCTGCCGAGGCCGGCAAGCCCGGCACCGAAGTCACCGTGCTGCCGCACCCCGAGCTGTGCCCCGACGGCCTGGTGTTCCAGGCGCGGCAGGGCCGCAAGCTGGTCGACGAGCTGCTCGCGCACGGCGTCGCGATCGAGCACGCCTGCGAGAAGGTCTGCGCCTGCGCGACCTGCCACGTCCATGTGCGCGCGGGCGCCGAGTTTCTCGCCCCGGCCGCCGACGACGAGGAGGACCAGCTCGACGACGCGTGGGGGCTGGACGCCCAGTCGCGCCTGTCGTGCTGCGTCCGGGTGAAGGGCCCGGCGCTGGTGATCGCGCTGCCGCTGTACACGAAGAACCTCGCGCGCGAGAAGTGAACACGTGGCGCCGCCGGCGCCTTGCCTGCGAAGGAAGTGGTCGTTGGCGCCGATGTCTGACTCGACGATGCCCGCCGCACGGGCGACTGCGTCGAAGCCAGCCGACACGGTCGTGCAGAAGCTTCAGCGCATGCTGCCCGCCGCGCGCACGCGCAAGCGGCGACCCGGCGGTGAACTGTCGGGTCCGCCTGACCCGCCCTGCGGAGTTCGGATCGCCCTATCGTCGGCAGATCGACCGACCACGCTCATCAGGCTGTCCGGCCAACCTGCATGCAGGCAACAACGTACAATGCATGCATCGAGTGCGAAACGGAGCGATGACGATGGCCATGCTGACAGTCCGCAACATTTCCGACGAGGTGCACCGGGCGCTGCGCGTGCGGGCGGCCCGGCACGGCCGCAGCATGGAGGCCGAGGTGCGCGAGATTCTGGAGTCCGCGGTCAGCCCGCAGGGCCGGGTGAAGCTCGGCTCGCTGCTGGCCGACATGGGCCGGCGCGCCAAGCTGACCGATGAGGAGTTTGCCGCCTTCGAGCAGGTGCGCAGCAAGGCCCCCGCCCGTCCGGTGAGCTTCGGATGATCCTGCTGGACGCCAACGTGGTGTCGGAGCCGCTGCGCCCGGCACCCGACACCCGCGTGGTCGAGTGGATCGACGCCCAGTCGCTGGAAACGCTGTTCCTGTCGGCCATCACGGTCGCCGAACTGCGCGCCGGCGTGGCGCTGCTGCCCGCGGGCAAGCGCCGGGCAGGCTTGCAGGAAAGTCTGGAGACGCGGGTGCTGCCGCTGTTTGCCGGCCGCGTGCTGCCCTTCGATCTGGGCTGCACACAAGCCTATGCAGAACTGATGGCCAAGGCCCGGGCATCGGGGCTCGCGATTGCCAGCGCCGATGGCTACATCGCTGCCATTGCCGCCGCCAACGGCCTTGCGGTGGCCAGCCGAGACACCGGCCCCTTCGAGGCCGCCGGGGCCGCCGTGATCAACCCCTGGCAGGCCTGAAGGGCCGCGCCCTCCTGCGACCGACCGGTTCACAGGGCGGCCCGGATACCCGGCCAGACAGAACGTCCGCGCTTGGCCGATCGCAGCTGCCTGCAATTGGCCGGCTCAGAGCGAGGGTTTGGCGTCGCGTGGCCGCGCGGCGTTCCTGTGGAGCTCGTGTTTCGGAGGGTCTGGCACGGCACCTCGTGCCACCTTGTTCGTCGTGGCCAGGTTTGGCGCGGCTGTCGATAACCGGACAATCGACACACCCCGCGCCAAGAGAGAAAATCCCCACGTTTTCAATGACTTGGCGTGATCGAGGCGATGGCACAGCGCTTGCGATGAAGCAGGTGCCGACCCCCGGAGCCCGCGATGCACGCCCCCCGCCCTTCCTGGCCACTGACCCTCAACGACACGACCTTGCGCGATGGCGAGCAGACCGCGGGCGTGGTCTTCACCGGCGAGGAGAAGCTCGCGATCGCGCAGGCGCTGGACGCTGCCGGCGTGCCGGAGATCGAGGTCGGCGCGGCGGCGATGGGCGAGGCCGAGATCGAGCTGATCTGCGCCATCACCCAGGCCGGCCTGCGCGCGCGCACCATGGTCTGGGCGCGCATGTCGGCGCTGGATCTGCAGGCCGCCGCGCGGTGCTCGGCCGACATCGTGCACTTGGCGGTGCCGGTCTCGGACCAGCAGATCGAATGCAAGCTGGGGCGTGACCGCCGCTGGGTGCTGGGCATGGTGCAGCGCTGTGTCAGCGCGGCGCGCGATGCCGGCCTGACGCCCAGCGTCGGGCTCGAAGATGCGTCGCGCGCCGACCGGGGTTTCCTGCTGCAGGTGGCGCAGACCGCGCAGGCCGCGGGTGCGGTGCGGGTGCGCTACGCCGACACGCTGGGCATCCTCGACCCCTTCGGCACCTTCGAGCGCATCCGCGAGTTGCGCCGCGCCACCGACCTCGAGATCGAGATCCACGCCCACAACGACCTGGGGCTGGCCACGGCCAACACGCTGGCCGCGTTCCGCGCCGGCGCCACGCATGCGAGCACCACCGTCAACGGTCTGGGCGAACGGGCCGGCAACGCGGCGCTCGAAGAGGTGGTGATGGGCCTGCGCCACCTGCACGGTGTCGAGTGCGGTGTCGACAGCCGGGCCCTGCCGGGTCTCTCGGAACTGGTCGCGCATGCGGCCGGCCGCCCCGTTCCGGCGGGCAAGTGCATCGTCGGCGCGGCGGTGTTCTCGCACGAATCGGGCATCCACGTCGACGGCCTGCTCAAGGACCGCCGCAACTACGAGAGCTTCGACCCGGCCGAGCTGGGCCGCAGCCACCGCATCGTGCTCGGCAAGCACTCCGGCGCGGCCGGCGTGCGCGCCGCGTTCGGGCGGCTGGACCTGCAGCTCGCCGACGAGACCGTGCCCCCCTTGCTCGAGCGCATCCGCGATCACGCGATGCGCACCAAGCGCGCCCCCGACGACGCCGAACTCGAGCGCCTGTACTTCGACGTCCTGCCGCGGGCGCGGCGGGCCGCCTGACCCCACACCCCAGCGAAAGACAGCCATGGACGGACTGATCCAAAAGCTCAAGGCTCTCTCCAGCGCCAACGAGTTTCTCGACTTCTTCGGCATCGAGTACGACGAACGGGTGGTGCACGTGAACCGCCTGCACATCCTGAAGCGCTTCTACCAGTACCTGCACCGCGCGGAAGGGCTGGACACGAGCAACGAAATCGAGATGTTCCGCCGCTACCGCGAGTTTCTCGCGCAGGCCTACACCGACTTCACCACCTCCAATGCCGCGCAGGAGAAGGTGTTCAAGGTCTTCCAGGACACCGGCGGCAAGCAGCATGTCACGGTCGATTCGCTGCGCTCCAGCCTGAGCGTGCGGCGCGCAGCCTGATCCCCGAACGGAGCATCGCCATGCACATCGTCGTCTGCATCAAGCAAGTGCCGGACTCGGCCCAGATCCGCGTCCACCCGGTGACCAACACCATCATGCGCCAGGGCGTGCCGGCCATCGTCAACCCGTACGACCTGTTCGCGCTCGAAGAGGCGCTGCGGCTGAAGGACCGCTTCGGCGGCCGTGTGACCATGCTGTGCATGGGCCCGCCGCAGGCCGAGGACGCGCTGCGCAAGTGCATCAGCTTCGGCGCCACCGATGCGATTCTCGTGACCGACCGCGCCTTCGCCGGCGCCGACACGCTGGCCACCTCGTACGCGCTCGCCGCGGCGATCCGCAGAATCGGCCAGGAGCAGGCGGTGGATCTGGTCTTCACCGGCAAGCAGACCATCGACGGCGACACCGCGCAGGTCGGCCCCGGCATCGCGAAGCGGCTCGGCCTGAACCTGCTGACCTACGTGAGCCGCATCGGCGAGATCGATCTCGACGCGCGCCGGCTCAGGGTGGAGCGCCGCGCCGAAGGCGGCGTGCAGGTGCTCGATTCGACCTTGCCCTCGCTGATCACGATGCTCGAGGGCACGAACGAGATGCGCTTCGCGTCGCTGGACGACATGCTGCGCGCCGCGCGCTTCCCGGTGCGCCGGTGGAGCAAGGAGGACGCCGGCATCGAGGACCTCTCGAAGATCGGCCTGAAGGGTTCGCCCACCATCGTCAGCAAGGTCTTCGGCCCGACGCCGCGCAGCACGAAGGCCGACGTGCAGACCGTGGCCGACACTAGCGTGCAGGACGTGGCGCTGAACCTGCTGCAGAAGATCTTCACCGCCCACCCGCTGCTCGAAGAAGAGCTGGTGGAACGCCTCAGCGCCTAAGGAGCACGACATGAGTGAAGCCGCCCCCAAACCCGCGGCACCGAAGGCCGCGGGAAGAGCCGGACGAAACACCGAGCTGTCCGAAGCGCTGAAGGCCTACAAGGGCGTCTGGGTCTTCGTCGAGCACGACCGCGGCCACGTCAACCCGGTCAGCTGGGAGCTGATGGGCGAGGCGCGCAAGCTCGCCGACAAGCTGCAGGTCGAGGTCGCCGGCGTGCTGATGGGCGGCCCCGACGAGCCGCTCGACACCTTTGCGAGGGACGCCTACGCGTTCGGCGCCGACCGCTGCTACTTCGTGCGCGACCCGGTGCTCGAGGGCTACCGCAACGAGCCCTTCACCAAGGGCCTGACCGACCTGGTCAACAAGCATCAGCCCGAGATCATGCTGCTGGGCGCGACGACGATGGGACGCGACCTGGCCGGCTCGGTGGCGACCACGCTGGGCACCGGCCTGACGGCCGACTGCACCGAGCTCAACATCGACGGCCGCGCGCTCGCGGCCACCCGCCCGACCTTCGGCGGCTCGCTGCTGTGCACGATCATGACGCTGGCCTACCGGCCGCAGATGGCGACGATCCGGCCGCGCGTGATGCAGATGCCGCGGCGCGACGACAGCCGCAGCGGCGATGCGGTCGAGATGCCGCTGGGCATGATCGAGACCGACGTCGTCACCAAGCTGCTCGAATTCATCCCCGACGCGAACCGCAACACCGTGAACCTGGCCTACGCCGATGTCGTCGTGACCGGCGGCAAGGGCCTGAAGCAGCCCGACAACTTCAGGCTGATCTGGGACCTGGCGCGCGTGCTCGGCGCCGAGGTCGGCGGCACGCGCCCCGTTGTGCAGGCCGGCTGGATCGAGGCCGACCGCCAGGTCGGCCAGACCGGCAAGACGGTGCGGCCCAAGCTCTACATCGCCGCCGGCGTCAGCGGCGCGATCCAGCACCGCGTCGGCATGGAGAGCTCGGACGTGATCGTCGCGATCAACACCGACCCGAACGCGCCGATCTTCGAGTTCGCGCACTTCGGCATCGTCGGCAATGCGATGCAGGTGCTGCCGGTGCTGACCGAAGCCTTTCGCAGTCATCTCGACAAACGCATCCGCAAGGTTGCTTGATGACGACCCTCAGGTCGCCTTCGGCGCCCGCCCCCCGATGGGAGCGGTCGTTGTTCGGGGCGGCGCGGCACAACGACCGATAGGAGCACACCATGGTAGAGAAATTCGATGCGATCGTGGTCGGCGCCGGGCCCTCGGGCAACGCCGCCGCCTACACGCTGGCCAAGGCCGGCCTGAAGGTGCTGCAGATCGAGCGCGGCGAGTACCCGGGTTCGAAGAACGTGCAGGGCGCGATCCTGTATGCGCAGGCGCTGGAGCAGATCATCCCGGACTTCCGCGACGACGCGCCGCTGGAGCGCCACATCATCGAGCAGCGCATGTGGCTGCTCGACGAGAACAGCTTCGTCGGCACGCACTACCGCAGCGACGACTACAACAAGCCGCCGTACAACCGCTACACCATCATCCGCGCGCAGTTCGACAAGTGGTTCTCGTCGAAGGTGCGCGAGGCCGGCGCGCTGCTGATCTGCGAGACCACCGCCGAGTACCTGCTGATGGACGGCGACAAGGTGACGGGCGTGCACTGCGACCGCATGGGCGGCGACGTGATCGCCGACGTGGTCATCCTGGCCGACGGCGTGAACTCGACGCTGGCGCGCAAGGCCGGCTTCCACGCCGAACTCTCGTCGAAGAACGTCGCGCTCGCGGTCAAGGAGATTCTCTTCATGCCCGAGGAGACGATCCAGGCCCGCTTCAACATCGACGAAGAAGAGGGCGTGGTGATCGAACTGATGGGCACGGTGACCGAGGGCATGGTGGGCACCGGCTTTCTCTACACCAACAAGGATTCGCTGACGATCGGCGTGGGCTGCATGCTCGGCGACTTCAAGGCCAACCCGAAGAAGACCACGCCCTACGCGCTGCTCGAAAAGCTCAAGCGCCACCCCTCGATCGCGCCGCTGATCGAAGGCGGCGAGATGAAGGAATACTGCGCCCACCTGATCCCCGAAGGCGGGTTCAACGCGGTGCCCAGGGTCTTCGGCGACGGCTGGATGATCGTCGGCGACTCGGGCGGCTTCGTCAACGCGGCGCACCGCGAAGGCTCGAACCTGGCGATGACCACCGGGCGCCTGGCCGCCGAGACGGTGATCGCCGCGAAGGCGGCCGGCAAGCCGATGAACGCGAAGACGCTGAAGGCCTACAAGGAGGCGCTGGATGCGAGCTTCGTGATGAAGGACCTGAAGAAGTACCGCCACCTGCCCGCGGTGCTGGAGACCAGCCCGCAGTTCTTCACGACGTACCCCGAACTCGTCAACCGCGCCGCGAAGACGATGTTCACCGTCGACGGCGTCGACAAGATGACCAAGCAGCGCGAGGTGACGGGCAGCTTCAAGTCGGCCCGCCGCCTGCGCGGGCTGGTCGGCGACGCGATCAAGCTTTGGAGGGCCACGCGATGAGCACGGCAGTGAATGTCGAGGACAAGCTGTTCCAGAACCGCTACAAGGTCGATCACGGCCGGCCGCACATCCAGATCAAGGATGCCGCGATCTGCGCCAACCAGTGCGAGTCGCAGCAGTGCACCTATGTGTGCCCGGCGGCCTGCTACAAGGCCGAGGGCAACGGGGCGGTGACGCTGATCACCGACGGCTGCCTCGAATGCGGCAGCTGCCGCGTGATCTGCACCGAGCACACCAACGTGGCGTGGGAGTACCCGCGCGGCGGGCACGGCATCCTGTTCAAGTTCGGTTGATGCGCCGGCCAGCCCGTTGAAGGAGAAGCCGGATGCATCGGACGCTGAGCAGCACAAGCACCCTCGCCGTGAACGCGATGATCGATCTGGCGCTGCAGTCGCAAACGAGACCGGTGGCGCTGAGCGTCATCGGCCGGCGGCGAGAAGTCTCCAAGTCCTACCTGGATCAGCTGTTCGGCCGGCTGCGCCGCCATGCCCTGGTGCAGGCCACGCGCGGTCCGGGCGGCGGCTATTCGCTGGGCCGCGACGCCGGGCAGATCAGCGTCGCCGACATCGTGGTTGCCATCGACAGGCCGGGGCTCGCCACGGGCGGTGGCAAGGCCCGCGCCGGGCAGGACGGCGCCGGGCAGTGCCTGGCGTACGAGCTCTGGAACGACCTCGACGCGAGGCTGATGGCATGGCTCGGCGCGATCTCGCTGCAGGCGCTGGTCGACGAGCGGCGCGCCCGGGACGCGCCGCTCGAGCTCGCGGCGCCGGGCCGCGCCATCGCGTCGGCGCCCGCGGCCCGGCCGATCGAAGTGACCACCCCCCGGGTCCGTGTCCGCCCTCGGCCGCGCGCCGCCGACGCGGTGTGGTGAACCCGGCTTGATCCAGCTCAACTCCCGGCGTGCTGCCTCGCCGGGATCGTGCCTTGGCGCCGGAACGGGCCGGGTTCTTGCATTGGAACCCTCGACGCCGCGTGCCTGTACCGCAGATGCACCGGGTCGATGTGCAACATGCACCGCAGTGCACCACCGTGCATCCGCCGTGTGCGCAACGCGAGCGAGGTGATCCATGGTCCGCACCAGTCAAGAGGATCGCTCCCACGTGGAGCTGATCACGGTCTATGAGATCTGCCGCATTCTCGGTGCGTCGCTCGATCTGCAGCGCAGTTTCCGAGAGGTGCTGAACGTCCTGGCCGCGCACATCGGCCTGCCGCGGGCAATGATCGTGCTCGCCGACGAAGACGGCGACCTGCTGCGCGTTCACAGTGCGGTGGGCCTGGACCGCGACCAGTCCCGGCGAGGCGTCTGGCACAGCGGCGAGGGCGTGATCGGCCGCGTCTACCGGTCGGGCGTGCCGGTGACGGTGCCCGACGTCGCGCAGTCGGCGGAGTTCATCGACCGCACCGGTGCGTTCGGCGCCCAGGAGGGCCACATGATGTCCTTCACCGTGGTGCCGATCAAGACCGAGCGCTCCGTGCTGGGCGTGCTGGCGGCGCAGCGCACCGTCGAAGGCAATGCGCGCCTGTCGGACGACCAGCGCATCCTGAAGATGGTGGCCACGCTGATGGGGCAGGCGGTGGTGCTGTCGCGCGCCGTGACCGAAGAGCACCAGCGCCTGCAGATCGAGACCACGCGCCTGCAGAAGGCGCTGACGCCCGAACCCCGCGGGCGCTACACGCTCGACAACGTGGTCGGCGTCTCGCGCGGCATGCAGGAGGTCTTCGCCGAGGTGCATCAGGCCGCGCCGGCGCGCGCCACCGTGCTGCTGCGCGGCGAGTCGGGCACCGGCAAGGAGGCGATCGCGCGCGCGATCCACTACCTGTCGCCGCGCAAGGACGCGCCCTTCATCAAGGTCAACTGCGCGGCGCTGACCGAGTCGCTGCTGGAGAGCGAACTCTTCGGCCACGAGCGCGGCGCCTTCACCGGCGCGATCGGCGACCGCAAGGGCCGCTTCGAGCAGGCCCACACCGGCACCCTGTTTCTCGACGAGATCGGCGACATCTCGCCGTCGTTCCAGGCCAAGCTGCTGCGGGTGCTGCAGGAGCGCGAGTTCGAGCGCGTCGGCGGCAACCGCTCGATCAAGGTGGACGTGCGGCTGATCTGCGCGACCAACCGCGATCTTGAGAAGATGGTCAAGCGCGGCGAGTACCGGGCCGACCTCTACTACCGCATCAACGTGGTCTCGATCTCGCTGCCGCCGCTGCGCGAGCGGCGCGAGGACATCCCGCCGCTGGTGGCGCATTTCGTCGAGCGCTACAACAAGGAAAGCCGCCGCAAGCTCAAGATCGCCAGCGATGCAATGGACGTGCTCACCCACTGCTACTGGCCGGGCAATGTGCGCGAGCTCGAGAACTGCATCGAACGCACCGCCACGATGGTGCAGGGCGACGTGATCCGCGGCATCGCGTTTCCGTGCCGCCACAACCGCTGTCTCACGCAGACGCTGCACCACATCGACAAGGATGACGCGGTCGCAGGGGTCGCCGCTGTCCGCCTGCCGACGCCGCTGCACATCCCGGTGCGCTCGCCGGCCAGGGAGGTGCCGCGGCCCGCGAGCCCGGACGCCGACCTGGACGCCGATCCGGATGCCGATCCGGATGCCGATGCGCACTGGGCCGACGCCGGCCCCGTCCCCGGCCCGGACGATGTGCTGCGCATCGGCCCGACCGAGCACCTGAACGGCACGCCGCGCCAGTTCGGCAACGAGCCCCCCGACGGCGAGCGCGAGCGGCTGATCTGGGCGATGGAGCAATGCGCCTGGGTGCAGGCCAAGGCGGCGCGGCTGCTGAAGGTCACGCCGCGCCAGCTCGGTTACGCGCTGCGCAAGTACAGCATCGAGGTGCACAAGTTCTGAGCGCCCGCGCCGCCTGACGACTCCGCGCGGTCTTCCTACAATGGCCTCTCGTCCACGGGAGCCCGCGATGATCGTCGAGCGCATCTGGACCGGCAACGCCTACCGCAACTACAACCACCTGATCGCCTGCCCCGAGACCGGCGAGGCGCTGGCGATCGACCCGCTGGACCATCAGAAGTGCCTGGCTGCGGCCAAGGCCAGGGGCTGGCAGATCACGCAGATCCTCAACACGCACGAGCACCACGACCACACCGGGGGCAACGCGGCCGTGGTCGCCGCGACCGGGGCCAAGGTGATCGCGCATCACCGTGCCGGCGCGCGCATCGCCGGCGTGGACCGCGGCGTCCAGGCGGGCGACGTGATCAAGGTCGGCAGGACCGTCGAGCTCGAATGCATGGACACGCCCGGCCACACGATGTGCCACATCTGCCTGCGTTCGCACACCGAGCAGCCGGCCCTGTTCTCCGGCGACACGCTGTTCAATGCCGGCGCCGGCAACTGCCACAACGGCGGCAACCCGGAAGACCTGTACGCCACCTTCGTCGAACAGCTCGCGAAGCTGCCCGACGACACCCGGGTCTACCCGGGCCACGACTACATCGAGAACAACCTGCGGTTCACGCTCGCGCGCGAGAGCGACAACGCCGCCGCGCGCGCGCTGCTGCCCGAGGTGACCGGGCAGGACGCGGCGACGATGCGCGTCACGACGCTGCGCGACGAGAAGCAGTTCAACACCTTCCTGCGCTTGACGAGCCCGAGCCTCATCGCCGCGCTGCGCGAGAGCTTTTCCGAGCTGCCCGAGCACCCCGACGCGAAGACGGTGTTCGTGAAGCTGCGTGAGCTGCGCAACCGCTGGTGACCCGCCCGCACGAGGACACCGCCCGATGCCGAACCGCTGGCTGCATCTCGACGACGCGCTCTGCCAATACAATGCCAAGCTGCACGGCGATCAGCGCGTTGACTTGTCGTTGCTGGCGATCGGCGACGGGCTGACACTCGCGCGCAAGCGCTGAACGCCGGACGCCGAGCGCCGACAGGCGCTACCCGAGCACCACCGGAATCGTCAGCACCGCGCGGCGCCCGATCTGCGCGTTGACGCGCTGGCGCACCGCCTCGACCTTGAACGGCCGCACGATGGCCGATCGCGCGCCCAGCGCCAGCGCCTGCGCGACGCCGGCATCGCCGGCCGGGCCACAGGCGATGACGGGAACGTCCGGCCAGGCCGCGAGCAGCGCGGTCACGACCTGTGCGCCCTCCGCGTCGATCACGCTGGCGCCGAGCAGGATCACGTCCAGCGCCGTGCCTTGCGCGCGGGCGATCGCGTCGGCGCTGCTCGTGACCACGTTCACCTCGAGTTCGTCGGCGAGCATGAACTGCAGCGCCATCGCGCTGATGTCGTCGCTGTCGATGATGAAGGCGCGCTTGGTTTCCACGGCGCGCTGGGTGTCGACACCAATCTGCATTCGAAGCTCCTGTGACCCGACGGTTCGGACGATGGACGAGCGCTTGCCGAGCAAGTGCCGTGCCCCGGCCGCCTCCCTCGCAGCGCGTGTCTACAGCGCGCCCGGTCATGTTGGGTTTGTCGGCATCCGAACAGCAGGGCCACGCGATGCGACGAACGCAAGTGCCTGATTTGCAAGGGTTTCGCGCTGGCACGCGTCTCGCAATGGGAGGCCATCCACCCACCTGTTTCACGAGGTCTGTCGATGTCGCCCAACACTGCCTATGTAGACGCTTCCCAACTCGGCAAATCGCGCCAGGCGGTCAGCCAGATCCTCGAGGCCGCGGCCGGCGGCTGCGGCACGACGGGCGGCGAGGGCAAGGCGAGTTGCGGTACGTCCGCCGGCCCCGACGACATGCCCGCGGAGATCTGGAACAAGGTCAAGAACCATCCGTGCTACTCGGAAGAAGCCCACCACCACTACGCGCGCATGCACGTGGCCGTGGCGCCGGCGTGCAACATCCAGTGCAACTACTGCAATCGCAAGTACGACTGCTCGAATGAATCGCGCCCCGGTGTCGTGAGCCAGAAGCTCACGCCCGAGCAGGCGGTGAAGAAGGTCGTCGCGGTCGCGAGCGAGATCCCGCAGATGACGGTGCTGGGCATCGCCGGCCCGGGCGACGCGCTGGCCAACCCGAAGAAGACCTTCGACACCTTCCGCATGCTGCAGGAGCAGGCGCCCGACATCAAGCTGTGCCTGTCGACCAACGGCCTGGCGCTGCCCGAGCTGGCCGACGAGATCTGCAAGTACAACATCGACCACGTCACGATCACGATCAACATGGTCGACCCGGCGGTGGGCGAGAAGATCTACCCGTGGATCTTCTGGAACCACAAGCGCGTGACCGGCATCGAGGCCGCGACCATCCTGCACGAGCAGCAGATGAAGGGCCTGGAGATGCTCACCGAGCGCGGTGTGCTGACCAAGATCAACTCGGTGCTGATCCCCGGCATCAACGACGAGCACCTGATCGAGGTGAACCGCGAGGTCAAGAAGCGCGGTGCCTTCCTGCACAACATCATGCCGCTGATCAGCGAGCCCGAGCACGGCACCGTGTTCGGGCTGACCGGCCAGCGCGGCCCGTCGGCACAGGAACTCAAGGCGGTGCAGGACGCCTGCATGGGCGGCGCGAACCTGATGCGGCATTGCAGGCAGTGCCGCGCCGATGCGGTGGGTCTGTTGGGCGAAGACCGCAGCGAGGAGTTCACGCTCGACAAGATCGACGAGATGGAAGTCGTCTACGACCTCGACAAGCGCAAGACCTACCAGGACAGGGTCGAGGCCGAGCGCCAGGCCCAGCACGCCGCCAAGGTCGCGGCGCTGGCGGCGGCGAACGTCGACGACGGCGTCGACCCCGACATGAAGGTGCTGATCGCCGTCGCCACCGAAGGCCACGGCAAGGTCAACCAGCACTTCGGGCACGCCACCGAGTTCCAGATCTTCGAGGTGAGCAAGGTGCAGGCACTGTTCGTCGGCCACCGCCGTGTCGACCTGTACTGCCAGGGCGGCTACGGCGAAGACGAGGCGCTGCCCTCGGTCGTCAACGCGATCAACGACTGCCACGCGGTGCTGGTCTCGAAGATCGGCGCCTGCCCGCGCGACGAGCTCGAGGCTGCCGGCATCGAGCCGGTCGACGAATACGCGCACGAGTTCATCGAGAAGGCGGCGCTGTCCTGGTTCGGCGGCTACCGCGAGCGCATCGCTTCGGGCGCGATCACGCACCAGGTGCGCGGCGATGCGCAGATCCGCCAGGGCGCCTATTCCGGCGCTGCCGAACAGGCCGCCTGACGCCCGCTTTTTCCCATTCCCCAGCCCACGCCGCAAGGAGACCACCATGGCCCTCAAGATCATTGCCTCGATGTGCACCGGCTGCTCGGCCTGCGAGCCCGAGTGCCCGAATGTCGCGATTCGCGAAAAGGGCGGCACCTTCATCATCGATCCGGCCAAGTGCACCGAGTGCGAAGGCCAGTTCGACTCGCCGCAATGCGTCGCCGTCTGCCCGGTCGACAACTGCATCAAGGCGGCCTGAGAACGCCCCGGGCCGACGGCATGCGTCGCCCGCCCAAGGGGGATGAGGAAACTTCGGGCGGCCGGGCGTTTCCTCACGAGGCCTCGCCATTCCACGCCCGCGCCAACAACCGCTACCAGGAGACAAGCACCATGCTGCAACCCAATGTCACTGTCACCCCCGCTGCCGAGAAGTTCATCCGCCGCATGGTGCGGTTCTCGGAACACCCGGGCGGCGGCTTTCGCCTGACCGTGTCGGCCGGAGGCTGCTCCGGCTACAACAGCGAGTTCACGGTCGAGCCGGCGCCGGTCCCCGGCGACAGCGAGCTGCTCGTCGGCGGCGTGAAGGTCTACCTGCCGGCCGAGAGCCGCCTGATGCTCGACGGCGTGACCGTCGACTTCGCCGACACGCCCACGACGAGCGGCCTGACCTTCATCAACCCGAACGCGGCCGCCTGCGGCTGCTCGAGTTCGGGCGAGTCGGCCGCGCCGCCGGCGCAGGCCACGGTGGCAATCAGCTCGATCACGCGCATGCCGGCTGCTGCCGGCCGTTGACGCGACGCGAGCGCATGCGCCATGGACATTGCCAGCGACTTCGACGCCGCGGTGCTCGGCCAGGGACTGCCGCCCGCGGTGGAGCATGCGCTGCACGAGGCCGGCGCGGCGCGTGCCGACGCGCCGCGCGCGATGGCGGCGTTGATGCGCGCCTGCGCGCTCGCCCCCGAGCACCCGGCCGTCCTGATCGCGTTCTACCGCTACTACTTCTACGGCCATCGCCTGCGGCTGGCGCGCGCCGTGGCGCGCCGGGCGCTGGTGGTCGGGGCACGATCGCTGGGCCTGCCGCCGGTGTGGCGCGAGGTGCCCGAACAGCCACTGCCCGGCGCCCATGACGACGTGGCCACGCGCTTTTACCTGTGGGTGCTGAAGGGCTATGCCTACCTGAGCCTGCGGCTCGACGATCCCTGCGAAGCCCGCGACGCGCTGGCGAAGCTGCGCGCGCTCGACCCCGACGACCGGGTCGGCGCTGCGCTGCTCGAGGCGGTGCGCCAGCGCCGTGACCGCGCTGGAGACGGCGGCGACGGCGACGACGGTCCGGCGCTGCCGGTGTTCGGTGCGGCCGCCTGGGCCCGCGTCGCCGCGGGGCGGTCATGACGGCCGAGTGGAACGACATCGACGCCCGCCACTGGGAGGGCGGCGCGCTCGATTGCCCCCGCTGCGAACACGCCGGCCTGCGTGAGCAGGGCGGCTGCGAGCCGGGCCGCGCGTGCATGCAGGACGCCTATGCGCGCCGCATCGACCGCTTCTTCCGCACCCACCCCGAACTGGCCGATCGGCACCTGGGCCATCCGTACTTCGAGGTGCGGGCCATCGCCGCGCGCCACGCCGACGTGTTTCGCCTGCCCGGGCTGATGGACGATCCGGATGAAACCGTGCGCCTGCAGCTGGCGCTGCGGCTGCCGCAACGCCAGCTGCTGCGCATGCGCAGCGATCCGCACCGCGAGGTGCGCATCCGCGTGGCGCAGCGCCTGGCCGTCGATCATCTGGCGTCGATGCTGCACGACGAGGACTACCACGTCCGCGCCACGGTCGCGCGCCGGCTGCCCGAGGCCCTGCTGCCGCTGCTGAGCGCCGACCCCGACCTGATGGTGCGCCGCGAGGTGGCCCGCCGCGTGACGATGCCCGCGCTGTGGCGCCTGGCCGGCGACCCCGAATCCGAGGTGCGCCGCATCGTCGCCGAGCGCCTGCCGGTGCCGCTGCTCGACATCTTCGTCGCCGATCCCGACCTGCTGGTGCGCTGGGAAGCCGCGGGCCGCGCCAGCGGCGCCGCACTGGCGCGCTTCGCCCGCGATGCCGAGACCGACATCCGCGAGCGCGCCGGCGCGCGGCTGCTGGAGTTGCAACCCGCGATGGAGCCCGAGCATGGCTGACATCAACCGCGACGACGACGCGATCGAGGTGGCCTCGCCGCCGCGCTTCGGCATGGGCGAGCGCGTCGTCAGCCGCACCGTGATCCGCAACGACGGCACCTACAACGGCAAGGACATCGGCGAGGTGCTGGTGAACAAGGGCGAGATCGGCTTCATCACCTCGATCGGCACCTTCCTGCAGCAGTTCTACATCTACGCCGTCGAGTTCGTGGACTCGGGGCACCGCGTGGGCATGCGCGCCAAGGAGCTGTGCACGCTCGACCACCTGCCCGAGGACGTGCTGGCCCAGCTGGGTGACAAGGCCGGCCGGCTGCAGGAACTGCGCTAGCGCCCGGACCGGAGACCTCCCCATGATCGAGCCGCGCCAGCCGAAGTACGCATGGGGCCAGCCCGTGATCGCCGCCATCGACCTGTTCAACGACGGCAGCCATCCCGAGGCGGCCGAAGACCAGCTGCTCGTCGTGGCCGGTGGCCCGGGCGAGATCGTCCAGATCGGCCATCACGGCGAGGCCAACGTGCCGGTGTACATGGTGGACTTCGGCGTCGCGGTGATCGGCTGCCTCGAGGAGGAGCTCGCGCCCGAAGGCGCCGCCGTCGGCGCGCTGCCGGGCCCGGCCGGCGAGGTGGCGCAGTGACTCCCCAGAAGGCGCCACGCGCCCCGCACCATGCGCCGTTCGGCCACCGCGTGCTGTCGCTGGATGCCCGCCGCATCGAGAACGCCATCGAGGCGCGCGCGCGCTACAAGTACGTGCACCCGCGCGTCGAGCGCGAGGGCCTGGGCTGGAAGGTCGTGAGCCCGAACTGCTCGCGCAACATCGATCCGGCCGGCGGCGAGATCGACATCGCCTGGCTGGTTCCTCACAACGGCGCCGGCTGGCTGCTCTTTTCGCGCGACCACGTGCAGGACTGCTGGCAGCTGCGCCGTCACGAGGCCTCGCTGCCCGCCGCGCTCGCGCACCTGTGCGCCGACCCGGACCGGGAGTTCTGGCAATGAGCGCGCCGCACCCGGAGGCTGTCATGAACGAATCGGTCTATCTCGACCACAACGCGACGACCCGGCCCGGCGCCGAGGTGATCGACGAAATGCTCGACGGCCTGCGCGCGCTCTGGGCCAACCCCTCGTCCACCCATGCGCCGGGCCAGGCCGCGCGGCGCGCGCTGGCCGACGCGCGCACGCGCGTCGCCGCGTTCCTCGGCTGCCAGGGCGCGGAGCTGGTCTTCACCAGCGGCGCGACCGAGGCCAACCACATGGCGCTGCTGGGCGCGCCCGGGCGCGACGGCAGTCGCCGACGCCTGGTGCTGAGCGCGGTCGAACACCCGGCGCTGCTGGCGCTCGCCGCACGGCTGAAGGCGCAGGGCCAGCCGGTCGATCTGATCCCGGTGGACGCCAACGGCGCGCTCGATCTGGATGCCGCGCGCGCCCTGATCCGCGACGACGTGGCGCTGGTCAGCGTGATGGGCGCCAACAACGAGACCGGCGTGCTGATGCCGGTCGCCGCGCTGGCCGCGCTGGCGCATGCGGCCGGCAGCCTGCTGCATGTCGACGCGACCCAGCTGGTCGGCAAGACGGCCGCGCGCTTCGACGCCAGCGGCGCCGATCTGTGGTCGGTCTCGGCGCACAAGCTGCACGGCCCGAAGGGCATCGGCGCCTTGATTGTGCGCAAGGGGCTGGCCTGGCCCGCGCTGTTCAGCGGCAGGCAGGAGCGCCAGCGCCGCGGCGGCACCGAGAACCTGCCCGGCATCCTCGGCTTTGCCGCGGCGGCCGAGCGCGCCGGGCGCACGCTGGAGGCCGACGTGGCCCGCATGCGCGCGCTGCAGGCCCGCCTGGAGACCGGCCTGCGCTCGGCGCTGGCCGGCGTGCATCTCTATGGCGAGCGGGCCCGGCGCCTGCCCAACACCAGTTGCCTGCGCTTCGGCACGCTCGATGCCGAGCAGGTGCTGGGCAGGCTCGAGCGCGCCGGCATCGTCGCCTCGTCGGGCGCTGCCTGCACCGCCAGCGGCACCCAGCCCTCGCACGTGCTGCTGGCGATGGGCGAGAGCGCCCTGCACGCCAAGGCCAGCGTGCGGCTGTCGCTGGGCCGCGATACCAGCGCCGACGACATCGACCGCGCCATCGCGGCGGCCGTGCAGGCCATCGGCCCGCTGCTGGCGTCCGCGCTCGAACCGGCCGAGCCGCTCGCCGTCTGAGAGGTTCAGCCCCTGTTCCCCGTTGACCGATCGATCCACCGAGAGAACCCGACCATGAAAGTGATGATCCGCAAAAGCGCCGCCGGGGTGCTCTCCGCCTACGTGCCGAAGAAGGACCTGGAAGAGCCCATCGTCGCGCAGGACCGGCCCGATCTGTGGGGCGGCAACGTGACGCTGGCCAATGGCTGGGTGCTGTCGCTGCCCGAGATGGCGCTCGGCACGAGCCTGCCGATCACCGTCGAAGCCCGGCGCCTGTCCGGCGACGCTGACTGAGCAAGGCCAGTCACCATGGATGCCGATGTCGTCACCGAAGCCCTGGCCCTGGCCGAAGCCGCCGCGACCGTGCGCGAGGCGGCCCGGGCCTTGCGCGAGCGCTATGCGCTGCTGCGCATCGTCGTCGTCGATGCCTTCGAGATGCGCGACGAGAAGCCCGCCGCGGCCGGCCCGACGCGCGCGCTCTACTACGGCGCCAGCGACGGCCACTGCTGGCAGGTGACGAGCGACCCGGCGCAGGCGGCCGGCTTCTTCCTCAGCGGGCGGGCCTGAGCGATGGCTGCCTTGCCGCTGCTGGACGAAGCGCCCGCCGAGGCGCCCGATCTCGACCTGCCCGACGACTGGCTGCTGCTCTCCGACCCCGACCTCGGCGAGGTCGAGGCCGGGCTCGTGCAGGCCGCGCTGGCCGAACCCGGCCTGTCGGCCGGCACGATGGTGCAGCACTTCGAGAAGAGCTTTGCGCAGTGGCTGGGGCGCCGCCATGCGGTGGCCGTCGCCAGCGGCACGCTGGGCGCCTGGCTCGCGCTGCGTGCGCTGGGCCTGGGTCCGGGCGACGAGGTCGTCGCCTCGCCCTACGGCTGGCACCAGGTGGCGCACGCGGTGAGCCTGACCGGCGCGCGCGTGGTCTTCGCCGACATCAACTACTGGTCGGGCTGCCTCGATCCGGTGCGCGCCGCGGCGCAGATCACACCGGCCACCAAGGCCATCCTGGTCGGCAACGTCAACGGCCACCCGGCGGCATGGGCGGCCTTCCGCGCGCTCGCCGACGAGCGCGGCGTGGTACTGATCGAGGACTCGACCGAGGCCATTGCCTCGCGCTATCAGGGCCGCATGGTCGGCAGCTTCGGCGACCTCGCGGTGTTCGACTTCTCGCAGCCTTCGGCGCTGTGCTGCGGCGAGGGCGGCATGGTCGTCACCGACGACGCCGAACTCGCGATGGAGCTGCGCTACCTGCGCTCGCGTTCGATCCGCGACCGGCGTTCGGTGTCCGTCGGCTCGCGCGTTCCGCTGCAGGCCTCGATCAGCGAGATCACCGCCGCGCTCGGCGCGGGCCAGCTCGCGCGCATCGACGACATCCTGGCCCGGCGCAAGCGCGTCGAAGCCTGGTACCACGAGCAGATGCAGACCTTCGAGGGCATCAAGCCGCCCTATGTGGCGCCCGATGTCGAGTCGGTCCACTGGATGCTGTACACCGTGCACCTGGGCAAGCGCTTCTCGGTCAGCACCTGCGAGCAGATCATCGAGGACATGGCGGCGCAGTACATCGAGGCCGTCCTGTACTGCCAGCCGCTGCACCAGCAGTTCCATTACATCCGGCAGGGCTGGCAGCGCGGCCAGTTTCCGCTCGTCGAACGCATCGCCGACCGCGCGGTGGCCCTGCCGTTCCACGCCCACCTCGAAGCCGACCACGTGAAGTTCATCGTCACGACGATGAAGGACAGCTCGGTCAACGTCGGCGCCGGTGCCGCGATCTACTGAAGAAAGCCCGCCATGACCCATGCAACCCTCGCCGGCCTGCCGGACGCGCTGATCGACGGCCTGAACGCCGGCACGCTCGCACCCTACCTCGGCCCGCTCGTGCTCGGCCTGTGCCCCGCGGTGCCGGTGCCGGCCACGCCGCTGGATCTCGCGACCTTCCTGAACGCGAAGACCTCGGTGCCCGGCAAGATCCGCAACCGCCTGACCGCCGTCGCCCAGTTCATCGAGAACTTCAAGCACCGCAAGACGCTCGTGACGGCGATGAACGAGGCCTTCGCCGCCACGCCGGCACCGTCGCCGCTGCACCGCTGGCTGGCCACCTTGCCCGCGCCGCTGATCGTCGACACCTGGTACGACGACACGATGCGCGGCGCGCTGGCCGGGCGCAGCGCAGTGCCCCCGGTCGCCGGCGCGTCGGGGCGGCCCGGCGCCGCCGACTGGGCCGAGGTGCAGGGCCTGTCGCAGTCCGAGCACTTCGGCACCTGGGTCGGCTGGTACACGGCCAGCGGCGCGCCGAGTCCCGACCCGGTCGAGGCGAGCACCGTGCTCTACAAGCCCTGGGGCGCACATGCACCGGCCGGCAACTACCTGGTCTCGGACACCGACTACGTCGAGGTGCTGACCGAGATCGACATCCAGACACCGATCCCGGAACTCGTGCAGCAGCGCCGCGCCGGGCTGGGCTTCGTCTTCCTCGGCTGCCGCTTCAACGACCAGCTGCCGCGGGCCTTCGCGCGCCAGATCATGAAGCGCTCGAAGGGCCCGCACTACGCCGTGATGCCCGACGAGCCGACGCGCATGGAGGCGCGCTTTCTCGACGAGCAGGGCATCACCCGCATCGCGCTGCCGCTGGCCGAGGCGGCCGAACAACTCGGCGCCGCCGCGGCGCGCGCCGAGCGCTGCGAGTTGCAGCTTCTTGCCTTCCCCACCCTGTAGACCCACGGAGATTCCCATGTCCACGCTCACCATCCTGCCGTCCGGCAAGACCGCCGACATCGTCGCCGGCAGCTCGCTGCTGAAGGCGATCCTCGACGCCGGCGAGAAGCTCGTCAGCAAGTGCGGCGGCGAAGCCAAGTGCGGCGCCTGCCACATCTTCGTCACCGAAGGCCGCAAGGGCATCTCGAAGATGACGCCGGCCGAGAACGCCAAGCTCGACACCATCGTCGGCATCGGCAGCAAGTCGCGCCTGGCCTGCCAGATCACGCTGCTCGGCACCGAGGCCGTGACGGTCGAACTGCTCGGAGCCCTGTCGGGCTGAAGGACCGGCCATGCTCGACGTGGCCATCGTCGGCGGCGGCCTGTGCGGTCTCGCGCTCGCGCACAGCCTGCAGGCGCGCGGGCGCGACTGGCGCCTGTTCGAGGCGCGCGAGCGCCTGGGCGGGCGCGTGCTGACGGCGCGTGCGAGCGACGGCACGCCCGTCGATCTGGGCGCCACCTGGTTCTGGCCCGCCACCCAGCCCGCGATCGCGCGCCTCGTCGCTGACCTCGGGCTCGCCAGTTTCGAGCAGCCCGACGACGGCCGCGTGCTGCACCTGTCCGACCCGAACCGCGCGCCGCAGACCGTGGCGCTGACCGGGCAGCTGGCGCCGGCCGACGACCCGTCGGTCCCGGCCCGGCCCGGTGCGGTGCACGGCGGCGCGCGGCGCGTGGCCGGCGGCATCGGCGCGGTCATCGACGCGCTGGCCCGGCCGCTGCCGACCGCGCGGCTGCGCACCGGGCAGGGTCTCGAGGGCGTCGTCGACCATGGCGACTTCGTCGAGCTGCGGCTGCGCTTCGGTGCGACCCGGTACTCGGTCAACGCGCGGCGCGTGGTGTTCGCGATGCCGCCGCGCGTGGTCGACGCCGGCGCGCAGTTCAGCCCCGCGCTGGCGCCCGGCCTGCAGGCCGCGCTGCGCGCCACGCCGACCTGGATGGCCACCGCCGCCAAGGCCGGCGTGGCGTACTCGCGGGCCTTCTGGCGCGAGGCCGGCCACAGCGGCAACGCCTGGGTCAGCCATGCCCAGGCGATGCTGGCCGAAGTCTTCGATGCCAGCGGCCCGGAGCAGGGCGCCGCCCTCGCCGGGTTCTGCGCATTGGGCGCCGCGCAGCGCGCCAGCTTCGGCCGCAGCCGCGAGCTGCTGCTGAGCAGCCAGATGGCGATGCTGTTCGGCCCCGGGGCCGACGACCCGGCCCTGCGGCCGGAGTGGTTCTGGCAGGACTGGGCGACCGAGCCGCAGACCTGCAGCCCGGCCGACATCGCCGAAGAGGGCCTGCCTGTCACCGGCCACACGCCCCACGGCGACCCGCTGCTGGCCGAGGGGCACTGGCAGGGCCGCCTGTTCTTCGGCGGCTCCGAGACCGCGCGCCAGGGCGCCGGCTACCTCGAAGGCGCGCTCGCCGCGGCAGGCCGGCTGCGCCAGCAGTTGCTGGCCGACAGCCTCGCCGCCCTGCGCCCGCCACAGGCCGCCAACGAGCGCCTGCCGGCCCCGGGATGAAAGCCCTGCGCTCACGCCGTGCGCTGCCCGCGGGCGCGAACTGCGCCGTGCGCGGCACGAAGGTTCACCCGTGAGCGCGCCGATGACGCTGGGCGCGCTCGGTCCGCCCTACGCGACGGTGGCGCCGGCCGCGCACCTGCCCGGCGCTGCGCGCCTGATCGGCAACGATGCGCTGGCCGCCGGGCTGGGGATCGAAGCGCCTGCGTGGCACGGCGCCGAGACCACCGAGCTCCTGGCCGGCAACCGGCCCTGGCCGGGGTATGCGCCGCGCGCGACGGTCTATGCCGGCCACCAGTTCGGCCGCTACACGCGCCAGCTCGGCGACGGCCGTGCGCTGCTGATCGCCGAGCTCGACACGCCTGCCGGTCCGATGCAGCTGCAGCTCAAGGGCGCCGGCCCGACGCCGTATGCGCGCGGCGCCGACGGCCGCGCGGTGCTGCGTTCGTCGATCCGCGAATACCTGGCGAGCGAGGCGATGCACGCGCTGGGCGTGCCGACCACGCGGGCCCTGTCGCTGGTGGCCTCGACGCTGCCGGTGCAGCGCGAGCAGCGCGAAACAGCGGCCGTCGTGTGCCGCGTCGCGCCGAGCTTCCTGCGCTTCGGGCACTTCGAGTATTACGCCCACACGGGCCAGTTCGAGCGCCTCGCGGTGCTGGCCCACCATGCGATCGTCCAGCACTTTCCGCAGTTCGCCGACGGGGCCCAAGGGGCCGACACGCACGAGCGCCACGCCCGCTGGCTGACCGAGGTGGTCGAGCGCCAGGCCCGCCTGATCGCGATGTGGCAGACGCTGGGTTTCTGCCACGGCGTGATGAACACCGACAACTGTTCCATCCTCGGCCTGACGCTGGACTACGGGCCCTTCGGGTTCATGGAGCGGTTTCGCGCCCACCATGTCTGCAACCACTCGGACACCGAGGGCCGCTATGCCTACCGCGCCCAGCCCGGCATCGCGCAATGGAACTGCGCGCGGCTGCTCGACGCCTGCGCGGGCCTGCTGCACGACGACGCCGACGCGGCGGCCGAACGCGCCCGGGCGATCCACGCCGCGTTCGAGCCGGCCTACAACGCCGCGGTGATGCAGCGCTGGTGCGCCAAGCTCGGCCTGCACGAGGTGCGAAGGGGCGACGGCGCGCTGGTCAACCGCCTGCTCACGCTGATGCAGCAACAGCGCTGCGACTTCACGCAGACCTTCCGCGCGCTCGGCGAGCTGGATCTCGACGCGATGCGCGTTCGCTTCGGCGCCGCCCCGGCCTTCGATGCCTGGTGGGGCGAGTGGCAACTGCGCGCTGCCGCCGAGGGCGTGGGCCAGGCCGAGCGGCGCGAGCGCATGCGCCGCGTCAACCCGAAGTTCGTGCTGCGCAACCACCTCGCCCAGGCCGCGATCGGCGCTGCCGAACAAGGCAATCCCGGCGAGTTGCGGCGCCTGATGCGCGTGCTGCAGCGGCCCTTCGACGACGCAGCCGGCGACGCGCGCGACGCGCAGCCGGCCGCCGCGGACGCCGCGCCGCTCGAAGTGTCCTGCTCGTCCTGAAGGCGCCGCGATGAAGCTGCAGCTCGACCGCCCCCACGTGCTGGCCCTGGCCGGGCGGTTCCCCGCGCTCGGCGACGGCCTGCAGGAGCAGCTCCGTTTCGGTCACCGCATCGAACTGCGCTCGCACACGCTGCCGATCGAGGCGCTCGAGTTCCTGGCCCGGCTCTACGAAGATGCCGGCGCCGCGCTGGCCGGCCGCGCCGCCCAGCTGCGCGGCCTGGTGGCCGCCTTGCGCAGCGCGTCGCCGCGCTTCGGCCCCGGCGATGCGCTCGAGGCGGTGCTGCCGGCGCTCGTGCGCTACCTCGCGCGGGACAGCGCACGCGGCTGGCTGTTCGCGGCCAACGTCGCGGGCAAGCCGCTGGCCTGGGTGCCCACGCGCATCGACTTCGTGGTCGGGTCGAGCGAGGAACTCGGCAAGGTGATGCTGGAGCTGAAAGCGAACGCGCGCGGCGTGCTGATCTCGCAATCGGTTCGCTTCACCGAGGCCGACCTGCAGGGCCGGTCCGTGGCCGAACTGCTCGCAGCAAAGGGCTTCCTGAAGGAGACGCCGGAGTTGCTGGCCGCCTACGACGCCTCGGCCGCGCGCTACTTCGACTGGCGCGGGCGCTACGGCGGCCAGTTTGCCGGCCAGGGCACGGCCTTCCTCGCCGAAGACCCGAGCGCCACCCACCGCGACACCGACTGGTCGCGCAAGGACCAGGTGATCCTCAGCGCTGGCGGCGGAGCCGCGCGGCTGGTCAACGACGAAGGCATCCTGCCGCCGCGCGGCACCGGGCTCGAGTCGCCCGGCGACATCCTCGCGCCCTACCTGCGGCGCGCCGCCAAGAGCAGCGACTACGACTGCGAAGAGGAGGTCAAGGCACTGGCCGCGAGCCTGCCCGACCACCTGTTCACGCGGCTGCCGGTGCAGGCCTATCTGTTCCTGTTCCACCTCGGACTGCACCAGCACCTGTGGGTGCACGTGGACGACATCGCGCCGTATGTCTACCAGCCCGAGATCAGGCACAAGCTGGTGCTGCCACCCGAGCAGACCGAGCTGATAGACATCCTCACCGCCGAAATGGACGTGCTGCAGGACGACGTCGTCGCCGGCAAGGGCGGCGGCACGACCGTGCTGTGCGCCGGCCCGCCCGGCGTGGGCAAGACGCTCACCGCCGAGGTCTACGCCGAGGTCACGGGCCGGCCGCTCTATCGCGTCCATTCCGGCCAGCTGGGCTTGAGCGTGGGCGCGATGGAAGTCGCGCTGAAGGAAGCGCTGACGCGCGCGCAGCGCTGGGGCGCGGTGATGCTGATCGACGAGGCCGATGTCTACATCCGCAAGCGCAGCGACGACATCGCCGCGAATGCGGTCGTCGGCGTGTTCCTGCGCGTGCTCGAATACTTCGACGGCCTGCTGTTCCTCACCACCAACCGCATCGGCGACATCGACGAGGCCATCGTCTCGCGCTGCATCGCGCTGATCCGCTACACCGCTCCCGACCAGGCGGCGCGCGAGCGCATCTGGCGCGTGATGGCCGCGCAGTTCGGGCTGGTGCTCGACGACGCGCTGATCGCGACGCTGGCCGCGAGCTACCCGCAGGCCAGCGGGCGCGACATCAAGGGCCTGGCCAAGCTCGTCGCCAAGTTCTGCAGCCACAAGGCGCTGCCGCCGACGCTCGGCGTGTTCGCGCGCTGCGCGATGTTCCGGGCGCTGGAGGATGTCGGCCCCAAGACGCCTGCGGCGTCGCCCCCCGAGGGGAGTTCCGCCTGCTTGGGGCGTCCCGGCGAGGGCTCGGCGGCCACTCCGATCGGGGCGGACTGATGTACCACCGCTCGCTCTACGACATCGTGATGGAGACCGGCCGCTCCGTCGGCCTGCTGACGAAGGAGATGCAGGGCGAGGACGAACTCTTCGCCAGCGCGCTCACGCTGCGCGCGGTCGAGGCGCAGCTGCTGATCATGGCGCACACGCTGGGCAACGTCACCCCGGCGCTGCACCGGCGCCTGATGCAGGTCGACTGGGTCGGCTGGGCCGCGCTGCACGACAAGCTGCGCAACGGCATCCAGCCGCGCCGCGAAGAGACCTGGTACGCCGTCAACGGCCTGGTGCCGCAGACCATGGATCTGCTGCAGGCGCTGCGGCGCCGGCAGCCGGTGTGGTTCGAGCTCGGCTACTGAAGTTGAAACTGGTGCTGGCGCGCTTCGCCTGCACCGCGGCGACGCGCGACGACGCGCTGGCGATCGCGCGCCCGTACTTCGAGGCCTTTGCGGCGCGGGCGCGCACCGCAGGCTGGGGCGCCGACCGCGAGCGCTCGATCGCGCTCGACGTGCCGGCCCTGATCGACGAGTCGCTGGTCGGCAGCCATGCCGAGGTGGCCGCGCAGTTCAGGGCGATGGCCGAGTCGCACGGCGCCAGCCGCGTGGCGATCGTGCCGACCAGCGCGCAGTTCGACACCCACAAGCACATCCTGGCCGACTTCGTCGACGAGGTGCGCCCGCTGTTCGACGAGTGAGAGGCTGAGCGGCCGCGTCCGTACGCACGCCCTTGGCCAGCGTCCCGCCCGACATCCTCGTGGTCGCGGAGACGATCACGAACGACCGCATCTGGCATCGGTCACCCTGAAGCAGACGTCACGCGGCGTCACCCCGAGGAATGCTTATGTCTTGCTGATGTCCAAGCTGCTACCGTGAACGGCATGAGCAATGCTCCCTCCGTACGGAATCGACGCACGAGCCTCGCCGGCTGCTGGCCCGCGGTCGTGGCCTGGGCCGCTGGCTGGGCCGGTTTGATGCTGATGGATGGCCGGGTCGATCTCGCCAACCTGGCCATGCTGCTGGTGCTCAGTTCGGCGGTCGCGGCGCTGTGGCTGCCGGTCTCGGTGTCCGTGTTGTCGAACACGGTGGCCGTGATGGCCTTCAACTGGACCTTCGTTCCGCCGCGCGGCACCTTCTCCATCGACCTGCGCCAGCATGCGCTGCTGCTGGGCGCGATGCTCGTCGTGAATTCGATCATCGCCGCCCTGATGGCTGCACAGCGAAGGCACGCCCGGCTGGCCGAGCGGAACGCGCTGCAGGCCGGGCAGTTGCGCAGCTGGGGAGACACACTGCGCGATGCCATCGATCCTTTGGCCGAGGTGGGTGCCTTGCATGCTGCGCTCACCGACATCTCCGGCGGCCCGGTGGCGGTCCTGGCGCTGAAGGATCGCGCGCCGCCGGGCAACGACGACGACGCCACGCTTCGGGTCGGCGAGGCCGATGCCGATCAGGTCGCGGGGCTGTGGCACTGCCTGCGCCAGGGGCAGCCGCTCGGGCCGGGCACGGGGCGCTACGAGGAACTGTCGGACTGGTATCTGCCGCTGCGCGGGCGCGGTGCCAGCCTCGGTGCCGCAGTGTTCCGCGGACACGGCATCGAACGAGCCGACCTCCATCTGCGGGATCACGCGCAGGCCTTGTGCGACCAGCTGGGTCTGGCGCTGCAGCGTGTCATGGCCGGCAGGGAGGAGCAGCGCACCCGCGAACAGGCGCAGGTCCAGGAGGTTCGCAACGCGCTGCTCGCAGCGATCTCGCACGACTACCGAACCCCGCTGGCCACGATCATGGGCGCTGCCTCGTCGCTGGAGGAACAGGCCGACCGCCTTTCCGCCGAGCAGCGCAAGCGCCTGGCGCACAGCATCGTCGACGAGGTCGCCCAGCTCGGCCGGCTGACCGACAACACGCTGCAGCTCGCGCGGCTCGACGCGCCGGGGGTGTCGCTGCGCTGCGACTGGGAATCGGCCGAGGAGATCGTCGGCACGGCGTTGCGCCACGCGCGCCGGCGCGATCCGACGCGCCGCGTGCGGGCGCGGCTGGAAGCCGACCTGCCGCTGCTGTGGTGCGACGCGATGCTGATGTCGCAGCTCCTCGACAACCTGGTCGACAACGCGCTGAAGTACAGCCCCGCGGAGGCGCCGGTCGAGATCCTGGTCCGGCGGCAGGACGCGCACGTGGTGCTGGCGGTCCTCGACCGCGGCCCCGGGATCGCCCCGGTCTGGCGCGAGCGCGTCTTCGAGGTGTTCCATCGTGGCGCCGAATCGATGGCGGGAGGCGCATCGGCATCGGCCGACCCCGTCGCCGCGCGACCGGGGGCGGGTGTCGGCCTCGCCGTCTGCCGCGCCATCGCACGCGCCCACGGCGGCGAGTTGCGGCTGCGGCCGCGCGGCCACGGCGGCTGCAGCTTCGAGTGCGTCCTGCCGGTGCGGCAGGCGCCGGAGCAGCCGGGCGCAGAGGAGCCCGCGGCGTGACCCTGCGCGTGCTGCTGGTCGAGGACGATCGCGAACTGCGCCAGACGCTGTGCGAGGCGCTGACCGTCGAAGGGAACGAGGTGCTCACGGCGGCGAGCCTGTCGGAAGGGCTGGCACTGCTCAGGCATGCCGCCCGGCCCGCCGCTGGGGCGGACGATCCCGGCATCGACCTGGTCGTTCTCGACCTCGGCCTGCCGGACGGGGACGGCGAAGCCCTGCTCGCCGCGCTGCGGCGCAAACACTCGATTCCGGTGCTCGTGATCTCGGCGCGCCAGGCCGAGGGCCAGAAGATCCGCCTGCTCGATGCCGGGGCCGACGACTACCTCGTCAAGCCGTTCGGCATCGGCGAGCTGCTGGCCCGGATGCGTGTGGCGCTGCGCCACCGCGGCACCACGGTGCAGGCGGCGCTGACGCACTACCGGCATTCGGGGCTGAGCGTCGACCTGGCCGGTCGGCGGGTGCGCCGCAACGGCCAGCCGATCCACCTGACGCCCACCGAGTTCAAGCTGCTCGCCCGGCTGGTGCGCAGCGCCGGGCAGGTGGTGACCCACCGCCATCTGCTGGCCGATGTCTGGGGCGCCGAGTTCGTGGAACACACGCACTACCTGCGGCTGTACATGGGCCAGCTGCGCGCCAAGCTCGAGGCCGACCCGGCCGAGCCGGCGCTGCTGTTGACCGAGCCCGGCGTCGGCTACCGCCTGGTGGAGTCCGACGAGTAGCGGCACGCGGACGCTTATGCGTTCCTGATGCGTCCGCGGGCACGCTCGCGGCTCCAGCCACTGCCAGGCATTGCGCATGACGAGCCCACTTCCCGCCGCCCCGGCGCCGACCGAGCCATTGCCGGCCTCCGCCGCCGGCACCCATCGGAACGGATGGGCAGGCCTGACCCTCGGCGCGATCGGCGTCGTCTACGGCGACATCGGCACCAGCCCGCTGTACACCGTCAAGGAAGTGTTCGCCCCGGCGACCGGCGTACCGCTGGACCCGGTCCACCTCGTCGGCGCGGTGTCCTGCATCTTCTGGGCCTTGATGCTCGTCGTGACGCTCAAGTACGTGATCCTGATCCTGCGCGCCGACAACCGCGGCGAGGGCGGCGGTCTGGCGCTGACGGCGCTGGCCACGCACGCGGTCGCCGGCAAGCCGGCGCTCAGGCGAGCACTGCTGCTGCTCGGCGTCTTCGGCGCCACACTGTTCTATGGCGACAGCGTGATCACGCCGGCGATCTCCGTGCTCGGCGCGATGGAAGGTCTGGAGGTCGCCACACCCACGCTGGAGACCTATGTCGTGCCGGTGTCGCTGGCGGTGTTGCTGGGGTTGTTCGTGGTTCAGCGCCTGGGCACTGCCGCGGTCGGGCGGGTGTTCGGCCCGATCATCACGCTGTGGTTCGTGACGCTGGCCGTCACCGGGGCGGTGCACATTGCCGGGCAGCCCGCCATCCTCGCGGCGCTGAACCCGCTGGAGGCACTGCGATTCCTGGCCGCCCGCGGCTGGCATGTCTTCGCCGCCGTCGGCGCGATCGTGCTGGCGTTGACGGGGGCCGAGGCGCTGTACGCCGACATGGGACATTTCGGGCGGCGCCCGATCCAGATCGCCTGGACGGGGCTCGTGCTGCCGTCGCTGGCCCTGAACTACATGGGCCAGGGCGCGCTGCTGATGGCCGACCCGGGCGCGATCGAGAACCCGTTCTACCGGATGTTCCCGCCGGCACTGATCTGGCCGGCCGTGGTGCTGGCCACGATGGCGGCCATCATCGCGTCGCAGGCGGTGATCTCGGGTGCGTATTCGATGACGCGCCAGGCGATCCAGCTCGGCTTCCTGCCGCGCATGACCGTCACCCACACCTCGGCGCATGCGGCCGGTCAGATCTATCTGCCTGCGGTCAATTGGGCCTTGCTGGCCGGCGTCGTGGCGGCGGTGCTCCACTTCGGCAGTTCGTCGGCGCTGGCGGGGGCGTATGGCATCGCCGTGACGCTGACGATGATGATCACGACCGTGCTGACCTACTTCGTCGTGCGCGCCGGCTGGGGGATGTCGGGCGCCGTGGCCGCCGGCGCGACGGCGTTCTTCCTTGCCTTCGACGCGTTGCTGGTGGCCGGCTGCGCGATCAAGTTCCTCGACGGCGGCTGGTTCCCCTTGGCGATGGGCCTGCTCCTGTTCGTCGTGATGAGCACCTGGTTCCGTGGCCGCGAGCTGGCGCTGAACGCCATCCGCCAGGAGGGCGTGGACCTGGAGCCGTTCATCGAGAGCCTGGGGCCGCAGGAGATCGCCCGCGCATCCCGCGTCGCGGTCTATGCGGTGGCCGATCCGACGACGGTGCCCCAGGCCCTGCTGCACAACCTGAAGCACAACCAGGTCCTGCACGAGCGCAACGTGGTGCTCACGGTTCGTTTCGGCGAGGTGCCGTGGGTGGGCGTCGACGAACGCGCGCGGGTCGAGGCGCTGGGGCACGGCTTCTGGCGCGTGAGCCTCAACTTCGGCTTCATGGACACGCCGGACGTGCCGAAGGCGCTCAGGCTTTGCGAGGCGCAGGGTCTGGCAATCCCGCTGTTCGAGACCAGCTACTTTCTGAGCCGCGAGACCATCGTGCCGACAACTGGGGCCGGCATGGCGCAGTGGCGGGAAAAGCTGTTTGCAGCGATGAGCCGCAACGCGGGAAGCGTGGTCGAATACTTCAGGCTGCCCGACAACGCAGTCGTGGAGCTTGGGACACGGGTGCAGATCTGAAATTCGATGGCCGGAAGTTGAAGGGCGTTCGGTCCTTGTTACCGGGTTGGCAAGTCGCTCCTGGCCGTCCCATGCCGGCCCTGACGGTCCGATTGCTGGCTCCTGATGCCGAGCAGCGGCGACGGTGCGAGGATTGCCCGGCGCCCCGCTTGGAAGGACTTCAACCTTCCCAATTCTTGTGTTCGCTCCAGTGATGGCTGAGCGATTTGGAACTGGGCGCCGTGGCGCACTCGACAGCAGACGATGGGCAGCCGCTGGCTGCATGAATGAGGCGACAACTGCCTTGACGCGCGCCGGGTCCGCTCAGGACGTTCCGATCGACCTCCGCGACGGGCTTAAGTTCGATGTCCGCTCCTGGCCGGGTACTGTCGGCCGCGGACGGCAGCCGGGTTCGTAACCGGATTCCAGCAGGTAGGTTCCGGCCGGTCGTTCCGCCCCCTTCTTGACTTCGATCATCCCGTCCCGCCGCGATGGCCGCAGGATGGGCACATTCATCCGAATGTGGAGGGTCCCATGGCTCAAGCGCATGCACATCTTGGTTACTCGCCCCGCGGTGTCGGCGTGCTCTACGCGATGCTCTGGCTCGAGCACGAGAAGGACATCCTGGGCTGGTTCATCGGGGATCGGGACGGTGAGCCGGTCGCGGCCTACTTCGTGCTGCAGGGCTACTACGAGGCCGGCCGTCCGCAGTTCCTGCACACGCTGCAGGACGACGTCTACGGACCCTGGGTGGAGGCCACCCCGAGCGGCGATGCCCCGCGGCTGCAACCGCCCGCCATTTCCGAACCGATAGCCCACGAACTGCAGCAGTTGCAGCAACAGTTCTGCCGCCACTGGCTGTTTTTCGGCGACGATCCGGGGGTCGGCGCAGAGGCCGCCGCGATGGCGGCCCGCGAGTTGGCGGTGCGCAGGGTCAACATCCGCCCCGACCGGCTGGGCAAGTTTCATCATGGCGCGGCGGTCTGGCGTTACGACGCGCCGGGTGCCGATGTTCACGTGCTGGAACGGCTGTCGCGGTTCTGGCCGCTGGACTACCGCGTCGCAGCCTGAGGCCGCAATCTCACACGCTCTGGCGGGATTCGAGCGATGCCTGATACACGGAGATCGGCACTCGCGAGATCTGCCGTTGGTGCTCCGCTCGAGCAAGGGGCGGCACCGAGGCGCTGCCGCCAGCAGCCGGGCCTTCTCCGGAAAGGCACGACAGCCAAGACGACAACCTCGTCTTCGCGGTCCACGTACACGACGGAGAACTTGAACTTGCCCGGAAAGACCCGGTGGGCTCCGAATTTGTACGGAAAGCCGGCATCCGAGAACGGTCCAGGCACCAAGATCACCGGCGGCAAGGTGATGAGCGGCAAGACCAAGCGAGTCGTCAACCGGGCCGCGCAGGCACTGCGCCTGGCCGCCGCGGCGCTGCGCAGCAGCAAGTCGGCCCTGGGCGCGTACTTCCGCAGGATGTGCTCACGCATGGACAAGCCCAAGGCCGTCACCGCCGCGGCCCACAAGCTGGCGCGCCTGATCTACACGATGCTGACCAAGGGCCAGGAGTACACCGACCAGGGTCAGGACTACTACGAGGAGCGCTACCGCGAACGCGTGCTGCGTGCCCTGTCCCAGCGCGCCGCCCGTGCTCGGCATGCAGATGGTCCCCATCGCACAACCGGCCTGAAAAACCCATTGCAGATCAATCGCTTGAAAGGAGTTTCTTAAGAGGCCTCGGCCTCAGCGAAGGATGCGACTGCAACGTTCCTTGGCTTGGCGACAGACTTTCGGAGGGCTTTGATTCGCTCCAACTCGTGCATCGTTTGCGCAGTGAAGTACGACTCACCACAGCTGGGACACGACCACATGGGGATGCCTTCGATGACCAAGAGATCCGGGCCCTTGCCGAAGCTTCGCGTGACGTACTTTAGGTGAACCTTGGTGCCGCCGCAGTGGGCGCATGCGCTCTCAGCTGATGTAGATAGTGATGACGACGAGCTTGCCACTGTGACCGACTTTGGCAACGACTTCGCCGGCATCGCCCGCGAGCGTGGCGCCTTGGATGACGTACTTGGCTTCGCGGGTCGTGCGGTCTCGCTGACGCTCGACGATTTGCCCGCTAAGGACGATGTTTTCAAGATCGAGGATGGAGAGGTTGTCATCTTCAAGTTCGTCTGCGGCGTGGGTGGAAACAACGTAGCTGAGCGTACGGATCAGATGGCGAAGGTGGGCGATGGTCACCTGGGTCATGCGCAAGTGTACGGGAGCGAGCGCCTGGCACGGCGGCGCTGTCTTGTGTTATCGGGCGGGGAGCCCGCGAACGGCTCCGACTCCGAGGCCTAACGGTCGACATGTGCGGCACGCGTAGGCGCGCGAAGCGCGCCGAAGCGTGTCCGCTCGATGGAGGGGTTGGACGAAGCCGCTACGCGGAGCAAGCCGCCGCTGATTTGTCTCGTAAGGTG